>JARKOC010000325.1 GCA_029975915.1 Bryobacteraceae bacterium
CGTGCTGCTGATTCTGGTTCCCTTCATGCCGAACCTGCCGCTGGCAATCGCCCTCCTGCTGGTGCGCTTCAGTATTTCCCAGATGGATGTGCCTACCCGCCAATCGTATATCATGGCTGTCGTGGACGCGGACGAGCGATCCGCGGCGGCGGGGGTCACCACGATCGCGCGCACGGTCGGAAGTGCGGTATCGCCGCTATTGACCGGGGTGCTGCTCAGCGCGTCGCTGCTCAGTTTGCCCTTCGTGTTGGCCGGCGGGCTGAAGATCATCTATGACCTGAGTCTGTACCGCAGCTTCCGATCCCTCAAACCCCCTGAGGAGACAGCAGCGGGAAACCCGGTGGAGTCGCCAGGTTCCTGACTCTGCCCGGCGATCACCGTCTGGCTGCCCGCGCTCGGGATGAGTACGGTGGCGCGGCGGACGAATTAGGCGGGCATTCCCCCTTCGGGTCGATACGCAGCATCGCACCCCCCTCCTCTTTCCATTTCCACAAAGAACGCGCTTCGCACGCCATAGCGCTATCGCTGAGATTCCTTGCCTGATCCAGTTTGCGCCACTTGATGTAAAAGATACTTGACATTATGTCTGGTTTATGATACTCTATGCAAGGTAAATTTGACGTTGAGTAAAACTCAGCAGACACAAGGGGGATGAGATGTCCTTTCAAGAACGGCGCAGCCTCATGAGCATGGTCAGCACGGTGCTGATCGTGGTCGTCTACTCCGCGCTCATGATCCAGCGCTACCCGCAGGCGGACGCCTACGCGCCAGAGGTCTTCCACTTCTGGGGCGCATTCTTCCTGATCCTGATTCCGGTGACGGTCGCCGCCAAGATCGTCCTCACCATCGTCTTCTACATCGCGAACGCGATCGCCACGCGGGAAGAAGGCCCCGAAATCACCGACGAGCGCGACAGGCTGATCGAGCTGAAAGCCACGAGCCGGTCGCTGTACGTGTTTTCGGCGGGCTTTATCCTGGCGATGGCCGCGCTGGTGCTGTCCCAGCCGCCGGCGGTGATGTTCGTCATCCTGATCTGCGCCGGGGTGGTCTCCGAAATCGTGAGCGAGCTGTCCCAGTTCTATTTCTACCGGCGGGGGTTCTGAGATGACCGA
>JARKOC010000335.1 GCA_029975915.1 Bryobacteraceae bacterium
AATGGAAATTGTGGTCGCTCCCGACGCAAGAAGCGGGATGTTCGACAGGGGACGATAGAGGGAACTGCCGAGGCGCAGCCAGTTCTGGCCCTGCCAGGGTTCGATACCCGCGTCCTGCAGGTCTCCGCCGCTGTCGGGCAGGGTCATGAACATGCCGTCCAGCCTGTTGTCGGAGGGCGGGATCATGTCACACAGGATCGTGTTGCCCATCAGGTATCCGGTCAGACCGGTTATTGTCCTGAACCGGAAGCCGGGATCGCCTTTCATCAACAGGAACCACCACGCGTCGGCGTTGACCGGCAGCCACCTCTCGTCAAGCCGCGCCCTCCAGGCATCGGATATGGCGGCTTTGTCGTCAAGACGCTGCCCGAACAGGATGCTGACGCTGTAGTGCCCATACCCCCGTTTCATCCGGAGAGCAAAATAGCGGTGTCCCGCCCGGGTTAGCAGGCGGACCGCCGTGACGGGATCGCCGTCCGCCGCATACCAGCCGTCGCTGCGCAATTTCAGGTTCCGGTATTTCGATGTCCAGTCGGTCTGGTATTCATCAACCGAGAGCGAGTCATCCGAACCGAAACTCAGACGATAGGCGGTCGTTCCCGTGGCGTAGTGGCCCGCATAGGGGATTTTGTCCTCCTGCGGCGTCGCCTGGACCGGCAACGGGGTGTCCGGCAGCGGTTTCGGCATCGCCGCAATCGTGCTGCGCTCCACCAGGGCGCGGAGCAGGATTCGCTCCGCGATGGTAACGGCATGGGAGGATCCGAAACCGTTCGAGGCGCCGAAAACTATAACCCCCAGTTTCTCATCCGGCAGCACCGCGATGTTGGCGCCGTAATAGCCGTTCATGTCGCCGGTTTTCTGCCAGCCCCGGCTGTGCGACGGTATCCCACCCCAGGCCGAAACGGAATTCATCGTAGGGAACAGGGTTGAAAGAACCCAGCCTCTGGTCCTGCGCCATGAGCGCTACGGACCTTTCCGAGAGTATCCGGCGTGAGCCGTAAACCCCCTTGTTGATGAACATCGTCGCTAGGTGGGACAACTCCTCCGGGGTGGAGAACAAGCCGCCCGATGCATACACATTGTAAAAATAGAGGGTAAGCGGTGAA
>JARKOC010000360.1 GCA_029975915.1 Bryobacteraceae bacterium
GCCGTCGGGATTATTCTGGAATAAGCCGTTGTCATCCACCTCCTTCACCGGATTGGCGCAGCCGGCGCTGCTGTTGCAGGTCTGAATGCTCCCGCCCGCGTCATGGTAGCGCAAGCCATAGGGTATCTTCGGGCCGACCCACTTCATGTTCGCGCGGAGCACGCCGCCGTCCCTTGACTCAGAGTCGTCGGCCGCATAAGAAATGAGCGCGAAGCGAATCCTGTCCATGTACTTCTGGATGACACCCTCGGGTTTGTTGGTGACAGTGTTGCAGCGCGTTTCGACGCCGCCGGTGGAGTCACACGCCTTGATGCGTAGCTTGTATGCAGCCTGGGCGTTTGAGCCCGCAACAGGGAATCGGGATTCACCGCTCCCGGTGGTCGAAAAACTGCAGTTTGTCTGACCGGCGTTGCAGAGTACGAAACCCATTCCGGTTCCGGCCCTTTTGAGATACCTCGTAACGCCCGAGCCGCTGACAGGCACGTACAGTTCGGCGTTGTCGATGCGGACCGGGTCGGGAAACCAGCTTGACTGATGCCGGGCAGCCAGGATCACCGTGGAGGAGGTGGTATCCGTATCGCGGTTCCCTCCCGTGAACGCCTTGCGGAAGGCGTCAACAGCCATGGTGGTGGCCCAGTTCAGGAAGTTGCCGCTCCACGCGGTACCGGCTGCACACTGATGATTGGTCGCGGCGCCGGAGGGAACGAACATGTCGCTGGAGTAGGTGTAGCATTTACCGGACTCGAAATAGCCGTAATACTCCATTGCGTTGTCGTAACAGCCCAGCGCGCCGTTGCCGCACCCTCCAGAGGTGGAACTGGCTGTATAGTTGATATCTGACGGAATCCCGGAGGGAGTGACTTTAACGTTGGCCGGCCCCTGCATCGGCGTCTCCACCGACAGCATCAGCATCACGTTCGGCGGGGCAGAGGAGGCGATGAACGGGGGTATGGCGCAATAGTCGCTTGGGATAGACGCGGCGGCGAAGGTCACGGCAATGGTATGATTGGCGGTAATACCGGTAAAGGTGTAATTGGTCACGGCGCCGACCGAGACCCCGTCCACAAGGACATCGCTCACCACGTATCCCGTATTGCCGTTCATGGTGAACAACAGG
>JARKOC010000362.1 GCA_029975915.1 Bryobacteraceae bacterium
ACATCCCCTTGCATGTGCCTTGCTCCTCATTTACTATTGCATCATGCTTTTTCAGTCCCCATCGAAGTGAGGAGATCATGATTGCCCGCTTCCAGGCCGCCGCCGAGGCGGTCGGCGCCGTTGTCAGGCGTTTTTCCTCCGCCGCCGATGCCGCGGCATACGTCCGGCAGAGATCCGGTCCTGTACTTGCGGCATCCGCCCTACCGGACGATATACGGCGTCATTTCTCCGACATCTCCTTCGCGCAACCCGAAGAGCACCGCAATGCCCCGGTCTGCCTGAGCTTCGCCACGGCCGGGGTTGCCGCCACCGGCAGCCTCCTCCTGGAAAACTCCGATGCCGTTGAACGCAGCGCAACCGCTCTCCCCCCGATCCACATGGTATTCCTCCGGGCCTCAACCATCGTCCCGGACCTGTCGTCGCTGACCGGGGCCATCGACAGCCTCCTCTCCTCCCGGCCCCACGCCTACCTGTCGATCACCACAGGGCCGAGCCGCACCGCCGATATCGAGCGTGTGCTGACCATCGGCGTCCACGGACCGAAGGAACTGCATATCCTGATCCTTGAAGGAGAATAGATTCGTGTCGAAAAAGATCATCAGGCAGAAGATCCATGACTCCTTCCTGCGCACGGCCCTGAAGAACTTCGCGGCCCAGTATCCGGCCGCGCGCGCACGTGCCTTTGAAGAGGACGATTTCGAGTCGCTGCGCGACCGGGTCTCCGCGATCCGGGACAACGCGCTGCGCGACCTGCCCGACCTGGTGGAGCGGTTCCAGGAGAGCGCGGAAGCGGCGGGCGCGACGGTTCACCTGTGCGCAAACCATGAGGAGGCCCGGAGCGCAATCTTGGGCATCATCCGGGGCAAAAGGGCGGAGTGCGTCGTCAAATCCAAGTCCATGACCTCGGAGGAGATCCGCCTCAACCCCCACCTGGAAAAGGCGGGCATCCGCTCGCTGGAGACCGACCTGGGCGAGTGGATCATTCAGCTGGCGGGCGAGCGGCCTTCCCACATGGTCATGCCTGCCATCCACAAGAACCGGCAAGAGGTGGCGACCCTGTTCTCCCGCGAGACCGGCCGGGACTGCCCGCCGGACATCCCGTTCCTGGTGGAAACGGCGCGAGAGACCCTGCGGGACGGTTTCCTCACGGCGCGGGTCGGGATCTCGGGGGCAAACGTGGCCGTGGCCGACAGCGGCGCCATCGGCCTGGTGACCAACGAGGGAAACGCCCGGCTGGTCACCACCCTTCCCGAGACCCATATCGCCCTTATCGGCATCGAGAAAATCGTCCCCTCCCTGGCCGAGGCCTTGGACATCATTTCCATCCTGCCCAAAAACGCCACCGGCCAGAAGATTACCTCCTATGTCTCCCTGATCCGGGGGCCGTCCGAGGGACATGAACTGCATGTCGTGCTGCTGGACAACGGCAGACGGCAACTGGCGGCCGACCCGCGCTTCCGCGAGGCACTGAAATGCGTCAAGTGCGGGGCCTGCGCCAATGTCTGCCCGGTGTACGAGATCGTGGGCGGCCACGTGTTCGGACATATCTACGTGGGCGGCATCGGGCTGGTGCTGACCCCTTTCTTCCAAGGGACCGAGAACGCGCGGGATATTCTCGGGTTGTGCATCGGCTGCCGCAGGTGCAACGAGGTGTGCGCGGCAAAGATCGACATCGAGGGGCTGATCCTGGACCTGCGGGAACGGGGAGCGAAGATTCCTGGCCAGAAGGCCCTGTTCGGCACGCTCATGAGGAACCGCACCCTGTTCCACGGGGC
>JARKOC010000373.1 GCA_029975915.1 Bryobacteraceae bacterium
TTGCGAGAAAGTAGTCCCCATATCGGGCGAACGTGGGCCTGCCAGGAACCTTGGTTCGTTTGCGGCCCGCGTCCGCTCGGCAGGTCGCGAGCGATTCTTTCGTCCGTCCAGCCCAGTGCCAACTATCTCGACGACCGCGACGCGGCGCTCGGTGGCGACTTCCTGGTCGCCCCGGAGACCCGAACGCGTCCACTCGCGCGATGGGCTCATCCCCCATCATCAGTGGCTCGTACGCGGTGCCGATCAGCGGGAGCAGACCGAGCACCGCAATGTCCTCGCCGACTGGCGCGACTATCGCGCGCAGCGCGCCGACGCATTCAGAGGCCACGTCATTGGTGAGTCTGTCTGTCCCGATCTCGCCCTCCGCAGGTGCGCATGTTTCGTGAGGGTTTGTACCTGCCAGGGGCTCGGTGGGTGGTTGTCGGGCACTAACAGGCGGTGGGAATCGGGCTTGTGAGCTTGCAGGAAGACCGCATCTTCGAGCGGGGAAGAGATGGGCGAACAGGTTCAAACCGACCACCCGGCTGACCGGAGAATCGAGTTCGTCGGACAGGCATCCAACCCTGGAGGGCAAATCCCAAGCCCGCGAGTTGACAGACCCGCTCCAGGGCATAGTCTGACCTTGGCCGCCGACAACCCCTGGTCAAGCGGCATTTCGAGAGGAGCGCGAGTGGCGATCCCGCCCATCCTTGACAGGTTTGTTGTGTGGCACCCCGACGACAAGATGGGGGCCGCACGTTTCGCTGATTTGAATGAGCATTCCCACAGCCCAGCGTTCTCTGGCCTCGCGGGTGGCGCTGTCGAGGTCTATGCCCGGAGCCGCAGGTTGGGATTCGCGCGGAGCGCAGGGTTCAACCGGCGTTTGTGTCTACCCCATGGTGGCACCGGCGGTAGGCATGGATAGCACACCACTCGGCCAGCCAGGCGAGATCCGCATCCTCGTGTTCGGCGAGCGAACACCAGACGTCGACCGACTTGAAGCCGCATTGCTGAAGCAGGGCTGCCGCCTGTCGGAACACGCCCCAGTCACTGTTGCAGTCATGACCGCCCCCGATGCGGCCGGTGTGCCTGATGAGACCGAGGTCATTCCGGTCTCCTTTCTCGGGAAGCCCGGCCCGCTCTGGCAACACCTTTCACATGTGGTAATGCCTGGCCAGGCGTCAGATGCGGAAATAGCAAGTGCCGCTGGCCGAATCGCATCAATTGTCAGAATTGGAGGCGCTCGGCTTGTCGAATGGAACCGACTTGTCTCGCAAGCTCGCGCGTGGCGGGTCGACTCCGCTTCGCCCCTTGCCGACGGATCCCAAATCGCCACCGGCTATGGGCTCAGCGCGCTCATTGGAGAATCGGGCATCGGCGGCAGCGAGGTGCGCGCCTATCTGGATGCGAGCTCAAGTGCTGAAACCAAAGCACGCCGCCGCCGAGGCACAGTATCTGTCACAGTCGCGCTGATATTGTGCCTGGTCACGGCCATGGCGATCATGCACACGGCTCGCGCCGTCAAGTCAGCGGCCGCTGCCCGCGTCGCTGAGGCAACGACCGAATCCGAACGCCTTTCGGCGCTCGCAGAATCCCTGATCACTCGCGATGCCGACGCTCCCGCCATCCTTGCGAATGAGGCACTCGCCCGGCACGTCGGCGCAACCAGCATGAACGCGGCGGTCAAGATTGCCGCGTCGTCGCTCCCGCACACGGCATTCTCGTTGCCCGGTTCGGCCGCAAGGCTCGACGCAGAAGGCGATTGCGCGGCGGCAGGGCTGCTGGACGGGCGGATCGAGTTGGTTTCGCTCGTCGACGGCAGCCTGATCGCTGAACTGGTTGGTGAGTCCGGCGCGACACCACGGGTCGCGCCGGACTGCAGCGCTGTCGCAGTCTTCTTCAAAGGAACGGCGACAATACACGACCGCGAAGGCAACGAACTGATGCAGGTCCCTGACATCATCTGGATGGACTGGGACGCCGTTCTTGGACTGGTCGTCATCAGTCGAGACGGAGAGCTTCTGCAGGTCCACGAGGACGGTGGCACTTCACCTCTGCTGGCCGACCCATTCGATGAGCCGTTCCGTGTTGCAGCCTTCAGCGACGTCGGCACGGTAGCCGTGGCGACATCATCCCGAGCGCTCATCCTTGACATCCAAAGCGGGAACGTTCTTTACGAACGCGAAGTTGGTGGAGGAATCGACATCGGCCTCAGCCCTGATGGGAGATTCCTTTATGTGCTCGAGGGCATCGGCGTGACAGCAATCAATTGGGAGATGGGGCAGTCTCAGGACGCTTCCAACCTGCAAGGTTACGTCGAGCCGCTCGAGAATGGCTTGTTTGTGGTTGGTGGTCGCTCTGGCAGTCTGGTGTTGCGCGATTGGCGCATATCAGAGCCCCTCCTTACGATCCCCGTGAGCTCAGGACAGGTTGCTCCTTCTGCCACCTCTGGTCATCGCCTGGTCACAGCGAGTGTGGACGGAAAGCTCCAAGTATGGGATCTGGAGCCTGCAATGGTTGCCACAGACAATGCGTCGAGATGCTCCATCTTCATCAACAAGGCTCCGAGCCCAACAGCGCGCAATCGGATCATCTCGGTTGGCGGTCCTCGAGGATGGGCGGTCATAGACAGGAGCTGCGCCCCGGAGATTGATCTGGACGCATCAACTTTCGACCCTAACCAGGGCGCTTTCCTTGGTTCGTGGTCTGTCGGCATACCAGCGCACAACGGAAAGCACGTTGTTATCGTGAGCATGGATGGCTTGTCGGTATACGAGGTTGATGAGCAGAGTCAGACGCTGATTGCAGCCGAACCACTGCTCGACGTCGATGGCTTTGTTCATGGCGGATACATGTATGGGGTGAAGGACAGCCAGCAGCTGCTCGGTATGCTGGGCTTGTTCTACCTGAATCGCAAGGCGATGCATTCTGAGGCGTTGCCTTTCGTCGCGGATGTCAGCCCGAGCGGCCGCTACACCGTGCTCGCGACGCCTGACCGAATCACGATCTGGGATGCACAAGATTCAGCGGCGGCGCAGCACTGGGATGCTGAGCATATTGCCGAGCCTCTTGCAGTCAAGGTCACGGACGACGGCACTGCCACCGTCCTGAGGTCGACTAGGTGGATGCAGACTGTGCAGGTTGATGCCGACCCAGTCGATGTCGAGCTGCGGGTTGCCGACAGCACCGCGGGGTTTACTGCCGCTGCATTGAGTGGTGATTCGGTTGTGGCGGTCACGAGTGCTGGTGGTTTGGCGGTTTTTGGGGATCGGGGGACCAGTGAGCCGCAAGTGATTGCGCCCGATGGTTCATTCGCGGACGCGTTCGCAATCGTCGTCGACGATGAGAGCGACAGACTGGCCGTGATGACGCCCTTCCGATTCGCAATCCTTGATGTCTCGAAGCCAGAGGCCACGATCCTGGCGAACCGGGCGAGCGTGGGAGGCCTGTACGTGTCAGATGTCGCCTTCCGGGATGGCGGCGGAGCCATCGCAGTGACCTCTGCCGGGGCGCTCATCCAGATCCAGTCCGGCCAGCCCGTACCCGTGGCGGAATGGGTGCCAACCCTCCATGAGGCGCGGGCACTCACGGACGAAGAGAGACTGATCTGGGGCGTGGAGCCGGCTAATGGCTGATGTCTTTCTGTCGTACGCAAGCGAGGACGTCGCCGCCGCGAACGCGCTCCGCAACGCGCTCGTAGAACAGGGTATCGACGTCTGGATGGACAAGCCAGACGAGGGCAACCGGGCAGAGTTGCCCCTGCCGGCGGGTCAAAGGCACTGGCCCGTCATAGCGGGAGAAATCCTGCGTGCGGGTCTCGTTTTCGAGTTTGCAACCACCACATGGCAAGCCAAGGGATACTGCCAGCTTGAGCACGACGAGGCTGAACGACTGGGCAAGTGGGTGCTGGCCGACCAAGCGCCCGATGCCGATCGTCTGGCCGATCTGGTCGAGGAGCGCCGGACTTACGTCAGCGCGCACGCCCGACTGCTTGTGCTGGAGGCGACCAGCCAAGACCCTGAGCAGCCGGTATCACGCCTCACGCAATTGCGATCTGGCTTGAGTCTGCCGCGAGGGGCGCGTGACGCCGAGGTGGTGCTTGGCGCCGACCCAGCACAGTTCGGTGTGACACTCACAGACAGCCTGAGTGAGTTTGCAGCGGCCGCACTCGTAGCAGCGCACAGCCGGAGAGTGCGTATCAGGCGGCTCGTCGCGGGCATCGTCAGCGTACTCACCGCTACGGCTATCGTCGCTACCGTCGCCCTCGCCTTCGCCATTGTCGCTGAGAGAAGAGCTGTCGAGGCTGATAGAGCAGCGCAAGCCAGACGCTTGCTGGTTTCTTCATCGGCGGCGGTGAATACCGCTGAGGGTGTCGGCGCAGCTCGGGCTTCGCTGGAGCTGGTGAACAGCCCGGAGGCGGAGACCGCAGAGTTGCTGGCGATCAACCGAGATCGTCGCCAGCGTACGATCCCGCTGCTCTCGGGCACCTACTCTGCTGCTGCGTGGTCATCCGAGCAGGACATCATCGTCGCGATGACGGAATGGAACGCTTTACAGATTGACGTGGCGGACGGGAGTGTGACCGCTTCTGTGGGGCTGCCGACGCAGCCGCGGGAGCCCGGACTCGTTGTCGCGCCGGACCCGTCCATTGCATTCGCCGCAACGGACATGGGCGTCGTCCGTGTCGATTTCGCCAATGATGAGGCTCGTCTGATCCGGCCTGGTGTGCATATGAGCCTCAGCTCTGATGGGGAAGGATCAGTCTGGTTCGGGGACGCCGAGGGCCTCGGGCATGCCAACGTAAGCAGCGGGATCTGGGACGAGTCCAGTGAGCGCACTCCTGTTGCGGGTGGGGTTGCGGCTTTGACTGTATCCGGCAGCCATATCGATGTCGTGACGGGGAATGCCGACTTGCTGAGTTTCAGCATCGCCACAGGTGCGCCAGTGGAAGTCGCGCGCAGCGCTCTGGAGGGGATCGAACCCGGTGATCAGTCGGTCCAGGAGGCGTATGTCATCAGATGTGGCGACTCCGTTGCCGGTTTCTCCCGGAAGGGTGGGACGTTGGCATACTTCCGCTTCGCCTGGCTGCCCGATTCGGGTGCTGCCGCAGAAACCACGAAAGAGGGTAGCGGCTCCATTTCCATGGCATGTGGGTGGGATGATCGCCCGCTTTGGGGTAGTTCGACGTCCTCTCTTCAGCCGATCGATCCTTCTGCTCCAATTCCGCATTCTCGGTACCGGTCGTCGCAAGACCTGATTGTCGCTGATCCCCGCGGTTCTCGCTTCGCGGTTATCGATGATGAGGCCCGCCTTAGCATCTATTCCGAACTTGATTCGGCTGCTGGGATTTATCGCAGTCATAGGGAAGAAATGCCTCAAGCGGCCTTCCTGCTAGGGGAACGCCCAGTCGCTCTCTTCGGGGGCGAGCGAATCGTGGATATCTTGACGGGCGCCCAAATCGCGCAACTAGAAATGCCGATCGGCTCAACGTCCGGGGTGATATCTATGTCGTGGCAGTCCCATGTGACCGGTGGGGACTGTGGCGCCTTCGGCCCCGCGCAAGCGGGAGTGCAGTTCATTTCTCCTGACGGCGAGGTTCGTATTATCCCGACTAGCCAGGGGACGCTTCTGGACTCCCATTTTGGAGGCGCGTCATCAACCTTCATAACAATGCGGCCAGGACTGGCTATGGCTACTGACGAGTGCGGCCTTGAACCAAAGGAGATTCCCTTCTCGAAGGTCGACACACAGCTCGAGTTGGCCGTAGCGGCCGATCTTTCTGCCGACGGAGAGAAGATTGTGACACTCTCGTTCGGAGGGGACCTGGCAATCCGATCGGTTGAGGACACAGAGGTCGTGCTGCATTCGGCAGCAACGCAGGTAGTGGGCCAAGGCTTCGTCCTGTGGCTATCTGACGGGAGAATCTTGGTACTGACTCGGGACGGCCGTCTCAGCGTATGGACGCCAGACTTGGAGCGCATCGGTGTGATCGATAGCGGGGCGAATGTCTCCTGGGGGATGCGGGTTGTGGGCAACCGATTGCTGGTAGTCGTTGATCGAGACGACTCGTATGACACGGACATCTACGATCTCGACTCTCTCGCAGTTGTCGACCGACTGGAACGCGTCTGGGTCACTTCCCCTCCCGTGGTCGTTGAGGGCCGTCAGCATTGGGTGGGGATCAGCGCGGATGCGCGCATTGTGTTTGTTCCGCGCTTGGATGAGTGATCTGCCTTGCCTCACATCGTGGTTGGGTTGCTCCTTGATCGGAGCGGGTTCGCGTTGGAGTTGGGGGGCCCGATCTCCCCGGGAACCAGAGCTTGACGCCGACCCCTCACCAGACCCGAGGCGACATCCGATCTCTGCTACAACGGGTGTACCCGGGAAGAAGGAGCGAAGATGATCGTCCCAGACAGGCATGATCCGCGGACGGTGGGGGATGCCACCTGAGCGGTGCATGGTGGCAATGCCGTGGATGGCGGATCGGGGGCGATCCGTACCCCCATCATCATGGCCAATGCGTACCTCTTGCCCGATGATCCGAGCGGTATCGACTGGTCGAACCCTGAGCAGTTGCTGTATACCCGCACGACCGGCGCCAATCAGCAGGCGTTGGAGGCGAAGCTTGCGGCGATGGACGGAGGTGCGGCCGCGGCCGTGTTCGCCTCAGGGGTGGCTGCATTGCACGGGGTGTTCTTTTGTTTCTTGGCCAGCGGTGATCATGCGATCGTGTCCGACGTTGCCTATGAGGCGACGTGGCGGCTGTTCACCGAGTTGTTGCCGGCGAAGTACGGCATCGAGGCGACCTTCGTCGACACATCCGATCTGGACGCGGTGCGCTCAGCGCTGCGTCCGAACACCCGGTTGATCCACACCGAGGTGATCGCCAACCCGACGACGCGGGTGGCCGACATCAGCGAGTTGGCCGGCATAGCGCACAACGCCGGGGCCGTGCTGAGCGTGGATTCGACGTCTTCTCCGCCGCCGTTGTACCGGCCGCTGGCCGATGGTGCTGATCTGGCGGTGCATTCGCTCACGAAGTACATCAACGGGCACGGGGACGCGATGGGTGGGGCGGTGATCGGCTCTGCTGCCGACATCGCGACACTGCGTCATGATGCGCTGACCGATGTCGGTGGGGTGATCTCGCCGTTCAATGCGTGGTTGATCATGCGTGGTTCGGTGACATTGCCGTTGCGCTTGGCGCAGCATCAGGCGAACGCCCAGCGCATTGCGGAGTTCTTGGCCGGTGATCCACGGGTGGCTTTTGTCGAGTACCCGGGCTTGTCGTCCCATGCGCAGCATGATCTTGCGTTGCGCCAGTTCGGGGGCCGGGGTTTTGGTGGCATGTTGGCGTTTGCGCTTGCCGGGGACAGCGAACTTCAGAATCGGTTCGTGGCGCGGCTTCGGGTGATCACGTCAGCGGTCTCGCTCGGCCACGACGAGTCGCTGATCGTCCACGTGGGGCCGACCGGCCGGGGTGGGTGGGAGCACTACCCTGAACACTTCCGCC
>JARKOC010000252.1 GCA_029975915.1 Bryobacteraceae bacterium
CACCGTACACGACAGTTTGGGTGAGAGCGGGTTGAAGGGGTTAGATTGAAGATTCTTCGCCAAAAGGATCTCCAGAGATGACCTCCATTCAAACCACTCTCATGTTGACGCTATCGGCGCATTTTGCACTGAGCAAGAGCCGGCTTTCGAGCCTTGCCGCTTTGATCACCGGGCTTGCGCAGTCCCGCACGGTGAACCTGTCGCATCTTGCCAGTCATCTGCCCGGCCGGGCGCTGCACGCCTCGCACTATCGCCGCCTTCAGCGCTTCTTCCAGTTCGTGCGGCTGGACGGCAACCGACTGGCACTGCTCGTGGTACAGATGCTCAACCTGCAGCGCCCCAAATGCCTGGCGCTCGACCGGACCAACTGGAAGATCGGCTCTACCGACGTCAACATCCTGATGCTGGCGATCGTGACACGCCGCTTCCGCGTGCCGCTCCTGTGGACGCTCTTGCCGCATCAGGGCTGTTCCGACATCGGCCAACGCATCGCTCTGATGCGCCGCTATCTGGCCTTGTTTGACGCCTCATCGATCACCATGCTTCTGGCGGATCGCGAGTTCATCGGCGCGGAGTGGATGGATTTTCTCACTGAAAACAATATCAAATTCGTCATTCGAGCCAAGAGCGATATGACCATGATGCTGGAGGACGGACGAGTGTGGTCCTTTCAATCGCTATTGCGCAGAAAGCGCGGCAGAAGAAGTCCGGCGACAGGCCAAGGCCATCTCAATGGAACCTTCGCCCCGGCGCGCCATCCCGTAAACTTCGCTTCCAAGCGGCTGAGAGACAACGAATGGCTCATCGTTGTCACCAATCGCGACGACCCCAGGCAGGCCCTCAACGACTATCGTAAAAGATGGGCCATCGAATGCCTGTTCGGCGACGCCAAGTCCCGAGGCCTCAATCTCGAAGACACCCGCATCCGCTCCCATGACAAGCTCTCCTGCCTGCTCGTCGTCGTCACCCTGGCCATGGTCTGGGCCTATCGCTGTGCAACAAAAACCATGGGCATGAAGGCAATCAGGACAAAGACCCATGGCCGACGCGAGAAGTCATGGTTCCGCGTCGGTCTCGACGCACTCAGAAACTGGATTGCCAACGCCCCGGAAACCGCCGCAGACGCATGGCTACAAACTGCCCTCAGCAAAGAGAGCATCAAACCAAAAACACGATGAGTCGTGTACGGTGCCCTGGTTCGCCGAATGTGCTCTATCTGTTTGTTTTCACGCAATCCCGGACGCAAAACCGGTTCCCACTTTTGCTGGGATTGCTCTAGACGCAATTCCGGACACAAAACCGGTTCCCGCTTTTGCTGGGATTGCTCTGGAGAACAGCGGCCGGTCCCTGATGGGGCTGGCCGTTTTCATTGGGCAGGAGGAGCGGACGTTCAGTCGGCCGGGCGCCCTACCAGCGCGATGTCGATGTCGCGCTCGGGGTAGAAATCGTCGGCGGTCAGTTCGAAGGTGGTCGGGCCGGTCTTCCTGACGCCGTCGCCGCAGAAGGAGACCAGCGTGTCGGCGTCTCCCTTGTCGACCGTCAGATGGAAGCGGCCGATGGTACCGCCCCAGTTGGCGCCGGTGGTGAGCACGTAGGAAATCCAGCTTTCCTGGAGATAGGACTCCTCGGCCCCGGCGACCTCCATGCGCTTGGTGACCGCCTTGAGGAAGGCGTCGTCAAAGCAGAAGCGCTGCTTCTCCCGCTCGAAGTCCTCGCCGGTGAACGGGCCGTTGTCGCCGTAGCCGAGGAAGTTGAGGCCGGCGGTGGCGCCGACGCTCGGCGTGTAGCGGTGGGCGACCTTGCGGTCGCGGCCAGCCGGGAAGGTGGTGCGCCACCAGTAGGTGGTCTTCAGCTTCCACATCGGCACGTAGTCGGTCTTCCAGCCGCCGCCGTCGTCATAGTCCATGGGCACGACGATGCCGCGCTCGATCCAGTCGGCGAGAAGATCTTTCGGCAGGGCGGCCAGCGCCTGGGCCGTGGCGTCGCCGAACGGCAGCAGCGGCACGGCGTGCGCCGCGAGGTCGCCGGTGATCTCGACGTCGACGGCGAAGGCGTGGCGGTCGATGGCCGGCGTCACCGGCCGGCCGTCGATCGCCACCGAGAACTTCATGAAGTTGTCGGAATCCGGGTTGGGGACCGACACCATGAAATCGCCGCTGCCCTCGACGTCCGGCATCGGGAAGGCGACCAAGGCCGTGCGATCCTGCTGGCCGTCGTTGTGGAAGACGTAGTCGACGCGCACTTCCTTCGGCGAGATGTAGAGATCCTCGCTTCGCATGCTGACGTTGTCGGCGGCGACGAAGGTCAGCCCGCCGGCCGCCAGTTCGGCCATGGTATCGTTGGCGTGGGCGGCAACGGGCAGCGCCGCCAGCGCGGCGGCTCCGAAGGCGGCGAGACGGTTCATATGGCGACCTCGGCCTTGATGTGCGGATGCGGATCATAGCTCTCGATCGCCACGTGTTCGAAGCGAAAATCGCGGATGTCGGTTATCCCTTCGGCGAGCTTCAGGCGGGGCAGGGGGCGCGGCGTCCGCGTCAGTTGC
>JARKOC010000253.1 GCA_029975915.1 Bryobacteraceae bacterium
TCGGCCGGAGTGAGGCCCACTGGAGCCGGGTGCTGGAGGACAAGTCGACCCGTGACGAGGCGCGAGCCCTGCACGGCATGCTTCATACCCTGGCCGGTTCGGCCCCTTCCTTCGGTTTCAGCGAGGTGGGAGAGGCCGCGCGGAGCGCCGAGATCCTGGTGCGGAACCTTCTCGACGGCGCCGACTCTCAGGATAGTGATGCGTGGGAACGGATAGAGGCCGGCCTCGATGCGCTGCTTGCCGCCAGCATAACGTCCAGATGCGAGGAGCTTGCGCGCCGGCGGTTCGAAGAGTCTGTTCCTGATATCCCCATTATCCGTAAGGAGCCGAAGCTGGTGTTCATTTTTGATGACGATGTGTGCCTGCTGCAGAACCTTGCCGTGCAGATAGCCTGCTTCGGCTACGAGGTCCGCACCTTCTCCGGACTTGCCGACCTGGAGGCGAGCGTAGCGAAATCACAGCCGTCGGCAATCATCATGGACCTGATGTTCCCCGAGGGAAAGATCGCCGGAGCGGACGCCATTGCCGCTCTCCAGAGAAACGCCATGCGGCATATTCCCGTGATCTTCATCTCCCAGCGCGACGACTTCACAGCCCGCCTCATGTCCGTGCGCGCCGGCGGAGACGCCTATCTGACAAAACCGTTACACATCTGTTCGCTGCTGGAGAAGCTGGATCAACTGACCGGGGACCGGGAGGCCGATCCCTACCGGATCCTTATCATGGACGATGACCCGGAGCTTTCTCGATTCTATGCGCTGACGCTGGAGCAGTACGGCATGCGGACCCGCGTGGTCAACGACCCGCTGCAGATCATCGAGCACCTGGTGGAGTTCCATCCCGAGCTGATTCTCATGGACATGTACATGGAAGGGTGCCACGGCGACGAACTGGCGAAGATAATCCGCCAGATGGAGACCTACGTGAGCATTCCCATCGTCTACCTGTCCGCGGAGACCAGGAAAGACCGGCAGTTGCGGGCGCTCCGCATCGGCGCCGACGACTTTCTCACCAAACCCATCAAACCGGAGCACCTCATCTCGTCGGTCACCATCCGGG
>JARKOC010000393.1 GCA_029975915.1 Bryobacteraceae bacterium
GGCGAAACGTGATGGTCATGCGGGGCGTCCTTCCACGAGCGCGATTTCTTCGTCGGTCAGGCCGTACAGGTCGTACACCAGGGCGTCGATTTCGGCGTCGAGACGCTCGATCTTTTGAGCCAGATCGTGGCGGGAGTCGTCAAACGCGGCCTCGGCGGTCGCGTGCTGCTGCTTGAGGTCGAGCATCTGCTGCACCAGGGCGACCATGCGGTCGTGGCGGGCCACGTCGGCCTTTGCAATCGGCATACCCTCAAGATATTGCCCAAAAAACCGTAGATATGCGCCATCCGCGCCTTCAAGTGCAGCGCATTTTTGGGTAAAGTAGAATTGAGCTACTTGTGAGTTGAGCAGACCAAGCAGGTATAGATCAGTGGTAGGGAAAAAGTAGGTTGTGTTTGTCCCGTAGTATCCTTCTGTGTCGAGAGCAAAGCGCGTTGTAATTCCAATATCGGGAAAGATAATTTTGGGGGAATCCATGAATTCGGCATAGTTCTGCTGCGGTTGCTGCAATTCGTACCATGCTTGAATGGTCGCGCGACCCTCTAAACGAGCTTTGTATGGCTTCAGGTGAGCCTCGATCGAGGGATACTGAGAAATATCGATCCCATGATACGTGTAGATGAGGTACTGGTCATCCGGCTCAATCAAGTAACGTCGAACATTACGCCCGTTCAGTAATGGCTTGATGATTTCCTCCGCTTCTGGATTGCTTGCAAGAATGGCCCGCCTGATCGTTGACCCGATCACAAAGGCTTCTGTCAGACCTGATTTAACTCCCATACAAATCGGGAGAGGACTCAAGTAATCCACCAGAGCTATGCCAATGTCTTGAAGCTTCATCAACAGCGCGTTTTCTTCAGCTCGCGCGAAACTCCAGGTCTCTCCCAGAAGATACTGCGGCTGAACTTCATACGCCGTTTTCTCCACGACATCCTGAAGTGAACGCAATCTTGCAGCCACATCTGCATAATCATTCACAGACATCGGCGCAGTATAGCGCATGGGAGCTTGATTACCGTTGGGAGTCCGACGCGACGTGATAATCACAGTTCGCACGGTCGCATCGGGAAAGACAGGCAATCCAGCCAGATCAACCATAGTCTCAAGCTGGGCATTTTCTGTGATGTACCGGCGTAGCTCCATTCCGTAGTGAGCGCGCAGGAATTTGTTCGACACGATCATGCCAAACCGACCGCCCGATCGAAGGAGTTCATGCTCCAATTCGATGAAGTAGCCGTAAATGTCCATTCGTTCGGCATGAGTACGATACCGATCGCGAAGGTATGACTTTACTTCTTTGAAGGTCTCCATTCGCACATACGGCGGATTGCCGATCACCACGTCGAAGCCGCCGGGGATGTGGGCCGCTTCCTCCGGGGTCACGCAGATCGACCCGATGATTCGATCGATCGACCTAACAAGGGGCTTAAGCCCCTTGTTAACATGATCATACGGATTCGCATGGAGAGCTTCGGGCCGATCCCCGGACTCGCGTGGGGCCAGCAGCGCCGCGCCCCATTGATCGGCGTGCTTGAGGTGGTTATTCACCACGTATTCCACCACGTCGGCCAGCATCCGTTCATGGGTGATGATCTGGTGGTGGAACTTCTGCGCCCAGACGTGCTGCTCCCCCTTTTCCCAGCCTTTCGCCCGCTGGAAGGCATGGGAGCTGCCGCCCTTGATCTTGCGCACGTACTCGTTGAGCGTCTGTTCGTCCTCGGCCCCAATCACCATGTGGACGTGATCCGGCAGGACGTTCCAGGCCACCACCGGGATATGGGAAACGGCGCAAGCCTCGGCGATCTTCTCGGCAATGAGAACCTGATCTTCCGGGGTAAAGATCAGCGGCTCGCCGCTTTTGACCCCATACTCGACCATCCGCTCCGAAACACGCGAATTGTGCGTGACGAAGGTGACAAACCACAGCGGGCGCGTGTCTCCGGCGAACACCTCCGGGAATTCTTCTTCCCACTTGAAGGCCGCGTCTCCGGCGACCGCCGGATCGTCGATCAGGCTGTTGCCGCGCTTGATATGATCCAGCATGGGCAGCTTGCCGCGCTCCCCCGCCGCGCGCAGCAGCAGGTTCAGGCGGGCCACCTCCACCGCCTGCTCGTCCAGGTCCACGCCGTACAGGTTCTCTTGCAGGATGCGCAGCCGCCGCGTGCGGGGCGACTGGCGATCCGAGGGCGTGCCGTGCTGGGCCAGCCAGCGGTCGAGCACGTCGAAGGCTTCGATCAGGAACGAGCCGGAGCCGCAGGCCGGGTCAAGGACGCGGATGGCATGCGGGTCGGCCCCTTCTTCCAGCAGCCTGCCCAGCGTGTTCTGGACGATGTAGCGCACCACGAATTGGGGCGTGTAGTAGATGCCCTGCGCCTTGCGCTTCTGGCGCTTTGCGAGGTCGATGGCCTCCTGGCCGGTCGGGTCGAGCGCCTTGAAGCCGAGGTATTGCTCGTAGATGCTGCCCAGCACGTCGGCGTCGATGGCGTTGAAGTTGTAGGAGATGAAGCCACCCGGCGAGTCGTACAGGCCGTTGATGATGCTCGTCAGCAGGTCGGGGTTGTGGACTTCCACGTGATCGACCGTGCTTTCGGCAAACAGGCGGGCGTTGTAGATGCCGTCCATCTCCCGGAACAGGGCTTGCAGGTCGTGGAACAGGTTCTTGTCTTTGCCACGGCTGGCCTTGTACTGGCGAATCAGGGCGTGCAGCCGAGGCGCTTCGATCCCGCGATCCTCCACCGTGCGGATGAAGATCAGACGGTCGAGCAAGCGCTGCACGGCGTTGTCGACGGCGCGGGGATCGTTTGACCAAAGGGTTTTATCCCAACCGCGAATCTCCTTGAACAGTTCGCGCCGCCATTGAGTCAACTGGGCGAAAAGCTGCTCGGTCACCGGACGCTTGCGGGCCTTTTTGCCAAAACGCTCGGCCAGTCGATCGATCTCCCCATCCCGGATCGCCTCTTTGGAGAGCAGCCACAGGTTATCGAAGTCCGTGTCGGCGTAGTTCTCCCAACTCAGGTCAAGGAAGATCGCTTTCTGAGGGTTGGTTTCTTCCCATTCGGCGTTAAAGACTTTCAATCCCTCGAAGTCCGATAGTACCGCCCAGGTGACGCCCTTCAGATAGGCGTAGTTGATGGCCTGGTTGGCCCACTCACTTTTACCCAGATCGGCGGTGATCTTTTTGGTTTCCAGGTAAAAACGCGGCACGCCGTCCAGATAGAAGCCAAAATCCACGAATCCGCGCGAAATCTGCTCCTCGGCGGTCACTTCGGCGGCGTTTTCGGTATCCCAACCCAGGGCGCGAAACAGAGGCAGGACGAAGTATTCGCGGGTCTGCTGCTCGTTGTACCTGGCGCGCTCACGGGCGGGGGTGTTGCGGAATTTCTCAACGAGACTTTGGATCGCGGCACGGGCCTGGTCTTGGTTGGTCATGGCTCTCACCGGGGGAAATGCACACTAGGCGACAGAGTGATTATAAGCCGATACTAATCGCTCTTCAACTTGTAGGCCGCGGCCCGGCCCGCCACCCAGCCGGTGGAGAAGGCCGCCTGGAGGTTGAAGCCGCCCGTGTCGGCGTCGATGTCCAGCACCTCCCCGGCCAGAAATAGCCCCGCCACCCGCCGCGAGCCGAGCGTACGCGGGTCGACCTCGCGCGTGTCCACCCCGCCCGCCGTGACGATCGCCTCCTTGAAGCCGCGCTGGTCGGTCACGCTGAAGGGCAGCCCCTTGAGCAGGCCGCGCAGGCGCGGTCGGCTCGCGGCGGGGAGCTGGCCCCCGGCCGTCTCCGGCGGGACGTCCGCCAGCCCCAGCAGGTCCGGGATCAGGCGCTCCGGGAGCTGTTCGCCCAGCAGGTTGTGGACCTGCTGGCGGGGATGCGCCCCCAACAGGCCCAGCAGGCGCGCGTCCAGGGCGGAGTCGTCCAGGGCCGGGAAGAGGTCGATCCGCACCTCGACCGGCTGGCGCGCGTC
>JARKOC010000395.1 GCA_029975915.1 Bryobacteraceae bacterium
CGGAACGGTGTTCAGCTGGTAGCGCACGAACCAGTCCTGGAGGGTGCGCAGCTGCTCCAGGTCATACCCCTTGCCCTGGATGGTGTACCAGAACACGTGGCCGACGCCGGTCCCGTCCGGCCCGAGGGTCGGGCTCACGCCTGCCGGGAGCAGTGATGCCGCGTAATTGAGACGCTCCAGCACGCGGGTGCGTGCCCAGTAGATATCCGCCCTGTCATCGAAGATGACGTAGATCATGGAGAAGCCGAAGGCGCTGGAGGCGCGTACGGCCTTCACC
Source organism: Bryobacteraceae bacterium (assembly GCA_029975915.1). Next base: position 278 of record JARKOC010000395.1, read on the forward strand.
CGTGGCAGCCCCTGGAGGTTGACCGCCAGGGGATAGGTGATCTGGTCCTCGACGACCTGCGGCGAACGGCCCGGATACTCGGTGAAGACGATAACCTGGTTGTCGGACAGGTCCGGTATCGCGTCCACGGGCGTCCGGTAGACCGCCCACACCCCCCAGGCGATGACCAGGGCGAAAAGGGACAGGATTATGATGCGGTTTCTCGCTGAATATTCGATGATTTTTTCGATCATTGGGTAAACCGGGGGCTGGGGACTCGGGACGAGGGACTGGATTGCCTCACTAGCCCCAAGCCTCCAGCATCAAGCCCCCGCCTTTCACATTTTCATATCATCCATGTTCAAGTCGTCTTTTTTCGGGGAAACCGGCGCCGCTCCACCGCCCGGCTTCTCTTTTGGAGGCGCCCCGCCGTGCCCTTCGTGACCGCCGCCCGCACCCCCCTTCAACTGGGCCTCCGAGTCGATCAGGTACCCGCCGGAAGCAGCCACCTTGTCCCCGCGCGCCAGCCCGGAAAGTATCTGCAATTGGTTGCCCACCCTGGTCCCCACCTTGACGTCGCGGGGCTCGAACATTCCCGGCTTGGTTTCCACCCACACCACCTTGCGCCTGCCGCTGTCCATCACCGCGGCCACGGGCACGACCAACGCTTGTCCCAGCGGTATCTTCAGCGAAACGTTGACGAACATGTCAGGCTTCAGCCGCAGGCCGGGGTTGGCGATCTGGACGCGCACCTTGACCGTCCTGGTTTTCGGATCGAGAAAGGGGTAGATGAACGACACCTTGCCGGTAAAAGTCTTGCCAGGGTAGGACTGTGAAGTGATATCAACCTTTTGCCCGATTTTTATGGACGGGAAATCGGCCTCGTAGACCTCGGCCTCCACCCAGACGCTGGACAGGTCGGCTATGTTGAAGAGCGGGTCCCCGACATTCACATACTGACCCTGCAGCGCGATTTTCTCGATCACGATTCCGGACAAAGGGGTATAGATGGAGAGCTTGATGTTGGGCTGGCCGGACTTCTCCAGAGCGGCGATCTGGAAATCTTTCACGCCCAGAAGCTTCAGCCGTTGGCGGGCCGAGGCTACCAGGCCGTCTCCGCCCTGGGAAATAGCCTGGATCGAGGAATCCCTGAACTGTTCCCGGCTCTTCAGCGCAAGCAGATATTCCTGTTGCGCGGAAACGAGATCCGGGGAATAGATTTCAGCCACCGGCCGTCCTTTGGAAACATAGGCGCCGACGGTGTCCACATACAGCCGGTCGATGCGGCCGGCCACCCAGGCGGTGACCCTCGCCTGTCGCGACTGGTCGTACTGGACGATGCCAACGGCGCTGATCTCCTTGTCGAGCGGCGCGCTGTCAACCGCTACGGTGGCGACGTTGGCCATGACCATCTGGCTCGGCGAGAGGGAAACATGCCCAGGCATATCCGGCACAGCCCCCTGCGGCTGACCGGAATCGGCCTTCT
>JARKOC010000396.1 GCA_029975915.1 Bryobacteraceae bacterium
GTAACCCTTTTTTCACTCCACCCGTAAGCTCTTCTCTACCGAATCCTTTCCCACTCCGTGTCGTAGGTTTCCAAGATGCCTGGAACGGATGCAATCAAAATTCGTGCAGCTCCCGAATCTCCAACCTGCGGAGGGTATCTCGACACCGTGAGGTAACCCACCATCCGCACATTCCAGGCGATGCCCTGGAAGAGGGTAATGCTGGCTTCAGAGATAGTTTGCCCATACAGGGTTTCAGTTGGATAGTATCTCCATTCTCCCCTGCCATTGCTCCCTATGCGGATCGTCCAATCAGCTGTGGATGTCTGCCATGTATCGGTGAACCATCCGGTTTCCAACACGATCACGGCCCTCTGGGCAGGATCGTTTCCTCTTCTCACCCGAAGTACGCATCGCATGATTTTGCCCCCATCTCGTGAAGGTTATGACCATTCCTTTCTTCATAGTATATCATTGCGAACCAGCAGCTTTAAACATCGCTGTTTATTGCACTCCTTGTCGCAGCAAGTCTTAAGTATTTCAGCACCATTGGATCGATAAGCGGTTAAATCCATGCGTCCTCCTTTCGGCGGAATTCCTTTGGAGAGAAGACCCCATGATGCAAAAAAGGGGTGCCGAATTGATTCCCCCCTCGATTATCTGTGGCTCTTTACCGCTCGTCAGTCTATCGTGTCCATTGTTCTTTCCGCACCTTTATGGTACTCCTGTGTGGCGTACCGTGGATTGGGATTCTTTGTATGAAAGGATGGCGTGCCGATGAAATATTTTCTCTTTCTTTTGCCAGTGTTCTTTTTGTCTGCACCTTCAATCAGTCAGGCCGGGCCAGTGTATGACAGCGCGGACCTTGTCGGAGTGGGGTATCTCGCCAAGTCGGACGGAACGAAGGTTTATCAGCGTTCCGAGGGTGATGCGGTTGTCGCTGCGGTGCCGAAAGACTTCCCGCTGGTTGCCTTTGAAAGCAAGAATGAATGGCTCGGCATCAGTGCTTCCGAGTCGATTGAGGGCGGCAGGGCTCATGTCCGGTACTGGAAAAACGGTCAGAACTCGAAGGCCGGAGAGAACACCGCATGGGTCGACCTGAAGGATGTGGAGCGGTTCCGGTTTGATTGCTGCGGGGATAACGGCCATTGTTCGGGAATTACCAATCCCCTCTTCAAGACCGGCGGCTATACCGATTGTTTTACTCAAGCCATGACAGCCAGTATCCAGAAAAGGACACCCCCTGTCGCACCCGCGGCAGCGCCCGCGCCCGTGAACGGGGCCGCTGAACTGGAGAAGTTGAAGCTACAGGTGGAACTGGAGCGGATACGGTTGGAGATCGAAAAGCTGAAGCTCGAACAGGAGCGGCTGAAGTCCGGTGTGAAATAGAAAGGCATGAGAAGGAACCGACGGTTCAGGTTGCCCCATGGCTATGGACATGCTCCACCCATGGGGCTTTTTTGTGTCGTGTTATCTGATGAAAAAAAGGGAAAAACCGTTGAACTGAGCGGTTGTTTCCTGTAAGAAGTGCCCATTTGGAAGCTATACCAGGAGATATCAGTTCGAATATACCTCACATGGCTGGGAAATCATGGAAATTAATGGCTCGAACTCTTCCGACGACCGACATGCCGTACTCGCCGGCTTGATTGATGGCGTCCGACGGCTCCTCCCCGGCATTCTTCTGATCATTGCAGCCTCCGCGCTGTTGCTGATTACGGACCGTATGCACCGAGCCAGTGCCATAGACGACCTGCCCCAAATCGCCATCTTCCAGTTTGCCTCCCGGCCGGTGCTGGACGAGTGCGTTGCCGGCGCCCTGCAAGGACTGGCCGAACAGGGGGTGGAGCCCGGACGTGACGTGCAGGTCCGGACATTCAATGCGGAGAACGACCTTGCCACGGCCAATGCCATGGCGCGGACGATACTCGAGGGCGGAAACCGTCTGGTGATCACCTTCAGCACGCCGCTGCTGCAGGTGATGGCCAATGTGAACAAAGATGGGAAGATACGGCACGTCTTCGGCGCGGTAACCGACCCGTTCGCTGCAGGCGTGGGGATAACCCGCGGCGGGCATCCGCCGCATCTGGCCGGCATCGGCACCTTCCAACCGGTGCGGGAGACCTTCCGGCTGGCAAAGAGATTGCTGCCGGGACTGCGGAGTGTGGGCGTGGTCTGGAATCCGGGCGATGCGGCGTCCGAGGCCTGCATGCTCCTTGTACGGGATGAATGCGCACGTCTCGGAATCATACTGCTGGAGGCGCAGGTGGAAAACTCGGCCGGCGTGGCCGAGGCTGCCGCGTCCCTGACCGGGAAGGGAGTCCAGGCGCTCTGGATCGGTGGCGACAACACCGTGGAGCTGGCCATGGATTCGCTGGTAAAGGCGGGCCGCCAGGCCGGAATACCGGTCCTGACCAACGCGCCGTCACACCTCAAGGTCGGTGTGTTCCTTTCCCTGGGGGCGGATTACGTGGAAGTGGGACGCCGGACCGGCATCCTGGCGGCAAGGGTCCTGAAAGGTCTCGACCCGGCAACCGTACCGGTGAACAATGTCGTCCCGCAGCAGCTCGCCCTGAATCTCGCGGCCCTGAAGGGGGTGCGGGAGAAATGGCGCGTGGACGAGGACATCCGGGCCAGGGCCGCCATCCTCATCGACGAATCGGGACGCACCGTGCGGAGCGTATCTTCCGCCTCCAGGGAGCAGGCGCCGCTATCGCGGATCTGGAATGTCCAGCTCATCGATTACGCCGACGCCATCACCACCGAAGAGACCCATGAGGGTCTGTTCGCCGAGATGCAGGCCCTGGGGCTGCGGGAGGGGCGCGACTACACTCTGAAGCGCCGCGCGGCGCACGGGGACATTGCTGTGTTGAACGGGATCGTGGACGCGGCCGTGACCGACAGGCCGGATCTGATCATCACCACCTCCACGACGACCCTGCAGACCGCCGTCGGTAAGATTCAAAAGATTCCGATCATCTTTACCATCGTGGCTAACGGTGTGCTGGCCGGGGCCGGCAGGAGCGTCGACGATCACCTGCCCAACGTTACCGGCGTCACCACCATGAGCGATTTCGTCGGGATGATCTCCCTGGTGCGTGAGTGCCTGCCCGGCGTCAAGCGGATCGGCACCCTCTATACTCCATCCGAGGTCAACTCCGTGCTCTACCGTGATGCGCTGGTGAAGGCCGCTTCAGCAAAAGGACTGCGCGTGGAGTCGGTGGCGGTCTCCTCCACGACGGAGGTGGCGGATGCCTCCCTTGCCCTGGCCGGCAAGGGGGTTCAGGCCATTACACAGATCTCCGACAACGCAACCGGCAGCGCCATGGGGACCATCGCAACCTCGGCCGACAGGGCAGGGGTGCCGCTGTTCGCCTTCGTCTCCAGGGCGGTTGATGACGGAGCCGCCCTCGCCCTGGCCCGTGATTACCGGGAGGGAGGGAGGCTGGCGGCCCGTCTGACCCTGCGGGTGATGCGGGGAGAAGACCCGGCCCGTATCCCCTTCACGCCGCTGGGGCGAAACAACCTGGTAGTGTCGAGAAAAAATGCCGCAAAGTACGGCCTGCGGATTCCCCGGAGCGTGCTGGAACGCGCCGACAAGGTGGTGGACTGATGGAAATCGTTCGAACGAAACACGGACAGTGGCTTGAAGTGGGCATTGTCGGACGTCTGAACGCCCAGTGGGCGGACAGTCTCGATAGGGAATTGGCGGACGCGGTTCGGGACGGAAGCCGGCGGATCTACCTGGAGATGTCCGGGATCACCTTTCTCAGCTCCGCCGGAATCCGTATCCTGCTCAAGTACCGCAAGGAACTGGCGTCGCTCCAGGGCACCCTGCTGATACTGTCGCCGTCGGAACCTGTCGCCAACGTGCTGACGCTCTCCGGCCTTCTCGACCTGTTTGCGGCCGAAAGACCGGAGGATGAGCGTCCAGGGCAGGAAGCAGCAACATCCGGCGGCGCCGGGGACAGGGAGGTAGTGCTGGAAGGCGGCGGCATAACTGTCTTTTCCCCCTTTCCCGACGCGGTCATGTGGCTGCGCACGGTGGGCGACCCCCGGCGTCTGCAAGAGGGGGCGTTCCTGGAATCTTTCCGCGTGCGCCTGCCGAGTGACGCCGTTGCCGTAGGTATCGGCGGGTTCGGCGACGATTTCACGGACTGCTGCGAACAGTTCGGCGAGTTCATGTCCCTCGGGGGGAGCTCCATCACCCTTCCTTCGGACAGCGGCCAGACCCCCGACTTCCTGACGCAGGCGGGCGATTTCGTCCCCAGCGTGCAGGCGCTGTATGCGGTTATCTGCCAGGGGATTTTCGCCCGATTCTTCACGTTCTGCGCCGACTCTGTCGACGATCCGATCCCGTTTTCCCGCCTGGCGGCTACCGCATTGTCGATCTGTACCGCTGACTGTGTCGCCTTGGCCATGATAGCCGAGACCGACGGCCTGGTGGGGGCGTCCCTGCTCCGTTCGCCTGCCCTGTCGGACGACGCGCCTCTGTTCGCCTTCCCCGGCGTGCGGGACCGTCTGGCCCTGACCAGCGAGCCCCAATGGCCCGGTTCACTCGCCCTGGTGTGCGGTATCGCGCTGCACGGAGAAGAGCCGCGCCTGGACCCCTTTGTCAGGCCCCTGGGGGACGGGGCGCTTTCCGGGCATTTCCATGCCGCGACGCTTTCCTATCGTGCACTGCCCGAAGGCGTGCTTGAGCTTGCGCCCACGGTTGCCGGTCTGATGCAGTCCCAGAACCTGCTCGGCATGGCGCACCTGCTGAACGACACACGGCCCATTGCAGGGGTCGGCGAGAGCCGTTTCCTGCGGGGCGCCGTCTGGTGCAGCCCGGCGAAAATGGGGGAGGTGACGCCATGAGCCTGCTGCTCGGTTCCCTGACCATCGGGTTGATCCTGGCGCTCTTGGCGCTGGGAGTCTATATCGCATTCCGCATCTTCGATTTTCCGGATATGACCGCCGACGGCTCCATCACCCTTGGCGGTGCGGTGGCGGCCGTGCTGCTGGTGGACGGGGTTTCCCCCGCTATTGCAACCCTGGCGGCGGCCCTTGCCGGGGTAATGGCCGGCTTGGTGACCGGGTTCCTGCATACCCGCTGCCGGATCCACCCCATCCTGTCCGGCATTCTCACCATGACCGCCCTCTACTCGGTCAATCTGCGGGTGATGGGAAAGAGCAATATTTCCCTGCTGTCGGTCAACACCCTGGCCCTATCTGCCGAGCGGCTGGGCGCACCGTTCTTCGGAACGGGGAAGAGCATCCTGCTCTGGGGGTGGGAGGTGGCGCCGCGGGACCTGTCGATCCTGCTTGCGGCCTCCCTGCTGGTCCTGATGATCATGCTGCTGGTCTATCTTTTCTTCAGGACCGACCTGGGCACAGCCATGCGGGCCACCGGAGACAACCCGCAGATGGTGCGGGCGCAGGGGACCGAAACCGGACTCATGATCACCCTGGGGCTGGCCCTGGCCAACGGCCTGATCGCCCTGTCCGGCGCATTGCTGACCCAGTACCAGGGGTTTGCCGATGTGCAGATGGGGATCGGCATGCTGGTATGGGGCTTGGCCAGCGTCATCATCGGCGAGTCGCTGGTGCGTGGCGGCGGGCTCGGCCTGACGGTCTGCGGCGCGCTGATCGGATCCCTGCTGTTCCGCCTGCTGGTGGCCATCGCCCTGCGCTTCGGGCTCAACCCCAACGATCTGAAGCTTATCACCGCCCTGTGCGTATTCGCGTCCCTGGTGCTGCCGACGTGGCTGGCACGCCTGGCGGCCCGCCGGAGGGGAGGCAGCCATGCTTGAGATACGCGACTACCGCAAGACCTTCCGCCCCGGCACCCCCAACGAGGTGCGGGCCTTGCGCGGGGTCAGCCTCCACATCCATGACGGGACGTTCGTGGTGGTCATCGGCACCAACGGCTCGGGCAAATCCACCCTGCTGAACGCCGTGGCCGGCGCCTTTCTCCCGGACGAGGGGAGCGTGACCCTGGGGGGCCGGGACATCAGCGCCTGGCCCGAACATCGGCGGGCCAGGCTCATCGGCCGGGTGTTCCAGAATCCCTTCAGCGGCACGGCCCCGGGCATGACCATTGCCGAAAACCTGGCCATGGCAGCGCGGCGGGGCCGTTTCCCCGGCATGGGGTGGGCCCTGCGCCGCGGCCTGCTGGATGAATGCAGGGACCGCGTGCGGGTCCTCAAGATGGGCCTGGAAGACCGGCTCCATACCCCCATCGGCGGACTCTCCGGAGGCCAGCGCCAGGCCCTGACCCTGCTCATGGCAACCTGGAGGCGACCGTCGCTGCTGCTCCTGGACGAGCATACCGCCGCCCTCGACCCGCGCAGCGCCGAACGGATCATCACCCTCACCAGCGAGATCGTCGCCGCGAGCCGTTTGACCACCCTGATGGTGACCCACTCCATGCACCAGGCCGCCAACCTGGGCGACCGCCTGCTCATGATGCACAGGGGGGAGGTCGTCCGGGACCTGGAAGGGGAGGCCAAGAAGCGGTTGCGTCCCGACGACCTGCTGGCCCACTTCGACCAGGTGCGCCGCAGGGAAATGCTGGACGAGAGCGCCGCAGAGATGCTCCGGCAGCGGTATATATGAGACTGTCCGCCGGTGCCGTCACACCCTGCCGGCAGGGCGGGTCCGGTTCCTTGTGAGGCGCTTTCGATTATGAACGAACTTTTGGCAAGCCACGGATACCCGGCGCTCTTTCTCCTGAGTTTCCTCGCCTCGACGGTCCTGCCGCTCGGGTCGGAATGGATGCTGGTGGCGATGCTCGTGAAAGACAGGGGCCCTGCGCTTTCCATTGCCGTCGCAACCGCCGGCAATACGCTTGGCGCCTGCACCACCTATGCTATCGGTTTATATGGCGGCCCCTTCCTCATCGGCCGGGTGCTGCGCGTCAGCGACGACTCCAGGAAAAGGGCCGAAAGGTTCTACGCACGGTACGGTTCCTGGTCTCTCCTTCTTTCCTGGGTGCCGGTTCTGGGAGACCCTCTCTGCCTGGTGGGCGGGATGCTGCGGGTCAGCATCGGCCGTTTTTCAATCCTGGTCCTGGCGGGCAAGCTGGCGCGGTATAGTGTTGTCGGGTTGGTTGCACTGTCAATCTGAAGGGGTATGACAGGTTTCCCGATGAATGCGCCGCGCGATCCCCTTTCTCTTAATTGTAAAAAATTAAATTGTTATCAGGATGTTGTTCAGGTAAAAAAACATCAAGGCTGCCTGGTGAAAAGAGATACGGGCAGGATGCTGGAATCCATTTCGGGAGGGGGATGCATGGAAACAGGCGCAAAGATGTTTTGCAGACATTGCGGTTCCGCGATTACTGCGAAGACGCTGGTCTGTCCCGCGTGCGGGAAGGGTCAGGACGCGAACTCGGGGAAACGAAGCAAGGCGGCGATGCTATTGGTCATTGTAGTGGTGGCAGGCTTCTTCGGTATTGCCGTGCTGGGTATCGTGGCCGCCATTGCCATCCCCCAGTACGCCGCGTACCGGAGCAAGGGAAGCGACGCCCTGGCGCGCGTCGAACTCACGAAAGCCCGTGCCGCCTGTGAAAGCTACTTTGCCAATACAAGGTACTATCCCGAATCGCTGGACCAGGCCGGATTCAAACCCGTTGCCAATGTGACGGTGAAGTACGAGCGGGAGGATGAGGCACACTACAGCATCACCGCGGAACACCAGAACGGCGGGAAGCTCTTTGCGGCCACTTCCCGGGACCCGGCCAAGGTTTACGTCAAGCAGAAGGGTGCTCCCGATTCGGAGCTGAAACCGTTGGAATAGACACAGAGGAGAATGGGATCTCGAAAAGTCATGCATGACAGGAACTCCGCGGAATACGCTGCGTGCATACGTGCCAAAGCAAAGGAGCTCTCAAATGGAACTGAAAGATATCAGGAAAGTGCTGGTTGTCGGCGGCGGGACCATGGGCCTGCAGATCGCCTTCCAGTGCGCGGCCCACGGCTACGAAGTCACTCTCTACGACATTGACGGGACTGCGCTGGATACATCTCTCAAGCGGCTCAGCGCCTATGCGGACAGTCTTGTCAGCGGCGGTCATCTGGAGAGACGGAGAGCAGAACGAGCCCTTGCCGGGATTGCTGCCACGACCGATGCGGCGGAGGCGGCCCGGGAGGCGGACCTGATCAGCGAATCGGTTCCCGAGGATCCCGCCCTGAAGGGGAAGGTATTCGCCCGGTTCAACGAGCTGTGCCCCGGCCGAACCATTTTCACCACCAATACCTCCATGCTGGTCCCCTCGGTAATCGCCGAAGCCACCGGCCGTCCTGAGCGATTCCTCGCGTTCCATTTCCACCAGCCGGTCTGGGTCGGGA
>JARKOC010000399.1 GCA_029975915.1 Bryobacteraceae bacterium
CGCCGCGACCGCCTCGGCAGCCGTTTGGGTGACGTTGCGATCGGCCCAGGCGAAGGCCGGCCGATCGGGCGCCCGTTCGGCGGCGCGGTAAAGCAAATGGTGCATCAGCATGGTGAAACGGCCTCCGTCGGCGTGTCCGTCGCGATCGGATCAACCATGGCGGAGCCGCGCTTTAAGGGGAATTCGCCGGCCGACATAGACTACATTGCGCTGCGCCGATTGTGCGTCAACAAGGCCTGATCTTGGCGGCGATGCGTGCTGATGATCGGATCGCGTCCCGCTATGTGGTGTAGCTGACGAAGAAGGTGGTCATCGGCGGCGCTTCGGTATGGTCGGAGTTGCGAAAACCAACCCGACCGAGGAACCACCGATGACCGACATGATGATGCGCCTGCGGCTCTCGTGGAGAAGAGCCCCGACGCCGATGTGCTGAGAGAAATGATCGGCTTCGCCGCCGAGCGCCTGATGGAACTGGAGGTCGGCGGCCGCACGGGTGCCGAATGGGGCGAGAAGTCCAAGGACCGACTGGCGCAGCGCAACGGCTACCGTGAGCGCGATTGGGAGACTCGAGCTGGAACGGTTGAACTGCGCATTCCGCGCCTTCGCACTGGCAGCTACTTCCCGAGCTTCCTTGAGCCGCGTCGAATGGCGGAGAAGGCGCTGACCGCCGTCATCCAGGAGGCCTACATCCAAGGCATCTCGACGCGCTCGGTCGACGACCTGGTGAAGTCGCTGGGAATGGGCGGCCTCTCCAAGAGTCAGGTCATACCGGTTCCGTCAGGTCGTGACTCTTTGTCTGTTCAAATCAGTTGCGCTCTGATTCCCTCTCGGTTTGGGAGGGCCTCCAATGTCTGGCAAACTCATCATTCGGACGGACATCAGCATCGAGACGCTACGTGGGCAAGCGCGGTTTGAGCGGGATGGTCGGGTTGCCGCGCGGCTGTTGGCGATCGCCAATGCGCTGTCAGGTATGAGCCGGGCCGAAGCGGCGCGGACCGCTGGCATGGATCGGCAAACCCTGCGCGATTGGGTGGTGCGCTTCAACGCCGGTGGCCTTGATGGCCTTCGCGATCGCAAGCGCCCCGGCCCGCAATCGTTTCTGGACGAAGGCCAGCAGGCTGTGCTGCGCGGCATTGTCCTACGAGGCCCCGATCCGGATCGCGACGGCGTTTCAGCTTGGCGCCTGATCGACATCTGTCGCCTCTGTGAAGAGCGCTTCGGCGTGGCCTATTCGGTGAGCGGCATGTTCGATCTCCTGAAGGGGCTCGACCTCAGCTGGCAAAAGAGCCGGCCCCGCCATCCTCAAGCCGATGCCGCCGCCCAGAAGGCATTCAAAAAGGGGGGCTCGCCAAAGCCGTGAAGCGCTTCACCAAGCGGCATGAAGGCAAGAAGATTCAGCTCTGGTTCCAGGACGAAGCCCGTGTCGGGCAGAAGGGGCGAAACGCCCATGTCTGGTTCGAGAAGGGCGTCCGCCCAGTCATGCGCACCGACAAGCGCTTCAAGTCGGTCTACATCTACGGCGCAGTCCGTCCCGGCACCGATGACGCCTTCGCTCTGATCCTGCCCAGGGCCGATACCGAGATGATGCGCCTCTATCTCGATACCTTCGCACAAAGCCTGCCCGCCGATGTCCATGTCGTGCTGGTACTCGACAAAGCCGGATGGCATGTCACCGGGCGGCTTAAGCCACCCGACAACATCACCCTCGTCCATTTGCCGGCCTATTCGCC
>JARKOC010000424.1 GCA_029975915.1 Bryobacteraceae bacterium
GGCCATTCCCAACATTGCGCAGATGGTCGGCGTCAATCGTATCGTACAGGGCCGGGCAGTCCCGAATCCCGTGGGCGACCCATCACTGGACGAGGAAAAGGAAAAAGAACTCCGTCGCAGGTTCATCCTGAAGGCCTTGGGGCTGCTCCAGCAGGAGGTGGACGGTCCGACCGTTGTTACCATTGACGGCTGATTTCCCAACATGCCGGCGGATCATCCTATGGATGAAGGTTCCAGACCCGTGAGGCATGAAAGACCACGCGAGCGGAAATGCCGGAGTCAATCGCCGCGAACGCTGTTTCTCCAGACATTGCTGTATGAACTTCGCCGGCACAGGAGCTCTTGCCGAAAATGCAGAGACAGAGGCATTCCGAGCGAGCTGGGCTGAATGCCCCACGGGTCCACGGAAAAATGGGAATAGTTACAGGGAGCTCGGTATGACGTCTGATTATCATGACCTGGTGATTCTCGGCGGCGGCCCCGCGGGACTGACCGCCGGCATGTACGCCGCGCGGTCCCGCATGGACGTGGTGCTGCTGGAAGGGGCATCCTGCGGCGGGCAGATGATGACCTATGAGACGGTGGAAAACTATCCCGGCTTTCCGGAAGGGATCGAGGCGCCGGAACTGGCCGGCAAAATGGCGGACCAGGCCAGGAGGTTCGGCCTGAACATCGTGAAGGGTACCGCGCTGTCCGTCGAGGTTCTACCGCAGACCGGCGAAAAGATCATCCGGTTGAAGGATGGCGCGATCCGCTGCCGAGCGCTGATCGTGGCCACCGGCGCCCATGAGCGGAGGCTCGGCGTAGAGGGGGAGAACAGGCTCAGAGGAAAAGGGGTCTCCTACTGTGCCACCTGCGACGGCGCCTTTTTCGAGGATTGCGTCATTTCCGTGGTGGGCGGGGGGGATATGGCCGTCGAAGAGGCGATGTACCTGACGCGGTTCGGCCGCGAGGTGAACGTCATCCACCGCAGGAACGAACTGCGCGCCACCAGGGTGATCCAGGAGCGGGCCTTCGGGAATCCCGGGATCAGGTTCGTGTGGGACACCGTTGTCACCGGCATCAACGGGGATGAACTCGTCGAAAGCGTCACCCTGAGGAACGTCAAAAGCGGCGAGATATCCGAAATGGCCACCGACAGCGTGTTCATCTTCGTCGGGATGATGCCCCGCTCGAAATTCCTGAACGGCATCGTTGCCCTGGACAAGGACGGGTTTGTCCTTGTCAACACGGAAATGGAAACAAACGTCCCAGGCATCTTCGCCGCGGGTGACGTGGTCAGCAAGCGATTGCGGCAGGTCTCGGTTTCGGTGGGGGAAGGGGCGGCCGCCGCCTTCAGCGCTGAAAAATACCTGGAAAGCCTGTAGTCGTTTGACAATAACCCTGAAGCCGTGAGGCGATCACGGTTTCAGGAACAACTAAGGGAGATACCGTCCTATGCCCAACGCAGCCGTCAAAAGCACCGTGTACTGTCTCAACCATACGCCGGAGCTGGGTCTGCACTATGGCACGACCCCCTGCATGGAGCGCCGCGAAAAACCGGACTCTCCATTCCTCGCCAGTCTTCCGGGGCTGATCCAACCCTACGGGGACGCGGCCCGCTACGCCCCGAACCTGGCCTATATCGGCGCCATGACGGTCGGGCAGCTGGAGGCGCATCCCCGGCCCTGGCATGCGAACCTCGCGAGCGAGCCGACCCGTTTCGGGAAATACGGGGAAATCATGCCCGAAGACGAATTCCTCGGCCTGCTGGACATCTGTGATGTCTTCGACCTGGTCTGGCTGGAAACGGGCTTCGCGGCTTCGGTTCGCCACAAACTCCTCTCCCATCCGGCCCTTGGCGCCGACGTGCTTCAACGCCTGAAGACCGGGCGGGAAGACGCCGACATCGCCGGCGAAATTGCCGGGAAGGGGGCGTTGCCCCTCTATTTCGGCGGTGAGGTGGTGGGCTGCTGCCGCCGGGCCCACGAAACGGACGAGACGCTGTCGGCCCACGTCATCCTGGAGAACCTGGCCAGCAAGGCGGGCAGCGTGCTCGCGCTCCTCCACCTGCTGAAGAAGGCGGGAATGGGAGCGGAGGAGGTCGACTTCCTCGTGGAATGTTCC
>JARKOC010000425.1 GCA_029975915.1 Bryobacteraceae bacterium
AAAGTAAAGGAGTCCACCCATGCCCCGGTTTTTCATAAATCGCCCCATCTTTGCCTGGGTCATTGCCATCATGGTCATGCTGGCCGGACTCCTGGCCATCAAGACGCTGCCGGTATCCCAGTATCCGCCCATCGCGCCGCCACAGATAACCATCAACGCCATCTATCCGGGGGCCTCGGCCCAGACGGTGCAGGATACGGTCACCCAGGTTATCGAGCAGAAGCTGAACGGCATCGACACCCTGATCTACATGTCCTCCCCCAGCGACTCTGCCGGTACCGTGGCCATCAACCTGACCTTCAAGGCCGGAACCGACCCGAACATCGCCCAGGTTCAGGTGCAGAACAAGCTGCAGCTCGCCACACCGCTTCTCCCCCAGGTCGTGCAGAAGCAGGGGATCCAGGTGGTCAAATCCACCAGGAACTTCCTGCTGATCATCGGGCTGGTGTCGGAGGACGGCTCCATGGACCGCCCCGCGCTGACCGACTACATGGTGGCCAACATACAGGATATCATCAGCCGCACGGAAGGGGTCGGCGAGGTCACGGTGTTCGGCTCCCAGAATGCCATGCGCATCTGGCTGAACCCCACCAAGCTGAACAACTTCCGCCTGACCACCAGCGATGTGATTTCAGCAATTCAGGCGCAGAACGCCCAGGTATCCGCCGGCCAGTTCGGGGGCAACCCGGCTACGCCGGGCCAACAGCTGAACGCCACCATCACGGCGCGGACACTCTTGCAGACCACCGATCAGTTTGAAGCCATTATCCTGAAAACCAACAGTGACGGCTCGACCGTGAAGCTGAAAGATGTGGCCGACTGCAAAATAGGCACAGAGAATTACGAAATCGAGGCCCGCTACAAGGGGGAGCCCATGGGCGGCATGGCAATCAGGCTGGCGTCCGGCGCCAACGCCCTGGAGACGGGCAACCGGGTCAAGGCCAAGATGGAGGAATTGTCCAAATACTTCCCCGCCGGTATGAAGGTGGTCTACCCGTACGACACCACCCCCTTTGTCAAGATCTCCATTGAAGAGGTGGTGGAGACCCTGGTCGAGGCGATCCTGCTGGTCTTTGTCATTATGTTCCTGTTCCTGCAGAACATTCGCTCCACCCTCATCCCCACCATCGCGGTGACGGTTGTCCTCATGGGCACCTTCTGCGTGCTCTCCGCCGCCGGCTTTTCCATCAACACCCTTACCATGTTCGCACTGGTCATCGTCATCGGCCTTCTGGTGGACGACGCAATCGTGGTGGTGGAGAACGTGGAGCGCATCATGTCCGAGGAGGGGCTGTCGCCCCATGACGCCACCATCAAGTCCATGGGGCAGATAACCAGCGCCCTGTGGGGCATCGCCACCGTCCTGACCGCGGTCTTCCTCCCCATGGCCTTTTTCGGCGGCTCCACCGGCGTCATCTACCGACAGTTCTCCATCACCATCATCTCCGCCATGATCCTCTCGGTATTCGTGGCCATGATCCTGACACCGGCCCTGTGCTCCACCATCCTGAAGCCCATCGAGAAAGGGCGCCACTTCGGTGAAACGGGCTGGTTCAAGTGGTTCTTCCCCCACTTCAACCGGGGATTCAACTTCGTCAGGTCGAAATATGAGGCTGTTGTCGGCCGCTCGTTCCGCAAGCGGACGCGCTACCTGGTTGCGTACGGCGCCATTGTCGTGTGCATGGTATTCCTTTTCCTGCGCCTCCCCACCGCCTTCCTCCCCGACGAGGATCAAGGGTTTATCATCTGCCAGCTCCAGTTGCCGGCCGGCGCCACCCAGGAGCGGACCCTCCAGGTGGTACGGCAGATAGAGGAACATTTTCTGGAAAAGGAAAAGAAAACGGTGGAGACCATCATCACCGTAGCCGGTTTCAGTTTCGCCGGTCGCGGCCAGAACATGGGGGTGGCCTTCGTGAAGCTCAAGGACTGGAAGGTGCGCGGCGCCAAGGAGCTGAAGGCGCCGGCCGTGGCGGAGCGGGCCATGAAGGCTTTTTCCACGATTCGCGACGGGCTGGTCTTCGCCTTTTCACCACCGGCGGTGATCGAACTGGGGCAGGCCAACGGCTTCGATTTCCAGCTGCAGGACCGGAGCGGCCTGGGTCATGACAAACTGATGGAGGCCCGCAACCAGTTGCTGGGCATGGCCATGAAA
>JARKOC010000448.1 GCA_029975915.1 Bryobacteraceae bacterium
CAGGACTCCCTGAAGATTGGTCCAGTCCGTCACAACGTAGTCGAACTCGTTCAAACTCTTGCCTTCTTCGAATCCGCTGGGCCCAGAAATCGATGACAGATTGTGGCTGGACAACCCCGCACCGATACCGACGGTTAGGACCCGAGATCCTGCTTGCTTAATCGTGTTAGCAGAAAAAATGGCTCGCTCAAGCTCGCGGAAAGTTGTGAGACTACCGCTTCCACTGAGTTCACTGGAACCGCTCCGGCCCGAGAAGGTCGGATTGCCATCAGTCAATACGATCACAAGGTCGTACTGATGAGTCGTAGCCCCGAGCGCGACCTGGTACAGCCCGTCGTCCCAGTTCGTTCCCTGGTTCGTTATGGTCCATGCTCGGTAGTTATCGATAGCTGTCATCAGCTCGGAATGCTGCGTATCAACGTTCATCGGCTCCGGATAGTTGGAGGTACTGGCGCGCGGGGAGACATTGCCGAAGCTGAACAACGCCGCTGTGGAACCAGTGCCCTGGAGCGAGTTGATGAACCCTTTAGCCGCATCGCGATAGCTGTCCGCAGCACCGGCATTCGCCACTGAGCCAGACAAATCCATTAGAATCGCAACATTCACGCCGACGCTGCAACCCGTAGCCAAGGCAGGATTGGTGACTCGATTTGCCACATATCCACTTCGATCGTCCCACTCGCCACTATTCCCGCTCTGGCTTTGCGGGACGGAAACCGCGCCACCACTGTTCGGGAGTGTGTATTCGAGTACGTAGTCCCGATCTACGAAGCTCCCAGAGCTGCCTGTCGTGAGCGCCTCCAGGGGGTCATCCAGCCTGGTAGCGGCAACGGACCCCGGCACTGGGGAGAGCTCCCTGATGTACGCCACGCTTCCGGCGATCATTGCTGTCTGCGGAAAGATGCATTTACCGAGATTCGTGGAACTGATCTCGCAGGTCGCCAAAGGGTCGCTCGCGGATGCGGAGGCGTAGAGGCCGAAGCGCACACCCGCGGTGTCATCCGGCGAGACCGCAGCCGCTGAAGTACCCGTGCGATAGGTTCCTTTGTTCACCGTGATGGTGTAGTTCTGTGTGGTAGCAGCGCGCGCATAGAAGTTGCCGAACGCCCTCGCGCCGTTCGACCAATCCGCGGAGCCCATTTCCACCCAGGTTGAGGTGCTGCTG
>JARKOC010000477.1 GCA_029975915.1 Bryobacteraceae bacterium
GCCGAGGCGAGGGCAAGCCCCACCGCGCATCCCTTTCCCACGATGTCGCGTGTCAGCCGCGGTAGCCTGCCGATGCAGAGGACCCCCATCAGCAGGGTTGCCAGGGAAAAGCGGTAAAAGGCGAAGGTGAGCGGCGGGATCTCCCGGAAGCCGAGCTTGTTGAAGACGAAACTCCCTCCCCACAGTACGGTGGTCAGGACCAGGAAGAAAACGACACGGCGGGGCGAGGGTTTTGATGGAGAGTGATCAGCAGCCATCTCGGCAGTAGAAAACGGATTGAATCCCGTGTCAATGGAAAAACGGTAGTGATGCGGGATATGGGGTAGGGGCGCTCCTTGCCGCGCCCTTTCAGAACCCTCTCTGACTCGGGCGCGGCAAGCGTTCGACTGAGCGCACGTCGAAGTCAGCGCCCCTACGGAGCTACACTATGAAAAAAGTATCCCTCGGCAACACCGGCATGAGCATCACCCCCCTGGTTTTCGGTACCCTCCCCCTTGGGCCTCTGCAGACGGGCATGTCGGTGCGGGATGGCGCGGCCCTCATCCGCCATGCCCTGGAGAGCGGGGTCGCCATGGTGGACACGGCGGAACTGTACGGCACCTACTCCCATATCCGGGAGGCCCTCGACGGTTTCAACGGCGAGGTCTTTCTCGCCACCAAGACCCACGCGGCAACGGCAGCCGATGCCAGGACCCATGTGGAAAGGGCGCTGCGGGAGCTGGGCAGGGAACGTCTCGATGTGGCGCATATCCACGGTGCGCGCCTGGCGGACCCCTTTACCGACCGGGCAGCGGTGCTGGATGAGCTGCTTGCGATGAAGGAAGAGGGGAAGGTTGCCCACGTGGGTCTCTCCTCCCACTATGTGGCGGCCTTCCGCAGGGCAACCTCCCATCCCGAAATCGAGGTCATCCACCCGCTTATCAACCGCACCGGGATGGGGATCCTGGACGGTACCGCGGCCGACATGGCCGAGGCCATCGCCGCGTGCTCGCGGGCCGGCAAGGGAGTCTACGCCATGAAGGCACTGGCGGGGGGCAACCTCATCTCCGAGGCCCGTGCCAGCATCCGTTACGTGCTGGGTCTCCCCGGCGTGGACGCCCTGGCCCTGGGGATGCTTTCCCGGGAGGAGATAGACGCCAACCTGGAGCTCTGCACCACCGACACCGCGGATGACGAAGCCTGGGAACAGCTGGAAAAGAGGCGGCGGAAATTCAAGATCATGGAGCAATTCTGCAAGGGGTGCGGTGCCTGCGTGGATGCGTGCACCGCCGATGCCCTGACCCTGGAGGGGGGCGTCGCCAGGGTGGATGAGGGGAAATGCATCCTGTGCGGATACTGTGCCGCGGCCTGCCCGGAGTTTCTCATCCGGGTGGTTTGATTCCGCGGCGCGCCGGTGGGGCAATCCCGGGCGCCACGTACTCTGAACCAAAAGGAGGGAAGCCGATGATAGAGCACTATTCCGTCAGCCCGGATGGAGTGAAATACCCCTTGCCGAGCAGGGAAGAGTATGCCCGCGAACTGGATCGGCTCACGGGTCTTGTGGAAGAGGCCAGGAACAAGGGGATGGAAATCGTCACCGTGATGGGAGTCGGCTTCGTGGGCGCGGTGATGGCGGCCATTGTTGCGGACACGGTGGACGACGCGGGAACCCCGTCCAAGTTCGTCATGGGCATGCAGCGGCCCAGCACCCGC
>JARKOC010000268.1 GCA_029975915.1 Bryobacteraceae bacterium
GGTCGCGATCCGCTCGGCCTATTCGCCGCCAGCAACTCGCCGGTTACTGAGTGGACGAACGAGCAGCTCCTCGCTGAGCTCGCCCGGCGTCTTGCTCAGACCGACACAAACCGAAGTGAGGGAGATGGGACCAATGACAAACCGTCTGCGGCATCAAAGAAGAGTGAAAGCAGCCCGGACGCGGGCACGCAGCCGGTGGACATCCAAGACATCCTGAGGCAGTCACACGGGGGATTCAGGCGGGCTGCCGCCAACGAGGGCGAGTTGATCGACGACCGCGAGGCCGAGGGCGAGTCGGACGACTTCAACCAAGATCCGGGGGAATGAGGGAAGCGAAATGGCTCTCAAGCAGGCGCCGGGCGGTCCTTCGTCAAGCAAGGTCAAGCGTGCGGGTTCATTGGTGAGGAAAGCCAGCCGCGGAGGCCAATGGGAGGTGGACGCGATGCTCGAGGCTATCGAGATCATTGAGGCCCACCGCGCAACCTTCAAGACTCCGCTGGTGACCGCGAACAACTGCCTGCGTTCATTCGTCAAGACACTGGGCCTCAAAGACGCTCAAGTGAGTCAGAGGCTGAAGCGGATGCAAACGATCCTAAACAAGCTGAACCGAGAGCCGACGCTGGCTCTTGACCGAATGCAGGACATTGGGGGGTGCAGGGTTGTCCTGCCCACTCGGAGCGATGTCGACTCGCTCGTCGCCTACCTCGGCAAGCACTCGAGAACAATCAGGCTTACGGACTATGTCGCGAAGCCGAGGGCCTCGGGCTATCGGGGTGTGCATGTTGTCATGGAGTATGGGCCATGCCCGAGGCCGATCGAGGTCCAGATTCGATCGGCAGCGATGCACAAATGGGCGACAACGGTTGAGAACATCTCTGGAGAGTCTGGCATCAACTACAAGATGGATGGCGCCACGCCGATGCAGTTGTTCCTAGAGTGCTACGCGCGAGTGTTGGAGTGTGTGGATCTGGAGATCCCACCGCCTCCCGAGCTGCTTCCTGAGTATGAGAGACTGTTACGTACCGCTTTTGGAGAGGAGTTGGTGTGATGAAGATTAAGCATTTCCTGCTTGTATATGACCACGCTCTCGGGAGACAAGTTCAAGCTACCGACTTCGGCAATGACTCCAGTAGGGCCTTGAAAGAGTACGAGAGGCTTGAGGAACAGTACCGCGAGACCCCAACGATGGACATCGTTCTTGTCGGTTCCGATTCGCTGGAGACCATCAAGATCACCCACCGCAACTACTTCGATGAGCGCCGCACGATGGCGGACATTGAAGAGTTCTTGAAGGGTGAGCCTGGCCGGGTGGCGGGTAGGCTCTAGCCGAGGCTGTCATAGCAAGAAGCCTGCGCGGGCGCACATGCTTCGCGCAGGCTTCTTTTCGTCTTCTCCAGACTCAGATGTTTCTGTCAGTCCCTCCGTGCAAGATGGCGAGCCATGTACCACCCCTGGCGCCGGTTCCGATCGGAAGCGGCTTGGACACTCACCTTCGCAGATCTTCCCCATGGTCGCCGCGGGGTGACGGACTTTTGGGCCAGGACGGTCGCTCTCGACAGTCGCCTCCGCCAAGTGGAGCGCCGCTGTGTCATCTGTCACGAACTCGTGCACATCGAGCGAGGACCGCTTCCCGACGATGATCGACTGGCCGCGCGGGAAGAGTCAGCTGTCGAGCGGGAGGTGGCCTGCCGGCTGATCGAGCTACAGCCGCTGGGGGAGGCGCTCGCATGGTCCAGGCACATCTCCGAGGCTGCGGACGCGCTGTGGGTGACAGAGGACGTGCTCAGGGCACGCCTGAACTGCCTCCAGCCCAGCGAGCGGAGCTACCTCGATGCGCGGCTCGCCTTCAGGCAGGAATGCGAGGAGACCACCTGATGACCATCCGGCCGAGGCGTCCTCGGAAGTACTTATGATCAGCCGCATCAGGCCCAGCCAACGACGGTTGAGCCGCCGGGGGAAATGGAGACATCGATGAAGAAGATGATTGCCGCAGTTGCG
>JARKOC010000493.1 GCA_029975915.1 Bryobacteraceae bacterium
CAGCCGCCAGCGGCGCGGCATCCAGAAGAGCGAGGAGCGCGAGGTCGACCAGGTGGCGCAGCAGATCGCGCGCTGGCTGGCCGTCTACCACCAGGCCACCCACCCGGACGACTTCGGCCAGGCCGCGATCGACGCCGACAAGGGCGGCTCGCGTTTCGACGACGAAGAAACCCGCTACTCCTCCTCCAATTACTGACCTCGCGGGAGCTTGCCCCCATCTTTTCGGGCGGGCATGGGTTGTTGTATGATTGAAGGCAGCGTTAAGCTGCGACGATCACCCACCTGCCCATGAAAATCTTCATCAGTTATGCCCATTCCGACGAGGACAGCGTCCGCCTCCTGGCCGAACGACTGCGCAAAGGCGATCACGATGTGTGGTTCGACGAGCGCCTGACCGGCGGCAAAGCCTGGAAGAAAAAGCTGCTGGAGGAAATCCAGGCGGCGGGCTGCTTTGTCTACGCCCTGACTCCGGCCTCGGTCGCGTCGGCCTGGTGCCAGTGGGAGTTCTCCCAGGCGGTGCACATGGGCAAGCGAGTCGTGCCGGTTCTGGTCAAGCCGGTGGGAGAATTCGAGGGCGTTTTGAGCACCCTGAATGAGGTGCAGTACGTCGACTTCACCCAGGGTGACACGGTCGACTTTGGCATCCGGCTGGCGACGGCGATCTTCGTGGCCGAGATCATCCCGGCCGAGCAAGTCCTGCTTCTACCCGCCCCGGACAGCGCCGAGGCTCGAAAAGCTGAGCCGCACTCGAACGGTGTGCGGGCTGACAAAATCTTCGATCGCGCTTATGAACTGTACGATCAGGGCAGCCACGACGAAGCGCGGCAACGCCTGGAAATCTGCCTGAGTCTCGATCCCGGCCATCCCGCTGCACAGACGCTCCTACGAGCCATCGAAGGCCGCGTTGGACGCAGGGAAATCTCTCCTCCTGCAAGACCCGACGAACCTCCCGATTGGGCGAACCTGCTGCGCCAGTTTCGCGAAACGGCGGGCTTCCCTGTGCCGGAGATGGTGCACATTCCCGCCGGGGCGTTCCTTATGGGCAGTGATCCGAAACGTGACCCTGATGCTGACGAAGATGAACAGCCGCAAATCAGCGTGACCCTACCTGACTACTTCATGGGCCGCTGCCCGGTCATGGTGGGCGAATTCCAGGTCTTTGTCGAGGCCGGCGGTTACGCCGATGCGCGCTGGTGGACGAAGGCGGGCTGGGCCTGGCGCGAGGAATGCCAGGTCACCCGGCCTGATTTCTGGGATGTCACCGAACTCACCGGCGATCCGCACCTGCCGGTCGTCGGCGTGTCCTGGTATGAAGCCACTGCCTACACCCGCTGGCTGGACGGGCTCTGGCGTGCCTTTGTAGGGACGGGCGACGTCTCGGCCAGGCACGGCATGTTCGAGTATGGCCCTGCCGGGCCCCGTCCCGTGTTTCGCCTGCCAACCGAGCCGGAATGGGAAAAAGCCGCGCGTGGCACGGACGGGCGAATCTATCCCTGGGGCGACGATTTCAACGATTCGCTGTGCAATGTCAGGGAAACCGGGATCGGGCGCCCAAGCCCAGCCGGGCTGTTTTCGCCGGGCGGTGACAGTCCGTGTGGCTGCGCGGACATGGCCGGGAATGTCCAGCAGTGGTGTCTGACGGCGGCCGGGGCGACCTATGAAGGCGACTTCTGGCACTATGTCGCCGGTAAGCGTACCGCCGGGCCGGATGCGATGGACAACAGTGTTGAGGGCACGGCCTACCGCGTGATGCGGGGCGGCGCCTGGTACTTCCTGCCCAGGCTCGCCCGCTGTGCCTCCCGCTTCAGAATCTATCCCGGCTATCGGGAAGCCACGGCCGGCCTCCGGGTGTGCTTGGGCTGGCCAATCTAGCGCTGCCTTCCGCGACAGGCCCGACCCCGGCCTCAGGGGCTACCTCAGGGGTTTTCGGGTTGTCTGTGGCCCGCCGATTTCTTGATCACTGAGCCGGACGGGAAAACCGGACGGGTCGGTGACCCATCCCCTACAAAACGCGCGGGAGGGGGACTGGCCCCCTCCCGCGTGTTGCATGCGCTTACGGCAC
>JARKOC010000509.1 GCA_029975915.1 Bryobacteraceae bacterium
GCGCGTGGTCGCTCACAAGTGCGCCCAGGCATCGGATGTTTTTACCGAAATTATACTGGCATCACGCACCGAGTCGAAATGCAAGGCTATCGCCGCGGAGATCGCATTTCCCGTAAAGACCGCCCGGGTGGATGCCGATAACGTTCCGGAACTCGTGGAACTCCTGAAAAAGGAAAAACCGAACCTGGTCATCAATGTTGCCCTGCCGTACCAGGATCTGACCATCATGGACGCCTGTCTGGAGGTCGGGGTCGACTACCTGGACACCGCCAACTACGAGCCGCTGGACACCCCCAAGTTCGAGTACAGCTGGCAGTGGGCCTACCAGGATCGGTTCAGGGAAAAGGGGCTCATGGCCCTGCTGGGGAGCGGTTTCGATCCCGGCGTGACGAACGTCTTCACTGCCCTGGCGGCCAAGAAGTACCTGGACGAAATCCACGAGCTGGACATCATTGACGCCAACGCGGGATCCCATGGCCAGCCGTTCGCCACCAACTTCAACCCGGAGATAAACATCCGCGAGGTGACCGCTCCCTGCCGTCACTGGGAAAACGGCGGGTGGGTGGAGACCGGCGCCCTGGCCACCAAGAGGAGCTTCGACTTCCCCGAGGGGATCGGGCCGATGAATATCTATCGCAAGTACCACGAGGAACTGGAATCGCTGGTCAAGCACATCCCCACCATCAAAAAGGCCCAGTTCTGGATGACCTTCTCGGACAACTACCTGAAGCACCTGGAGGTGCTGCAGAATGTGGGCATGACCCGCATCGACGAGGTGGAGTACAACGGCCAGAAAATCGTTCCGCTCCAGTTCCTGAAAGCGGTGCTTCCCGATCCGGGAAGCCTGGGCCCGCTCACCAAGGGCAAGACCTGCATCGGCGTCATCGCCCGCGGCATCAAGGACGGGAAAAGGAAGCAGGTCTACATCTACAACATCTGCGACCACGAGGAGTGCTTCAGGGAGGTCAACTCCCAGGCCATCAGCTACACCACCGGCGTGCCCGCCGCGGTGGGCGGCATCATGATGCTGACCGGCACGTGGCACCAGCCCGGCGTCTGGAACATGGAGCAGTTCGATCCCGAG
>JARKOC010000513.1 GCA_029975915.1 Bryobacteraceae bacterium
AACGTAGCAGTACTTGTTCTCGCCGGCCTTGGCCTGGATAGCGTTGCGGACCAGCTCGCGGATCTGTTCAAAACTGAGCGCCATTGTTTTCTCCCTGGCCGCCTTCTATTCCGCGGCCTTCTTGTCGACGATGTGCTTGCGACCGTCGGCGGCGACGATAACCAGCGTTTCGCCGGTGTCTCTCCAATCGAGCACGTCGGAGGGCCTGAGCTTCCGCTCAACTGGCACATGCCTGGCAGCCTCGCCTTTTGGCTGCTTCCTCTCCGAGGTGCGAAAGACCAGCCCCTTTAACCATTTCCCGTCAATTTGTTCTGCCATCACGTTCTCCTTTCGTTTTTCAGCCCCCAGCCCCTAGCCCCTGGTTTCATCCCCTGCCTCTCGCCGTCGTCTTCTCCTGTTGGATATCGAAATCCGCCGCGAACGCTTCCCGATCGCCGAACAGGGGGTGCCAGGGGATGTGCGTGCAGCCGCAGCGGATCACCTCTTTGATGGGGGCCTGCGGGTCGCGGGGGAACCGGACCGGCGCCCCGTTCACCTGGTAGAACGGCTTTCCTCCGAAACGCACCTCGCCGTGCAGGTGGATGTGCAGCATGCGCGGCTGCTTCGGGTGGCCGGCGTGGATCCACATGCTTCCCAGCTCCGGGACCGTCTCCCTTGCTGCTTCGAGGCTCTTCTCTGTGGCGAGGCTGAACGCCCTGCCCATTTCCGTGCCGGTTATCACCTCGGCCCGCTCTTCGACGGATTTAAAGACCGGCTTGCCGAACCTGCCCACCGGGATGGGGATGTCGCTGATATCTCCGATGAGCGCCTGCGTCACCTCGTGGGGGGTCCGTTGGCCGAGCACTCCCAGGGTCAGTTCGCCGCGGATCTTGTTGTACAGGTCGCCGCGCACCCCCGATATCTTGCCGAAGGTAAACTCCTTCAGGGCCTCCAGCGTGCCGGTGGAGATGGCGATGTGTCCCAGCTCCAGCCCGGCGACTGCCGCCGCCCCCGGAAGGAGCGTTGCGCCCAGCTCCCAGGTGACGCCGAGCCTGCCTTCAAGTTCGCGGATCGTCCCGGCGGCCCAGGTGGCCAGGTGATCGTCGATGGAGGCCAGGATCTGGCGCAGGTAGTACGACGAATAGTCGTTGCCGGGCAGCGTTGACAGGTCCAGGAGGATCTGTTTCCGGGTTTCCTCCAGGAGCTGTGTGACCGCCTCTTGGCCGGAGAGGATCTCCGCGTCCCGCTCCCTGATGATGGCCTTGATTTTCGAGCTGATTTTCATGCGTCCCTTTTTTGTCCGTTTCCCATGATGGGAATGGCCGGATTTGCGCCCGTATGGGTGTTACAAATTCAAGTCAATATTTTTTAGGGTAATGGGCCGGGTTTTCGGCTCCGAACCCTCACAGGGCAAATTTCGCGTTTTTTGTGAATCAGGGGCTAGGGGCTGGAGGATGGGGACTGGTTACCCCTTTTCCCCAGACCCTTATCCCCAGTCCCCGGTTTTTGATAGTCCTCATATCCCGGTTCCGTTTCCAGGATGTTCTCCGGGTCGATCTCGAACCCGGTCAGTGCGATGACGAACGCGAACAGCTTGACCGCAGTGTCCCGATCCAGCCAGTTCTGTGATGCCGCCGCCACCATGGCGGTGACTATCGACTGGACCGCGGATGCTATCTTCGTCAGATCCTTGTTGGTGGCCTCGGGCACGTTCACCGCGAAATTGAATGCCTCCTCGGCCGGAATCCGCAGGAACCCGGCGTCCATGGCGCTTTGAATCACGTAGGTGAAAATCGATTCGATGATGAATTTGACCCGATTCTGCCGCGTACGGATGAACGCCTGTATCGGATCGTTGCTCTCGGTGGCGGTATTGCGGTTCACGTCGCCTCCTCCGCCGTACCAATGTTCAGGGATGGACTTGTTCCCCAGGATGTGATTACGGAACACCGAGGCGCTTTCCTTGATCTCGATGGCCTGGAGGTTCGGGGCCACTGCGTTCCATACCACCTTTTCGTTGTGCACCCTGACTGCGCCGTCAGTCTGTGAGGGAAATCTGCGGGCATACTCGGTGCACGCGGTTTCGTCCGCGCCCTCCAGTTTCACGTCCCAGATGTAGGCGTTCTGTTTGCGGGCCTTGCCGGAAAAGTTGTAGATAAACTCTTCGTATTCGTCGAGCCAGTCGGCGATGACAAAAATGTCGCTGGTACCGTACG
>JARKOC010000277.1 GCA_029975915.1 Bryobacteraceae bacterium
TTCCCGCGAAATCCTCGCCACGCAACGGCAACAAATCGAAAGCCTCAAGACCGCGGTTCGCATTGACGGCATGACACAGCTTGCCAATCGGGCCTGTTTCGACGAAAAACTGACGGAGATGATCCGGCTCCTGGACCGCTACGAAGAAACCTTTTCCCTGCTGATGATTGATGTGGATAATTTCAAGACTATCAACGACACTCACGGTCACCAGGGAGGTGACCGGGTACTGAAGGGGGTGGCGTACAAGATCAGGTCAACCGTGAGGCAGACCGATTTCGTCGCCCGTTTCGGCGGCGACGAGTTTGCCGCGATCCTGCTGAAATCAACGGCCGTATCGGCCGCCAGGGTTGCGGAAAAGCTGTGCCAGCAGATTCGTGAGAGCAGGTTCCTGCTGGACGGCGAAGAGGTCAGGACGAGCCTTTCCATCGGCGTCGCACAGGCCCTTCCCGGCGAATCCGAGGAGGACCTGATGAAGCGCGCGGACGCGGCCCTCTACCGTGTCAAACAGGGCGGCCGCAACGGCCTGGCGGTTGCGGAAGGCCCGAAAGAAGGACCGGACGCGGCGTAAATCCTTCAGGCGGCGGGCGACATCTCCCCCTCCCCCAGTATCCTGTCGTAGACCCGGCGCACCGAGCCGGTGATCCGCTCGTAATCGGCCAGGAGCGCATCGCCGGGATGGCGGAGCCTCTCGTCGTACCCCAGGCGACGGGCCAGCTTGTTCAGGTATCCCTTCGGGCCACCCAACTGGTTCATGGAATAGTCGTGGATGATCCGCAGCCGGTTCTCCAGGGTGCGCAGGAAGGTGTAGCCGTCGAAGAGCGCCTGGAAATCGCCGTCGGACACGAGCGAGCAGGCGTGCAGAGCCTGGAGTGCCTCCAGCGTTCCGACACTCCTGGCCTGGGGAAAGTCCCTGCCGTGCCGCAGCTGGAGATACTGGACGATGAACTCCACGTCCACCATGCCGCCGCGGCCGGTCTTGATGTTGTAGCTCCCCAGGCTCTCCCTCGCCAGTTCGTGCTCCATGCGCATCCTGAGGCGGTGTATCACCCGCCGGACCTCGTCATCCGCCCCGGAGCCGTACACTGTGTCGCGGATGACCTCCTCTATCTCCTCCCGCAGCCTCCCCTCGCCCAGAACGACCCGCGCCTTGGTGAGCGCCTGCCTCTCCCAGACGTGGGCCTCCTCCCGGTGGTAGGTCCGGAACGACTCCAGCGAGGTGACCAGCGGCCCGGCGTTCCCAGACGGGCGGAGCCGCGTGT
>JARKOC010000516.1 GCA_029975915.1 Bryobacteraceae bacterium
CAGAACCTGTCGCTGTTCCATGCAACCGGCCACCCCACCACTCCTATCGGTCCCTCACCGTAAAACACCGGCGCCGACGCGCCTCCCCCCGCGGATTGCCAGCTCGTCGTCCAGTGTGCCGAGGCATCACATAGTGTCCCCAACAGTCGCACGGGAATGAAGGATGCGGGCAACGAAGGGGCAGGCGTCCCGCTTCCCGCGACCACATATTCCTTCGCGGTTTCCGTCCATTCCAGGTCATCATCCTGTAGAAACAGCCCGGTGATATTCGGTATGCATGTTGACGTTTTCCTTACCATGCGAATCCCGAACGCAGTGTTTTCAGCGTCGATGACAATCTTTTTCAGCTTCATACGGTCACATCCAGTTCCTGCGTGACGTAGCCGCTTGCCTCGATTTTCAGGTGATGCGCGCCGCGGGCGGTCTGGAACGATACCTTGCCGAAGGTGTCCGTCGATAGGGTCAGGTCGCCGGCCAGCGTCACCTTTGCTCCTGATATCGGTTTGCCGTCCTCGTCGACAATGGTGAATGTGGCGAAACCGGCCGCGTAGGTGACGCTGATGCCGGCCGGAAGTTGTGTCGCATAGGCTTCCGACAGCTTAGCCAGGGCGATTTCCGGAGCGTCTCCGGCTATCGCCTCCACGGTGATGCGCACTGATGCGGCCGACGGATCCAGTTCGCTGTTCAGCACCAGCATCCGGCCCGAAACGGGGACATGGGGATGCGTGACCGTCGTCCAGACGCCGGGCGGCATCGATGCGGACTCAACGCCGTCCGTGAAGGATATCCCCCAGCGCGGGCGGGACAGATATCCGAGCATCCGTTCGCCCAAGAGATACGCCTGACGAGGAGATTTCAACCATTTCGCTTCGATTGTCTTCGGTATCCTGCCGTAGCGCCCAATCTGGCCGGGAGCCTCCAGCATCAGAGCTTTTTTGTATTCCCCGGTTGCCCAATCATAGGCATATCGGATGCTGAGAGCGGTACAGATATCACCACCAGCGGCGGAAACATCCGGATCACGCATGTTCCGGATGGCAAAATCACCATGCGCAGGCTCCGTCGGCGGCTCCTCTCCGATGACCAGCCCGGCCGCGCTTGCGCAGGCCGGAGCGCTTACCAGCGAGGTGATGGATGTTTCGGGACGGCCGGAAGCGTGGGAGATCCTCTCGGAAGCGAGCGTCTGCGATGATAGGACGAATCCTCCTCGCTGTACGACTATGCCTGTCGACAGGCCTGACACCAGGGCCGACACGGCTGAACCGTCAGTTCCGGAGGCGACCCCGTCGACCGATGCCGCTCCTCCGCCTCCGGTAACCCCGGAGCGTTCCGTTGAGGCGGCCCCCAGCCCCGTTACCAGGCCGGATATTTCGGTCGCCTCGGGCGCGCCGGCCGATGGGGTGAACAGTAGCAGCATGGGGGTACCTTCAGCCCTTTATCATTCGGGGGGAAACGCTCCCCCCGCCACCAATCGCGGTGACGTGTACCGCGATTTCATCCACTCCCTGGACCTCCCACCACTGGACCGGTAACAGCAGATTCCCTTCAGCGTTGACGATATCAATCGTTCCGCGTTCGAACCGCTTGGTCTCCAGCCTGGTAAACAGTGCGCCGTCACTCAGCACCAACGGGGTGATGTCGGCGGAGGTGAACGAGGTAAAATCTGCAAGAATCAGGGATATACCGATACGGCCGCCGCAGTCGCCGAGAGATACCCTGTCCAGATACAAATCTGAAAAGGTCAGGGTGTTTGCCGCGTCTTCGTCGTCGGTCACCACGGTCGCGGCTACCAAGACGTAGCCGCTGATACCGCTATCGTCGACTTCCTCGAGAGTGACGGCGCCGCCGCGGCCGCCGACCGTCCCGGTGGAGATTGCTGATACCCCTCCTCCGCTGGGGTCCTCCGGGTAGATGTTGACTGTCGTCAGGCTGCCGTCATACACCACCCCCCACCATAGCGTCCCCGCCGGGATTGTATCCCTGTCGAGGGCGCCCCACACCCGGAATCCGGACAGATAACCACCTGCGTCTCCGGCTACCACCGGGGTTTGGAAGTCGGGAAGAGTCGCGGAGTCGGCAGCGGTCACGAAATCAGCCCGTGCGACTACAATGTCGTCCGCGGGCCGAGCTACCTGAGACACGAGTTGTATGACCCGGGGAGCCTCGGTCTCTTCGCTCGCCTCGCGCGCATCACGCACGGACACCGCTTTCCCGCCTGACTGATCTGCTATCAAAATCGCCTTTTCCATCGTTACTCCTTATACAACAGGATATATTCTCGCGATACCCGGCATGCCTCCGCTCCATACGCCGCCGCAACTGGCCATCAATTCGTCAATTTGAGCCCTGACAGTAACGGTGTCACTCTCCAACACTCCGTGTAGCTCAATACCAAGTTCCCTGCATTCGGAGCGGAACGCGTCCAGGTCGCCGTATTCCACGGGCAGGCCACACAGGTTCGCCAGCAGGTCCCAGAGGATGTCGGCGGGATTGGTGAGCAGCTCTCCGGTTTCCGCGCGCATCTTGCCGCGCACGGTCACCGCCAGTGTTTCTTTCGTTGTGGCCGGCGTGGCCAGCCGCAATAGAGATACGGCGTGCCCCTCGCCGTCGATGGTGTTCTCCAGGGTGTACTGGGTGTCGGCAACGCCATCGCGGGTGAGCCCATCCACCGCCTGAATCGCGTGGTCCAGCAGGAAATAGACCCGGCCCGTATTGTCGTAGGGAATGGGGGTGATGGTGATGGTCCCGTAGCCGACCGGCAGCGGGGCCGGAGACACGAACTGACCCCAAACCGTGGAGTTCCTGAGCGGAACCGGATCGGACAGGGGGATGACGAGCCCGAAGGTGTCGGGATCTCCGCCGATAACCAGACCGGAAACAGAGGAGTTCACCAGACCGAACGCAACTGCGTCCCGCGATGTTTCCGGCCGGCCCGATACGGCTCCGGGGTATTCCACGGACCTGGCCTGCGCGCCGGAGAACATGGCGGAGATCCCGGCTGCCGCCGTGCCCTGTCCGCTCACTACCACGTCCAGCGCGGCCCCGTTTTTCCCGGAGATATATCCGTCGTTCTCGGTTTCAGCCATTACATCCAGCCCTCTTCAATCAGGCTGCCCCTGCTATCCAGCAGTTCGCTCCACTTTCGGCCGTCCGGCATGAGCGCGACCAGGCGGTATCTGACAACAGCGTCCGACAGCTCACACGGGTCCATGCTCACGTTCGCGGCCGCATCGAACCCGATGGGGACGCATCCCTCCGGCCATCTGCATCCGATGCTGCCGTTTTCCCCGGCCATCCCCACCAGGCGGAACGGCCGCTTCAGTTGAGACGGCCGTTCTCCGAAATGCGTCACGCCGTCGGCGTCGGTGATGATGAGGGGACCGAAGATATTACGAGACATCGAATTCCACCCGGAACTTGATGCCCGCGTTCTGGCCGTAGGTGGTAGGTTTCAGCGAAATACCGAGATAAAAGGCATGTTCCGCCGATGACGCCTGGTCGGCCAGTGACAGGGCATTCGCGTTTCCGCCGATGCCGTAGGCGGCATCCCAGGCCTTTCCGTCCGTGTCGCCGCCGATACGGTTTTTCCGCACGGCAGACGCAGTCCGCTCGAAAGCCGCCACCTTGCACCCGGCAGGAGGCTCCGTGGCGGTGACGCCGTCGTACACGTAAAACTTGCAGTTGGACAGCGCCGTATTCACCGCGTCGTCCTTCCAGTCGATTTTGACCGTGCAGTCGGCCTGTGCCACGTTGGTAGCATCCAGCGTGACCGCTGCCGCCTCTTCAAGGGATACCTGTGTCGGGCTCACGTAGCGACAGTTGCGCGCCGCCGCGATGAACGCGAGCAGAGAATCCAACGCTATGGTTGCCGGGTTCCAGGCGTCGACGCTGATTGATGTCCGGGCGGTCGGGGCCCCCGAAAACGCCAGTTTGTCGGTCGCCCCGAGGGTTGCGTCGAACAGCCCGTCCGCGCCGTATTTCCATGCCGTAACAATTGCCATGCTATGCCTCCAGTTCCAGGGTGATTTCCGGCCCCAGGGTCGCCCTGGTCACCGTTCCGGTAAAGAGCCTCACGGCCGTCCCGGTGGATACGTCTTCTATTACCGCCCGCCGGCGGAATGGCGGGATAGCAAACAGCGCGGTCAATCGCCCGTCGCCGTTGTCCAGAGCGATGGACGTGTTCGCGTTCTCCGAACCGCCTCCCACCTGGAGCGGTCGCCGGATGGTACCCACGTTTGCCAGCCTGCGGTAGGAAACGCCGGCAGAGAACGGCAGCGCGCGGGCATCACGGTAAAACGAGAGAACCGGGTCGGTGTCGATACGAACGATCAGAATCATTGCAGCACCGCCGCCAACGGCAGAGACAGGCTGAGAATCCGCTGTGACGAGTCATTCGGGTGGAACTGCAATTCATCGACGATCTCGATATCATCCGTGTCCACCGTGACCAGCATGGCCTCATCCGGATGCAGGTAGTGGGGAATCACCACCAGGGGGAGGTTGCCGTTTTTCTTACAATATTCAACGGCGGATAAATGCTCGTCGAACTCGGCCTTACTGATAAAGTTAATCCACTCGATGCGACCGGCCGAACCCTTGCCTCCGTAAACCGCCCCATCGCGGGGGCCATGGATCAGGTCGTACTGCTTTCGCAGGGTGATGACATCCGGAGCCAGCTCCGTGGTGAGCGCCCGGCCCGCAAACAGCCAGCCCACAGCACCAGCGGCATCGATGGTGATACGCAGGTATCGGGTGGCGACCGTCTCCGGAGCTATCCAGGCAATGACTGTGGTTGCTGCGGAGAGGGTGCCCAGAGTGGTCCAGGAGAGGCCGTCGTCGCTCGACTCCAGCGTGATGTCTGCTCCGGCCGGCAGGTCGTGGCGGGCCAGGGCGATGCTGTCAATCTCGATAGCCGCCCCGAAATCCATGACCAGGGACGCGAAGGAGGAATCCCACCGCCACTGCTCGGGAGTCGGTGTTGCGATGTTCGCCGGGGAATGGGGCTGGCGGGCCTCGAAGCGGAATAAATCTTCCGTCACGAACGAAGGATATGCGCCCGGCGTGAATACTGCCGTGAGCGCGTCGGAGATAAGCGCGCTTTGCAGGGGCAGTTCTCCGCTCCATGCGCCGCCGTTCTTTCTCCAGGAGAAGGACCCGCCTTCCACGGAGAAGCGGAATGTGTCTCCCAGCGCGAACGGAATGCCGCCGTTTGCCAGGGAGAACGATAGCCCCAGCCCCTCGTAACGGGCCGGTGATTCGGACATGAGCAGCTGTGAAAATGCCGTGACCGAGCCGCGCACGTCCCATGTCAGCGTGTCGTCACCGGAAAACCCTCCGGCCAGATAGCGGGCGCTCCCCGCTACGATCGGGATGGTGATGGTCGCCGACGTGCCGCCGGACGACGTGCCGGACGCGCCTGCGATGGAGATGGTTAGCGTGTCCCCTTCCTTGAGGTGCTCGGTGCATTTACAGGATATGAGGAAGGCGAATTCCTCCGTGTTTTCGCCATCAAGGGTTGTGCTGTAGTAGACCTCGTCCGTATACGCGGGAGCATACCCGTCGGACAGCTCCCAGTAGTACGCCGCGTCCATGTCGCGCCAACAACCAGCACTCTTGCCGGCGCCGTCAGTTTTTCCCGGCACGATGCCGGCGGCCAGATAGATGAGATCTATCGCGGAGGTGTATCGAGCGAGGAATCCTTCCTGCGATTTGTACAGGTCATCGCGCGTCGAAACGGTCAGGGCATTCAGGTCGGTCAGCACCTCATCTTTGAGGCTGTCCCACATGCCCAGGGCCGTCGGGTAGATGTACACGGTTTCCAGCGCCCTCAGGAGCAGCGCGAAACACCTCTCCATCCAGGCGATGTCCGACGATGCGACCAGATACTGCGCGCCCGCCGAGAGCGGCGCCACGGGTTCGGTCGAGATATCGCTCCAGTTGCGATATTCCGTTGAGACTCCATACGTGACAATGAAATTGTATGCTTGCTCGTATGTCGGTTTATAGAGCGTCATTGGTTCCCATACGGGCGCATGCCCGCCCTCAACTACCTCCAGATGAGACTTCTCGAACGTGACCTTATAACGCACCAGCTGTGACGACCCGCCGGGCGGCGTCGTATTCGCCGTAATGAAATCCCTTCGCCACTGGTACAACGCGTTCAACCGGCTTGAATAGGCCGGGTCCAGGGCCATAACATCACCTCCCTCTTTCAGTCCCAGGCAGTACGAGGAGAAGGTGACCGGCAGTTCTTCCACCTCGCAATTGGAGGACTTCCTGTTTTTTCTGTATGTCGCGGTGATAGACTTCGCGGAGGCGTTCGCCCCCAGTTTGCTCGCCGCGATGATGATCGGCGGCTCGGTTTCTCCGATGTCGTCATCGCGTGTCTGGTAATTGATGGCGGTGATGCGGACCGCGCCGGTCTGTTTTGCCAAACTGGCCGATGTCTGAGTTACCGCCGCCGGGATTGTGAAAGCGATCGGGCTTGACGCATCGCTGTACGGCACCCCCGTCCTGGCGGCTGAAAGGTTGCCGGATACCGAGCCTTTTACACTCCACAGACTTTCTCCCAGGTAGTCGAGGGTCAGGATCTCGGTCGGGGCGGACGGGGCAACGGTCAGGGTATCCGCGAAGTCCTTCAGTTCGTACCAGCCACCACTGACGGCGGGCGGGTTGGCCTTGGCCGCGGTGCGCAGTGGGAGATCCAGCGCCGCCATACCGCCGGGCGTCAGGTTCTTCGAGACCACACCCTGCACGGTTATGTGCCCTGAGCGGAGCCGAAGGGCGGAAAGCAGGTCGTACAGAGTGACGACACCCGGATAGATTTCGGTGACGGAACCGTCGGAAACGGTGACTGTGCGGGTTCCGGTGATGACGGAGATTTTCGCGCCGGCGGAGAGTTTGACCGTGGGCGACGGTGTCAGGTGATATACCCAGCCGTCGGAGGTGTACTCCCGATACTGTCGGTAGATCGTCTGGTCCCCCTGAATACGGATGCGTGGGCAATCCTCGGGCAGGGTCCCGGACGGGGAAAGGGTCCTGGTAATGCCGGTCCAGTCCCATTCCTCGCCGGTGAAGGTATCCTCGCCCGCCTCGATGTCGGCGAGCAGGGAAAAATTGGAGGTCGCGGCGGTCAGCTCTTCAGAAACGAATAAGTTGACGGCGTTACCCGCCGCGCCCTCAGCTTTCGCCGACAGCTGCACGCCGTAGAAATCAAGATACGCGGCGCGGGACGCCGTTCCCAGGCTCACCAGTTCCACCTCGATGGACTGGGCCGGTACGTCGGCGGCTGATATATCGACCATCTTGCCGCTGCCGACTCCGGAGAAAACCGGAGATGATATCCGGCCGCTACCCAGGTCGGAGGTGACCTTGATTTCAAATGTCGCATCCTCATGGCCGGTGTATGAGCCCGCCAGCCGCACGCTTCCGGTGCCCTTGCGGGTCGCTTTACCTGGGAATACCGCAGCCGCGGGCGTGACGGCTGAGGCCGTCACAATGGCTGAAGGTACCGCGTTGCGGTTATTTACAAGGATGCGTTGGATGGCCATGATTACTCCAATGGGACAGGCCCTTTAACGACCTTAAAGGGCCTGTCCCATTACGGCTACAGTTTCCGTATCGTGAAGAACAAACCAGTGGCGGTTGCCAGCACCGGAGCTTCCATGTCCAGTGTGCCGGTTTCATCGGAGATGAGCGCCAGGGTTTTCAGCGGTGAGAGGCGCACGCGATGGGCGGTGAGCAGAACGGGCTCGTTGGCGTCGGCGGTATTGAGCCCCTCGAAGCGCAGGGCGTATTCCTTCTCGGCAGATCCGAACGCCTCGATGTT
>JARKOC010000523.1 GCA_029975915.1 Bryobacteraceae bacterium
CCCAGTGCAGGGCGCCGATCACCTCCTGGCCGAGGGTGGGGGCGATGCGCACGTAGACTTCCTCGCGGTTGGGCGTGAGACTGACGCCGAAGTCCTGGGCGCGGCCTTCCGCCAGCGGCCACAGGATCAGCCCGGCCAGCAGACAGGCCAGCAGCGGCAGGCCGATGCGAAGCAGGTTCTTGGGATAGGGCATGAGGCTACATCCTCACACGATCAGGCGGTGGAAACATTCACAAAACTCTCCGCTTGGATGCTCTCCGGGCGCGAGGAGAGGAAAACGGCGCTCCAGCAAATTTGACAGCGCCGCAGGTCTGTGCCATGCTAATTATATTATGAAGATTATTGCCCAGGTACGCCTGTATCCGACGCAGGAACAAACTGCCGCCCTCAAGCAAACACTCACAGTGGCGAATGCCGCTTGCGACTACATCAGCCAGTGCGCCTGGGAAAGCCAGACCTTCAAACGCTACCCGTTGCAATCCCTGACCTACTACGCGGCCCGGGACAAGTTCAAGCTGAGCGCTCAGGTCGTCGTTCGCTGTCTGGCGAAAGTGGCCGACGCCTACCGTCTGGATACTCGCACCCGGCGCGTGTTCCGACCTCTGGGCAGCATCGCATATGATGACCGCATTCTGGCCTGGTACACCGACAAACAGGCCGTCTCCATCTGGACGGTGAACGGTCGCGAATACATCCCCTACCGCGCGGGGGAGCGGCAGCGCCACTACCTGCAATATCGGCAGGGCGAAACTGATCTGGCGTACTTCAACGGCATGTTCTTTCTGCTGGCGATATGCGACCTTCCCCACCCCGACGAACGGGAGGTGGAAGGCGCGCTCGGCGTCGATCTGGGCGTAGTCAACCTTGCGACTACCAGCGACGGTGACATTCACACCAGCGGAGCACTTGAGCGCAACCGCCAGCGCCACCAGAAACTCCGTTCCGACCTGCAAGCATGCGGCACGCTGTCGGCCAAACGCCACCTGCGCAGGCTGGCAGGTCGCCAACGCCGTTTTCAGAAAGATACCAATCATGTGATTAGCAAGCGTCTTGTTGAGACGGCGCAGCGCACGAACAGAGCCATTGCCCTTGAGGAGTTGACGGGCATCCGCTCTCGGACCAGGGCTAGAGGCGCGGATCAACGAGCACGGCAGAGCAATTGGGCTTTCGCACAGTTGAGGGCGTTCATCGCATACAAAGCGAAGGGGGCCGGGATACCTGTTGTCCTGGTAGACCCGCGCTATACCAGTCAGCAGTGTTCCCGCTGTGGCTGTGTGGACAGACGTAATCGCCGCTCTCAATCCGAATTCCTTTGCCTGTCGTGTGGTCAGACGGACCACGCCGACACCAACGCAGCTAAAAACATTGCTTTGAGGGCTGCCCTGTCATACAGCCTATCGTCTCAGACGTGCCTGCGGGCGCGGGGCTAGAGACAAGCTCCCAATTTATCGGGGAGTCCTATGACATGCTACCATGATAGGCGGCTTGGCGTTTCACGGCAACTCGGAAAGTGGAACGCGACTCAAGGATTGTAGCGGCGGAGCGCATGAGAACAACATGCTAAGGATTCGCACTTACTTTCTACTTATCCTGAGCATAGCCCTGGCCTGCCTTTCGATATTTGGACTTCAAATTCTGAACCGGCCAGATGACCGTTTTTGCACGATCGAGGACTCGATCTATCAGGCGATCCAGGTCAACACACAAAGCTGGTTATCCGAATTCTCTTTTGCCGCAGACTCCCGTTCTGATGAAATCCACTTTGAGGCGGATGGTCAGCCCTATACAGTTAGGGCCGGCCTGGCGTCAGACGGTACAAGGCTGTTCTACGTGGCCGTGGCCGAGTCCTGGCCCACGACACTCCAAGGACTGAAGGGCTACCTGTACACATCTTCGGGAACAGTGCCGCAGAATTACTGGCCGCCGATCTACCATCTCAAACAATTGGCGGGGAACATCTATTGTTATGACGAGCACAACATCGACTAGATTGGATTTTGCACATCCTGATCTCACGCGCCCCTTGACCCTCACGCGGCGTCATGGTTTATGCTGGCGGGACATCCATCAACAGAGGAATCCCATCATGACCCACGACGCCCCCCTCTACGACGAGGAAAAACAGAAGGACTACGAGCGCGTGGCCCGGCTCCAGTACGGCCCGCAGATCGTCAACGAGTCGATCCGGCGCTGGAACGGCTACGGCAAAACGCGCCAGGCGGAAATCCTGGCCGAGGCCGGGCAGGTCTATGCCGACCTGGCCGCCGCCCTGGAAGCCAACCTGCCCGTCCAGAGCCCGGAAGTCGAAGCCCTCCTCGATCGCCGGCAGGCCAACCTGCGCCACTTCTACGAGCCGACCCGGGACATCCTGCGAGGGCTGGGCGAGGCTTACTGCACCGATCCGGCCTTCCGGGCGACGTTCGTCCGGTTCCACCCCCAACTGCCGGAGTACCTGTACGAGGCCATCGCGGGCTACGTCGACCGGCTGGAAACCGCCGCCCTTGAGGCCATGCTCGCCGACGACGAGGCCGGCGCCGCTTCCGAGTAGAACATCTCACCACAGAGGGCACAGAACACACAGAGGAGAAGCTCTTTCCTTTGCCTTTCTCTGTGTCCTCCGTGCCCTCTGTGGTGAATGCTTTTTGCCTGCCCGGTCGGGCGACCGCCCTCTAGAAGCCCGTGAAGGTCACGATCGCCACGTTGAGCCGGCAGTCGCCGGAGAAGGTCACGTTCTGGTCCGGCGAGAGCGGGTTGCCGAAGCCGTCCTCGATCCGGATCGTGTAGGTGTTGGAGGGCGCGGCGTCAGGCGGCAATTGC
>JARKOC010000280.1 GCA_029975915.1 Bryobacteraceae bacterium
CCAGGCGGAGAAGGCGTCGCTGGCCAGGAAGTCCCCCAGGATGCACAGGCGCTTGATGTTGCGTTGGGCAGCCGAGGCCAGCATCAGGCGCAGGGTGGTCGTGTCGTGTTCCGGCACTTCCACGTCGCTGATGAGCATGGCGTCACCCTCAGTGATGAGGATGTCCTGGGGGTTCTGTACAGAATGGAGGCTTCCAGGCGATTGGCATCCAGGTTCCGGGGAGGGCAGCCACAGCAGGCTGACCATGGATAGCGTTGGGGAAGGCTGTCCTGGTGGTAGGGAACCGGAGCAACTACGCTCAACGTTCTGTACAGAATCAGACTTCCCAGTGATTGGCATCCAGGCACCTGGGAGGGCAACCGCGGCAATCTGACCATGGATAGAGTCTGGGCAGGCATCCTGGTAGGGCCGCGGGACATTCTTTACAGAACTGAGCAAGGTGAGCCGTGTGGGCAACTCACAGCATTCTGCATGGCCAGGCTACCGGAGATCGTCCCAGGGAGCAGTAGGTGGGTGGGGCGGGACATTCTGCACAGAATGATTTTTTATAGGGCGATCGGCGCTTTTGGGGAGGGATGTCAGGACCCCCGTCCATTCGGCGGCAGACGTCTCTCCTCTCTTTTGCTTCACGAGACTCTCAAAAACCTGTTCCTGCGTGACTGAGCCTTGCAAATATGGTGGGACGAGAAGTACAATAGACACATTCTAATCTATGGGAGGTTCTGTACTATCTATCGATCCTACTCACTGAAAAGGAGGCATCATGCTGAACATTTTTTCTGCTCCTTCCCCATATTTATCACCCCTGACTTATCCTCCGAAGTTCTCTACAACCTTTTCACCCTGAGTGACTGTTCGACACCATATGGTGTCTGAGCTGTCAATCGACAGCATCGAGTTCTCCAGTCGTTCACACTGATTGAACATAGACCGGTCAGTCTGTAGTCCCTACAAGACCGTCTACATTGGGCGCCATAGCTCAACGTTAACCCGTCTCAGGTTCGCACTGGGCGTGTATAGATTGACATGTGACATGCTCCGTCGACGAACGGGTTCGTTACGTGATGTCTCATCGCCTGGTTCACTCATACGAAGGAGGATTGACAACATGACTCATCCATTTTCGTCTGATTCTACTCTCTCCTCAAATGAGCAGCCTAAGGGACAGCCCCTTTCCCTCTTCCGACCAGGGTGGAATACTGCTACTGAACCGCACCTCAGGCTCGTCCGACCTTTACGCATTGAGCCTGATTCGCAATCTCCTGAGCTTGTGGACAAGGTTCCTCCTCCAGAAGCAGTTGCTTCACAGCAACCTTCGGGAGATCAGGCATGCAATCTGCATCCACCATCAGATTTTGAAAAGACCCTGTCAACACAGACCCTGCAGCAGCTGGACACCTTCAAACTCACAGACACTGGGCAAGCAGAGGCCTTCAGTTACTTGTTCGCAGACAGGCTTCACTATATCTCAGACGTCAGAAAATGGTTGATATGGCTAGAGAGTGGACATCACTGGTATGTGGATCATGAAAG
The DNA here is from genome assembly GCA_029975915.1 of Bryobacteraceae bacterium. Next base: position 1,534 of record JARKOC010000280.1, read on the forward strand.
TACGATCGTCCAGTATGTCATCAAGGCTGCACGAGCACGCCAAGCAGCAATTGCACTCTCATCGGGCTACTCGTATACATCACGTGAGCAACTCGTCAGACGTCAAACCGCCGAGAATAGGGCTGAGAAGCTGGAATCTCTGACAAAAATCAAGGCTGTGACAGCAATTGCGGCGACAATGCAGGGAATCTGCATTGGCATCGACAAGCTCGATACCCACAAAAACCTGCTTGGTGTCGCCAATGGTGTAATTGATCTCAAGACGGGCATCATACGCCCAGGTCAGCGCGAAGATCTCATCACCCATTCGACAAACATCCATTATGCTCCTGACTCATCGGCTCCCCGATGGATTCAGTTCCTCACCGAGATCTTCCAGGCGAATCAGGAACTCATTTCGTTCATTCAACGCGCCGTGGGCTATTCAATCACTGGTTCGATGTCTGAACAAGTTTTCTTCATCTGTCACGGCCCTGGGAGCGACGGCAAATCTGTCTTTCTGAACATCCTCCAGTTGATAGGCGGCGACTACGCAGTCAACACACCCATCCAGACCTTTCAGTCTGGCATGCAAACTACCATTGGAAACGATGTGCTTCGCCTGCGCAGCAAACGAATAGTCACGGCTTCAGAAATCGAGAAGGATACTTCCTTGAATGCCGGCCGTATCAAGGCGCTCACGGGCGGAGACCTGGTGACCGGACGCGGGCTCTATCTGGATTTCTCACGCGCCTCGGATTTCTACCCAGAAGCGCATATCTGGCTTGCCACCAATTACCTGCCTACCATCGCAACCGATGACAAGGGGATGTGGCGTCGTGTAATCGTCCTTGAGTTCACTAAGGAATTTGGGGAGGCCGAAAAAGACCTCGAGCTATTCGAAGTACTGAAGAGTGAACGGGGGGGAATTCTGGCTTGGGCTATCGAGGGAGCCACAAAGTGGTATCAAGAAGGTCTTTGCATCCCCGAGTCCGTTCGCAAGGCTATCACCGAGTATCGCAACCAGGGCGACTGGCTTAGTGATTTCCTGACTGAATGTGCAATCATAGACGAAGAGTCTAGCGTGGGGGCAGGTGAAATCCAGAACGCGTATCGGGCATGGGCATTTAAGGAAGGCACGAGACCAGTCAGCACACAGGAATTGTCTAGGGTTCTTCAGGGGCGCGGGTTCCCGAAAACCAGGGGGTCGGTCAGTCGTGCATATGAGTACCATGGCCTGAGGCTGCAATAGGCCTACACCGAAAGGATCGAGAGGATCGAGACGTCCTTTCCTATTCTTTCTATTTTGGGTTCAAGAAAAAAGAAGAAGGGAAACGACAAACATCCTCTCGATCCTCTCGTCTGTGCCATGCACTGATAGAGTCAGTACCATTCTGTACAGAACCTCACCCGGTTGGGAGTTCACCCCCGGCCGGGTGTGCTTATATCCCGGCCAGCCCATCACCAAGCAGCGCAGACCCCAGGTATCCGCGTATGTTCCAGGTTGGTCGTGGTGACAAGCAATTGGGAGGGAACACGCTTCCCACACCCGCCTCGCTGACACAACCACCGTGGCTGAGAACTAGGCACGATCAGAGAAAACACGATGCTAACGCCGTGCAGGGACCAGCAATCAGGGGAATGGTAGGCGACAGGCAACTCGGAAACCCTGGGAATCGTGCCTAAGACCAGGGAGATTTGAGGAACGGGCGGCAGAGCGAGCGACCCTGGGGAAGCTATTCCACGACCCGCCACGCACAACCCGGACATCATATCCTTCAAGCGAATTGTCCATCGCACCAAGGCCGTCTTCATACTTCCAGCCCGATTTCGTCGCACACCACTCCCAAACGTTGCCACACAAGTCCATCACACCGTACGGCGACTTTCCCAATGGATACATACCTACAGGGGTTGTGCGATGCAAGTAATACGGACCCGCCTCGCCGTAGGTCTCATTGAGATTTGCATATCCACTAATGTATTCATCTCCCCATGGATATACGCGCCCGTCTGAACCTCGCGCTGCCTTTTCCCACTCAGCTTCATTCGGCAGTCCCACTTCCCATTCCGTTGGAAGGGGTGACTGACCGCTCGACCGAAGCTTCTCTGTCAGCCACCTACAGAACGCCACCGCCTCATGCCATGTCACACGTACTACAGGATGGTTGAGGCTGCGCCACTCACGATCGTACCAGAACGACTGAAGTTGGTGCTTCTCCTCTCGCCATTTCAGGCCATCCGCGGTCCAGTAGTCGTCGGTGGTGTAACCACCTTCTGGGCCTTCCGCAAAAGCCATATATTGGGCATAAGTCACTGGATAGCGGGCTATCCAGTACGTATACGGGAGAACTACCAACAGCTTCTCGTTCCCGATCAGGAACTGGCCGGCCTCGACCGGCACCCAATCAATGTCCGGCAGGTAGTTATCTTCGTCCACACTCACGCCCTTGCGATCATCCGCCTCCAGCCTTCCCAGCACCCGGTAAGCCGCCGCCCGGCCACGGGGGTCCGGCTCCGTTGTACAACTGGTGGCACCAGCAACCAAAGCTTGCCGCGTCTCCAGCTCCACGTCGTCCAGGGTCAGCCCAGCCCCGTTGCGCTCGATGACGTCCAGTGCCGTCTCCGGGCTGATTCCAGCCAGCCAGCGGGCAGCCTGGTTGGCTCCTCGCGCCCCGCCCAAGAACTCGCCCAGGATGACCAGCGTCTCGCGCCAGACTCCGGCATCCCACCAGGCTGAGTCGAATAACTCAGCCACTCGGCGGTGGGAGTGCTCGGCTTCATCGGCGGCCATCTTCTCCAACAGAATCTTCGCCGCGAAATACTCCTGCAGCAATTGATGAGCAAACCGGAGTTCGTCTCCCTGCGCGCTGAGGATGTTGGCGTCGGTGGCGGCGCGGAGGAGCGCGGCCGCGTCCGGCCGTTCAACCGCCTTGAGCGCATCCGCCGCGCTGATGACCGTGCGTTTGGCGGCCTGCAGCGCCCGCGCCAGGGCCACCAGCGCCGCCTGGATGGCATTCGGCTCCAGGAACGGGTCGCCGCGCCGGGCGGCCGTCCTGGCTTCGCGGCTCAGCATCTGCTCGATGAACTGCCCAAACAACTCGGCGCGGCTGTCCGGCAGCGTCCCCGCGCTCGCCTCACAGGTGCGGCAAAGCAGGTCGCTCATGTAAGGATTACGCGCCAGCGGAATCAGGCGTGCGCCACTATGCATAGCATACCAATCATCTGGCGGGTAGAGTGACTTACTCAGACGCCCCCATTTCGTCTTGGCATCCCAGAAGCGCTCACTCTCATTCGCCACCTGAACTTTCTCCCAGAAGATGAACAATGCCTCTGTGCCGCCCATCCGCTGCCAGAGCGACGCGCCCATCCCATCCGGCAGGCGCTTGTGGACAAGTTCGCGGATAGCGGGCAGTTCCAGGTCGCGCAGCAGCACCTGTTCCAGCGGCTTGAGATCGGTCAGGTCGTCCTCGCTGTAGTCGCGCACCCGGCAGGAAACCACGAAGTAGGGCGCATGCTTCAGGTATTCGACCAACTCGTGCAGTTGCCCGTTGCCGCGCGGCATCTCGTTCAGCGCGTCGCACAGCAGGACGAGCCGCTTCTCGCGCAGGAGCTGGTCGTGGTAGGTGTCCAGCGTGTCCAGGGCCGCCTTGACAAAGTTCGTGAACGTCCCGCCAGTGTACTTGTTCAGGCGAACCAGCACCGGGATCAGGCGGCGTCCGCCGCTGCCCTTTAGCCAGGCACGGGCGTAGTCCGCCTGCAAGCGCTGCAGCATCCAGGTCTTGCCGCTGCCCGGCTCACCAATCAGCATGGCGCGATCGAGCGTCAGCAGCCGATCCCGCACGTTCTCGACAAAGGCCGGGTTGCTTTCGTCCTTCGGGGAGACGTGGTCGGCATTGATCGCGGCCGAGGCCCTGGCAAACAGATCGTCGGCATCCTCCCAGAGGGGATGCGCGGTTCCCGGCGGGGCCAGCCGGCGGAGGGTCTGGTCGCCCGCCAGCTCGACAAAGTGCGCTCGCAGCTCATCGTACAGCTCATCCGTCACCCACTTAAGGTAGTCCTGGATGCGCGGCTCGATGTTCGCCGGGTCAATCCGCCAGTTGCGCAGATCGCTGAGAAATGCGCGGGCGGTTGGGTAGCGATCGGCCGGGTCTTTCGCCGCCGCCTTGCTCAGAATGCGCAGGACCTCATCGGCCAAGTGCCGGTCGGCTGGCAGATCGGCGCAGCAGTGGGCGTTGCCCAGTTCCAGGTCGTTCTTGTGCTGGAAGGGCAGATGGCCGGTCAACAGCTCGTAGGCCAGGATGCCCAGCGCGTACAGGTCGGTCCGGCGGCTGAGCGGTTTTCCCTGCCACTGCTCCGGGGCCATGTAGCGCCCGGTCCCCACCGGCTTGCCATCGTCGGTCAGCCGTTCGTCACCGCCCGCGCTGAACACGAGGCCGAAATCAGCCAGATGCAGGGTTTCGCCGTCCGCGCCGATCAGGATGTTCTCCGGTTTGACATCCCGGTGGATCAGTTCATGGTGGCGGTCGTGGACGTAGTCCAGCGCCGCCCCGATCTGTTCCAGCCAGCCCAGGGCCGTCTCCTCAGGAAGGGGAGTACCCGTGAGCCGGGAGCGCAGCGTGCCGCCGCCGAAATACGGCATGATCACGTAGAGCTGCCCGCCGCGATCCTCATAGTCGTACACCGGGACGATGTGGGCGTGGTCGATCCGCGCCATGTTGCCAATCTCGCGCTTGAAGCGCTCGACGCGAACCGGGTCCTCGCTGATGCCGGCTTTCAACACCTTGATCGCCACGGGGCGCGAGGTTCCGTCCGGCAGGCGCTGATCCGCCAGCCAGACCTGGCCATTCCCACCCGTGCCCAGAAGTTCGCGGAGGGTGTAGTTATCGAAGCTCGCCCCCGGCTCCCAGGTGATCGTGTCCGCGGCCCTCATCGCCGCCTTGATGTTCGCCAGAGCCGCCGTGACCTGCGCCTTGAGGTTGTCCGGCGTGGAAAAGAACCCGACCTGGTTCGCCTTGACCTTTGTCTTGAAGCGCTTCAGGTCAGCTTCGGCGTCGAGTTCCATCTTGTCCTTGGGCCAGGGATGGTCATCCCTCATGATGAAGCACAGCCGGGGAATACCCTCCGCCCAGTCGTACTCCATCTCCGTGATACTCGGCCCCGCAGGGTCCGGCCGCCAGCCGTAGCGATGGGCGTAGATGCCGAGATAGATGTCGGCCTTCTCAACCCAGTTCTTGCACAAGGCGACCGGGTTCTCGCCGCTCACAGGCCAGGTTTCCATGCCACTGGGGAAGAAGCCCAGACTCAGGATCGCATCCCTGACGGCGCTGCGGTATTCGGGCAGGTCGATGCTGGTGCTGCTGATGAAGACGTTCCAGTGCGGCTGCATGCGTCCTCACAGGGTGACGGGGATGAATTGTCGGATCAGTTCGCGGCTCTGGATGTATTATAAGACACCTGCAACTAATGAGGAAGCACGGGGCGAAATCGAGGGTAAGTTCCAATTCCGCCTATAAATCAGAACGCTACTCAGCACGTCTGTGCTATACTCAAAGTGGGCAACAGAGAGGCGGTGCGAGGCCGCCTCTCTGGATTCCAGGTCGAAGTTGCATGGGGAGTTGGGGGTGTGCAGTGTCCGATTCAGATGTCGTTCTGTACAGAACCGTGTCCGCTGCCGAGGTAGCCGTCGCTGCCGACACCGCCGCCTCCCGCCGCGTCTTCACCGACTATGCCGCCCGCCGTGCGCCCCACACTCGCCGTCGCCAGCACACCGACCTGGCTGCCTTCGCCACCTTCCTTGAGACCGTCGGCATCCGCATCTCGGCTAGCGCCCTCCAGTCCAACCCCGAAGCCTGGCGCTCCCTCACCTGGGGCCTGGTCGAAGGCTTCACCCGCTGGTCGCTCCTGCAGGGCTACGCCGTCTCCACGGTCAATGTCCGGCTGAGCACGATCAAGCGTTACGCCTCCCTGGCCTCCAAGGCCGGCGTGCTCGACGAGACCGCCACCGCCCTGATCCGCCAGGTCCAGTCCTACTCTCACCGCGAGAGCCTGCGCATCGACGAGCAGCGCGAGGCGGAGGAGCTGCCGACCCGGCTGGGTGAGAAGAAAGCCGCCCCGGTGCGCATCACCCCGGAGCTGGCCCAGGCCCTGAAGCAGCAGCCGGACACACCCCAGGGCCGACGGGATGCCCTGCTCATGGCGCTGCTGCTCGATCATGGGCTGCGCGTCGGCGAGGTGGCGCGGCTCCAGGTGGGGGATGTCGACCTGGACAACGGCCTGCTGCGCTTCTACCGTCCCAAGGTCGACCGCGTCCAGACGCATGTGTTGAGTCCGGATGCGCTGGCGGCGGTACAGGCATGGTTCGAGCATGGCGATGCGCCGGAGTCCGGGCCGCTGCTGCGGGCCAGCTTGCGGACGGGGGAGCTGACCACGCCGGGAATCAGCGAGCGGGCCATCACCGGGCGGGTGCGGGTGTTGGGGGAGGTGCTGGGTATCGAGGGGCTGAGCGCCCACGACTGCCGGCACTACTGGGCCACGGCGGCCGCCCGACAGGGGGTGGATGCCTTCCGGCTGCAGGAGGCGGGTGGCTGGAAGTCGCTGGCCATGCCTCGGCGCTACATCGAGGCGGCCGAGGTGGCCAATCAGGGCTGGCGGTGGTAGAGCAGTCCCGCAGCGAGAGCAGACCAACCACTGAGGGCAAGGGTGCGCATCGATCCCTATGGTCTAGAGACTCGCGCGCTCTGTGCAGTGTGCACTGCACACCCAGTGCACACCCTCGCAGCGAGGTTACCCATCGACTTGCAGACCGTGGATGACTGGCACGTACCCGGCTGCCAGGGCGTTCACGATGGACCTCGGCGTCAGGACGACCACCAATCCACTGGTTAGCCTGCGGATCGGGTTGACGTACCCACCTGGTGACCACTCGCACAGCTCGT
>JARKOC010000283.1 GCA_029975915.1 Bryobacteraceae bacterium
GCCCATTGCAGGCATACCCCTGCCGGACCGGCTGCCGTTGTGGTGTAAGAAGTTTTTCCTCGCCGCCCTGGAAAAGACGGGAAGCGATCCGATGCTCGCTCCCACCATCAATTCACTGCTGTCGGAACTGGGGTTGCCGAAGGCGCGGAGGTTCCTCGGCGCATGGGCCCATTCGCCGCACACGATAATCGGCATGTTTCCCGAGTGGTTCGCGGAACCGCAGCCCGATTGGCCTCCCCGGGCCGAACTGGCCGGGTTCTATTCCTATGACCGGAATGCTGAGATCCCTCTCGGAAAGGAAATCCTGCGCTATCTCGACTCTGGCGATCCTCCGATCGTTTTCACGCCCGGCACCGCCAATCGGCACTCCAGGGAGTTTTTCAAGACCGCCATCGAAGCGTCCCGTCTCCTCGGCAAGCGGGCATTGCTGGTCACGCCTCACGGAAGTGAACTCCCCGAGACGCTTCCGGATGATATCGCCCACTATCCTTACCTGCCGTTCAGTGCTATTCTGCCGCGAGCGGCAGCCTTCGTCCATCACGGCGGTATCGGCACCGCGGTGCAGGGCATGGCAGCCGGGATACCGCACCTGGTCGTGCCTATGGCCTACGACCAGCCCGATCACGCTGCCAGGCTGGAACGGCTGGGAGTCGGCGCTTCACTTCGCCCTTCAGAATTCCGTGGAAAAGAAGCGGCGCAAAAACTGGAGCGGTTGCTTGCCGACCGGGAAGTGCGGCATGCCTGCGCGACCGTCTCCGCAAAGATTGATTTCCGGCAGGCCCTTGATGCCGCATGTTGCGCAATCGAGCACGCCTCCTTATCAGGTTCGTAGATGCCGGATCAAATCAGGCATGGAAACGAGGTGGATGACAAACCATGGGTTCCGACCACGTCCCGAGTGAGACAGTACAAGCGGAAAATGGAAACTCCCCTTTCAACCCCCTGTGTACGCGCAGGCAGGTCCTGATCTGGGGCGGAGTTTCCATCGCCGGGTTATCCGCACTGTCGCCGGCGCTCGTGCTGGCGGATGACAGGTCCTTCATCATCATGGAAAAGGCGGAGGGCCTGGTCGTCGCCGATCCTGTGGTGTGCGTCGGGTGCGGCCGCTGCGAACTGGCCTGCACGGAGTTCAACTTCGGCAAGGCCGCGCCTTCGCTGTCGCGAGTCAAGGTGGACCGGAACCTGAATTTCGGTTCCCGGGGCGCCATGGCATGGCGGGAAGGACACGGCAACCTGGGGGACGGCCTTATCGTGCAGGACCTGTGCAAGCAATGCCCCCATCCCGTACCCTGCGCAAACATATGCCCCGAACACGCGATTGTCGTGTCGCCCGAGCACAAGGCGCGCGCCATTGACCCGGAAAAGTGCACCGGGTGCAAAATATGTCTGCGGGCATGCCCCTGGGAGATGATTTCCTACGATCCGGACAGCCGGAAGGCGACC
>JARKOC010000006.1 GCA_029975915.1 Bryobacteraceae bacterium
CTCCCGAGCCGCCCCCGCCGCCGGCAGTGACAATCAGCACTGACGACGACGGCGACAGCATCCTGCTGCACGAGACCGCCGCGCGCGACTACCTCGAATACGCGGTCGCCGTGGTCAAGGGCCGCGCGCTGCCGGACGTGAAGGACGGGCAGAAGCCGGTGCAGCGGCGCGTGCTGTTCGCCATGCACGAACTGGGTCTCGCCGCCGGCGCCAAGCCGGTGAAGTCGGCGCGCGTCGTTGGCGACGTGATCGGTAAATACCACCCGCACGGCGACACCTCGGCCTACGACGCGATGGTGCGCGTCGCACAGCCGTTCTCGCTGCGCTACCCGCTGGTCGACGGGCAGGGCAACTTCGGCTCGCGCGACGGCGACGGGGCCGCGGCGATGCGCTACACCGAAGCGCGGCTGACGCCGATCGCCGAACTCCTGCTCGGCGAACTCGACGAAGGCACTGTCGACTTCCAGCCGAACTACGACGGCTCGTTCGACGAGCCGGCCTATCTCCCGGCCCGCCTGCCCTTCTCGCTGTTGAACGGCGCCTCCGGCATCGCCGTCGGCATGGCCACGGAAATGCCGCCGCACAACCTGCAGGAAGTCGCCAACGCGGCGATCTGCCTGATCCAGAACCCGCAGGCCGACCTCGCCGAGTTGATGACCCACATTCCCGGCCCGGACTACCCCGGCGGCGGGCAGATCATCTCGACGCCGGCGGAAATCGCCGGCGCATACGCCAGCGGCCGCGGCAGCCTGCGCGTGCGCGCCCGCTACGAGTTCGAGGAAATGGCGCGCGGGGCCTGGCAGTTGGTCATCAAGGAACTGCCGCCGGGGGTCTCGTCGGCCAAGGTGCTCTCCGAAATCGGCGCGCTGATGAACCCGCAGCCCAAGCCCGGCAAGAAGACGATCGAGCAGTCGGCGGCGCAGTTGAAGGCGCTGTTTGCTTCGCAGCTGGAGCGCGCGCGGGACGAATCGGGCAAGGACGACGACGTCCGCCTCGTCTTCGAGCCGGTCAGCTCGCGCCAGAGCCGCGACGAGTTCGTCGCGCTGCTGCTCGCGCACACCAGCCTGGAGACCACGGCGCCGATCAACCTCGTCGCCGTCGGCCTCGACGGGCGGCCATGCCAGAAGACGCTCGCCGAGTTGATCGGCGAATGGTGCCGCTTCCGGCTGCAAACGGTGAAACGGCGCAGCGAATTCCGCCTGACCAAGGCCAACGACCGCATCCACATCCTCGAAGGCCGGCACATCGTCTTCCTCAACATCGACGAGGTGATCCGCATTATCCGAGAGTCGGACGAGCCCAAGCCGGCGCTGATCGCGCGCTTTGCCCTCTCCGACCGGCAGGCCGACGACATCCTCGAAATCCGCCTGCGCCAGCTGGCACGCCTCGAAGGCATCAAGATCGAGCAGGAACTCGAAAAGCTGCGCGGCGAAAAGGACGAACTCGAAAAACTGCTCGCCAGCGACACGCTGATGCGCCGGCTGGTCGTCAAGGAGATCAAGGCCGACGCTGGCAAGCACGGTGACGCGCGGCGGACGCTGATCGAAGCGGCATCGATGGCGTCGCGTTCGGAAGTCGCCGCCGTCGCCGACGAACCGGTGACGCTGATCGTCTCCGAGAAGGGCTGGGCACGCGTGCGCCAGGGCCATAACCTCGACCTTTCCGGCGTCGCCTACAAGGACGGCGACGGCCCGGGCGTCAATTGCGAATGCCGCTCCGTCGATTCGCTCGTCATCCTGTCGAACGAAGGCCGCGCCTTCACCGTGCCCATCGCCGCGCTGCCCGACGGCCGTGGCATGGGCGCGCCGCTGCCCTCGTTCGTCGACATGGGCAACAGCAAGATCGCGCACGTGCTGGTCGGCAAACCGGAGGACGAATTCCTGATCGCCAAGACCTCCGGCTACGGCTTCATCTGCACCTACGGCGACCTGCTTTCGCGGCAGAAGGCCGGCAAGGCCTTCCTGACCATGGAGGACGGCGCCGCCATCCTGCCTCCCTGTCGCATCGCCGGCGCGGACCACCTCGCCGCGCTCTCCGACGACGGCCGCCTGCTCGTCTTCCCGCTTGACCAGATGAAGAAGCTCTCCGGCGGCAAGGGCGTGCAGATCATCGGGCTGAAAGGCAAGGAAACACTGAAATCCGCGATTGCCGTTAAAGGCCCGGTAGTGAGCATCAAGGGTACGTTCCGCAACAAGCCGAAGTCGCTGCTTTCGGAAGAAAAGCATCTCGGAATGCGAGCCCGGCGCGGGGCCGTGGCAGGGCTGATCAATCAACCGATTATCGAAAACCTGCCCGATTCATCCCATCCGGATTCCGAATGACCGTGGAACTGGAACGCTTGCTCAGGTCGCAGGGCTTCGGCAGCCGAGCGGAATGCCGGGCATTGATCTGCTCCGGCCGAGTGTTCACAAACGGCGTCGCATGCGACGATCCGTACGCGGAATTCGAGCCGGAGGGATTTCAATTCACGGTCGACGGCGTCCCTTGGAAGTACCGCAAGCACGCCTACATTGCCCTGCACAAGCCGGCCGACTTCGAGTGTTCGCACAAACCCCGATTCCACCCGAGCGTCTATACGTTGCTGCCGCGCCCCCTGGTGACCCGTGGGGTACAGGCCATCGGCCGCCTTGATGAAGATACGACCGGCCTCTTGCTGATGTCGGACGATGGCCAGTTCATCCACCAATGCACTTCGCCAAAGAGACTCGTTCCCAAGGTGTATGAGGTCACCACCAAGCACCCTATCGACGACGCCCAGATCAGCGCCCTGCGCCAGGGCGTCCTGTTGAACGACGAGGCATCGCCCATTGCCGCGGCAGCCTGCGAACGCGTGTCGGATCACCTGCTGCGCCTGACGGTAACCGAGGGTAAGTACCATCAGGTCAAACGCATGGTGGCGGCTGCAAGCAATCGCGTCGTCGCGCTGCATCGCGTGGCAATCGGAGGGTTTGCATTGCCCGCGAACCTGAAGCCGGGCGAATGGATGTGGCTGGAGGAAAAGGACCTTGGCGGGTTGGCGGAGAGAAATCCCGCTGCATAAGGGCTCGCCGGACTCCCGTACCAACTGCGCCTCCGCAATGCGCCTTCGATTGCGGCACTCAGAGGGAAATAACTCAGGAAACCAGGCTCCACGACCCGCGAGTGCGCTCCGATTGGTAAAATACCGGCCTTGGCAACCGCGCCAGCCTCTTCCGGCGCCCTTCCAGCCGGTTTTTTTGACGCCAACGGCATACTCCATCGATCGCACAGGAAACAGAACGTGTCACCCAGTCGTTACCACCCCTCGCTTCGCGTCCTCCATTGGCTGATCGCCGCACTGATCATTGCCGCACTGTTCATGGGCACATTTGTGATGGCCCGTATCCAGAATTCCGACCCATCCAAGCTTTTTGCCCTGCTCAAGCACATGACAGTCGGCGTGCTGGTCCTCGCCCTCACGCTGATGCGCCTGTTCATCCGGCCAAAAACAAGGCGCCCGACCCCCATGTTCTCCGGCATCACGCTCGCCGACCAGGTCGTTCCTTACGTGCACCGCATTTTCGATGTACTGGTGCTGGTGATGATCGGAAGCGGGATCGGCATCGCAGTTCTCTCCGGGCTGCCGGGCGCCATCCTGGACGGCAACGTTTCGCAACTTCCCGCCAGCTTCAGCAATCTGCCCATGCATACGTTGCATGTTTTCGCGGCCAGGGTTCTGGCCGGTATCGTTGCGCTGCATGTTTGCGGCGCGTTTTACCATCATTTCTTCCTCAAGGACGGCCTGCTGTCGCGCATGTCGCTCGTTGCGCGACAATAGAAACTCTCCATGATGCTTGAGTTTGCAGCAGCTGAACCGCAAGCGTCCGCCCTCCATCACCGTTCGGGAGAACACCCATGAGCCTGCGAATAATCATTACCGGCGGCACCTTCGACAAGCGCTACGACGCGATTCGCGGCCAGCTGACCTTCGAGGACACGCACCTGCCGGACATCATCAAGCAGGTGCGTTCGAGCCTCCCGATCGAGCTCGAACTCAACCAGCTGGTGGACAGCCTGGACATGCAGGACGATAACCGCCAGCGCGTACTGAACGCCTGCCGCAGCGCCGGCGAAGAGTACATCGTGATCACTCATGGAACCGACACCATGGCGGAAACGGCCGGCGTCCTCGGCCGCGCCTTCGACACCGGAGAGACGGCCCTGTCCGGCAAACGGATCGTCCTCACCGGGGCGATGGTGCCCTACTCGGTGTCCGGCAGCGACGCCCTGTTCAACCTGGGCAGCGCGGTCATGGCGGCGCAGCTGGTCGAGCCCGGCGTTTATATCGCCATGAACGGCCGCTGTTTTCCCTGGCACGCTGTGCGGAAGAACCGCGCGCTGGGCGTCTTCGAAGGCCAGCCGTTGCGGGAAAAATGAGCGCGGCCGTCCCCGTGGACAGCGGCTCAAGCTCTTGGCTTAAGCCCCCATGCCACCCGTGACCCTCCCGCGACGGTAGCGCCAACGGCCCAGAAGACGCTGGCCACGCCAACTACGGCGCCGACCGAACCGAACAGCATCGGCATGACGATGCTCGAAGCGTTGATTGTCATCATGCGCAAGCCGAGTGCCTCGCCATGGCGGTGCGGCGGCGTGATCTGGTGCAATGAAGTCAGGATCATCGGCTGAACGGATCCCAGCGAGAATCCGAGCAGGATGGAACAGGCGCCCATGTCCAGTGGCGAGTGCATCAGCGGGTAGACGCCGAAAAGCACGCCGGTCGCCGCCATCGCGGAGGCTATGACGGCCCATTCCTGCAAGCGGGAAGCCAGCATCGGTATCAGCACGCGGATCAGCGTGGCGGCGATGGCGAATACCCCGAGAATCGTGCCGATCACCGAAGCGCTGAAACCGCGCTCGTGGCCGAGCACGGGCAAGATGAAGGTATGCACGTCCCAGCACGACGACAGCATCCAGTTGATGACCAACAGACGGCGCATCTGCGGCGCAGCCAGCAAATCCCAGGCGCGTGGCGGGACGCCCTCCGCGACGCTCTTCGAAAGCGGCAATTCGGGAGTACCGCGCACCCAGTACCACGAAGCCAGCGGCAGCACGGCCATCACCGCGAAAGCCACCCGGAACCCCGCATGGTCGATCAACAGCCCGGCGGAGAAAGGACCGACGAAGTTGGAAATCGACGGAGCGATGGCCAGCCAGCTGAATATTTGCTTGAGCTGTGTATTGTCCTTGCCCATGCGGCCCACATGCCGCTGCAGGGCGATTACCGCGGAACCGGTAGCTCCGCCGCAGAGCAGCGCAGTCACGCACAGAACCGGAAAAATGGGCCAGATTGCGGCCATCCCTACACCAAAAACGGTGAATCCCACGCTGAGCGCTACCGGGCGTTTGAGGCTGTTGCGATCGGCGTAGCGGCCGGCGGGCAAGGAAAGAAAAAGTTGCGTGAGGGCAAACAGCGCGAGCAGGAGCCCCACTGCCGCGGGACTTTGGCCCTGCCGCAGGGCCAGCAACGGGGCTGCCATGCGGACACCTGCCATGCACGCGTGGATAAACACTTGCACGGCAATCAGGCGTGCGAGCGTCGCGTTCAACGAGTTATCGGGATTCATGATTCGGACGGCATATTGGGCAGCTGGACCGTCGCAAATCGCTGGGCCAACGGCAAGGAAGCGGGAGCCACCCGCAGGCGCCACTATAGCCGAACGTTTCCCGCCACGATAGCCGAAGCAGACAAACGGCAAGGACAAGCGCCTTCATTCGAGGCGATTCAGGACTCGCCGGACAGACAAACCCGATGGTTACGCGACACGCGGTTACAGATCAACGTCCAGCGCTAGGGCAATGTGCTCGGGCGGTTCGATGCGCGAGAGCCCGTCGACGATGGCTCTGGCCAGCCCCATCGCCTGCGCGGACAGTCCCAGATCGCTGCGATAGCAAAGATGCAACTCCCGAAAGACCTCCGGCTCGGCCAGCGGCACGAAGACGAACCCTCGGGCGTACGAGTTCATCGCGGTCAAACCGGAAACCAGCGCCTGCCCAAGACCCTGCTCGACCATGGCCAACTCCACGGCCGAACTCGACACTTCGACCCCGCCAAGCTTCTCGACGAGCGAATCGACAATTCCCATGCTGTTCAGCGCACCGGCAATGGAAGTGTCCGGGGCAAATCTCATGACTCGATATTTCCCGAGGTCACGTACCGGAATGGATCGTGGCACCCCGGTCGTGCCAGGGGCAAACAGGAGCCCGAGCCGGGCCGAGAGGAGTCTATGGGTCGTCAGGCGCGACACATCTCCGCTCAACGAGGCGATACCGAAATCGACGGACGCCGAATTGACCATCTGCACGATTCCCACGCTGTTGGCGTCTTCGATCTTGACCTTGACCCGCGGAGAGTCGCGCGAGAAATCGCGCAGGATAGCTGGCAGCATTGCACACGCGAACGCCGCCCCCGTGGCGATGTGAATGTTCCCGAAATATCCTTTCGACTCCTCGTGCAAGTCGGCAACCGCGGAGTCGAACTCTCTCACCAGCCGCTGCGCGACCGGAAGGAAACGCTCTCCCTGACGCGTCAATGCGACGCTGCGGGTGCCCCGCACGAACAGCCGGACGCCCATCTCCGCCTCGAAGTTCTTGATGGCCCGGGTCAGCGCCGGCTGGGTAACGAAGAGGCGTTCCGCCGACCGGGTAAAGCTCCCCGTCTCGGACACCATCAGAAAGGCGCGTATCTGCTTGATGCTGGCCACGATCGCATTTAATAACTTGAATTTATCAATGCGTGATTTTAATGCAATGGACAACACAAATAAAACGATTGAACATGAGTCAGCCAAAAGGACGAGCGGCTCGAGCAAGGGGCCGTCATGGCTCGGCATCCAAAGGCGTTTCACCAATCAGTCATTGAAGATCGGAGCAAGTCATGAAACCCAATTCCTCATTGTGCCTGGCCTTCGGCCTGCTGTTCGCCACGGCCTCAGCGTCCGGTCTGGAGGCCGTAGACGTACAGAAGACCATTGACGAAGCTGAACTGTCGCTTCCTGCCGGAATCGCTGGCAATTCCCCGTTTTTCGGCAAGCTCAGCGAATTGCCGAAAATCGACGGCACGTCGAGACTTCCTGTGGTCGTTTTCCTGCATGGATCCTCCGGATTCGGCGACGCCACCCGGATCTTCCAGAAATGGCTGGCCAACGACGTGGGAGTCGCGTCGTTCGCCCCCAACAGCATGGTTTTCCCCAACCGGATCATGTACAAATCGCCGGTTTCCAAGGAAATCTATGAACAGGTGCATGCACTTAGGGCCGCGGAACTTAAGGCGGCCATCGACTACCTGTCCAGACAACCGTGGGTGGACCGAACCAGGCTGATGATCGCCGGGACCAGCGAAGCCGCCGTTTCGATCGCCCGCTACGACGGGCCGGCCGTTGCCGCGCGGATGATCTTCGCGTGGTCATGCGAAACGAATTACTTCGTCAACAGGGACAATACGGCCATCCCGGGCAATCAAGCCGTGCTGAACGTCATCTCCGCAAGCGATCCGTATTTCTCGCCGAACAATCCCTGGAACGCCGGCTACGCGGTGAAGGGGCACTGCGGCGAAGCACTGAAGGATCACAAGAACGCCGAGATCGTGCTGATCCCCGGCGCTCCGCACACGCTTCTGAACCTCAAGCAAACGCAAGGCGCTACCAAGGCGTTCATTGCCGGGGTTATCAAGGCCGACTGAAACCCTTTGGCGTAACCGTAGCCCATCCCCAATCTGACCAAAAAGGAAGGGGCACGAAGATTTTTCTGCTATATTCCAAAAGGATCGCGTGACGCAACCAGCGGGGGATGCCTTGGAAAAGCAGTGGTCTTTGGAATCTATCGGCGCGGACGGAAACCGTGTCGATTTCGTGATCACACGATTGCCGTGCCGCGTCGGGCGCAGCAAGGAAAACGACCTGGTCATCGCCAATCTGGGACTGAGCCGGCTCCATGCCATCCTGGTCCGCGACATCACCGGCCAGCTCAGACTGATCGACGAAAACAGCACCAACGGAACCTTCGTCAATCGCCACCGGATCGAAGGCTATTGCCTGCTCAAAGAGAACGACATCATTCATTTCGCCAGCGCCGAGTTCAAGCTGCACCGGAGCGCCGTCGAGCAGAAAACCGTTCTGTCGTTCGACCAGATGCACACCATGGTCATGCCGTCGAACATGGAGCTTTCCGAGCATTTTCAGCCGAACGAGGCAGAGTTTGACGAACTGATCATGGGAACCGGTTTGTCGGGCGCCGCCCAGCCCATCGTCGACGCGCAGACACGGCAGATCGTTGGCTACGAGTTGCTGGGACGAGCCAACCACCCCCGCCTGCCGAACAACCCGATCGAACTCTTCTGCATGGCCGAAGCGATGGATCGCGAGGTCGACCTGAGCCTGGCTTTCCGCGACTTTGGCGTCAGCAAAATCGCACCGCATATCAAGGGCAACACCCTGTTCATCAACGCGCACCCCAAGGAAACGTTCAGCGAGGTTTTTCTCGCGTCGCTCGAACGCCTGCGCAAAGCATCTCCCGGCATGAGCATCGTCGTTGAGATCCACGAATCGGCCGTGACCGATATCGAGAAGCTGAGGGTATTTGCCAACCGCCTGGCGCAACTCGACATCCGCTTCGCCTACGACGACTTCGGTGCCGGACAGGCTCGCCTGCTCGAACTGGCAGACGTCCCGGCGCATTTCGTCAAGTTCGACATGTCGCTGATTCGCGGCTTGCACAACGCCAGCCCGCGCAAGCGCCAGCTTGTCCGCGACCTGGTGCAGATGGTGCTGGCCGCAGGGTCGGTGCCGCTCGCCGAAGGCGTGGAGGATGAAGAGGAAGCGCAGATCTGTGTCGAAATGGGCTTCCGGCTGATCCAGGGCTACCTCACCGGCAGACCCGCTCCGGTAGATTCCCTGTAGCTCAAGCGGCGAGGATCGCCTTCAGCAGGCGCCAGCAGCGTTCGACCGACTGCACCTCGACCGATTCGCCCGGCGCATGGGCTCCGTGGATCGTTGGCCCGAAAGACACCATGTCCATCCCGGGATACTTGCCACCGATGATGGCGCACTCCAGCCCGGCGTGAATGACCTGCGTCGTTGATTCACTGCCGAAGGTATCGCGATAGACCGCCTGACACAGCGAAAGCAACGGCGAACCCGGATTGGGTGCCCAACCCGGATAGTGGCCGGACTGTTCCGCCACCGTCCCGGAGAGCGCAAACAGGCTGACGATTTCGTTCGCCAGTTCGACTCCGGCGCTATCCACCAGCGAGCGCACCATGAAGTTGCAGGCACCCGCCTCGGGTTTCAGATCGACAACCCCCAGGTTGTTGGATGTTTCGACCACGCCCGGCACCCGGACGCTCATGCGGCGCACCCCCTGCGGGGCCGCGTGCAGCGACGCCAGCCAGAGCGCCTGCTCGGTTGCCGCCATCACGCGTCCGATTTCGCAGGGCGCAACGGAAACCGTCACATTCTCGTCCACCCCCGCCAGTTCCGCACGAAACGCCGCCTGCAGTCCGGCCAGCAGATCGCCCAGGCCGGCCATCGCCTCGCCGGGCAACGCCAGCGTTGCGCTGGCTTCGCGCGGCAGGGCATTGCGCGCCGTCCCGCCCTGCAGGGTCGAGAGGCGGAACGGACAGCGTTTTTCCAGTTCGCGCAGGACGCGCACCAGCAGCTTGATGGCACTGCCGCGGCCTTCGTGAATATTTACGCCGGAATGGCCACCACGCAAACCGCGCACGTCGATGCGCAGGCCGGTAAAGCTTTCAGGCGGAGTCTCCACACACCCCGGACGCCGCGCATTCACGTCGACACCCCCGGCACAGCCGAGGTAGAACTGCCCCCACTCCTCGGTATCCAGGTTCAGCAGCTGCCTCCCCTGAAGGACATGCGGATCGAGCCCGCGCGCGCCGCCCATCCCGCATTCTTCGTCAACGGTGAATAGCGCCTCGAGCGGGCCATGGACCAGATCCCGTTCTTCCAGGGCCGCCAGAATCAGTGCCACCCCGATACCGTTGTCCGCCCCCAGCGTCGTTCCATCGGCAACCAGCCAACCGTCGCGCAAGACCGGAAGAATCGGATCACTCGTGAAATCGTGCGGCGTATCCTCGTTGGCCTGACACACCATGTCCAGGTGCGACTGCAGGACCACACCCGGCGCCGATTCCCGGCCCGGACTGGGCGGTTTACGCACGACCAGGTTGCCGGCCGCGTCGACGCTTGTCGCCAATCCGCGCGCCTCGGCCCAGGTCCGCAAGTGGTCACGCAGGCGTGCTTCCCCCTTGGAAGGACGGGGGATCGAACAGAGCGTCGCAAAATGCTCCCAGACGAGTGCCGGTTGCAAGCCGCTGAAAACGGACGATGAGCGCGTCGATGTCATGGCAGTGAAATGGTGTCGAAGAAAGCCGCCAGTCTATCCGTTCTCCGGCAAGGCTGCAGGACGCGTGCTACGATGATTCCAGTCGGCAGGCGAGGCGAACGGGACAGGAGACGAAGCCATGAAAGGCAAGCATTGGGCAATCGGGACGGCGGTCGTTGCGATTGCGGCACTGGCGGGCTACATTTTCCTGGTTGCGCCGCAAGAAGTCCCACCCCCGGTGGCGATCGCCCCCCCGGCGGTGGCACCGACCGTCCAGGCGCAAACGGAGCCACCACGCGCCGCTCCCGAACTGCCGGCGATTCTCCATCCGATTGAGCCCACCCCATCGGAGGAACCGCTGCCCGAACTGGGGAGGAGCGACGCGCCGTTCCGCAAGGCGCTGGGCGAAGTACTCGGCAAGAAAGGCTTGGCGCTGGTATTGTCCGATGAACTGATCCATCACCTCGTCGTCACTATTGACAACCTGCCACGCAAGCATCTGGCGGCTGATGTCGTCCCGCTCAAGCGCGCAGAAGGGAAATTCAACACCGAAGGAAAAAATGAAACCCTGACCATCGGAGCCGGCAACGCGGCACGCTATGCCGCCTACGCCGCGGCCATCAAGGCCGTCGACAGCACAAAGCTGGTAGCCGTATATCGGCGCTTCTACCCGCTTTTCGAGCGGGCCTACCACGAAATCGGCTATCCGCAGGCACATTTCAACGACCGGCTGGTGGCGGCCATCGACGACCTGCTCTCCGCGCCCGCCCCTGAAGTACCCGTCAGGCTGGTACAACCGAAAATCCTCTACGAATACGCCGATCCCGATCTGGAAGCCCGTTCCGCCGGCCAGAAGATCATGATGCGCATCGGAAAGGAAAATGCGGCGTTGCTGAAAGCGAGATTGGGCGAAATTCGGCGGCTGGTGGCCAGCGGGCAATAGTCTCCCCGGCCCAGCCGATATCGACATTCCGGCGTTTCTCCCGACCCGTGTCGATGAACACGTAATATTTTCGGGCAACCCTTTGTTCGGGAACACGTTTGCTGTATTCTGTCGGCCTTTTCGTGTCGTGATTCTGTAAAGAAAAGCGGACCATCCTTTCCGGGCAATCCGCTTCGAAAAATCAACAGATACAAACCGCAGTCGGGTCTGGCTGGTCGCATCGGGTTGGGAGTTCTCGCCGTGATATGCAACCTTCCGGGGCTTTATTTCGCCCATGCCCAAAGTCTCACGTTTTTCCCGCTTCAAAGACGTTTGTTTGCTTTGCCCATTTTTTGCGTTTTAGATCGATCAACAATTATCAGGAGAAGTCATGCGATTCTTAACGAAGCTACTGAGTGCAGTGATCCCGTTGTCGCTTGTCATTGCAGCGCCGGTGCAGGCACGTGACTGGAACGCCATCAAGGACTCCGGCACGATCATCGCCGCCACCGAAGGTGCGTTCTACCCGTTCAACTATTTCGAAGGCCCCAAGCTGACGGGCTATGAAGTCGACGTCGCCGAAGCCGTGGCGAAGAAGCTCGGACTCAAGCTCGAATGGCGCGTCGTCACCTTCGACGCCCAACTCGCGTCGATCCGCCAGGACCGCTTCGATTTCGCCATCGCCTCGCACGGATTCACCGAGGAACGCGCCAAAGCGGTCGATTTCACCAGCCCGCACTACTGCACCGGCGGCCAGATCGCCGCACCGAAGGATGGCGCCCTGACCGCTGCCGCGCTTAACGGCAAGACCGTCGGCGTCCAGCTGGCCACCAGCTACTACGACAACGCCAAGAAAATTCCCGGCCTCAAGGAACTGAAGACCTACAAGGCCGACCCGGAAGTCTTCTCCGCGCTCAAGGCCGGCAAGATCGACGCGTGGATCTCCGACAAGTGGCTGATCAAGGCCACGCTGGAAAAGAATCCCGATGCGGGCATCGCGGCCGGCGAGCAGCTCTTTGTCGAGCGCGTCTCGGCAATCGTGCGCAAGAACAACAAGGAATTCGTCGACAAGTACAATCAGGCGCTGGCCGAGCTGATCAAGGACGGCTCGATCGCGGCGCTCTCCCAGAAGTACTTCAAGGCCGACATCACCTGCCGCTAACCGAAACATCGCAATAACATGAACTGGACCAAGCGATATCCCGGCTGGACGATGTTCGGCGCCATGGTCGGCCTGCTGATCTTCCTGTGGGGACTGGCCATTCCGTTATCCGCCGCTCCGGCGCCCATCGGGCCGGCGGCGATGCAATTCGCCGAGGGCGCACGCATCACGGTGTGGCTGACGTTGATTGCCGGATCGGTCGGCGTCGTGCTCGGCGTGTTGGCGGGCATGGGGAAGCTCTCCAAATTCCTGCCGCTGCGCTGGGTATGCGACTTCTACGTCTGGCTGATCCGCGGCACGCCGCTGCTCCTGCAGATCCTTTTCGTCTGGCTGGTCATTCCCACCGTCATGCCCGCCAGCGTCAATCTGTCGGACTTCGCCTGTGCCGCCATCGCCCTGTCGCTCAACATCGGTGCCTACAACACCGAATGCGTGCGTGCCGGCATCCTCGCCGTGCCGCACGGACAGATCGAAGCCGCCCGGGCGCTCGGATTGTCGCCGTTCCAGACCTTCATGGACGTCATCCTGCCGCAGAGCATGCGCGTCGCCCTGCCGGCGCTGGCCAACAACCTCGCGTCGCTGGTCAAGGACTCGTCGCTGGCCTACGCGATCAGCGTCGTCGAACTGACCATGGTCGGTTACCGCATCCAGGCCGAGAGCTACCAGCCGATTCCCGTGTTCCTCACGATCGCCACGATCTACCTGATCCTCACCACCGCGTTCACCACGCTGACCTCGGCGCTGGAAGCGCAGCTGCAAACCGGACAGAAACGCTGAGATCGCCCATGCCCCAACCCGATACAGACCGACCGATCATCGTCGCGCGCAACATCGACAAGCGTTTCGGCGCCTTCCACGCCCTGCGCAACGTCTCCGCCAGCTTCAGCGAAGGCCAGGTCACGGCCATCGTCGGCCCCTCCGGGTCGGGAAAATCGACCTTCCTGCGCACGCTCAACCGCCTGGAGAAACACGACAGCGGCAGCATCGTCATCGACGGCATCGAACTCAACGACGACCTGAAACATCTCGACACCATCCGGCGCGAGGTCGGCATGGTCTTCCAGAGCTTCAACCTGTTCTCGCACCTGACCATCCTGCGCAATATCACGCTGGCGCCGATGCGCGTACGCAAGATGTCGCGCGCCGATGCCGAAGCCAAGGCGCAGGCCCTGCTCGACCGTGTCGGCCTGAAAAATCAGGCACACAAGTACCCGGTGCAGCTCTCCGGCGGCCAGCAGCAGCGCGTCGCCATCGCCCGGGCGCTGGCCATGGACCCGAAGGTGCTGCTGTTCGACGAGCCGACCTCGGCACTCGATCCGGAAATGGTCAACGAAGTCCTCACCGTCATGCGCGAACTGGCACACACCGGCATTACCATGCTCGTGGTCACGCACGAAATGGGTTTCGCCAAGGAAGTGGCCGACCGCGTCATTTTCTTCGACGAAGGTGCCATTCTCGAAGACACCACGCCACAGGCCTTCTTCACCAACCCCGACCACGAGCGGGCCCAGGCCTTTCTGGCCCAGGTAAGGCACGGATTCTGAATCAGCTGACCGGCTTCGCCCCGAACAAGGGCATCAGTTGTACCGCCAGGATGCACACGAGGATCAGCGCACAGCCGGCCAGCCCCGCCGCGCTCAGACGGTCGCCCATCAGCAGGAAGCCGAACAGCGCGGCGAAAAGCGTCTCGGCCGACAGGATGATCGCCGCATCGGCGGCCTCGGCGTAGCGCTGCCCGACCACCTGGCCGGTGTAGGCGATGCCGACGGAGATGATGCCGGTGTAAAGGATCGGCATCGCCGCCAGGCGGATCCCGGCGAGCGAAATCGACTCGGTGAAAACAGCCCAGAGCAGACAGGCCACACCGCACACGAGGAACTGCCCGGCGGCCACCAGAAAAGGCGCCGCCAGCCGGTCAGCCACGCGCCCGACGAGCATGACATGCAGCGCCCAGAACAGGCTGCTGGCGATGACCCACAGATCGCCGCTGCTGATCGCCACCTGCTCCGCCCCCGACAACAGCCAGGTTCCGACCAGACAGCCGAGCGAAGTCGGCCAGACCGACCAATGGGGACGCGCGCGCAGGAGCAGCCAGGAGATCAGCGGCACCAGTGGCACGTAGAGGGCCGTCAGGAAGCCGGCGTTGGTCACCGTCGTGCCGTTGATGCCGATCTGCTGGAACACCGCGCCGAGCATCAGGAGCAGACCGAGGACCAGGACGCCCATCATTTCCCGGCGCCCGGGCCGCACCTCGCGCCGGGCAACCGTCCGCAAATCACGCCAGGCGAACGGCGCGATGATCAGCGCTCCGAGCAGGAAACGGACGCCGGTGAAGGTGTAGGGCTCGACCCCCACCTTCGCGTGGGCCTGGGCAACGAATGCCGACCCCCAGATCAGGGCGACGAGCAGCAGCAGCAGATTGGCTTGGGTACGGGACACGTTGGAGAGACCGGGAGCAAAGAGCGCGAGTTTACCAGCCGTTCATCAGGTGTCGCTATCGGAAGACGTTTTTCCCGCCATGTATCGGCGACAGACCAGGCGCAGGAAGCCCATCTGTTTCTTGAAATTCCGGCAGCCCTGGCACATCGCCAGATGCATTTCCAGTTGCAGGCGTTCCGCAAGGGTGAGCTCCCGGTCCAGCGATTCGGACAACTTGCGGGTAACGTCCTTGCAGCTCAACATGCCTGTTCTCCCCCCAGGAACCAGTTCTTTTCAAGACAGCGCCGCAAGCCGTTGCGCGCGCGATGCAGGATGACGTTGCAGTTGCTCACCGTGATACGCAACTCACGACAGACCTCGGCCGTTTCGAACTCCAGGAATTCGCGCATCATGAAGACGCGCGCGGTGTTTTCCGGCAGGTGCTTGAGACAGGCATCGAAGACATCCCAGAACCGTTGCTGCCGCATGGCCTCTTCCGGATCGCCCCAGTTTGTCGGGCGACCTTCCGGCCGCCAGTGGTCGTTGCCCTTGAACAGCATCTCGAAGGACTGATCGAGGCTTTCCTCGTCGGGGGCCAGCGCGGAAACATTCGTCGTCCGGCTCTGCAGGCGGATTAGGTCGACGATCTTGTTGCGGAGGATGGCGAAGACCCAGGTCTTCAGCGCCGAGCGACCGGCAAATTCCTGCCCGTTGGCCAGCGCGGCCACCAGCGCTTCCTGCACCACGTCCTCGGCCATGGTCGCATCGCGCAGCTGCAGCCGAGCGAACTTGATCATGTCGCGCCGGATGGCTCCGATGGCCTCATCGCTCATCCATGGAAGTTGCGGGTCGCTCATTTTCCCCACTCGCTCATTGCACCCGAGCATGGTACTGGCTCATGAAGCGGCGGTCGATCCAGTCTTTCCAGCGCCAGACCCAATGCCCCGTTGCCGACAGGCCGTTCCAGGACATGACGGCCTCCCTGGGCCCGGTGGCCAGCAGATAAAGCGTCCGCTTCCGCGGGCGATAGGGCAAAGGCGCCTGGCCGAGCAAAGCGTGTTCGAGGTTGGCCGCCAGCACCGGGCCGGCCCGGACCGCATAGACGCCGGACTTGGCATGCGGCGCATCGACCCGCGAGGCGACATCGCCGCCGGCGAACACCTCGGAATGCGAAACACTCTGTTGCCCATCCGCCACGGCAACGAATCCGTCAGCAGCCAGCGTCAGGCTCGAACCGGCCAGCCAGGCCTGCGGACGAACGCCGGTCGCGGCGATGACGGCATCGACTCCAACTGTGGTTCCATTGTCCAGCAGCAAGCCTTCCGGCGATCCGGCGGCGTAACCGGGGATCTCGACGACCTGATGCTCCCGCAACGCCTGTCGCACGCGCTGCACGATGCGCGGGCCATGCCCCGGCATCAAGCCCGAGCCGGCCACCAGCGACACCGCCACGTTCTCTCCCCCGACTTCGCGGGCAAGACGGTAGCGCGCGGCCAAGGCCAGTTCGACTCCGGCGGCACCGCCCCCAACCACGACCAACCTGGCGGTACCGCGTTGCCGGGCCAACTCAACCTGGCGCTTCCAGCCGACGACGAAATCTTCCAGCGGACGGATCGGCAGCAGCGTTGCGCCGGTCGCGGCCAGGCAGGAACTGTCGGCCTGCGCCCCCACGTCGAGCGAGAGGAGGTCGTAGGAAAGCTCCCCGGATGCAGCTGTCTGGACGAGTCGCCGCGCGGCATCGAGCCCGGTTACCGAATCCTGCACCAGATGAACGCCGGCTGCCCGCGCCAACGGCTCCAGCGGTGCAGCGCACTGATCCAGCGCATAATGCCCGGCCATCCAGCCCGGCACCATGCCGGAGTAGATCTGGCGCAGATACGGCGTCACCAACGACACCGCGACGCCCGGCCAGCGCCTCGCCGCCAGCGCCTTGAGTACATGCAGGTGGGCGTGCCCGCCTCCGGCGAGGATCAGGCGCTTCATGCGCCACCGCTATCCGGCAGAACCGCCGCCACGTCCGGAAACAAGCCAAGGAGGCGCTCGACGTCCTCGAATCGATCGACATCCCACAACGGGGGCAGCTCCAGCCAGGTCAGCCCCACCGCTTGCAGTTGCTGCTGCGTCTGCGCCATGACCCGGTCGGTACTCCAATCGACATCCCGGAATACCGCAAGTGCCGGTTTCTTCAGCCCGATCAGCACATACCCGCCATCCTCCGCGGGGATCACCACCGCGTCGTGCTCACGCAAAGCCGCCGCTGCCTCTCGCAGCACCTCGGGCGTCAGCGCCGGGCAATCGGTACCAATAACCAGCGTGCCGATGACCAGCGTCCCGGCGGCAGACGCCTCGTCCACCGCCGCATGCATGCGCCCGCCCAGATCGACATCCGGCTGCCGGCATCGGCGCACCGGCCCGAGCCCCTGGCACGCCGCAAAATCCGGATGATCGGTCTCCGGCGCGCACCACAGCGTCACCGGCCCGAGCTCGGCGGCGAGGGCCGTTCCCAGCGTGCGCCGCAGCAGCCAGCGTTGCAGCGCTGCGGCGCCCTCGGCGCCCAGATGCGGGATCAGCCGCGTCTTGGCCAGGCCCGGGACGGGGGCCTTGGCCAGGATCGCGATCGCGCACTCAGTCATGTCGCGGGACATAGCCGTACTCCCGGGCAAGCGCCTGCGGACTGACACCGAGCCAGAAACGCAGGCGCAGCCACCACATCGTCAGGATCGTGCGCCACACCCCGTGCTTCTCCCAGCGCCGCCCCGAGGTCGTAACCTTTTCGGCAAGACAGGCCGGACACGCGATCCGGAGCATCGCCGAGGAAAACGCAATGTCCTCCATCAGCGGAATATCCGGAAAGCCGCCGACGCGCGCGAACGCCTCGCGCGTGATGAAGATCGTCTGATCGCCGGTAGCGATGCCGGTCAGGCGCGAACGCATGTTCATCAGCGCGGCCACAACCGGCAGCATGATGGAGGCGCCTTCGATGCGCACGTCGAAACGCCCCCAGAGCGCGCCGCCTTCCATCACCTCCTCGATCCGTTTGACCGCCAAGTCCGGCAGCACGGTGTCGACATGAAGGAACAGCAGCACCTCGCCGGTCGCCTGTTCCGCCCCGGCGTTCATCTGCCGGCCGCGACCGCGCGGCGCAGTGATGACACGATCGGCGAACGGCGCCGCCCGCCCGGCGCTCCCGTCGGTACTGCCGCCATCGACGACAATCACCTCCACGCCCCTCGCCCGCAGCGCCTGCAGGGCATCGAGCCGCGCCGCGATGGTATCGGCCTCGTTGAGCACGGGAATGATGATCGAGAGACGCATGGTATCGGCCTATCCCCCGCTCGGCGCCGGGCACTCGCCCGCCGTGGCGACGAAACGGAAATCGGCGAAGCCGGCGTGCGCTTCCTCGCCGGTGTTGTCGGTGTCGCTGGCGATGGCGAGGCCGCGCAACTGTCCGCCGGTATCGCCCAACTCAGCGAAAGCCAACCGATAATCCTCCAGCACATTGCGCCGTTCCGTCACCCAGCGCCCGGCTAAACCGCCGCCCGAACGCAGCACCAGCATCCGGGCGCGATCGGTATAAGCGTTCGCCTGCACGGTGCCGACGGGATGACGGTTATCCCAGATGTAATTGAGGGCGGCGTCCGGCACCTGATTGCCATAAATCGAACGCGCCAGCGCCAGTCCGGCGCGGGTGAGCACGCCCAGTTGGTCGGGCGGCACATTGAAGGTGAGATAGACACGCGCGGCGTAGTCGTCGCCCGATTTCTGCGTCATGTCCGCCGTGGCCACCGGCGCATCGATCCGCCATTGCCAGCAGAGGAACGGTGTTTTCCGCAGGTCGATTTCAAGCGGGCGGCCAAACAGCGCCATGCTCTTGCTGGCCTGCGCCTCGACCGCCGCGACGCCGTCCCAGACACGCAGACCATAGCGCGTCGGCGGCACACGCTCATCAAGCCGTTCGACCTTCCAGGGCGGAGGCGGGAAATCCCCGGCTGACGGAAAGCGCCCGACCCAACCACCATCGGCAAGCGCCGACGCCGCTGCCAGAACACAAAAGACACCCAACGCCCACCTCCCCTCCCTATCAGAAAGGCGCCGATTTCGTGCACGTTCGTCATTCCGGCGAAAGCCGGAATCCAGGAAATTCAACGCACTGGACCCCGGCCTTCGCCGGGGTGACGAATACTTCAGCGTTTCCTTGAAAGAAAACACGTGAATCACCCCCGCCGCCAGGCATGAAAACGTTCGACCCACGCCAGCAGCTTCTCCGGCGCGTGCGCCTTCTTCCAGACACCGGCGACGTACTTGTTGGCCTCGGCCAGCGTCGGGTAGATGTGGATGGTGCCGAGGATTTTGTTCAGGCCGATGCCCTGCTTCATGGCCAGCACGTACTCGGCGATCAGATCGCCGGCGTGTTCACCGACGATCGTCACGCCGAGAATACGGTCCTTGCCCGGCTCCGTCAGCACCTTGATGAAACCGTGGGCTTCGCCGTCGGCGATGGCGCGGTCAAGGTCGTCAATGCCGTAAGTGGTCACTTCGCAGGGAATGCCCTTTTCCCGTGCTTCGAGTTCGTTGAGGCCGACGCGCGCGACTTCCGGTTCGACGAAGGTCGCCCAAGGGATCACCGCGTAGTCCACCTTGAATTTCCGGAACGGATCGAACAGCGCGTTGACCGCCGCGTACCACGCCTGGTGCGCGGCCGTGTGGGTGAACTGGAACGGCCCGGCCACGTCGCCTGCCGCATAAATGTTGGAAAAGCGGGTCTGCAGGAATTCGTTGGTGTCCACCGTACGCCCGGTCGGGATGTCCAGTTCTTCCAGCCCGTAGCCTTTCAGGTTGGCCGCACGGCCGACGGCGACCAGCACGGCGTCGAAGGGAATGCGCACCTCCTGTCCGGCGTGCTCGGCGACGAGAATCTTCTCGCCGTTCTCCACCAGAAACGCCTTGGCCTGATGCCCGGTCAGCACGGCAACGCCCTCGGCACGGAAGCGCTGCGCCACGAGTTCGGAAACCTCCGGGTCTTCGCGCATCAGCAGGCGCGGCGCCATTTCCACCTGCGTCACCTGTGCGCCGAGGCGGGCAAAGGCTTGCGTCAATTCGGATCCGATCGGCCCGCCGCCGAGCACCACCAACCGGCGCGGTAATTCGCGCAGGCTCCAGACCGTGTCCGAGGTCAGATAGCCGACCTCGTCGATGCCAGGAATCGGCGGCACGAACGGCCGCGCGCCGGCGGCGATGACGATGCTGCGCGTGGTCAGCGTTCTCTGGGTGCCGCCCTCGCCCGTAACCTCCACTTCCCACGGCGAGACGATGCGGGCCGTTCCCTGCACGACATCGACGCCCAGCGACGTGTAGCGCTCCGCCGAATCGTGCGGCTCGACGCTGCGGATCACCGCCTGCACACGCTCCATCACCGTGGCGAAGTCGAACTTCGCCGTCGCCGAGTCGATGCCGAACTCCCTGGAACGCGCCATGTGCGAGAGCAGCTTCGCCGAGCGGATCAGCGCCTTGGACGGCACACAGCCGGTATTGAGGCAGTCGCCGCCCAGCTTGTGCTTTTCCACCAACGTGACTTTCGCCTTGACGGCGGCGGCAATGTACGACGTCACCAGCCCGGCGCTGCCGGCTCCGATCACTATGAGGTTGCGGTCGAAGCGTGCCGGCTTTTTCCAGCCCGCATAGACCCGATTGGCACGCACGGCTTCGACGATCCGGCGTGCCAACAGCGGGAACACGCCGAGCAGGACGAATGAACCAAGCAGCCCCGGCGACAGGATGCCGGACAGCGAATCGAGTTGCGCCAGTTGGGTGCCGGCATTCACATACACCACGGTGCCGGCGAACATGCCGATCTGGCTGCACCAGTAGAAAGTCGACGCTCTCATCGCCGTCAGTCCGAACAGCAGGTTGATCACGAAAAAGGGGAACACGGGCACCAGGCGCAGGGTAAACAGGTAGAACGCGCCCTCGCGCCGCACGCCCGCGTCAATGGCCTGCAGGCGCTGGCCGAAGCGCCCGGCCACCCAGTCGCGCAGCAGGAAGCGGGCGATCAGGAAGGCCAGCGTTGCGCCGACGGTCGAGGCAAACGAGACGATCACCGTTCCCCACAGCAGACCGAACACGGCGCCGCCCGCCAGCGTCAGCAGCGCCGCGCCGGGCAGCGAGAGCGCCGACATCAGCACATAGAGCGCGAAATAGAGAGCCGCGGCCAGCAGCGGCTGGCCGGCGCGGAAGGTTTCGATCGCCGACTGCTGGGCCTTGAGGGTCTGCAGGTTGAAATGCTGGCCAAGATCAAGGACGAAGAATGCGGCGAAAATCATCGCAAGCACAACAAGCAGGCCAAGTTTCCTGAATTGCATGGTTGCTCCGATTGCGTGATCAGCGTTCATCCGTTAGTCGTGCGTACCGACAGGTTTCTTACACCCAGCCCGTTTTCCCGAGCCGCGTTTTCCGGCAGATACTCCGGCCCTGCGACGATTCGCCGGTAGTGGGACAACCACGCCTCCGACCCCGGTGGCCAGTTGGCGAGAAAACGCGTCACCCACGCCGCGTGGTCATAGGCGACCGGCAACGCATGAACATGCGCGCCTACGCAGACGCCGCCGTAGAGAGCCTCTTGCACGGGCGGCGTGACGCCGATCCAGGTGAGCGCGCCATAGCGCGTACCGCTGAAGTTCAGCAAACCGGCCGCGCCGTTGTTGATCACCGAACCGCAGGGGAAACGTCGCAGCGCCGGCAGGCAGGTGCGGCGGCTGGCGAATACGTCGACCTGCGCGGCGCGAAACACAGCCTCCAGCCAGGCGCGATTCTCCGGCGCATCCAGCGCCTTGGCGTCGAAGCGCCATCCGGCGAGCGAGTCGGCATCGCCATGCACCACGCCAATACGGCAGCCGCCGACGCGAAAGCGCGCGACCATGGGCAAGGCACTCAAACGCTGAAGAACGTCCGGGAAACGCGCTGCCGTCGCCCTCGGCCGCGCATGGATGCGGTTCGAGCGCTCGACGAAAGCATCGCCGACCTCCTCCGGATGATTGCAGCCGCAAGCCGAGCCCTCTTCCCCTGAAAACAATTCAGCCTCGAGAGTGCCAGATGATCTTCGAGCGTTCGGCCTTGATCAGCCCCTGTTCAATCATCGCGTTGCGGTTGCGGTTGTAATCAGCGCCGGCGTCGAGCACGCCCTGCGTGACCTGGGTCTGAATCGCCTGATGCGAGGTGTGCACCACCTTGGCGAAATACGTTTCCGGCGTGATGCCCTGCATCATCAGGTAATGCAACGGAATCAGGTAACCCGAGGTGGAGCCCTTGTCGCCGAAGGCGAAGGTCCGCCCCTTCAGGTCCGCCGGCGAACGGATGCCTGAATCGGGGTGAGTCACCATGATCGCGAAATACTCGGGCTTGCCGTCGTAGAGGATGGTGGAGATGACCTGCGCGCCGGACTGATGGTTGGCCAGCACGTAGCCCCACGGCCCGAGCAGGGCGATGTCGGTCTCGCCGTTGGCCAGCGACTTGGCGAGACCTTCCCAGCTATCGACGGTGCGCAACTGCACCGGCCGGTTCAGCCGCGCGGCAAGGTAATCGGCCAGCGGGCGGCAGGTCGCGTCGTTCTTGTCCTTGTCCGGCTGGAAGAGGCCGACGCCGAACTTGAGTGGCGGCTCGGCTGCAAAAGCGGAAGAGAAGAAAAGCGAACCGGCCAGTGCGGTCAGGAATCGAAAAAAACCGTGCATTTGCATTCTCCTTTCACGAAGCCGCAGCCGGTTCCGCCGCTTTTTCCGATCCCAGCGCCCCGCCGCAACTGCTGCCCTGTCCTGCGGTGCAGCCGTAACAATGATCGGCCACGCGGATCGGCCGGCCCGCGAAATCCGTCTCCAGCAACTCGGAAAGATGCACCGGCCGCGCTTCCGCTCCGCCCGGATGCAGACCAAGCATCTGGTTGAAATCGCAGTCGAAGACGGTGCCCTGCCAGCTGACGGAAATCAGGCTGCGGCACATCACGCCATCCAGGTTCTCGGCGCGGTAAGCCCCCTTGAGCAGCGCCATGTACGGGTGGAACTCGTTGCGCGAGATGAGCTGGCTGCCGAAGCGCTGGATGGGCATGTTGGTCAGCGCGAACAGGTGATTGAAGACGATGCCGTAGCGGGTCGCCAGTTGTTCCTTGTAGGTCTGCTCCAGCCGCACCTGGTCGGGCGGCAGGGATGGCCCGAGCGGGTTGTAGACGAGGTTGAGTA
Source organism: Bryobacteraceae bacterium (assembly GCA_029975915.1). Next base: position 23,081 of record JARKOC010000006.1, read on the forward strand.
CCCGCCCGCTGTCCGGCAGGCCGTAGCCCAGGTCGTTGAGCTGGCGCAACCCGTCGAGGCTGGACTGGAAAACGCCGTCGCCGCGCTGCTTGTTGACGTTATCTTCCAGATAGCAGGGCAGCGAGGCGGTGATCTCGACCGCGTTGTCGGCGAGGAACGCCGCAAGCGGCTCGTAACCCGGTTCGTTGAGAATGGTCAGGTTGCAGCGATCGATCACGCGCAGCCCCATCGCCCGCGCTTCGCCGACCAGCCAGCGGAAATGCGGGTTCATCTCCGGCGCGCCACCGGTCAGGTCGAGCGTCTGGATCGATTGCCGACGCGCGAATTCCAGCAACACCTCCATGGTTTCCCGACTCATTTCCTCGGTGCGTTTCGGGCTGGCCGCCACGTGGCAATGAAAGCACGACTGGTTGCAGCGATAGCCGAGATTGGCCTGCAGGGTTTCCAGTTTGCCGCGCCGGATCGGCGGGAAGTCGGTCTTGACCAACAGCGGGAACGTGTCGCGCATGCCTCTTCTCCTGAAAGGTTTTCCCCATTAGACGCACAAGCAGGCAAATTCTTACAGGAACCGCGCAAATATTTTGCGAATGCAAGGCGACACCCCTGGTTATTTGCTATTTTCAGGGAGCCGTCCGGCTCGGCCGGGCAATCATCTCGATGGACAAGCAACAATGACAACAATGAACGGCGAACTCTTTTCCTCGGTCTTCCTGCTGCTCCTCGTGCTCGACCCGCTCGGCAACATGCCTTTCGTGCTCTCGCTGCTGCGCAACACGCCGGAAGCGCGCCGGCCGCGCATCATCCTGCGCGAATGCGCGATCGCCACGCTGGTGCTGGTCGGGTTCCTGTTCGTCGGTGACTGGCTGCTTTACGCCATGCGCCTGAGCGACCCGGCACTGGAAATCGCCGGCGGCGTGATCCTCCTGCTGATTGCCTTGCGCATGGCCTTCCCGCCGCCCAAGCACACGGCGGCCGAGCACGAAACCGCCACCGAACCGCTGATCGTGCCGCTGGCCATCCCGATGATTGCCGGCCCCTCGGCGCTGGCGACCGTGCTGCTCGCCTCGCGCCATTCCAACGGCGAAACGCTGTTGTGGGTCGGCGCCGTCGTCCTTGCCTGCCTGATCAACGCCGCGCTGCTGCTTGCCTCCGGCTGGTTTTCCCGCCTCTTCGGCAAGGCCGGCATGGAAGCGCTGGAACGCCTGATGGGCCTGATCCTGACCGCGATCGCCGTGCAGATGCTGATCACCGGCATCCGCATCGCCTTCAAGATCGGCTGAGTAGGACCATCCGGGACAGCTCAGCTCAATCCTGCAGCAGCTTTATCCAGACGAACAGCGCCTGATCCTGCGACTCGGCGAGTTGCGCGAGCTCGACCAGTGTCGTGAGATACGCCAGCACTTCCTCGGGGTCGACACCTTCGGCCTCGTACAGCTCGTTCGCCGCCAGTTCGCCGGCCAGTTCCTCCAGCGCTTCGTCGTCAAGCCCCGCCAGGGCGTCGAACAGTTCGGGGGCGATGCGCAGAAGCAGCTTTTCGTCCTCGCCTTCGGTGACGAACACCGGCTCATAGAGATCAAGGGCCGCCTGCAACGAATCGCCGGTCAGCAGGGAATGCAAGGCGGCGATCCGCGTCGTATCCAGACCGGGCGCCTCGAAGCCGCTCCACTGCTTCAGCGGCGCCCCCGACATGGCGAGATCGGGATACTCGTCCTCCTCGGCGGCCACCACACAGGTCAGAAATTCCATGCTCCCTCCAGACGATCGATCTTCGAAGCGGCGGAGTTTACTCCCGAACGGCCCACAGTCAGGAATCAGTCAGGAGCACACCACCGCAGCGCCAGAGAGAACATGCTGGGCGAAACCGCGGTCGGAACCGACGATATGCTTGGTCATCCAGACACGGAGAAACTCGACCAGCTCCCTTTCGATCGCCTTGTTGATCGAATTCTTCTCGATTTCGGCGAGCACCTTGAAGAAATGTGCATGCTCCGCGGTATGCAAACGGAGATCCGGAAAATCGAACAGGCGCATGAGCGCTTCTTCGCAGGTGAAGTGGAAGCGCGCGAAATCCCTCAGTTCGGCGACCAGGAAATAGATCGACGACCAGCTCTGGCCCTGCCGGATAGCCTCTTCGATGGTCCCGAAGTGGCCGATCAACTGCTTGTGCTGGCTGTCGATCTCGACGATTCCCAGCGAGTATTCATTGCGCCAGTGCATGGACAGTCTCCGGTCCGGCAACACCAGCCCGGAAATCAGGCACGTGGCGAGCCGTATAACTTTGGTAATACGGCTTTATAGCGCAAAACGCGGATTCGCCTGTGTGCAGTAATTCACGGTTTTTCCCGGCTCCCCAAGGCAAACCGGACGCGAAGGCGAGACGGAAGACGCCGCAAACGATAGAATCGCGCCTTTTCGGCGACCGTGAAGGACGCGAACGAGGCGAAAAACCGTGGAAGGAACGAAGGGAAGTCTTCGTGGTGCCCCGAGCCAGAGTCGAACTGGCACGCCTTGCGGCGGCGGATTTTGAATCCGCTGCGTCTACCGATTCCGCCATCGGGGCCGTGGTTCGCAGGAGGCGAACCGAAGGAGGGCGAATTATCCATGATTCACCCTTGCCCCACAAGACCATAAGCAACCGACAAAACAACTGACTGACAAACCGACAACCTTTGCGACAACCATTTTTCTCGACATGCTCACCCTCGACGATTTTGATTTTGACCTTCCGCCCGAGTTGATTGCCCAGCACCCGGCCGCCGAACGCACGGCCAGCCGTTTGCTGCACGTCGACGGCGAGGCGTTGTTCGACCGGCAATTCGCCGACCTGCCGCAATGGCTCAAGGCCGGCGACCTGCTCGTCTTCAACGACACGAAGGTGATCAAGGCGCGCCTGTTCGGACAGAAGGAGAGCGGCGGGCAGATCGAGGTGATGATCGAGCGCATCGTCGATCGCCGGAATGCCGTCGCCCAGATCCGCGCCAGCAAGTCGCCCAAGCCGGGCAGCCGCATCGTGCTGGAAAACGCGTTTTCGCTGCGCATCGTCGGGCGAACCGGCGCCCAGGCCGAGTTCTTCGCCCTGGAACTGGAAGGCGACGGCGACCTGTACGCGCTCACCGAGGAACACGGCCGCCTGCCGCTGCCGCCCTACATCAGTCACGCGGCGGAAGTGGAAGACGAAACCCGCTACCAGACCGTTTACGCCCGCCACACCGGCGCCGTCGCTGCGCCAACCGCAGGCCTGCATTTCGATGAGGCGATGCTGAACACCCTGAAGGAGCAAGGCGTGGAACTCGCCTGGCTGACGCTGCACGTCGGCGCCGGCACCTTTCAGCCGGTGCGGGTGCACAACGTCGCCGAGCACCGCATGCATTCCGAGCGTTTCGAGATTCCGCAAGCCACCGTAGACGCCGTCGCCCGGACGCGCGCCCGCGGCGGCCGCGTCATCGCCGTCGGCACGACCAGCCTGCGAGCGCTCGAAGCGGCGGCGCAGAGCGGCGAGTTGCGGTGCGGCCCGGCGGAAACCTACATCTTCATCACGCCGGGCTACCGCTTACGGGTGGTCGAACGGCTGATCACCAACTTCCACCTGCCCAAGTCGACGCTGCTGATGCTCGTCTCGGCTTTCGCCGGTTGCGCTACCATACGCGCCGCCTACCGCCACGCCGTGGCAAAACGCTACCGTTTCTTCAGCTACGGCGACGCCATGCTTCTGGAAAGAGATGACCATGCAGTTTGAACTCCTGACCACCGACGGCAACGCCCGCCGCGGCCGCCTGACCCTCGCCCACGGCGTCGTCGAGACGCCGGTGTTCATGCCGGTCGGCACCTACGGCACGGTCAAGGCGATGACCCCGCGCGACCTCGACGAGATCGGTGCGCAGATCTGCCTCGGCAACACATTCCACCTTTGGCTGCGTCCGGGGCTCGAGGTCATCGGCGCGCACGGCGGCCTGCACGGCCTGATGGGCTGGAACAAGCCGATCCTGACCGACTCGGGCGGCTTCCAGGTCTTTTCGCTCGGCGCGCTGCGCAAGATCACCGAGGAAGGCGTCAAGTTCTCCTCGCCGATCAACGGCGACAAATTGTTCCTCACCCCCGAGGAATCGATGCGCATCCAGCACGTGCTCAACTCGGACATCGTGATGATCTTCGACGAATGCACCCCTTTCCCGGCCAGCCACGCGCAGGCCGCCGAGTCGATGCGCCTGTCGCTGCGCTGGGCGCAACGTTCGCGCGATGAACACAACCGCCTCGGCAACACCAACGCCCTCTTCGGCATCGTCCAGGGTGGCATGTACGAGGACCTGCGCGACGAGTCGCTGACCGGCCTCGCCAAAATCGGCTTCGACGGCTTCGCCATCGGCGGCCTTTCGGTCGGCGAACCGAAGGAGGACATGGCGCGCATCCTCGCGCACACCACTCCGCGCCTGCCTGGCGACAAGCCGCGCTACCTGATGGGCGTCGGCACCCCCGAGGATCTGGTGCACGGCGTGCAGGCCGGCGTGGACATGTTCGATTGCGTGATGCCGACGCGCAACGCGCGCAACGGCCACCTGTTCACCCGCTTCGGCGACATCAAGATCCGCAACGCCCGCTACAAGAACGACACGCAACCGCTCGACGAGTCGTGTGACTGCTACACCTGCCGCCACTTCAGCCGCGCCTACCTGCACCACCTGTTCCGCGTCGGCGAAATCCTCGGCGCGCAACTGAACACCATCCACAACCTGCGCTACTACCAGACGCTGATGCGCGAATTGCGCGAAGCGATCGTGGCCGGGCAACTGGCCGGCCACGCCGCCCGGTTCCATGCCGATCGCGCCCGTGGGCCGGCCTGACCACCCCGGTGATACAATGCCCCGTTAAATTCCCAGTTACACAGACTGTGACTGTTGTTCCATCAACCAACCAGGAGAGATTACTGTGCTGATCAGCAACGCCTACGCTCAAGCCGCCGCCGGAGGACCCATGGAAAGTGCAATGCAGTTCCTGCCGATCATTCTGATGTTCGTCGTGCTGTACTTCCTGATGATCCGCCCGCAACAGAAGAAAGCCAAGGAACACAAGGCCCTGCTCGAAGCGCTGGGCAAGGGTGACGAGGTCGTCACCGCCAGCGGCAT
>JARKOC010000010.1 GCA_029975915.1 Bryobacteraceae bacterium
GACATCACCGCCGTTGTCGACGGTAACGACACATGCGTCATTATTCCCGATGCCGATTACCAGGCGGCTGAAACCCGTGTTGCCCGGTTGCGGTTCATCATTGGTCGGTTCACCCAGTTGTACCCGGATATCCGAAGGGGAGATTCCCGCGCCGAATTCGATGGCATCGTCCGTCCCGTCGGCCGGTCGGGTAATTACGGTATCTAGACCTGATCCCCGTTCAAATCGGTAGATGTTGGCGCCGTCGCCCCCGATGAGCGTATCGCGTCCCGAGCCGCCGTCCAGGATATCGTCGCCTTCGGCGCCGTTCAGGGTGTCCGCTCCTCCGGCGCCGTTCAGGGTATCGTTGCCCTGCAGACCCATCAGGATCCCGTCCAGGTCGCTTCCGGTGAGGGTGTCGTTGCCCGCCGTGCCGATAAGGGTTTCCGAGTCAGGCGGCATGGTCACGATTCCATTAATGTCCGTTGCGCTCAGTGTCGTGCCGTCGGCGAAGACAAACCTTTCGATAATGTTTGTTCCGTTCAGGATGCGAAGGGTGTCCTGGGTATCCTTGATGCCGATAAGGAGATCATGGCCCTCAATGGTGAAGGAGAGGTCGTTGGGGGTGATGCCCTCCAGGAACTGGACGGTATCCTGTTCAGCCTCAATCCATCCGTTTTCCTGGATGACATCATTGCCGTAGCCCCGGCCGAAGCGGTAGGTGTCGCCGCCGTTTTTCCCCACGAGGCGGTCATTGCCGGCCATGCCGTCCAGATCGTCGGAGGCCGAAGTCCCCTCGATCACATCATCACCGTCCGTTGCCAGCAGAGCCCTCGCCTGCAGGGCTGCATAGTCCCATACCGTGCCGTCGCTGAAGCGCACCTCCTCGATGCGGTTGTTGCCAAAGTTTTCCAGGAACCCGTTGACCACTGTCAGGCGATCCTCGGTTCCACTGATGGAAAGCGCCATGTTATTGCCGATGCGACGGATCACGACGTCCTCCGGCGAAACATCCGCATTGAATTGGATGGCGTCTTTGTAAGATTCAACGCTGTAATGGGAGAGCAAACCCTCGTCGATGGTGTCGCGTCCGTAGCCCCTGCCGAAGATGTAGGTATCGTTCCCTCCTTCACCCTGCATCAGATCATCGCCGAGTCCACCGTCAAGCACATCGTCACCGCCATACCCGTATAACCGATCCGCGCCGGCCAGGCCCAAAACGGTTTCTCCGCTTAACGAACCTTGCAGGACATCATCAGCGTCGGTTCCCCGGACGTTCAGGTGCGATTCAATGAATGACGGTTCAAGTACCGTCCCGTCCGCGAACTCCAGCCGTTCGATCTTATGGTAGTCCGTGTTATAGGCGAACCAGTTCAGTATCGTGATGGTGTCGGAACCGTCTCCCAGGATTATACGAAGATCGTCGCACCATTCCCCGCCGCGCTCAAACCGCACGTCATCGCAGGTGATTCCGTCACTGAAGCGGATGGCATCGATATTTCCTTGGTGCCAACCATAGTCTCGTATCGTGTCGTGCCCGGAGCCGAAGCCGAAGAGGTACGTGTCGTTGTTGCCGGTTCGGCCGCCATTCCAGCCGTCATTGTAATCGCTGGTGTTCCCGTCCAAGTAGTCGTCGCCGGTTCCTCCGTCCATGATGTCGTCGCCGTACCCGGCACGGATAACGTCGTTGCCGGCTCCGCCGTCGATTAGATCGTTGCCTGAGCGCGCATCGATGATATCGTCGCCGCCCTGTCCGGTGATTACGTCGTCTTCACGGTAGCCGACGATGGTCTCCGGGGCGTCCGAACCGGCAAGCAGCAACTCATGAAACGTTGAGGACGTCCAGATGGTGCCGTCCGCGAACTCAATCCGCTCGATTTCATAGGGATGAGACGCCGCATTTGCGCCGACATCCTCGATGAAATAATATTGGATGCTGACGCTGTCTTCGGTTCCCGTGATTGACAGCACCAGGTCGTATCCATTCCGTTTCACGGTTACGTCGGCCGGTGTGATGTCGTCCTTGAATTTCAGGACATCGATGTTGCCTTTTTCGCTCTGGTCGAGGATGACGTCGTGACCGTACCCCCGGCCGAAGATATAGGTGTCGTCGCCAGCGTTGTCCCGGAGGGTGTCGTTGCCCGTTCCGCCGTCCAAGGTGTCGTTGCCCCTGTTCCCGGAAATGACGTCGTTCCCTCCCAGGCCGAGGATCACGTCGTCAATTCGGCTGCCGCCGATGACGTCGTCACCTTCCGTTGGCTTTACGACCGACTGACGTAGAGCCTCGTCCCGATCCCACGCGCTGCCGTCGGAGAAGATGAAGGAGTCCACGGCAGTGCCCTGAATCCAGTGTGAGCCCTCCCAATACCCGCTTGCAGCCCGAACCGTGAGGGTTTCGCCGGTATCGTTGATGCGGAAGGTGAAATTGTCGTAGGAATCGGCGGAGACGGTGATATCGCCGGGAGTGAGGCCGGAGAAGAGAACGGTGTTGCTTCCCCGGCTGTCATCAACAATATCGTTACCGCCGCCGCGCCGGAAGATGTAGGTGTCGTCGCCCCATTCGCCGCGCAGGGTGTCGTTGCCCGCGCCGCCGGAGATGACGTCGTTGCCGTTGCCGCCCGCGATTGATTCGTTTCCTGCGCCACCCAGAAGGACATCGTCGCCGTTTGCGCCGGAAATCGTGCGGTCGGTTTCGTCGCCGAGGGTGATGTCGTCGTCTGCCGTGCCCTGGGCGCCGTTGAAGCGGACGTTGAAGGTGTCGAAGACTTCCTGCAGTTCGGGGGTGACGGTCTGGGTGCGGAGGGTTTCCTCCAGCATGGC
>JARKOC010000016.1 GCA_029975915.1 Bryobacteraceae bacterium
CTGGGAGTGGCCGATGGGCTGATCATGGTAGATGTACCCCTCGGGGAAGGTTCCGTTGGTATAGAGGATGGCGTTACCGAAGAAGTACTCGAAGCGGAAATCGTCTCTGCCGCTCGCGGTGAGACGGGGGATGTAGAAACCCGCCGTGTAACTCTCCACGATGGGCCAGAAAAAGACCGTCTGAGCGGTATCTTCTCCGGAGAATTCGCCATACACTTCCATATTTCTGAGCCAGGGGATACGGAAGCGGACTTCCAGTCCGGCGATAGAGTTGGAATTATCGTCGGTGCCGCCGACGAGACCCCGTATCACGTTGCCGAAGGAGTTATCAACCCCCGGGCCGCCCACCTGGCGGCCCAGGTTCACCCCTACTTCCACAAAATCGGCCGGTTTTATTGATACCTTGCTGGCGAAGTAGTAGGGGTGCCGTTCGCCGTCAGTGGTGAGTACCTCATCAAGGCGGGAGAAAATCACCGAGTACTTGAGAGCGCCGATCCAGGGGAGCAGGATGGGCTCCGGGCTGGAGAGCTTGACCTGGTCGAAGTTGCGGGCGTTGTTGGTCAGGGTGATGTTTCCCCGGTAGCCGAGGCCCAGCCAGTTGGCATCGCGGCCCACCTCCAGCTCCACGGCGTCGCTCCCCACCTTCAGGTAGCCCCTGTTGATGCGGGCCTGGAACATGCTGTCCCGCTCCGTGAACAGCGCCATGGGCTCCACCAGCGCCGAGGCCCACCGGCCCAGAAACGCCTCGGATGCGAAGCGGAGCTCGCCGTTCTGTCCGCGGCGGTAGATGACCCCCTCGTTGTTCTCGAACAGGGGTGTTCCCTCGGTGCCGTGCTGCTGAACCGAATTGGGGTAGGGGTTCTTATCCCGCATTCCGCTTCCTATGCCGAACACGCCGTCGTCTCCCGGGTCGTAGACCGGCCGTTCGTAGCTGCGGGGCACGCCGTCCAGGTAGACGTAGCGCGCCCGGGCCGACGATACCAGCCGATAGTCGAAGGTGGGGGCCGCCTCGGGGGTCCGGTAGAGGCCGGCCTCCCGTGCCAGGGCCGTGCGGGCCTCAACCAGGATATCGGTTGCCAGGGAGGAGGATGCCAGGTCCGGGTTCCGGGAGAGGTTTTCCTCCGCCTCCAGCAGCAAACGGGCCGCCTCGGCCCGGGAAAAGGGACGGATGCCCTTGATGTCGCTCTTCACCAGCCCGAACCCGGCCAGCTTGTCCAGCCAGGCGTAGACCGGGCTGTCCAGGGGAACGTTGCTGGAGGCCACGGTCCAGGCCGAGCACGGAGCGGCAAGGCCGAGCAGGGCCATGCCGAGGACACACCATGCAAGCAAGATTTTCTTGTTCATTTCAATGCTCCCGATGGAAAGGTTTAAGGGGTGCGAC
>JARKOC010000017.1 GCA_029975915.1 Bryobacteraceae bacterium
CGTACCGCCATGGTGGCGTCCCAGTCAATGGTCGCGGATACCGAGGCGGCGGCGCGTAGTGGATCGGCCACGACGTGACCGGCGGCGTAGACGAGTCTGCTCAATGGCGGAGTCCTGGCAGTGATCAGCGCGGGCGGGGCAGCCAGTTCGATGGTGCGTGCCCCGCTGGGCCCGGGGATCCGGGCGGTAGCAAGCGTAGTCATGCGGATTCCTTCTGCGCGGAGGTGATGAGATGACGGGCTACTGCATCTCACATGTCCTCAATGGTCACCTGGTGTCTCCGAAGACTCCGCCAGCGTACAGGCGGCCATGGGCGAGTCTTCGGCAGCGGGACTCTTCGGCAGCGAAACTTCTGGCAGCATGCCGCAGCAAGCAGCACAAGCTCTCGCGTTTTGCAGCAATTGCTGTTTGACGGTCGCGCCAGTCATCCGTAGACTGGCCACGAGCCCTGACTGCGAATCGTGGTCCGGCTAATCAAGCTGGGAATGCAACGTTCACGCATCATTGCTGCAACGAGATCTACGAAGCTCTCGCGCAACACATACTCGCGGGCACTTGCCCCAAAGAAAGGACACAACGATGAAGTTGTCTAGCGTGGTCCTGACCGGCACCGCCGGTCTCTTGTCGCTAGCTCTTGCCGCGTGTGGCGGCGGCTCCACCGGTAGCGGCAGCGCCGGTGGCGGAACCACAACGGTCTTCAAGCTGGCCTTCAACCAGACCGAGGAGCACCCGCAGTACAAGGCGGCTGTCGACCTCGGCGAGAAGCTCGAGGAAGCGACCGATGGCCGTTACTCGATCAAGGTGTACCCGAACGAGCAGTTGGGTACCCAGTCCGACGTCGTTCAGAACCTCTCCGACGGCACTGTCGAGATGATGTACATCGGCGGCCCGGTGATGGAGGGATTCAACTCCGACTTCATCGTTTACAACCTGCCGTACATGTTCGCCGGCTACGATGCCCAGCAGGCAATCTTCAATGACGACGAACTCAATGCCGACCTGTTCAGCTCCCTCGAAGACTCGAAGCACATCACCGTGCTGTCGGCGCTCTACGCCGGCGTACGCAACGTCTACAACTCGAAGAAGCCGATCACCACTCCTGCCGACCTGCAGGGCCTGAAGATCCGCGTGCAGCAGTCCGATTCCCAGGTGCAGATGATCGAGGCGATGGGAGCCATCGCCTCCCCGATGGGTCAGGGTGATGTTTACTCCGCACTGCAGACCGGCGTGCTCGACGGCGCCGAGAACAACGAGACCGTGTTCCACCAGTTGAAGCACGACGAGGTCGCGAAGTACTACTCCTACACCAAGCACCTGATGATCCCCGACTACCTGCTCATCAACTCTGATGTGCTCGCGGGCATGGACGAGGCCGACCGTACGGCATTCCAGGATCTGATTCCTCAGCTGCGCGAAGAGGCCAACACCGGCTTCCTGGAGTTCGCTAAGCAGTCCCGTACCGACGCCGAGGCCGTCGGCGCGACCTTCAACGACGACGTGGATGTTGACGCATTCAAGGCACTCGTTACTCCGATGGTCGAAGCGGCCGTTTCTGAGAACGATGTTCGTAAGACCCTCTACGAGGCTGTTCAGGCAGCCAATGAGGCACACCCCGCGTAAAGAAAATCGTGTGCTGCGGAGCCGGACAAAGCCGACTCGTCCGGTTCCGCAGCGACACAGCCGAAGATGGCGGTCAATGGTTCAGCGACGGACCGGCAACCGCAGGCCGCAAGGCGATCTTCACAACCAACCGACAATAAAAAGGCTCCGGCATGAAAGCAGTAAGTGCATTTCAGCGCGTCGTGGACGCGATCCTCAGATGGATCTGTATCGTCTTATTTGCGCTGTTGGTCATCCTGGTTGTCTACCAGGTCATAATCCGATCGTTCGGTGGCGGTAACGCCTGGACCGAAGCGATGGCTCGGATCATCTTTATCTGGCAGGGCATCATCGGTGCCGCCTACGTCATCGGCGAGAACGACGACGTCGCGATCGACTTCCTCGTCCGGAAGTTCCCCGCGGCCGTGGTGAAATTCTTCGAGGTATTGGCACA
>JARKOC010000038.1 GCA_029975915.1 Bryobacteraceae bacterium
CCCTGGTTGGCGTTGGCGTTCACCCGCCAGTCGGACTGCTCCAGGTACTCGTTGACCGACGAGGCCACGTCCACCAGGGTCTTGCGGTCACGGCGCAGCTTGTGGCGCTGCTCGCGGTACACGATATAGGCGCGGGCGGTCTTCAGGTGGTTGGCGGAGATCAGAACCTGCTCCACCACGTCCTGGATGTTCTCGATGTGCGGAGGGGTCTCGCCGAACTTGTGGCGCAGCACCTTCAGCACCTGACCGGTCAGGAGACCCGCCTCGTCCCCGTCGAACTCGCCTGCGGCCTCCCCGGCCCGCCTGATGGCGGAACGGATCTTTTCCGCCTCAAAGGGGACGACGGCGCCGTCGCGCTTCACCACGCTCCGCAATGGATAGATCCGGCTCTCCTCCGCGCGTGCTGCAATGCTCATGATAGTATTTCCTCCCTTTCAATGTATGTTCTATAAAAATTCCGGAGACCTGCCAGGATTTCAAACCTGGCAGGTCTGGGAGTCTCATATAATTGATTTCCTATCAGAACGACACCCTCACCCCGCCGTAGCCGCCGATGCCGGGGGTCCCGTACCCCCAGACCTCTTCGTACCGGCGATCCAGGAGGTTTTCCACACGGGCGAACACCTGCAGCCACCTGGTAACATCATAGGACGCGGCCAGATTGGCCAGCAGATATCCTCCCAGTTCCACCCGCGTGCCGGCATAGGTAACAGGGTCAAAGCGGGTATCCCGGCGTTTCCCCACGTATGCGATCTCCAGATTGACGCCTCCCTTCTTGTTGAAACGGTAGTTCGCGTCGAATGAAAACTTGTTTTCCGGCCGCCGCAACAATTCGAGGCCGGTTGCTTTGTCCTTGGTCTTCGTCCAGGTGTAAGCGGCGCCAAGGGTGAGGTCGTCCGTCGGCCGCACCGTGGTGGAGAGTTCCACGCCGTACGATTCCGCCCGGGCAGTGTTTTTGTATTTTGACGCGCTGCTGTCGAATTCGATCAGGTCTTCGAAATCGTTGGAGAACCAGATGGCGCCCAGTTCAATACGCCCATCGAGGAGCGCCTGCTCGACACCGATGTCCCAGCCTTCACTCTTTTCCGGGCTCAACGACCGGTTGCCGTAGGTCGGTTCATAGAGCTGGTAGAGCGACGGGGCCTTGAACCCGGTGCCGCAGCTCCCCTTGATCCTGGTGGCGGTGCGGTTCACCAGGTACGAGGTGGTGAAGCGGTAGGTGGCCTCCGTGCCGAAGCGGCTGTGGTCGTCCAGCCGCACCCCCAGGGTCGTGAACCAGGCATCCCACAGGCGTATGCGGTCCTGGATGTAGTAGCCGGTGATCCGGTCCGACTCTTCGGGAAAGACACTGCTGTAAGGTCCGTAGGAACTCCACGAATAGTAGTCGGAATAGGCCTTTTCCTCCCTGGTTTCCACGCCCAGCGTCAGGGTGTTGGTCTTGTGAAGCCGCATCGTATGTTGCCAGTCGAAGGCCAGCGACTGTCCGTGATAGGAGGCGCGATCCGAATCCTCCGGATGGGAGGCATCGGTATCGTTGCGGTAGTTCCGATCCAGGTTGGTGAAGGATATCCCCAGCTTTTGCTCCCATCGGTCATCGAACAGGGAGAGGCGCCCCTGTCCCCGCACCAGGACCTGTTCAGAACGGACAATGGAGTTGGGATCGTCCTGGCCCGCTCCTCCGCCGTTGTCCAGGTCGGTCTTGTCGTTCAGATACCTGACGATGCAGTCGAAATCGAAGTTCCGGGACGGCGTGACCCCCAGCCGGGTGGAAACGGTCGTGGCGTGGTAACCGTCGGTCTCATGGTTTCCGTACTGTTCTCCGGCGGAAGAGATACCGTGGGTATCCTCGCGGGAAAGACCCAGAGAAAAGGTCAACGGGCCCGCGCCTCCGCCCACGGACGCCCGTTCCCGCGCCGTGGAGAAAGAGCCGCCTTGGGCCGACACGAAACCCGACGGTGTGCCCTCGCCGCGACGGGTGATGATGGTGATCACCCCGCCCATGGCGTCGGATCCATAAAGTGTGCTCTGTGGTCCGCGAAGGATTTCGATTCTCTCGATGGTGTCGGTGGGCAGGTTGGCGAAATCAAAGGACCCGCCCGTGGAGGCCGGGTCGTTCACGCGGACCCCGTCCACCAGAACCAGTGTGTGCTCCGACTTGGCGCCCCTGATTCCCACATAGGTCTGACCGCCCGGTCCGCCGCTCCGGGTCACGTCCACGGCCGGGACCGACCGAAGGAGATCGAGCACAAAGGATTTCCGACTTCGTTCAATCTCCTTCCGCGTGATCACCGTTACACTGCTTCCAACCTCGTTGAGCGCCGCCTCGCTCCTGGTCGCCGTAACAACGATTTCGTCCAGATGAAATGAGTCCAGCCCGAAAACGTCTGACGAACAAAGGAACAGCGCCAGGCACCAGACAACTCCATACCACCTCCTGATACGAAACATGCGAATACCTCCCTCGAAGTAATCGGACGGAGCGGTATTCCGGCTGAGGGCGAACTGCTTGACCTACTTGCCCGCCTTCCCGGGATTTCTCCCAGTGGCGCTTTTTCACCTGACGGTGAAACGGGCTTTCGTTCCCATCACGGCTGCGGGGCAGCGGGGGAATGGCTCCAGCTACGAGCGGCACCCCTCTTCCT
>JARKOC010000076.1 GCA_029975915.1 Bryobacteraceae bacterium
CTCTTGCCGGATCGTTTCCGCATCCGGCATGTGCGGCAGTGTCGATTCCGGGGTCTTGCTTTCCTCGTTCATGGTCGTGTCCTTTCCTCTCGTCTATTCTTTCCTCGACACGCCATTTACACCACTTATCGTACAGACTCCTGTGAATTGCCTAACGTCAATAATAAGCTCTTCCGGAGCTTTGGACAACTGTCTTATTGGGGCGAGCGTCTTCATGTTCCGATCTAGTTGGGGCCTTTCTTACCACGTTCCACCCATCAGAACTGCCTGGGGGGCAACGCCCTCGGTTTGGCCCACCTGCACTAGTCTCGCTCATCTCCGTCCCATACCCCCTCGGCCAGTAGGCCGCCAGTCCACTCCGCCGGGGCGCTTCCCGGCCAACGGCGCGGGGCGGCTGTCAAGAGAGCGCTGCCCAACGTCATGGTGGTTATTGTCTAGGCGAACATCAGCCCAACGAGGCCACCTGGTATCGCCCTTCATGGTGTTCGCCTAGACGTTTGCCGCATGACACATGTTCTACTTCTTTGCCAGTTCCCGAAGTCGCTTCAATTCCGGTTCGCCATCGATAGCTCGCTGCAATGTCGCTCGCGGGATGCCCGCGACAACCTCCATTTCGCGGTATGACATCCCCAACAGAGTCGGGTTTGCCCGCGCCCATTCCATCGCCATCTGACGCGGCGATTTCACCAGATCGATGGTTTGTTGGCGGAGCTTTTCGCCTGTCTCAGGGTTTGTCTCACTTGAGACAGGCTGAGACAGGTCCAATCCCAGGAAAGATTTTCCAGATTCTGGCGTTGGTTGGGCCTGAAGCCCTGCTCGTGCCAGTTCTACGAATCGACTTGCGAGGGCTGTGGCAATGACTTCTGCGAGGCGTTCTCCGCTAAAGGGACAGGGGTTCCCTCCGGGCCTTCTTCGACCAGCAGATAGGGGGTCGGCGCATCCGGAGGCAGTTCGTTCTTGACCCGGTAGCGGCGAGCCAGTTCGCGGACCTCGCGTTCCTCACTGACGATCCGCCAGGCTTCGAGCAGTTGTTCCCGCCAAAGCTGATCCCGTTCTGCGAGTAGGTCCTCCGTATAGCGGCGGTCGGCGTCGAAGGCGACGCGGGCCAGTTCTTCTCCAAACAGGAACACGGCGATCGGAGCGGTGGCCCCAAGTAGGATGGCGAAGTAGACAGGCGTGCTCTGATCGGCCGGCAGTCGGCTCAGTTCATCGAAGAACTGACCCAGGCTGACATTGTGAGCCACGTCGAGCTTGACGGCCTCGGCAAAAGCCACGGTGTAGATGTTGCCCAGCAGCGCCAGCGCGAACAGGATCAGGGTCATGGTTGGGCGCTGCATCTCAGGCAGGTTGTGTTCGACGGGAACCTGCCAGCCGCCGTGCTTGCCGATCTTTGGGAACCGTAAGCCGCCAAACACAAAGACAAAGACCGACCGCACCAGGTAGACCAGAGTGAAAGCCCGACGATCCGTCTTCGATTTGAGGCGGTCGGCTCGGCCTGCAAAAGCCAGGTAGAGCAAGCCAAACTCGGTCATGAAGATGCCGCCAACCATGACGACCTTCGCCCAGTCTTTGTGAGCGGCTGCCTCGGTGAACGCGGCCGCGTTTTTGTCGATGCTGACGATCGCTGATCCAAGCAGGACCAGAATCACCCAGAACGGAACCGAGCCGACGATCACGCGGAGGATCACGGCAAGGGCGTTCATCACCTTGCGGACGCGCCCGGTGATCTCCACATTGCGGGCTTTGGGGTGCAGTAGGTTGAACTCGCGCTGGAACCCTTCGAGGGCCGCAGCGCGAGCCTCGGCCTCCTCCCTGGCGGTGAGGTCGTAAAGCCGTTTTTCGTCTTGTGTCATGCGCCTATCCTTTCCGGGGTCAGTCTGCGAGACGAGCCGCCCCGCAGTTGGGGCGACGAGTCAGGATGCCAACAGGGAGCACGATATCATCTCCCCGCTCGATGAAAGTCCAGAGGGCAAACCCGATCTGGCAGGTGATGGGTTTGGCGTCCTCTCCCTGGGGAATGACGTCGATCAGGTAGCGGCTGATCTCCCGCGCGACCCGTTCCTGGCCGAGACCGTGGTCATCAGCTTCTGCGAGGGTGTATTCGGGCCAAAAGGGTTCCTGATCAGCCTGGCCGCTGCTGGTGGCTGACCGGAAGTAGGCCCAGCGGTCGGCCAGGTAGCCGCAGAGGTTGACGGGGTTGCATTCCTCGATCTGGCGTTTGCCGAACCATGTTTGAATACACCGTTGGCCTGTTCCCTCATCCGTGATCTCGTAGGCGTCGGGGGGCATGTCGCTGCATGAGATTCGATGGTACTGGCGAGGGGTGTAGTTCTCGATCCTGACCTCCCGTTGCCAGTGATGTCGGACCACATCACATACCTGGTCGGTCGTTGGCTCGTAGACGAGATAGACGCAGGCCAGACCCAGCAGGATCAGGGCCAGAATGCTCATGCTCAGAGACAGCAGGCGCTCTTTCGTTTTGGTGGTCATGGTGACTCCTATAGTCGCTGTTATAATCAGCTATGCGGGGAGAGCCTATCGCCCCGCAACGGGTCAACGGGCCAGGAGATCACCCCTGGCTCGTTCTGTTTATCGGATGACCGATGCCAGCCAGATTGCGGCCTCTGGGAAGTGCTGGACAAGCTGGACGTGGTACGGGGCGAACTCGACCACCTGGCCGGGATACCAGATGCGGGTGTTGAAACGGGCGACGAGGGCTTCGTCAGTGATCTGAATCAGGGCACCGCCCTCGTGCTGGTAGCGCGGCCCTCTGGGGGTCTCGATTCTCGTGAGCTTGCCATTCGCGTCACCCCAATGGCGCGTGCTCGTGTGTCGGGTGGCGGTGGTCACTTCGCGCCTCCGGCCTCAATGGCCTCAATCTCGTGCAGGAACCGGGCATAGTCGGCAACGGCGACTTCGACGAACCCACAGACCTTCATGGTTTCAATCGTCTTAGTGTGAGACGCCGGTACCTGAAGAGCGGATTCCTTCCCCGGCTCCGTGCGGATCAGATAGACGTACTGAACTTGCATGGCTTCTCCTTGTCTTGTTCGTATCGCCCGCTCTTCACGGGTCTCCAGTAGCCGCTTGGGACAGGGCAATCCCTCGTCAAAACAGGGCAGATTGTCCAGGTATCCCAGTAGCGGCCACACCACACTCTCATAGGCAATCCAGGCCGCGCAATGGCTGACCCCGCCGGCGACATAGTGATGACAGATCGGCTCAGGCCAGTTGGGATAGCTCATGGCCGACTCAGAACATGGATAGCTGACCCGGTGAGGCCGAGTCGGGTTCGGAAGCGGCGAGAGTTCCACCCGCTCCACGCCCATAGAACTCCGCCCACAGCCGGGCCGCCGTGCGATCCTGGGGCCGAATGACCGGAATGCCCAGGGCGGCGAAGTAGTCGGCCTCTTCCGGCGTGGGGATCCGCTGCCCGTTCCGGGTGAGCCAGCCATCCACCTGTTGATAGCCCGCTTTTTTGAGGGCCGTGACGAATGCCTGACTGAACTCGGAGGGGCCAGTCCTTATGGTCAGAATCGAGCCAAACTGTTCCGCCGTCGTGATGAACAGATCGATCTTCCAGGGAGCATAGACGTTGCCGATGCTGATCCTTAGCTCCTTATAGCGGTTGCCCCACTTACCCATGACCATCGGGCGATCCGGGTATGCATAGCGAGTGATCAGCCCGTCGCGCTGCAAGGCGGCCAGCCGGGCGCTCAGTTGATCCGGGTAGACAGCCTCCCCAAACCCCGGCGTGTAGGGCAGGCTGACTGCCACCAGCTCGACGTCGCCCACCTCCGGCGCAAAACGTCGCAGGCTGCCCGCGATAGCCAGCCGCTGGCAGGCCGGAGCCAGCGCGGCCACGAACTGCTCGACGTGTTTCCGGACGCTGGCAGCCGGATGTTTCATTCCAGTGCTCATGCAGCCATCCTTTCCAGGGTGTTGATAACCAGGTGTTCGGGATCGAACCGCTGACTGAACAGATCGGGTTGGAAGCTGGGGCGTTTCCAGTCGAGTTGCCCCATCAGGGTCGGATGCGACCAGGCCAAGTCATTGCGCCAGATGACCCAGACATACTCCTTCATGTCGGTCGTGCTGCCCTTTGCCGAAACGAAGAAGCTGGGGCGAGTGACCAGGGTCAGGACCGCAACCGGCGCAAGCGGGCGGCAAGTATAGAAGTGGTCATACCTGCCCTGTCCGGCGTTGAAGCTGGCCGGAAGCAGATACGCCATCCACCCCCCAGGACGCAGGAGGCGCATCCCAAAGCGCACGGCGGCCTCGTCGATGGAATACGGGGGATTGCCGATCACCAGGTCAATCCCCAGATCGTCAACGCCCAGGTCTTCGAAGTCCTGGTCGATCTCGGTGAAATCACCGTAGATAACGCGGTTGTAGGCGCTGTAGTCTGGGGTGATCCCAAATTCGCGCTTCCACCAACGAGCGGACTCCACTAGCTCAACTCCCCAAATTGTGGCGTCGGGGATGATCTGGCGGACTGCCTGCCCATATACCCCGCCGCCAGCGCCGACGTCCACCACAACGGGGGAGGTCGGGATCGCAGCGCGGGGCAAAGCCTGCACCGTGCGCAGGACGCAGGGCAGCGGCGACGGATAGAAATCATTCTGGCGGCGGTCTGGGCCACCTGCCTTGAGAATTGGCATGGCTCACCACTCCGGATGTCGGAAGAAACCCAGGACGGGACGATCCGGGCGGTATTTGACCCAGGGAGCCTCATACCGGATCGGCAGGGCTTCGTCGGGGGGAAGATCAATCAGGCGGGTATGCTCGACCTGTACCCACGCAAAGACCTCGGTCTTACTGCCGGCCGTGGCGCACAGGCGGGTTTCTCCCCGATCCTCGACCAAAACAACCTCGGCCCGATAGCCGGACCGAGTCTTGAGAATGCGGATCAGATAAGCAGGAACGGTATACGGCATGGGATCACCCCAGTCGGGGGCCAACCACCGGGACGATGGCGGTCATCTCGTCGATCCGGCGCGCAATGGCTGGATCGAACGTGACCAGCTCGTCATAGGATTCGTTCGACGTGCAGAACGTCAGAAGGCGCGGCCCCCGATTCAGGTAGCGGGCATTGATAAGCTGGAACAGCTTCTCTTTAGCCCAGGGGGTGGACTGCTGTTTCCCCAGATCATCCAGCACCAGCACCGGGACAGTCTTGATCTGCTCGAACAGATCGTCATACTCGACCTCGGCCCCTGGGGAGTAGGTCGCCCGCAGGTGATCCAGCAGGTCGGGCACGGTGAGAAACAAGGCCGGAAGCCCCTCGGCCATCAGCGCATTGACCACGGCAGCCACGAGCCAGGTCTTCCCTGTGCCATTGTTGCCAATCAGGGTGAGACCGAACCGGGATTCGTGGAACGGATTGCCAGGCTCGGTGTACTCACGATGCTCCGCGATAGCCTGAGCGATTGCGCGGGCCTGCTGCTGGCTGGCGCTCGGATAGACTTTCATCAGCGCCAATCTGGGGACCATCTCGTCCAATAGCTGGAACGTGACCCGGCGTAGGGTGGCTGGCATTCGAGATGCCTTGAACCGGCGCTCCAGGCGGTCGGCGATCAGGCGGGTGCCCGCCGCGCACCAGCAGTCGTACTTGCAGTTGTATCGGGGGTCTTCCGGTGGAACATCCACCATGAACCACCCCAGCTCTCCCCCGCATGGACACTCAGGAGGGGGCGGACACTGAGGAGGGGGCGGCATACTTGGCTTCGAGGGCAGCATACTCGGCGTCTGTAAGCTGTTGCTGCTGCTTGGGTCGTTCGTAGCGTTTGCCATTGTCGGCTTCATCTCCCCGTTTGACACTCTTGCGTTTGGTGCTCCGCCACTTGCTGAGTCGGCCAGCCAGGTGATAGAGATCGTCGACCGGGCCATGCTCGGCGGCGAAACGAGTCACCTCTGCCGGGGTGTAGGGTGCCTCCCCGACCCAGAGGGTATTCCTGACGTACCGGATGAACTGCGCGCGCATGCCGGGATCGTCGATACTCTGGACGGTGGCCGCGTCGACCGCGACCAGCATCTCGTCAAGCAGCGGCTCCATGACCGGCAAGGCGAGCTTGGCTTCGACGTGGGCGACCACGGAGGATCGGGTCCCACGCTTGCCCAGACCCAGGCGCTCGTTGCGGAGAAGGAGTTCCCAGTCTGAGCGAGAGAGTTTGAGTTTCTGGATTTCTGTTACGGTGTAGAGGTGGGGGGCATCCCTGGGAGGTAAGCGAGCCTCTTCTGTCTTGGGTGGGTTCCCTGCCCCCTCACCCGCTGACGCGGGTGATATAGTGGGAATATCTTCTGATGGGGTAGTGTGTATATCTTCGGGTAAACTATGTTTACCCCCCTGCTCTGCGTTCTTCGGGTCAGGGTGTAAACTATGTTTACCCCCCCCTGTCAACATAGTTGACACCCCTTCTTCTGAGGGGGTGTAAAGAATGTTGACACCCTCCTCTGGAATGACCTGCTGACAATCGCATTCCGGGTTGGTGCATCTGCGCCACCTGGGGGTTATGTGCATCGGGAGACAGTCCCCGATCCTTGCTCGTTGCTTGGGGTGGTAGAGCGCCCATCGTTCTGCATCGAAGGGGATCAGCGCCCCGTGCTCGACGAACCACTGCCTGGCTTTGGTCACGTAGGGCTTGCTGTACCCCGTATCCTTGACCAGACTCTTCAAGCTGGGCCAGGCGTCTCCGTTCTCGTTTTGCCGAAGGTAGTAAACCATCCAAACATTAAGTCGACCTTCCGACCGTAGCAGCGGGAGCACTTGGCGAAAATCGAAGTGCAGCGAATGCATAGCGGTATCTCCACAACTTGGGGCGGTCGGTTAATCGATGGGAAACGCGGGTTGGTCGGGGTCGACTGGCTCCTCGTCCATGAAGCTCATGTCGACCTGGGCCGGGTCAAAAGCGGCAGGGAAGCCGAAGACGCGATCGAGCCTGGTGATGAGGGCCGAGAGGAACACCTTGTTCGCGAACGTCTCTACCCCGTTCACCTGCGAGGAGTCCACCTTGTAGGTGAGTGCCCATCCACCAAGCCTGAGAAGGATCAACGCATTCATGGGGGCCATGCCTGTTTGGGCATGGAGGGTTGTTTCGAATGCGTCGAATACATCCCCGGTGCTTTCTGCCTCGAAACAGTCCGGAGCCAAGATGATCTGGTAGATGGCGTACTCGGCCACGTGGCCCAGTATGGCGGGCGCGGTGATGCGGTACCCCTCTCTGGTGTACAGGTCATTGGGTAGAAGCTGCGGCATGTTCGAGCCTCCTTGCCAGATACGAGTGGCGCTGTTCCGCTTGGTCGTTGCCGACCGCGATCCCGATAGCGCGGCGGCTGCCCACCAGGACGACCGTCCGCTTGCCACGAGTGACTCCGGTATAAAGCAGGTTCTTACGAAGCAGAATATAGTGCGATGTCGTCACCGGCATGACGACCACCGGGAACTCGCTGCCCTGCGCCTTGTGAACCGTGACCGCATAGGCGAGGGTCAGCTCATCCAGTTCGGGGAAGTCATACCAGACCTGGTTGTCACCCATCAGGACGATCAGGTTCTTATTGGTGTTGTCGATGGTGACGATCCGGCCGATGTCGCCGTTGAACACCCCCTTGTCGTAGTTATTGCGAAGCTGCATCACCTTGTCGCCGACCCGGTAGGTTCTGAACTTGGTTCGGTATTCGTCCTTACCAGGGGCCAGAGGGTTGAGCCTGGCTTGCAGCCCTGCGTTCAGGGCATCGACTCCAGCCTCGCCCTTGTACATGGGGGTCAGGAGTTGGACGTCCCACACCGGGTCGAGGCCCGCGAACCTGGCCGGGAGTCGATTGGCCACGATATCGACGACCAGACTGCCGATCTCCTGGGGCGTTTCAGCTCCGAAAAAGAAAAAATCGGTGCTGTCGTTGGTGGTGTCTGGCATCTGGCCGTTGTTGATCGCGTGGGCGTTGGTGACGATCTTGGAGCGTCGGTCCTGGCGGAAGATGGTGCTCAGGCGAGTCACAGGTACGATCCCGGCCTGAATAAGGTCACGCAGGACATCCCCAGCCCCCACGCTCGGAAGCTGATCGACGTCCCCGACCAGTACCAGGCGGGTACCTGGCCGGATGGCCTTCAGCAGACTGTGGAACAGGTGCAGGTCAATCATGCTGACCTCGTCCACGATGATCATCCCGGTTTCGAGCGGATTCAGGTGATTGCGGGCGAAGTGCCCATGCCCACCTTCGTTGGTGTATTCCAGTGTGCGGTGGATTGTGGCCGCTTCTTCCCCGGTCGTTTCCGTGATCCGCTTGGCCGCCCGGCCTGTAGGGGCGCATAGGATGTACAATGCCCCCTCCATGTTCAGGGCGTGGACGAGAGCCTTCAAGATGCTCGATTTCCCCGTCCCAGGGCCGCCCGTAATCACGCTGATCCCCGACATGAGGGCGGTATAAACCGTCCCTCGCTGCTGCTCGGTGAACGTGATCCCGATCTCTTCCTCGGCCTGCCGGATGTACTCCGCCAGCTTCTGGGGATCGATGTTGACCCGGAACGTTTCGGCGGACAGCAGCCCGGCCACCCGGCCTGCGACCCCGGTTTCAGCCGCGTGCAGCCAGGGCAGATAAACCCGGTCGTCTTCCCGGATGACCGCCGATCCCGATTCCGAGTCTTGCTCGGCCATATCTGCCAGCACCCGGCTTACGGCTGGCTGATCCGTGATATGCAGGAGTTCGGTGGTCTGCGTGACCAGCTCGTGAGCCGGTAGATAAACATGGCCCTCATTGGAGGCCGCCTTGAGCACATGCAGGATCGCGGCGGTGATCCGGTTGGGATGGTCGTCGGCGTAGTGGTTCATGGCCCTGGCGACCTGGTCGGCTCTCTGGAACCCGATCCCGGTGACATCCCAGGCCAGCAGGTAGGGATTCTGCTGCACCCGCTCGACCGTCTTGGCCCCGTACTTCTGCCAGATTTTGGTTGCGGTTGCCATGGTGATCCCCAGGCCGCACAGATACGAGATGGCTGCCCGACTCTCGGCCTGCTCTTTCCAGACCTGGGCGATCATCGCGGCCTTTTCCTCGCTGATCCCGCTGACCTCGGCGAGGCGGTCGGGTTCGTTCTCAATGACCTGGGGGGTGTCCGTGCCGAACAGGTCTACGATCCGGGTCGCCAGGGTCGGACCGATTCCAGAGAACAGGCTGCTCGACAGGTAGGCGACAAGGCCCTCTGGTGTTACGGGAGGCTGCCGCCCGTCCACGCGATCGATCTTGAACTGGTCGCCATACTTCGGATGCTTTTCGAAGCGGCCGACCAGGGTCAGGACTTCGTCCTGCATGGGTTCGGGTTCCACGATGCCGACCGCGCTCACGGTCGATGCCCAGAGCAACTGCTGCTCCGGCTCGAAGCTGATGATGGTCCAGCCGGACTCCGGGGATCGATGGATCACCCGGCGTACCGTTCCGGCCAATCGTTGTTCGCTCATGGTGCGGCTCCTTGCGTAAGTTCTGCATACGACTGCCACCCAGGAGTCGCCCCTCCCAGGTCAGCCAGGTTGATCCTGGCGCGTCGTAAGTTGACAAATTTTGTCAATTCTTTGCGGTAAAGGAGAGAGACGGTTCCGGGCGGGCCGTTGCGATGCTTGGCGACAATGACCTCGGCTTCCCCTGGGTGTTCGGTGGCCTCGTTGTAGACCTCGTCGCGGTACAGGAACATGACGATGTCACTGTCCTGCTCCACGGTGCCGCTCTCTCTGAGGTCGGCAAGCTGCGGTCGTTTGTCGGATCGGTTCTCGACGTTGCGGTTCAGCTGCGCGAGCTGGATTACGGGGATATGGAACTCCCGCGCGATCTCTTTCATGTTGCGGGTGATGAAACCGACCTCGGCGACCCGGTTGGAACTCTTGGCGGTTGCGCCGCCATCATTCATCAGGCCCAGGTAGTCGACGATCACCAGGTCAAGCCCCATCTGCCGCATCAGGCGCTTGATCCGCTTGCGGAGTTGCTGGATTGAGAGAGACGGGCTGTCGTCGATGACGATGTTCCAATTGCTGATGACGTCGACCGCGTTGACGATCTGCGCCCACTCCTGATCCGTGATCTGGCCCAGGCGGATTGACTGAGAACTGATCCCGGTATGGATGCTGGTCAGGCGGCCCATCAGCTGGCCCTTGTCCATCTCGATGGAGAAGAGGCCAACGCGCACCCCCATCGGGGCCATGTTGGCAACCAGTGACAGGGCGAACGCGGTCTTGCCCATGCCAGGGCGACCCGCTACAGTGAGCAGGTCTCCCCGGTGTAGCCCGCCGAGGAGTCGGTCAAGGTCGGTGAACCCCGTGGGGATGCCCACGCGCTCCCCATCCCGGCGCTGCTCGACCTCGTCGTGGAACTCCGAGGCAGCTACTCGGATGTGGGCCATTCGGGACTCCATCTTGCCCCCTGTGGCCTCGTATAGACTGGTCTCGGAGGCGTCGACGACCTGCTCGATATCTCGCTCCTCGTCGTGCGCCAGCATGGCAATCTTGCCTGCTGCTCCCAACAGCCGCCGCCGGATGGCGGCCCGCTCCACCAGTCGCCCGTAGATGGGGGCGTGCAGCGCGGTCGGGATTTGAGTCGGAAGCCAATTCAGATACGCTTCCCCGCCGCTGTCATCCAGTCGACCTTGCACCCGCAGGCGCTCGGCGACGGTGCGGGTATCGATGGGTTCCTGGCGCTCCCAGAGGTAGAGCAGAGCTTCGTAAATCCACCCGTGCCGAAGGACGAAAAAATCCTCCGGTGCGAGGAACTCGACCTCGCTCATGGCCTCCGGGTTCATCAGGAGCGCCCCCAGCAGGGCGATCTCGCCCTCCTCCGTGTGAGGTGCCAGGTCAAGGGGATCGCCTGGCTCGATTGTCGATTTTGGATCCGCCGGTTTGCTTTTCGTGGTCGTTGGCGCGGCGGTTTTTACAGTCGATGCGCGGTTCATCTTTGACCCCAGTCACCAACTTCTGCCCAACGTTCCCGCGCCCGTACCAGGTCACGCCGGGCGGCGCGTTTCACGGCCTCGCTCAGCCCCGGCGCGAACCGCTGGCGCGGGTCGGTTGGCACGAACCAACGATCAGTTACATCGCACTGGCGCGGCGCGTAGGGCGTGACCACATAGAGTGGGTAGCTCGCACCAATCTCTGGCTTGAAGGCGAGGGTCGCTGTTTGCCATTCCTGATTGGTGAACGCCGATACCAGAGCAGACGACCAGCAGGGTTGTCCCGATATCCGGCTGCGGTGCAGGCGATAAGTCAACCCTGGATTGACCCCATGCCGAATGGCAAATTGCTTGGGCGACAGTCCGCTGGCATCCATCAACCTGGTGATTTCCAGGATTGGGTCGGGTAAATCTTTTACCGGCCCATCTACGCCTTTGTTTGGTGTCGCTGCATCATCCATATATCCCCCCTTGGATTGGGGCCGTTTCCGGCCGTTCTTTGTGGCTAAGAAAAGGGCCGGGGAATTCCCCGGCCCTGGGCTGTGCTGGGTTTGCGAAGGTCTAGCCGATCTTGATCTCCTTCGGGATCGTGACAGTCGGCTTGATCAGGTGGATCATTTCGATGTCCGGGGTGATGATCCCGATATCGACGCCCTTCTCGAACATCTTGCGATCCAGCGTCGAGATGACCGCGTTCGGCTCGTGCTGCTGGCACCATCGGATCGCCGCCTCGGTGTCGTAGTCCCAGGTCTGCATGATCTTGACCTTGACCCCGTGCGGTAGGGCCTTGTCGCCCGTCTGCTCGTGCAGGGCGAGCGCCATTTCCCGCACCCGCGCATCGTTGGCCTCGACCGCCGCCTCGGCGTTCTTGAGGGCTTCCAGCAGCGGCGCGCAGTCGGCGCGGAGGGCTTCGAGCCGGGCATTCCACTGGTTGGCGAAGTGCTGCGCCAGCTTGCGGGCGGTGGCGAGATCGGCCAGCGCCTCAGTGAAAACCTGAGGATCGATGGGGGGCGTGAGAGTAGTGACGTTAGTCTGGTCAGTCATTGCCTATCCTTTTCTGAGTGCTGTTTCGTGATATGGGCAGGGTCATGTGGGTCTGGTTATTCCTGGGCTTCGGTGGCTTCGGTTTCCTCCTTTGGGGCGTCCTGGTCGGCGTCGGTGTTGGGGATCAGCCCCATGATCCGAACTTCCACAAATTGGGGCGGGGTTTCCAGCCCTGCCCAGGTGGTCATCAACTGTTCGGTGATGGCGGCTATGACCTGCTCCGGTGTTGGATCGTCCTGCTCCAGATGGCAAAGCTCCCGCCGTTTGGGCGGGAGCTTGCCTGTCTTGTAGAGCTTGCGGTCGAGCCAATCCCTGATCTGGGCCGCTGTCAGGTCGTGTTCCCTGGCCCATAGAAAAACCTGAATCGGGTCGAGACCGTGTTCCTGAGCTTCGATGGCGGCCAGAGCAACGTCGATCGGGATGTTGTCGTCTCGGACCGGGATCAGCTCTCCGGTGTCGACGTTGATCACGGTTGGGGGAATGCCCGCCCCTGCTTTGGCGTGCCGCCGTACCGTTTCCCCGCTGCACCGCCAGCGAGAGGCGAGTTGCCCCGTGATGGTGCGCCCAATCGGATCAATCGATCCGTCTGGTCGATGGTAGGGGAACAACGCACGGGCCAGGGCCGCGACGTCCGCTTTTGCCCAGGCATAGGCGACCTCGCCCTCGTGAGCGTGGCCCGCCTTGTCGAGTAACTCTTCCAGAGTGTCTACCTCATATGAGAGCAGATGCTCTGGTATGCCGTTTATCGCAGGGGGCAAGCGGTAGGGGATCGGGATGTAGGCTGGCAGGGTTTTCGGTCTATGCTTCCGAGCCATCGTCGACGTCCTGGGCTTCCTCGGCCAGGAACCGGATCACGTTGCGGATTTCCTGCGCCGCGCACGGGTGCAGCCCACTATCCTCGCTGGTGAGGATGTCGATCAGGGCCGAGGCTTCGGCCTTGCTGAGTTCGGAGGTAGCCCGCTTGTCGAAGTAGAACTCCGCCAGGGCGTGACGGGCCTCCGCCTGCGTTTCCTGGGTTTCGTCCGGGAGCGCGGTGGCGACCAGCAGTGCCACAGTGGTCTTCTGCTTGCCGCTGACTCCACCCTGCATCTGCTGCGGGATCAGACTCAAGACCTGGGCATGCAGGATCATGGGATCGTCGATGGGGGTCGTGCGGGCCTTGTAGTAGGTCGGCTCCCCCTGGGGCGCGGTAAACTGCTGCTGCTCAGGCTTGGGTTCTGGTGTCGGCTCCGGCGCGGGCTGTCCACCCTGGGGCGTCTCGCCGCGCAGGACAGCCGCAATCTGGGCCGGGGGCATCGTGGGGTTGATCCGGGTGCCAGCCCCTTCGAGGGCCGCGAACAGGTCCGGGGTGCTGGTGATCCCGGTCGCCTGCCGGATAGCCGGGATGAGCTTGGCCGCTTCTCCGGCCCGCCAGTTCGTGACCTGGGGCGCGGTCTGTTCCCCGCTCGGCGGCTGCGTCACGCCAAGCCCAGGGTTGGTCTCGCGTTCCCGTTCGATGGCCTTGCGCTCATACTCGGTCTGAGAGTGTTCCTGCTGGCCCTGGGACTGCTGTCCATTCCCGCCCTGCTGCCCGTCCCCGCCCAGGTCTGGGGCCTGGCGGCCGGAGCGCGAAAGGTTGAACACGTCTCCGACCTGGTCGGCGTAGTCTTCCAGGTCCTGGGTGAAAAACTCAGACGCGCCGGTGGCGATCATGACCGCCCCAACGAATGCGCGTTTCTGGGAGATTTTGATCAGGGTGTTGACCAGGTTGGGCGCATCCAGGTTGGGGATGCGGTATTCCTCGCTCGACATGCGATAGGCGCGAGTCTGACTACCCTTGCGCGTGGTCTTCATGAACGGGGTCGCTTTCCCGTCCTGAATGGCCTGCCGCCACGCCTGCCAATAGGCCGCGGGCTTACCGTACTGACCGCTGGTCTCGGCCTTCTCGATGGCGAAGTCAAACTCCTCGGCAGTCGAGGCCCGCTTGACCAGCCTGTCGGGGTCAAGCTCCGGAGGGACGTTCTCGCGGGCTACCCAGCGGTAGCGGTAGCGGGTCTCCCAGGAATTGACGTCGCCATAGGAGTCGCCCACATATGCGCCGGCCTCGTTGTACAGAATGCAGCGAACCCGGTAACGGAAGAACGGCTCCCCGTTGTGATCCGCGCCGCTCCAATCTTCGGTTTGGGCGTCGATCACAAACTCGTGCGTGAGGCCATAAAAGATGGCCAGCTTCTGCGCGCCGGGCTGCAAGAGGGTGGGTTTATCCCCCGCGCCGGGGATCGTCCCGTAGTCGACGCCCAGCTTCAGCACGCCCCGGCTGACGTCGGCGAGGGACATCATGCGCTGCGCCATGTCTGGAATGGTGAGCGATTGTCCAGACTGATGGGTTGACGGGGCATAGCCTGGGGCGAGGCGGGTCATCCCATTATGCTGTGGCTGCGGTTGAGTGACGGTCATCATGTTCCTCCATAATCTGGGGCATATGGCGTTCTATGTACTTGCGTGCGGCCCAGTCGAAATCCAACAGACAGGGTTCGAGGGGAACTTCGATCATGGGACACGGCTCGCCCTCCGGGCTGTCGATGTCCAGCTCGTAGACGATCCGCTCGATTGTGAGCACGACCCGGACAGGTTCCGGGCCTTCCGTGACCGTGTAGCCACGGGTCAGAATGAGGGGGGCAATGCCCCCCTTGCTGCGATGCTTGGCCATGTCAGGCGATCTCCACTACGAGGCGGCTGCCCCGGACGGGGGCCGCTTCCGGTTCAAACAACACGTTCGGTTCCTGGTCGAGCCTGCGAGCTTTGCGCACCAGGTCGAAGGTCGGTTCATCCGGGATGCCGAACGCCCGGCCGCTTTTCCCTCCCCGGCTTGTGACCCCGGCCAGCACCAGATCGGCCCGCATGCTGATGCCGATGTCACGCAGGCGAGCCATCACCTGGGTTTTCTGTTCCTCCTTCGTGAGAACGCCAGACTTACTGAGGGTCTCCAGCTCGGTGCAGACCCGGCGTAGTTCCTGGTCGTTGGTCAGCCCGGCCAGCTTGTCGGTGACAAGGGCGATCAGGTTGTTCAGGCGGCCGACGTTGCGCGGGTGCAGCGCGTTGTTCTGCTCGATGTATTCCAGGGAGTCGATAACCAGGTCGTATATCTCCCCCTGCACCTGGCCGATAATCTGGTCGATGGCCCGCTGGAACTGAGCCTCGGCGTACTGGCGCGTGTTGGCGACCTCGGCGGCAATGCGCCGATCCCGCTCAATGCCCTCGCGTTCCCGTTCCAGCTTCAGGCGTTCCTCCTCGGACTTGGCGGCGGCGATCTGTCGGTTCAGTTCGCGCTCCCGGCGCTGCAAATCCTCCATCTTGGCAGCCTTGATTGCCTCCGGAGGGGCGTCGACTTCCGAGAGTGTCCAGGTGATGGCGAACGACCTGCGGATCGTCGCGGCTGACGGGATGTCCTCCACCAGCTTGGACTTCTGCTCATCCAGCCAGGCCCCCATTTCGGCGTCGATTTCCGGAGTGGCGTCCGGCTTTGCGAACGTAGCCCGGTAGACCTTGATCAGACTGTCGGTGTACAGCTCAGCTACCTCGTCGACAATCCGATCCCGGTTGCTCGCGATTTCCTCGGCCAGTTGCCGCCAGCGTTCCACCAAGGGGGTGCCGTCCCATATGGCTGCCTCGACAAAGGCCGGGGGTTCACTATGGTAGACGTACCTTCGGACTTCGGTCAGCGGCGCTTCGGTGAGCAGCCGCTTCACCTCCCAGTAGGTCTCCTTGGGCATCAGGTAGCCGAACATGGTCTGGTAGCTCGTCTTCTCGATCAGGGCGCGGGCCATGCGCTCCAGATGCTCCAGTTCCTTTTCGACGTTCGGAGGCAGCAGGCGGCGAGTTCCCGGCGTGTAAGCTTTCTGGAAGGCAGCCCGGTCAAGTCCCAGGTTGGCCCAATCCGTGCGGACGGAAGCCCGCCAGCGCTCGACGTTCAGATCAAACTTGACCATCTCGGCCATGACCTTTGCCCAATCAGGCCGCACTCTCGGCAAGTTGTTTAGGTCGTCCATGCTCTGTCTCCCCAAATAAAGCGGGGCGGGATTGATCCCGCCCCGGTGTATACAGGATGTCGTGTGCTGGTTTACAAATCGAGGTTGAGTGTGCGGCCGCTCCGGTTGCCGCTCCCGCCCTGTTCCTGGACGGAGGTTGTCTGGTCGGCATCCATCATGCGGCGGATGCTCGGCGGCAGCAGGTCCCGGTCGGTGATGTAGTTGAGCGCCGACCGGATCATGACCTGTTTGTCGGCCTTGTTCGTGGTCATGACTGCCCAGGCCGCGTGTTCGAGGTCGGCCATGGTGACGACGTCGCGCCCATCCCTGCTGGCGGTGCGATACGCTTTCTTGACGACCGATTCGATTTCTGCCCCGCTGTAGTCGACCAGCTTGGCGGCGACCGTGAGAGGGTCGACGTTGTCTTCCAGCGTGATCCAGTTCTTACGGGCCATTGCCTGGATCATGGCGGCGCGTTCCTCGTCGGTTTCCGGGGCCGTGACCAGGACGTGCAGGTCGGCTCGCCCCGGCCGCATCACGGCAGGTTCGATGTCTTCCGGGTAGTTCGTGATCAGTACCCAGAAGATGCCTTTCGTCTGGCTCATGAAATTCTGGAGGCGGGCGCCAATGTTCCCGTCCACACTCGATCCGGTGGCCGACTTGGCCCGCTTGAACCCGACTTGCCGCTCGGCCTCGTCGACGATGACCACAACGGGGGCCATGGACTCAATGATGCCCAGGGCCTTTTCGAGCTTCGCCTCGGACTCGCCCACGTAGCTGCCCAGCAGGTTGCCCATGCGCAGCAGCACGACGTTCATCCCGGCCTCTTTGCCCAGGGCAACCGCGAAGTACGTTTTGCCCACCCCAGGGTCGCCCATCAGGACCGCGCCTGCTGGCACCGCCCCCAGATGGCCGTTTAGCATGGGTGTAGTCACGTCCTCGCTGAATACCCGCTTGAGTTCGTCCAGCCCAACCACGGCCTCAAAACCGTAGGTGGCTTCGATGCTCTCCAACAATCCCGCGCTGGCGGCCGCTAGCAGCTCGTCCTTGCGTTGGCGCGCCATCTCGGCGGTCAGGGGAGCGCCGGCGATCTTGGCCTTGACCAGTACATCCTCGACGTGCAGCAGCAGCAGGCCCGCAGTCATGGCCGCGAACCGCTCGGCGGTGAACCCCTGGGCGAAGGCGACGCCGTGCGCGACTGCGTAGGTTCTGATGAAACTCAGGCGGTCGTCGTAGTTCGGGGCCGGGACTTCGACCCCGTAGCTGGCCTCGGTCACATTCGACGGAATGTTGCTCAGATTGGGAGTGAGCAGGAAAATCATCGGGGCGTTGTCGCCGCGCCAGGCTGGGTTCCGCGCCCACTTCAGCAGATGGGCTTGAGCCACTCGCTGGCCCTCCTCGGCATATCCTGTGCCGGTGGACGGAAAGCTGAGATCGGCCATGTCCATGATCAGGGCTACCCGGTAGGTGCTGTCCTTGCTGCCGTCGCGGAACCGATTAACCAGGTTCAGGGCCTGCCCCAAGAGCTTGAGCGCCTTCTCAGGGTCGGAGGGCAGTTCTTCGCTCGACCCAGTTCCGCCAAGGGCACCCGCCAGCGCGTCGGCCAATCCGGTTGCCTGCTGCGGTTGACTGAGCACCAGGCGGTTGAACAGATCGCGCATGGTCGGCAGCGGGAAGTTGATCCCGTCTGCCAAGTCGTAGGTGATCACCAGGTCGAACCCGGCGCGGGTCAACCCCTGGGTCAGCCAGGGCACGAGGTCGATTGTGACCGGTCGCTTCTGGTCATCAATGGCCGGAATGACATCGGCCACGCCGGGGCCGTGCAAGACGAACTGCACGGCGGTGTTGTGCGCGAAAGCGTCCTGGATAGTATTCCAAAATTTGGGGGCCATGATTTCTATCTCCCTGTCTGTGTCAGGCGACGAATTGCAGCGGCACGCACTTTTTCTTTGTTGTGGCGGTGAGTCTCGAATTTTCCGGAGGGGGTCAGGTTGATTCCCTGCCCCTTGAGCACGGCCAGCAGCATCTCCAGCTTCGTTCGGCCCGCGTCGAACGGGCCATCCTCGGTGAGGGCGGTGATTCGGCCGTCGATGGTGATTTCGAGCCGCGCTGTTTCCTTGTAGACCGTGATGAGTCCGGGGCGCGGAGCGCTGGCCCCCAGGTCGATCCGAAACTCAAGAGTGCCGTTCGGCTTGACCTTCGCATCCCTGGGATTGAGGCCCAGCCCCTTGCAGCTATTGACCACCTGGGCCTGCATTTGCTGGCCGACGTAGACCTGGGCGAGGGCTTGAGCGAGGTCGGTCACTTCCTTATACTTCCTGAGGTATTGCCCGGTCTCCATGTCGCGGATTTCGATCCGGTTTCCGACGAAGGCCAGGCCGTTGCACAAGGTGCAAACCCCCAGCGCCCAGGCTGTGGGGATGGTCTCGCCTCTGGTGGCGAACCACCCGGTCACCGGGATGCCCTTCTCTCTCATCCAGGCTTTGAACCGGTCGCGTTCCTTGGGATTGTTGGCGAAGAACCGCTCGACGTCGAAGCGCATCTCGGCAGTAGTGATGGCGACGCCTGAACAGGGACTCATGATGTTCTCTCCAATTGAATGTGCGACCAGCGCTGGCCGTTTGCAATCTTGCTGATATTTGGGGGGCGGACGCCGAATCGCCTTGCGATTTCGGCCTGCCGGATGCCTTCGCGTAGCAGCCGCTTGATTTCGAAGACTTGTCGATCGGTGAGCTTAGCCATCTTGTGCCGCTCGCCTTTTTTGAAGGCCCCAGGGGAAGCGGGATAGCCCAGGACATCATGCCGGTGTTTCGAATTCTGGCTGGGCGTCACATACTCAAGATTGACTGCCCGATTGTCGTCCTTGACCCCGTTCCTATGGTTGACTTCGTAACCTGAAGGGCACGGGCCAAGAAAAGCTCCAGTCACGAGCCGATGTACGCTCACCGATGCTTTGTTGTGACCGCCATAGTGAAGATGGACAGCCACATACCCCTTGTAATTATGGGTCTGGGTCATGATCCGCCCGGCCTTGCACCGTCCCCGGCCGCCTTTGGTTCTGCGGACCCGGCCCAGGTTGGAAACCTCGTATGCCTCTTTGAACTCCTCAAGCGGAACCGGCCGCCATTGTTCCTGCATGGTCTGTTCTCCCCTATGGAAAGCCCCCCAGGGGGTGGCCCTGGGGGGCTGCTTGCTCTATTCGAGTTCGGCCATCTTCTGGCGGTAGGTGGCGTCGGCAGCCAGTTGGCGGTAGTACGTGCGGGCCTTGATCCGCTGGATGCGCGCCCGATCCCGTGATACCTCGAAGGTCGGAAGGGTATCGATGTTGATACCGAACTGCACAAGGATGGCCGCCTCCTCCTCGGTGCGGAGGTAATGAGGCTTGGCGAGGATGGCCTCGGCGTCGGCGGCGGTGATGACCTGGGGGGCTTCCTCGGAAGCGACAACCCCATTCGTGCAAGTCGGGCAGGTCATGCGGGCGGCCGCGTAGTATCCGGTCTCGTGATACTCGTGGCTGTGGGTTGTGCCTCCGCAGTCGGGGCATAGGCGGGCGCTACCGTCGCGGGTTGCCAGCAGAGCGCGGCCGCGATTGGTCAGCCCCGCGCCCATGCCCCCGTAACGGCCCGGCCAGATGTCGGCGGCCCCGATATGAGCCAGGGCGCGGAGGTCGTCGATCTGCTCTTTCGTGGTGGCGGTGTATTTGACGATGGTCGCCAGGGCGTAGAGCGCCCGGCGCTGCTGTTCGGTGAGGTTCTGCCAGGACGTAATCGGGCGGTCGATGGTGGCCGGGAGAAGGTATTGCGCGGTCGGCTGGTTCATGGTACGCTCCTTATGGATTTGAATTGAGAAACGCAAAGCCCCCTGGTTGCAGCCAAGGGGCTTTGTATTTGCGAGGTACCGGACTCGAACCGGTGTCTACAGGCTGTCAGCCTGTCGTTTTGCCATTGAAACTAACCCCGCGTGGCAGAGGTGTTTGCCCCTCGAAGGGCGTCTCAGCCACTTCAAGGGACACGGGAACCGCGTATCGGCGTCACTACGAACCACACGCCACGACTCCTTTAGGTTTTCACCGCTGCCCTTTCGTCCCGGTTGTTTCTCCGGGCGGCTGGCCGGGGTTCCCTTTGTGCGCTCTTTTCTCAGCGCCCCCTCGCTATGACCCGGTATTCTGGGCCTTACCCGATGTTCTGGGCCTTCGTTGTGGGGAGATCACGTTCGGTCGCGTGGTTCAGTCCCGTATATGGCTCAGCGCGTGGTTTCCCTATCGGGATGTTGTTCTAGAGGTGGACTGCTGCTATAATGGGGCTGTGCTGATTGCACGCCCCCGCGTGTGGGCAGCATACCTCTAGCGGCCGTAGGGGTGTTCTGGGTGGGACGGGGATCACACTTTGCCGAGTGCCCCGTCCCGCGCTGTTTCTGGCTCCCGATCGGTTTGCCGACCTCCCGTTCACCAGAAATCGTTGTAAGGTGCGTGTCAGTGTTGCTTGTCTGACATACTCCATTCTACCTGATATTGGGTAGAATGTCAACCATCTAAGTACCCAGATTTCCAGTTTGGGTTGCCAGGTTTTCCCGGCTCCCACATATCAATGGCGGGCACCCCGGTAGTGGTAAAGCGATGCACAAGCCAAACTTTTCCACCGACCCGCTCGCCTGCGAGTGTACCTGCGCGTAAGTGACGAAGGATGGTGCTCTGGTCCACCCCGACAATCTCTGCTGCGAACGCTGGTCTCACGTAACGTTCCTGAAGCTCAGGCGGAACTTGGGGGTCTACCGGCACATCCCTGGGTAGCCCCTTGTCTTTAGGCATAGGCAATGACCCCTTTCTAGCTATAGCTGAGGTCATTATATCTTGAGAGGTCATTGCCTTGCTCCCGACAGTGTCTACCTCACAGATCACGCAGCCAACAGTCGCTGAACCCCAGAAAACGGCGTGCCTGGTTCTATGATGATTATCCCGTATGCATTTGGTGGAGATCGTGTGCCACCTGCGCGACTTCGAGGCGATCTTCTTCGCGCGGGCGCGCCAGATCGTCGAGGAGGATCACCCTGTCCTCGTGCCGTTCGATCACGAAATCCTGGCGCGCGAAAACAATTACGCCGCCCAGGACCTCGGCGCGGCCTTCACGGCGCTGATCGAGACGCGCCTGGCCTTCATCGAATGGCTCAAGGCGCGCGGCGAATCCGACTGGGGGCGCGGCGGGGTGCAGCCGGAAGCGGGCGACTACACCCTGCTGGAGCAGGCCATGCAGGTGGCCTGCCACGACATCGACCATCTGGAGCAGATCGCGCGCTGCCTGGAACTGCCCTGCGACGACACCGCGGCGAAGTTCGGAGTCGGGTAGGGACGCGCTCCTCCCAGGCACAACAAGACCCCGGCAACCTATCTGCCGGGGTCTTGTTTGGCTTACCTGAGGCACTGGATCACGGGGCCACGCTGAGTCTGGCCGCCGGGGCGCGCTCCACCCGGCGCTTGAGGCCGAGCAGCATCCCGCGTTCCATGATGAAGCTGCCCGGCTCCAGCAGGAAGTGGTAGAAGAGCGCGTTGAGCGGGCTGCGGTTGTAGTCAGCGCGGAAGCGCTCGATCAGGCGGGTGGTGCCGCCCGGCCCGGCTTCGAGCTGGAACAGCCAGGTCACGGCCATGTAGTCGCCGGGGCGCAGGGCCATGAACGCGGTTTCCGCCCCGCCCTGGCGCGTGTCGCCGTGCAGGAGCAGCGTCCGGGCCGGGTCGAGGGCCGCGACCGGGATGCCGAATCCGCCGGGAGCCAGCGGGATCAGGTCGCCAACCTGGAGCGCCTGGTATTCGGGCAGGACGCGGTCGGCGCTGTGCATGTCCAGGCTCATCATGTTTTCCAGGAAGTCGTAAGTATAAAATCCGCCGCGCCCCTGGCCGAGCTGCACCAGCCAGGGCCAGACCGCCTCCGGCGGCGCGTCGATGGTAATGGCGTGGGTCGCCGCCCAGGCGGGCAGCGGGATCAGGTCGTCGCCGGGCAAGGCGCGGGCCGCCTCCTCCTCGGAAGCGCCCCAGCGCCGGTGCCAGGGCCGCACGAGCATGGCATAGGCCGCCGCGGCCAGGCTGCCCAACGCGATCACACGGGCGAGTGATTTCATGGTTTTCCTCCCCTCTTTGACCCGATCAAAGCGCCGCCCGGCGTGCGCGCGGCTCGTGAGCCTGCTCGCCATATACCCGCGCGTAAGCCTGGCAGGACGGGCACAGGCTGCCTGCCCCGTTCCGGGCGGACCAGTAGGCCGCGCCCGGCTGGCCGGCATGGGCGGCACTGATCGGGCAGGTGAGGCAGACCTGCGCCATCCGAATCTCGGTTTCGGTCACGTTCGGTTGAGCCATACCAGTAAATCCTCCACACGCAACACACGGCACTCACACCCCACTATACGCACCGGGCGGCGCGGCGTTGCGCCAGGGCCGGAGGATTGGCACGACTTTGCCAGCCCTTCCTCCACGATCGCTCCCCGCTATACAATCCCGGCCGCGCGGATGTTAAAATAACTCCCCGACAGAGCCGGCGCTGGCAAATGACCGGCCCTGGATCGAGGCCCCTTTGTCCATCAAACACTTCGCAGCCGTCGTGCTGGTCGGGACGGCCCTCCTGGTCGGCGCGACCATGCTGCTCAACGGGCTGGTCGATCCCTACGCCCGGTACGGCACGGGCCTGCTCAGCCCGCTGGTGGAGCAGCCCCGGCGCGACAAGTACGTGCTGCTGCGCGACCTGACCCCGCCGCCGGAGATCGTCCTCCTGGGATCGTCGCGGGCCATGCCGCTGCGTCCGGCCCTGATCGAGACCCTGACCGGCCGGACGGCCTTCAACGCGGGCGTTTCCCGCGCCATGCCGCTCGATTACGACGTGTTCGCGCGCTACGCCCTGGAAGGACTCGAACGCCCGCCGGAACAGATCGTCGTGTGCGTCGACCTCCAGGCGCTGCATCCCACCGTGATCTGGAACGACCCCAACTGGCTGGCCGATTCGCCGCTGGGGGCCTACGCCAGGGACGCCAGCCCGACCTTCTCCCTGGAAGACGCGCTGACCGGGCTGACCTCCGGCCGCCAGGCCGGCGACTCGCTCCAATCCATCCAGCGCAACCTGACCGACGACACGCTCGGCCGGCCGCTGTACGACCGCCTGGGGACAATCATCCCCTACGACAGCGGCGATCCGCCGCGCAGGCCGTTCGACGACTACACCTACTGGGAATCGTTCGATCACATCCCGCCGGAGCGTCTGGCGGAGCTGGACGACCTGTTCGCCCTGACCAGCAGCCACGACG
This sequence comes from Bryobacteraceae bacterium, assembly GCA_029975915.1. Next base: position 23,257 of record JARKOC010000076.1, read on the forward strand.
TCAGCCTGACGGTCGTCCTGCTGCCCTACACGGCGGACGCGCTGGCGATCCTGCGCGGGATCGACAATTTCAACCGCCAGCAGGCGGCCCTGGTCGACTTCCTGCGCGACCGGCAGGCGACCTATGGCTTTGCCTTCCACGACTGGACCGATCCGGCCAGCATCGGCCTCGATCCGCAAGGCTTCGGGGATTACTACCACATGACTCAGGCCAACGCCGATCGGGTCGTCGAGGCCCTTTTCGGGCCGAGCGCCCCCGCCGAGGACTGACCCCATGCTCTTTAACAGCCCGATCTTCCTGCTGATCTTCGCCCCGGTGGTCTACGTGCTCTACTGGCGGCTGGCGCCCGGCCAGTCCCGGCGGCTGGGGCTGCTGATCGCCGCCAGCTATGTCTTCTACGCCAACTGGGACTGGCGCTTCGTCTTCCTGCTGGGCGGGGTGACGCTGATGACCTATGTCAGCGGCCGGGGACTGGCCGCCGCCCGGACTCCCGGCCGGCGCAAGGTCTGGCTGTGGGCCGGCGTCGGCGCGCCGCTGCTGCTGCTGGGAGTCTTCAAGTATGCGGATTTCGCCGTCTCCAGCCTGGATAGCCTGCTGGGGGCGCTCGTGCCCGGCTTCGGCCTCAGCCTGCCGGACGTGCTGCTGCCGGTGGGCATCTCGTTCTTCACCTTCCAGGCGATCAGCACGATCGTCGACCTGTACCGGGGCAAGCTGGAAGCCGCGCCGGACCTGCTCCACCTGACGGCCTACATGGCCCTCTTTCCCCAGTTGATCGCCGGGCCGATCGCGCGCTACGTCAACCTCGGCCCGCAGCTAGACGCTCTGCCCCCGCGCCTGGAAGACGACCGGCTCTACAGCGGGCTGACGGTTTTCATCCTGGGGCTGGCCAAAAAAGTCCTGATCGCGGACAGCCTCGGCCAGATCGTCGATCCGCTGCTGATCCGCTACACGGAGTTCCATCTGGTGGCCGCCTGGGGCGTCATGGTGGCCTACAGCTTCCAGCTCTATTTCGACTTCTCGGCCTACAGCGAGATGGCGGTCGGGCTGGGGCGGCTGCTGGGATTGGAGCTGCCGATCAACTTCAACCGGCCGTACCGGTCGCACAACATCTCGGAGTTCTGGGAACGCTGGCACATCACCCTGTCGACCTGGCTGCGCGATTACCTGTACATCCCCCTGGGGGGCAGCCGCAAGGGATTGCCGCGCACCCTGATCAACCTGGTGATCACGATGGCCCTGGGTGGGTTGTGGCACGGCGCGGCCTGGACGTTCGTGATCTGGGGCCTGTATCACGGCGGGATGCTGGTGATCTACCACGCCACGCGCGGCCGCCAGCCGATCCGCTGGCGCGGGCTGAGCTGGCTGCTGACGTTCGCCGGAGTCGTGATCGGGTGGGTGTTCTTCCGCAGCACGTCCCCGGAGATGGCCTTCCACATCATCGGCTCGATGGTGGGTCTGCACGGTCTGGGCCTGGCGGACGTGCAGGCGCTGCT
>JARKOC010000077.1 GCA_029975915.1 Bryobacteraceae bacterium
GACACGCCTATCCTCGGGTACAACGGGGACATGTGCAACACCCTCCGCCTCTGGTCGGCCGAAGCCGTGGAATCTTTCGATTTCCAGGATTTCAACCTTGGCGACTACTACGCCGCCGTGGAGGAAAAGGTCAAATCGGAGACGCTCACCAAGGTACTCTACCCCAACGACGAAACATCCATCGGCAAGAGCCTGCGCCTCATGCAACAGTACTTTTTCGTCACCTGCTCCCTGCAGGACATGCTTCATTTCTGCCGCATGGTAGGCGCGCCGCTCTCCTACTTTGCCGATTTGTATGCCGTCCAACTGAACGATACCCATCCGGCGATAGCCGTGGCGGAGTTGATGAGGCTGCTGGTGGATGAACACACGGTCGGCTGGGAGGATGCCTGGAACCTGACGCGGAAAACCTTCGGCTACACAAACCACACGCTTCTGCCCGAGGCCCTGGAAAAATGGCCGCTGGATCTCTTCGGCAAGATACTGCCCCGCCACCTGGAAATAATCTACGAGATCAACCAGCGTTTCCTCGACCAGGTACGAGCCATCTATCCCGGCGACGACCAGCGAATCGCCCGTCTGTCCATCATCGACGAAACCGGGGAACGATACGTGCGCATGGCCCATCTCGCCTGCATCGGCAGCCATGCCGTCAACGGCGTGGCCGAGCTGCACTCGCGGCTTCTCAAACAGGAACTGCTGCGCGACTTTTCAGAGCTCGACCCGAAGAAGTTTCATAATGTCACGAACGGCGTCACTCCCCGGCGCTGGCTGGCGCTCAGCAACCAGAGGCTCTGCGAGCTCATCTGCGGCGCCATCGGCGATGGGTGGATCCGCGACCTGGACGAATTGAAGAGACTTGAACCTTTTGCCGAAGACCCCTCGTTCCGCGGTGAATGGCGGCGTGTAAAGCATGACAACAAGAACGACCTGGCGACCCTTATCGCCCAACGCACGGGCGTTACCGTGGATACGAATTCTCTCTTCGACGTGCAGGTGAAACGCATCCATGAGTACAAACGGCAACACCTGAATGCCCTCCACATCGTGACCCTCTATGCCGGGCTCAAAAGGAATCCCGCCTCCCAGCCGGTTCCCAGGACCTT
>JARKOC010000096.1 GCA_029975915.1 Bryobacteraceae bacterium
CCGCGCCGGGACGAGTCCGGCGAGTACGTGAACCAGCCGTACGTGGTGAAGGTACGGAAGCATTTCAAGGAGGAGCAATGAAAAACTGGCTGGTGGATAAACTGCTCGGCTTCGTCGGCAAGAAACTCGACGGCTACAAGACCAAGATCGGCGGGGTCGGCCTGATCCTGGTGGGGGTAGTGGGCGTCATCGCAAAATTATTCCCGGACCAGGGACTGCCGGAGATGGATCTCGACGCGGCGATCGCATCCATCGCCGCCGGTGTGGCCGCCCTGGGGCTGGGCCACAAGGCGGAAAAGACCCGTGCCGCGGTAGAGGCTACGATACCGCCCGCGTTCTCACTTCCCGAACCGGAGATATCAGTAAATCAAGTGGACAGGCCCTCTGAAGGCGTTACGGAGCCTGTCCCCGTCGAACCGTCCCCGCCTCCGAAATGGAACAGCTGGGTGCCGGGACAATTCCCGTGAAATTCACCCTGCGGAAAACTTTCCCGTGGGACTGGGACATGTGGCTCTGCCGCCTGTTCCGGAAACGAAAGGAGTCTGAGCATGTGGGAGAAGATAAAGTTTCTGGCGTCGAGCCTGTGGGAGTTCTTCCGGCCGATGATACGGCAGTTCCTGACGGCGGTCGGTCCGGCGCTCACGGCGGCTGCAACGGCGGCTGTGAGCGTGGCGGCGAAACAGCAAATCAGTTCCGCTGAAAAGCGGGAAGGGGCCTTTGCGCAAATAATCCTGGAGCTGGAAAAGCAGGGCCTGCAGCTGGGTATCGATTTTACCTCCCGCATGGTCAACGCGGCCATCGAAGCGGCCGTGGCGGGATTGGACGACTGACGGGGCGACTCCACGCCATGACCGAATCCACAAGGAGCACTGACTGATGGAAACAATCTCTCTGCCGTTCGCCACACTCATTATCCAGGTCCTCGGGCTGCCCGGTCTTATTTTCATCATCTGGCACTTCGACAACAAAAGGTTCGAAAAGCAGCGGGAGGAGTACAAGGAGCACGTGGGCGCCATCCTGAACCAGTACCGGGAGGATGTGTCTGAGATAAAGCACCTGTACGAGACGAACGTATCCCTGGTGAAAAACTACGAGTACGGCGTGAAGCAGTGGGAGAAGCTGGACAGCGAGCTGGCCGGGATCATCACCCTGAACACTCAGATACTGACACGGCTGGTGGAGAAGGTGGACAACAATCAATTCTGCCCGACGGTGCGGGCAGCGGGGCCGAGACCATGAACCTGGAACGGGCCGCCATGCGCGGCAAGCTGGCGGAACTGCAGGAAGACGCAAAACGGTTGCGTCTGAAGATCGAGGGGAACGCCACGGCGATACGTCACGGACTCAACACGGCTTTGACGCCGGTGGACGACCTGGAAGTACCGCAGATCGCCGAGCAGATGGACAATCTGGTCATGGCCTGGGCCGAGCTGCAGAAGGTGGGCTCGGACATCGCCCGATTGCGGAAGGAGCTGTGCTGATGGCGGTAAAGGGTGACAGAGCCCGGCTGGAGCCGGTGGCGCGTCAAATGTACGTTGACGGCCAGAGCCTCACCGCTATCGAGGATGCCTTGGGAGTCTCCCGACAGACGTTGGCCGAATGGAAGGGGCGCACGCGGCGCTATGGTGACGAAACAGACGAGTGGGACAAGGCACGGGCCGCTAAAGAAGGGTATGAGGCGCACCTGTTGGAGGTCCGCGACGAGATCATGAAAGAGATCAAGGCGAAGCCGCTACAGGCGAATTCCTATCTTGATTCTCTATCAAAGATCGAGGCGATCCTTGACAGGCGCTCGGCCCGTACACGCGAAGCAGCCGACGCGATAGCGCGGCAGAAAGGCGAGATGTTCCTGGCGGTGGTTAAGGACCTGATTGAATACGGCCGGGCCAACGCCCCGGATCTGTTCTCCGCCCTGGAAGAAAACTTTGACGACCTGGTGCAGTACGGACGTGAGAGGTACGCGGCCTAAATGGCGACATCATTGAGCCAGACAAAAAAGCGCTTGTGGGATCGGGAGGTCGAGGCAATCCGCCTGCAGATCCAGGCGGCCGCCAAGCCCTTCCCGGATGACAAGGCGGAACAGAAGAAGCGCAAAGCGCGGGCAGAACGTGACATGGCGTTCTTCGGTCGGACCTACTTCCCCCACTATTTCAGCAAGCCTGCCAGCGCCCTGCATCACTATTTCGCCGAGCGCTACCCGTCGATGATCGAGCGGGCCATTACCACCGGCGAGGGAGACAAGGAAGCCGACGCCGCGCCGCGCGGCAACGCGAAATCAACCTGGACCACCTTCCTGCTGCCCGCGTGGGTCGCCGCCTTCCGCAAGCGGCGCTATCCGCTGATCGTCTCCGAGACGCGAGGTCAGGCCGAGGCGTTTCTTTCCTTCATCAAGCTGGAACTGGAAACCAACGAGCGGCTGAAACAGGATTTCCCCGAACTGGCGGGCGAAGGCCCGGTCTGGCGCAGCGACCAGATCATTACCCGCAACGGCGTCAAGATCCAGGCCGCCGGCGCCGGGCAGAAACTGAGAGGCCTGCGCCACGGCAGCTTTCGGCCCGACCTGGTCATCGGTGACGACCTGGAGAACGACGAGTCAGTGGAGAGCCCTGACCAGCGCAAGAAGCTGGACAACTGGTTTTTCAAGGCGCTGATGAAGATAGGCCAGCCGGATACGGTGTACATCGTGGTCGGCACCATCCTGCACCATGAGAGCCTGCTGCAGAAGTTGCTCGACAAGCCCGGCTGGAAGGGGCGCAAGTTCAGGGCGGTTATCAGGTGGAGTCCGTCGAAGCGCTGGGAAGAGTGGGAGCGGATCTTCGCCGACATCTCCATCGGCAAGGAGCAGGCCGAGGCGGCGGCGGACAGTTATTTCGGCGTTCATCGGTACGAGATGCTGGCCGGGACCGAGGTCCTGTGGCCGGAGATGGAGCCGTACTACTACCTGATGAAGATGCGGGTGTCGGACGGCCCGGCCTACTTCGACAGCGAAAAGCAGAACGAGCCGCTCAATCCGGAAGACCAGGTGTTTTTAGAGGAGTGGTTCCAGGACTGGGACGACCTGGAGATCGACTTCAGCGGCATCATGCACGCGGGTGCGGTGGATCCGTCCCTGGGCAAGCGGAACAAGCGGAACGACCCGTCTGCCATCCTGGGCGGCCGCATGAAGGACAACGTGCTGTACCTGGATATCGCCGACATCGAGCGGCGGCAGCCGGACCGGATCATGAACGACGTGCTCACCTACCACGAGCGCGATCCGTTCGACAAGATACGATTCGAGACGGTCCAGTTCCAGGAGTTCTTCGCAAGGACGGTTGAAAAGGTCTCCCACGACCGGGGGCTCACGCTCAACATCGACGAGTTCACCCCCAACACGGACAAGGACTTGAGAATCATCCGGCTGCAGCCGTGGGTCAAGAACGGCTGGATCAGGTTTAAGCCGGAGCACCGGGAATTGAAACGCCAGCTGCTCTACTACCGGCCAAAAAGCCGTGGCGGCCATGACGACGGGCCGGATGCCCTGGAGATGCTGCTGGGGCTGTGTGAGGGTGGGCTGGTAAAGGCGGCCTGCGCCGGGGCGGGAGACGAAGAAGAAAAGCGCTCCGAGCGTAGAGAGGGGCTGATGGGAAGCATGGGACGAATCGGAAGGCTGTTCGGACGGAGGGCCGCATAGAGGTGAGCATCAAGTCATATTTGATAGACAAGCTGTTCGGCGCGGTCATCGACCGGAAAGTCCAGGAGCGCCTTCCCGCCGCAGGCTCGGGCAACGGCGACGAGTACGGGTGGAGGCGCATCTCCGGGAACTCCGATCGGGAACTGCCCATCGCCGCCTGGGCTCGCCAGGTGGAGGTCTGCTACTGGCTGTGGAAGACCAACCCCATGGGCAACTGGATAGTGGAGACCCTGACCAACTTCGTCGCTGGCAACGGGTTCACCTACACAGCAGAACACGAAGAGGTCAAGGAGCTGCTGGACGCGTTCTGGTTCGATCCCATCAACCGCATGGACCTGAAGCTGGAGGATAAGGTCCGGGAGCTCGGCATCTTCGGCGTGCAGTGCTGGCCCGTGTTCAAGGCCGAGCAGACCGGCCGGGTCAGGCTGGGCATGGTCGATCCGTCCCTGATTGCCGCAATCTTCACCGACCCGCACAACGCGGAGCTGCAGATAGGCGTGCAGCTGTACAGCCCCGCTGGCGGGCAGACCCGGTACCTGAAAACCATCCTGGCGGGTGAGGCGGAAACGGTGATGTCGGAAGCGGCCATGAAGCTGCGGGAGGAGTACACGGACGGAGAGTGTTTCCTGTTCAGCGTCAATCGCGTCTCCAATGACCCGTACGGTACCAGCGACATTTTTGTCATCGCCGACTGGCTCGACGAATACGAAGAGTTTATCTACAACTTTTCCGGCAAGGCCCGCAAACAGAACGCCTACATCTGGGACGTGAAACTGGAGGGCGCGGACGAAACCGCGT
>JARKOC010000107.1 GCA_029975915.1 Bryobacteraceae bacterium
GATCTCCCGCCCTTCCACCGTCAGGAGGAGCGATGCCCCTGGAGCGGGACTCTTCACGATGAGCCGCGCGGTCTCGCCGGGGCGATAGCTCTTCTTGTCGAGCTCGACGCTCAGCTCCCGGTAGGAGCTGTCCCAGGCGAACCCTTGTTTCCAGACCCAGATCCATCCCTGAGCGACGGACTTCAGACCCCGCTCGTCCACCGTGGCGGCGGTAATCCGCCAGTAGCCGGGACGCGGAAAGACGCGGCTGAACAGGGCGCTTCCTCTTTCATCCGTGGCGACACGCAGTTCATCCACTTTCCGGTAGGAGGAGAGATGGGTTTTCTTGTCATAGACCTGCTCTTCCACGCTGATATCCAGATTCGCCCGCAGCGGCTTCCCTTCCCAGGTCGCGGCCGTCGCCTTCATGTCGATGGGGCGTCCCGGCGACGCCAGGTAGGAAAGGGGCCGGATGGAGAGCGCTATCAGGGACGGGGTAACCGTGAATCCGGCCGTGGAGGAAACCTCCCTCCCTGCCGTGTCGGTCACGTCCACCTCCACGGTATATGCGCGGGCTGAATCGTTTGGCTGGGTGCTGATGGAGAGAAGAGCCGTGCCGGAGGCGTCGGTCATTGCCTCGCCTTCACCGAGAAAATCCGCGTACCCGTAGGAGGAGGAATCATCGTCGTCTCCGTCGTCGCCCGGTCCCCCGTCATCGCCGAAACGGTAGTAGGGCCGGGAATAGATGCGGTAGCTGACCTTGGCGTCGGCCACCGGCGCGCCGAAGTAGTAGCGTGCCGTGACCGCGACCGGTACGGGATCTCCGGCCACGTAGAACTTTCCGGGCACGGACGCCCTCACTTCGAATTCCGGCTTGCGGTACTCGAGGACCTTGAAGGATGTCTGCCACTCATACCCCTCCGTCTCCGCCTTCAGGGTATAGTCGCCGAGGGGCGGCTGGCCGGGAAGGGCGAACTCGCCGTTGAAGGAACCGGCGGAGGAGAGCCGGTACTCCTTTTCGAACAGGGTCTGGTCGCCGCTGTCCGTGGCAACCACGCGCACCTTCCCCGAGGTGGGGAGCGCGTACCCCTCGCCCACCGTTTTCCGGAGAACCCCCTTGAAATAGACGGTCTGGCCCGGCCGGTACGCGGGACGTTCCGAGTAGAGGTACCCTTTCAGCGGGGCCCCGGCAGCGGCCGTTTCCTCACGGGCCAGGTTCAGGATCGCCAGGTTGCCGTCAGCGCGGCCGATCACCCTGACCTTTCCGGGGCGGTCCCCAAGGGAAAGGAGCCCCGAGGCGTCGGTCGTTCCCATGGACTCGGACTGCGACCCGCCGGCAACGGAAACCACCCGTATCTCGGCCCCCGGACGCGCACTGCCGTCCAGCAGGTCCGCGCCGAAGAGGAGGGTCCCGGCGCGCGATGCCTTTGCCACCAGGCCGAACCGGGTCACGAGGAACGTCGACCTGCCCTTTGCCCCGGTCCCGACGGCCTCCAGCAGGTAGAACCCGGGGGGAAGCGGATCCAGATTCAGGGACGCATTCCGGTATACGGTAAACCGCGCCTTCTTCAGGGGAACGTCCTGCTCCCTGACCGGCTTCAGTGCGCTTGCGGGGATGGTTTCCGGCTGGTCCGGGTCAACCGTCCCGTCCATCAGCCGCGCCTGGTCCACGGCATAGACCGCGAGCCGCGCCCGATCGACCCACAGGCCCCGCAGGCTGACGGGAACGGCCTTTTCCGGAAGGATCACCCGGCCGGAATCATCAAGGGAAAGGGACGGCGGCCTGAGAGCCACGGGCATGCGCACCAAAGCGCTTTTCCCTTCCGCCACCTCCGCGGTGGCCTTGGACTCGGTCAGTCGCTCGTCGGACGATTCAACCGTATAGGAGCCGGGCGGGAGCTTGGCGAATGCAATGGTTCCCTTCGCATTGGTCTTCCCATAGCGGTACACGGCAGCGCCGGACAGGGTAACCTCGATCCCGGAAAGAAGACGGGCCGCCCGCCTGTCGGAGGTTGTCAGGAGCAGGGTAACACTGCCCGCCCGGCGCAGCGTAACCGCTCCCACGTCCTTTTTCTCGCCTGCCGCGACGGAGAGGGAGACCTGTTTTTCCACAACCCACGTGGGTGAGTCCACGCGCAGTTCGTACCATCCCGCATCCAGGGCCGAAACGCTGAAGCGGCCCGCCGCGTCCGTGACCGACGTTTCCCTCCTGCCGAAGGTAACGGCAATGCCCGGAAGCGGCTTGCCGGCGGAATCGATGATCCGTCCCGCGATACGCGCCTCACGGTTGAGGGGAACCGGCAGCTGCGTCGTCTCGCCGGGCTTCACTTCAACGCTTTCAGTGCGCGTGCCGAAACCGTCCTTCCGGATCAGACAGTCATAGGCGCCGACCGGAAGAGAGGCCGTGAACTTCCCGGCACCATCTGTGGCGCGCCGGAGCGCTACAGGCGGCTTCTTGGGATAGCGTCGCCGGAATTCCAGGGAAACGCCGGCAACGGGCTGGTTGGTTTCCGCGGCCAGTACAGTCCCTTCCACGGTTCCCTTTTCTTTGCTTTCCTTCGCCGATACCGGCGCGGGTGAGACGGCCAGACACATCGCCGCCAGAACGAACAGTCCCACAAGAAACGGTTTCACGGCATGCCCTCCTTGGGTTACATTCAAAGGAAGTGATGGGTAAGGAGTGATGAGTGATGGGTCAATCCTTACACACCGTACCTCTTACTCTTCACTCATTACGCTTTTCGGTTTGGACCCCCCACGCGTCAAACGTGAACAGCCGCACCCGCGACGGGTCGCGCTCCCCGAGCCGGCGCAGCGCCTCCCGGAACGCCCAGGAGGCGGTCTTTGCCTCGCCGGGGACGATTGCCACTCCGAATCGGTCGTTTTCCACGAACAGTCCCTCGCGCGTGGGATCAACGGCATGGTAGGACGCCACGGGACGGGGCTCGCCCGGGAAGGTAATCAGAACCCTGGCGGCAAACGCGGTCTTCCGGTCGATGCGCAGCGCACGCGGGTCCAGGTGGAGCGCCTGTCGCACATTGGCCTCGATCTCCCTTCCCAGATCGGGAGTACGGGGCAGGAACCCTCCGGAACAGGCAACCACCCGCCTGCCGGAAAAAAAGGTGACGAAACAGGCCCGCTGTATCCCCGCCGTCCACGGCGGAGGGGCAACGGCCACGCCGAAGCCGAGACGGGCCAGGAATACCCCCTTGGCATACCGCGCCAGTTCCTGCTGCCTGGCGGCATCGGAACGGAGCTCGGCAAGGGAGACGCTTACGGACAGAGACGCGGACGGGCCGGACGCACCCGCGGCCGCATTGACACCGGCAAGCAGAAACCATCCGAGCAGCGGGAAAATGAACAGCGCCACCCACCGTCTACCCAGGGAAGGTAAAAAACACCCCCCCACCCCCCGATCCCCGATCCCCGATCCCCGTTTCTTGAACATGTTACGGCCCTTCACCGGCAAGGATCCTGCTGGGAGGCGGATAAAAGTCGCGGGACAGGATTTCCTCTGTCGTCATCCCGTCCCG
>JARKOC010000108.1 GCA_029975915.1 Bryobacteraceae bacterium
CTCAAGGTCCCCGTACACCTCGTCTGTCGAGACATGGTGGTAGCGGACGCCGTGGCGCCGCACAGCCTCCAACAAGGTGAAGGTGCCCACCAAGTTCGTCTGCACGAACGGTGTCGGATCACTAAGCGAGTTGTCATTGTGCGATTCGGCGGCGAAATGGACGACCACGTCAGCAGCCGTCACCAGCGAATCAACGAGTCCCGCGTCGCAGATGTCACCCACCACGAGTCGAACCCGATGCGTGGGCAGACCAGCGAGGGATTCGCGCCGCCCGGCGTAGGTCAACCTGTCGAGGACGACAACGTCCGCGTCGCTGTGGCCCAGCAGGTGACGCACGAAGTTGACGCCGATGAATCCGGCTCCGCCAGTGACGAGGTAGGTAGTTGGCATGCAGTCAGACTAGTATGCCGCCTTGCTGCGGCCAGCACCCGCCCCGCGCCGGGCCCCTCAAGGCCTGCGCCGCAGGGTATGACAGGATACGCACATGCGCGGAATCATTCTGGCGGGCGGCGCAGGCACTCGCCTTCACCCCATCACGCAAGCAACTTCCAAGCAACTTGTGCCTGTCTACGACAAGCCAATGATCTACTACCCCCTGTCAACCCTCATGATCGCCGGCATCAGAGAAGTGCTCGTGATCACCACCCCTCACGAAGCCGAAGCCTTCCGACGGCTACTGCGGGACGGCTCGCAGTTCGGCATCTCGATCACGTATGCAACGCAGCCCGAGCCCAAGGGTTTGGCGCAAGCCTTCACTATCGGTGCTGATTTCGTGAGCGGACATAAGAGTGCGCTTGTCCTCGGAGACAACATCTTCTATGGACCTGGGCTCGGCGAACAACTGGCGAAGCACCGCAATGTGGAAGGCGCCACCGTATTCGCCTATCGGGTCGCGAATCCAACCGCCTACGGCGTTGTCGAGTTCGATCGAAATAACCGCGCAATCTCAATCGAGGAAAAGCCGAAAGATCCGCGCTCAAATTACGCAGTTCCCGGACTGTACTTCTACGACGAACAAGTAGTGGAGATTGCGGATCAGCTTCAGCCCTCTTGGCGAGGAGAATACGAGATAACCGATATCAACCGGGCCTATATGAACCAGGGCAATTTGCAGGTTGAAGTCCTACCTCGCGGAACGGCATGGCTGGACACGGGCACATTTGACGCATTGAATGATGCGAGTAACTTCGTGCGAACGATCCAGGCAAGACAAGGACTAAAAATCGGGTGTCCCGAAGAAGTCGCCTGGCGAAAGGGGTTCCTCACCACCGATGAGTTGATAGCCCGATCCCAGCAGCTAACCAGCTCGGGTTATGGCACCTACTTAGTCGACCTGCTCGAGAGGCCAAACTCCACCTATCACGGCTTCCCAAATTCGGAGGCCAAATGAACGCCCCCCAGTCAAGAACGTGCTCGACATCGTTTCTCTGGCCCGACGTCGCCGCCGGACCGACCCCAATGCGCCCTGGCTACTTTCGTAACCTGCCAGCGCGGTCAGTCGACCGGATGCTAGAGTCCCGAAAAGAAACGAGGCCTCATACAGTCCGAAAGGGTGAGCGTTCGTGAGAGCCCAGATGCTTGTTGCGACCCACAAGTCAGCTCCGGTGCCATCTGGGGACTTCTACCTGCCTGTGCATGTCGGGCACACCCTGAACCCCATCGACCTTGGTTTTCAACCGGATGACGACGGCGAAAATATCTCCGCAGCGAATGGATCGTATTGCGAGCTCACAGCTGTTTACTGGGCGTGGAAGAATCTCGAATCAGACATAGTCGGCCTGAGTCACTATCGTCGCTATTTTGCAGGTGAGGCCGTAGGCCCGGGAGGCAATAGCATCCTCTCCCGCAGACAGGCCGTGCAACTCATGGAGCATAATACAATTGTTCTCGCGAAACCGAGGAACTATGTTATCGAGTCCATTGAGACCCATTATCGCCATGGCCACTATGGCGAAGATCTCGACATTCTTCGAGACGTCTTATCAAGTCGCTCTCCGGAATTGAGACCCGCTCTCGAAACGGTGCTGGCCGGAAGACGGGCCTCTCTATATAACATGATGCTGATGAGATGGCCCGAATTTGACTCCTATTGCACCTGGTTGTTTGACATCCTCGCCGGCGTTGAGAACCGTATCGATAATGGGAATCGGAACTCCTATCAGCAACGTACCTTCGGCTTCCTCGGAGAGCGGCTCCTCAATGTGTGGGCGCTCGCATCCGCGAGCCGAGTTCAGGTCGCCCGCGTTCCGGTTATCAACACGGAGGGCGAGCCGACAGTGAGAAAAGGGATCGCCATGTTGAGGCGCCGATTCGCTCCCGCCCAACCGTGAGGGGCTCAAAGCCTGTGGCCGCGAGCCCGACCTGGGTGCTACAACTTCGATAGAGTGTCGGGAGCATTAAACTCTTCCGACCGCAGTGCCGCTAGCGCAATTGCGAAGAGGGTGGCCACGAAAGGAAAATAATACGCGTTGGAAAGCACCGAAGCCAGCGTCATGAAGACACACAGTGACAACACGAGCCCCTTATTGCCGACCCCAAACGCATGTCGGCCGATGATTACCCAAACTGTGCTAAATAGCACAATGCCAACGAGCCCGGAATCGACAAGGACGTCGATAGCGATATTCAGCGAATTAATATACACCCCGAAGTGCTCTTGATTGACTCTCTGGATCGTTTCAGGACCACCTCCAAATAGAAGACTCAGCCAGCTATCACTCCCAAGCACGTAATCAACGGCCACCGTCCATCGCTCCAACCTCCCGGACGAGAGATCGCTTGTTACACGATCGGTCCTCGGGAGGTTGACACCAGATATCGCCCCGATAGCCATAATGCCGATCACAAACACCAATGCCGCAGACCTCTTGCGATGCAGAGCCCAGTACACCAGCGCGAAGGCAACAGCGACTAGAACTGCCACGATAAATGTTCGCACCTGGGTCGCCAAAATCAACCACAGATTCACTCCTAACAGAACGAGCAGCAAAACATTAGGACGAGGCTGAAGAATTCTCGCCAATACCACGAGTGAGCAGACTCCAAGAGCCCCCGCAAAGGCAAATGGATGATGGAAATAGCCAAAATACTCGTGCCTTAGCTCGTGGTAGTAGGTGTTGGCAGCAAAAGATCCCGTCAGTACGAAGCTTAGCAATGACTGTGCCACCACGAACAAATTGACGACCAGCACGAGTGAATACACGCTATCCCGAGGAAAAGGACGCACTCTGGGAGACAGGTACATGAATACGATAGGGGGTAGCAAGAGCTTCGCGAGCCCCTCCAAGGCAAGCGAAATCGAATCAGAGCGCAACAGGGTTCCCAACGACAACAAGGCTCCACACATTAGCACCGCCGAAAAGCCCGGCAATGGGCGCTCGGCACGACGGACAAGCCCTACTATGCATACCAGCCCCAAGGCCACCAGAGCCCACGTCTGAACTGTCTGCCCAAGGAACACAGTTGGTCGAGTTCCCAGAACCGTATATGCCCAAGGACTAACGTCCGTCCCAGGCGGATAAAGAAGAACCTGGCTACCCACGAGCGCGACAAATGTCAGGAGAAACGCCCGCGAGACTCGATCGCGCGGTCTCGACTGGGTGGCTACCACCACTCAACTCACCGCTTTGGTACTGACGTGAGCAATGTGGCCAGAGCATTCCGATACGACTGCAATCTCGGCTCATAAACACGAGCACTGTCCCTAGCTGCACAGGCCAACACATCCCGATCGTGGTACCACTCAACGACTTGCCCCGCGGCGCCGGAAGCGTCCCATCGCGGTTCGCGAGCATCGATGTAATACGGGTACTCCAGCGTGTCAAACAGACCCGGGAGCTTCTTGCTATATCCGATCGGCGCAACGGCGACGCCAGCCGAAATAGCAGCGATCGTCGCGTGCATTCGTGCGCCCGTGAAATAGTCAAGTCCAGATATGTAGCTCTTCGCCTCAACCGGATCGGTGAATCTAGGCGCCAGAATCACTTCCGGGACTCTTTGTGCGACCTCCTCGCATGCCGAGTAGTCATCTTCGATAGTTCCGTCCTCCGCTGCGACATGCGAAATCAGATGAACTCGAGCGCCGACATCCACCAATCGCATGACAAGCTCGTCGACGAACTCCCGATAGTCGAAGGCAAGCCCGAAGTAGTTGCTGCGATTGTAGCCACCTCGGTAGAGCAAGCCAGACACGTTAACACCTACCCTCGCGCCGCCGCTCCGGGCGGGCCGCTCGAAGGGCAAAGCAAATGCGACGTCAATAACCTCATGCGAAACGCGACGCGCGCCGAGTTTGCAGGAAAGTTCGAACGAATTTTGATCTCTGGCAAATACCAAGCGACTCCGTCGAAGAAGGTTGCTTGCCACGAGCCTTGACATTCCGTTCCCAAATGGCCCGATAGTCTGCGGGGCCACAACGACAGGACACTTCCTTAGTAGCGCCAGCGAGCTCATATAGGTCTCCGCAAGAAGCCGCGGAAACCCATAGAGGTCGGTAAATCCATCGCCAGCATTGATGTTTATCACACAGTCAAGACCCTCGAAATATTTCCCTTTTAGCAGACGGACCGGATGACGCAAAGTCTGCTTCGCACTTGAATATACAACATATTCATAAGGCGAGGTTGTAAATTCGAGCGCCAGATCAGGATGCTTCTCGTTCACGAGGATTCGATAACTGATATCCACACCAGCCTGAGCTGCCGCCTGGTCCAACAGTCGGACGTTACTCACTGACAAAGCCACACATCCAAGGTTGTCGTCTCGGAAGTAATGTGACAAGAGGCCAACCCGGACCTTCTTTCTATTCACGCATTGCACCCTTCAATAAAAGATGTGTCGCTCCAGTCCAGTACCTGGAACGGCGAGAACCATCACATGCTAGTCAACCAACGGTATCCCGGGCTGAAAGGGGCCAGCTCGGTGCACCTGATTGCGAGCACCGACCCCCGCTTGTCCTATCCTATCTGGTCTCAAGTGCTGTCACCATATCAGCGCGACGCAACCTGGGAGACCTCGCCACATTAAACTCACCGTCCGGCAGCACGCCAAACGCAACAAGCATCACAATCACTTCGTGGTCGTCAATCCGAAACACTCGACGAAACTCGCGATCGTCCCGCGGCAGCTTGCTCCAATTGAGGCAGCACGCACCGAGCCCGCGCGCGTGGAGGCCCAAAATAAAGGACATGGCGAACATGCCTCCATCCGTCCAGGGCTGCATCCGTTCTGCGGCGTTCCAATAGGCACGTACCGTTGTGGTGATCACAGCGAGCGCAGGTACAGAAGTCCCGAATCCCCGCGCACCGCCCTGCAGCTGCAGGGCGCGATCAATCACATCCCTGTCCTGCGTGACCCTAATTCTCCCGAACTGCCGATTACACACCGCAGGCGACTTGGCGGCAGCGCGCGCCGCAAAGTCAATGTCCTCCAAGGGCACCGGTTCGTCGGAGAAACGGCGCACCGATGAACGGGAGGTGAAGAACTCCATACTTACGCCGGAAACCGCCTGCCGGACCATTGATCTGTTAATTCGGCGCGTGCCCCCTTCCCGGGGATGAGAAAGTTCAAGCAGGCGATCAATGTCGGCATGATGAGGAATCTCCGACAGTTGAAGCCCACAACTCCGATTAAACTGTTGATACTTCTCTAGTGCCGCGACCGCGAATCCGGTTAGTTCGTCCTCTCCGAAGAGACTGACGTAATGCTCCACATTCTCAATTAGTCGGCCAACCGCCGCGGCCCCAAAGCCGGGACGAGGATCTGGCAGCGAGAGCCCCTTCTCCAGGTTGTGGTAGAGCATTGTGAGCCACGCAGCATAGTTGTCTCGCGTTACGTCCGGCCGCACCGACGATGAGAACCGCACATAGCGCACGCGATCGAAACGCTGAGCGCGCGCCACGCTCACCATCCTCAGCCCTCTGAGGATCGGACTCGGAATCCATCGCTTGAGCCTGTCGCGAAAGGCTATGGAGGTCATGCTTCTCGATCCCGCCTGGCTTTGGCTTCACGAGCAGCCTTCAACGCCTCGAGGTAGGCCAGGCCATCCTGCTCCGAAGGCTCAAGGACGGCGCCCTCCCCCCACTCGTTCCAAGCATTGATTACCAGCAATGAATCGGATGCGCCTTCTCTCCGTAAACGCAAGAGATCCCCGAGATTGCGTTCAAATCCCTCCGGGGTACTACCACGAATGATCGTGGGACCACGTGATCCTCTCCGTGGCGAATTGTCCCAAGCCACGAATGCGCCTTGCACAATCGCCCTGCCGGGATACCGCCTCCGTTTGGCAAGAATCCTGCGCCAGGTCTCATCATACGACTGATAGTCGGGCAATTGGAGCCTCTTAGCCGCAAATCTCAGTGCTTTGGCTGACGCCGGAATCTCAAAGCGCAGCGAATAGACCGGCTCGTCCTCATAAACCGCCGACGAATAGCGGCAGGCGGGCCCTGGGTTCTTCGCACTAATATACTCTACCAGGTAAAGGCCGGGAAGTCCTAGTTCATGCTGAATCCGCTTCTGCCAATGCATGACCATCTCATTCACGTTTGGGATATCTCCAGCGTTGTATAGAAACAGCAATGGCCTGCCGTTTTCATAAAGATATCGCTCATCAACGAAATGTGGGATCAACGCGTCGAGATGCTCATCCCAGTCTTCCACTCCACCATAGGTCTGCGGCCACAGAACCTGGTGTTCCTTACCATCCCATGTTCTGCTCCACGGGTGATTGGCCCAGCAAAGTGCGTACCCAAGATTAGCCCGAGGGGTCTCACGCCAGAGCTCCACGGGTCGCTCCAAGAGGCGCTTTCCGTTCGACCAGTAGTGGAAGAACACGAAACCGTCAACCCCATATTGCTGCGCAAGCCCTGCCTGCCAGATCAACGCGCGGGGATCAGTCAGGTCGTAGAACTTCTGTCCGTAAGGGAGTTGAGGCTGACGATGTCCCTTATAGATCGGCCGAGCATTTCGAACATTGGTCCACTCGGTGAAGCCTTTACCCCACCACTCGTCATTCTCTGGAATCTCATGGTACTGCGGAAGGTGAAGCGCCAAGACTTTCATCTAGCTCCTGTCGTCAATCAGTAGGGCCCAGTGCGCCCTCGGCGGCTGCTCACAATTACGCAACGCCAGCTTAAACCTAAAACGACGCTACCCTTTGTGGAGTCTCAAATATCCTCTCAGAATAGACGTCGGAACCCTCGGACTGCATCTTGCCATGATGGTACAAGCGCGGTGGCAGGCACCTTCAACGCGATCAGCTGGGCACATAGAACGCCGATAAACCCCGCCGACGAGGCGGCGGCGGCACCAGCTGCTCCCCATCTCGGCCCAAGCAGCAGAAGGACACTAATACCGAGCACCACGCCGCCAATCTGGATCTGTGTCATGACCCGACCCTTACCCTGGGCAGCTAGAAGCATCGAGGCAATATACCCCAAGGCAACTGCGACGCTCCCAGGAAGCAATAGCCACAGCAATCTGGCTGCTTGCGAAAACTCGCTTCCAAAGACTAGCGGGCAAAGGGGAGCGGCAACTGTCACGAAGATCAGGCAAACCGGGGCAATGAGAGACAATCCCTCGCGGATGGCAGTCCGACATACGCCATCAAGAGCTTCGGACGTCCGAGCCACAGCAGCCGCCCGGAAGTAGTCGGCGGCCATTGCCTGGCCCACCGCCAGAGGCAAGAGTCCGATAGCAGCGGCCACCGTGTACTGGCCAGCGGCACTCGCACCGATCAAAGGGAGCACAATGGCCTGATCAAGACGGGAAGACGCCGACTCTGCCACGGCGCTACCTGCGTACTTCGCGCCTGCAGAGGCCAACGAACGCCTGTCTGCTCTGGCCCCACGGATCGAGGCTCTGTTGAGCGAGAAGCCGAAGGCAGCCGTCACGGCCATGCTGGCGACCGCTGCCCCGAGAACGACTGGCGCCGAGAGTTCGGTGAACGCCGCGAATCCGCCGACAACCAGAAGGGTCACGAGGGGTTGGACCAGCCGCAAAGCCGCGACAGCCCGATATCGCCCGGATCCGACCATCGCACCCGCATCCGCGGCCCAACTCGCGGCCAGTGGTGTAGCCGCGATTCCCAGCAGGGCAATCAATTGCAGATCCCGGGAAACCTCCGAGTATATCGTCCACACGAACAGGAGCCCCACAACGGCTGATACGGGGAATGCCATACAGAAGAGATCACGACCTGCCCGTGTGGACGCCTCATCCCGACCACTCGCGAACCTGCGACGAAGCTCAAGCGGTATTCCCAGTCCGACGATGGTTGGGACTACTGCAAACGCAGCCAAAGCCGCAGCTGTCTCGCCGCGACCGACACTCCCGATCCCTCGCGTAACGATCGGTATCGTGAGGAAGGTAAGGCCAAAGCCAACTGAGTTGGCAATGGTGATTTGAATAGGGAGGTTGCTCCGGACAAGTCGAGAGAGAGCCCTAATCATCCAAGCGCTCGACTTCTCGGAGAATCTCGTAGCACTCTCGCGGCTCGCGGCTCCAGGGATTCTCGCTCAGGAGACGATCTCGCTTTGCCCTCGTTAGCCGGGTGCCCATGCTCCTCGCCGGAACCCCCGCCACAATCGTAAAGTCGGCAACATCTCGAGTGACGATCGCTCCTGCTCCCACTACGGCTCCCACTCCGATCCTTTGGCATCCCGGGAGGATCACGACATTGGCGCCGATCCATGCATCATCACCAATAACCAGCGAAGTCCGAGGTACGTCTAGCTCAATGTCCGCAAAACCAAGGATTGGATTATACCAATATGGATGAAGTGAGGCGCTCCCCGTCGGGTGTTGCGCGTTGTACCGACGGACATTCGGTCCGATGGACACATACCGACCCACAACCGTACCCGGTTGGGCCATTCCCGGCACCAACAGCGACCCGTAAGAGTGCGCACCCACTTCGACACCATGTACTTCAAGAAGGAGCCTCCGAGCCGTCGCCGATCGCATCTGACCACCTTCAAGACCCCAAATGACAGCCATCAACAACGGCCTCAGCCGAGAGTGAACATGTCGGTAGAGACGCGCAACCAGACCGCTCAGAACACTACTCGTCAGTTCCGGCGCATCAAAGGACCGTCTGTCATTCCGCACTATTCCCCAATCTGTTGCAGGCCCGAAAATCCGGTTGCGGCAGTCGCTGACGCGCTTCCGCTTTGAGAATCCACCGAAGTCCTCTCGGGGTCGTGCCCGGGCCCAATTTTCGCCGCAGGCGCCCGGCAAGTGTTTCGCATCGCACCCGACCCATTCTCGTGCGATCCTTCCACTCGCCGAGTATCCTCTTTTCGAGCCACTTCGGGCCCGCACGGAATTAAGGACCTACGAGGCGAGCTAGTAAGCGCCTTCGGGCGCCGCAACTGCCCGAACTGTCTTGATGAGGATCATGAGGTCGTTCATAAGCGACCAGTTCTCCACGTAATAGAGGTCCAGACGGATCGCATCTTCCCCCTCGAGGTTCGAACGGCCACTTACCTGCCACAAGCCCGTGATTCCCGGCTTCACCAGAAGCCGCCGGCCGTCCCACTCGCCATAAAGTGCCACTTCTCCCGCTACCTGCGGACGCGGGCCCACCAGACTCATGGAACCGTTCAACACGTTGAATAACTGCGGCAACTCATCTAGGGAGTATTTCCTAAGGAATTTGCCAATCGGTGTGATGCGCGGATCATCCATGACCTTGAACAGAGGGCGGTTGTCTGTCCCCTGCTGCTCAAGTAGGCCCCTGAGTTGTCGATCCGCATCGACGACCATTGAACGGAACTTGAGCATCTTGAATGGCTTTCCATTCAAGCCGATGCGCTCATGCTTGAATAACAGCGGTCCAGGGCTCGTGACCTTCACGCCGAGCGCCACGACTGCCAGAACCGGCGACAGGATGACTATCAGCCCCAACGACGCCAGGATGTCGAACGCCCGCTTGACCACCTGCTTGGTGCCGCCCATGCTGGGATAGCTGATGTGAAGCAAGGGAAGGCCTGCCACCGGTCGGGTGTGTATGCGCGGTCCCGCGATGTCGGTCAGGGCCGGAGCGACAACCAACTCGATATCGCGCTCGTCAAGTTGCCACCCCAGCTGTCGCGTCCGCTCCGGGGTCAACACATCCGAGCTCGTCAGTATCAGCGTGTCGCTTCCTGTTCGGTCGATAAGAGGAAGAATCTCGTCATACCCGACGGCGCGGTAGATGGAATCAGGGACAGGCCGCAGGAATCCGACAGGGCCCCCGTTCGATGTCGTCACCTCTCCGACGATCTGGTAACCGGTGTCCGGCGCGTCCGCAATCTGCTGAATGACATGACCGGTCTTCGCACGGTCACCGACGACGATCGCCCGGTGGAGGCTGCGTCCCACTTTCCGCTGACCACGCAGCCATTGCCGCCAGAACCAGCGCCCAAAGAGCAGCAGCACAATACCGCAAGGGAGCGCGATCACCATGTATCCACGAGCGACTGGCATCCGAAGGAGGAAGGCCGCTATTGCGAGCGCGCCGAAAGTACTGAGCGTGGCCCGCATGACCGTCTTGTATTCCGCAGAGCCGTTTCCTACCACCCGTCGATCCCACGCACCGTCGAACTTCAAGGCAAGAAGCCAGGTACCGACCAGGCCAATCGACAGGAATATGTAGCCGATACGGAAGCCAAGGACGTCGGTAAGCGAGGCTTCCAGGAACATCGAAGTGTCTCCGAAGCGGGTCAACTGCGCGCCGAAGGCACACAGGACCACGATCAGCACATCAGTCAAGAACAGCTTGAAGGCATAGGCGCGCTGCCACGACGAGACTCTCTGGCTGGGAGTCCCAGAACGGTAAGGCACGCATTCAGGCATCGCCGACTGCTCTTCGTTAGCGCGCAAGAACTGGTCTTCAAGAGCCTTCATTTCACTCTCGGCCGATCTTAGGGCTGACACCATGGACCTCTTCTGGGGTTAGCGTTCGCTGGTGGGCGCTTCGCGGAGGGTTACGATCTTGCGATGCTTCTGCTGTCGTCTCGCCGTTCCCCCGATAAGCGATCCGTTGGCAGCTTAACTTGTCCATCCCAGGTCGTGCGAGTTGATCATGAAGCGCTCCTTGAGGGTTGCCAAACCCCTGCCCAACCCCGAGATCGGCTGTTGCCGTCGTCATCATCCAACAACCGCCCAGGAATCGCTGCGCCTCGCGGCGCGGGCCGGAGGCTCATGAGCGTCCGAAATCTGCTCGATGACCGGGCCCTGCTCGCGGGTGGTGGGCTGGTACGAGTAGTCGTAGCGGTAGTGACCGGCATCGTGCCCACGGGCCCGCGTCAGCAGCAGCCCGAGGATGCGGGTGTCCACCCTTTCGAGGGCTTCCAGAGCCTTGGAGAGTTGCGGACGCCGGGCGATCGAACTCCCGACCACGACGAGCGTGCCGTCGGTGAACCGCGACAAGACGGCCGCGTCCGTCACCGGCAGCAACGGAGGCGCGTCGATGATCACCGTGTCATAGCGACGCGACGCCTCCGCAAGCAGCTGCTGCATCTGCGGCAGCCCGAGCAGTTCAGCGGGGTTCGGGGGCAGCGCGCCCGCCGCGACGACGTGCAGGTCG
>JARKOC010000290.1 GCA_029975915.1 Bryobacteraceae bacterium
TCAGACCGAGAGGGCGGGACCCGCCCTCTCCCGGAAGGATTATGTCTCTCTACGACCTGACATTCACGAAGGTAAAGGACACATCGGGCAAGCTCGCGGATCCCACGGACTATGACGGCGCTATTGCCGAGGCGATGCACCGCTATAGCCGTCATCGTCCCAGGCTGCAATGCGCGGACCTGTCGGGCTCGGGATCGGCTGATATCGATCTGCCGGCGGACTGGTGCCCGGGACTCTCCGAGATAGTGAGCATCGAGTACCCGGTGGGGAACGTCCCGGAAACGCTGCTGGAGTCCTCGGACTGGAAATACTACCGCACCCCCGACGCGGTGAAACTCCGGATGTTGGCCGCCACCCCTACCCTGGGAGCAACCGTGCGGGTGCTGTATTCGGTGATGCACGATGAGGATTCCCTCCCCGAGACAGACCTGGAATGTATCGCGAATCTGGCGGCGGCCTTCTGTCTCCGGCAACTGGCCGCGGCGTTCGGGCAGACAAACGACCCGAGCATCGGCGCGGACGTGGTGAATTACCGGAGCAAGGTGGATGAGTTCCGACGCCTGGCCGAGAGCTACGAGGAATTGTACAACCAGCACCTGGGACTGAAAAAGAACGATACTCAGCCGGCCGTGTCGGTGGTAGCCGGCGCGCCGGATGACGGCAGGGTGCGGTTGACGCACCGTAGATAAAGGAGCTGATTTATGGAACCTGAAGTGATTCGAGAACCCGGTGCGTTCGCATCGCAACTGCTGCATCGCGATACAGATCCCCTCGCTGCGTCGGAAACCCGCTCCGCGACGATAGACGTTCGGAATCTGGGTTCCATCGGTGGCGATATTTACGCGGATCAGGCGTGCTCCATGAAATTCCATACCTCGCCTGATGGTGACAATTACGGCACGCCGACGGAACTGGCAGTCGCTGCCGGCGAGGGCATACGCTTCGAATATGTCCGTATCGCTGCTCGAGCCATCAAGGTCGAGGTCGTAAACGGCGCTACGCCCATGACCGCGTTCCGGCTCTATATCCGGGGAGGTGCCTAGAATGGAATCATTAGGACGCATCGTCGACCTGTCCGGCCGCAGCGCGCTCCAGGCGATCGCCTCGCTCCCCGCCCACTATTCCCGCGATATCGCCTGGGCAATCAAGGGCCGGAGCGCGGCCGCGGACAGATATACCGTGCTCACGCCGTCGGAGCTGGCGCTCAACATCGGAGGCATGGGTTACATCCTGTCCGGACAGGCATCCATTGATCTGTCGCAGGCCGCCACCTGGGACACCACCGCCGGGACAGATTACACCGTCGCCGCCAACCGTGCGGGCAAGGATTTCTACGTATACGCCTGTCAGCAGGGCGGCAGCGCACCCAAACTGGTGCTGTCCGCCAATTCCACCGTCCCGACCGGCTACACGGCAGACAGCAGCCGAAAGGTGGCGGGATTCCACTGCCTGTGCGTAGCGGCCGGCGCTATCAGCGGCCATGCCCTGACCGGGTTCGTTGCCGGAGACATCCTGCCGGAATCGGTCTGGGACCTGTCGTTCCGGCCCGCCTGTTCTCCCGAGGGGATGGCCTACGACGCAAAATCAGATCTCTGGGTGGATATCTATCTCTCCTCCGGTACCGGCGCCTCAACTGCATCCGCATACAACGCCAC
>JARKOC010000118.1 GCA_029975915.1 Bryobacteraceae bacterium
GCAGTGCGGGATACTGAAGGCGTTGACCTCCGCGGCCGAAAGTGGCGAGGGCACGTGAACTTCCGCTTCACGCGCCCTTTTTTGATCCGCCGAGGCAGGACGATCGTGCCGGGAGCACTCTGTCAGCGCCTTGCGCACGCCCCGTGATTGCACCCCTGGCAGTGCCCCTTTTTCTTCCAGACCGAGTGGTAGAGGAGATACACCGCTCCCGCGAGGATGATTCCGGCAATGATGATGTCGCTGATTCCCATGCTTCAACCTCCCAGTCCCAGGTGCCGCCCCCCCTGGTAGATGATGAACGCCATGCCCCACGCCAGCGCCGTCTGGTAGGCGAAGGCGATGCCGAACCACTTCCAGGTGCCGAATTCCTGCTTCATGGCGATGGCCACCACCACGCACGGCATGTAGAGAAGGACGAACACCATGAAGGCATAGGCGGTAAGAGGCGTAAAGGACTTCCGGACCGCCTCTTTCAGGGCCGACTGCCCCTCCTCCTCGGCCGCCAGGCTGGATACGCCGAAGGTGGAGACCACGTTGGCGGCGGAATCCTTGACCGCGCCGCCGAAGGAGACGACGACCTCCTTCAGGTCCTCGCCCAGGGTCGGTTTTTCCGCCGCATCCCCCGACTCCTGAGCCGCCTCCGGAGCGTAGATCTCGCCCATGGTGCCTACTACTATCTCCTTGGCGATGACGCCGGTGATGAGAGACGAGGCCGCCTCCCAGGTGCCGACGCCGAGCGGTTCGAATACCGGCGCCATAACCTGTCCCGCCTTGCCCAGATAGGAGTCCTTCTTGCTCTCCACCCCCCAGGGCAGATTCAACATGAACCAGACGAGGATGGAGACGGCAAGTATGTAGGTTCCCGCCTTGATCAGGAAGTGCTTTCCCTTCTCCCAGGTGTGCAGGCAGAGGCTGTGCAGGGAGGGCATCCGGTACGGGGGGAGCTCCATGATGAACATGGGCGCCTCGCCCCGAAACAGGGTCTTCTTGAAGATAAGCCCCATGACGATGGCGAGCACGATGCCCAGGACGTACAGGGACCAGATGACCGTACCGGAACCGGCGGCGAAGAACACCCCGGTGAACAGCACGTAGACCGGCAGGCTCGCACCGCACGACATGAGCGGCAGCAGCAGCGCGGTCAGGGCCTTGTCGCGGGGATTTTCCAGGGTCCTGGTGGCGTAGATGCCGGGCACGATGCAGCCGCACCCGAGCAGCATGGGGATGAACGACTTGCCGTGCACGCCGATGGAAGGCATGGCACGGTCCATGACGAAGGCCGCCCGGGCCATGTAGCCGCTCCCCTCCAGGAAGGTGATGAAGAACATCATGGCGAAGATGACCGGCACGAACACCAGCACGAAACCGACCCCGGCGATGATGCCGTCGTTCACCAGCGACACGGTCCAGGCCGGCGCGCCGACGCCAGCCAGGATGGCCTCCGCCCATCGCTTGAAGGGACCGGCGGTCATGGCGTCGAGCCAGTCGGCAAAAGGGGTGGACAGGTCGAAGGTGAGCTTGAACATGACCCACATTGCCGCCAGGAAGATCGGGATGCCGAGGAAACGGTTCAGGACGATCCGGTCGATCTTTTCGGTCATTTCCATCTTCCGCAGTTCCGGCTTGCGGAGAACCTCGCGGGTAAGTCCTGCGGCCAGGGAGTAGCGGGTGTCGGCCATGATGGCCTCGATGTCGTCGCCGTGGGCCTGCTTCAGGTGCCGGAGCGCCTCGTCCAGGGGGACGTCGCCTGCGTCGCCGATCTCGTCCCGCACGTGGCCGTCTCCCTCCATCAGCTTGAGCAGCAGCCAGCGTTTCGGATATTTCTCCAGCAGGCCGGAACGGCCGGCCCGGAGCACCCCGCTCACCATCCCGGCGGCCTTCTCGATATCCTCTCCGTAGCTCAGCTCTTTCGGAGCGTGCCCCGGAAGGTCGTCGGCGGTCGAGAGCACGGCGGTCAGCAGGGCGTCCAGACCGCTCTTCTTCACCGCCGAGGTGGGGACCACGGCGATGCCGAGCATCTTCTCGATCCCCTTCACGTCTATCTTGTACCCCTTGGACTCGGCCTCGTCGTAGATGTTGAGTGCCACGATAACCGGGATGCCGAGCTCCAGCAGCTGTACGGTCAGGTAGAGGTTGCGCTCCAGGTTGGTGGCGTCCACCACGTTGACGATCAGGTCGGGCCGCTCGCGCACCAGGTAGTCGCGGGCGATGATCTCCTCCTGGGTGTAAGGTGAGAGCGAGTAGGTGCCGGGAAGGTCCACCAGCCTGATCCTTCTCCCCTGGAACTCGAACAGCGCCTCCTTCTTCTCGACCGTCACCCCGGCCCAGTTGCCCACCTGGAGCCTGGTGCCGGCAATGGCATTGATCAGGGTCGACTTGCCGGAGTTGGGGTTGCCGGCGACCGCCACCGTTGTGGTCCTTTTTTCCACCGGACGGAGCGTCGCCTTTGGCTGCTCGCCGGCGACAGTGTTCGCGGATTGATGCGCCTGCGTGCTCATCCCATCACCTCCACGCATATCCCTTGAGCCTCTTTCTTGCGCAGCGAGAGGTTATAGCTCTTTATCTTCACCTCGATGGGATCGCCCAGCGGGGCCATTTTCAGTACCTGGACCTCCTCACCCACCAGCACGCCCATGTCCATAAGCCTCCGCTTCAGGGGACCGATTGCCCCGATGGAGGTTATCCTTCCCTTCTCTCCCGGCTTCAACTTCGAAAGATCCATCAATGCATCCTCCTGACCATTATTTTCATCGCTATTCCACGAGCCACCGCAATCCTCGATTCGTCCACCTTCACCAGGACCGGCCCGCCGCCGTTGTTCAGAATCTCCACCGTCTTGCCGATCCTCAGGCCCATGTCCTCCACCCGGACATCGCTCTTTTCCTTGTCCTTGCAGCACTGATGCACTACGGCCTCGTGACTCGCATGAGCATGGCCATGTTTGTGCCCTGAGCAGCAGGACCCGCTACATCGGGCCGCGCCCATCCGTATTTCCGCTATCTCGCCCGATTCGCCGGGGCTTAAAAGTCCGAGGGGTATCATGGGAACTCCTTTCACGTGCATGGTGAGGGGAAGAATCAGGGAAAGGGAAAACGCATGCTCCCTGCTCCCTGCTCCGTCGCCGGTTGACGGCTAGAATCGCACGGCCACGCCGGCAAGAAGCGCAACATCGGTTTCAGGCTTCGTCAGACCCACCTTGACCCCCAGGTCCAGGTCGAGATAGTCGGTGAGCGAGTAGATGGCCCCACCGATGAAGAATGCCGGCGGCGTATCCGAGGTCTTGTCCGGGTTGGTCTCCATCCCCACGTTGGCGACCACCTGGAGCCCCTCCATGACTTCGGCCGTGCCGGCCAGCGAGGCGTGCCAGATGTCGGACCGGTTGGCATCCCTGTCCTCCTGCAGTTTGAAGCGGGTATGGGAATAGCCGAGGTTCAGGTGCACCGCAAACGGGTCGAATTCCTGGGTGGCAATCAGGGTTGCGCCATAGCCGACCTTGCCCGTTCCGAGCCCCTTGTCCACATCCCCCGAAGGGAGGTTTACCGCAGGCTTGAAGGCAAGGCTGAAACCGTCCTTCTCGAAGAACCGCCACTTCAACTCCAGGGACAGGTCCGCAATTCCGTCCGTGTCCGAAGTCAGTTCCCCGTTTTCTTTCGCCCGGCTCCATTCGTACGGTACGGCCAGGACCAGATCGATCGAGTCGGTAATCCCCGCGGAAAACACCGACTCCAGCGATGCGCCGGTTTCCTCGGCCCTGACCCCGAATTCGATCTCGCCGTCGTCGCCGTATTCGCCGTTCACTTCCAACTGGAACTTTCCTCTTCCCTGGGTCCCGGTGTCGTCCGTGATGAGCGGGTGGGCGGCAAAGGCCGTCCCCGCGGCCATGACCAAAACAGCTGCAACCGGCAATATTCCCTTAAAAATCCTACGCATTCCTCACTCCTCCCTGTATTGTGTTGAGACAGCCCAGGCACTCCCTGAGCGTGCAAATCCCGCATGAATGGTGCATGAACACCGGTATGTCGTTGGCCTTAGCCATGTTCACCGCCTGCTTCTTCACCTGGTGCGACACCTTGTTGGTGAAGATGACCATGGCGTCCACGTTGCGGATCTTGGAGGAGATCCCGGCCTCGGTCCTGGTGAAAACCCTGAGGTCGATGCCCAATTTTGCCGCTTCCTCAAGGTACTGCCGTTCAAGACGATCCATCCCGCCTATCAGAGCGACGCACATATCGTCCGCCTCCTTTTTGTAATATTGATTTTCGTTTTCATATATGTGACAAAAAAATGCTGTCCCGCTGTAACCCGCTATCGCCGACCGGACAACCGAGACACTCGTAGGGCACACACCCCACCATCAAACGCCCCGCCATCCGGCAGCGGCACTGCAGATGACTCTCCGCCAGCATAAGGCTCTCCCGGGGGTTTCCGTAGATCCGCCACGGCCCCTGGCAGCTGAACCGCAGCTGGCCCAGTCCCATGAAGCCGGCCACATCCTTGAGCGGATAGCCAAGGATAAGCCCGATTTCGTGGGGAACACCGCCGGAACCGAAGCGGGACGCGAACGCGGACAACAGTCCGTCGACATCACAGGCCTCACGGTATCCCGCCCTGCCCAGTATCGCGACGACTCCCTTGTTCACGAGGAGCCGCTCCAGGGCGGCCCGGTCATAAAACAGC
>JARKOC010000131.1 GCA_029975915.1 Bryobacteraceae bacterium
CGCCCGCGCCAACGCCATCAGCGGCTGCGCCATCGTCTACACGGTGCAGATCGGCGGGCCCGCGGCGGCCAAACTGGTGGCGAGGAAGATCCACCCCATGAAGACCAACGCGGAAATTGCGGTGTCCGAGGTCATCGGCAAACTGCAGGAGGTGCTGCGGGGAAATCCTCCGCCTTGGCTCAGAAAGGCCATGAACAGCGGGGTTTCCGGATCATTCATGGATGAGGAGTAGGAATGGAAAACAATCGATGAGAGAACCATCTCCCCCTCATCCGCCCCTTCGGGCGCCTTCTCGCTCAGGGAGAAGGGATAGGGTCGATTGCCCTCTCCATGAGGGAGAGGGCGGCCAAGGGCCGGGTGAGGGGGAAAACCAAACTAAACACCAACGGAGGAATACGATCATGGGGTACATTACCGGAACACGTAGAAACAAGACCGAATACACGCCGCAGTTCGTCATGAGCATCGACGAGGATATCTGCATCGGCTGCGGCCGCTGCTTCAAGGTCTGCGCCCACGAAGTCCTGGCCTTCGAGGAAGTGGACGAGGACGATTCCGCCAAGATGTTCATGAAGGTCGACAACCCCGGCAACTGCATCGGCTGCCAGGCGTGCGGCAGGACCTGCGCCAAGAAGTGCTTCACCTTTGAGCCGGTCATGATGTAATTCCACGGGGGCGCGGCGCGCCGCGCCCCCCAGGAGGGATACTACGATGCTATTCGCGGTTGCTTCAAAGGACGGCAGGGACATCAACCAGCACTTCGGCCATGCGGAACGTTTTCTCATCTTCGAGGTGAGCGGGACTGACGTCGAGTTGGTGGACGAAAAGGCGATCGAACGCTACTGCAGCTACGACGAGGAGCACCCGCTGCGCGGCCACCTGCTGCGGGCCATTGCCGAGGCGCTCGACGGCTGCGCGGCCATTGTCTGCGCCCGGATCGGCCCCGCGCCCCAAGTGGAGATGTCCCGCCTGGGATTCGAGGTCTACTGCGCCTCCGGCGAGATAAGGCCGACGCTGCTCGAACTGGCGCGGCTGCTCTGAATCATGATGCCCAGAAGGCGGTAATCCATGACCGGACAAGGCTTCAATCTCTGCAATCTCCCGCCGTGGGTCATCGCCTCGCGGCACTTCAACGAGCACCCGAAACCGCTTGAAATCCAGGGGGTGCGACAGGCCAACCGCTTCCTGTTCCAGAGGCTGGACGGAATCACGTCAGCTCAGGAGCGGGCAGAGGTCTTCCACGACTACATGTCGGTGAAATTCCAGCTCCACCACTGGCAGAGTCACACCATAACCGCCCGCAGGAGCATCAAGAACAGCTATCTCCGCTTTCTGCGCGGCTGGATGATGGATTCC
>JARKOC010000141.1 GCA_029975915.1 Bryobacteraceae bacterium
GTCAAGGCAGCGGAAACTATTTCGGAAGGGGCATGAACATGCATCAGAGGGTTCTCCTTGTCGACCCGGCAACCGGCTTTTACAGAACGAGGAAGTACGGCCTTGACCGCTATTTCGGGCCGGTAGACCTGGGCATCCACCTGACCGAGGAGTATGGGACCCTCAACTTCGGGGTGGGCATCTTCGCCGGTTCCATCTTTCCGGGCTCGAACCGCCTGGTGGCGACCGGGTTTTCCCCCTGCTGGCAAGGGTACTTCATCAGTTCCATGGGCGGGGCGGGGCTCGTGTTCGACAACCTGGGGATCAACATGCTCAGCCTTGCGGGCAAGGCGGCCGTGCCGTCGGTCCTCTATCTCAACCGCCGGCACGGTGAGGAGATCGAGGTGGAAGTGGTCCCCCTGGATGTGGAGACGGTCTGGAAATCAGGGCGGACCGGGGTCTATTCCCTCACGGACACGGTCTTCGGCATGTTCGGTTCCCGCTACGAGAAGGACCCGCGTATCCTGGTCACCGGCCCGGCTGCCCTGCATACCGACATGGGAGGAATCATGTCGGTCCCCATCAGCCGGGGAACGATCAGCCACGTGGACACCTGGGCCGGCCGCGGCGGTTTCGGCACCGCCATGGTCCGGAACCACGGCATCGTGGCCGTCATCTACGGCGGAACGGTGGTGCACGAGGACTTTCGGGACAACCGGGTTGCCGACCAGTGGTTCAGAGACAAGTACAACCTGCGGCTGGTGGAAAAGGACCTGGAAGCGACCCGCAAGTACCGGTACGACGAAAAGCTGCAAACCGGCGGCACCTTCGGCGTGAATTACGCCACCATGGGCGGGAGGGTTCTGGCGTTCAACTACCGCACCATCTACCGTACCGAAGAGGAGCGGACGGCCCTGCACCGGAACTTCGTGGCGGACCACTACCTGAAGCAGTTCAATGAAGAGACCATCGCAGCAAAACAGCAGGCCACCTGCGGCGAGCCGTGCATGGCGGTGTGCAAGAAGATGAAGGATATCTACAAGAAGGACTACGAGCCCTACCAGACCATGGGCCCCCTGTGCGGCATCTTCGACCAGCGGGCCGCGGAAAGGCTC
>JARKOC010000146.1 GCA_029975915.1 Bryobacteraceae bacterium
CGCCTTGCCCGGCGGTTCCTCGATCCCGCGGGAGAAAAGGGACTGCCGGACATCCCCTGGCAGGACCGGGTCCGGGTTCGGCCGGAACTGTCCCTGGCTTTTCCCGCCTCGGACGTGGCCGGTGTCGAACAGGACGGCGACCATCTGCGCGTCACCACAACCTTTCTTGCCCTCTACGGCGCTTCATCGCCCCTGCCCGCCTTCTACACCGAAGACCTCATGGACGAAGCCTCAAACGACGAATCGGTATGCCGCGACTTCCTGGACATCATCCACCAGCGCCTCTACCACCTCTGGTTCCAGTGCTGGAGCAAATACCGCCTCATCATCCGCATCGTCGAACAAAACAATCCCGTCGACAAGCAACGGCTTCTGTGCCTCATCGGCCTCGGAGAAAAGGAACTGGCCTCTGGTATGCCCGAGGCTAACAGCCTGCTGCGCTACACCGGCATCCTGACCCAGTATCCCCGCTCGGCCATGGGACTCAAAACCATCCTGCGTGATGCGTTGGGCATGAAAAACATCACCGTCATCCAGAACATACGGCACATGGTCCCCATACCCGACGACCAGCGCATGCGCATGCTCGTAAGCGGCCGCAGGCTCGGCATGGACACCGTTCTCGGCAGCAAAATCGAGGACAGGATGGGCAAAATCCGCATCCGCGTCGGGCCGCTTGCCTGGCGGGAATTCAACGACCTGCTGCCGGGAACACCGCGCAACGACAAACTCACCAGCCTGACGAGGTTCTACCTCACCGACCCCCTCGAAGTTGAGCTGGAGTTGGTCCTTGCCGCAGGTGAGGCGCAACCGATACGAATCGGCAATCCCGAAGCACGACTCGGCCTCAACACCTGGGACTTTGCCGGCAAGAGCATCGGCCAGGTCAGCGCCCTGTTCCGGGTGGAGACACTGCCGAACCGCAAGCATCTTACCTCGCCTCCGGAAGGCGCGCCGCCGAAAACGGGCCATGACTTTGTCGACTACTACCGCCGGGAACGGGCGCTCCTTGGGGAATGGGCGGACCGGTTCGCCAGGAATCATCCCAATCTCGCCCCACTGGTTACCGGTTCCATGGCTGATTCCGGCGTGGAGAGACTGCTGGAGGGGACCGCCTTTCTCAACGCCCTGCTGCAGCGCAAGCTGGATGATGACATTCCTGAGTTCATCAATGAAGTAATCACCTCTCTGCAGCCGGAACATCTGCGGCCGGTCCCGGCGACCACCATCATCGCCTTTACTCCCAAGGAGGGGCTTACGCGGACACAGGTGATTCCAACCGGGTCCGAAGTCCGGTCGGTTCCGGTGCAGGGGACCAGGTGCCGCTTCAGGACCTGCTATGACGTGACCGTTCATCCCCTGTCACTACTGGACGCCTCATACTCCCAACCATCCGGCAAGACCCCGCGCATCACTCTGCAATTGGAATTGAACGGCATGGGGCTTTCCTCCTGGAAGGCCGAATCCCTTCGCCTCTACCTTGCTGATGACTATCCGGCGGCCTGCGATTTGAGTCTGCTGCTTTTGCGC
>JARKOC010000293.1 GCA_029975915.1 Bryobacteraceae bacterium
CTTTTTGACTGTGTAGCCGGGGACTTGAGTCCTCGGCGGTGGACCGGCGCGCGACTCCATTGGCACTCGCCCGATTACCCGATTAATTTCTTAACCTTCATGAAATCTCCGACTCAGGACAGGAAGTCCTCCGGACTGAACCGCCGTTTTTAGTCCGGAGGACTTGTTATTCAGAGTCGTGGATTGATGAGAGTTTACAAATTGATCCGGTAACGCTGCGGACGGTTGTAGGGACGACCGGCGGTCGTCCGGGGCGGTTCGCGAACCGCCCCTACAGATGGCGTATCGATCCCGTTGCCGGATTATTTTGTGAAGGTGCATCAATCCGCGACCAGGCGACGATGACTCCATGCGCTTGATTTCGCCCACTCACTGTGTCTTATTCTGCTTCTACACCCCGAACCGCCCGACCAGACAAGCCTGTGCATCGGGCTGGCGCGGTCAGGCGTGTGACCGGGCGGCGGATATGACGCCCCACCCAGGCGATCACCACGCCCGCCGCCAGGAACGCGCCCACGCCCAGCAGCGCCAGGAAGCGCTGCATCGTCTCCGGCGCGCGCGTGTGACTCGCTGGATCGCGATCGCGGCCGGCGACGCTTGTCCCTCGCCCAGGTGGATGATCAGGCGGTCGCCCGGCCGCAGCACCGGACTGTCGCCCAGGTGGTTGAGCGCCAGAAGCGCCTGGAGGTCCACGCCGTAGCGGGGCGGCGATGGCCCAGGCGGTCTGCCCGGCCACCCGCGCCATTGGTTATTGGGTCTCAACAACGGCAGACAATCTTCAAAACAGGGCAACGGTGCTAAACTGAGGCCATGATCATGCGCTCCCCTGACTCAACCGCTATCCGTGGTTGTGGCCATGACCGGACTGCGCCCGCAGAACCCGACCGCCCCCGTCGTGGCGGTGGCTGGGCAACGCCCGATGGCCGGGAGGTTCCCGATGATCTGCGTGTCTGGAGGAAAGGGGGCTTTCCACCCCCGTATTCCGAAGGCTGACTATCCAGCTTTCAGCCGGAACAATCCCGGTCTTGTCCTGGGCTGACCGCTGTCTTTCAGGAGTCTTTCTCCATGCGCCTGATGACCTTCAACCTGCGCGTTTCGGCGGCCGACGACGGGCCGAATCACTGGTTCGAGCGCTGGCC
>JARKOC010000194.1 GCA_029975915.1 Bryobacteraceae bacterium
CTGCCGATCATCCGAAAACCCGTCGCGATTAGCTACTGGCTCAAATGCGATCTTACGGCCACGAAAGCCTCGGGAGGATGTGTCACACTGGCTGCCAGTTGTGCCGCGGAGCACGTGACCGCGATGATCCGTAGTTACAACCCGACTTGGCTCATTTTAGTGCGCATCTGAGTTGTTGATCTTGGCGAGGGTGTCGGTGTGTTCGGCGGGGATGGGTTGGCTCGCAGTGATGGTCTGGCCGGCGAGGGTGAGGGTGACGTCGCGGTATTGACGGAAGGTACGCACGAATTTCTTGATGGTCCAGCCGATGGCTTGTTCGATGTGGTGGCTGACGGCCAGCGCAGCGAACACGACGACCAGGTGAGCATCGATCGATTCCTTCTTATGGTGGTAGACCGGGCGGGCTTTCAAATCGCTCTTGGACATCCGGAACGCGTGTTCGACATGCCACAACTGGTGATACGCGCCGATCACGAACTCCGCCGGCCGATCAAGATTGGTCACATACGATTTCCACCCGGCCAGCGTCCGGGCTTTGGTCTCCAGTTCCCGGTTGATTGACGGACGTGCCCCGGACAAGGTGATGAACCGGTTGCGTTTCACCGGGGTCTTCCCCGCGGCCGCGTCCTTGGCTTTCGTGAGTTGCTGGTCGACGCCGTGCAGGGGACGGCGGGCCCGATCGGCCCGGTACTGGAAAGACACGCTCCGATGCGGGTCTGATGCTCCTATGGATGTCAAGCGGCGTTGAGGTATTCGCGGTAGGCGTTTGCGAGGGGGATGTTGAGACGGGTGCCGCGTTCGAGTTCGCTGATGCGGGCGGGAACGGTTCCGAGGTGTTGGGCGGCTTGGGTGACCTGACTTGGGCCACGATTCCCGGTTTCGATGTTGATCATGGGATTGGCGAGGTGTGTCGTGTTTGGGGTTGCGCACTCATTGGGGGGTTGTGAAGCTATCAGTGTGGCGTCTGTGCGGACGGTGATCACCGGGTCGGGGGCGACGGCTGGTCCGATCGTGTGGAAGTCGCTGCGTGGGTCCCGAGCTATCGAGCATGTGGGTTCGGCGCAAAGCCCGGCCGAGGTCGAGATGTTGAAAGCGTCCGCGGTGCAGCGGATCGCTGCGGGGCAGGACCCGCTGCCGCTGGAC
>JARKOC010000195.1 GCA_029975915.1 Bryobacteraceae bacterium
CCGTGCCGCCGTACTTGCGGTTCGTGGCGCCGTCCGCCTGGGTGAAGCAGTTGAAGATGGAATCCAGGGATTCGGGGGGGATCCCGATTCCCGTGTCCCGGACCTCGAAGCAGATGAGAAAGCGGCCGTCTCCTTCCTCCACGCTGGAGACGGATACGGATATCTCACCCCGCTCGGTGAACTTGACGGCATTTCCCACCAGGTTGATCAGGACCTGGCGCAGCCGCGTCGGGTCGCCGATCACCCATTCCGGCACATGCGTGCCCACGGCTATCGACAGGGTGACGCCCTTTTTCCGAGCCTTTGTCCGGAAGAGCTCGACGGTCTGGGAAACGGTTTCCCGGACATTGACGGACACGTACTCCAGTTCGAGCCGGCCCGCTTCTATCTTGGAGAAGTCCAGGATGTCGTTGATGACGCCCAGGAGCGATTCAGCCGACAGGTAGACCGATTCGGCGTATTTCCGCTGTTTCTCCGAAAGGTTGCCGGCAAGGAGGAGTTCGGTCATGCCGAGCACGCCGTTCATGGGGGTGCGGATCTCGTGGCTCATGTTGGCGAGGAACTGGGACTTGGCCGCGTTTGCCGCTTCCGCCTCCTCGCGCGCCTTGCACACCTCGTCCACCGTTCGCCGCAGGGAGTCGTTGGTATCGCTCAGTTCCTCCGTGCGGATCGCCACCATCTCCTCCAGATGTTCGTTGGCGCGCTCCAGTTGCTCGTCCCGTTCCCGGATCCGTTCCAGCATCTCGTTGAAGCCTGCAATGAGCGTGCCCGTCTCGTCGTCGTTCTCGCTCTTCGCCCGCAGCGAGTAGTCGTGCTCCCGGGTAACGCGCTTCACCACGTCCGCCAGTTGAAGGATCGGCCCGGAGATGACCTTCTGGAGCTTTCTGGACATGAGGAAGGCAAGCAGGAAGGCGCCCGTCAGCACGAGCGGGATAATGAAAAAGGCCCACCGCAGCGGCGTATACAATTCCTCCGAATCGGATTGAATCACGACCATTCCCAGGGTCTGGCCGTTCACCACAATCGGCGCCACCGCTTCCAGGGTCCCATCCGTGTCCCAGAAGGATTGGGATTCCCGGGCAATGCCGGCAATAATCACTTCCACGGGGGGGTGGGGGAAGCGTTTTGCAGGGGAAGCTTTCGCGGCATGACAGAGGATGCCGCAACTGTCGGTCATGCGTGCGGTGCCCGTCTCGGCGGCAGGCCTGCGATGCCGGGCATGCACCCGGGGTGAGACGTAGTCGGCGAAGATCCTGTTGTCATTGGTTACGATAAAGGCCCCGAGAATATGCGGCTTTGCGCTCAGGCCGGCCAGGGTTTCCCGCGCCGAGTCCGGATCGTTGAACGCAACGGCCGCGGCGCTGTTCTTGCCGATGATATCGGCTATGACTCCCAGTTGCTGTCCAACACCAATACGGAAGGAGACTACCTCGTTGATGAGGAATGCCAGCGAAACGAACAGTACCGCGGTTACGCTTGTAAGCAGCGTAATCGCAATGAGCTTGTTCCTGATGGACATTGACCGCAATAGGTTCTTCATGGTTTGCACGTGTTTGTCCCTTGTTCCGGAATGACGATATCATGTAAACTGCGCAGTCATTCCGGGGAATCCTCCGCCGTCTAAAACCTCCAGGTCGCCTTTACCCGGAACATCCTGCCGTCCTGCCGGATGCTGTCCTGGATGAATTCTCCGCCCACGGGGACGGAGCAGCCGGTATTGAAAAGGTTGTATACGCTTCCCGACAGTTCGAGATTCTTCAGCA
>JARKOC010000214.1 GCA_029975915.1 Bryobacteraceae bacterium
CCTGGCCGTCGGAGATCACTTCCCAGATGCTCTTTTCCGGATCGAGCGCGTCACGGCTCTGATCCACGTAGGCCAGTTTCACGGTGTCACCGACCCGGATGACGCCGCTGTCGGGCGCTTCCTGGCCGGTGATCATGCGGACCAGGGTTGTCTTGCCCGCGCCGTTGGGACCGATGACGCCCACGGTGCCGCCGGGCGGCAGGGTGACGGACAGATCCTCCACGAGAAGCCGGTCTCCGTACCCCGTGCTCACCCCGTCCGCCTCCACCCCCACCTTGCCCAGCCGCGGTCCGGGCGGAATGTAGATCTCCAGGTCCCTGGCCCTCTTTTCGCCCTCCTGCCCCAACAGTTCCTCGTAGGAGGTGATGCGTGCCTTGCCCTTTGCATGGCGCCCCTTGGGCGACATGCGGATCCACTCCAGTTCCCGCTGCAGAGTCTTGCGGCGCTCGCTCTCGGATTTCTCTTCCCGTCGCAGGCGATCTTCCTTCTGCTCCAGCCAGGAGGAGTAGTTCCCCTTCCAGGGAATCCCCTCCCCCCGATCCAGCTCCAGAATCCAGCCGGCCACGTTGTCCAGGAAGTAGCGGTCGTGTGTCACAGCGATGATGGTGCCGGGATAGCGTTGCAGGTGGTGCTCCAGCCAGGCCACCGACTCGGCGTCCAGATGGTTGGTGGGCTCGTCCAGGAGGAGGATGTCGGGCTGCTGGAGCAGGAGGCGGCACAGTGCCACCCGCCGCTTCTCTCCGCCGGAAAGGGTTGCCGTGTTCGTCTCGGGCGGAGGGCAGCGCAGGGCGTCCATGGCCATCTCCAGGCGCGAATCCAGGTCCCAGGCATCCACGGCGTCCAGCTTTTCCTGCACCTCGG
Source organism: Bryobacteraceae bacterium (assembly GCA_029975915.1). Next base: position 862 of record JARKOC010000214.1, read on the forward strand.
CCTGCCGCTCGCACAGCGCCGCCATCTCGTCGTCGGACATGGGTTCCGCGAAACGCTCGTTGATGCGGTTGAACTCATTCATCAGGTCGACCGTCCCCTGCACACCCTCCTCCACGACCTCCCGCACCGTCTTTTCCGGGTCCAGCCGCGGTTCCTGCTCCAGGAAGCCGACCGTCATGCCGGAAGAAAGGATGGTCTTGCCGATGAAGTCCTTGTCCACCCCGGCCAGGATGCGGAGCAGGGAACTCTTGCC
>JARKOC010000221.1 GCA_029975915.1 Bryobacteraceae bacterium
CCCCAGCGGGGCGGCGGCAAGGACGAAGGATCGATCCTCGGCTCACTGGGCACACTAATCGGCGGAGATCGGTAAGGTTCATCCGTTCAGGGCCTCGCGCAGCTTTACGGCCAGGTCCTGAACGGAGAACGGCTTCTGCAGGAAGTGAACGCCCTGATGAAGGACGCCGTGGTGTGCAATGACCTCGGCGGTATAGCCGGACATGTACAGGCTTTTCAGGTTCGGCCGCGATGCGGCGAGTCGTTCCCGAAGGTCGCGTCCGCTCATTTCCGGCATAATCACATCGGTGAGGAGCAGGTGAATCTCTCCCGGGAATTCTTCGGCAAGCTGGAGCGCCCGGTTCGGGCAGGATGCAACCAATACGGTGTAGCCGAGATCTTCCAGGAGCAGCGTGCCGAGATCAAGCAGTGAGTCCTCGTCCTCAACCAGCAGCACGGTTTCCGTTCCGGGCGGAGCCTCGACCGCTGTGATCCTTTCTTCCGCGACCGCCTGCTCCGACTCGTAGCGGGGCAGGTAAATCCTGAAGGTCGTGCCCGTGCCGGGTTCGCTGTACACGTTGATAAACCCGGAATTCTGCTTCACGATGCCGTACACCGTTGCCAGGCCGAGGCCGGTTCCCTTCCCGACCTCTTTGGTTGTGAAGAAGGGTTCGAAAAGCCTCGCCAGAGTCTCCTTGTCCATGCCGCACCCATTGTCACTCACCGCCAGCAGCACATATCTCCCGGGAAGGAATCCGTCGTTTCGATCGCAGTATGCCTGATCAAAATCCGCCGTGCCCGTTTCTATGGTGATACTGCCGACGCCGGCGATGGCGTCGCGGGCATTGACCACCAGGTTGGCCAGTATCTGGTCGATCTGGGCCGGATCCAGATTCACCGGCCACAGGTTGGCCGCGGGTTTCCAGAGCAGATCGATGTCCTCGCCGATGAGCCGCATGAGCATTTTGAGCATGCCCGCGACGGTGTCGTTGAGGTCCAGAACCTTTGGCGCGATGGTCTGCTTGCGGGCAAAGGCGAGCAGTTGCCGGGTAAGGTCCGCTGAGCGCAGGCCCGCCTTGGAGATTTCCCGGAGATATGCCTGGATGGGGCTCGCGGGTTCCAGCTTCAGGAGCGCCATCTCC
>JARKOC010000276.1 GCA_029975915.1 Bryobacteraceae bacterium
TTGCCCTCCTGAGAGAAAATGCGGAACGTACGCCGCACAAGCCCGCCGTGATTGAAATCGACCTGAGTGCCATCGAGACGGCAGGCAGTCACAAAACGTCCCCGGCGCCCGTTCCGGTTTATCAACGGCCGGCCGAGGGCACACCCCTGAACCGCACAGGAAGGACATCGGAGCGAAGCGTCCGTCCCGCCATCGAACATACCGCTCAGAAGAAACAGAGCCAGCCTTTCAGCGCTATCAATCCTGAAAAGGACAAGGCGATACCCGTAAATGAGATGCATGCCGGGACACCGTTGGCGGGAGCGGCGATAACGGCCCCGGCTGCCGGAGAAAAGGCAGCGGGAACGCCGTTGGGAGCGGCAAAGGAAGGCGCCGGAGACCGCCATGGCGCTGAAGGTGAAGGAAGTGAAACCCGGAACGGCGACGGGCAAGGAACCAAGGCTGCCCTGGCCGAATACAGCCGAACCATACGCTCATTGATCGAGCGCCACAAGGAATACCCCCATGCCGCGAGAAAGCTGGGGATTCACGGTTCGGTGGTCGTCTCCTTTTCTTTGAATTGCCGCGGCGAACTGCAGGGTGTTTCCCTGACGAAATCATCGGGCAACTCCATGCTCGACAACGCGGGGATACGGGCGGTGCGCGATGTGGGTTCATTCCCTCCCCCGCCCCGCCATGCCATGCAAGGAGAATCCGTTTCCTTCAGAATCCCCATAAAGTTCGCCCTGGCGGCAGGGTAAAGAACAGGGGTGGACGGCGCGCGAATGATGGCGAATTGTAGTGAATATGAGGAGAAAACGACGAGGGAGGAGGTATTGCATGAAAAGAGGCCCACTGGAGAGAGGATGCGGGAGAAAGACACGAAGAGCGCTGTTGAAACGAATTCCAGTGTTCCTGTGCATCGGATTATTCATCGCGCCGATGGCGTTCGCGGCCGAGAAAGATACCAAAGACGGGCAGACGGCGCTGGAGGAAATCACCGTCACGGGCGCCCCCTGCGGCGATCCCGTGACGCCCGTAACCACCCGCTACGGAACCCAGTACAACGTGGTTACCGAAGACCGGATCAAGGAACAGAATTCCTACGACTTCGCGTCGACCCTGCGGGATGTTCCCGGCGTCATGTCCCAGAGCAAGAACCTCATCGGAAGCCAGACCAGCCACAGCCTGTATATCCGCGGCCGGGGCGCCAGCCATCCCAGCTCCGACTTCGCCATCCAGTTCGACGGCGTTCCCCGCTTTGGCGCGCTGTTCGGCCAGGTCCTGGGCGACGGCATCTCCGTATCCACCATCGGAGGCATCGAGGTCTACAAAAGCCCGCAACCGTCCCAGTTCGGCAGCGGGTATGCCTCCATCAACGTCCGGCCCCGCTATCTGAAGGAAGAGGGGCAGGAGGCCGTGCTCGACTTCAGCGGCGGCAGCCACGCCACCTTCAGCCAGAGTCTTTCAGGGGGGATGAAAAAGGGGCCGTTCGATTTCTATCTCTCCCAGAGCTGGCTGTCCACGGACGGCCACGAGGAGCATTCCCGCGCCCAGCAGCAGAGCTACTACGCCAA
>JARKOC010000303.1 GCA_029975915.1 Bryobacteraceae bacterium
TCAATCGCGGCCTCCAACTGGTTGTCCCTTCCCTGCCGGAAGGACTCGGACGACCAGGCAACTTCAATGTCCGGCGCGATCCCGCGTCCCTCATACGATTGGCCATCCCACGTCACATACGCAGCCTTGGGGAAGATGACCCTGTACCCGTGGCCGACCTTGAAGCCGGAGCCCGGGATCAATCGCCCAGCCGTCGTGGTGCCTACGAGTTTGGCGAGCCCGCGCTCACGGGCGAACGCGCAGACCATCTCCCCAGCGCTTATCGTTCCCTCGTTGATAAGAATCACGATTCGGCCATGGCACTTCTTCGGCCCCAGCCCTTCGGTGACCAAGGCCATGGAAGAATCCCGCCCTCCGTATCGAATCGCCATTGAGAGAAGTCCCCAGAACTTGTGTTTCGGCAACCGGTCCAGTCGCGGCAGTTGGTCCTTTTGCTTCTTCTCCTCGGCGCCCCGGCGGGTCAGAGTGTATCCAGCGGGAATCTGTTCCGCGGTGAGATGACTCATCAGATGGAGGACCGCCAGGCCTCCACCCAGGTGGCCACGAAGGTCCAGCACCAACCGATCGCAGTCACGAAGTTCATCGAAGGCCCGGTCCATCTGACGAGAGACATCGATTCCAAACAGACCGGGCAGAACCGCCACTTTGATGTAGCCGACATTACTTGTCATTCGCGAGGAAAGCACGGCCTCGGGTTCGGCGTGCGGCTGCTTCTTGGATCGGGGGGCGGGGACAGCGACTGCGAGTTCGATCTCAGTTCTGTCGCGACTGACCCGGATCGACGCGGTGGTTCCCATCGGGAACATGGGTTGGGTTGGTGGAGTACACGCGGTCCCATTGATGCGCATCAAAACGTCACAGGGCCGAATCCCTGCCTTTGCCGCCGGTCCGCCCTGATGAACGTCTCGAATGACCCAGTGGTCGGGATCAGATGGATCGCGCACGCAGGTGGCTCCGATCGCCAACCGGGCCGGAACCCGGCGCACGGACTCGTGAAAGAACCCGGTGTGACTCGTGCCAAGCTGTCGAACCACGTCGTGCACTGCTGTCTCAAAGCGCTCGGGCTCCGCCTCGCTGATGACTGCCTCGCGATTTTCAGCGACAAGGCGGAGCCAGTCCACTCCTCGGAAATCCGGGTCGAAGTAAAGCTTGCTGATCTTGCCGCAAGCCTTATCGTAAACGCTGGCTCGCTGCTCTCTTGTCAGTCTTGGTGGCGCCGAAGTCGATTTGTCGTGTGCCATCGCCTATCACCAGAAAACCGGCCCAGTAATACGGAGAGAAGTTCTCACCAAACTCTTGAATCATCTCTCTTTGCGCATCGGAAAGCGCCACGGCGACGCTCTTTCCCTTTGTTGCATGGCTGTAGAACTTGCTCATCAGCGTCGCCGTGGATCGGTCGTCGACCATCCAGAGGCTGGCCACAACACTCTTTGCGCCCGCCAGGATGAAAGTTCTTGCCAAGTTCGCAACCCCTTCCTGCCCCTCCAACCGCCCAACCGCAGTTTCGCAGGCGGACAGCGTGACCAGGTCGGCCCGCAATTCCTGACGTCGGATCTCGCGCGGCTGCCAGAGTCCGTCTTCCGACGCGCTTCCAGGGCGCATCACTATGCCGGCGCGTTCTGGATAGATGTCGCTGCCGACGCCGTGAGCTGCGAAGTGCAGGACTCGAAACCTCGACAGCGGAGCCGATTTCAGTTTGGCTTCCGAGGCGTCCTCGCCCGTCAGCGTCACGCTGCCGCTGCCTCCGGCGGACGCAGCGGCCAGGACCTCTTCCTTGGCGAACGGCAATGGCTGGAGAGCCGCGCTGCTGATGTCGAAAGCACCTCGGCTCGTACTTCCGCTGGGAGGTGCATCGGGACGGGAGGTGTAACCCAAGGCGAAGATCGGGTTCGGACCGGACGCCTGCGGGCGCTTAGAATCGCGCAGGACGTGAAGAACTGTCGCCGAGGGCGACGTGAACACCCGGGTCGTCTGGACGAGGTACTTCCCATCGGTCCCCACCAGCGCTCCGAATGGCAGCAAGTGCAGTTTGCCATCAGGAATCACGACGAGAGACTCCGCTCCCTCGCCCCTGCACTTCGCAATCAACTCTGCATACAGGTAACTCGAAGACTTCCGATCTTCCTTCTTCGATCGAATCGACCGCAACATCTGGTCCACTGCACCCTCGATCTTGCGCCGAGAATCGAGA
>JARKOC010000307.1 GCA_029975915.1 Bryobacteraceae bacterium
TGATGAAAACGGAATATTTCACGGCTATCGGGGTATCAGCCGCAATGTCACCGAGCGGAAGAAGCTTGAAAGGAAGTATCTGCAGGCGCAGAAAATGGAAGCCGTCGGCCAGCTTGCGGGAGGAATAGCCCATGACTTCAACAACATTCTGACGGCAATCATCGGATTCGAGCACCTGCTCCAGGAAAGACTCCATGACGAAAAGTCTCTTCACTTCTCGAAACAGGTATCCATGCTGGCGGAAAAGGCATCGCACCTGACCCGTGATTTGCTTGCATTCAGCAGGAAACAACCCATGAATCCGAAGCCGATGGAATTGAATGAATGCATCCACAAGCTCGGTACGTTGCTGAAGCGTCTCATCGGGGAAGACATTGAACTTCGTTCCATCCTCCAGGATGGGAAGCTTCCGGTACTGGGCGTGTCCGGACACCTGGAACAGGTGTTCATGAATATGGCCACGAACGCCCGCGATGCCATGCCCGATGGAGGTCTGCTTACCATAAAAACGGAAAGCGCATTCGTCGACAACTACTTCGTGACCATGAACGGATACGGCTCTCCGGGAAGGTATGCCCTTGTCTCGGTCTCCGATACCGGTTGCGGCATGGACGAGGAAACGCGACTCAAGGTGTTCGAGCCGTTTTTCACCACCAAGGAAGTGGGGAAGGGGACCGGGCTCGGCCTATCGACGGCATACGGCATTATCCATCAGCACGGCGGTTTTCTCAGCGTCTACAGCGAGCCGGGGGAAGGTTCCACGTTCCGCATCTATCTCCCGATTCTGGATAGGGAGGCGGGAGTGGAACAAAATCCCGCCGAAGAGTTCTATCCTCCACCGGGTGCGGAAACGGTGTTGCTCGTTGAGGACGAACCGGAAGTGCGGGAGATGACGCGCTCGCTTCTCGAGAAGCACGGCTATAAGGTCATCACCGCCATTGACGGCTATAACGCGCTGGACATTTTCGCGGCGCACGAGGAAGAGGTGGATCTCCTGATACTGGACGTGATCATGCCGAAGAGAAACGGCAAGGAATTATTCGACATAATCAGAAGGATCAAGTGCGACATAAAAACCATCTTCATCAGCGGATACACCGCCGATATCGTTGAACAGAAGGGGATACCGGAAAACTGTCACCTTGTCTCGAAACCGTTTTCTCCCCACTCATTTCTCTGGAAAGTCAGGAACGTTCTTGATGAAGGCAACAAACCTGTACCAGACTCACTCACCGGACATAGTATGATGGCGAGTTATTAGCTGGTTTCCGGATGGAAACCAGCTATTTTTTTCGCGCGATACTACGAACCCTGCTGAACAATGTTTTCAGCAGGGGTTTTTTTTGTTGTGAATTCGTGATAATAGGAAGACTGTATGTACGGCTGACTGCACACTCAGAGGATGCCATGGGGTCCGCTTTTGCGGATTTTGCCACAATCAAATGCGGTTCCCGGCGGTTGGACATGGCGTCGGGAGCGTCGGCGCCATCAAATCTGAAAAATAAGGCATAATTCCATGAAAGCGATGATTCTCTCCCCGACGCCGGTTGTATTATTCGCACTCAGCCTCACGGCCTGCGTTGCTGTTGGACCGGATTATGTGCAGCCGACGCCGGACGTGCCCGCGTCCTGGAATCGGATCGAGAGGACAGCAATCCCCCAAACGCCGGACGATGCCGTCGGCGATCTCAGCAGCTGGTGGCGTACCCTCAACGATCCGTTGCTGTCCGAACTGGTCGAAGAAGCCCTGCGGGGAAGTCCGGATCTGCGCAGCGCCCGGGCAAAGGTGCGCGAGGCTCGCGCACGCCGAGTGGTTGCCGCAGCCGGTTTTTTCCCGGACGTGACTGCGTCAGGCAGTTACAGGCGCAGTCGTTCCAGCGAGGATACCGGCAGCGGGGACACGCGTGAACTGTTCAGCGCCGGCTTTGACGCCGGTTGGGAACTGGACGTGTTCGGCGGCGTGCGCCGCGGTGTCGAAGCGGCTGAGGCCGACCTGTCGTCGTCCGAAGCGAGCCTGCAGGACACCCGTGTCACGCTGGTGGCCGAAACAGCGCGGAACTACGTGGAGGTTCGTACCCAGCAGATCCTGCTGCGCATAGCCCGCGACAATCTCGCCAGCCAGACGGAAACCTTGCAGTTGACCTCCTGGCGGGCACAGGCCGGCCTCGTCAGCAGTCAGGACGTGGAACAGGCCCGCACCAGCCGTGAGCAGACCCGGGCATTGATTCCAAGACTGGAGATCGGCCTGGCAGAGGCGGAACACCGCCTGGATATACTCCTGGGCAAGACGCCCGGAACGCTGCATGCCCGTCTTGCAGGGGCCGGCGGCCTGCCGGCAGTGCCCGAAAAGATCGCCGTCGGCATCCCCGCCGACACCCTGCGCAGGCGACCGGACGTGCGGTCTGCCGAACGGAAGCTGGCCGCGGAAACCGCCCGCGTCGGGATTGCCGAGGCTGCGCGGTATCCGAGCTTCACGCTCTCAGGTTCCATCGGCCTGGAAGCGCTGACCCTGAGCGCCCTCGGCAACAGCGGCTCCGCGACGTACTCCCTGCTTGCCGGCATTACCGCGCCCATTTTCAACGCCGGACGCCTGCGCAGCCAGGTGGAGATTCAGGATGCGGTACGCGAACAGGCTCTGGTGAACTATGAAAAGACGGTGCTCGGCGCGTTGCAGGACGTGGAAAACGCACTGGTCGCCCTGGCCCGCACCAACGAACGAGGCGAGGCACTGGAGAAGGCGGCTGCGGCGGCGCGCACGGCGGAACAGCTGGCGCGTCA
>JARKOC010000327.1 GCA_029975915.1 Bryobacteraceae bacterium
GATCCATTCCGTCAAAGGCGGCGAGGCGGATGTCGTCGTCCTGTTCCCGGACTTGAGCCAGGCCGGCGACGCGGCCTATCAGCGATACGGGCCTCCCCGCGACGCGGTGATCCGGATGTTCTACGTGGGCATGACGCGCGCTCGCGAGGCGCTCTATATCGCCGACCGCGCCAGCACAATGGCGGCCCATCTACTCGCGTAATCCATTGACGAGATTGGACTTGAACGATATGCACGACGAAGGTACCCTTCATGCCCTGACGGGAGGTTTAAAGGTCAAAGTGCGCGTGCAGCACCCCAAGATCCTGGAAGCGAAGTTCCGCGAGGGCTGGATGTGGTTCTTCCGGTACTACGCCGACGAAGTCCAGGCGGATGGCTCCGTGAAGACCGTCCGCAAGAAGTACGCCGTGGCTCTGAGCCGCGGCGACGACAAGATCACGAAGAAACAGGCCGAAGTCGAGCGCGACAAGTTCCTCGCCAGGTTGAACGCGCCAACCGTGGAGGCCGCGGTCGAGCAGGTCGCCGAAACCGGTGTGGTGCTGTTGAGTGAGGTCGCCCGGATGTACAAAGAGGGTTATTTGAGCCGTGAGAAGCAACTTGCCACGCCGACGCGCGAAAAGCAGAGCTATTACCTGGACAAGCTGATCGTTCCCAAATGGGGCGCCTTCCGCTTGAACCAGATCCGACCGCAGGCTGTTGAGGACTGGCTCCACGGCACGTTTGACGCGTGGTGGACCATGTACTCGGTACGCGCGATCATGAGCCGCCTTTACTACTACGCCGAGGGACACGGCTTGTGGGAGGAGGGCCGCCGCAGCCCGGCCAGCCGGGCGAAGCTTGGGAAGAAACGCTACAAACATGAACGCCGCATCCTCACTTTCGAAGAAACCGCCCGTGTGCTCGATCGCCTGGACGAATCCACTCGTCTGGTCATCGAGACATGCATCGCCACCGGTGCACGAATCTCAGAGGTACTTGGTCTTCAGTGGCGGCATGTGAACTTGGATGCGGCAACCATCAGGATCGAACAACGCGTCTGGCACCAAGAGATCGGCCGCCCAAAGACTGAAGATAGCCGCCGCGTTTTGGGCATCGGCGATCTGGCCCAGGAGCTCCGTGCGAGGGCGCTGAAGATCGGTGCCAAGCCCGATATGTGGGTCTTCCCTCAGAAATGCTGCGCGGAGAAGCCAATGTGGGATTCGACCGTTCGCGAACTGCTTCACGAGGCTGCAAAAGCAGAGGGCTGCGATTTTCTCGGCCTCGGGCCGCATTCGTTCCGCCGCGCCAACATCACATGGCGGCAGGAAGTCGGCGGCAGCGCGATCGAAGCTTCAAGGATCGCCGGACACACCAACCTCGAAACGACGAGTCAGTACACGTTCGTTGCGGCGGAGCGCCAGAACGAGCTGACCCGGCGCATCCAGCAGAAGTTGGCCGATGCCGGGAAGAAGCCGGAGGAGCAGCAGGCTGCGCCGGAGGTTCCGCCGCCAGCCGCGCCGCCAGCGCCGGAGGTGCCGCCGAGCCTCGCGGACACGGCGCCGGTGACGGCGGTGGTCCAGGTGGTCCAGTAACCCGATTGTCTCAGCCGCCTCTTAGCCTTAGAATAAAATGAAGCCAGAACGTTCCAGCATTATTTTGTTTTGGGGCTACGGTACGCGCCCAGCCGCGATGCCCGTCGCGAAAGGCCCGATGAAGCAAGACTACGATCAGATCGGCATCTGGTCCGAAGTGAAGCTCGATATCGTCCGCGAGTACGCTGTAGCGTACTCAACGATCCTCTCGAAGCAGCGGCTCAGGCACATCTACGTGGACGCCTTCGCTGGTCCGGGTGTTCATTTGTCGCGTAACACCGGGGAATGGGTAGCGGGCAGCCCCCTGAATGCTCTCGCCGTTCAACCGCCGTTCAAGGAGTTTCACTTCATCGACGCCGACGGCAACCGCGCCGCGCAGCTCAACGATCTTTCCGGCAATCGACCCGAAGTCTTCACCTACGAAGGCGACTGCAACGACATCCTGCCGTCCCGCATATTTCCGCGAGCCGAATACTCGAAGTACGGGCGGGCGCTGTGCCTCCTGGACCCCTACAACATCGACCTCGCCTGGGATGTTGTCGCCAGTGCCGGGAAGATGGGAACCATCGAGATCTTCCTCAACTTCATGATCATGGACATGAACATGAATGTCCTGCGGCATGACCCGGAAAAGGTCGATGCCCGGCAGGTCGCCAGAATGAACCGCTTCTGGGGCGATGAGTCCTGGCGGGCCGGAGTGTACGAGAGTTCAGGTAATCTGTTCGGATGGGAAGAGAAAGTGGGGACTAACGAAATGCTGGCGGAAGCGTACCGGAAACGCCTGCGCGAGGTCGCTGGCTTCCAGTACGTGCCCGAGCCGATGCCAATGCGGAACCGCACTGGCAATACGATCTACTACTTGTTCTTTGCGTCGCCCAACGCTACCGGAAAGAAAATCGTCGAAGCGATCTTCAACAAATACCGCAATCGAGGACCGGCCTGATGGCTGGCAACTCCCATATCGAGTGGACTGACGCGACCTGGAATCCGGTCACCGGGTGTTCGAAGGTCAGTCCGGGCTGCAAGCACTGCTACGCGGAGCGGATGGCCAAACGTCTCCAGGCGATGGGGCAGCCGAATTACGCGAACGGCTTTGAGGTCACATTGCAACCCCACATGCTGGAGTTGCCGTTAGAGTGGAAGCGGCCGCGGCGGGTCTTCGTGAACTCCATGAGCGATCTCTTTCACAAGGATGTGCCGCTCAGCTTCATCAAGAAGGTCTTCGGCGTGATGCGCCGGGCCGACTGGCACCAGTATCAACTGCTGACGAAGCGCTCGGAGCGCTTGTTGGAAGTAAGCCCTCTCCTCACCTGGGAGCCACACATCTGGATCGGCGTGAGTGTCGAGAACGACGACTACACGTCCCGGATCGATGATCTGCGCAAGACCGGCGCCGACGTCAAGTTTCTCTCGCTCGAGCCGCTGCTCGGACCGCTTCGGAAGCTCAACTTACGCGGCATGGATTGGGTGATTGTGGGTGGTGAATCGGGGCCCGGCGCCAGGCCGATGAATCCAGACTGGGTCCGCGAGATCCGCGACCAGTGCGTTCGCGCCAACGTGCCTTTCTTCTTCAAACAATGGGGTGGTCCGTTCAAGAAACGCACTGGCCGCGTGCTGGATGGCCGCACGTGGGATCAGATGCCGCAAGACTGCCAGGCAACGATGGAGTTTCCCATGGCCCCCACTTCTGCCTGAACGAGGTGAGCCGAGCGAGTTGCCAGCGCGGTAAAATATTGAGAGGGCAGGAATTCATGGCCGGCATCATCAAGCCGATTACGGACCAGGAACGAAGCGAGCGCCAGGCTCGCGTCGCATGTGCGGTAGCGTCCGTGCGACTGGAGGGCCTTGAGCCGACCGAGGCAGCCAAAGCGGTCTTTGATCGGTATGTCGCGGGCGACCTGACGACCCAAGAGATGACTGCTGAGATTCGAGCGCTGAATGCCCGGGAGTTCGGACCCATACACGTATCCGGGGACTGATGTCCTTCGGAATTTCCTCGACATTCGCGATTCCCAACAGCTTGCCGCTTTCGAAGCGAACGCGACGGCGGCCCGACTCATTGAACTCGATGCGGCGCCTCTGGCAGGGCAGTTCGACGTAGCTCACTTGAAAGCAATCCACCGTCACATCTTTCAGGATGTGTATCCCTGGGCCGGCGAATTCCGGACCGTCAACATCTCGAAGGGCGGCCACCTCTTCGGAGCCGCTGCGTTCGCCGAACGGACGCTGGAGGAATTACTGCGGAAACTGTCCGGAGAATGTCATCTAAAAGGGATCGCACCCAGGGACTTTGCGACTCGCGCGGGCTACTACATGGGAGAGATCAACGCCATCCATCCGTTCCGCGATGGAAACGGTCGCGCGCAGCGCGAGTTCATCCGGGAACTCGGCGCGCAAGCCGGCTTCGTGATCGATTGGAGTGGAGTCACGCGCGAGCAGATGGTTGAGGCGTCGTTCGAAAGCTTCAATACCGGTCATAGTTCCGGAATGGCGGCATTGATCGAGCTGAGCATGAAGTGAATCCGAGACCTGCGGAATGGAAGACCGCGATCCGACTGATGCGCATGTATAGAGAAAACTCTTGTCTTCGTCTCCTGTTTCACGAAACGGCGAGAACATTGAGTGGGCGGAAACGACCGCGCGCGTGCGTGAAGCACGTGGCGTGCCGCACCTCCACGGCGACGTTGATTCCGCGGGAACGTGCGCCGGAAACTGGGTCCAACGTGGGTCGAAACGCCGAAAGATCCGCCAACTGGGACCAAACTGGGACCAAATCGCTATCCGCTAAGTCTTGTGTTTTCAGTGGACAGGACTCGCAAGTGATTCATTTGTGGGTCATGGCATGGAAGAGGTCGTGAGTTCGAATCTCACCAGGTCCACCAAATTCCTCAAACACTTACCGAACCACCACCTCGCTCGACCTCTCGAACTGGGTCCAAACTGGGTCCAAAACCAAACTCACTCGCCACGGTAGCCATGGTATCCATGGGACGCGTGTCGCGTTGTTCTCTCTATCGCGAGACGGAGACAACACGAGTTTTCCCTATACATGCGGAATCGCCCATCGCCCCCATGGGTCCCAACGACGGACTGGTGATCGGGGTATCCGTGGGCCACGTCCTGCGCGATTCTGTTGTCTCACGAGACGGAGACAACCTGACTCGCAAATGCCCCATGCGTCCCATGATCACCATGCCGACTTTGGCCTGTAGAAACAACACGGTAGCGATTTGTTTTTTCCTTGACGCTCCCACAGTGCCGTGTTAGAGATTGAGTAGAACGCCTCCTGGCGTTCCCCCAGAGGCGCGCGGGGCCTCTCGCCAATCCCGCATCCCTCCCAACGAGCATTCGGCTCTCTTGCGGGCATACCCGCAATCCCACCCGGGCAGACACCAGAACTATGCTCAAGAGCATCCGGATCGAGAATCCGGTCTCCGACTGCCGGTTCACTACCAAGAACCGCGCCAAGCGCTTCGTCGCGCAGGGACGGGCGGTATGGCTCGAGCCTGGCGTCTCCATCCGGTTCATCGCCGCGGACCACCGGCATCGCGCAGCACAAGTCTCGGTGGATACCACGCGTTACGGGTACGAGCGGGCCGCCCACGCCGGCCTGGCACAGCTTTCGGAACTGGCCAACCTGCCGATGGTCACGCCCGGCGTGCTTTTGGGTCTTGGCAACAGGAAGGGCGCCAGCCGGCACACGTTCCTCGCAAACCGGGGACTGTGAGAACGGATGCCGATCAAGCCGTCCACCAGCCACGGATTCCCGGCCAGGATCCGCATCCCGCGACAGCGATCCGTGGTGCGCGTCCTGGTGAAGGACGGAATGCCCTGCGATGAGTTGGTCGAGGTGATCATTCCGGCGAAGACCATCGGCATGCGCGACGCGCGCAGGCGGCCGACGAGCTGTGCGAACCCCGGCAGGATCGGGCGGTGATGAGAACGCTAAAATCCTGGGTCCTTCCTGGGCGGCGCGGCGGCGGGTGGACTGGTTGCACGATTTCGCCAGCGTCACGCGCGATGAAAGGTTGTCGGTAGTCGGTTGTCACTCCCTCCGTTGAGGTCTCCAGCAAACCATGGCTGATTCTCCTTCCCTCCAGCCGCGATCGCTCGGCAAGACCGCGGTCCCCACACCAGGAACACCCGTCCGGGTGACCTCCGACACTTCGATCCGGGCCCACCGGATCCGGTTCGCCGTCGCCATCGGCGAGACGGGGCGGGTGTTCCTCGGCGTAGCGGGCATGAACAAGGCGAGCGGCGCCGGCGTGGTGAAGGAGTTCTGGCCGACCGGCGCTGGCGGCGGGGTCGCCGATGAGCTGGTGCTCGAATCCGCGGCGGGCGAATTGCGGCCGTCGGACTACTACGTGGATGCGAATACCGCCGGCGAGGGGTTGATCGTTGCCTACTGGGTCTGGGTCCCGAGCTTCAATAGCTGAGCGCGTGACGCCGGCGATGGCGCGGCGCATCGAGCTTTGGCCGTTGGAGCGCCTGGTGCCGTACGCGCGGAATGCGAGGACGCACTCGGCCGACCAGGTAGCGCAGATCGCGGCGTCGATCGCGGAGTTCGGTTTCGTGAATCCGATCCTCGTCGACTCCCGCGACGGCATCGTTGCCGGGCATGGGCGGCTGCTGGCGGCGCGCAAGCTCGGCTTGGCCGAGGTGCCCGTGATCGTACTCGATCACTTGAGCGAGACGCAGCGGCGAGCTTACGTCCTGGCCGACAACCGGTTGGCGCTGAACGCCGGATGGGATGACGAGATGCTGGCGGCAGAGCTCGCGGAGCTCGATGGCGATGGCTTCGACCTGGGGCTGATCGGTTTCAACGAGCAGGAACTCGCGGCCCTGATGGCGGAGACGGACGAGGGCCCCGCGGAGCCCGGAGAAGAGGAAGTGCCTCTTCCGCCCGCCAAGGCAGTCACGCAGCCGGGCGATCTGTGGCTCATCGGACCGCACCGGGTCCTGTGCGGAGATTGCCGCGATCAGGCGGCGGTGGCGAAGCTGTTTGGCGGCGGCCAGGCGAACGTGGTGGTGACGTCGCCGCCCTACGCGACGCAGAGGGAGTACGATTCATCGAGCGGTTTCCGCCCTGTCGCGCCCGACGACTATGTGGAGTGGTACCGGGACGTGGCGGCGTCGATCGCCTCGGTGCTCGCAGGCGACGGGTCCTATTTCCTGAACATCAAGGAGCACGCCGAGGACGGCCAGCGGCACCTGTACGTGAAGGACCTCTTCATCGCGCACGTGCGCCAGTGGGGCTGGCGCTTCGTGGATGAGTTCTGCTGGCGCAAGACGGACAATGGAGTGCCCGGAGGCTGGAACAACCGCTTCAAGAACGCCTGGGAACCCATCGCCCATTTCAGCCGCGGCGAGACCATCAAGTTCCATCCGTTTGCTGTGGGCCATCGTTCCGAGGACTGCTTCGACTACTCGCCCAACAACCCGAAGTCGGCCTCGGGCAGCGGGCTACTCGGCACGGGCGCACGCGGCGAGGCGGCGGGCAAGCCGGGCAGCCGGGATGAAGACGGGCGGTTCGACGGCATCGCCCGACCCTCGAACGTGATCGAAGCGAAATCGGAATCCGGCCAAGGCGCGCACTCGGCTCCGTTCCCGCGGGCCCTTCCGGAGTTCTTCATCAAGGCTTTCTCCGACAAAGGCGACATCATCTTCGATCCGTTTCTCGGCAGCGGCACAACCATTGCCGCCGCGCATGGACTCGGCCGCGCCGGATACGGCCTGGAGATCAGCCCGGCCTACTGCGACGTGATCCTGCGTCGCATCGGCGAGCTCACGGGCGAGGCGCCCGTCCTCGCCGGGACCAAACAGCGGATCACGACAGTTGCCGTCGAGCGCGGTGTCCCGCAAGAGCAGGTCGACAATCCAAGGCTTCGTGATTCACGCCGGATTCAGCATCACGGTCCGGCGCCCTTCTACGGGAGCCGCAAGGCTTCCTAACCATCTGCAATTCATTCCATTCGATCGAACAAGGAGAAACCCAGCATGCCCGAAGTAGCCACGCCCAACCAGGCCGAACGCGAGTTCGAGACCGGGACGGACGAGTCCTTCAAGAACGCCAACGCCACCGGCAGCGCCACGCACAACGAGAATCAGCGCGTGACGTATGCCAACATCAAGCGCACCTACGACGTCTACCAGGACTTGGACATCCAGGCCGCGCGCCAGTCTCTGATCGAGCAGACGCGGCTCAACCAGATCGCCTCCCAGGCGCTGCAAAACGCGGTCGAGACCGCCAACATCGTCGGAAAGCGCAACCTCGAACTCAACAACCTGGCGCACGACTCCTTCTGGAACCCGGTCGCCAGCGGCGCCGGCATGAACCTGACCGCGGGCGCCGTTCCCGCCAACCGCGCGACCGACGTGAGCGCCGCTGGCGTCGGCGTCGATGCGCAGGCCGTGGCCGCCGCTGTCGCCAAGCAGGTGGACGCGACGGTGACGCCGGTGCTCGCCACCCTG
>JARKOC010000329.1 GCA_029975915.1 Bryobacteraceae bacterium
GCTCCGGAACGCCACCTTCGGGTTGTTCTTGGCCAGCACCTTCGTGATGGCCGCCGTCAGCGTCGTCTTGCCGTGATCAATGTGACCGATCGTCCCGATGTTGACGTGCGGCTTGCTGCGATCAAATTTCTCTTTCGCCATACCTTGCTGTCTCCTCTAGAGAACTCGAACCTTACTGCCCCTTCATGCGGCTGACAACTTCCTCGGCCACCGAAGCCGGGGCCTCCTCGTACCGCGCAAAGTGCATCGTGAAGCTGCCGCGTCCCTGCGTCCGGGAGCGTAACTCCGTTGCGTAGCCAAACATCTCCGAAAGCGGCACCATCGCTTTGATGATCTGCGTGCCGCCCTTCATTTCCATTCCTTCCAGCCGGCCGCGCCGGCTGATCAGGTCTCCGTTGACTGAACCCATGTACTCGTCGGGCACGACAACCTCGACGCTCATCACCGGCTCCAGTAGTACCGGCTTGGCCTTGCCGGCCGCGTCTTTGATCGCCATCGAACCCGCGATCTTGAAGGCCATTTCCGACGAATCCACATCGTGGTAGCTGCCGTCGTATAGCTCTACCTTGACGTCCACCATCGGGAAGCCGGCGAGAATGCCGCCTTCCAGCGCCTCCACCATGCCCTTTTCGGCCGGTCCGATATACTCCTTCGGAACCACGCCGCCGACAATCGCGTTCGTGAAGACAAACCCTCCTCCAGGGTTCGGCGCCACACGGATCTTGACGTGCCCGTACTGGCCCCGGCCGCCTGTTTGGCGGACAAACCGGCCTTCGCCCTGGGAAGCAACCCGAATCGTCTCGCGGTAGGCGACTTGCGGCTTGCCGACATTCGCACCCACGTTGAATTCGCGTTGCAGCCGGTCGACGATGATCTCGAGATGCAGTTCGCCCATCCCGGCGAGAATCGTCTGCCCGGTCTCCTGGTCGGTCGAGATCCGCAGCGTCGGATCCTCATTCACCAGTTTGGCGATCGCCATGCCCAGCTTTTCCTGGTCCGCCTTGGTCTTCGGCTCGATCGCCAACTGAATCACCGGCTCGGGGAATTCAATGGATTCGAGCAGAACCGGCTTGGACCGGTCGCAGATCGTATCGCCGGTGCCAACCGTCTTGAGACCCACCACGGCGGCGATGTCGCCGGCATAGAGTTCGGTGATCTCCTCGCGCTTGTTGGCGTGCATCTTCACCAGCCGGCCAACACGCTCTTCGCGGGATTTGGCGACATTCAGAATCGTGTCGCCCGCGTTGAGCTTGCCCGAATACACCCGGATGAAGACCAACTGGCCCACGAAAGGATCGGTAATGATTTTAAATACCAACGCCGAGAACGGCTCTTTGTCATCGGAGCGCCGGACAATCGTTTCTTCGGGATTGTCGATCGAACGCCCCTCCACCGGAGGAACCTCGAGAGGGCTGGGCAAGAGGTCGACAACCGCGTCCAACATGTTCTGGACGCCTTTATTCTTAAACGCTGAGCCGCAGAAGACAGGGAAGATCATCTGGGCGATGGTCCCCTTGCGAAGCCCGGCCATGATTTCGGCCTCGGTCAACTCCTCGCCGCCAAGGTATTTTTCCATGAGGTGGTCGTCACATTCGGCGGCCGCCTCGATCATCTTCTCGCGGTACTCCTTGGCCTTCTCGACTAAATCAGCGGGGATCTCAACGTCGTCGTAAGCCGCGCCGAGAGTCTCTTCCTTCCAGATCCGCGCTTTCATCGTCACCAGATTGACGATGCCCTTAAACTGATCTTCGGCGCCGACTGGGATCTGAATGGCGACAGGACGCGCCTGCAGCTTCTCCACGATGGTGTCCAAGGCATGGTAGAAATCCGCGCCCATGCGGTCCATCTTGTTGATAAAGCATACCCTTGGGACGGAGTACTTATCGGCCTGGCGCCACACTGTCTCCGACTGAGGCTGAACGCCGGCCACGGCGTCAAAAACGGCGACCGCTCCGTCGAGAACTCTCAGTGAACGCTCTACCTCGGCGGTGAAATCGACGTGGCCGGGAGTATCAATAATGTTGATCTGGCAGTCACGCCAGGAGCAAGTCGTCGCCGCGGACGTAATCGTGATGCCTCGCTCCTGCTCCTGCACCATGTAGTCCATCGTGGCCGTGCCTTCATGGACTTCGCCGATCTTGTAATTCCGGCCGGTGTAATAGAGGATGCGCTCGGTCGTGGTGGTCTTACCGGCATCGATGTGAGCCATGATGCCGATATTTCTCATCTTCTCGAGTGCGATGGTACGAGGCATAAATTATGTCAAGCGCGGCGGTCTTGAATCGCTCCTATTTATTCAAAATCAGTAACTTACAAACAACTAAACAAACTACCACCGGAAGTGGGCAAAGGCCTTGTTGGCCTCGGCCATGCGGTGGACATCGTCCTTCTTCTTGATCGCCGAGCCACGCATGTTGGCGGCATCCATGAGCTCTCCGGCAAGTTTCTCGGCCATGCCACGCTCGGCCCTAGCGCGAGCGCCGTTCAGAATCCAGCGGATCGCCAGTGAGGTGCGCCGGTTCTGAGGAACTTCGATCGGAACCTGATAGTTGGCGCCACCCACACGGCGGGTCTTCACTTCCAGCATCGGCTTGCAGTTCTCCACCGCCTTCTTGAACAACTTCAGCGGGTCGTCCTGCGCCTTCTCCTGCATCGTCTCCAATGCGCTGTAGAAGATGCCCTGAGCGATGGTCTTTTTGCCATCCCACATCATCGAGTTGATGAACTTTGCGGCGAGAGTCGAGCTATAGACTGGATCCGGCTGGATCTCTCGTGATTCTGCCCCACGGCGACGAGACATATCTCTCTACTCCCCTTCCCTTACTTCTTCTTCACCTGAGCGCCGGCTTTCGGCCTCTTGGCGCCGTACTTCGATCGGCCCTGCATCCGCCCGGACACGCCGGCGGCATCCAGCGTGCCGCGCACGATGTGATAGCGGACACCCGGTAGATCCTTGACGCGGCCGCCGCGGATGAGCACAATCGAGTGCTCCTGCAAGTTGTGCCCAACGCCCGGAATGTAGGTTGTCACCTCAATGCCGTTGGTCAAGCGGACACGGGCAACCTTGCGCAACGCCGAGTTCGGCTTCTTGGGCGTCGTCGTGTAAACGCGGGTGCATACACCGCGCCGCTGGGGACATTTCTGCAGGGCTGGGCTGGCGGTCTTATAGACCGTCGGCTTCCGCCCCTTGCGAACGAGCTGATTGAACGTAGGCACGCACTAACCTCGGTTTGCAGTCTTTAACGATGCGTCGTTGTCTATCGCACCCGGCCGCGCACTTGCGCACACAGACCTTTTCGATGCGTCACTTCAGACCAAACAAATCTCGGGAGGATCCCGCTTCTGTAATGACTCCGGCTCGAATCGCTCCTTGCCAGCGCCAAATCTAGAGGGTCGCTTCGGACTCGCCCATGCCCTGCCAGTAACGCTTGAGTTTACCGGGGCCTCGGGGCGGGCTCCCAGACGGCTTCCTGCCATACAAGCCGCAGAAAGGGTAACTAGGAGCGGAAGAACACACTCCGCAAACCTTTTCAGGTTACACAAGGCGGCCCAAGAGTGTCAACTGAGCCCCGGCCGCCACCGCATTTCGACGGCAATATTAACACAATTTAATTTTTTCGATCTGGGTGCAAGGCCTCACCGCAATGGCTCAACTGCATCCCTCCGGCCCGAATGCCACACCTGCCATGTTCGCGATCAAGCTCGCGGATCGATGTTGGGCCCTGGCTGGTTCGCCGCCTCCGGATCCCGGGAAATTGCGGCCAAACGAACTGTCTTTGAGCTTAAACCGTTGATTAAGTTGACGATGCACGCTTCAGCCGGTCACGGATGCCAACCCATTCCTGGCCTGAAGGAGGCTCCTCCACAGCGATCCAATCAAGTCCCTGTTGGTCAAGATGATGCAGCGTCGAATACAGCACAGCGGCGTACTGTTGTGCCGACGAGGGCATCAGGACGTCCGCGCCAGGAAGATGAGAGAGCAGCACGCCGCGGCCGGAGGCCGGGCGCCCACCACCGGAAACAAGGAGGAGCGGAGTTCGGGGACTGTAGTGCCGGGGGTGGAGTCCAGGCGAAGGATGAGCGGCCGATGAAGATTCGTTTGGCGAGGAGACGTGTCCGATAAGCGATTCGATCTCCTCCAGGGTGACCATGCCAGGGCGGAATAGGATGGGCGGATCGGCGGCCAGAGAGATGACGGTGGATTCGATGCCGACCGGCGTGGACCCGCCATCGAGGATGAGATCTACGCGATTGCCGAGGCTGGCCCGGACATGATCCGCGGTGGTCGGCGAGAGTTCGGTGAAGCGGTTGGCGCTGGGTGCTGCGATGGGGACGCCGGAGGCAGTAATCAGAGCCAGGGCGACCGGGTGGGCAGGCATGCGGATGCCGACGGTCGGCAGGCCGGCGGTGACCTCATCCGGGACCCGGAGAGTCTTGGGCAGAATCAGGGTGAGCGGTCCGGGCCAGTGGCGGGCGGCGAGCTTTGCGGCTGATTCGGGCCAGCAGGCCACCAGCGTCCGGGCCATGGCTTCGGAATCGACGTGC
Organism: Bryobacteraceae bacterium; assembly: GCA_029975915.1. The sequence continues at coordinate 4,546 of JARKOC010000329.1, forward strand.
ACGATCAGAGGGCTGGTGGGCGGGCGGCCCTTGGCCTCAAAGATGCGGCGGACGGCGGCGGGGTCCAGGGCATTCGCGCCCAGGCCGTAGACGGTCTCCGTCGGAAAGGCGACCAGACGGCCCGAACGGATTAACTCCGCAGCACGAGCGATCAGGGATGCGGAGACGTGAGCTTGAGAGGCATCAACCCAGACAACCGGTGCTTCAGAAGTATCCTGAGCGAGGCTCGTCTCACGCGGCGGCCCGCTCTCTCCGTTCGCGCTTGGTTTGGGATCAGTGGGCACAGGGGATTATTCGGGCAAGTCGTCCTTGCCGTCGCCAACGGTCTTGCCCGTCTTCTTCCAGACCAGGTAGGCGTGGATCAGCTCTTCGAGGTCGCCGTCGAGAACGCGGTCCACGTCACCTATGGCCATCTTGGTCCGGTGGTCTTTCACCAGGCGGTAAGGGGCCAAGACGTAGCTGCGGATCTGGCTGCCGAAGTTGATGTCGGATTTCGAGTCTTCGAGTTTCTTTTCTTCCGCCCGGCGTTTGTCCATCTCGAATTCCCAGAGGCGGGCCTTCAACTGTTTCAGGGCCGAAGCCCGGTTCTTGTGTTGAGAGCGTTCGTTCTGGCACTGGACGACGATGCCGGTAGGGATATGGGTGAATCGGACCGCCGACTCGGTCCGGTTGACGTGCTGGCCTCCGGCGCCGGAAGCCCGGAAAACGTCGATTTTGAGGTCTTCGGGCTTGATTTCGATCTTGATGTCGTCGTCAACCATCGGGATGACGAAGACCGAGGCGAACGAAGTGTGGCGGCGGGCGTTCGCGTCGAAGGGCGAGATGCGAACCAGGCGGTGCACGCCGATTTCGGATTGAAGTTGACCAAAAACGCCGTCGCCATCGATCTCGATGGTGGCGGATTTGATGCCCGCCCCTTCGCCCTCAAGGATGTCGGTGACGGTTGCCGAGAATCCGGACCGTTCTGCCCAGCGGATGAACATGCGCATGAGCATCTCGGCCCAGTCCTGGCTTTCGGTGCCGCCGGCGCCGGGGTGGATGGTCATGATGGCGCCGTGATGGTCGTTTTCGCCGGAAAGCAGCATTGCCGTTTCGAGCTTGTCGACAACGTGCCGCAACTGCTTGATTTCCTTGGCTATCTCAGCGGCGACGTCCTCGCCTTCGCGGCCGAGTTCAAACAGCGTGTCGATGTCGCTGACCAGTGTGCCTACGCTGCTGTCCTCCGCGATGGAGGCTTCCAGGCGCTTGCGGTCCTGCATGATCTTCTGGGTGCCTTCGGGGTTGTTCCAGAAGTCAGGGGAGGAGACGAGGGCTTCTATTTTTTCCAGTTGGGCGCGCTTGGAGGGGATGTCAAAGATAGCTCCGCACGGCTTCTGATTGCTGGCGGAGCTCGGTGTAGTCGCGCTCGAGTTCGTCGAGAGTCATCAGTTTCATTTTAGCGCCTCGACGCCTACATGCCTATCCTGACGCAACGAATTGAAATCATTTGTCTTGTCATATTCAAGCTGGAAGAGTAATATCAGGCCGGGAACTCCTGAACGCACGGAGGAGGGAGAGATGCAATCTATTCCAGGGATGACCCCAGTCCAAGCCACCCAGACCGCAAACTCGGTCAGTTCAGCCGCCCAATCAGCCAAACAGAAGTCGGTGCAGGCGGCAACAATCGAACGGATGGTGGTGCGGGAGATCGAGGCCTGGCAGCAAGACCGGGATCCAGGGCACCTGCTGCGTGCCATTAGCCTGATGCAGGGGATGGTTGGGGTATCAACGAGTATGGCGTCAGCTTCGGCGCAGGCGGCCAGCGCAGTCACGGGGTCAACCAATTCGTGGCAGCCTGAGCCCGCACAGGGTTTCAGCGGAGCCGAAGGCAACATACCGATCGGCGGTTTGGCGGATGCCGCGCAGGATGCCATCGACAGGGCCGCGGAGTTCGCCAAGAGCAGGGTCCGTAATGCTCGGCGGAACTTCGAGGAGGCGGCGCAGAGTACGTACGACACGTTGAAGAAGGTCGCACAAGGGGTCGTGGACCAAGCCAAGCAGGGGGGACACAACGCGGGGATGCAGGGTGGAGGCTATGGAGGCTTCGGCGGCAGGGCGCAAGGCCAGATCCCGGGCGCGCCCGGCGGAGGAGGCCAGCAGGGGGCACCGGGAGGATTCGGCGGCAGGGCAAGCGGCACGATTCCGCAGCGATAAAAGCAGGCGCCGAAGATCAAAGATCTGTCAGACGGCCTGGGGAGTCGGCCAAACCATACACCATCACGGCCAGCGCGGCCACGGCTTCGCGGAAGTGACCTGGGTCTACCTTATCGAGCGTGTCTGCGTGCGTGTGGTGCCACTCGAAGTAACGCCCACCCGTGGTACGTAGAGCAAGGCCAGGGACGCCTTCGCGCATGATGGGGCCGATATCGGCTCCGCCGCCGCCTGAAATGATTTCATCGGCTTTGATGGCTGAAAGCGGCGCGGCAAGCGCCCTGAGCACAGACAGTCCGCGATCCTGTACTTCTTGCCCAGCATTTGGGATCGTGAGCCCAAAGCCAGAGGGCTTTTCGCAACCGCCGTCCATTTCGATGGCGGCGACATGGTTTTTCACGGCATCGCCCACCCATTCGCGATAGGCGCGCCCCCCGCGAAGACCGTTCTCCTCATTGGCGAACAGGACGACACGAACAGTACGGCGGGCGCGGATGCCCAGGTCCTTCAGCAGTTTAACGGCGGTCCAGCAGGCAATACAAGCGGCGCCGTCGTCGTGTGCGCCATGGCCAACGTCCCAGGAATCATAGTGGCCGCCGAGGACGACGATCTCATCGGGTTTCTCGCGGCCACGCCACTCGGCGATGACGTTGGCGCCCTTGGCGTCGGGCAATGTTCTGGCGCTCATGACCAAACGAACACTGGCCGGCACGCCAGTACGCTGGAGGCGGAGCAGCATCGCCGCGTCCTCGGCTGAGATGCCTGCGGTTGGGATCTGGCGGATGCCGTCCTGGTAGCGCATCATGCCGGTGTGGGGCGTCCGGTGGCCCACTGGACCGGCGCCTCGAACCAGCGCGGCGACGGCTCCATGCCGGGCGGCGCGCGATGCGCCATTGGTGCGATAGGCGACGGTCCGGCCGTAACCCTCCCATGGGACGGCGTAGACGACGATCTTGCCGCGGACGTTGGCCTCACCGAGCGAGTCCAGTTCGTCGAAGTTCTCGACGGCGATGGTCTCCGCGGTAATGCCGCCCGGCGGCGTTGCAATCGAACCGCCTAGGCCGAGGATCGGCAAATCGGTCTCCCAGGGCGCGATCAAGCGGGCGGATTCCTCGCCGCGGACCCAATGCGGGACCATCACCTCGGGGGTGGCCACATTTTCCAGGCCGTCATTGCGCATCCCGGCGGCGGCCCATTCGATCGAGCGCATCATGGCCGGGGAACCCGAGAGGCGATGGCCAATGGTGTAGCAGAGGGTTTCCAGCCGCTGCCAGCCGGTCTGATCGGCCAGGGCAGCTTCGATCAAGCGCTGAGCGGGCGTTTGGGCGGCAAAAGCCGGGGCGAGTGAACCGGCTGCGGTGACAAATTCTCTTCGATTGAGCATGGAAACCCGGATTTTCTCACACACGGCCGGGTTTGCGGCATCTTAGAGAGAGTGGAACTGAACTACGACGCAGTGTTGGTCCTGAGTTTCGGAGGACCGGAGAAGCCCGAAGACGTGATGCCATTCCTTGAGAACGTGACGCGCGGCCGTAATGTCCCGCGAGAACGGCTCGAAGAGGTCGCGGAGAACTACATGATGTTCGGCGGGCGGAGTCCGATCAACGACCAATGCCGGGCGCTGATTGCGGCGCTGAAGCCGGAACTCGCATTGCACGGCGTTAACCTTCCGATTTATTGGGGCAACCGGAACTGGCACCCGTTCATTGAGGACACGATGCGCCAAATGAAAAACGACGGGATCCGGCGGGCGGTGGTCTTCGTCACCTCGGCATATTCATCGTATTCAGCGTGCCGCCAGTATCTGGAGGATATCGAGCGGGCCAGGGCGGCGGCAGGCGAGGGCGCTCCGGTGTGCGACAAGCTCAAGCATTTCTACAACAGACCAGGGTTCCTGGAAGCCCTGGGCGACAGGCTGGAAGCGGCGTTTTTCCAAGTCCCGGGTCCTGAGCAATCCTCGGCCAGGCTCCTGTTCACGGCGCACAGCGTGCCGCTGTCGATGGCGAAGACGTCGCGGTATGTCGAGCAGTTGGAGGAAGTTGCAGCGCACCTGGCGGCCAGGATGGGCAGGAAGGAGTACCGGCTGGTTTGGCAGAGCCGGAGCGGGCCGCCATCGCAGCCATGGCTTGAACCGGACATCAAGGATGCTCTGGGCGAACTGGCCTCGGAAGCCGGCTCCCGCTGGGTGGTGGTGCAGCCGATCGGGTTCATCTCGGATCACATGGAAGTGATTGTCGATCTGGACACGCAGGCGATGGCCCACGCACGGTCGCTTGGGTTGGAGATGGTCAGGGCAGGGACGGCCGGGACACATCCTGCGTTTGTTTCGATGATCCGGGAGTTGATCCAGGAGAGGATCACGAGCGGGGAGGCGGCTAATCCGTGCCTGGCGAACTGTTGCCCGAGCCCGATAATGCTGGCGGGGATCGGCCCTGGGCTGGGCGCGCGCCCCGGGGGAGTATGAAGCCGGGCGGCGAAGGGTGATCATTTGCCGCCTCGCGCTTGTCGGGGAATCGCCACATCAGCGGGCGAACGCGTCTTGGTAGTCTACTTCGTCCTCACGCGCCGAAGCGCGCCGGATGGTCGATACCCACCGCTGATGGCGAGCCGCCTCGCGTGGGCGGCGGCCCGGTGTCGATCTACCTCGCGCTGACGCGCGAGGCTCGCCGAATCGTCCCATCGGGAGGCAGACCTTGGGTCTAGCTCACTCTCGTGCGCCGCGGCTCGCCGGGCAGTGGGGCTGCGGGAGGCAACAGGGCGGACATCAGCCCTGGGCCATGCGGTCGGCCCAGCGCAAAAATCGCGCCAGGTCCGCCCGGTGCGACCAAACGAACTGCCAGAACTGGGCGGGTGTGATGCGGTCGGCATGGAGGCCTGAATAGGTCTCAATGCGCCAAAGCCAATAAGGCGACCGCCAGGGCCTGAGCCGGTACCCTTTGGATGCGCGCCAGAGGTAACCGATCATGACGTTCGTTCCTAGTTTGCGCCGGGCGCGCCGGTCTGGCGCTTGGGCGGAGCTTCGTCCGGGGTGGCGTAATAACCAGTCCGTGTGCGGACCGTGTAACGGCTCCCCGCGGTGACCTGAATGCGGCGGTAGCTGCCGTCCAGAGCCTGGAGCGCAGGCGAGTAAGCGATTACATACTGGTTGCGGATATCGTTGGCTACCTGGTCGGCGACGGCTTCGACGTTTTCGGCGCTATCAGGGTAGTAGCTGGCTCCGCCGGAGGCCTTGGTGATGGCGTTCATGGCGCGCTGGGCCTTCTTGGCTTCGCGGCGGTCTTCATCGCCAAGGATGCCGATGGCGTAGATCAGGACGCCGCTCTTTTCGGCTTTCACGACGAGATTTTCGAGCGAGATGCCGACCGAGGCGGTGTCGTTACCGTCGGTGACCACAAGCAGGACCTTTTTGTCCTTCTTGCCCTCGGCGCGGAGATAATCGATCGACATGGAGACTGCGTCACGAAGGGCGGTGCCGCCGCGCGAGTCGATGCGGGCGACGCCTTCCTCCAATTTCTTGATGTCAGGGGTGAAAGTGACGTCCAGGTAGGCTTCGTCGTTGAAGTTGACAATGAAGACTTCGTCGTTGCGCTTGGAGGATTTCACCAACCGCATGGATGCGGACTCCACTTTCTGGCGCTTCGTCCTCATGCTTCCGCTATTGTCGATGACGATGCCGAGCGAGATGGGGATGTCTTCCTGGCGGAAGATCCGGATCGACTGTTCAACTTTGTTCTCGTAGACCTTGAAGGCGGATTGAGGCAGATCGGTCACCATGCGGCCCTGGCGATCGAAGACGCCGCAGTAAAGTACGACAAGCCGCGTGCCCGTGCGGAAGGTGGTCTGGTCGTCCTGCTGAGCGGCAATCCGTGGGTGGGACAGCAACAGGGCGGCAAGGGCCACCAGGAGGACGGAAAGGATCGTTCTATTGATTTGGCGCATAGTAGCCCTGGCGGTGGATGGCGCGCAGCGGCGGCATGCCACGCGGCTGATTCAATTTTACCTGGACGCGGCGATACTTGCCGTCGCGGGTCTGGTTCTTCGAAATATATCCGAGGACGTACTGATTGCGGAGTTCGATGCCGATCTTGGCGGCGATGTCGGGCAGATCGTTCAGATTCTCAACAGGGAAGTGGCGGCCGCCGGTCATTTGGGCGAGTTCGTCGAGCAGTCCAGGGCCAGCCATCTCCTCAGCGGTGCGGCTGCGGGAGCCGATGGATTCGAAGATGCCCATGGCGTACATTTGGGCGTCGGCCTCGCGAAGCAGGTTGCGGACCTCGCTCTCTGAGTATCGGCTGGAATTGTCGCCGCCATCAGAGATGATGAGGATCGCCTTGCGTGGATTCTTGCCCTTCTTCAAATGGTTGAGGGCCATGTAGATGCCGTCGAGCAGGGCGGTGCGGCCCTTGGCCTGGGTGAAGGTGAGGCGGGACTGAATCTCCTCGGTGCTGCGGGTGAAGTCCATGACAAGTTGCGGGCGGTCGTTGAACTGGATGAGGAAGAATTCGTCCTCGGGGTTGGCCTTTTTGAAGAATTGGGCGGCGGCTTCACGGCTCTTGGCGAGTTTGCTGCCCATGGAGCCGGAGGCGTCGAAGACCAGGCCGACGGAGAGAGGCGCGTCGAAGGCGCCGAAGTAGGAGATCTCCTGCTCCACCTTTTCTTCCAGGAGGCGGAAGTTCTTTTTTTCCATGCCGGTGACGAATTGGTTCAGCGGCGTGGTGACGGTGACGGGGATCAAGACCAGGTTGGTGTCGATGCGCAGGTTTGGCGTGATTCGTTCACTTTCAGGGATCTCGGAGGCTGGCTTGGGGCGGGGAGTGATGGAAGGGCGGGCTTGTTGGGCAAGGGATGCCCCAGCGCTGGCCAGGAAAGCCAGGACGAGGCATAACATGATGATAAATAAAGACTTCATGCCTTTGTCCGACAAGGCTTTACGAAATTGGTAGCCCAAGTATAACATGGCTCTTTTTTGTGCTAGACTCGAACGTGCCCCCGTCGATTTTGGGTGTCATTCCAGCTCGCTTCGCTTCCACTCGATTCCCCGGCAAACCGCTCGCCTCTCTTGCCGGTAAACCCTTGATTCAACACGTTTGGGAGCGCGCCTCGCAATCCCGCTACCTTTCCCGGCTCGTGCTTGCCACTGACGACGAGCGGATTGCCACCGCCGCCCGTTCGTTTGGCGCGCAAGTGGCGATGACCCGTTCGGACCACGCTTCAGGCACCGACCGCGCGGCCGAGGTCGCCGATTCCACTGACGCAAAGATCATTGTGAATATCCAAGGTGACGAGCCGTTGATCGATCCGGAGGCCATCGATGCAGCCATCCTTACCCTCTTAGACGACTCACACTGCCAGATGGCGTCATTGAAACGACGGATTACGGACGAATCCGAGATCGCCAATCCGAACGTGGTGAAGGTGGTGACGGGCGGCAACGGCGATGCACTGTACTTTTCGCGATCGCCGATCCCGTTCCAGAGGGGGCCTTCGGCGGGGTACTTCAAGCACATAGGCCTGTACGTCTACCGCCGCGACCTGTTGTTGGCGTATTCGTCGCTGCCTGTCGGCCCGCTGGAAAAGGCCGAGAAACTGGAACAACTGCGGGCGCTTGAGAATGGCATCCCGATCCGCGTGGCGGAGACGAGTTACGACACGATCGGCGTTGATACGCCGGAAGATCTGGCCGCGGTGGAGAAGATCTTCGCCACTTCCATCTCTCTCGCTCAACCAAACCAAAACGATGGCTAAATACATTTTTGTCACCGGCGGCGTGGTTTCATCCCTTGGGAAGGGGATCGCCGCCGCATCGATCGGCTGTTTGCTGGAAAGCCGCGGGCTCAAGGTAAACATGCAGAAGTTCGACCCTTACCTGAACGTCGATCCTGGCACGATGAGCCCGTTCCAGCACGGCGAGGTGTTTGTGACCGACGACGGCGCCGAGACCGACCTCGATCTCGGGCATTACGAGCGGTTCACCCACGCGCATCTGACAAAGAACAACAACCTGACGTCGGGCCGGATCTACGAGAGGATCATCCAAAGGGAGCGGCGAGGCGATTATCTGGGCAAGACGGTCCAGGTGATTCCGCATGTGACCAATGAGATCAAGGCGACGGCGCACAAGGTATCAGGCGGCGTGGATGTGGTGATCTGCGAGATTGGAGGAACGGTGGGCGACATCGAGTCGCAGCCGTTCACCGAGGCGATCCGGCAGATGCGCCACGAGTTGGGGCGGCGCAACACTTTGTTTGTCCACGTGACGCTGGTGCCGTGGATCGCGGCGGCGCATGAGTTGAAGACCAAGCCGACGCAGCACTCGGTGAAGGAACTGAGAGCGATGGGCATTCAGCCGGACATTCTTGTCTGCCGGTCAGAGCATCCGCTGCCAGACGATCAGCGAGACAAGATCGCCCTGTTTTGCGACGTGGACCGCGATGCCGTGATCAGCGCCTATGACGTGGATACGGTCTATCAGATTCCGATCAACTTCGCCGAACAGCATGTGGATGAGATCATCCTGCGGCAGTTCCAGATAGAAAGCCCCGAGCCGCGCGACCTGACCCGCTGGAGCGCGATGCTGGACCGGATGCGCAATCCAGATGATGAAGTTCACATTGGCCTTGTGGGCAAATATGTCAACTACGAGGACTCCTATAAGAGCCTGAAGGAAGCTTTACTTCATGGCGGCATTCATCACAAGCTGCGGGTCCGGATGAACTGGATCGAAAGCGAGAATCTGGAGTGGCCGGGCTGCGCCGCCGAACTGTCGCAGTATGACGGCATCCTGGTGCCCGGCGGATTCGGCAAGCGCGGGGTGGAAGGGATGTTGAACGCCATCCGTTACGCGCGCGAGAGCAAAGTGCCGTACTTCGGGATCTGCTTGGGGATGCAGACGGCGGTGATCGAATACGCCCGCAACGTCTGCGGTCTGGGTTTGGCCAATTCAACTGAGTTCGAGGCCGCGACGCCACATCCGGTGATCTACAAACTGCGGGACTTGCTGGGTGTGGAGGAACTCGGAGGCACGATGAGGCTGGGCGCCTATGAGTGTCTGCTCGCCGAGGGTTCGTTCGCGCGCGAGGCGTACGGCGTTGCGAAGATCAGCGAGCGCCACCGGCACAGATACGAGTTCAACCGGCACTTTGAGGAGACGCTGGTGTCCAAAGGACTGCGGATCACAGGCCAGAGCGAGGACGGCAAGTTTGTCGAGATCTGCGAAGTGCCCGATCACCCGTACTTTCTGGGGTGCCAGTTCCATCCGGAGTTCAAATCGAAGCCCCTTGAGCCTCATCCGCTGTTCAAGTCGTTCATCGCGGCTTCGTTCAAGCACCGCCAATTGAGACTGAAGAAAGTTGAGACGCCGTTGTTTGCCGAGGGCGCCGCATAGCAAGAGGCGCAGGCTGGATTCCACGTTTCCACGCGCGGCATCGTCTCGGATGGTATAGAAAGATTGTGAGGACAACCATGGCCACGCTTCAATCACGCAGTAGAACTCTTCGCCGCAAGAGAGGTTTCTCGCTGATCGAGTTGCTGATCGTCATCGCCATCATCCTGGTGATTGCGGCCATCGCGGTACCGAAGCTGAACACGGCCCGTATGCACTCGCAGGAGATGGCGGCGATCCGGCAGATCAATACCATCCATACAGCGCAGACTCAGTACTTCTCACAGTTCGGCAAATTCGCCGAGAACTTACAGCAATTGGGTCCTCCGGCCGGGGGAACCGCCGGTCCGGCGGCGTCCGACCTGATTTCGGGCGACTTGGCCAAAGGCGAGAAGACAGGCTACCGGTTTACGGTATCGCCGACCGCGGAAGGATACCAGGTTGTGGCGGTGCCCGTGGCGTTCGGCTCAACCGGACGAAGGACGTTTTTCTCTGACCAGTCCCTCGTCGTGCGCGAAAACTGGGGCGCGGATCCTCCAACAGCCTCAAGTCCAGAGATCAAGTGATGGCGCTGCGCTGGGAGTAGTCGCAACGCCGGCCACGGAAGGCTCCGGGCGCGTCATGAGGGTGGGAATCAGCCGGTGCCGCGCATCGGCATTTCTCAGCCGATGATGGCCAAACACGGACACGAGGAGCGACTTCCGGGCTGTGGCTGGGTGCGGGCTCAGGACAGGCTGGGAACAGACTCCCTCCCCGCGTTCGCGTTGGGGCCTACGGTTCGATGTTTGGTCTAAATTATTGATGTTAAATAAGTTATTTGACACTTTCCCGATCCGTGAATCGCGTGAGCAAACTAACGGGCAATGCCTTGGATTCGTTTGGTCGTGGGCCGGCGGCGCTGCCCCGTCCAGGCTGAAAACGCCGAAGCGCCAGGCGAGTAGTTCTGACAGCGTGGTCGTCCTAGATCTCACGTGCGGGGGCAAGCAAAGATGGATTAGTGGGCCGTACGCCGGCGGGCATCGGCCTCATCAAGCCAGCCGCGACGGATCTGGTCCGCGGGGATGCTGGACAAATAGGGCTTGATGTCGAGGATTGGCGTCGAGTCGAGCATATCCAGACCGCGAACGCGCAATGAAGTCCCGTCGCGGCCGAGAAGTTCGACGATGGTCATGGCAAGCGGGTTCGGGCGGCGGGGGACGCGTGTGGAAAACAGTCCATGCGGACGGTCATCGGTGGGCGGAGTGACCATCAGGTCGTAGCCCTCGGAGCGGTCGAAGACCCAGATGAGGATGAGGTGTGAGAACCCGTCGATGTCGGTGAGGCCGGCTTCGAGATCAGGACGGATCTCGATCACGCCCTCAGCCTTGTGTTCCGCACCCGGGCCCTTGGGGACTTCGGCCGTATCGCTGAATGGCGTGCGGGCTATTCCGATGGGCCGCATCTGGAAGGTAATGTCTGGCGCGCCGTTCATGCCTATGCCTTGAAGCCCGCCTTGGAGAGATACTGGCGGATCGTTGTGGCGTATTGGGGGAAGGCGACTTCGGGCTCCTCGATTTCAGGGTGCCAGCGCTTTTCCCATTCGAGACAGTAGTAGCCTTTGTAGCCGTTGCTCACAAGGACATTGACGATTTCCTGGACGGGCACATCGCCGCGGCCAACCAGGACGTAGCGGCGATCGGCGTTGCCTTTGCCCGGGACGGGCACGGAGTCTTTCAGGTGAATGTGGCGCGTGTACCTGCCGAGTTGCTTGAAAGTGTCAGCCGGCTTTTCGCCCTCGACGGAAGTATGGTAAGCGTCCCAGAGGAAGGCGACATTTTTCGATTTGGCGCCTTCGAGGACTGGGAGAATGTCCGAGGCGCGGCGGAATTCGCCATGTGATTCGAGGATGACGGTGACGCCGGCAGGCCGGGCGTATTCGCCCAATTCTTGGAGGCCCGCGCTGATACGGGCGAGGGTGACCTGGCGGTCTTCGCCTTTGATGAAGCGGTCCGGGAAGACGCGGACGTAGGGGGCTTTGAGTTGATGGGCGAGATCGATGAAGCGGCGGGCTTCGTCCATGTGGCGGGCACGGCGGGCCGGATCGGGTTCATGCATCTGGGCAGAGGCGCCGAGATCGGAGATGAGGATGCCGGCGGCGGAGAGGTCCTGGAGAGAAGCCTTGATTCGCGTGGGGCTGAACTCGGGGCACTTGGGGAGGTCCATCTGATCCTGGATGCCGCGCAGTTCGATGGCGGCGAAGCCCCAGGCGGAGGCGCTCTTGAGGATGGTGTTCCAGTCCCACTTGGGGCAGCCGAGAGTGGAGAAAGCGATGGGCAAACGGCGGGCAGGCTGCGATAGGCCGACGGCAGGAACTGCCGGCGCGCAGGAGGCAATACGCAGGAGGTCGCGGCGTGTCATACCCCAATCTTAGTGGAAGACCAGGGGAGCGGCGCGGCTGGCAGGCTAAGCCGGAGTTTGGCCGAAGGATCCCTGGAGGCCGAGATCTTCGGCTCGGGCGCGCATGGCTTGAATGCAAAATGCGATGTGCTGTTCGAGGTCGACGCCAAGTTCAGCGGCGCCTTTGAGGATGTCCTCGCGCGACACGGCGCGGGCAAAGGCTTTGTCCTTCATCTTTTTGCGGACGCTGGGGGCCTCGACTTCGTGGATGGAACGGGTTGGCTTGACGTAACTACAGGCAGTGAGGAAGCCGGCGAGTTCATCACAGGCGAACAGGGTCTTCTCGAGAGGAGTTACTCGGGCGACGCCGGTGTGATCGGCATGGGCGAGGATGGCGCGGCGGATCTCGTCGCTAATGCCACGTTCCTTGAGAATGGGTTCGCCCTTAATGGGATGCTCGGGGAGAGACGGGTGGATCTCCCAGTCGAAATCGTGCAATAGGGCGGCGACGGACCATTTTTCCTCGTCCTCACCGAGCGACCGGGCGTAGGCGGCAACACAAGCCTCGACGGCGAGGGCGTGTTTGCGGAGGGCGTCGTTTTGGATGAATTCGCAGACGATGTCCCAGGCTTGCTGGCGGGTGGTGGTGCTCACGTTCCTATGTTATATTGAGAATGTTCATCGGATGGGCCTGTGGCGCAGTTGGGAGCGCGCTTCCATGGCATGGAAGAGGTCGTGAGTTCGAATCTCACCAGGTCCACCAAATTCTTCAAACACTTACCGCTCCACCACCTCGATCAACCTCTCGAACTGGGTCCAAACTGGGTCCGAAACCAAACTCATTCGCCACGGTAGCCGTGGTAGCCATGGGACGCTTTAGGTGTCGTTCTCTCTATCGCGAGACGGAGACAACACGAGTTTTCCCTATACATGCGGAATCGCCCATGGCCCCACGAGTCCCATCAGCCGCCTGACGGGCTTGGTATCCATGGGCTAGGTGTTGAGCGGCTTTTTCGTATCGCGAGACGAAGACAATCTGAAGCGCAAAGTCCCCATGCGCACCACGATCACCATGCGGGATTGGGCCTGTAGAAACAACACGGTAGCGATTTGTTTTTTCCTTGACGCTCCCACAGTGCCGTGTTAGAGATTGAGTAGAACGCCTCCCGGCGTTCCCCCAGAGGCGCGCGGGGCCTCTCGCAAATCCCGCATCCTCCCAACGAGCCTTCGGCTCTCTTGCGGGCATACCCGCAATCCCCCCGGGCAGACACCAGAACTATGCTCAAGAGCATCCGGATCGAGAATCCGGTTTCCGACTGCCGGTTCACCACAAAGAACCGCGCCAGACGCTTCGTCGCGCAGGGACGGGCGGAGTGGGTCGAGCCTGGCGTCTCCATCCGATTCATCGCGTCGGATCACCGGCATTGCGCCGCGCAGGCGTCGGTGGATACCACGCGTTACGGCTACGAGCGCGCCGCCCACGCCGGCCTGGCGCAGCTTTCGGAGCTGGCCAATCTGCCGATGGTCACGCCCGGCGTGCTCTTGGGCTTGGGCAAGAGGAAGGGCGCCAGCCGGCACACGTTCCTCGCAAACCGGGGGCTGTAGGAGCAGATGCCGATCAAGCCTCCTACCAGCCACGGATTCCCGGCTAGGATACGCATCCCGCGACAGCGGTCCGTGGTGCACGTCCTGGTGAAGAACGGAATGCCCTGCGATGAGTTGGTCGAGGTGATCATTCCGGCGAAGACCATCGGCATGCGCGACGCGCGGAGGCGGCCGTCGTACTGCGAGAACCCCGGCAGGATCGGTCGGTGATGCATGTGCCCCGAGTGTTTGAGTGACGATATCGAGGTCGGCGATTTCGATTTCGGCATCTGCCCGCAGACCGGCTACCACGATGCCGGCGTGCGATTTCGATGCCGGGCTTGCAGTGCGACGGGCGATGCGGCCGACCTGGTTCGGGATGCAATGCAATCCTGGGTCCTTCCTGGGCGGCTCGGCGGCGGGTGGAATGGTTGCACGATTTCGCCACCGTCACGCGCGATGAAAGGTTGTCGGTAGTCGGTTGTCACTCCCTTCATTGAGGCCTCCACAGAACCATGGCTGATTCTCCTTCCCTCCAACCGCGATCGCTTGGGAAGACCGCCGTCCCCACACCAGGAACACCCGTCCGGGTGACCTCCGACACTTCGATCCGGGCCCACCGGATCCGGTTCGCCGTCGCCATCGGCGAGACGGGGCGGTTGTTCCTCGGCGTAGCGGGCATGAACAAGGCGACCGGCGCCGGCGTTGTGAAGGAGTTCTGGCCGACCGGCGCGGGCGGCGGAGTCGCTGACGAACTGGTGCTCGAATCGGCTGCCGGCGAGTTGCGGCCGTCGGACTACTACGTGGATGCCAATACCGCCGGCGAGGGGTTGATCGTTGCCTACTGGGTCTGGGTCCCGAGCTTCAATAGCTGATCGGGTGACGCCGGCGATGGCACGGCGCATCGAGCTTTGGCCGTTGGATCGCCTGGTGCCCTATGCGCGGAACGCCAGGACGCACTCGACCGATCAGGTAGCGCAGATCGCGGCGTCGATCGCGGAGTTCGGGTTTGTGAACCCAATCCTCGTCGATTCCCGCGACGGCATCGTTGCCGGGCACGGGCGCTTGCTGGCGGCGCGCAAGCTCGGCCTGGCCGAAGTGCCAGTGATCGTGCTCGATCACCTCAGCGAGACGCAACGGCGAGCTTACGTCCTGGCCGACAACCGTCTGGCGCTGAACGCCGGATGGGACGACGAGACGCTGGCGGCAGAGCTCGCGGAGCTCGAGGGCGATGGCTTCGACCTGGGGCTGATCGGTTTCAACGAGCAGGAACTTGCTGCCCTGATGGCGGAGACGGACGAGGGCCCCGTGGAGCCCACTGAAGAGGAAGTGCCTCTTCCGCCCGCCAAGGCGGTAACGCAGCCAGGGGATCTGTGGCTCATCGGACCGCACCGGATACTGTGCGGAGATTGCCGGGACCAGGCGGCGGTCGCGAAGTTGTTCGGCGGCGGGCAGGCGAACGTGGTGATCACCTCGCCGCCCTACGCCACGCAGCGGGAGTACGATCCGTCGAGCGGCTTCCGCCCGGTGGCGCCCGACGACTACGTGGAGTGGTATCGGGACGTGGCGGCGTCGATTGCCTCCATGCTCGCCGGCGATGGCTCGTATTTCCTGAACATCAAGGAACACGCCGAGGACGGGCAGCGGCACCTGTACGTGAAGGATCTGTTCATCGCGCATGTGCGGCAGTGGGGCTGGCGGTTCGTGGATGAGTTCTGCTGGCGCAAGACGGACAACGGAGTGCCTGGAGGCTGGAACAACCGCTTCAAGAACGCCTGGGAACCGATCGCCCATTTCAGCCGCGGCGAGACCATCAAGTTCCATCCGTTTGCAGTGGGTCACCGGTCCGAGGATTGCTTCGACTACTCGCCCAACAACCCGAAGTCGACCTCGGGCAGCGGGCTTCTTGGCACGGGCGCACGTGGCGAGGCGGCGGGCAAGCCGGGCAACCGGGATGAAGACGGGCGGTTCGACGGCATCGCCCGCCCCTCGAACGTGATCGAAGCAAAATCAGAATCTGGCCAAGGCGCGCACTCGGCCCCATTCCCGCGCGCCCTACCGGAGTTCTTCATCAAGGCCTTCTCTGACAAAGGCGACCTCATCTTCGATCCGTTTCTCGGCAGCGGCACAACCATCGCCGCCGCGCATGGACTGGGCCGCACCGGCTACGGCCTCGAGATCAGCCCGGCCTACTGCGACGTGGTCCTGCGACGCATCGGCGAACTCACGGGCGAGGCGCCCGTCCTCGCCGGGACCAAACAGCGGATCGCGGCAGTTGCCGCCGAGCGCGGTGTCCCGCAAGAGCAGGTCGACAATCCAAGGCTTCGTGATTCACGCCGGATTCAGCATCACGGTCCGGCGCCCTTCTACGGAAGCCGCAAGGCTTCCTGACCAACTGCAGTTCATTCCATTCGATCGAACAAGGAGAAAACCAGCATGCCCGAAGTAGCCACGCCCAACCAGGCCGAACGCGAGTTCGAGACCGGGACGGACGAGTCCTTCAAAAACGCCAACGCCACCGGCAGCGCCACGCACAACGAGAATCAGCGCGTGACGTATGCCAACATCAAGCGCACCTACGACGTCTACCAGGACCTGGACATCCAGGCCGCCCGGCAGTCTCTGATCGAGCAGACGCGGCTGAACCAGATCGCCTCACAGGCGCTGCAGAACGCCGTCGAGACCGCCAACATCGTCGGCAAGCGCAACCTCGAACTCAACAACCTGGCGCACGACTCCTTCTGGAATCCCGTCGCCAGCGGCGCCGGGATGAACCTGACCGCGGGCGCCGTTCCCGCCAACCGCGCGACCGACGTGAGCGCCGCTGGCGTCGGCGTCGATGCGCAGGCCGTGGCCGCCGCTGTCGCCAAGCAGGTGGACGCGACGGTGACGCCGGTGCTCGCCACCCTG
>JARKOC010000371.1 GCA_029975915.1 Bryobacteraceae bacterium
GGCTTTCTTGAAGTCTCCCTGGAGATCGGCAGGGAGTTTCTTGTGGTACCAGGAGGTTGCTGTCATGGAGGGCAGCAGCGAGAGGTACGGCAAATCGTTACCTGGCAGCGTCGAGGTCGTTTGGAAGTTCAGAATGCTGGAAACCAGCAGCACGCCGTTGAAGGCGATGCCTTTGTTGACAAGGTGCCCGGCGACGCCGGCGGCGCGAAACGTCCCGTAGCTTTCGCCGATGACATACAGCGGCGAGGTCCAGCGGTTGTAGCGCGTAAGGTAGAGACGGATGAACTCGCCGACGCTCTCGATGTCGCCGTCGACGCCATAAAACTTCTTGCCGAGTTCGGCCGTGGCGGCTCGGCTGTATCCAGTGCCGACAGTGTCGATGAAAACCATATCAGTGAAGTCGAGGAAGGTGTGCTCATTGTCGACAAGTTGGAACGGCGGCGGAGGATACGAGCCGTCCTCGTTCAGCTTCACGCGCTTGGGCCCGATCATGCCCAGGTGCATCCAGACGCTCGCTGCTCCGGGCCCGCCATTGAAGGAAAACATGAGCGGGCGCTCTGCTTTAGGAGTAGGCGTGTCGAGAGTATAGGCCATGAAGAAGACATGTGCCTCGGTCTGTCCGGTGCGCTCATTGACCAGCGGGAGGCGTCCGGCTGTTGCCTTGTATTTCAGAGTGCGGCCGCCGATTTTCAGTTCATGATCGGTAACTACGGGAGCTGGCTCGGGTGGCAGCGGCTTGGCCGGGGCGGTAGTCTGAGCCGCGGCAGGTGTGGCCTCGGGATCCTGCCTCTGCGACTGTGGCCGCTGGGCGAAGAGCGATAGCGTGATGGCGAAAGCGAGAACGAACCGCATGCAATCATGATACGCGACGAGCACTGCCGCGCTGCACATTCATCCCCGGCCATGGTCATGTCAGTTCGCTCCGGACGGCTTACTCTGCGTCCGAATTCGCCCTGGATTCGGCGCCCATGCCGCTTCTGCCCACGAAGTCCATCGGGCCTGTGAAGCCGGGCCCTCCGGCCCCGACGTATCCCCGGCTGGCTCCGCTCGCGTCCGGACTCACCCAGAACGCATACAGATCGCCGTTTCTGAGATAGAACCTGAAGCGCACCGGCAACCCGTGCAACCGCGACAACTCGGCGACGCCTTTCCACCTCACGTGGATGAGCGTTCCATCGCTTCGGATCGGCTCACAATTGTCTCTCGAACATCCGCCCGCCACCTTCCCATCGGCGCCGATGATCTCCACCAGCAGTTCGCCGGATGCCGCCGCTGCATTCACGAACACCTGCGATCCCGAAAACAGCACCGGCCGCGTTGTCAGCACGCCGCCGGCGTTGCCTGCCCGCATCGACGCGAATCCATCCCGCCTGAGAATCCCCAGCCCGGTCGTGCAAACTCCGTCGGTCTTCGAGCCCGGCACGCCCGCCCGCCCGGAGACATAGAAATACAGCTTGTCGCGTACCACCAAGACGCACCCGCCCGCCGACTGCACGTTGCCCCAGTTCCAATCGCCCTGCCTCTCGGAGACTGGCAGCAGCGCGCGGCGGTTCGGCCGGTGCCAATGAAAACCATCCCTGCTGAATCCGGCCAGCACCTCGTTCGGCTTGGGCCGGTCCTCCGGCTGACCCTTCCAAATGCTGAACAACCCCAGAAGGATGCTCTCATAGGCCACCGCGTCCAGGTTGTACAACTCCGCGGGAACCTTCATGTCCGTCCTCCGCGGATCGAGCGGATCGGCCCCCACCCAAACCGGCGTGGTCCTTTTCGTCCAGAAGAAACCGTCCTCGATGTTCTCGCTCTCCCAATAGAGCCGCATCCGCTGGTCGCGGTTGTCGTCCTTCAGGCTGAATATCCACCTCTTCCGGAACGGGTTGTAAAACATTGTGCTGCGGTCTTTTGCCGTCCCACTCATCGCTGCCACAGCGCTCCAGTGAATCCCGTCCGGCGAGTAGTGGAGGGCAAAACGCGGCGGTTTTTCCCCGCCCATCTGCCTGAACAGCTTGAACCGACGGTTCGGATTCGGCTCATTGTGGTCGAGCCACACTGTCGTCGAACCTCTCGGAATGTCCAATACGATGTTCGTGCCGCGCCGGACATCTAATGCCGGCTTCTCCCAACGAATGCCGTCCTTCGACCAGGCGTAGGCCATAGGCCCCCAATAACCCGCCATGTACCAGATTTTGAAGAGGTTGTCCGCCGGATCGAACCACACCCCGTCGCTGAACACCATCGATACTGAGGCTCGCTCCGTCTTCTCCCACGGCCGGTCCGGCCTCAGCACCGGGCTTTCCGGATGATACTCCGCCTGGTGATACACGCGTTCGAGCGTCGTCTCGGCAATCAGAAAATCGTCCACGAAGAGCTGCCGACCCACATCGATCGGGATCACCTCAGGCGGCGAGGCCAGGTAGGGCACGTCCATCGGCTTGTATTCGAGGATGTGCTTGCGGGGAGGCCATTCCGCTGGCAACACGATCCCGTTGTGTAGAACCTCCTGTGCTGCCAACGGCGCAGCGGCGGCGAAGATAAAGGCTTGGCGTCTGGTCATCATTTCCGGTTAGTAACCACTCTATCCTTCCATGTACGGACGTGTCTTACTGGAACTTCGGGAGACTTTCGGCAGAGTCAACAGCCGAAGGAGCGAATTATCCCGAGCCATGACAAGAAGTGCTTGACCTGTCTACAACTAGAGGGTCGAAGGTAGAAACAGGAGGTGCTAATGACCGTTACGGAACTCGCCCGGCAATGTGGTTTAAGCCGCACGGCCGTTCTTTACTACGAATCGGAAGGTCTATTGCCGCCGCCTCCCCGCACTGCCGGCAACTACCGGAGCTACGGCGAACCGCATCGCGAGCGGCTCGCACGCATCCGGGCCTATCGCGATGCGGGGCTCACGCTCGACGACATCCGCGGCTTGCTCGAGGCCAAGGCCGGAAACGAAGCATCGGCCGTGCTCGAACGCCGCCTGGCAGGGATCACTGCGGAGATCGAACGGCTCAGGGGCCATCAACGCTCCATCCTTCAACTGCTCAAAACCAGATCGACCTTCAGGAGATACAAAATGCTGACCAAAGATAAACTCGTTTCCATCATGCGGGCCGCCGGACTCTCCGACGACGACATGAACCGTTTCCACGCTGAGTTCGAACGCTCGGCGCCGGCTGAACACCAGGAGTTCCTCGAATTCCTCAAGATCCCGTCTGCTGAGATCAGCCAGATTCGGGAGTGGTCCCGCAAAGGCAAGTAGCGGGCGGGCTTCAACCACCGGGCCGCTGGCGAAGATCAAGCGCCGGCGGCCCCGCAGCCATTTGGCTAACCTTCCTCGTCGACGAAATCCTCGGCCGGATTCTCGAATTTGGTGTACTCGTGCAGGAAGACCAGCGGCACCTTTCCCGTGGGGCCATTTCTCTGTTTGGCTAGGATCAATTCGGCGACGCCTCTCAAGTCCTCGCGGTCTTTCTGGTAAACCTCCGGACGGAAGATGAATGCCACGAGGTCGGCATCCTGCTCGATGGATCCAGATTCGCGCAGATCGCTCAACTGCGGCCGGTGGTCTCCGATCCTCTGCTCCGGGGCGCGGCTCAACTGCGACAGCACGAGAAACGGAACATTCAAATCCTTCGCCAGCAGTTTCATGCCACGCGATAGAGCGCCAACCTCCTGGGTCCGGTTGCTGTTCCGGCCGAGCGACGGCGTCGGCATCAACTGGAGGTAATCCACCACAACGAGACCGAGATCGGTCTGCGTGCGCAGCTTGCGCAGTTTGGCGTTGATGTCCATCATCGTCGTTGAACTCGTGTCGTCAATGTAGATCGGGGCGTCAAACAAATCCGAAGCGGCCATTGAAAGCCGGCCGCGATCCTCACGATCGAGTGCGCCGATGCGGAACTTCTGCTGATTGACTCTGGCCCTGGAACAGATGAGCCTCGTCATCAACGACTCCTTCGACATCTCCAACGAGAAGATAGCCACTCCCTTCGGGTTCCGGTGATGTGTCGCCATGTGCAACGCGATATTCAGCGCCAATGCCGTCTTGCCCATGGCGGGACGGGCCGCCAGGATGAAAAGCTCGCCGCCGTGCAGGCCTCCGGTCATGTCGTCGAACTTGATGAAGCCAGTGTGGAGACCGGACTCGCGATGTGCAGGATCAAGAAAAGCGCCCAATCCGCCTTCATAGTTCTCAAAGACCTGGCGCGCGCTGACCAGATCGGCCTTGGTCTGCGATTCACTGAGTTTGAGCAGCGAGGTCTGGGCAGCGCTGATGATCCCCGAAGGCGACTCCTCGCCTAGGTAGCAACGCTGCATGATCTCCTGCGACGAGAAGATCAATTCCCGCAGAACGGCCTTTTCCTTGACGATCTGAACGTAGCTGTCGAGGTTGTGCAGTTCCGGAAGTCCTTCGTCAAGGCTGATCAGGTAACTCAAGCCGTCGACGGCTTCCAGTTCTCCGTACTTCATCAACTCATTGGCCAGGGTGACTCGGTCGATGCGCTCTTCCCGCTCATTGAGTTCCAGCATTCGCCTGAAGATCTTGCGGTGCTTCTCGATACTGAAATCGTCGGCGAGCAGGACCGATGCCACGGCGACAAAGGACGCGTCGTTGAGCAGGATCGCTCCGAGCACCATGCGCTCGGCGTACACATTGGATGGAAGTCCACGCTCGAATTCGGGATTGCCGCTATTGCCGGAAGCCGCCATGGGTGGGATCGAAGTTCATTCTATCGCGGCTGGCCCGCTGCCCTGAGGATTTGCACGCCTTTATTCGGTTTTGAAGAGTCCATCCACAGGATTTCCACAGGCTGTGGATTACTTCATGTCCACCGCCAGAACGGTGACGTGTGGATCCGCCTTGACCGAGGAGAGATCGATCACGAGTTTTGCGCCGGCTCGCCTGAATCCTAGCGTAGATGGGCCGCCGAGCCAGCGGACGCGGCGCACACCTCCGGAGAGGCCCTCCACCGTGAGTTCATTCCCCGGCCAGTCAAACAGATGTAGGTACACAGTCTTTCCCTTCTCCGTGGAACGAATTCCGGGGGTCTGTTGCAGAGGTCCGAATGTGGTTCCATAGATCGCCTCGCCGTTCTTGCCCAGCCAAACACCCATTTGCTCCAGCCGCTCGACGAACTCAGGTTGGATCTCACCCTCTGGCGTGGGCCCCACATTCAGAAGGAAGTTGCCACCCTTGCTGGCGGCGTCGACCAGCGCACGGATCAATGTCGTCGTGGACTTGAAGTTGCGGTCGTTCCGGTTGTACGCCCATGTCTCATTGATTGTCATGCAGGTCTCCCACGGCTGGAACTGGTCCCGCGTCGGCGCCGCTGTGCTGAGTCCGGCATCATTTGGGTCGGTATTGCCGACTTTGGCTCCCTTCACCGGGATCGCCCTGGGCAGCCTCTGTTCTGGTGTCACATAGTCTCCGGTCAGACCGATCCGATTGTTGATCAGCGCCGCCGGCTGCATTTCGCGGATCAGCTTATGAAAACGATATCCGTCGTACTTGCGTTGATCAGCAAGGCCATCAAACCAGATCACGAAAAGCTGTCCATAGCCCGTAAGTAATTCACGCAACTGAAGTTCCATGTAATCCAGGTAGGTAGACCATTCGGCCCGCCAGGGCTCGCCCCGCCAGTTCTTGTTGGAGTCGACCGACGTATCGCGGTAACCAGGATGGTTCAGGTCCGGCGGAGAGTAGTAGAACCCGAGTGGAATGTTCTCCTTGCGTGCGGCCACGGCTAATTGCGCCGCGATGTCTTTGCCGTACGGTGTCCGGGTGATCTTGTAGTTCGTATATGCAGAATCGAACATGCAGAAGCCGTCA
Organism: Bryobacteraceae bacterium; assembly: GCA_029975915.1. Next base: position 5,822 of record JARKOC010000371.1, read on the forward strand.
TGGTGTTTCGAGGTGAAAACTATATATCTTTGACCGGCGGCCTTGGCCAAACGAATCCATGCGTCCGGGTTAAACTTCACCGGGTTGAACCGTTCCGGCAGCTTACGGTATTCGGGTTCTGAGATACCCCAGCGGCTCTGGCCCATGATTGGCCAGGATGCTTCCACGCTTGCTAAGGAGTAAGGCCCCCAATGAATGAACATTCCGAATTTGGCTTCGTTGAATCTGACGATCCGATCTTCCGGTTGAGAGGCCAGCGCGGCGAGACACACGCTAGCGGCGAGGATTGTTCTGGCGATCATGGCGGGATTGTATAACGGACAGTGGACCGGTGGCGAACGGCAGAGCCTTATGGTCGCCGGAGTTAGGATAAAACCGCCCAATAGTGCGCACGACCGGTTGAAGTGCCGGCGGACGAAGGTCGAAGATAAGAGAGTAAAGAGACTTTTCTGTCGGGAACTCACAACACATGAAACCTATAGGCTTCAAACCCGAATCCGCTCACGACATTTTCAAACACGACGTATTTAAACGTGAGGCACACCCGCTCGATCCGTTCTTCACCCCGAAGAATGTGGCCATGATCGGCGCCACAGAGAATCCTGGCAGCGTTGGCCGCACGACCATGTGGAACCTCATGAGCACCCCGTTCGGCGGCGCCATCTTTCCCGTGAATCCAAAACGCCAGAGCGTGCTCGGCATCAAGGCGTACCCGACCGTGAAGGACATTCCGGCCGCGGTGGACCTGGCTGTGATCACAACGCCTGCCAAGTTCATTCCGGGGATTGTCCGCGAATGCGGCGAGGCGGGCATCACAGCCGCAGTGGTCATCTCGGCCGGGTTCAAGGAAGCCGGCGATGAAGGCAAGCGCTTGGAGAGAGAACTCCTTGCCGAAGCCGCGAAGGCGAATATGCGGATCATCGGGCCGAACTGTCTGGGTGTCATGGTTCCGCCGAGCGGATTGAATGCAACCTTCGCCGCGTGCATGGCGAGGCCAGGCAATGTCGGATTCCTGTCGCAATCCGGCGCACTGTGCACGGCAGTGCTGGACTGGTCGATGCGCGAGATGGTCGGATTCTCTGCGTTCATGAGTTTGGGTTCGATGGCCGATGTGGGTTGGGGCGACCTGATCTACTACCTGGGAAACGATCCAAAGACGCGGTCGATCCTGATCTACATGGAGTCGGTTGGCGATGCACGGAGTTTCCTGTCGGCAGCGCGCGAGGTGGCGATGAACAAGCCCATCATCGTCATCAAGGCAGGCAGGACGGCGGCAGGGTCGAAGGCGGCGGCCTCGCATACGGGATCGCTGACTGGTTCGGACGACGTTCTGGACGTGGCGTTCATGAGGTCCGGCGTGCTCCGGGTGAACAACATTTCGGACCTGTTCTATATGGCCGAGGTCCTAGCCAAACAGCCACGCCCGAAGGGGCCGCGGTTGACAATCCTGACCAATGCGGGCGGTCCGGGCGTTCTGGCGGCGGATGCCCTATTGCTGGGCGGCGGCGAACTGGCGGATATCTCAGACCAGACCATCGAAGAGATGAACAAATTTCTTCCTGCCTCCTGGAGCCACTCGAATCCAATCGACATCATTGGCGATGCGGGCCCGGAGCGCTATGCCAAGGCGCTCGAAGTGGCGGCGAAGGATCCGAATTCGGACGGCATGCTCGTCATCCTGACTCCTCAGGCCATGACAGACGCCACTCAGACCGCAGAGCACCTGAAGCCATACGCGAAACTGGGTGACAAGCCTGTGCTGGCTTCTTGGATGGGCGGAACCGATGTCGCGGCCGGAGAGCAGATTCTCAACAATGCCGGCATCCCAACCTACGCCTACCCCGACACCGCCGCCAGGCTGTACAACTACATGTGGCAGTACGCAAAGAACGTGAACGCCCTCTACGAGACGCCGCGTTATGGCGGCTCCACCGAGGCTGACGACAGAGAAGCCGCGGCGGCCATCGTTGAAAAGGTGCGCAAGACGGGACGCACGATTCTAACCGAGCACGAGTCCAAGCAGGTACTCGCGGCCTACGGCATTCCAACGCTGCCTTCGGTGATCGCCACCAGCGCCGCCGCTGCGGTGGAGGCGGCTGCCGGAATGGGCTATCCGGTCGTGCTCAAGCTTCATTCCGAGACAATCACCCATAAAACAGACGTCGGCGGCGTAGTGTTGAACCTGAAGGATGCGGCGGCCGTCGAGGCGGCATTCGAATCGATCCGTGCATCCGTGGCAGCCAAAGTGGGCGCGGAACATTTTGGCGGCGTGAACGTGCAGCCTTTCGCGAAACTCGACGGCTACGAAGTGATCGTAGGCAGTTCAGTCGATCCCCAGTTCGGCCCGGTGATGCTTTTCGGCATGGGCGGTCAACTGGTCGAGGTGTTCAAAGACCGCTCCCTGGCGTTGCCGCCCCTAAACACGACGCTGGCCCGGCGCTTGATGGAACGGACCAAGATCTACACCGCGTTGAAAGGGGTGCGTGGCCGCAAACCGGTGGACCTCGCCGCGCTTGAACAATTGCTGGTTCGCTTCAGCCTGCTTGTCGTCGACCACCCCTGGATCAAGGAGATTGACATTAACCCGCTACTAGCGTCGCCCGAAAGACTGCTGGCCCTTGATGCTCGCGTGGTCCTGCATGATCCGTCGACGCCCGAGTCCGAGTTGCCCCGGCCTTCCATCCGTCCGTACCCGGTCCAGTATGAATCAGAGTGGACGATGAAGAATGGCGAGACCGTCTTGATTCGTCCTATCCGTCCGGAGGACGAACCCATGCTCGTGAAGTTCCACCAGGCGCTTTCCGAGCGGACCGTATATCAGCGTTATCTCCAAATGCTGAATCTCAGTCAGCGGATCGCGCACGAGCGTCTGACCCGGATCTGTTTCATCGACTACGCCCGGCAGATGGCGCTCGTCGTTGAACGCGAAGTGCCCGGCACAGGCGAGAAGGAAGTGATCGCCGTGGCGCGGCTGCAAGGCCTCTCCGGAGCCACTGGTTCCGAATTTGCCATCGTTGTCACCGACGAACATCAGAAGACTGGCCTTGGCACTGAACTGCTGAGGCGGCTCATCGAGATCGGCCGGGCGGAAGGCGTGAAGGTGATCACCGCCGATATCCTGGCGGAAAACACCGCTATGCAGAAAGTAAGCGAGAAACTCGGGTTCAAACTGACCCGTGAGCCAGGCGATCCGGTGGTTTCGGCCAGACTCGAATTGTAGTATCCTCGCAGACAAGCTCAAATCGTGGCATGCGTCCACGAAGTCTTGGATGGAGGAATGAATATGGCTTTCTGCCCAAATTGCGGAGCGCAGGTCAACGGGAACTTTTGCGGCAACTGCGGCGCAACGATGAATGCCGGCGCAACGCCCGGATCCGGTCCGCAGTACCAACAACAGCAATACCAGCAGCCCCAGTATCAGCAGCCTCAGGCCGCCGGGATGCCGAACAATACGGCTGCTGCGCTCTGCTACCTGGCTGGGTTCGTCACCGGGATCATCTTCCTGGTTCTCCAGCCTTACAATACCGATCCGAAAATCAAGTACCATGCCTGGCAGTCAATTGGTTTCAACGTGGCGATGATTGCGATCATGGTCCTGTTGAGCATCCTGACGGCGCTGACTGGGGGGATTCTCGGCTTGGTGCTGGCGCCGCTTGGCCTGATCATCTGGCTCGGCGCGTTCGTGCTGTGGCTGTTCTTGATGTACAAAGCCTACCAGGGCGAAGGTTTGCACCTGCCGGTAATCGGCGACTTCGCCAAGAAACAGGCAGGCATGTAGTCAGATTTCGATTCGTACCGGCCCGTATCGGCGGGGACCGCGCGTGTCGGTCCCCGCATCCTTGTTGGCACTGCTCCTGGTTCAGCGGTTCGAGTAGTTGCGTTCGTAATAGTCCTGATAGGCGCCGGACTTCACTCGCGCCGCCCATTCCTGATTGGCGCGATACCACCCAATCGTTCGTTCAAGACCCTCCTCGAACTCAACCTGAGCCCTCCATCCTGTTGCCCGTTCAAGTTTCTCCGTCGTGATGGCGTATCGCCGGTCGTGTCCGGGCCTGTCTTTTACAGTCTGCATCAGGCTGTGCGGCTTGCCGACTGCATTCAGGATCATCTCCACAACCGTACGGTTTGGCAGCGCCCGCGACCCGCCGACATTGTAGATTTCGCCCGGCTCGCCCTTGCTCAGCGCCGCCCAAATCGCCCTGCAATGGTCGTCCACGTAGAGCCAGTCGCGCACCTGCATGCCGTCGCCATAAATCGGCAGCGGCTTGTCCTCCATGGCATTTGTGATCATCAGCGGGATCAGCTTCTCGGGGAACTGGTAGGGACCGTAGTTATTTGACGCCCGTGTCACGGTGACCGGAAAACGGTATGTCGTCCAGTAGCTCAACGCAAGCAGGTCCGAGCCGGCTTTCGAAGCGGAGTAGGGGCTGGAAGGCTTCAGCGGGTAGTTCTCGTCCGCATCGTGGGGCTCCTCGATCGACCCATATACCTCGTCGGTAGACACATGCAGGAGCCTGCCGATGCCGGCCGCACGCGCCGCTTCCAGCAGCGTGAACGTGCCTCGGAGATTGGTTTCGAAGAACGCGCCTGGCCCGAGAATCGAACGGTCGACATGGCTTTCAGCGGCGAAGTGTACGATCGCATCGGGGCCCTCTTCATCCAGCAAGCGGGCCACCAACTTTGAATCGTTGATGTCGCCGTGGACAAATCTATACGCGGGATCGCGCTCGACTTCGGTCAGGTTCTCGAGGTTGCCGGCGTAGGTGAGCTTGTCCAAGTTGACGAGGCGGCTCGTCCATCCCTCGGTCAATGCCAGCCGGACAAACGCCGACCCGATGAAGCCGGCGCCGCCGGTGACGATCAATTTCATTTGTGCTGCAACTCCCAGTCGTAGTTGATTCCGGCTTCGTTGTAGGCGATGCGGCCTTCGTCCTCGGGGGTGTAGATGCGGTCGGTGAGGTAGACCAGCATCGCCGGTTCGGTCCCGATCACTTTGTAGCCGTGACCAACGCCCGGCGGTATCGAAACCGCCCACGGCCTCAGTTGTCCCAGATACAACGTGTTCTTGCGCCCAAAGGTCGGCGAGTCCGGCCGCAGATCGACCAGCGCCACCTGCAGCATCCCCCGCACGACGTTCCAGAAGTCGGTTTGATGGCGGTGGAAGTGAAACGCCTTGATGGCGCCCGGATAGTTCAGTGCGCAACTCACCTGCGTCGATGCGCCGGGGAAATCGGCCACCAGCCCCTGGCCCAGCCGCGCCACCTCCATGAAGTAGCCGCGGTCGTCGGCCCAGATCAATTGCGGCTGCACACGCACGCCGTCGATCAGGTGCGCCGAGTCCGGCGTCATGATCACGCTGCCGATGCCCGGCGCGCAGGACGGAATCTCGATCCGCGGAAGTGCGTTTGGCGATGACATGGCTTACTCGGCGGGCCGCGATTCGGCCACCAGGCGGCTGGCGCGCAGCAGCGAATCGAACGTGCCGGCGTCGGTCCACCAGCCATCGATGTAGCTGAACTCCATCGCGCCCTCGGCGATATAGGCGTTGTTGACGTCGGTGATCTCGAGCTCGCCGCGGCCCGACGGCTTCAGCGTCTTGATCTTGTCCCAGACGGTTTCGTCGTAGAGATAGATGCCGGTGACGGCGAAGTTCGACTTCGGCTTCGCGGGCTTCTCCTCGATGCCAACGATCTTGTCGCCGTTCATTTCAGCCACCCCGAAGCGTTCGGCGTCGGGAACCTCCTTGAGCAGGATGCGGGCGCCGCGCTGCTGGCGGCGGAAAGCGTCGACGGCGTCCTTGATGGGCTTTTCGAGGATGTTGTCGCCGAGCACGACGCACAACCGGTCGCCCTCGGCGAAGTGCTGGGCCAGGCCGAGCGCATCAGCAATGCCGCCCTCGCCCTCCTGGTAGGTGAAGTTCAGGTGGGTGAGGCCGAACTCCTTGCCGTTGGCCAGCAGGCGGAGGAAGTCGCCGGCGTTGCCGCCGCCGGTGACGACGAGAATGTCGCGGATGCCTGCATCGACAAGCGTCTGGATCGGATAGTAGATCATCGGCTTGTCATAGACAGGCAACAGGTGCTTGTTGGTGATCTTGGTGAGGGGATACAGACGGCTACCCTTGCCGCCCGCCAGTACGACGCCTTTCATGAATGCTCCCTCATGATTCTCTCATGCTACACTGTGCCCCGTGACTCATATCAAATGGTCTGACGCGCCGCGCGAGGCGATGAACGACAAAATGACCAGGCAGGTCGTCCATACCCCGCAATTCACCATCGCACGTCTGGAGATGAAGGCAGGAGCGGTCGTGCCGTCGCACAGTCATACAAACGAGCAGGTCACAACCGTACTCGAAGGGCTCTTGCGGTTCAATATCGGAGGTGAATCTGTCGATCTCGTTCCGGGGCAGAGCTTGACTCTCGCCTCCCTGGAACCGCACGGCGTTGAGGTGCTTGAGGATTCCGTTGTGCTCGACGTCTTCTCCCCGCCGCGCCAGGATTGGATCGACGGCGACGACGCCTATTTGAGGCGGTAGACGACGCGGGGCCCGTGATCGAAAACGGCCCAGACATCCTTGCCCGCTTGGATTAACGCGGTGGCGGGTTGCGTTGTATGAATTCGTCTGGTCCAGCCGGTCGCCAGCCTTGTATAGAAATCGATGCCTGCTGCGTGCGCCGCAATCAAACCGTCCTTGACGGCGAGCAGGGAGCGAAGCTTCGGTGGGGGATCGGGCAGCGGCGCGGCGTTCCAAAGTTGCGTTGGATCCGCGCCGGGAGTCATGAAGACCAACCGTGGCGGGCCGGTCGAAGCCCCCCAATAGAGACGCCCCTCTGAATCAAAGGCCAGTCGAGCCAGCGCAGAATCGGGTTGCTCGAAGTAGGTGTTGATCGCGAAAAGGCGCCAATGCGTTCCGGGTTCATTTGGCCGGCGCAACCAATAATTGCCCCATAGCAGATCCTGGCGTCCGTCTCCGTCGATGTCGGCTTCGAGCAGGCCGCCCTGTTTTGACGGCGTATAGATGGAATAGAGATCAACCGGCGGCTCCGTCCGGCTGTAGAAACGCAACTGAAGATGCCGGTGGGGGATGAGAACCCCCCGCCGCCCGTTCATCGTCCAAGGCAGGCAGTCCTGGAACTCTGTGTCGGGTTCGAGCAACATTGTTTTTGAATAGGGCGGGGAAGCCGTTATCAGGTGGCGGCCTTCGAGCAGATACAGCGTTCCGTCGCGATCAGCGCAACCGGCGCCGTATCGTCCGCTCTGGAGGTATCGCTTTGGCGATCCGCTGCCTAGCGGCCAGACAGCCACGCCTTCGCCCCAGGCCAGAATCGCGCGAGCCGGTTTCTCGACGAGCGCGGCGCCCGCCACGCCGCCGATTTGCGACTGCGCGGCGCACGCGGCGGCCAGGGATGCCGCCACAAGGATGATTCGGGTCGCGCCGAGGCGTTGGTCGAGGCGAGCCACGTCCTATTGTCTCAAGGCGTGGCTGCTAGAAACTTTCACGGGTCTTTCCGGCGAAGTCGCCTTCCACCGGGCTCAGCCGGTAGCGGAATCTGTACGGCTGATCCGAAGCGATGCGATAGGGAGCACGGGGCAGCGCGTTGGGACTCCAACTGTCGATGCCGCCGACGCCCATCTGCCGCATGTCGAGATTCAGGAAGACTTGCGGCTTCGGCGTCATTTCGTGTGTGTAGAGCGCCTGTTCGATCTGGTCCTTGGTGAAATGCCTCGCCGAGACGCTCAACGGCGCTTCGCCAACCGCCAACAAGCCGGTGCCGTCCGCCCCGGTGAGTGCCACCCACCGGACATCTACCTTGTTGCCGTTCTCCTGCGGACGGGAATAATCGACCCAGTCGTCTGCCACTTGGGCCGTGTACACGCCGATCATCTCGAAGTCCCGGTCGATATAGGTTTCCACTGGCCCGCGCCCATACCACCGCAGTTTGTCCAAGCCAGGGGCAACGATCAGTTCCGTCCCGAATCTCGGCATCCAGGAGACCTTTTTCTGGCCTGGCGCGTATGTAGTCTCCACTACGATATCGCCCGTCCCGTGAATCGTGTATGTCGCCGTAGCGGTTGCCCCAACCTCAGCCAGGGCCGCGCTCACTTTGATGGAAACCGTGGCGGCGTCGACCCGATTATGCTCGATGGACCGCAGACTCCACTGTGAGCTAGCCGCCTTCCAGACGGTCCAATCGAGCGACGGGTCGCGCCAGGCGCGCTGCTTCATCGACTTCCAGGCGCCGATGTCATTGTCGGTCATGGCGCGCCAGAAATCTGGCCTCGGACCGCGATCTAGAAGTTTCCTGCCCTTGTAGTAATAAGAACCGATGGTGCCCTGGTTGGTGTCGAACGTCATGGCGAAGTCCGGACCGGACAGATTGATCTCTCCCGCATTGCCTTGAATCATCTTCAACTCGGCCACGCCTGTCTTCATGGCCGGTTTGGCGGCCGAGACCGGCAGTTTCCACTGCTCCCAACTCACGAGGTGGCCGCGTTTGGACCAGGCCGTGTCGTTCTTCTGGATGAACCGAACGCTCAGCAGGTACTCGGCGCCGGGGATTGCTTGGATTTTCGGCAACGCGAGGGCGAATTCCTTCTCCTCGCGCGGTTTCAGGTCGAGCGCCGGCAACAAGCCGGACGCCACGCGCTTGCCGTCCGCCGTCACCTCCCATTCGCCAATGGCCACATCCGCGGCATTGACAAAGTCGTGCCAGTTCTTGATCTTGATCCTGCCGGCGGCAATGTCCACGGCCGAAGCGTGGATGTAACGGTATACGTACTTCAAGGCGTGAAGCCCTGGATGCGGCACGCGGTCTGAACTGATCAGGCCGTTCATGCAGAAGTTATTGTCGTTCCGGACGCCGCGCATATTCTCCCACCAGCCGCCATAGGCGAAAAACGTCTTGCGGCCTGAAGTCTGCTGGTACTGCTCGGGGACAGGCTGGCGCATGCCCTGGTCCACCCAGTCCCAAACGAAGGCCCCCTGCATGTTGCCATCGCGGTAGAACAGATCCCAATACTCCTTCAACCCGCCGTTCGAGTTGCCCATGGCGTGGGCGTACTCGCAGAGGATGATGGGCTGCTGCGGCTGTTTCTTGTTCCTTTGCTCGACGGTCTCAGGCGTCGGGTACATGAACGTGTGGATGTCGGTGTTGGGCCCGAACAGGTAAGACGAGCTCTCATAGTGGACTGGGCGCGACGGGTCGCGCTCCTTAAAATAGTCATAGACGGCCTTGGCGTTCAGCCCGTCGCCGGACTCGTTGCCAAAACTCCAGATGACAATCGACGGATGGTTCTTGTCGCGCTCCACCATCCGCTCGACGCGGTTCACGTGCATGGCCGTCCACTCGGGCGAGGTCGTCAGCCGGTTGTTGCGCCCAACACCGTAATGGTGCGATTCGATGTTGCCCTCGTCAATCACATAAAGGCCGTACTGGTCGCAGAGCGCATACCATCGGGGATCGTTTGGATAGTGCGACGTGCGGACTGCGTTTACGTTGAACTGCTTCATCAGGAAGATGTCCTTGAGCATCAAGTCCATCGTTGGGACCTTCCCGCGATCGGGATCGGTTTCGTGGCGGTTGACGCCTTTGATGCGAACGGCTTGGCCGTTGATGAGGAACTTGCCGTCCTTGATCTCCACCCGGCGGAAGCCAACCTTCTGCGGGATCACTTCAACGACTCGCCCTGAGGCGTCCTTGAGCGTCAGCAGCATCGTGTACAGATACGGCGTTTCGGCCGACCATTTCGACGGCGCCTTGACCGGGATGCTGAACATGGTGTCAGGCGCCGCTTTCGCTGTCTGCGGAGCGAAGAGGGCTTTGCCCTGGGCGTCTTCGAGTTCGACAGTCACCAGGCCACCGGGTTCGGTTACCTTGGCCCGGACTTTGAGGACGGCATCCTGATACCTGTCGTCGAGATCGGTCTTCACTTCGAAATCGCGGATGTGCTGTTTGGCCGTGGACCAAAGGAACACGTCGCGGAAGATGCCTGACATGCGCCACATGTCCTGGTCCTCCAGGAACGCGCCGTCCGAGTAACGGTAGACCTCGACGGCCAGCAGGTTCTCACCGGGCCTGAGGAACCTGGTGATATTGAACTCGGCCGGGGTGCGGCTGTCCTCGCTGTAGCCAACCCTTTCGCCGTTCACCCAGACGTAAAAGGCCGAATCCACCCCTTCGAAGTGGAGCAGCACCTCGCGTCCAGACCAACTGGCTGGAACGGTGAACATCCGGCGGTAGCTGCCGACCGGGTTGAAGTCTTTCGGCACAACCGGAGGATCGTTTGCGCCCTGGGGCCACGGGTAAACGATGTTGGTGTATATGGGGTAGTCGTAGCCGTGCATCTGCCAGTTGGAGGGGACCGGCAGTGTCTTCCAGGCTGTGTCCTTGAAGTCAGGCTTATAGAAATCGACCGGGCGGGAGGCCGGATTATTCGACCAAACGAACTTCCAGGTCCCATTAAGTGATTGAAAATAAGGTGATTGTGACCGATCCATGGTCCTGGCCAAGGCCGGTGACGGGTAGACCATCATGGTGGCGTGGGGTTTTTCAACACCTGTTTGAATCACCGCCGGGTCGTCCCACTCGGGCCTTTGTTGCGCCCAGGCAGCGGTCAATAGAAGGGTCAAGAAGAGGAGGATTCGCATATGACTATCCGATTTGCCAACTTATCACAGAGGGATCGCATTGGGACCGGGGCGGTGTCGAAAAGTCCGGCGAACCGAGTCAGGCGAACTCGGACGTGACTCCGGTCATCAGACTTTTCCGTTCAGCTAAAAATCCTGAATCCGATCGGGGGCGTCACGCGTCTGTTCAGATGTATTAGTTAGTACATTTGAATATTCAACTAAGGAGATCAAATCATGACCAACACCATTCTCACCTTCACCCTGGCTCTGGCCGTTGCGATCCCCGCTTTCGGACAGGCTGGAAACAGCAACTCAATCGAAGCTCAACTCAACGAACTCCGCATCCAGAAGACCCAGACGCTCAGCGCTTTCTCGCTAATGGCTGCCCATGCCCGCTCGCGGGTTTCCTGGGAGTCGCATCTGGAGAATCTCGACAACATCAAGGTCAGCGTGAACCGCTCCGCGGCCATCATCCGCAACCTCGAGTCGAAGCGCGACAGTATGAGCGCGGCTCAGCAGGCCCGGTTCGACGAGCTGCAGTCACAGACGGCCAATCTGGCCAGTGTGACCAACACGCTCATCAAAAGGCTCAAGGAAAGCGGGTACGTGACGATGAATCCCCACTTCCACAATGCAGTGAATGAGGCATACAAAAACGCATTGGGATCGCGGCAGGCGGTCCGGGACCTCATCGCCATGGGTTCGCAGGGCTCCGCAATGCCAGCCGGCAACTGATCCTTGCCCAATCCTCAATCGCTGATAGAGGCCCGGGTTCACGCTGAGCCCGGGCCTTTTGATGTCCGCAGGCGGGGACGGCCGTCTCCGGAAAGCAACGACCGTCGTGCGTCCCGGGACCAATTGTGATCAGGACCCTGATAAGTTGGTGTGTAACATTCCAATGAGTCTCAGTCGCCGCTGCCTGTTTGCCGTTCCACTGATTTCGCGAACTTTCGCCGCCAACCCGCGTGCGATCTTCGATGGAAAGTCAGAGGCGGGCTGGGTGACCTATCGTGGCAGCGGATTTCCGTCGGATGGGTGGGAGATCAGGGACGGCTGCATCCACGCCAAGCAGGCGTATATGGTCCCGTGCCTGGCGACGGTGGACGTCTATACGGATTTTGACCTCAGCTTCGAATGGAAGATCGCACCGGGTGGCAATGCCGGCGTCTTTTATTCCTGCCGGGGCAAGGAGCCGCCGGTTGGCACGGGGGCAAAGCCGGAGTCGTGGTGGCACCGGACGCATTCGTCGCGCGGACAGGAGTATCAAATCCTAGACGATGCCGCGGCATCCGAACGGACCGAACCGTCCAAGACGTCGGCTTCGCTGTATGGAAAGATCGCCGCGCCGCCCAACAAGCCACTGCGCCCAGCGATGCAGTGGAATGAAGGGCGCATTGTTGTGCGCGGACTCCATGCCGAGCACTGGTTGAACGGCATGAAAGTGGTGGACTACGAGATGAAGCCGGACGAGAAGAAGCCTTCACCGATTGTCCTCCAGCATCACCACTCGGAAGCCTGGTTCCGGAATCTCCGCATCGCATAGCGACGGGCGTACACTGGTTCATTCAACGGGAGAACCAGCATGCTCAATCTCACGAGACGGTCGTTCTGCGCGTCGCTGGCGGCTGCGGGATCTGCACCTGCCGCGTCAGCGTATCGTCCCAACATTGTCTACGTCCTTGCTGACGACCTCGGGTGGGGAGATGTGGGCTGTTACAACCCCCACTCAGCCGTGCCGACACCGAACATGGACCGTCTCGCGGGACAAGGCGTCCGGTTCACCGACATGCACTCGCCCTCGGCGGTTTGCACGCCGACACGCTACGGGATCATGACGGGCCGCTACTGCTGGCGGTCGATCCTGAAAAAGGGGGTGCTATGGGGATACTCGCCGAACCTGATCGAAAAGGACCGGCTGACTGTTCCACGGCTGCTCAAACAGGCCGGATACGACACCGCGGGAATTGGCAAATGGCATCTTGGGCTTGGCACGGCGGAGAAGACCGACTACACCAAGCCGTTCGACATGAGTCCGATTAGCCATGGATTCGACAGCTATTTCGGCATCCCGGCATCGCTCGACATGGAACCCTACGTGTACATCCAGAACGACAGGGCGATCGAGCCGCCAACATCTCACACGCCGGGGAGCAATTCGCCGCGCGGGGTTTTCTGGCGGCCCGGGCCGATGGCTCCTTCATTCAAGCACGAAGAAGTGCATCAGACGTTGACAGAGAAGGCGTTGGAGTTCATCAGCAGCCGTGCAGAGAATCGATCCAACCCGTTCTTTCTCTATCTGCCGCTGGCTTCGCCGCACACGCCGTGGCTGCCTACAGGGAGTTTCCGGGGACGCTCGAAGGCGGGAGTTTATGGCGACTTCGTGATGCAGGTCGACGACACGCTGGGCCAAATCATGCGGGTCTTGGACGAGAAGGGCCTGGCATCGAACACACTGCTCATCATGACCAGCGACAACGGCGCCGACTGGAAGCTAGAGGACAAGGCCCGTTTCGCGCACCTGGCCAACTCGACGTGGCGGGGCGAAAAAGCGGACGCCTGGGACGGCGGGCACCGCATCCCGTTCATCGCGCGGTGGCCGGGCAAGATCCGGGCTGGTGCGGTCAACCCTCAACTCGGTTGCCTGACCGACCTGATGGCGACGTGCGCCGCTATCACCGGACAAAGACTGGCGCGCGATGCCGGCGAGGACAGCTATAACCTGCTGCCGGCGCTGCTGGGCACGGCGAAAGCGCCCATTCGGGAGGCCATCGTCCACCATTCCAACGATGGTCTGTTTGCCATCCGCCAGGGTAACTGGAAGCTGATTCTCGGACTGGGATCAGGCGGATTCAGTCCGCCGCAGAATGCTGAGCCGGCGCCGGGCGGGCCGGCGGGCCAGTTATACGACCTCGCCGCTGATCCGGCCGAGAACTACAACCTCTATCAGAGGCGTCCGGAGGTCGTGGAGCGGCTGACCGCTTTACTTGAACGTTACAAACAACAAGGGTACAGCCGCCCGGTTTGAGAGATCTACTTCTTCTTTTTGGCGCGAAAGAGGTCGACGATACGCTGACTGGCTTCGCCCACGCTGGCGGCAGGGGCGGCGGCGGACATGGCCGATGTGGTGAGGTCGGGGAAGTTCAGGCTGAATTGGCGGACCGAGCGGATCTGCTGGCTGGGCAGGATTTCCAGTTGTTCGATGCTGGTGTCGAAGGTAAACGAAGTGCCGGGCGGAGTGGGCCCGGTGTTGGTGCGGATCACTTCAAATGCGACGTTGCGGGCCTGGCCGGGGGAGAGGACAAACTGCGGATCGGCTTTGCCGCTGGAGACGACACCCATGCCGGTGACAGGCTGTGAGCCAGGTCCGTAGCGTCCTCCAGTGTTGTCCACGACGACGTGAGAGCGGTATGTGCTGGCGAGGATCAGCGGTTGATTAGTGGTGTTCCTCAGCCGGACGTTAAAGCGCAGGATGTGATGGCGGTTGCCATAGATGCTGCTTGAGACCTGGAGGACTTCGGCGGCGAACACACCTGCGTCAAAGCACCGGGCGAGGCCGGCGCAGTTGTTCCTGGGAGGGTCAAGCGCCGACGTTCCGGAATGCGCCGCCGCGTTCGGAGTGTCCGGCTGCTGGGCTGCAGTAACCACAGCTGGCGATTGAGGTCCGCGGTTGGAGACCGGCGAAGCCGCGGCGTTGGCCAGCCCGCGGAAGCGGATCGGGTGTTCAGCGCCGAGCCGGAACTGGCCGCTGGGCGTTTGCGCCATTTCGCGGACAGTCAACTCCATGTCAAATGTGAGGCCGAAAATTTCCCTGCCAGACCAACCCCAGACCATTTCGAATCGAGTGTCGCCCGCGGCGCCTGGCGCGAGGACGAATTTGGGATCGACGCGGCCGTGGGCGATGAGTCCGATGCCTCGGACGCCGTCGGCGGATTGAATCGTATAACGGTTGCCCTGATCGTCGGTGGTGGTCCCTGATCCACCGACATAGCCCAGGATGATCGGGCGGTTGAGTTTGTTCTCGAAGCGGATGGATGCTGTCACCACTTTGTAGCGGCCGGCAGTGCTCGTTCGGAAATCGGTGATTCGTGCGGCGAACGGGGCGGTTTCGACGCACATGGGGTCGCCGGCGCAAACGGAGCCGGCGGTCTGACGTGCGATGGCCGTGGGGCCGAACAGCACGCAAACAGCCGGGACGGTGAGAGAAAGAAGTCGGATTCGCATGACGTCTCCCGAAACTTGCCGCCGCTTCACGCCGTAGCCGCCCGTCCTATTGGGCTTGCGGCGGTGATGTACTCGGCGTAAGCCGATTCCGCGGTTTCAATGTTGGTCCGGATGCGTTTCTTGACCCACAAACCAAACAAAATGGCCGGAATGCCGACGACGGCTCCGATGATGGTGAGGCACATCACGGCGCCGAGGATGACAGGGAAGATGCCCAGGATCTTCATCTTCCTTGAATCCGCGAGCAATTCCTCCTTGCGCGCGAAGAGAACGTCCGGGTCATGCGACCCGCAGGCCTTCAAGGCTCCGAGGACCTGTTGTCTTTCAACTTTTGCTACTGGCATCTCTTGCTCCTCTATTTCGATGGGCTTCACCGAGGGGGCGGGAAGCGTATACTCTGAATTACGCGGGATGCTTGACGAAACCGTCATGTCAGACGATCTTTTTTTGTTTGCTTCTGGGCAGGCGCGCGGTGTTCCGGGTTGTCCGCCGCCGGATCGTGAGGCGCTAGACCATTTGTTTAGTGTGACTTACGAGGAACTTAGGCGAATGGCGGCGAGCGTGAGAAAGCGTGACCACGCGGCGAGTGTCAGCGCGACGACGCTGGTGAACGAGGCCTGGATCAAACTTGCCCGGACCCCGTCGGTAGCCTACACCTCCGAGTTGCACTTCAAGAGGATCGCCGCCAGGGCGATGCGCCAGGTACTGGTGAGTGCAGCTAGGCGGCGCAGAGCCGCCAAGCGGGATGCGGGACAGGGCATGTGCATCACCCTGGACGAGTCCATCGCCGGGGGCATCGCCCGCGACGAAGAACTGCTGGCGCTGGATGAGGCTTTAGACGAGTTGTCGAGGATGAGTCCGCGCCAAGCGCAGACGGTGGAAAGCCGGTTTTTCGGCGGAATGGAATCGGTCGAGATCGCCGAACTGCTCGGCGTATCGGAGGCGACGGTGTTGAGGGATTGGCGGGCGGCGAGGGCGTGGCTCATCGGGCGCCTCAGGGAAACCGGGCAGAGGGGAGGGCCGGCGAGTGGATGATGGGCGCTGGCAGAATATCCTCGATTTGTTTCACACAGCCGTGAACCTGCCTGCGGAGCAACAGGAAGATGCTGTTCGAGCCGCCTGTTCGGAGGAATCCGTCGTCGGGGAAGTCCTAAGACTGCTTGCCCACGACCGGGAGGAGGCTGGACTGCTCGACCTGCCTGTGACGGAACTGGCGAGGGAAACCTTGGCGGGCGGAGCCGGGGATCTGACCGAGGGGAGGCAGATCGGTCCGTACCGGACCGAGCGGGTGCTGGGCGAGGGCGGCATGGGCACGGTTCTCCTCGCAACGCGGGCCGATTTGGGGACCAAAGTGGCGATCAAGGTCCTGCGAGACGCCTGGATTTCGCCAGCCCGGCGGAAACGCTTCGCGCTGGAACAGCGGACCTTGGCCCGATTGAACCATCCGAACATCGCGAGGCTGCTTGATGCCGACACACTGGAGACCGGTGCTCCGTATTTTGTCATGGAGTACGTGGACGGGGTACCCCTGGACACATATTGCGCCGGAAGAAATCTTACGGCTCCTGAAGTGTTGAGGCTGTTCAAACGCGTTTGCGAAGCAGTTCAGTACGCGCACCAGAATATGGTGATCCATCGCGACTTGAAACCGTCGAACATCCTGGTGGCGCCGGATGGGACAGTAAAACTCCTGGACTTCGGCATAGCCAAGCAAATCAACGATATGGACATGCCAGTAGATCGGACCAGGACTGGATTGCGGATGTTGACGCCGGCCTACGCATCGCCCGAACAGGTGACCGGCGAGGCGGCCGGAGTCGGCGGGGACGTGTATTCGCTGGGCGTGATTCTCTACCAGTTGCTCACAGGACGGCTGCCGTATGATGCCAGCGGGCGCACACCGGCCGAGGCGCTCGACGTCATTCTGCGGAGTGATCCGGTCAAGCCTTCGCTGGTAGCGCGCCGGGTCCGGCAAAGGGAAGGAAGAAACCGGCCGCAAGACAGCGGCGGAGTTCTGGGGTGGGACGATCTGGACGTTCTTTGTTTGACGGCGATGCACCGCGACCCGGCGAAGCGGTACGGATCGGTGGAGGCGCTGCTCCGGGACATCGACCGTTACCTGAGAGCCGAACCGTTGGAGGCGCGGCCTGACAAGCTTGGGTATCGATTTGGAAAGTTCGTGAGAAGGAACCGCATGGCGGTCGCGGCCGGCGCCTGCGCCGCCGTTCTGATGATCGCGATAAGCCTGTATTTCGCCGTCCGGCTGGCGGCGGAAAGGAATACGGCGCTCAGTGAGGCCGCAAAGGCGCAGCGCATCCAGGCGTTCATGTTGAACTTGTTTCAGGGGGGCGACGAGGAGGCTGGTCCGGCGCATGACCTGCGAGTGTTGACGCTGCTCGATCGCGGCGTCCAGGAAGCTGGCGCACTTGGCCGGGATCCCGCTCTCCAGGCTGAACTCTACGAGACCCTGGGCGGCATTTACCACAAACTCGGTCAGCTTGACCGGGCGGAACAGCTTCTCAAACGGGCGCTTGAGCGCCGGAGGGCCGTGACGCAGGATGATCAGGCGCTAGCGGGAACGCTGGTCGCACTTGGACTTCTGCGCGTGGACCAAGCACGGCTCGACGAAGGCGAAAAGATGGTGCGCGACGGGCTTCAACTGGCCGAAAGGAGTCTAGCCCCAGGCCACCCGCATATTGCCTCAGCGCTGGATGCACTAGGCCGCGTGCTGGAGGAGAAAGGCGATTACGACGAGGCAGCCTCCGTGCTGGAACGGGCGGTGCGGATCAGGTCGGCCAGGGAAAGCGAGGACAGCTTGCTGGCAGGAAGCCAGTACGGGCTGGCCAACGTCCATTTCTACGCAGGCCGTTACAAGGAATCGGAGTTGCTCAACCGTCGGGTGCTGGAGTTGAACCGTAGGACGTTCGGCCCGGGCCACCCGAAAGTGGCCGAGGCGCTCATCAATCTTGGGGCGATCCAGCAAGACCTGGGGCACTACGCGGAGGCGGAGCGGCTGCATCGAGAGGCTCTCGTGATCAACCGCAGCTTTTATGGCGAGAATCACTTTCGCACGGCATCGAACCTGACGCTGGTGGCCAGGGCGCTGGTGTTTCAGAAGCGTCTGGATGAAGCTTCGGCGCTGCTGCGGCAGGCCGTCGCGATTCAGGAGAGAGTTTTCGGCGCCGATCATCCGCGGGTGGCGTCGGCGGTGAACGAACTGGGCAATATCGCCATTCAGCGGGGCGAGTATGACGAGGCCAAGGCGGCGTACGGCAAGATGCTGGCGATCTACCGGGCGGTGCATCCAGGCAGGCATTACCTGATCGGGACGGCGTTGTCTAACCTGGGCAGCGCCCACATGGCGGCAAAGGAGAACGAGCAGGCCGAAGGGCTGTTCCAGCAGGCGATTGAGATGTTTACGGCGACGCTGGCGCCGGAT
The DNA here is from genome assembly GCA_029975915.1 of Bryobacteraceae bacterium. The sequence continues at coordinate 24,112 of JARKOC010000371.1, forward strand.
CATATCAACACGGCCATTGCCCGGATCAAATACGGGCGGGCGCTGCTCAGGCTCAGGCGGTACGCGAAGGCGAAGGAGCAGAGCCTGGCGGGATACGAGGTGCTGTCGAAGCAGGCGAAACCGTCGATCGGCTACCTGAATGCGGCCCGCGGCGACCTTGCGGAGATCCATGCGGCACTGGGGGAGCAGGAACGGGCGGCGGCGTTCAGGGAAGAGATGGCGGCCGCCCAGGCGAAGTGATGACCACGCGGTCGCTCGCCGTTTCACTTACAATGGCGTCGTGATCCTCAACCGACGCCAGTTTTTCGGGGCCATACCGGCAGCGGTGCCGATGGCGGCCGCAGCGCAGACGCAAGTCAAGACGAAGTTCTATGTCCTTGAGCGGTTCTTTTTGGAGAATGGGTCGCAACCGGCGCGGCTCGCAGAGTTCTTTTCCAAATCGCTCCTGCCGGCGATGAAGAAGGTCCACAATGGGCCGGTCATCGTCATGGAAGCGCTGGCGGCGCCGCACATGCCGCAGGTGGTGCTGATCATGGGGGTGGAGTCGTTCGACCAGATGTGGTCGGTTTCGAAATCGCTTTTCGCTGACAAGGAGTTCAACGCGGCGTTCGAGAAGTGGGAGATGGGCGAGCAGGCGTACCTGTCGCAGGAGAGCCAACTGCTGGAGGCGACGGACTATTCGCCGGAGATCGTCACGCCAGCGAAGCCACCCTCGACCCCGCGGGTTTTTGAACTGCGGACTTACCATTCGCCCACGGCACGGCAGTGGAAACTGCTGCACGAGCGGTTTGCAGGGCCGGAGATCAAGATCTTTCACCGGACCGGGGTCCATCCCTTGTTCTATTCATCGACCGTATTCGGTCCGAACCGGCCGAATCTGACGTACCTGATCCCGTTCGACAGCCTGGCCGCGCGCGAGAAGGCATGGACGGCTTTCGGGGCTGATCCGGAGTGGGTGAAAGTGCGGGCGGAATCGATTGCCAAGGGCGGGCAGATTTCCGCGATCAGCGACATTTCGTTGTACCGGGCGGCTGCCTATTCGCCGATTCGCTAGCCTTTCGCGAACTCGGCGTCGGCGCGCTCCTTCAGCGCCTTCATGTAAGCGATCGCGTAAGCAAAAGAGGCGTAGCGGCCGCCGACCATGCCGGGGACGTGGTCGGCGATGATGCAGCCACGGAAGTCCACCTCCCTCAACGCACGCACAATCTTGTACATGTCGAAGTAGCCGTCGTCCAGGAAGGTCTCGACGAAGTGCGGCATAGGCGCGTTGACGTTGCGCAGGTGGACCTTGAAGATCTTGCCCTGCTTGCCGAAATAGCGAATGGTTTCGATGATGTCGCGGCCCATCAGTTTGCCGCCTTCGAGCCAGCAGCCACAGCAAAGGCAAAGCCCGATGTTGGGTGAGTTGGCGATATCCAGCGCTTTACGGTAGCCGTCGAAGCTGGAAAAGATGCAGCGGGGGACGCCGGCGATCGAGGGGGCGGGCGGGTCGTCGGGGTGGATGCCGATCCGGATGCCGAGCTCTTCGGCGACGGGGATGACTTCCTTGATGAAGTGGGTGTAATTGTCCCAGATCTCGGTTTCGGAGAACTTGCGGCCGTGGGAGAGCGGCTCCTCGAAGACGGCGCCGGCCCAGTAACCCTTAGGTTTCTTCGAGGCGTCGTAGGCTCGCGACGATGCGCCGCCCCGGGTAGATTCGCGGTCTGAACTCCAGATGCCGTTGCCCATGTGGGCGTAGGTTGTGTAGAAGATGCCGGCTTGTGCGAGGTTGCGGAGATACTGCTTGTATTCCTCGATCTTTCGGGTGCGGCCTTCGAGATTGAGGGTGACCTCCGGCATGTTGTGGACGTTGGAGTTGCCGATGTTCCAAACCTTCAGGCCCGCGGACTCGACGCGGCGTTTCAGTTCGACGAACGTCTGGAGAGTGGCGCGCTCGCCGCCAGTGGGGATGTTGACGTACTGGACGCCGAGCTGCTTGATGAAAGCGAGGTCGTCATCGGTAGGGCTGGTGGGTAACTGGACCGAGATTTTCATGCCCGGCGCCCACTGTTCGAGGGGGCGTCTCCGTGGGGCCGAAGTAAGGGGCACGGCGGCGAGGGTTGCGAAGGCGCGTCGGGTTGGCATCACGATCATCAAGTTATGCCAGATCGGAGGCGAACACAACCCTGCCGGAAATGAGCAGCCGCTTCTAAAGAAGTTCTTCGATCGCCGTGCAGGGGATACCCTGGCTCTCGGCCACGGCCGGGTAGGTGCACTGGCCTTTGTAGGTGTTCACGCCGAGACGCAGCGCCTTGTTTGCAGCGATTGCAGCCTGAGGACCCTTGTTGGCCAACTGCATCAGGTAAGGCAGGGTGGCGTTGTTGAGGCCGTAGGTCGAGGTATGCGGCACGGCGGCGGGCATATTCGAGACGCAATAGTGCAGCACGTTGTCAACAAAGTAGACCGGGTCGGTATGAGTGGTGGCGTGGGAGGTTTCGAAGCAGCCGCCCTGGTCGATGGCCACGTCGACGACGACAGCGCCGCGCTTCATCTGCGAGATCATCTCGCGTTTGACGAGTTTCGGCGCCGCAGCGCCGGGAATGAGAACGGCGCCGATGACGAGGTCGGCGTGTTTCAACGATTCGGTCACAGTCCAGTGGTTTGAGGCCAGAGTTGTGATCAGGCCGCCGTAAATGTCGTCGAGTTGGCGCAGGCGGTTCAGGTTCTTGTCGATGACAGTGACGTTCGCCCCCATGCCCACTGCGATCTTGGTGGCCGAATGGCCCACGACGCCTCCGCCGAGGATGACAACATTGGCGGGAGCAACACCTGGCACACCGGCGAGGAGAATGCCACGGCCGCCATTGGGCGCTTCGAGATACTGCGCTCCGATCTGGACCGCCATGCGGCCGGCGACCTCGCTCATTGGAGTAAGCAGCGGCAGGGAGCCGTCGTCCTCCTGGATCGTTTCGTAGGCAATCGAGCAAACGCGCGACTCCATCAGCTTGGCGGTGAGTTCGGGCAATGGAGCGAGGTGGAGATAGGTGAAAAGGGTCAGGTTACCGCGAAAGAACCCGTACTCAGAGGGTTGCGGCTCCTTCACTTTTACAACAATGTCCGCCGAATTCCAAACGTCGGCCGCAGTCGGAACGATCCGCGCACCAGCGTGGATGTAATCTTCATCGAGCAGTGACGAAAGCGCGCCTGCGCGTGTCTGCACGACAACTTCGTGGCCCGCCTCGACTAGCGCGGTAACGCCGTGCGGAACCAGGCCGACTCTGGACTCGTGGTCCTTTACTTCTCTGGGAACACCAATAATCATGGCTGTTGTCCTTCAGGTTTGTTTTTCGGCTTCTCTGCCTGTGGCCCCCGTTCTGGACCAAGACCGAGAGCGATGAGTGTGAGAGAGTCCAATTTTCCCTTCCCTGTGAGGTTCTTGATCTCGTTGTCATCCTGAAACTTGGCCAACGCCGACACCGAGCGCTGGTCCCAGACTCCGGAAGGCTCGACATCGTAGCCCCGGCTCGCCAAAGCCGATTGGATCTGTTTGATCCTCTCAGGTTCTGGCGCTCGCTGGCCTTGGTTCCGCGCTGCAATCCGGCGGGAGGCGCGCCGCCGGCGGGAACTTTTGGCCGCTGACTTCTTTGGAACACCCGACTTCGCAGTGGACCGTTTGGAAGTACTCTTGGCCTGGGACTTCTTTGCCGGGGAGACGGCCTTCTTCTTTGTAATACCGGAGGCTGGTTGCAGGAGTAGTGCTGGGAGAATCAAAGCCAGCAACAGGGGCAGCGGTCGAACGATTCTCACATTCGCCAGTCTAACAGACGTCATGAACCGGAAACGCCCGGCGGATCTGTTCGTCCGCCGGGCGCAATTCAAAGATCTGCGCTTCCGAAAAAATCAGCTAATCACGCGGCAGAGTTCCGGCGAGGTAGATGCCAGCCCAACTCACCTGGCCGCGGCGCGAGGTTTGAACGGCGCGCATGACGCGGAAAGCCACGGGGTCGCCGCCCTTGAGGGTGGACTGAATCCTTTTGACGTCCTCGAAGCTGGCCACGGGTTGACGGTTGATGGAGACGATAATGTCCTTCTCGCGGATGCCGATCTCCTCGGCAAACGACCCCTCCTCGACGACCGTAACGCGGACGCCGCCTTCGGCCTCGAAGTCGAGGTCTTTGCGTTCGCTGGCCGTAAGAGGCTGAATGCCGATGCCGAATTTGGCGGTGGTTTCAGTCTCCTTGGCGGGGTCAGTGATTTCCGGACGCCGGCCCGCGAAACGTGGATCATCCTTGAAGACCGTGGCGCGGTCGCCGACTGTAACTTTCTTTTCGATACGCTTCCTGCTGCGGTCCAGTCCAAGCGTCACTACGGTGCCGGCGGGCATCTCGGAGATGCGCGCCACCAGGTCGTCTCCGTCCTTGATCGGCTTTCCGTTCAAAGTCAAGAGGATATCGTCAGCCTGGAGGCCGGCCTTCTCTGCCGGGCCGCCGGGCGTGACCTCGGTGACAATTACGCCGTTTTCGAATCCGAGAGCCTTGAGCGCCTCCGGCTTCATTTCCTTCGGGAAGGAAACGCCAATGGAGCCGCGGGATACGCGTCCCGTCTGGATGACCTGGTTATACACTTTCGCCGCCATGTTGATCGGCAGGGCGAAGCCGATACCCTGGTAGCCGCCGCTCGACGTGGCAATCATCGTGTTGACGCCGATCACTTCGCCGTTAATGTTCACCAGAGGGCCGCCGGAGTTGCCGGGGTTGATGGCGGCGTCAGTCTGGATAAACCGCTGAAACTGCTGAGCGCTGATATCCCGTCCTGTGGCCGAGACGATGCCGGCGGTCACGGAGGCTTCAAGGCCGAAAGGAGCGCCGATGGCGATCGCCCAGTCACCCACCTGGACCGAATCTGAGTTCGCGATCTTGACCGTGGGCAGCGGCTTGCCGGCATCGATCTTGATGATGGCGACGTCGGTTTCGAAGTCGCTGCCGATGAGCCGGGCCTTATATTCGGTAGGGTCGCCGTGCATCTTCACCTTGATCGTTGTCGCGTTGTCGACAACGTGCAAGTTGGTCATGATGTAGCCGTTCTTGTCGACAATGAATCCGGTACCTGTGCCTGCGCTCCGGCGCGGCTGCTGCTGTTCCGGGAACGGCATGCCGAAGAAGCGGTGGAACATGTCGGTCTGGTCGTCGTCCTCGCCTTGGGGCGAGCGCCGGCTGGTGACGCGCTGCTGGACCTTGGTTTCAGTCGTAATGAAGACGACGGAGGGTTCAAGCTGCCGGGCGATCTTCACGAAATCGTTCGTCAAGGTTTTGACGGGCGGGATGGTAATGGGGGTAGCGTCAGGCGCGGCCTGCTGGCCGCTGGCGGCGGTCACGCCTGTCGTAATCAGTGTTCCAATGAGGATCCCCACTGACAAAGTGAAGACGGTCAACACAATTGAGAATCGCCGGTCTTGCCGGATACGGTTTTGCCAGTTCATATGCCTCTTACTCTGATTAGACGAGCCAGGTTGATATTTGTATTATCTCCTCGTTTGGGGCGGTCAAGAACAGGGAAGAGATCTAATCAATGGATGCCGGACTGGACCATGTGGTTACAGCCGCCGCAAAGGGGGCGGTGAAGTGCAACCCACTGTCAATTAGGTTTCAGGCTGGGCGTGCTGGTAGAATCCTGACTATGAAGGGCAACGACACCGTAATCGATTATTTGCAGCAGGTTCTGACGGCCGAGTTGACGGCCATCAACCAGTACTTCCTGCACGCCGAGATGATGGAAAACTGGGGGTATGAACGGCTGGGCAAGATCACGAAGAAAGAATCGATCGAGGAGATGATGCACGCCGAGAAACTGCTGCACAGAATGCTGTATCTCGACGCGTCTCCGAACATGAGCGAACTCTTTCCGCTGCGCATCGGCCAGAACGTCAAGGAGATGTTCGAGAACGACCTGGCGCTGGAACTCGAAGCGGTTGCGCGGCTGAACAAGGGCGTTAAGGCGGCAGTCGAGGCAGGCGACAACGGTTCTCGCGAGCTGTTTGAGAAGATCCTGATTGACGAAGAGCACCACATCGACTACCTGGAAGCTCAGTTGTTCATGATCAAGGAGATGGGCTACGAAAACTACCTGGCCCAACAGATCAAGGAAGGCGCATAGGGAAACGCCAGACTGGGCGGCTAGAGTGACGCAGGAGGGCAGGATCCAAGGGAGGCTCCTGCCCGTTTCACGTCTCAGGGCATGAGCGGTTGAGAAAATTCCAGCCGGGCCGCGCCTAACTCAGCAAAGAATCCCGGATGGAGTTCCAGTGCCTGGAGGTACGGGCCGGAATACGGGCACTGGAGCAGTGCGGCAAATTCTGCCCTGAAGCCGAATCTTCCGTAGTATGCGGGTTCCCCGACCAGGACGATGGCCGGGAAATGGAGATCGCGTAGCATTTCGACGCCACGGTGGACGAGGGCGGCGCCAATCCCCTTGCATTGCCTGTCCGGCCGGACCGCCATGGGAGCCAGACAGGCCAACTGCCTTACCCCGGCGGGCGTGATTGCGGCGAGCCGGGAAAATGCGATGTGTCCCACCACCTCACCGTGCGACTCGGCAACCAGCGCGAAGATCATGTCCGGCGTCAGCCTGAGCTTGCGCATGATCTGGGCCTCGTCCGGACGTCCGAATGCGGCTTTTAGCAAGTCGTCGATATAGTCGAAGTCCTCTGGCGACTCTGGGCGGATTCCGATCACGACAGTCGAATTGTATCAGCCGGGCGGACGGCGCGATCAAAAGATGCCTTTGAATATCGACGATTTCTTTCCTCCGAGGAGGCCGTTGAGTTGGATCAACAACATGCGGACCCGCAGGGATCTGTGAGTCAGCCCAAGTTCTTCGGGATCGATCTTGTTTTCATCGAGGTACTCGGCGAAGAGCCGGACCATCTCGCCAGGAGAGCCTTCGCCTTTGAATGACGTACAGGCGGCCGACTCGCAATCGAACATCTTGACGAATGTCTGTTCGAGCATTTGGGCAGCAAGCGAGGCTCCGGGCCGGTCGCCTGCTTCATAAAGGCGGCGGGTGAGCATGGACTGTGAGAACAGGCGGTCAGCGTCGCCCACTGGCAGTCTCTCCGTGTCCGGAAGGACCTCAGCGGCGAGCGCGGCGCCTCTGCGCGGCGGGGTTTCCTTGTCGTCGATCACCGAGAGAAACATTTCGATCCGGACCAGAGGATCTTTCTGCCTCCGGGCCAGCTCGATCAACTCGTCGGCGTTCTTGCCGCTGGCGCCCGGCCATTTGGCCTTTGGCTTGTCGATCTCCTCCTGGTTGGCGGGATCAAGTTTCCGGATACGCTCGAACTCGGACTTACATGCCGAGGCGAGTTCGGGATGGCGGACTTCAATCAGGCTTGAGAACGAGTCGAGCAAAAGGCCATCATCGAGGGCCGCTTTCCTTGACTGGATTGCTGCCAGGTGCGCTGTGATCACTTGAATCGCCTCAGCGGGTTCATGCCTGTAAAGGATTTCGACGGCTGGGAAAACGAGCATCCGGATCGTATGAGGGTCCGTCAGCGAACCAGCGCGGTTCAGGGCATTCCCCAGGAATCTGCGGCCGTCAGACGGACGGGCGTTCATAAGAATCTTGGCCGCCTCGGTCTGCGTGTCGATGCCAAGAAGGGGCGGTTCGGCCGCAGCCAATGTCTCGATTTCCTCGATCAACTTCGACGCCGGATCAAGCGGCGCGGGCGTCTGCGCGAGGCAAACGCCCGTGAGGATGAGGCCCAAGAGGACGTTGAGGGGCATGCGCCCATAACCTCCTTGGATCGGGATCCGGCTAGAGGATCTGGTCGGACCAGTTTTCGAGAACGGCCTTGACTTTCTGGCAGAACTGGTCAGCAGTTGCGCCGTCGATCAGCCGGTGGTCGAACGTCAGAGCCAGGTAGGCCATCTGGCGAATGGCGATCGCGTCGTCGATCACCACCGGCGCCTTCTCCACCGCTCCCACACCGAGAATGGCCACCTGGGGCTGGTTGATCACAGGCGTGGCGAACAACGAACCAAACGAACCGAAGTTCGTGATGGAGAACGTACCCCCCTGAACATCCTCAGGCTTGAGCTGTTTGGAACGCGCGCGAGCGGCGAGATCGACGATGGAGCGTTGCAGGCCGACAATGTTCTTCTCGTCTGCGCCGCGAATGACGGGAACGATGAGCCCGTTATCGAGCGCAACCGCGATTCCTATGTTCACCTCGTTGTGAAAGAGAATGTTTGTCCCTTCAATGGAAGAATTGAAGATCGGGAACTGGCGAATGGCTTCCACTGCCGCGCGGGTGACGAAGGGCAGAAACGTCAAAGGGAAACCGTAGCGCTGCTGGAACTCCTCTTTCACTTTCGCCCGCAGCCGGGCGATTTTGGTCATGTCGATTCGGTGAACTGTGGTGACATGGGCCGAGGTCCGTTTAGACATCACCATGTGCTCGGCGATCTTGGCGCGCATGATCGACATCGGCTCGACACGAGTTTTGACCGGTTCGACGCGGGCGACCTGGGCGGTGATCGGCGCAGTTTGCGTCACCGGCGCCGCCACCGGGACTGGAGCCGGTACTGGAGCCACCACTGGCGTCTGAACGCGCCTGGACGCGATGAATGCTTCCATGTCGGCCTTGGTGATCCGCCCGCCTGGCCCGGTGCCAGGGACCTGCTTCAAGTTCACGTCGTTTTCACGAGCCATGCGCCGGACTAATGGGGAAACAGGACCTGTCTCCTCTTCGGCGGCTTGCGCCACGGCAGGAGGCGGGGCGGTCTCGACTGCCACGGCCTGGGGTGCGGGAACCGGCTCGGGTGCGGGAGCGGGCGCCTCAACAGGAGCCGGGGCGGCGGAGACGGCCTCGCCCGCTTCTCCGATGCGCGCCACCACCGTATTGACCGCAACGACCTGGCCTTCCTTGACCAGAATCTCGGTCAGAACGCCGGCCGCCGGAGACGGAATTTCGGAATCCACTTTGTCGGTGGAAATTTCAAAGAGGGGTTCGTCCCGTTCGACCCGGTCGCCTGCCTGCTTGAGCCATTTGGTCAGAGTTCCTTCGGTAATCGATTCGCCCATCTGGGGCATGACAACATCGGCCATGGTGTTTGCTCCGTTTCCTTTCGACTGTCAGCCAGCCACTCTACCGGCGGGCGCGGTCAGGTGCGCCGTCTTATATTCAAAAACCTCGGCGAAAGCATCCAGCAGTACATTCAATACCGCCGGACGTTCCACGTTCGCTCCCAGCTTCCACATCGATGTCACCGGCCTGGCGAGCCCGCACGGCACGATGTAGTCGAAATACTTCAAATCGGTCTTCCAGTTGAGCGCAAAACCGTGCGTGGTCACCCACCGGCTGATATGAACGCCGATAGCACAAATTTTAGCCCCTTCCACCCAGACTCCAGTTGCCAACGGGTCTCTGCCGGATTCGATGCCGAAGGCGCGCAGAGTTCGAATGACCGCCTCCTCCAGCCCGCGCACGTAAGCTACAACGTCCTTCTTCCATTCTCGCAAATCGATGATCGGATACCCGACGATCTGGCCAGGGCCGTGATAGGTGATGTCGCCTCCACGGTCGATTTCCACCAGGTCGATCCCCATTTCAGCTAGATGCTCGCGGGAGGCCAGGAGGTTCTCAATGTGCCCGTTCCGGCCGAGCGTGAGTACATGTGGGTGCTCGACAAATATCAACTGGTCGCGGATCTCGCCTTTCTTGCGGCGCTCACTGAGCTCCCTTTGAAGTCCCCACGCCCTGGCGTACTCCATCCGGCCCAGGTCGCGAACCTCCAACTCACGCATTGATGGCAAGGCCATAGACGTTATTGAACGCCTCGCCGACCGCTTCATAGAGGGTCGGGTGGGCGTGAATCGTCGTCATCATCGTCTCTACCGTCGCTTCGGACTCCATCGCTGTGACAGCCTCGGCGATCAGTTCGTAGGCATGCGGGCCAATGATGTGGACGCCAAGGATCTCTCCGTACTTGGCGTCGGCGACTATCTTCACGAATCCATCGTGGGAGCCGAGGATCGACGCCCTGGAGTTGCCCAAGAAGGGAAACTTGCCGATCTTGACCTCGTATCCCTGTTCCTTGGCCTGTCTCTCCGTGAGGCCGACGCTCCCGATGCCAGGCTCGGTGTAGGTCGCGCCGGGGATGCGTTGCTTGTTGATGGGCCGGACCTGCTTGCCGGCGATGTGGCCGACGGCCACCATCCCCTCCATCGTTGCTACATGGGCCAGTTGCGGCGTGCCAGCCACGATATCCCCAATGGCGTAGACTCCGGGTTCGGAGGTGCGCTGGTAGGCGTCCACCTGAACGAAGCCACGGTCGAGGACGATCTTGGTCTTCTCGATACCGACTCCATCCGTGTTGGGTTTACGGCCGACGGCCACCAAGAGCGTGTCGCCTTCTACTTCCTCGATCTTGCCTGCGCTCAACTCCACCTTCAGCCTGACGCCGGATTCGGTCTTATTGACTTCCAATACCTTCGCGCCGGGTTCGCAGTGGATGCCCTGCTTTTTGAATGAACGCTGGAGTTCCTTGCTGACGTCCTCGTCTTCGACCGGGACCAACCGCGGCAACATCTCATAAACCGTCACATCCGAGCCATAGCGCTTGAAGATCGAAGCGAATTCGACACCAACCGCCCCGGCGCCAATGACCAGAAGCTTCCTCGGCACGGCGGGCATGCGGAGAATTTCGACGTTGGTGACGATTCTGCTTTCGTCCGGCGTCAGGCCGGGCAACATGCGGGCGACCGATCCGGTGGCCAGGATGATGCTGTTTGCCTGGATCGTCTTCGTGCCATCTGGCCCGTCAACCTGGACTTTGCCTCCGCCAAGCAGTTTGCCGAATCCCTTGATCACCTCGACTTTGTTTTTTTTCATTAACATGCCGACGCCCGAGGCATGTTTAGAAACGATCTTGTCCTTCCGTGCCAGCACCTTGGGCAGGTCGAGCGATGGATTTTCGCAGTGGATGCCTTGCTCGGCGGAGTGCTTGAAGTAGTCCCAAACCTCGGCTGTGTGCAGCAGCGCTTTGGTCGGAACGCATCCGACATGAAGGCACGTCCCACCAAGGTGAGGATCTTTTTCGATCAGGGCGGTCTTCAGGCCATACTGGCCGGCTCGAATCGCAGCGGAGTAGCCCCCCGGTCCGCTGCCGATTACCACGACATCGTAGGACATCACCCCCAGTTTAGCATCCGGCCTTTTTCAGATAATGGAAGCATGAGGCGGCTGGTTGCGGTTTTCCTAATGTTCTCAATGGCGCTGCTGGCGCAGGCGCCAGCGAAGAAAGGCCCTCGCGCGAAGGCGCCCGCCGCCAAGCAGCCCGGTCCGGTGATTGAGTCGGTTCGGGTAGAGGGCGGAAGCCGCATCAGCGAGGCCGAGTTGATTCGTTTAAGCGGGCTCAAACCGGGACAGCCGCCGTCGAAGGAGGTCTTTGAGGGCGCCCGTGACCGGCTGCTGGAGACGGGCTGTATCGAAACCGTCAGTTGGAGATATGCTCCGTCGCCGGCTAAAACGGGCTATGAAGCCGTCATCTCGATCACCGAAGCCGACCAGTTTCTGCCCTGGTCGATTGAACGGTTGCCCGTCACCGCGGCCGAATTTGCCGCCGCGGCATCAAAGGAACTCCCTTGTTTTGGCAAGGACTTGCCGACATACGAGCGATACCTGACAAGAGCTACCACGGTGATGCAGAGGTTGCTGGAGGGAAAAGGCGTCAAAGAGCAGGCCGCGGCCAAGGTCGGGCTTCCGGACGGCAAGACTCTCACGATCGTCTTTCAACCCAGCACCCCGCCTCCCAATATCTACGATGTTCAGTTCACCGGTAACAAGAGCGTGCCCGGTCCGGATCTTCGCAAACCCCTGGCGCAGGCGGCGATCGGCCTTCCGTACAGCGAGACATTGTTCAGGCAATTGCTGGAGAACCAAACGAAGCCGATCTACGAAACTCTGGGGAGGTTGACGGTCACGTTCCCGTCCATCAAGGTCGTGCCGTCGCCGGAACCAGGCGTTAACGGCGTGCTGGTGATCGTGGAAGTGGACGAAGGGCCGGTCTACACGCTGGACGACATCAAGGTGGAAGGCGCGCCGATCGAAGAGGCGGAAATCGAGAAACTGGGCCAGTTCGACCGGGGCAAGACCGTGAACCATACGAATCTCGGGCTCGCCATGGAGCGCATACTGGGTGAACTGCGCAACCGGGGCTATCTGAACTGCTCATACAGAGCGCTACGCAAACTCGACACTGAGCGCAAGACGGCCAGTATGACGATTCAGGTGACTCCAGGCGACCAGTACCTCATGGGCCGGCTCACCATCGTTGGCCTGGACGTGATCACCGAACCGGTGATCCGCAAGCTGTGGATCCTGGAGCCCGGAAAGCCGTTCAGGAAGGACTATCCGGAGTTTTTCCTCAATCAGATCCGTGCGCGCGGAGTGCTCGATTTCCTCGGCGAGACCAAGTCCGAGGTCAAGATCGACGAACAGGCCAAACGCGCCGATGTCACGTTGATTTTTAAGGGGGGCGCGCAGCCGCTCGATTCGCGTCAACCTGAAAGGCTGCCACGCCGGCCTCAATAGGGATGCGAGTTCCTCGCTTGCTCCCGGCGCAGCCTCGGACTATCGTAATGGAGTCAGAGGAGGAACACCGTTGAAATACAAACCAAGCGCCGTGGTGGATCGGCTCACCGTCCCTACCGGCGGAAAAACGATCTCCCTAATAAAAGATTTCCCTCCAGGTTGGACCCCTAAGGGACTCGACAAAGACAAGGCGGAGGACCTACTCAAGGAGGGCGTTGAGACTCTGGCCGAATTGCAGGACAGGCTCTACGCGCAGGATACCTATGCCCTGTTGGTCATCTTTCAGGCCATGGACGCCGCCGGAAAGGATGGCGCCATCAAGCACGTCATGAGCGGAATCAATCCGCAGGGCTGCCAGGTGTTCGCGTTCAAGGGGCCGTCGGCCGAGGAACTCGACCACGATTACCTGTGGCGTTGCATGAAGTGCCTGCCCGAGCGCGGCCGGATAGGCATATTCAACCGCAGCTATTACGAGGAGGTTCTGGTGGTCCGGGTCCACCCGGAGATCCTGGCGAAACAGAAACTGCCGGATAAGTACAAGAATGGCAAGATCTGGAAGCAGCGCTTCGAGGAGATCAACAACTTCGAGCGGTACCTGGTGCGGAACGGAGTCGAGATCGTGAAGATCTTTCTCAACGTTTCCAAGGACGAGCAGAAGCGGCGATTCCTTGACAGGATCGAGCAGCCCGAGAAGAACTGGAAGTTCTCTCTGGCCGACGCCAAGGAGCGCGGACTATGGGACGACTACATGGCCGCCTATGAGGATGCGATCCGTCACACAAGCACGAAGCACGCACCGTGGTACGTGATTCCGGCCGACAATAAGTGGTTTGCTCGGCTGGCGGTAGCGGCGGTGATCGGTGAGAAACTGAAGTCTCTGAAGCTCGCCTACCCTGAGATCAGCGGGCAGCAGAAAGAAGCGCTGGCCGAGGCGCGCGAGGCGCTCGAATCGGAGAAATAGGGCTCGTCAGGCCTGATTCAGGTCGTAGACGCCACCCGGCCGGGTATCGAACTCCACGGCATCGCCAGCCGCGCGGATAGAGACCGGCTTGCCGGCAGACGTGACGGCCAGTTGGCCGCTTGGCCAAGGCGATACGATGCGCACGGCGCCGCCCTTTTCGCTTTCGATCCGGACGCCACTGACGGTCTTGCCGTCCCAGGCTGCCGACACCAGGAACGCGCCTTTGGCCCGCAGATGGCGGAATCGGGCCGGGCCAAGGTTCTTCGTATTCGGGAACAGCCGGATGACGCCGGAACAGCTTTGCAGCATGCACTCGTTCAACACGCCCGGCAGCGAGAGATTCTCCGTCCAAACGCCCATCTCCAGCATGTAGTCGAAATTGGTGCCGTCGCTGAAGCGGCCATCGATCTGCCGGACACGGTCGTTGGCGATCCCATTCTTCACCGTGCAGTATCGGACCTCGCGCTTGAACCAGCCAAGGTCTAACATGCCGAGCCGGGCGCGCATCATCGGCTGCCAGACCAGATCATTGCTGCCCTCCAGACGGACAGTGGCAACGGTTCGTTTGGCCAAACCCAGCATGTCCCGGCGGCGGTCCAAACCCACCTGCTCGGCCGGGAAGACCGGCGCGGCGGTGACCGGGACGTTGTACACCCACTCGGCTGGTGCATCGGCGACATCCAGCCAGACCTCGCCGTACGGGCCCTTGACTGTAGGGTAAGGCGCCAGATTTTCACGAAGTTCTTTCCACTTCGGACGGAGTGCGGAGTCGACGTTCAGCACGGCCGATGCTTCGAGCATGGCATCCAACAGGAACTCGGTGAGGGCCAGATCGATGATGCAGTCCCGGTTCAACCGGTAGTTCACAGTCAGGCCCCAGTTCTCCGGTGAAACGGACGGATTCAGCCGGTACTTTCCGTCAGCGCCTTTCCTGGCGTAGGCAGCGAGGAAATCTGTCGCGGCGCGCATGAGTGGATAAGCGCGCTTCAGGAACGCCTCATCCTTGGTGTATTCGTAGTGCCACCAAAGGCTCTGGACGGTCCAGGGCGTTTCGCAGATCTCATAGCCCCACGGGGGAACCGGGTATGGATTCACCTTGCTCGGGACGGGATAGGCGGTGTGAGGGAAGAACGCCCCGGGCAGTCCGAACTGCTCACGCGCGTTCCATTCCGACATGGGCATCAGCTTCTCGACAAGATCGACATACGGCAGGTGCTGCTCTGCGTGGTTGGACGAGAATACACCCCAGTAGACCTGCTGGGTGTTGTAATTCATGTGATAGTCGCCGTGCCATGCCGTCCCAATCGCACCCTTCGACCAGTTGCCAAACAAACCCGGTGCGACCACGCCCGGTTTCAAGCAGCAGGCGAGCCAATACTGATTCTGGTACCAGATGCGTTCGAGGTCGCGGTCGGCTATATCGACCGCCGATTTCGACCAGAACTCGCTCCACGCCGCCGCCGACTTCCTATGCAGTTCGTTGAAAGGCGTCGCGGCCATCCGGGCCGCAAGTTGGGCTGCGGCTTGGCGGTTTTTCGGTGTGTCACGGGGCGTGAGCAAGGCGATGTCCAGCCGGAAAGAGGAATCGCCAGTCGCGGGGCGTTTGAAGAAGACGCGCCTGCGCCGTTGGTCAACGGAGCCCTGCCAGCCGGGACTCATTCTGGCCGAAAGCGCAAAGTTCGAGTCGTCCGGTGAGGCGGGCGGTGATGGGACCGCTTCGGTTGGAGCCGTTGCGGGGCAGAGCTGAAAACAATCGAATGCCGGGCCGTCACAGGATAACACCGGCTCCGGCATCAGCGCCTTCGCCTCGTAGTGCGGATAGTAGGCCACAGAAACAAACGGCGCCGGTGCGTCAGTAGTCAAAACCATGTGGTTCGTGTCGCGGCTGACGAAACACCGGACACTCACCTGGCGAGGCGGCTTGCCGGGCTCATTCACGTGAAGCGCAACCTCGTAGAGTCCATCGGTGATGGACAACTTCTGTTGACCGACCGTCACCCATCGCGAATCCCAATGCAACCAAACGGATCCGCAGGGCCAGGGCCGCGGCCAGGGCTTCGAGTAGGAACTGCGAACCTTGCCGTGGTAGGCCGACAACTCGGGGTCGGAATTCTCCATGTATGTGGCGTCTGGACGGCCGGCGGCAATGGCGCGCTGGCTGGCGCGCTCCCACATTTCGATCACTTTGGCGAAAGGCAGGACATGTTGGGCGTGGTCTTCACTCACGCGGATGTCCCATGCATCCTCTTTGCCGAAGTGCAGCCCGATGGCGTCGGGACGGACGGTGATGCACAGTCCGACGTCGCCGTTGCCGAGCAACATGCCCTCGAAGAAACCGGGTGTCGGGCCTTCACGAACGACGGCGTGGCGCGCCGCACCGTTCAACGCATCCAGCCCTGATTGCCGCTTCGAAGGCGCCGGCGCTGCACTGGCCGCAGCCGCGCCAGCAAAGAATTCCCTGCGGGTGGCTCGCATTCATTCCTCCCCTCGCCGGCTAAGCCTTCAGCGGCGGCAGCCCCAGGATGCGGGCCGCGTTGTCGTAGTAGACCTTCTTCAGAATCGCGTCCGGTAGACCGATCCCGTAGATCCGCCAGCGGCCCTGCGGGGGCACGGGCGCCGGCGCGTAGTCGAAGTACTCATCCTCGGTCTCCAGGAAACGGTAGTAGATCTTGTAGAGCTCATCGCCGAAGATCTGCTGTGGAGTTGAGTATCCCTTCGGAACTGCGTCAGTGCCGAACATGATGCGGTCCTGGTACCTCTCGAAGAACTTGCGCGAGGTGCGCGGTTGGCGGCCCAGTTCGCCGATGCGGGCGGCGAGTTCGACGTGCATGTTCGGGAAGCGGTCGAGCGAACGTGAGACATGGCCGAGATTCTCGGCGAAGTGGCCCACGTGAAGAGCGATGAACTGCGTCTTCGGGTGTCGAGCGAAGACCCGGTCGCGCGCTTCAAGCAGTTCCTCGTTCGATGGGAAGTCCTTTCCGTGGAACGACCAGTCGGGGTGGTTGTTCAATTCCTCAAATCGTTCGTTGTACTTGTCGGTCGGGGTGAAAAAGGCGGCCGGATCTGAGACGTGGATGGCCACAGGGATCTTCAGCGCGGCGCAGGCTTCCCACATCGGGTCGAAACGCGGATCATCCACCTTGATCAGCTTGCCGTTCGAGTCGCGGACAACCAGACCCAGGTTTTTGAGAACCTTCACCCCCTTCGCCCCGGCTTTGTGCGCCGCAACGATCGCGTCAGCCTGCATCTTTGCGTAGCCGGGTTCGTTCATCCGGCGGTAGTAGGGCTGGGTGAATGTGATAAACCGGCCCGGATAGGCGCGGTCAAGCGCATCAACGAAGGGTCTCACCCCCTCGCCCGCTCCGCCGGTGACGTTCACCAGGATGCGTATGCCTCGCCTGTCCATTACCTGAAGGAGTTCGGCGGGCGGAGTCGGGAAGGTAACTCGATCGGTTCCCTCCCGTGCAAAGGTCAAGTGGGTGTGAACGTCGATTACCGGAAACCGCGGCTTCTCGACGATGTGCTCGTCCACCACCAGCATGCTCTTGGGCTGAAAATCGTTGATGTCGAGAGGAGGAGCCTTCCGTTCCTGCGCCATCGCCAGAGGGGCTGCGCCCAGTCCTGCGATCAATCCACGCCGTGTCGTCTTCATGTCGATTCATGTTATCCGAGTCGCGCGTGTTATTGGTCCCTTTCTTCTAGAGGCGGGCGGTGGCTGGCAGTTGGCGTCCCGCTGGCCTAAAGTCGGTCCTGCTGTTGGAGTGACCGGACCGGAGGGAATCATGAACTGGACAGAACTGCTCAAAACGGAGACCGAGACGGCTTTCACAACAACGCTCGCTCTGCTCGATCAAGTCGATTACGGCCGGCTGGACTGGAAACCGCCCACCGGCAACAATTGGCTGATAACGGGACAATTGCTGAAATATATTGGCGACGGTTGCGGCGCTGCGTGCCGGGCGTTTCTGACCGGCGATTGGGGGCTCCCGGGAGGTGTGAAGATCAAGGAGTTCAAGCCTGAGGAAATGCTGCCTCCAGCGGAGAAACTGCCCACGACAGGAAGTGTGGACGAAGTCAGAAAGCTACTGGTTGAGGACAAAACACTGACAATCCACATGATCGATCAAGCGGGCGAAGAGGTGCCAGCTAACCGCGAACTCGCAACGCCATGGACTCCGGGCGTGGTTAGAGTCCTCGGATGGCATTACCTTCAGATGATCCAGCACCTGGACCGTCACAAGGGACAGCTCTTCTACTACTTGAAGCTGCAGGGCCAGCCAGTCAACACCGGCGACCTCTGGGGATGACAACTCGGGTTCACCTGTGAGAGGGAGCGACGCCGCGGTTGTCGGCGGTTCATTCGCTGGGACAGCACAGTCCGTTGGAGAGGTCTGTGCTGCCAGACGCGTGCAACGAAAGGGGCGCTGATGGCAGGCTTCTCATTCTCTACAATGGAATTCAGGAGCTTCACAGGATGAGTGTTTCCGAAACGATCAAAACCAACCTGGCCTACGGTAAAGAACTGGTAGAGTCAGGCATTGAAGGCGCCAATGAGGCGCGGAAGGCGGCTTTTGAATCGCCAGCGACCACCGACATGGTGACGGCGGCCGCGCAGGAATCGTGGCAGGCTGCGGCGATCGGCGCCATGGTCGGAGCGATCTTCGGCGTGCTGGCTGACGACCGTAAGCCCGTCCGGGGTGTGATCGCCGGAGGACTTCTGGGCGCAGCCGCGGGATTCGCGGGCAGTTTCGCTTGGAAGACCCGGCCTCTCACGTCTGAAATGGCTCGCGAGGCGGGCAAACGTATCGGGGCTGTGCGAGACGAACACTGGCTGGCCTCCAATCCTGTGAATTACGGTTAATCAGAACTCCGGGATCACATGCCCTGTTTCCCGCCATCCGCCCGGCCGGACGTGCCGAATCGACACGAGGGCATACAGCGGTTCTCTTGATTCCAGCTTTCGGTTTGGCACATTACAGGCGGATTCGATTCCAGATACCGATTTTGCGGCTGCGAAGGAACCGGTTCGGCGCCCGCACCACGCACATCTGACATTAATCCCAGCCGATCTCTACCATTTAGAGCGGCACGCCGGGTTCCTTCATGAATCCCGACTATCTGGCGGTAGAGGTGTAGATCCTGGCCCCCAACACCACACGTCCGGTTTTACACTGTCCAGACAATCATGAAAGATTGTTGAGGTACTAATTAAAAAAACCATTGCCCCTGTAGAAGGACCCTGATACGTTGTAGACATGCCTGATGTTAGCGCTACACTCGAAAAGTTGAAGAAGCTGGACGCCGAGAGAAAGACCCTGCTCGAAGCTACCAAAAACGGGATCCTTGAAACTATCCAAGTTCAGCTTTCCTCACTGAGGGAACTCGGCTTTGATTATGAGCTGGTTGAATCCGGTGGGCGAGGCGGATCCAGCAGGCGGGAGAGAAAGCCCGGAGGGCGGGTTTGTTCGGTTTGCCACAAACCAGGGCACAATAGCAGAACTTGCCCGGAAAAGTAGGCCCTTGCAGGGCTGGTGGATGCTTGCCAGCAGGGTTGAATCTTTTGCCGACGATTTATTAGCACTCGATAATATAAGTGCGTCAGGCGAAGATTGACGAATTAGCGTGAGCGCATCTGGCGGAAAGCTTTTGTGGCAAGGAGAATCGAGCCCAATAGCAAGCCGAGTTTGGCATAGAACTTTGGGTCTGAAGGATTTACCAGGTCTTTCAGCGACCAATCGGGGTTCTTCTCAGGCTGCCGTGGCGGTGGTGACTCGGTGCTGGCCGACGGTGGATCGAGATTTGAAGGGGAGAGTTCTTCGTTCGGGTGTTGGCCGACGAGCGTTAGAGCCCCTGCCAACACCAAAGAGCAAACGATCCTGACAAATAGCTTCAAATCCCTATCCTACATCAACCCACTTCCCGCCTCATCCGCCTCAAGTGTACATGAACTCAGCCGTTGCGGTGCAATTGGCGCTTGGGGTGAGACGCACCCAATGCGCCGTGAAGCCGGGCGGGAACTCATGGTGGACATATCGGCCGCCAGGCAACGTTTCATAGGCTTCCCACGAACCATTGCCGAGAAAATCGACCTCCACTTTGACCTGGCCCCCGGTCGTGGACAGGTGCAACATCTTCTTGTCATAGCCGGTCATCAGGAATGGTTCGCTTGGTTGTCCACCTTGGACTTGGCTCTTGCGCCACGGGCCGCCCCACCCCTGCGGCTTTCCCCATCCCCAAAGATCATCTGTCTTTCCGAACCAGATGCCGGACTGCGGTTGACCGGCGGCCGGATTATTGTCCCTGTTCGGCGTTGTCTGATTTCCACCTAACGCAAGCAAACCGCGGAAGGCGCAGTAATCTGGGATGATCCTCAAATGCTGGCAAACCGGCTTCAGCCCCCAAATCCGGCCTTCAAATGCCATCGGCTGCAGCTCAAAGAACGATCCTTGAATGTCTACCATGAAGTGTTCCGTTTCGACTTCGCGGATTCTCATCCATTCGGTTTGCCAAGCATGGGCGAATGCGTGGCTCGCCTTCGGCAGCCTGTATTTTTGCCACTGGCCTTTCACAAGCGCCCAGAAAAGCACCGAACTCTCGTCCCACCCGGTGCAAAAGATGACTTCGTGCATATCCATCCGCCCCGCACAATCCACGTGGGGCTTGCCGCTCAGCTTCTTCCAACTGTCTTTGCCTTCCCACGCATACAACCCGGCATCATTCTCGCCAAATTCATAAAACCCGTTGTTGGCCACCACAACCAGGCCCTGTCCGGTAAAAGCACCCTTGAAGTGAGGCCGCTTGGCCAACTGAACTTCCTTGATCAAATCGAACAGCAACCGCGGCTTTAGATCATTGACGTCCATCTCGAATAACAGGCCTTCCATTGTTTGGAAGTAGACTCGATTAGCGGGATCCACCAGATGCCGCATGGTCGCTGTGAGCCGGTGGTTTTCGAATTCTCTGATGAACTTCCAGTTGCCCTTTGCGTCAATCGCGTACGGGCCGATGAGACAGGTGCTCGACTCCCGATGGATCAGCCTGTTGGCATGGGTCCCATTGTGGGTATGAACAAGCTGCGGATTCAACTGGTCATCAATCGCGTAGAGACCAAGTCCGGTTCCTGTCGGTTTCATGTGCGAGTTGTAGGTCACAGCCCAGAGAACGTCCGCCCAAGGCATCAGCGCACCCACACCGCACTCCGACCTCGGCGGCCCCGTCTCCGCCTTGAGACCGACGTTAGGCAAACCCGGCGTGCGCGACTGCGCCAACGCGGGAGAGGCACTCAGAAGCGAGAGGAGCGAGCGGCGTGTCAGCATACCGCCGCTATCATACAGGAACGCCGGTTCAGCGTTTCACGCCCTCCTTGGCCTTTGCGTCCAATTCTTGGAGTTTCAGCCTCACGCTAACGATATAAGGTTGCTCGCCAGCCGTCCAGTGGCCGTAGGTGGTCGTCACCAGCGTCCCGTCGGGCAGTTTTTCAAGCCCTGGGTAGCAGCAATCGTCGCCTTTGGTGTTGTCCATCAGCCGGACACGGTACTGCCCCTCGCGCCCTTGAACAATATCCTCATAGCGGCCCACCCAGGCCACCCAGTCGCCTTTAGTGGGGCTCTCAAGGGTCGTGTCACGAAAGGTGATGAACAACCTTCCATCAGGACCATATACCCCCACATGGCGGTCACCTGTAAGTGCCCCGGGCAACTGCCGCGGTTCGGTCCACGTCGCTCCCTCGTCGTTGCTGAAGGCTACGAACGAGTTGAATTTACGGCTGTTTTCGCGCATCAGCATGGCGAGTTGCCTGCCGTCGGGAGACCGGATGATACCCGGCTCGCACAGATGAGCCTGGGGATGGGAGGCGATTTCGACGGGCTCTCCCCAGCTGCGGCCGTTGTCCATGGAAATCGTTTTGTACACGATGAATCTGCCGGCTTTCCCGGCGTTGCGGAAAAAACGGCCGTCGTCATGGAAAACGGCCATGAGCCTGCCGCCGGAAAGTTGAACGAGGGCGGACATGGCGACGATCCCGCCGAAGTCGCCGATCTTTTCAAGCGGCGACCAGGTCGAGCCGCCATCTGTTGACTCCGCCATCCGGATCGGGTATAGCCCGGAGAACAGAATCATCCTCCGCGGGTTGATCCAATGAATCGTTGGTGTCTCGAGTGAGGTTGCCCAATTTTCTGGAGTTGGCAGACGGGCAGACCAGGTCCTGCCCCCGTCCGTAGACCTTTTGTACAGGATTGGGCCCTTACCGTGGCCCTTCGGGTAGACGATGAGAATCGTTTTGCCGTCAGGAAGAAGCGCGGTCGTGGGGTGACCGAGATACTGGCCTGGCTCGCGGTCGACGACGACTTGACGGGCGGTCTCAGAGGATATGTCGATGATCGGAATCGAGTAGCCTTTCGGAGGTTGTGCCGCGATCGCAGCGGCTAACAGGAGCATTAGGGCAGCAAAGCGAATCATGCCTGGGATTGTAACAGCCTGGCCGCGTTACGATAGTGCCTAGGGAGCAAACATGAAGGGCAACGACAAGGTCATCCAAGAATTGAACGCCGCGCTCAGCAGCGAACTGATGGCGATCATGCAATATATGGTTCACGCCGAGATGCTGACCAACTGGGGCTATCAGCGTTACGGCGGCCTCATCAAAAAGCAGGCCATCGACGAGATGAAACACGCTGAGGGGCTCATTGAGCGCATTCTCTACCTGGACGGCGTCCCGAACGTCCATATCAAGCTCGACCCCAAGATCGGCAATGACGTCAAAGCGCAGATCGAAAACGACTTGGCGGCCGAGGTAGAAGCTGTCACCCAATACAACAATGCGGCCCGGATCTGTGTCGAAGCCGGCGACAACGGCTCACGCGAGATCTTCGAGCGGATGACCATCGACGAAGAACAGCACGTCGATTTTCTCGAAGCCCAACTTGACATGATCAAGCAGATGGGCCTGCAAAACTACCTCGCCCAGCAGATGAAGGGTTGATTTCCGCTCCTGGGGGCCTTGCGCTCGAGCCCAACCGTGAGCAGCCTCCGCGACTGGGCCGAGGAATCGGTCGAGAAAGCGATACAAAGAGTTTGATATCTTCTTGTATGAATGAAGATTCCACGCGCCACGCTTCTTGCGCTGCTCGCTCTCGCCGCCCCGGCCGCCGTCGCTGAGGAGCATGCCGCCGAACATTATCACCGTCACCACTTTGCCGCGCTTCTGTCAGGCAGCCATTCCGGGGTAAAGAACGGGTTCACCATAGGCGGAGATTACGAATTCCGGTTCGCCCGACCGTTAGGCTTCACGGTGACTGGCGAGTACGTCGCCGGGGACTTTCGCGAAGATCTCGTTGCGTTCACGGCAACAGTGCATCCATGGAAGGGGTTGAAACTACAGGCCGGACCGGGTTTTGACCACGAACTTCGCCGTCACGAAGCTGAGCACAGTGAAGAAGCGCAAGTTCACCACAAGGTGAATCGCGCTCTGTTCCGCGTTGGCGCAGGCTACGACTTTGAGCTGGGCAAGCACATGAGCATCGGCCCCGATTTCGCTTACGACATATTGAAAGGCGAAAGAGTGTTCGTCTATGGCATCACGATCGGGTTCGGCTTCGGCGAGCGCTAGACCGCCTGTTTAAGGGATCACGCCGCCATCCTCATCGTTGCGCGTCCCGAAAAGCGGCGTCCACCGGCACACGGTAGCCGTTTGCCAGGCGGTTGGTTTGGTTGGCCAGCGCCGCCACGGCCAGCACCTCCCCGAGCATCTCTTCAGACATGCCTTTTCCCCGGGCTGACGCGGTGTGCGAGTAACTGCAATACTCGCAGTTGTTTGTCGCACTCACGGCAATGTAGATCAGTTCCTTGACCAGCGGATCGAGCGTTCCAGGGGCCATCACCTCCTTCACTTCGGCCCAGACGCGTTTGAGCGTCGGCGGGTGGTTTGCCAGGGCCATCCAGAAATTGTTCACACGGTCGACGCCCCGGGTCTTCATAATGTCATTAAAGACCTGGCGTACCTCGTCCGATGCGGTACTGTAGTCGATTAGCGGTGAGATAGACATGAGTCCTATCTTCACCCAAGGCAGGACTGCGTGTTGAACCCGTTTGAAACTCCGAGCATGGCATTGGGTTACGCAAAGGCCCGTCCGCCAGTACATGCCCACGTTATCGGCCTCGTCCGGGACAAACTCGGAGAGCGCCTGAAGGTGAGGCGGGCGCTTGACATTGGCTGCGGGGCGGGCCTGTCGACAAGACCTCTGCTGGACTTAGCACCTTTCTGCCTTGGCATTGAGCCCGCTGATGCGATGCTGAAATGCGCTGGAGACATCGCTCCCGGCGCTTACTTCGCGGCCGGCGCAGCCGAAGCGCTTCCCATCAAGGACCACTCAATCGACTTGCTGGCGGCTGCAGGCTCGCTGAACTACGTCAAGTTGGACTTGTTTTTCCCCGAGGCTGCGCGCGTGCTCGCTCCCGGGGGCATACTTCTTGTGTACGATTTCTCCGCAGGCCGAAGTTTCAGATCGAACGAGGATCTCGACCACTGGTTCGGCCACTTCCGAGCCCGTTACCCGGTTCCGCCGGGAGAGGCCGTGAAACTGTCGCCCGAAATCTTGGAGCGGATCAGTACCGGTTTTCGCTTGTCAGACCACTCCTACTTCGAGACCGGGATTCGCATGAGCGCGGAGGCATATGCCGCATACATGATGACGGAGACCAACGTGGCCAAGGCGGTCCGTGACGGCAAGCCCGAACTTGAGATCAAGGAATGGCTCATCCAAACGCTGGTTCCTGTCTTCAAAGCCCCGGAGCGTGAAATCGTATTCCGGGGCTACTGGGCGTGTCTTGAGCCGTCCGTGGTCACCAGCCGAAGACATTTTCAATAGCGGCTGGCTCCAGGAGCGGGGCTGCGTCTAGGGAACTGGGATTGAGGGTGCGGTACATGAATCGCCCCAGGGGGCATAGCTGATGATCTGGTCGTCCCGGTTCACGTAGAGGCTCACCATTTCATTGTTTGGAAGAAGGTCGGTGCGGATGATCCCGGATTGGCAGTGCCGCGTCACAAGTTTACGGCCGCGGGTGATGGTGGAGTTGGCCGAATGGGGGCCCCAGTCTTCCATGAAGCTGGCATAGGAGTAATCGCGGCAAGGCTTGGCCTTTTCGCAGCCCCACATCCGGTAGGCGTCCTCGTAGCGCTTCTCTTCCAGGGCAGAGAGGAACGAGCGGATGCGCCACTGGGAGCGGAAGTCGGAGATGTTGTCCTTGCCCAGTTTGCCTAATGTCCAATCCACGGCCCACAGCACGAGGACGGCGAGGATGGTGAGGAAAAACCATTTCACCACCCTTTCTCGCAGGCTGGTCTTGGTTTCGTACTGCTCGAAAAAGCCGGCCATGGGAGGCCTCCGGTCTTACTTTTTCACGGGGTAGGCGGCATCGTATGCCGCCGTGACGTCCGCTGAGATGTCAAAGGTCGGTCTGACGAAAAGAGTAGACTGTGCATCGACCACCACATCCAACGTCTTCGTCTCGGCCACCTTTTTCACGATCTCTTGCAGGCGCTGGCCAACGCGGTTGAGAATGTCCTGTCGCTCCCGATTCACTTCATCTTGCAGCGCCTGAGCATTGCGCTGGTACTGGCGCTGGCGGGTCTGGATCCGGGCGGCGAGGTCGGCCAGTGCGGCTTCTGTGTACTTTGTTTGGTTGGCCTCATAGTCTTGTTGCATTTTGGCCAGTTCCTTTTCCGTGGCAGCCAATTCGTCCTGGCGGGGGCCGAAGCGGGCTTTGAGGTCAGCTTCCGCTTGCTTGATTTCCGCTGTGCCCTGAAGGACTTTCTGCAGGTCCACCACGCCAACTTTTATCTGCGCACTGGCGGCGCCGGCGGCAACCAGTAAGGCAGCGGCCAGCAGGAAAGGCCGCATCAGTTTTTTACTCATCATCGATCTCCAATCTAGATAGAACTCTCATCCGGATCGGCTCCAGTCCTGCCGATCCCCAGCGCCGGATTGGCGGGCGGCGTGACACGCCTCACCGTGCGGCCAACCGTTGGCCGGGAAAACCCTGTTTCCGCGCAAAGAATTAGACGCCGGAAACGCCGGTTTGGGTCCTCCGTTGCGCTTAAGCTGCTAGCCGGCCGCGCACACGGACCCACCCTCCGAATTGTAGGGACCCTGAGGAACCACTGTCAATCCAGGGTAGTGTCCTAAGGGTGCGTTGAGGGTGCTGATGGAATCTTCTTGCGTAGTGGCGTGTAAGTTCTTATACTCGTCATGACGAAACAAATCTTGCGTATCCTATTTTGGGCGTGGGGTGGTAGAATCCAGTCTGTCGCCCCCGCCTCCCCCGTAGATTCGCCATAGTGCGCTGGAGGAGAAATGATTCTCACTGACAGACAGATCCTGGAAGCACATCGCTCTAGAGAAATCGTTATAGAACCGTTCGCGGCAGAGCAGATCCAAGGAGCAACGTACGATCTGCGGGTTGGCGATCAAGGTGCGACCACGAGCGGAAAGCGTGTTGTCAACCTAAAGGAAGCAGGCTTCATTAGTATTCAACCAGGTGACTTCGCTGTCCTAACAGTGCTTGAAATTATTCGCCTGGGTCCTCAGTTTGTGGGGCGCTTCGGACTTCGATCAAAGTTCGCCAGGAAGGGCCTCATTGCTACCACGGGGCCTCAGATTGATCCTGGTTTCCATGGACGGCTCATCATTGGGATCACGAATCTCTCGCCAAGGCCGGTGTCGCTCTCTCATGGCGACGATTTTGTCTCGCTTGAGATCCACAAACTGGAAGAAGCCTCGACGAAGCCTTACTCTGGCCCCTATCAGGACAAGGTGTCCCTGGGTCCAGACGAGATTGAGTCAATAACCGAGAGCGAGGGAATGGCTCTATCTGAAATGCTCACAAGCCTCCGCGTTCTCACTCAGAACGTCGGGACGCTGGCGAGTGATGTGACCACTCTGACAACGGAAATGAAGTCGCTGAAGTTCTGGGTACCCTTCATCGTAACAATCGGGTTTGCGATTCTCAGCATCCTTGTTGCTTTCAAGAACTAGATCGCATACTGCGCTAGAATCAGGCCCTTGTCAGTAGATCGCGTAGACTCCAGATATCGTTGACAAGCCCAGTCTCCATAGCGGGCGTGACCCTCAGTGACTTATGGACGCGGCAGAAGTTGTAATAGGCGAAGTGCAGGCAGAGCGCGGCCCACAGGTTCTCCCACTTCTTTGAGAAGGCATTCGTCAGCCGCGTGAGGCGGCGGATCTGCATGCGCATCGTCAAGTTTTGACGCTCCACGATAGACGTGCAGATGCGCTTCGGGTCGGGATCGCCCAACACTGGCACGGCCTCCGTATCGACCACATCAGCCGGTGAGTATCGCGCCTCACCTTCACGCGGGGCCGCGTAGACCTTGATGAGTTGGGCGAAGTCAACGCGGTCAGATAGCGTGTAGTCGATGGCGTTTCGGTAGGGCGCGAAGCCGTCAGTTGTGATCTGGAACCGCTGAGGCGAGGTAGCGAGGCGCAGCCCTTCGATGAAAATGCTTGTGGTGGCTTGGTTGCGCCGTCCAAGTGCGAAGTTCAGAACCAGCTTCGTGTTGCGCTCGATGGCGACGAAGCAATAGGCGTCTCCGATGGCCTCATTGTGTTGCTCGTGCGGGAGCTTGCGCCCTTCCTTCTTTGCGACGTAG
Organism: Bryobacteraceae bacterium; assembly: GCA_029975915.1. Next base: position 51,310 of record JARKOC010000371.1, read on the forward strand.
CCCCATATCTCATCGCACTCCACATCCTTGACAGGGATGTGGACGATCAACCGTGCCATTAGCCGTTCGGAGCGCTCACCTGCAAGCACCAGAAGCCTTAGGATCGTATCGCGGTGAAGGCCGGTAATTCGCTCCGTTGTGCGGACGCTGGAGCCTTCCAGGAGCAATTGCAGCGCAAGGACGGCCTTGTCTATCGGGATGAGCATATCTCCCAAGGGCCGCTCATGCGCTTCGGTGTAGGTCTTGCCACAGTCCGGGCAACGGAAGCGCTGCAAGCCGTTGCGATGCTTGCCGAAACGGCGGCACTCCACCTTACAGGTGGTGCAGGTCATCGTGATGGCTTCCGTCTTCATACACCTAGAATACAGCAAGCGCTTGCTGTTGTCAATTCTTTTGTTCTGGTGCTTTCCAAATAGTCAGGGCCAGCGGCGAAACCGCTGGCCCTTGATCGTAACGGGATTGCCGTTAGGCTATGCGACTTCCTGTAATGGCCCTTGGTTGGGCCGGGTCTTCCACTCCGGCAAGCCGAAGGTGCTAGGCCCAAACTTGTCAACCCGGCGAGCCTTCACTTTGGCGATGTGACGGTTTAACCCCGGCTCAATCGTGGTGCGCCGCACTTCACTACCCCTGAGTGCCGATAGGCGTTCGGCAATCACCGTGATATGCAACGGGCTCCCCTCTGCTCGTAGGATATCAACGATATCGTCAAACTTATCACGCTCACGGCTTGGGGCTACTGCGCCAGTCGTCACCATCGACGTTCGAGCTGCATGGGGGAGTTGCACTGAGCCGGAGAGCTTCGAGATCATCTCTCGCAACTGCTCCTCAACTTCATTCAAGGCGGCACGCTGTGAATCAACCTCTGCCAATGCTTCTTGGAGTTTCGTAAGGATCATTGTACCCTCCGGTCTTTTACCGTTGACAACATCGCACAGATCAATACTACAATCATCGCAGGATGGGGATGGGCGGCAACCCACCCCCACCCTGAGGTTTCAGCTTAGGAGCGCCCATGGCTCCAGCGTGACCTCGTAGGAGCCGTCGGCAAGCTGGCGGATCGAAACGATCCTAAAGCCTTTCGGCGGGACATACGCGACAACAGTAGGAACGACTACAGTAGTCATAGAGGAAGAAACCTCCTTTCTCGCACCAAGCGATAGAAGCTCAGGCTGTAACCTGGGCTTTCTCCTTTTTGGAGCGCCCGTTCACCCCACCAAGAAGAACATGCCTTCCATCTCTCGGTTACGAGAAACCCTACACCCACAAGCATAGACTGGAAATGATCCCAATGCAAACGGGATCATTGTTGGGTCTACTAACGATTCAAGCCGAAGCGGTTCTTTTCGGTCTTCCCCCCGCCCGCGTCTTCCGCATGGCCGCGATCTTGGCGAAGTACTCAGGCCCGCGCTTCGCCGTCTTCGCGCCACCCTTGGCCCCGAGCGCTGCGGCTGGCTTCGCTTGACTGAGGTTGTCGGCCAGGGCCAGCGCAGCCGTTAGAAGCTCGACGGCGCGGGCCGTGCGGCCTTGCGGCAGGTCTGCCGTCTCGACTGTCAGTTTCGCTTCGTGGATGAGAGCGTAGAGCGCCTTGATGTCCGATGGTTCAGCCATGTTTCTAGGATGCGCCACGCTGAATCTAGAAGCAAGCGGTTGCTGTTTGGCTTCAACGCAGGATTAGGACACTACCCAATCCAGGCAGAACTGCCAAACGAAACGGCGGAAGACGATCTGAGTCTCCCGCCGTTGAAGTCGACTGGTAGCCACTCCGGCTATTGCACGGTCTTCCGGGGCCTGATGGTGAACACGAAGGCGACCAGAACCGCTGCTCCAAGGGCAAAAAGAGCGTCCCCGGGGCCGCGCAGCCAACGCAGAGTCTGCATGTGGTCCTGCTGCATGAACTCAGTCGATCTGGCGTACCAGTATCCGTTTTCCACACTGGCCCATGTCTGAAGCAGCCCCACCGGGAGCAGGCTGAGGACGCACATCGCGAGCAGGCCTATGTTCATGGACCAAAAGGAGAATTTAAGCCATCCCTCACGCCACTTCTGCTCTGGATTGAGCGCTCGGAGACAGACCAGCATCAATCCGATGCCGAGCATGCCATAGACGCCAAACAAAGCGGCGTGGCCGTGGAGCGGGGTGGTGTTTAGTCCCTGCATGAAATAGAGCGCGATCGGCGGGTTGATCATGAAACCAAACAAACCAGCGCCGACCATGTTCCAGAACGCGACCGCAACGAAGAAATACACAGGCCACTTGTAGCGCACGGCCCAAGCGGCCGAACGCCCGCGGCGCAGGTCCTCGATGGCGGAATAAGCCACCAGAGTCAGCGGAACCACCTCCAGTGCGCTAAACACCGCGCCCCAAGCCATGGCAAGCGTCGGGGTGCCAGACCAGTAGAGGTGGTGGCAGGTCCCGATGATGCCGCCCGCGAGATAGATCGTCGCCGACAATAGCGCTCCTTGAGCCGCCAGCTTTGGGCGGATCAGGCCCAAGCGCATGAAGAAGAAGGCGATGACGGCCGTGGCGAACACCTCGAAGAACCCTTCCACCCAGAGGTGGACAACCCACCATCGCCAATACTCGACAATCGAGATGTGAGTATGGTGCCCCCAAGTGAGGCCGGCGCCGTAGAAGAGCCCGATGGCAGCCGCGGACATCAGGAAAAGCCCGAGAAGCGGCTTCTGCTCACTTCGTTTGGTCAATGCGGGGCTCGGCGCCAGCGCTGGACGGACCGAGCGGACCACAAGAAACAGCCAGATGAACAACCCGGCGAACAGCAGCCACTGCCAGCCACGACCGAGATCGACATATTCATACCCTTGATGGCCCCAGTAGAACGACTGTGAGTCGCTCAACTTATTCATAATGCTCATCCACTCGCCGGTCAGCGACCCGGCGACGATCAACAGCAACGCGCCAAACAGCACGTTCACCAGCAGGCTTTGCAGCTTGGGTTCCTTGCCGCTGACCAGCGGGCCAATAAACAGCCCGGCGGCGAGCCAGGCGGTAGCGATCCAGAAGATGCCGAGCTGGACGTGCCAGGTGCGAGTGACCGAATAAGGCAGGATTTCGGCAAGTTTAATGCCGTAGAAGCCATCTCCCTCGACGCCGTAGTGAACTGTGATAATACCGACGGCGATCTGAACCAAGATCAGCGCGGCCACCACCCAGAAGTACTTCAGCGTCGCCAGTTGACTTGCGGTCGGCAGCCAGGAGCCGAGGGGGTCAGAGGATGGAATCAGGCTTTTGTCTTCCGGCTCATGCCTCTGTGAGGCGTACCACCAGACCAGGGCACAGATGCCACCCAGCAACATGATGATGCTGACACCCGTCCACATGACGGTGTCGCCGGTGGGGCGATTGCCGATGAGCGGTTCGTGTGGCCAGTTGCCGGTATATGTAACCGTGTCGTCCGGACGGTTCGTTGAAGCCGACCAGGCCGTCCACCAAACAAAGGCCGATAGGGCCCTGGCCCGCTCCGGATCGGCTACGGAGCCAGGCGGGATGGCGTACTCGGCTTTGCCGTCCCTGAACACACCGGAGTAATAAGCAGAGTTGCTCGCAATCGCGTCCGCTCTGACCGGATCGATTGTGATTGTGCCGCTTGCCGGCGTGTAAGTATTGGCCTTGTACAGAGACGTCAACCTTCCTTGGAGCGCGGCCTTCTGCTCGGCGGACAATTGCTCGTACGGCTTGCCGTGGTCATTTTGCGCCCAGCGCGACAGAACGAACACCAATTCCCGATGCAGCCAGTCCGCAGTCCAGTCGGGTGCGACATAGCTGCCATGGCCCCAGATCGAGCCCACTTGCATGCCGCCCATCGACTGCCAGACGTTCTGGCCCTTCTCGATGAGGCCGGCTTCGAAAACAGTTTGGCCGGTACTGGTGACCACCGACGACGGAATTGGCGGCTTTTCCTGATAGATACGGGTTCCAATCCATCCCAGGACCCCGAATGACAAGATTAGGACCGCTGCGAAGCTCCACCACAATCGTTTCATCTTTTCCCGTTTGCTCCTTCCGTGCGCTCCTGACCGCTGTCCGAGCGCTCTACCCGACGAGAGTAGCTGGATTCATCCAGAACCGGTATGACTTTGGTCACAGCGGTCAGGTCAACATCACAGAAGAGGCCGACGGCAGGAGGATGTCGGCGAGACTATCGGAGGTTTCCGACTGCGACGGCATCATAGAGAGCCCCGGCGCGTGAGACGGCTCTTTCACGGTCCTCTGGCAACATGAAGCGCCCTTGAATCAGTGCATTAGCGGCAGCTGTCACTCGTTCAACATAGTCGTCACGCTGGCCGTATCGGGCGCGCACGGCGGCCGGCGACATGGGGAAGAATGCTCCAATCAAGGGTGCCGGCTCATTCTGGGCGCCTATTATGGCCGATCGGAAATTCCAGCCCGTCAGCGCGCCCAAGGGCACGGACGCTTCGGGCATACGGATGCCGCCAAGATCGATACCGTCAGCGTCGGGCTTGGGAACCAAAGCCGGAAATGCCGGCCCAATTTCAGGCGGCTCGATGCCAACGATCCCCTTGGGTTCGAAATCAGGCCCGAAATTCAGCCGGAAGGCCGCCAAGACCCGTCTTGGGTGTGGACCCGCCGGATTTTTGTAGCGCGACACTGGGATGAGTTCCCCTTTGGAGATGCGTGGATATCGCGAGTCCGGAGGAGCAGTGCCGGAGACCACCCAGCTTCGCATGGCTTCCAGCAGCGCCTTGTGAATGGGGCGGAAATCGACGGGGTTGGCCAGATGCCGGGTGTTCTGCCGCACGGGAGGTAACCGGCCCGACCCGTGCTGCGTCCCAGCGAGGAAGTACACGCGAGTGTTGGCGGGTAAAGGAGCATCCTGCCTGCCGTCGGGAGTGACGTGAATCAACGCTGCGGCACGGCCCCAGTATTCATGTGATCCGTTGGTGTAAAAAATCTTCGGCTGAACTTCCGGCTTCAGGCGGTCCAAGAGGCCCCGTTTGTCGCGGGTGATGGGATCCTCCAGCGCGATGTCGGTGAACGGATACAAGTCCGTTTGGTAGTGGAGATTGAAGTACGCCTGGCCATCCCGCGAGGCTTGTGCAAATCTGTGGTTAAAACTGCCGCGGCCGGCGCCAGCCACATCGGCCCAAATCCCGTCGAAGACCTTTCGCCCCTTCTCGTCCGCGTTCATGCCAAAGTAGAGGAACGTTCGCAGGAAACGGCCGCTTTGCGAGACTCCGAAAGCGATGGCATGCCGCAGAAAACGGGGCTGGTCTCCCAGAACGCTCAGCCCGTCGGACTGGTGCTTCATGAAAGAGACCAAGTCCCGCACCGCCGCCATGCTCACACCCTGAATCCGTGGGTTGGACGCCGTATATACGGCCTCATAGATGACGCCGGGCTTGAAACCTGACGCCATGAAGATCGATTGGCCGTCTGACGAGACCCTCCATTTCGAAGGATCGATCGGCGTGGGTTTCGCCTCGGGCTCTGTTCGCTGTGTCAACGTGACGGGAGTGCCTTGAACGGGCGGGTACGCCTGGTGATTACGGTCAGCCAGAGGCATCTGCGTGGCTGGTGAGTTGGGTATGAACTCAGCTCGGACCGGGCCGGTGACACCGTGAGCTGCCGGTGCGTCCAAACGGAGCAGTCCAGGCGTCTTGGGCAAATCCCACTGCCAGCCAAGCCATACCAGCGTGTAGCCTTGCTTGAGCAGCCAAAGATCGCCAAACTGCTCCGGCGTCGCCGGGTTGTAGGATGCCGTGGCGTGGTTGAAACGGCCCAGTAAGCCTTTGCCGCCCCGGTTCGAAACCTCGAACAGGAGCACGCCGTTTCCTTGGGCTGGATCGCGTGGTTTAAGGACATACAAATCCGCTGAAAACTCCACCTTGCCCTGCGCGTTCCGCTCGGCCAGTGGCAAGTCATGAATCAACCGGTTTGCGGGCAGCTTCGGGTCGAGGGCAAACCGCACTTTCGCGATTACCTTTTCGTACGCGCCGGCCGGGCCCAGAGGCCTGCCATCGAGGACGTCGGTCCGCTCGACGACATGGATTCGTGTGACCTCCGCGTTCAGCAGGTAAGGGAGAGCAAGAAAGGCGAGCCAGCGCATGGGACTATTGCAGAACATAGTCTAGGCGAGAGTCAATCCTGCCTTTGCTTTGAGGGTTAAATCCGCGAATTCGCCACGCTCGAACTTGCTGATTGCCGCCGCCGCGATCATGACCGCATTGTCGGTCGACAAACTCGGCGTTGGGAAGTAGACGGGGCAGGTGAATCTGCCGGCGGAGGCGGCTTGGCGCAGCCCCTGATTGCAGGCAACTCCACCTGAAACGACGATGGCCTGCGCTTCAATCGATTCCATCGCTTGATTCAGGCGTCTCAGCAGTTCTTCGATGACAACAGCCTGGAATGCCGCTATGGCATTTAGCGTTTCGCGTGGTGTGGCTGCTAGCCACTGCTCGAGCGTGGGAACTCCGGATTTGATCAGTGACCTGCGGGCGGCGATCTCGGCGTCCATTTCGCGGGCCTGGACCCAACGCAGCATGGCAGTTTTGAGCCCGCTGAAGCTGAAGTCGAGCGCGTTCCCCTTCATCTTGGAGAAGGGCAACCGGACCCCCGACGCATCGCCGTAAGGCGCAAGGCGGTCGAGAATCGGCCCCCCTGGGTAGCTGTAGCCAAGGAGTTTCGCGACTTTGTCGTATGCTTCGCCAGCGGCGTCATCGCGCGTCTTGCCCAGCAACCGGTACTGGCCTTCACCCGGCAGTTCAAAGAGGTGTGTATGACCGCCGCTCGCTACGAGCGCCAGGGCAGGGAAGCGGATGGCGTCCCCGCAGGCCCGTGCCTCCATCAGAACGGCGTGTATATGTCCCTCAATGTGGTTCACGCCGATCAGGGGGAGGTTGCGTGCGGCACAGATCGCCTTCGCGAACGTCATCCCAACGAGGAGAGATCCCACGAGCCCCGGTCCCTCCGTGACCGCAACCGCGGAAAGTGAGTCAAGAGAGAGGCCGCTTTGCTCCAAAGCTTGCCTGACCACTGGCACGATTGATCTGAGATGTTCACGGGATGCCAGTTCCGGCACGACGCCGCCATACTTCATATGTGTAGAAATTTGCGAGGCGACGGCGCTCGAAACGACGCTGCCCGGCGACCGGACAACAGCCGCCGCTGTCTCGTCGCAAGAGCTTTCAATCCCGAGAATATTGAAGGGCATGAGTGCTTTCTTCCAGGCAAATCGATATGCTGGATTTGCGGACTTCGGATGAAACTAGCCGATTTCGATTATCGCCTTCCGGACGAGTTGATTGCTCAAGAGCCGCTGACCGAGCGCTCTGCATCGCGCATGCTCGTCGTGGACAGATCCACTGGTACACTTCAGGATCGTACATTCACCGATCTTCCAGCCTACCTCAGGCCGGGCGACTGCCTGGTGTTGAATGACAGCCGCGTTTTCCCGGCGCGTCTGTTCGGCAGAATCGAGAACTACCACCGCGAGGTTGAGGTTTTTCTCCTTCAGGCAGTTTCTCCTGATCGCAAGCTCTGGAGCGCACTAGTCCGTCCAGGCAGAAAACTGCCTAGGGGAGTGCGGGTCTGGTTTTCGGAAACACTCTCCTGCGACATCCTCGAATCAGGGCCGGGAGGAGAACGCACGATCCATTTCTTTACGGCCAACGACATCGATTCCGAAATATCTGCCGCGGGCCATGTGCCGCTGCCGCCGTACATTCACCGGAAAGATCAGGCTACCGACAAAGAACGGTATCAGACCGTCTACGCTGACAGGCCAGGATCCGCAGCCGCACCTACCGCCGGTCTGCACTTCACGCCCGAAGTTCTTGAGGCCTGCCGGCGAGCCGGAGCCAGGATCGCCAAGGTCACACTGCATGTGGGCCTGGGCACGTTCCAGCCACTCCTGTACGACGACATTTCAAGGAACCAACTGCATTCCGAAATGTTCCAGGTAGGCCCGGCTGCGGCTGAATCGATCCGGAGCGCCACGCGCATTGTCGCGGTTGGAACGACGGCTGTCCGGACTCTTGAGACCGCGGCCAGGCGGAACGGCGGTCTCGGCGCATGTTCGGGGGAAACGAGTATTTTCCTCTATCCTGGCCAGGAGTTCCGCGCCGTCGGCGCGATGCTGACGAACTTCCACCTGCCGAAATCGAGCCTCCTACTGCTAGTCTGCGCGTTCGGTGGAGTGGACTTGATGCTTGCCGCCTACAGGCATGCAGTTGAACAACGGTACCGGTTCTTCTCCTACGGCGACTGCATGCTGATACTCTGACCAGCCTGGCGTCAATCCAGCCGTTTGTGGAAACGGAGGGCGCTAAACGTCAGGATGGACACACCAAAGACGGCCATCGCCAGCAACTGAGGCCAGAGCACGTCCAGTCCGCTGCCCTTCAGAAAGACGCCGCGCACCACCTCCATGAAGTAACGCATCGGGTTCAGGTAGGTGAGGTACTGGATCGGTTCCGGCATGTTGCGGATTGGGAAGGTGAATCCGCTCAACATCATCGTCGGCAGAAAGAAGAAGAACGAACCCATCATTGCCTGCTGCTGAGTGCCCGAGATCGTCGATAGAAAGAGCCCGGCTCCGAGAGTTGTCAGCAGGAAGAGGATGGTTGCGAAGAGCAGCACCAGGATCTGGCCCCGAAACGGCACCTGGAAGACCAGCAGAGCTGCTGAACTCACCAGCAGCATGTCAAGAAGACCGATGAGTGCAAACGGGATCGTCTTTCCCAGCATGAGTTCGATGGACCGGATGGGCGTTACCATCACCTGCTCCATGGTGCCGATCTCCTTCTCCCGGACGATGGATAGCGCGGTGAGCATCAACGTGACCAGCATGAGAATGTTCACCACTACTCCAGGAACGAAGTAGTTGCGGCTGAGAAGCTCAGCATTGAACCAGACCCGCGTCGCGGGAATGACTCCTGGCAGCGCCAGGCGGACCGGGCCCTGCCGCGTTCGCGCGACCAGTTTCTTAAGTTGCGTTGCCCTGAGCAGTTCCTGATTGTATGCAGCGACTGCCGAACTGGAGTAGGCAGCCACAAGCGCGGCTGTATTGGAATTGGCTCCATCGACCAGAATCTGGATTTCAGTCTGGCGTCCACGAGCGACATCGGCGCCGAAGCCGGCCGGAAGCCGCACCATGGCCTGGACGCGGCCCCTGTCAAGCAGGTCTTGCGATTCGCTTTCGCTGGAGGCGCGGGCGAGGACCTCGAAGGAATTAGAGGCGGCGAAGCGGTCGATCAGCTTGCGGCTTTCGTTGGTGCGGTCCAGGTCCATGATGCCAAGGCGGACCGAAGTCACGTCCAGGTTCACGGCAAAACCGAACACGATGGTCTGCAGAATCGGCGGGATAATGAGCACGAATCGAAGGCGAGGGTCCCGCAGGGTCTGGCGGAACTCCTTCACGATGATTTGGCGGATGCGTTCCCACATCTCATGCCACCTTCTGCTGCATTCTGCGGCTTGCGACTGCGAATATTATCGCGGCATAGACGAACAGGAAAACCACTTCAGTCCAGAGCACTTGGATACCCGTACCCTTTAGGAAGATCCCCTGAAGAATGGTGACAAAGTACCTTGAGGGGACGATGCGCGTGATCTGCTGGATCACCACCGGCATGTTTTCAATGGCGAAGATGAATCCGCTTAACAGGAAGGCCGGCAGAAAGCTTGACACGATGCTCATCTGGAAGGCAAGCAACTGCGACCTTGCGACAGTGGAGAGAAAAATACCCCAGCAGAGCGCGCCGAACAGGAAAAGAGAACTCGTGGCGATCAGCAAAAGGACGTTTCCGCGCAAGGGAACGTGGAACACACCCACGCCGACGACGAGCGCCAACACAACGTCGGCCATCCCGAGAACGAAGTAGGCGCAGAGCTTGCCCAACAGGAGTTCAGCCGGGCGGACGGGCGTCGAAAGCAGTTGCTCCATCGTCCCGGACTCCCATTCCCGGGCGATGGTCAGCGACGTCAGCAACGCCGAGACGATCATCAGCACGACCGCGATAATGCCGGGAATGATGAAGTTCTTCGACTTCAGCTCATGGTTATAGAGCACCCGTATGCGGGCGTCGATCGGCATCTTCAACTCGCCCATGCCCCGCCGCTTTAGGGCCGCATCCCGCAGCGCCGCTGAGTGCGCCATAACGAGGGCCTCGGCGTATCCGGCGGCGATTGAGGCCGTGTTCGAATCCGAACCATCGAGAATCAACTGAACTGAAGCCTCCTGCTCCCGCGCCAGTGAGCGGCTGAAATCGCTCGGGATGACGACACCCAACAGCACGCGGCTTTGATCAATGCCTTTGCGTATGGCCGCATGGCCTTCGAGTGTCTCAGAGACGGTGAAGAAGCGCGAGCCTTTGAATTCAGCGACCAACGCCCGGCTTTCCGGCGACTGGTCCTGGTCCCAGACCAGCGTTGGGATCCGGTCGACGTCCAGTGTCAGGGCATATCCGAAGATCAGGATCATCACAACCGGGACACTCAGAGCGACCAGAAGACTTCGCGGGTCGCGGATGATGTGGAGCCCTTCCTTGCGAAATATTGCTCGAAAGCGGAGGTAATTCATGCTGAAGCCCTCTCGCGCGAGGCGTCTTCGCGTTCGATGGACTCGACGAAGACGTCGTCCATGGTCGATCCGGGTCCGCAGGCGGCCTTCAGTTCGGCCGGAGAACCAAGCGCGATCACACGCCCGCGGTACATGAGCGCCAGGCGGTGACAGTATTCGGCCTCCTCCATGTAGTGGGTCGTGACGAAGACCGTGGTTCCGCCGCCGGCCATCTCGTAGATCAGGTCCCAGAACCTGCGCCGGGCAATCGGGTCGACCCCGGATGTCGGTTCGTCCAGGAAGACTACAGGCGGCGAGTGGAGAATCGCGCTGCCGAGCGCCAGCCTCTGTTTCCAACCCCCAGCCAACTGGCGCGTCATTGTTCCGCGCTCGGCCTCCAGGGCCGCCATCCGTAGGGCATAGGCTTTACGCTCCTCACGCAGATGCTTCGGGACGCCGTAAACGCCGCTGAAGAAGTCGAGGTTCTCGTCCACGGTCAGGTCGTCATAAAGCGAGAACTTCTGCGACATGTATCCGATGGACTGCTTCACTTGCTCGCTCTCGCGCCCGACATCGAATCCATTGACCAGCGCCGTTCCCGACGTTGGCGCCAGCAGTCCGCAGAGAATCCGGATGGTCGTGGACTTCCCGGCGCCGTTCGGGCCCAAGAAGCCGAATATCTCGCCCTTGGCGACGTCGAGCGTGACGTTGTCCACGGCCGTGAAACTGCCAAAGCGCTTCACCAACGACTTGCATATGACAGCGGCGTCAGCCACGGCTTTGCTCCATTCGAATCAACGCGATGAAGGCGTCTTCCAGCGTCGGTTCGACGGGTTCAATCGATGCCGTCGCGCCGGTTGCACGGGAGAACGCCTCGGCAAGCGCAATTAGCTCTCTGCCCGAGTTGCGTGTATAGAGGTGCAGCGACGTCCCGGCGGGTTCGGCGCCGATTACGCCCTCTTTACCCTGCAACCAAGCGTGCGCTTCACGGCGGGCGGGTGTGTCTACTTTGTAACAAAGCGGGCGCACAGCGTCTCTGAGTTCGGCCGGTGAACCGGTACGAATCAGGCGCCCCGAGTACATCAGGCCAAGACGGTCGCAGCGCTCGGCCTCGTCCAAGTACGCCGTTGTTACCAGGACGGTCAGCCCCTCCTCGACAAGCGAATGGAGAATCTTCCAGAAATCCCGGCGGGAAAGCGGATCTACGCCGTTGGTCGGCTCATCCAGCATTAGGACCACCGGCTTGTGCAAGAGCGTGCACATCAGCGCCAGCTTCTGCTTCATGCCGCCCGATAGTTTCCCGGCGGCGCGCGACCGGAATTCGGCCATACGAGTCATGGCGAGCAGACGCTCCATGAGAGGCGCCCGGGTCGCGCTATCCAGGCCGAATAGGTCCGAGTAGAACCGCATATTCTCCTCGACCGTCAGGTCTGCATACAATCCGAACCTCTGCGCCATGTAGCCGATGCGGTCCTTCACCTGCTCGATGTGCGTCGCCACCGCAAGCCCATCAATCTCCATATCGCCAGCGCCCGGGTCGAGAAGGCCGCAAAGCATCCGAAGCGTCGTTGTCTTGCCCGCTCCGTCTGGTCCGAGCAACCCAAACACCTCACCTCGCCCGACCTCGAACGAGAGGTTGTCGACTGCTTTTACGGTCCCGAACTGTCTGGATACGCCTGCCACTCGAATCATGTCGTCCTAGTTCGTCCGGATTACCGCATCCACCGGCATGTTCGACTTCAACTCGCGGTTCGGGTTTTCGACCTCGATCTTCACCCGGTAGACCAGTTTCACTCGCTCTTCCGTTGTCTGGATCTGTTTCGGCGTGAACTCCGCCTCGCTGTTGATGAAGGTGATCCTACCCTTGTAGACCTTGCCTGGGTAGGAATCCGTGGTCACTTCCGCCGCCATGCCGATTTTGACGCGTCCGAGATCACGTTCACCAATGTAGCCACGCACCCAGGGCCGGTCGATGTCGCCTACGGTGAGCAGCGCCGCGCCGCCGGCCAGCACCTCGCCCACTTCGGCGGATTTCGACAGGACCACGCCATCGACCGGCGACGCGATCTGGCGGTCTGAGATCTGCGCCTGAAGCACGCCTTTCTGCGCCGCCGCCCGTTCGATGTCGGCCTGCCGCATGGCGAGCTCCTGCCGGCGGCGTTTGATCTCGATTCTGCCGGCCTCGGCGACTCTGAGCGCTGCGCGCGCCTTTTCAGCCGCCGCGCGGGCCTGTTCCACCTGTTCGGCCCGTGGTCCTTCCTCAACCAGTTTCAAGGCTTCTGCCGCCCGTTTGAGCGAAGCTGAACTGGCATCAAATCGCGTTTTGAACTGATCGAACTGTTGACGTGTGATGTCGTCGTTAGCGATCAGGCGCTGAGCGCGCGTCCAATCGGCCGACGCCTGCGCATGCTGGGCCTTGGCCTCGGCAACGGCCGCGCGCGCGTGTTCGATCTCCTGCGGGCGGCTGCCCGTCTCGAGTTCCTTCAACCGCGCCTCAGCCTGCCGCAGATCGGCCTGCCGGAGGGCGATTTCTCCGCCAAGCGCCTCCTCCTGGTAGTTGATGCCGGTTTGCAACTGGGCCAGGGCGGAACGAGCGGCATCCACTCCTGCGGATTCACGTTCCAGGCTCCGGTCGAATTCCGCGGTATCCAGCCGCGCCAGCAGTTGGCCCTTCTTCACCGCGTCGCCTTCATCTACGCCCAACTCGACAAGCTTTCCGGCCGTCTTGAACGCGATATCCACCTCGGTCAGTTCAATGTTGCCGCTCAGCCGGATCAGGCCCTCCTCCGCGCGGCCATTCCATACCTTGTACGCCCAGAAACCGCCGATCGCGGCAATCAGGATAATTGGGATGAGTTTCTTCCGCATGTCCGTCTCTTTCACCGTCACCTACTGAATCGCGCCAGATGGGTCGCCCATCGCCAGGCTCAACTCCGCCCTGGCTGCGCGGTGTTGATAAATCGCTGTCACTTTGGCCTCGCGCGCACGGCTCAGCCGCGCCTGGGCGTCGGCTATCTCAACGCTCGTCGCGACACCCTCCCGGAACCGCCGCTCAGCCTGTTCCACTTCCCTTTCAGCCAGCGCCGCTACCTCGAAGGCCGCACGAACCTGCGCATCCGCGGTTCGCAACGTGTCGACTGAGGAACGGACCTCCAGTTCGATCTGCTGCCTGATGTCGCGTCCACGGATCTCTTCCTGCCTCATCAGACTCGCAGCCTCCGCCCGCTGGGCATCCCGCCTTCCACCGTCCCACAGGGGGATATTGACGCGGATGCCCACGACTCGCGTCGGCAAGCCGCTGCCCGCCGAGGTTCCAATGGTGCCGTATTCGCCGAAGCCCTGAACCGACGGCAACCGGGCGAGCCGGGCCGCGCTTCTATTCAGTTGACCCGCCTGCTCGCGCGCGGCCTGGGCCTTCAGTTCCGGTCTGGCCCGCTGCGCGGCAGCGAGCGCTTCGATCAGCGGTGGCGTCTCCACTGGTGAATAGGAGAGTGGGTCGGTGAGCTCCAGCGTGGTGTCCAGGCCGAGATTCAAAACCCGGAGCAGTTCCAGCCGCGTCCGGTCGAGTTCCTGCTGCGCATAAATGAGCCGGGAGTTCTCCAGCGCCAACTGCGCCTCAGCGCGGGTGACGTCCAGGCCGGTCGCCATGCCGGCTTCCTTTTGGTTCAGAGCCAAATGAACGATCCTGCGGGCCAGAGCGATGTTCGATTGCGCAGTCTCAACCATCTGCCGGGCCCTCTGTGCCGCCGTGTATGCACGGATCACTGTTGCGGTTGTCTGGTTGCGGACAACCATTTCATCCGCCGAAACCGCCGCGACACGGGCTCTTGACGCACGGTAGCGCTGCCAGGCCGCCCAATCGAGCAGGTTCCATCCCGCCGTCGCCCGCCAGTCATAGGTCTCCACTGGACCGACGAATCTCGGTATCGAGAATGGGATGCCAGGCTGCGGTGATGTGCTGAGACCGAAAGCGGCCAGGTTTCGCGTGAAACTGTTCATCGTCCACGAACCGTCCACATTTGGCAGAACCGCGCTGAGCGCAATCTGCCTTTGCGCTTCGGATTGCCGGATCAATTCCGCCGCCAACTGGCGCCGCACGGCTCCCTTCGGCGCGAGGGCGATTTCGACGGCCTTATCGAGCGATAATGCCATCGTAGGCGGGGCTTCGCCCGCGGGTAGCGACTGGCCGTAGCAACACATGAGAGCAAGGACGGCTACCAGCGGCGGTCTGGTCTTCATTTGTGGGCCTCCCCTCTTGCAGCCAGTGCGCGAATCCCGCCGGCCATGTAAGCGATCATCCGCTCTAGCGCTTCTTCCGGGTTCGATTCAGGTTCCGCTTCACGGCCCGCCAGAAGGCGCAAGACCGGAGGACGCGCCAAATAGTGCGCCATGGCGCCAATGGTCAGATGCATGCCCCAGAGAATGGCCATAGGCCCGGCCTCTGGCGTTGCGCGTGCCAAAGCATCCTTGAATCGCCGGGCAACACCAGAAAACGCGCTCGCAAAGAACCTCTGAAACATTCCGCCAGGCGCGGCATACAACCGTCCCATGAGCACCGGGAACGACCCAAGTTCGACCTGAGCCGTCTGCGCATCGATTACCGGTTTGAGGAACGCGGTCAGGACCTGCTCAAGCACGAGCGGTTCTCCATGTTCGGCCTGTGCCTCCATCTGGTCCAGCAGTTCGAGCCGGCTCTTGTTGATCGGATCGAGTTTTCGCAGCACCACGGCCTGGATGAGTTGTTCTTTGGATTGAAAGTGGTAGTTGACCGCCGCTAGGTTGACCTTGGCAAGCGCCGTGATCCGTCGTAGGGAAGTGCCCTCGAATCCATGGGCTATGAAGAGCGACTCGGCAGCGTCCATGATGCGCTGCCGGGTGTCTCTCACAGTCTCGGACGGGGAGGTTGTGGTGCCGGGATCATTCATCGCCTGCATAACAATTGTTTGAGTCATACGACTGTTTGAATCATATGTACTAAACAAACGTTTGTCAAGTTCTTGTTGGAACAAATTCTCTACCGCAGCTTCGCTTCCGGGTCGAACCTAAAATAGAGAACGCCCGCCGGAGGCTTCTCAGCCTCGGCGGGCGCGTATGTTTTAGAAAGGACTGTTCTTAGTAGTCCATCTCGGGGCCGTGGCCACCAGGACCCGCTGGCGCCGGCTTCTTCTCGGGGATCTCGCAGACCATTGCTTCGGTGGTCAGCATCAGTGCGCTGATCGAGGAAGCGTTCTGCAAAGCCGTGCGGGTGACCTTTGTCGGGTCGATCACGCCCTGGGCGACAAGGTCGCCATATTCGCCAGTGGCGGCGTTGAAGCCGTAGTTGGCATCTTTTGCCGACACGACCTTTTCGACCACGATGGCGCCTTCCCATCCAGCGTTGCCGACGATCTGGCGCAACGGCTCCTGGCAGGCGCGCTTGATGATGTTGATGCCGATCTGTTCGTCCTCGTCGCCCTTCAGCCCTTCAAGAGCCTTGGCGCCGCGAACCAGCGCGACACCGCCGCCGGGGACGATGCCTTCCTCAACCGCGGCGCGGGTGGCATGGAGGGCGTCCTCAACACGGGCCTTCTTTTCCTTCATTTCGGTCTCGGTGGCCGCGCCGACCTTGATTACGGCAACGCCGCCAGCCAGCTTCGCCAGGCGCTCCTGGAGCTTCTCGCGGTCGTAATCCGAGGTGGTCTCCTCGATCTGCGAACGGAGCTGCTTGATGCGGCCTTCAATCTGCTTCTGGTCGCCGGCGCCGTCGACGATCGTGGTATTGTCCTTGTCGATGGTGACGCGCTTGGCTTTGCCCATATCCTCCAAGCGGACGCCCTCGAGCTTGATGCCGGTCTCTTCCATGATCGCCTTGCCGCCGGTCAGGATAGCGATATCCTCGAGCATCGCCTTGCGGCGGTCACCGAAACCGGGAGCCTTCACGGCGCAGGCGTTCAGCGTGCCTCGCAACTTGTTGACCACGAGGGTGGCCAGCGCTTCGCCTTCCACTTCCTCGGCCACGATCAGCAGCGGACGGCCGGACCGCGCGATCTGCTCGAGAATCGGCAGCAGGTCCTTCATGTTGCTGATCTTCTTCTCGTGGATCAGGATGTAGGGATCCTCGAGAACCACTTCCATCCGGTCCGGATCGGTGATGAAGTACGGCGACAGATAGCCGCGGTCAAACTGCATGCCGTCAACCGTCTGCAGTTCGGTGTTCATTGTTTTGGACTCTTCGACCGTGATGACGCCGTCCTTTCCGACCTTGGACATCGCTTCCGCGATCGTATTGCCAATCTCGGTGTCGCCATTGGCGGAAATCGTGCCGACCTGGGCGATAGCGTCACCGGAAACCGGCTTCGACAGCCCCTGCACTTCGGTCACTACGGCTGCGACGGCCTTCTCGATGCCGCGCTTCAGCGCCATCGGGTTCGCACCGGCGGCAACCGCCTTCACGCCTTCTCGGAAAATCGACTGGGCCAGGATGGTCGCGGTCGTGGTGCCGTCGCCGGCGATGTCAGAAGTCTTGGAGGCGACCTCGCGCACCATCTGCGCTCCCATATTCTCCAGCGGATCCTTCAGTTCGATCTCTTTAGCCACCGTCACCCCGTCTTTGGTGATGGTCGGGCCGCCGAACTTCTTTTCGAGGACCACGTTACGGCCCTTCGGACCGAGCGTCACCTTCACGGCGTCGGCCAACTGATTCACGCCTCGCAGGATCGCCTGCCGCGCATTCTCGCTGTAAACTACCTGTTTCGCTGCCATTGGAATTGTTCTCCTTCGATCTCTTGCGGAAACCTGATCACTTACTTCGCGTCTTCAAGAACGCCGAGAACTTCGTCCTCACGCAGGATGAGGTATTCCTCGCCGTCGATCTTGATGTCGCTGCCAGAGTACTTGCCAAACAGGATACGGTCGCCGACCTTTACGTCCAGCGGAACCACTGTGCCGTCTTCCAGCCGCTTGCCGCGGCCAGCAGCCATCACTTCAGCTTCCTGGGGCTTCTCTTTGGCGGTGTCAGGGATGATGATGCCGTTCATCATGGTCTCGGTCTGTTCGATCCGGCGGACCACCAGCCGGTCATAGAGCGGACGAATCTTCATTGGGTCAAAACCTCCGTTTGGTTTCGATTTGACTTTCGAATCTCGTAAGTCCGGTCCGGCGGAGAGCCGGACGACACCAATAGTTTTAGCACACTTAGAAGAGGAGTGCCAATATGTGCTTGTAAGACATTGATAATAAATAAAATATAGTTACATGTAAAAACAGAACCACTGTCACTTGCCGTTCAGGTGTGATGGGTTGTGTAGAAAATATGAGTCGATGGAACTCATGGTTGTACAGGGCAGCAATCCCTTCCCGATGGTATCTTGTAAGTATGTTCCGGCGGGCACGCTGGCTTGTACTGCTTGCGCTGGCCGTGGTGACCGCCTTCACCGCTGGTACCTATTTCATTCAGCGCAATGCGCAACGGCAAAGCCGCCCGCAGCGTTCTGTCCCTCTCCCCGCCAACATCTCAGCCACGGCCGATTCCTGGACCTGGGAGCTGAAGCAGGGCGACCACGTCAAAGTCGGCGTGAAAGCGCGCAGCTTTCAGCAGATCAAAGAACCCTCGGCGTTCCTTTTGGAAGGCGTCGAGATGAAGGTCTACGCCGAGGGCGGCGGTAGCTACAGCCTCATCAAGAGCGATCGCGCCAGTTTTGACACGAGCGCCGGTGAACTTTACGCGGACGGTCAGGTTGATATCTACACCTCGATCGCCGATGGTGGCACTCCTCCCACTCCCCCGATGCACATCCGCTCATCGGGCGTGCATTTCGACGCGCGCAGCACGAGGGTATGGACTGAGCGCGCAGCCACATTCGAGTTTGAGAAAGGTGACGGAGAAGCGATTGGCGCAGCGTACGACCCGCAGTCACGGGAGTTGACAATGAACTCGCAGGTTGTGCTGCGATGGCGCGGGTCTGGTCCAGTCGAACGCCAAATGGTGATCGAGACCGGCCATCTTGTCTATCACGAACTGTCCAGCGATATCTTCTTGACGCCCACGGCCAAGCTCACTCGGGGGGCATTCACGCTGGAATCGGGTCCAGCCGTCGCTGTTCTAAAGGATGGTGAACTGGAACGCCTGGATGCACAACAGGCCCGGGGCTCCGATCGCGATCCGAAGAGGAGCCTGTCATTTGGCGCCAGCCAGATGCTCGTTTTCTTCACGGGAGGCGAAATAAGGAAGATTGAGGGCCTGGAAGGAGCGAAGCTCGTCTCCGAAACTGCGGCAGGCTCCACAGTGGTGACCTCCAAACGTGTCGATCTTGAACTTGTCTCGAAGAACGGCGAGAGCCAACTCACAAGGGCGGTCGGCACCGGAACGGCGCGGGTTGAATCCACTCCTTCCAAGCGGCCTAACGGGATTCTGCCGCCTGCACGTACGCTGGCCAGCGAGGTGATTGAACTCGTAATGAAAGAAGGTGGCGAGCAAATCAGCCACGTTTCCACCCACAGCCCGGCCGAAGTCGAGTTCATCCCGCGCCGGGAAGGCGAGAAGCGGCGCAAGCTCAACGGAGAACGCCTGACCATCCACTATGCCGGTGACAACATGGTGGATCGGATTGACGCGGCGGATGTCCTTACCCGTACGGAGAACCCGAAGAAGGGCGGCAAGACATCCATAGCCACGACGCGCAGCAAGGCATTCCAGGCCGTCTTCGATCCCACGACCGGGCAAATGATCATGATCGAGCAGTGGCCCGACTTCGAATACCGGGAAGGCGACATGCAGGCCCGCGCGTCGAAGGCGACGCTCGATTCTGCGAAGGAGACCATTACCCTCGATGGCGCTGCCCGCATGTGGGATCTGACCGGGTCGACAAGCGCCGACCTCATTGTGCTGCTGCAAAGTTCCGGCGATCTGAGCGCCACCGGACACGTCGCCTCCACGCGGCTGCCAGACCCTTCGGACAAGCCGTCAGGCGGCATTCTTGACTCACACCAGCCCGTCCAGGCCCGCTCTCAAAAAATGGCGGTGACCAATAACAACCAGTTGATTCGTTACGAAGGCGATGTCCTGATGTGGCAGGGCGGAAGCCGGCTCCGTTCCAATGTTGTCGAGATCGATCGCAAGGCCGGCCGCCTGAGCGCCACAGGGGATGTGACCACATTGATCCCGGACGATCGCGGGGGCAACGCGAAATCCAGACCAGGAGCAACTACGGTCCGGTCGGCATCGCTCGTTTACGACGACAAATCCAAACTGGCACACTACACGGGCGCTGTCGAACTGGAACGGCCCAACATGGATCTCAAGTCACAACAGCTCAGAGTCTGGTTCCGAGAGGAAAAGGACTCGAAGGGACAGGGCGGTTCCAGTTTGGACAGAATGTTCGCCGATGGTGGAGTCGCCGTGGTCGAACGCGGTCCCAAGGCGGCGAAGACAGGTTCCGCGGATCATGGCGAGTACTACCCTGTCGAAGAGCGCATGGTGTTGTCAGGTGGCAATCCGGTAGTCACTGACCGGAAGCGGGGCGCGACAAGAGGGAATGTCATCACCTGGCTGGTGAGCCAGGATCGCCTGATCGTGGATAATACAGGGAGTGGCCCAGCCGTCAGCCGGATCCATTCGAACGAACGGAAGTAACGACGTCCGCACCCTCCAGACCCAGGAGGTCGCCAAGTCCTATCGTGGCCGCCGCGTCGTGGATTCCGTATCCGTTTCAGTAGACATAGGCGAAGTTGTCGGATTACTCGGACCGAACGGCGCAGGAAAAACGACGACTTTTTACATGATCGTCGGCCTGATCAGCCCCGACGCGGGCCGCGTTCTTCTCGGCGATGAAGAGATCACTGGCCTCGCCATGTACGAACGCGCCCGGGCAGGTATAAGTTAC
This sequence comes from Bryobacteraceae bacterium, assembly GCA_029975915.1. Next base: position 71,707 of record JARKOC010000371.1, read on the forward strand.
TTGCCGCAGGAACCATCGATCTTCCGGAAGCTGAGCGTCGAGGACAATCTGCGGGCGATTCTGGAGACGTTACCCATCTCGGGGCACGAGCGGCGTGAGCGCCTGTCGCTCCTTATTGAGCAGTTGGGACTTGAGAAGGTCAGAAACAACAAGGGCTACATGTTGTCGGGCGGCGAAAGGCGACGGGTTGAGATCGCCCGGTCACTGGCGATTCAGCCGCGGTTTTTGCTGCTCGACGAACCTTTCTCTGGAATTGACCCGATTCAAGTTCTGGAGATCCAACGCATCATTGCCGAGCTGAAGCGCGCCGGCATTGGAATCCTCATCACAGACCACAACGTCCGCGAAACCCTGGCCGTGACCGACCGCGCCTACATCATCAACAACGGCCGGATCTTCCGCGCGGGATCACCCGAGCAACTGGCATCGGATTCCGAAGTGCGTAAGGTCTATCTGGGCGATTCATTCGAACTTCCCGTGTAGGACGGCGGCAATCATGCGCGCCGCTGTACTATACTCGGCACGAACCGCATCCTAACCCGATGGAGACCTAATTAATGAAGACAACTCTTCTGCTGGCCTTCGCTGTTGTGATTTCGCCGCTTTCCGCCCAGATCCCGCAGTGGCGCGACCTGTTCAACGGCAAGAATCTGAAGGGTTGGGTGAACGTGAACACCGACCCGGATACCTGGTCGGTGAAAAAAGGCATTCTCATCTGCAAGGGCAAGCCGATCGGCGTCATGCGGACTGACCGGCAGTATGAGAACTTCATCCTGCATATAGAGTGGATGCACATCGAACCCGGCGGCAACTCGGGCACCTTTGTGTGGAGCAACGCCAATCCAAACCCGAAGAGCCGGCTGCCGAACGGCGTCGAGGTTCAGATGCTGGAACTCGATTGGGTGAAGCTAAACACTCGCGAAGGCCAGCCGCCGCCTCCGGAGGCTTACGTCCAAGGCGAACTCTTCGGCGTCGGCGGCGTGACAACCGTGCCAGACAATCCGAGAGGTACGCGCAGCAAGTCAATCGAACACCTCTGCAAGCCGCGCGGCCAGTGGAATACCTACGACGTGGTCGCGGTGGATGGGGTGATCAAGCTTGCGGTGAACGGCAAGTTCGTGAACGGAATCAGCAAATCGACCCAGAAGAAGGGCTACCTCTGCCTTGAATCCGAAGGCGCCGAGATCCACTTCCGGAACATCAAGATCATGGAGTTGCCGCCCGGCGTGACGTCGGCCGAGCAGTCGGCGCCGCTTTTGCCTTGACAGGCATTCCAGGTTTGATTTCTTGCGGTTGAGCCTTGATCCCGGGCCGTTCGGCGGTAGACCGTGTGGTGCGCCTCCAGGCTCGCAGAAAAGGGTTTAACTCCGCGAACGCTAGTGTTAGCATAACTACGCGTCGTGGGTTTGCTCCAGGGGCTGGAGTTGCCGCATGTCAAATCCATACTGGGAGGGATTCCGCCAGGCGTCACTGGAAAGAAGCCAGATTACCGCCGCCTGGGGACGGCCAGGCCTCGATCACAGCGGTGCATCAATCTCCATCGCAAACCGCGCGTTCGAGGTTTATTACACGGCTCATCAGAACATATCAGCCAGTGCTGGAGTTTCACATTACTCGCAGATGCTTGAGTCCCTGCATGAAGCCGGGAGAACCGGTTGGGGCGTTGGCGTCACGGACCTTGAGGAGTCGTTCGAGCACCTGACTGCGAACGGCGGCAGATGGACAGACAACAACACACTACACTACTCGGGTGGACAGAACTCGATCCATCATGTCTACTCGGCGAGTGGCCCGGCAGGCCCGGTGAACTTCCTAAAGAAAGTCAACGACAATATCGAATTCGTTCGCGAAGTGAGCTTAGAGTTCAGCAACCAGGTTGAAGAACTCACTTCGGGAATGCAGTCCAGCCAATGGGCCCAAATAGGCGAGGCGCTGGACGGCATCGAGACCTGGGGTGAGCGAGCAAAGCCCTTCCTCTGGTGGGCGCCTGCCTATGAACATCGTGCCGGACAGGTGGTGAGCCTGGCCAGTGTTCTTGGCACGGTCCATACAGCCGCGACGATGTACACCAGTTCCCGTTCCGCCGGATTTGATCCCCGCGCCGCCACGGCGCTAGCAGCACTGCGCGCGGCGGTCGCCATCATCCCGGTTTTGGGCGATTTCTACGGGAGGGCCGTAGAGATGATTCCCGGGCTAGCCAACTATGTCCGAGGACTAATCGATGCGAAGGTCAGGCGGCTTGATGCCGCCGCCGCCGGAGCGCCCTATTGAGTAAATCTTTTTCTAAGCCGCGGTGGCGAGGATCTCGGCGAATCTCGCGATGAGCCTGACACAAAGGAGATCTGGTGCGAATGAGAAGGCCGCAATCGACTTCGCGCGCCTGATGAGGCCTCGCTAGGTACCCGGTGCGCTTCTGCTACAGACTGATATCGTAGTCGCTCCAGTTCACCACGCTCTGCTTCACCATCGCTTCATGCCCGAGAACCGCCGTCAGAGCCGCCGTAGCGCCGATGGCGGCGCCGGTCAGAACCGGCTTCCCTTCGGTAATCGCCGCATAAAACATCTCGATATGGGCGTGCTGGTTTTCCTTGCGTTTCTCCGCCAGGACCACGGGCGCGCCGCCGCCGATCGGATACATGGTCGCCGCGCCGAGCAGATCGACCGCTCCCTTGGTCCCGAACACGTGGACATACTGCCCCCCCGCGGGCATCGCCCTCGGATGAAACACGTTCTGCGTGAACGACAGTTGCACATTGTTCGGGTAGTTGTAGACAATGCTGCCGCAATCAAAGATCGTTCGGCCGGCGGGCTGATCCTTATAGAAATTGATCGCGCCAAAACCGGTTGCCTTGGTTGGATGGCCGTTCAGCACCCAGTTGCACAGGTCCAGGTTATGGACCGACTGCTCCACCAGATAGCCGCCGCCCTTGTTGACATCGAAAAACCAGTCGCCCGAACTTCCGTCGTGGGCCAGGTCCGAGGTTGCGTGCCGCTGTGCCTTGGCCATGACGATATCGCCGATGATGCCGTCGTGGATCTTCCCGATCGCCTCCTGCAATTGCGTCATGGAGCGCAATTGCTGGCCGGCGACGAACACCTTCTTCGAGGATTTCGCCGCATCGAGCAAGCGCTTGATCTCGGGAGCCTTGATGCCGATCGGCTTTTCGCAATAGACATGCTTGCCGGCCTGAATCGCCGCGATGGCCATCTCGGCGTGCAAATACGGCGGCGTGGCGATGTAGACAGCCTCGACATCCTTGTTATCGATCACTTCGCGCCAATTCGAGGTGGTCTTCGGATTGTCTTTTGCGGCCGCGGTGGCGGCCTTGTCGAGCCGGTCCGGCTTGATATCGCACAACATCACTACCTTGGTGTTGTTCTGCTGAATCACTCCGGATAGCAGATAGGAACCCCGGCCTCCGACACCGATGACGGCCGTGGGCACTTTCGGTGTGTCCTGCCAGGTGGCGGCGTGGGCTGCGAGAGGGGTCGCGAGGAGGAATGACCTTCGGTTTACGCTCATGATGCACCTATTCTAGCGCCGCCGCAGTTTCCGTTTGTGCCGCCAGTCCCGCCTCCGTTCGTGTTTTCGCTTCCGAAGGCGTCCCGGCAAAGAGTGATCGCTCGAGGACTGAGGCCGGCTAGCCGGCGAGAGATAGTCCTACTGCTTGACAAATTCGACGCGCCTGTTCTGGGCGCGGCCCTGGGGCGTATCGTTCGGGCCGACGGGCTTGGATGCGCCGAGGCCGTTCGTTGTCAACCGCGCCGCATCGACTTTGAACTGGGAGACGAGCACGGACTTCACGGCTTCCGCCCGGCGTTTGGAGAGGTCCAAGTTGGCGGCGGCGTTGCCGACTGAATCCGTATGGCCTTCGATGAGGAGGCGAAGATTGGGGTTGGCTTCAAGGCCCCTGGCTATGGATTGGATGACCGGCGCCGATTCGGGTTTGAGTCGGTCGCTCCCTGTGTCGAAGAGAATCCCGTAGCTGACGTAGCGGCCGGAGGACATGATGACCTGGCTGAAATCCGGAGTGGACTCGGCGAAGCGGACCATGCGGTAGCCCAACGTTGGGCTGGCTCCGTAGAAATCCTGGGCCAGTTCGACGCCTGTGATCGGCGGAAGTTCAACCTGATTGAAATCAAGGTGTTTCTCTCCGTTCACAAAGACCCGGAGTCTGCCGTCCTGAACCCAGAGCGCAAGCCTAGCTGGGTTGTCCCAGTTCATGACCAACCGCTTGCGGCCTAACTCCTGATAGGCCGGGACTTTGAGTTGCACCTGCAGGTCGCATTGATTGGGGCTGGCGGACGTGCTAAAGACGAGACCTTGCTTTGCGCCGGCAAGCAAAATGAGATGCGAGATCGCGCGGCCTGGGCCGTCGAACTTGAGATCCATTTCGTAAGTGAAGTTCTTGGGCAGCGCTGTGATGTTGGGGAAGATTGAGCCTCGCTGGCTAATAGTGAGTTGACGCACGTCGCCCGCCGCCCTCAGTTCGGGAGCGGCGCCACGAACCTTGAAATGGGGCGGGGGGGAGTCTGCTGTCATGTCGGTGAAGTCGTCGTAAAAGATAGTTTTCTCGCCGGGGATGAACGTGGACTTGAGGGTGGTCATCTCGGGCTGCACCGTCTGGCCCAGAGCTGTGGCGGCGCCGGCGAGCAGGAGAAGTGAGCCGATGAAGGCTCGCGATCGAGGAAGAGTCATGGAATTCTCCGAGTGCAATAAGATCAAGGCCGGCAACACCGGCCGGCTTGATAGTTATCAAAATTGACGGCTCCAGGCAAGGGCTTTTAGAACATGCGCCGATAATTTTGTTTCAAGCCGCCGGGACTGCGAGGCGTCCCTGGGGGACACGCGCCCACCAGGGCGCCATGGATTGTAAGCTTGGAACAACCGTAACGACGATGAGAATTGCACTTCTGCTCGCATTCATGGCGCTTGCGCACGGCGCCGACTTGCCCCGGTTCCGCGAGACCACGGTGACGCGGGGGGTGAAGATGGGCTATCAGCTGCTTGCCGTGGACTTAAACGGGGACGGCAAGAAGGATCTGATTGTGATCGACGAGCGGGCTTCGGAGCTGGCGTGGTACGAAAATCCTGGCTGGCAGCGCCATGTGATGGCGGTGGATGTACCCAGACAACTCAACGCGGACTCATGGGACGTGGACGGTGACGGGCGGCCGGAGGTGGTTCTGGCCTACAGGTTCGAATCCAGTCCGGAGCGGAGTGTGGGCAACGTTGCGCTGCTCAAGGCCAGTACGGATGTGACTAAGCCGTGGACTATGACCGAGATCGACCGCGTGCCGACGGCGCACCGGGTCAGGTTCATCGATTGGGAAGGCAACGGCAGGAAGGTCCTTTTGCTGGGTCCGATGGTGGGGATGAAAGCGCGGGCGCCGCTGAACGACGACCACGTGCCGATCTACGCGTACGAGCCCGGCGCGTGGAAGCGGGAGATGCTCTATGGGAGACTGCATGGGATTTTGCACGCGATCGTTCCTGTGAGATGGGACAAAGGAAAATCAGAGCAGTTGCTGACGGCCAGTTTCCTGGGTCTGCACAGGATCGAGCGGAAGAAAAACGGTGAATTAAAGATCACGCAGATTTCCAAGGGCGATGAACGGGCGTGCCCGCAATGCGGCAGCAGCGAAGTGCGAATGGGGCGGTTGGGGAAGAAGCGGTATCTGGCGGCAATCGAACCTTGGCACGGCAATCAACTGGTGGTCTACGCGCCCAAGGGCAAGACCTGGAAGCGGATTGTGCTTGAGGACTCGATGATCAATGGCCACGGGTTGGCTGTTGGCGATTTGGATGGTGACGGACGCGACGAGATCGTATGCGGATTCCGGGGGAAGGGCCATAGGGTCACGATCTATCAGGCATCCGGCGGCAAAGGTGCTTTGTGGAAGCCCACGATTCTGGACAATGGAGGGATGGCCGCCGCCGATTGCCGGATCGATGACTTCACCGGCGACGGCCAGCCGGACATCGCCTGCGCCGGCGCATCGACAGCGAACGTAAAGATTTACGAGAATCTGGGCAAGTAGGCGGGCAGCGGACTACAGGCCGAGAAAGACCGGCCGGATGTGGCGCTCCCATAGATTCGCCTTGACGTTCCGGGAGACGGCCCCGGCAGCCTCATCCAGCATGTTGGTGTAGCGCGCGCCCATCTTCGCGGCAACCTTATAGCCGACGTGTAGAAGTTGGCGGAAATGAAGGTTGTAGGCGGGGTTCGATTGGTCGTGGCGCAAAGCAGCGGCGTATTGTTCGCCGGTCCAGCCGTTGACTACCGACGGCTCGGGCAGTTCAGCCGGGTCGATGTCAACCACCGAGGCGTAGGGTGCGCACAATTCCTCCCTGTGAGCAAAGGCTTCGCTGTAGACCTCTTTGGCGAGTGTGAGGCCTGCATCGCCGGACTCCGCAAGCCCGATGAGTTCCTCCAGCCAGGTGGTGCCGGCGGTCTTCAGGTGCACCCCCTTGTCAAACCGGCGCATGGCGCGGTTGATGGCAGAGTAGATTGAGAACTTATCGCTGCCCGAGTGGATGCTGAGTTTGAGATTAGTCGGCAGTCCGTAGGCTGCAACCGCATGGGCGACGACAGCGATGTCGGCGTTGAACTCTTGCTCGAACCGCGCCGGGTCGCCGACGTAGTCAACGCCTTTATTGAAGCGCCCGGTGAACTTTGGGGCGATGGTCTGGGCGGGGATGCATTCTTCCGCAATGGCAGCGAGGATAACGAGGAGTTCGGGCGGGGTCTGCGGGACGTCTGTTTCATCCATCGAGACCTCGGTGATGAAGGGGAGGCCCTGGCGGGCGGAGAGGATATGGCGGTAGATGCGGCCGGCGGAGTGCACGGCCGGAAGGTACTTGCGGACAATGCGGTTCAGTTCGGTGTGGGAGAGATGAACAGGCGTGCCGGCGCCTTCGATTTCCAATGGCTGAAGCAGTTCAGGGTGCCGATAGACGAATGCCCCGAGGTCGGCGGGGTCGACCACGCCGCCGATGTTTTCGGCGACGTCGATGGTGAAGAAATCAGAGCAGTCGATGAAGCCATCGACATTGCCTAGGTGGATGTGGTCAGCATCGGTGTGCCAGGGCCGGACCCAGCCCAGATCGAGGACCGCCTTTTCGGCTGCTTCGCGGGCGGAAGCGGGCTGGCTGCCGACGATGGAGTGTTCACGGAAACTCTTGTTCCAGACCGGAATCACGTCCACGCCCGAGTGTGTGGCTTCGATGCAAGCCTCCAGTTGCGGGCGGGCCTGGTGGGCGAAACGGTCGCCCACGCCGATGGAGTATTTCGAGAGAGTGAGCATGATGCCTCCACCATCATAGTGTGAACACGAGTAAACGTTAATAATCCGGAAGGGCAGTTGACGCCGGGTTACGGACCTGTCAAGAATGGGAGTCGCATGAGGCGCATAACGCAGCCGCGCCGGGATGTCATGTTCCGGCAACGATTGAGACGATTCCCCGCCGCGGCGGGGCGAAAGACTCATCGGGCTGGCCTGTTTCGCTGAACTCCATGGACAGTCTGTTTACCAACATCGATCTACGGGTTGCCAAGAAGCGTTTTGAAAGCTGGGATGAATTCATCCAGGCAACCCCTGAGTATTCCATCGCGTTAGAGGTGCTTGACGACCTTCCTGGGCACCGGGGCCACTACGTCAATTTCGATCACCACGCAGGGGTTGTCCGCGAAGCGTCGATGAGCGCGGCCATGCAAGCCTACATCGCCGTCCGGCAGGGCCGCCTGATGGAGCGTTGGCTGCAAGCCCGCCCTCAAGTGCCCGTCTTTGTCTGGAACGCAGACCAGGACGTCTGCCTGGCCGCATTCGTGCTCGAGTATCACTGGATGCTCGAACGCGCCGAAGGCATGCCGATGCTGCGCTGGATCGTCCAGTACAACAACAAGATCGACGTCTGCGGCGGGCTGTATCCGGTTAAATTGGATGATCTAGTGAAGAATCACTTCACGTGGGTCTTCGAGCCTTACCGCGACCAGCGGCGGCTGGGCAAGGTGATGGGCGACGAGGCCATTGTCCGGGGCACGGTCAGAAAAGTGTGCGACCGGCTGCTGGCGCTTTTGAATGGCCAGGCCGGGATCACGCCGATCACCGTCGAGCCCGAAATCCTGTACCGGTCGCCGTACAACTATGTCATCGCGGACGAAAAGGGCGATCCGCTGTCGAGACTGGTTCTCGCCAGCCAGGGCCATACGAACCTCATCAGTCTGATCTGCAAGCGGCCTAACGGCCGGTTTACTTACAGCATCATCCGCGGTTCCCCGTACGACGAAGACATCTTCCAGATTCCGAGGCTGATCGAGGCGTTTCAGGCAGCCGAGGACAAGCCGAACGAGAGGATCTGGGGTGGATCGAACCTTGCCGCCGGGTCGGATAGCGAACTGGGATCCAGCCTGAGCTGGCAGCAGATCAAAGAGATCGCCGACCCGATCGTGCGTTCCGCGCATGTGCGGGCTTACGCCCGAGTTTAGAGGCGGCCGTTTTCTATCCCTGACCGTATGTCGCGTTCTTGCCGTGCTTGCGTGAATAGTGCTTGTCAAGTTGCGCCTTGGGCAGCGGGTTGGCGTGCGGATTGATGGCCAGCGTCTCCATGGCGATCCGCGCCAGTTCCTCCAACACCACCGCGTGGTAGGCCGCCTGGGCGGCATCCTTTCCCCAAGTGAACGGAGCATGGCCGGCAACCAGAACGCCGGGAACGGCAACTGGATCGAGTTCGGCGAAGGCTTCGACGATCGCCCGGCCCGTCGCCCCTTCGTAATCGTTGTGGATCTCGGCGGCGGTGAGATGCTCGGTCACGGGCACGGGGCCGTGAAAGTAGTCCGCATGAGTTGTGCCAAAACAGGGGATTTCGCGGCACGCCTGGGCCCAGGCGGTGGCGGTACGGGAATGGGTATGGACGATGCCGCCGATCGAAGGGAAAGCCTTGTACAGGACCAGGTGCGTGTCCAGATCTGAAGACGGCTTCAAAGTCCCATCCACCCGTTTACCATCAAGATCGACTAGGACGATATCGGCGGCGGTCATGGTGTCATAAGGCACGCCCGACGGTTTAATGGCGATGACGCCCTGCTCGCGGTCGATGGCCGAGGCGTTGCCCCAGGTGTGCAGGACAAGTCCCCGGCGCACGATTTCGAGATTGGCGTCCAGGACCTGTTGGCGGAGTTGTTCCAGTTTCATGCTTTAGCGCGGACTTCAGCGGCGATGTTGCGCAGCTCCGGCAGAACATCGCCGATGGCGGCCGCAGGTGCGTTTTTCAGGCCCAATCCGAAGTAGAGCTTCCTATACAAAGCATACAACCGCCCGTAGACCGCAGCCTGATCCGGGTCTGGTTCGACGACGCGGTAGCTCGGGCAGAGCGCGGCCTGGGCCTCTTCGACGGACTTGAAAGCGCCGGCGGCGAGAAATGCGAAGATCGTCGAGCCGAGCGATGTCACTTCGGATTGCGGAACCAGAACCGGCTTGTTCAGCACGTTGGCATACACGCGGTTCAGGACTTCGTTCTTCTGCGGGATGCCGCCTCCGTTGATCACCCGGCGGATCGGAACGCCGCCTGACTCCATGCGTTCAAGGATGACGCGCGTGTGGAAAGCCGTGCCCTCGATGGCGGCGAAAAGCTCGTCCTGGGCCGTGTGTGTGAGTTTCCAGCCAAGGGTCACGCCGCCGAGTTCGGGGTTCACGAGCACGGTGCGGTCGCCGTTGTCCCAGGTGAGCCGCAGCAGGCCGGTCTGGCCGGCGGTGAATGCTTCGAGACCTCCAGACAAAGCTGCCACAGAGGTCGCGGCGCGTTTGGCGATGGCATCGAAGATATCGCCGGTGGCCGAAAGCCCTGCCTCGACGCCGGTCATCGACGGGTGGATCGATCCGGGTACAACGCCGCAGACGCCCTGGATGAGCGACACGCCGGGCATGATGGCCATGATGCAAGTGGATGTGCCGACAACATTGACGACATCGCCTTCCTTGCAGCCCGCGCCGATGGCGTCCCAGTGGGCGTCGAAGGCGCCCGTGGGCACTGGGATGCCTTCCTTCAACCCCAGTTTGGCGGCCCATTCAGCCGATAGACGCCCGGCGATCTTCTCGGAGGTCTCATACCGGCCCTGCAGCTTGGCGCGGACGCCCGCGAAAAGGGGATCGACGGCGACGAGGAACTCCTCCGGCGGCAATCCGCCCAACGAGGCGTTCCACATCCACTTGTGGCCCATGGCGCAAATCGAGCGCGGCGCATCTTCGGCCCGCTTAATGCCGCAGAGCGTGGCCGCGGCCATGTCGCAATGTTCGAGCGCCGTGGCCATGCGGCCGCGTTTGTCCGGGTTGTTGCGGAGCCAATGGAGCAGCTTCGAGAAGCCCCATTCGGAGGAGTACGTCCCGCCGCACCACTCGATTGCAGCGAGACCGGTTTCGTGGGCCTTGGCGGTAATTTCGGCGGCTTCACGCCAGGCGCGATGATCGCACCAGAGATAGTAATCGTCCAGAGGCTGAAGGTTCCCGTCAACGGGTACAACGCTGGAACCGGTGGTATCAATCGCCAAAGCTTCAACGGCCGATCCGGCGACTCCTGCCGCCGTAAGCGCCTTGCCCATGGCCTCGACCAGGGCGGTCATATGATCGGCGTGCGATTGCGTGGCGTGGTCGGGGTCTTCTCGCTTGCGGTGGAGGGGGTACTCCGCCAAGCCGGAGCCGATGCGGCCCCGCTCACTGTCAACGATCGAAACCCGGACGCTCAGCGTCCCGTAGTCAACTCCAGCAACGATAGCCATGGATCACTCCTCGCGTTCAGAGAAAGGGTGCCGGGGCGGGAAGCGCGCCACGCGCCCGCGATAAGGACTAGCAGTGCCAGTATACGTCCCAGCCGAGGTAGGTGGTTGCCGCCTCGTGAACCGCGGCCGCCGCCGTGGCCGACAGATTCGCCGCGACATGGTGCTCGAAACCGTTCTGGCAGATGTACCTGAGCAGCGCCTGCATATTCGGGATGTAGACCACGCCCGCGCCGCCGAATGTCGAAAGCGGATCGGAGGTGAACTGGCCCGTGCCGGCGTAGCCGCGAATTTTGCCGGTGAAATCGTCGGTCGAGAAACGGGCAAAGCTCATTGGACCCGCCTTGACACGGCCCACGCAAGTGCCGAAGGTGTTCAGCTTTCCTACCGTGCCGGCAATAATCTCCTGGTAGTCCATGCGGACATCCTCGAAGAAGTGCTTGGGTAGATTCGAGCAGTGGAAGCAGACGGCTTTGTCGGGGTCGTCGCCGTAGTTGTTGTTCCAATCGAGCAGCGCCGAGGGCGTGCCGGATGCCAGACGGAGCGCGTGCATGGCGATGACGCCGCAGACGTCCACTTCGCAGGCGCTGGACATCAGTTCGTTCGACATTTTGCTCATCACCGTGCAAGGGACGACGCCGAAGTATTCTTCCATCGAAGTCCAGCACTGGACGGCCGAGATGTCGAGATCCATCTCTTTCATCCAGGCCGAGATGACCGCCCCGAGCTTGGCCATCTTCAATAGCGATGCGCCAGGAACTCCTTCGGTGGAGACGTACCCTTTAATGGAGCCGAGTGCCGCCACGACCTCCGGCGCATCGTCGTTCAGGCGCTCGATGCGCCCGAAGATCTCCGATAGGTCGATCGGTTCGACAGCGATGCCGGCCTGTTCGAGCATCTTCTCGCTGTAGCGGACCGTATTGAAGGCCTGAGGACGTGCGCCGATGGCGCCAACACGGAGGCTGCGCAGACCTTTCACCACTCGGCAGACGGCGGCAAAACGGTCCAGGTCCGCCTCGAATTCGGGCGAGCCGGGCGTTTCGGTGTGCAGCGCGGTGAGCGAAAAGGGGATGCCATACTGCTTCAGGTTGTTGCAGCACGACATTTTGCCGCAGAACGAATCGCGGCGGTCGGCGATGGTCATCCTGCCGGCGGTATCGGGCGTGGCCTGAACCAGCACTGGGACATTCAGGTTGGCCATGCGCAGGGTCTCCACGATGGCCTTTTCCTCGCCGAAGTTCGGCAGAGTGACGATGATGCCGCCGATCGAATCGCGGTTAGCCCGGAAGAGTTCGGCGCACTTTTTTGCGTCATCGCGGGAGGTGACGGCGCCGTGCTGCGTTTGGCCCGGTTCGGGCGCTACGATCTTGTGGCCCGCCTTTTCGACGGCCGCAATCATTTCCTGCCGGCCGCTGACGGCGAGATGGTCTGGGAAGAAGCCCCGGTTGCCCACAATGAGTCCGAAAGTAACTGTATTGCCGTTCATGATTCCACTCCCCTTGTTACCTATTCCCTTTTGATGGACGGAAGAAATACACGTAAGCCAGGCCACCCGCGAGCATCAGCAAACCCCACCAGATCGGGGCGTGCAACTCGGCCAGAACGACGGTGCGCGCAGGCGGGGAAACCAGTTCGTAGAGGCCCGCGCCCGTGATCAGGACGCCATAGATGGAGAGAAGGCAGCCAATGAAGAACCAGATCGAGATTTGTCCGTTTTCGCCTGTCATTTGCAATTTCTACCAGAAGATCACGTTCAGGGCCACGAAGACGGCGCCAACCACCCAGGCCCAGAACGCCGGTTTCGACATCAGCGGCACGCCGTGCTCGGACGGGATCTCGGTCGCGCCATAGACCAGTCCGTTCAGCTCGGCCAGCGGCTTGGGCTTGGTCATGTAGCTGACCACGACTGTGACCAGGACGCACACGATCCACGACCAAAGGGCCCGATACATGTTCTCGGCCATGTCCTTGGCATTTGGCGACAGGGCGATGTATCTCAACGCCGAAGCATCCGCCTTGACCCATGCCCACATCGCAATCGAGGAGACCGTGCCCGTTAGCAGTCCCCAGAAGCCGCCCGCCGGCGTCGCGCGTTTCCAGAGCATGCCGAGAAGAACCGTGCCGAACAGCGGCGCGATGAAAAAACTGAACAGGGCTTGGACGTAGTCCATAATCGACAGGAACTGCATCACCAGGTATGCCGTGCCGATGGAGATGAGCACACCGAGGACTGTGCACCAGCGGCCCATGGAGACGTAGTGCGCGTCCGTAGCGTCCTTCCTCATGAAAGCCCGATAAATGTCGTAGGTCCAGACCGTGGCGAAGGCGCTCACGTTGCCGGCCATGCCCGACATGAAGCCGGCGATCAGCGCCGTGATGCCCAGTCCGAGCAGTCCCGGGCCGCAGTAGCGCGCCAGCATCAGCGGCAAAACTTCGTTGTAGCTGTGGCCACCCGTGGCGATGGCTTCTGCTTCGCCGGTCAGTTTGAAGTCCAGCACCCCTAGCCCGAGCAACCCGGGCAGGATAACGATGAAGGGCACCAGCATCTTAAACCAGGCGCCGATGATAGGCGCCATCTTGGCGGCGCGTAGGTCCTTGGCGGACAGAACGCGCTGAACGACGAGGAAATCCGTGGTCCAGTAACCAAACGAAATTACCCATCCGAGGCCGAGGACAATACCCGTCCAGTGGATCCCCATCGGGTTGCCGTCGAAGGTACCCAGCGTGCTCCACAGGCTTGTGAAATTTTGCCCGGCCCAGTTCTCAGCGATCCGCGCCTGGAGCCCGTTCCACCCGCCGGCCTCGATCAGCCCAAGAATCGGGATGAGAAGGGCGCCGAGCCAAATGAGGACGAACTGAAGCACTTCGTTGAAGATCGCCGACCGCAGGCCGCCCAGGGCGACATAAATGGCGACGGTGATTGAGGAAACCCAGATAGAGAAGTTGATGTCCCAACCGAGAACCACCTTCATGACCAGGGCCATGGAGTACATGTTGATGCCGGACATCAGGACGGTCATGAAGGCGAAGGTGACCGCGGACAGGCCACGCGCGCCCTCACCGAAGCGGAGTTGGAGATAGCCGGGAACTGAGTGAGTCTTGGAGATGTAGTAGAACGGCATCATCACGACGCCGAGGAACAGCATCGCCGGGATGGCTCCAATCCAGTACCAGTGCGTGGCGAGAATGCCGTATTGGTAGGAGGCGGCGGCCCAACCCATGAGTTCGAGCGAGCCGAGGTTGGCCGACAGGAAGGCGAGGCCGGCGATCCAGGCCGTCATCTCGCGGCCGGCCAGGAAGAAGTCATCGCCGGTCGAGGCGCGCTCTTTCAAATAAAAGCCAATCAGAATGACAGTGACAAAGTAGATGGCGATGATGGCCAGGTCGATGGCGTTGAGTTGGATCAGACGATCGGGCGCGGCCATCAGCAGGGCGAGCGAGGTCATGGCCGGGCTCCTGGCGGAACTGGCGCATCAACTGGCGAAGGCAGTACGGAAACCGATGTGAAACGCGGGACTAGGAGGCCGGGCGAGGAAGCAAGGTGAGTCGTCATAGTCGAGATGCCAGCGGTTTCAGGCCCGACTATATCGACTGGTGGAGGAACCTGTCAACCAGTCATCCGGATGGCCGGGCATGGGTGATATATTGGCAACGATTCCAATAGGGAGCCAGTCATGACCGTAATCACACGCCGTTCGATTCTTGCCTCGGGAGCCGCCAGTCTGGCTGCGTCGAATGGGGCTGCGGCTCGACCGGGCGCGGGCGCGCCGAAAACGGGAATCCAGCTTGCGCATGTCATGTCGCCTGGCCGGCCGGAAAGCTGGAAGCTGTGGAAGCAGCTTGGCGTGGATTACGCCATCGCCGGCGTCAGCGGGCTTCTGGCAAAGATCGAGCGGTCTCAGTACGCCGATGCCCTGGCAAAGATGAAGGCGGAATTCAATGCCGCCGGCATTCAGGTCGCCGGCGTCGAGAGCCATCCGGTTCCCGCCGAGAAGATCAAACTCGGCGCCGCTGGCAAGGACGAGGAACTGGAAAACTACATCGCCGCCATCAAGGCCCTGGCCCAGGTTGGCATCCCAATGGTCTGCTACAACTGGATGGCCGGGCTTGGCTGGTACAGGACCCGGACGAACGTGCCCGAACGCGGCGGAGCTCTTACCAGCGAGTTTACTCTGGAGGCGGCCGAGGGGCAGGGCCCCACCCAGTGGGGCACGATCAGCGAGGAGAAGGTCTGGGACAATCTGGTCTACTTCCAGAAGGCGATTATCCCGGTTGCCGAAAAGGTGGGAATGAAGATGGCTCTCCACCCCGATGATCCGCCGCTGTCGCCGCTGCGGGGGATCGGCCGGATTCTGACCTCGGCGAAGAACTTCGAGAAGGTGATGCAGATCGTTCCCAGCCCGGTCAATGGCGTCACCTTCTGCCAGGCGAACTTCATCGCCATGGGCGAGAACGTCTACACGCTGGCCGAGAAGTGGTGCAAACAGAAGAAGGTCTTCTTTATCCACTTCCGAGACATCCAGGGCAACGCAAAAAACCTTCGAGAGACTTTCCACGACAACGGCCCGACCGACATGGCACGGCTGATGCGGATCTACCACGAATCGGGTTTCGAGGGGCCGATGCGGCCGGATCATGCGCCGGTTCTGGCCGGTGAAAGCAACGACCGGCCAGGCTACATGGTGCAAGGCAACATCTTTGCTTTCGGGTACATGCGGGGAATCCTGGATATGATTCAGTCGCCCAAAGCATAGCCAGTGGAGTTCGTTTGGTCAGCGTCCGCCGGCTATCGAAAGGACGTACTTGGCAGCCTGGATGCCGCGGAACTGCGCTTCCTCAAATAGAGACAGGCCGCTCAAGTCAGTGTTGGCGAAGGCAAGACCACCGGCAGGTTTGCAGAATGCGAGTCTCGACGGGTCGGTCAAGAAACCGGGGGCAGGGCGAGGCATGGCGTGGCCGATGCGGAAGATGTCCACTCGCTCGACACAGGAGCGAATGTCGGGGTGGGCGCGTTCGAGGTCTGAAAAGATCCGGCCGCACCAATAGCGCCAGTCGCCTCCAAGCAGGATGCGGCGTTGATCGAGAGCGCTGCCTTGGCTCAAGGCCCAGTAGAAGGTCCAGACGGTCTTGGGAATGTGCGTGCCGAGCGACTGGTGGGTTGCGACTACGTAGCCGAGGGCGGGTGAATTGTAGATGACGTTGTCCCAGGCCGGTTCCATGCCTTTTTGGGCGGGCCAGCGGTGGAGCGTCAGGTTGGCCACGAGCCAGGGGGCTGATTCAAAGGGATAGGCGGGCGGAGGCGGCGAAATCACCCAGCGGGCGAGCCATGTAGGTGCGGCCCAGATGACTGCGCCGGCCTCATAGAGCGTTTCTCCGGATTGAACACGCCAGCGATTGCCTGCGCGCTCGATGCGGGTGACCATCACGCCGGTCCGTATGTTTGGCTGAACCTTCGCCGCGATCCCACGGGCCAGCCATGCGTTGCCTTCCGGCCAGGTCAGCGGTCCATGCTCCTCGGATTCGCGCGCGGCGAAGTAGTGCAGTCCGGCGAAGGCGCTGACGGCGTCGATGCCGGTACCGTAATCATCGCGGGTGGAATAATCCGCAAGCCAGCGAAGATAAGGTGAATAAAAACCTTCGTGGCGCATCCAATCCGAGAGGGTGAGACGGTCCAAGGCGGCGTGCGCGGGTTTGATCCGGCGAAGGCCCTGGTCGAGGGGAATAGTGAATGCGCCGGAGGCGCGGAATTCGGCGATGCGGGCGAAAAAGCGGTCGAATTGCCGGATATCCTCTTTGGTCAGCCCGATTTGAGGTTCGAGCCCTTCCTGCCAGCGCCCATGGATATACAAGCGTTCCTGCGGGGAGTGACAGAGCCAGCGCTCGTTCCAGACGCCGTCTTTCAGGAGCCCGAGTTCTTCACACAGCAGGCGGACATAAGTCGAATGAGGAGACGGGACCGGCAGATAGTGGGCGGCCCAAGGGAACGATGTAAACTCATTTTCGCCTGCCCTGGCGTTGCCGCCCGTCTCTGACTCCATCTCCAGAAGCACGAAGTCCTTGAAGCCTGAGCGGTTCATCCACCAGGCCGCCGAGAGGCCAGAGATACCGCCCCCAACAATCACACAAGGCACGCGGACAGTTCGTTTGGTTGCGGGTTGCTGGACCCGGTCCCGGATCTGGTGGCCGCGGTCCTGCGATTCGAGCACGAAACCGCCTTTGAGCGGCGGTTCGGCCTTCAGGCTCAAGCCGACCAGAGCCGGAGCGACCTGGCGGCGGGTGAGTTTCAACGGACGATCTCCCTCCACTCCTGGTCGTAGTAACGGACCAGAACCTGGTCGTTAAGGCGGTTGACCTCGGCGGGGACGGGCGCCAGATCGGGCGGAAACTCGAACAGGGCGTGCATTTGCGGCATTGTGAGAAAACGCAGTCCACTGGGCAATTGGCCCCCAGGCGACCAATCGATCCGCGAGGCCAGGACGAATCCCCATTCGCCAAAAGAGGGGACATAGGCGTGATAGGGATAGGTCTTCAGTCCAGCCGCCTTGAGCGTTTCAACGATGCACCAAAAGCTCTGGCGGGCGAACATCGGGGATGTAGACTGCACCACGGCCAGTCCGCCTTCGGCGAGGGAACGGCCCAGGAGGCGGTAAAAGGCTGTGGAGTAGAGCTTGCCCAGCGAGTAGTTGTTTGGATCGGGAAAGTCGATGATGGCGATGTCGAAGAGGCCGCGCGACTGCTGAAGCCACGGGAAGGCGTCGGCATTGATGATTTTGACTTTGGGAGAACTGAGCGAGTTCTGGTTCAAGCCGCGGAGTAGCGTGTGGGTTTTGAAAAGGCGGGTCATCTCGGGGTCGAGATCGACGAGCGTGATGGATTCGAGTTCAGGGTACTTGAGTAGTTCACGAACAGCGAGGCCATCGCCGCCGCCGAGAACAAGAGCCCGCCGGGCGCCTGGACGGGAGGCCATGGCGGGATGGACGAGCGATTCGTGGTAACGGTACTCGTCGCGTGAGCTGAACTGGAGGTGGCCATTCAGATAAAGCCGGTAATCGTCTTTCCAGCGGGTCAGAGCGATGCGCTGGTATGGGGTTGTGCGAGTGAGGACGACTTCGTCGGCGTAGAGCGCCGCGTCGGCGGTGTCGGTGATGGTCTGGCCGAAGAACATTCCGGCGCCTAGCAGCGCGATGACGGCGACGCTTTCGACCCTCTGGGCGAGCGCTCGGGGCAACTGGTCGCGGAACAGGAATGTGGACCAAAGGGCGACCAGGGCATTGATGAGTCCGAAAAGCATGGCGCTGCGAACCAGGCCCAGGTGGGGGACGAGCAGGAGCGGAAACAGGAGCGATGCGCCGAGCGCGCCGAGGTAGTCGAACGTCAAAACATTGGCGACGAGTTCCTTGAAGCCGAAGCGCTCCTTAAGGATGCGCATGAGGAGAGGGATCTCAAGGCCGACCAGGATGCCGATGGCCAGCACCATCCCGTAGAGCAGAAGCCGGAAACCCGTTGTCCAGGTGAATGCGAGAAAGAGGATGGTGGAGGAGAAACCGCCCAGCAGCCCGACCATCAATTCGATGGTGATGAAGCGCGAAACCAGCGAGCGTTCGATGAATCGGGACAACCAGCTTCCGATGCCCATGGCAAAGAGATAGCTGCCGATGATGGTGGAGAACTGGAGGACGGAGTCACCGAGGAGGTAACTGGCCAAAGCCCCGGCGATCAGCTCATAGATCAGCCCGCAGGCGGCGATCAAGAAAACGGAGAGAAAGAGAACAAACGCCATGGCATGTGCCGGGGCCCCGGCGCATGGCGGGGCGTCCCGAGAGGCGAGCCTAGTGGACTGCGGCAGCGACGATGATGGCGATGCCGAGCGCCATGAGGCCGGAGAAGATGGCCAGCGCCGTATTGTTCTTTTCGACGATCTCCTTCCACAGGTCGTAGGGAGTGATCTTGTCCCAGAGGGCGAAGGAGACGACCAGGATCACAACGCCGAGGACGGCGAAGACGATCGCGTTAACGAAGGCGCTCAATTGGAATTCAAAGTTCATGGCGGTTCACTTTCCTCCGAACCAGCGAGGCAGCCACCCGTAATGCGAACGGTAGACGCCTGGGTTCTCTCTGACGGATTTCGGAACGTTTTTCACCTCGGTGTAGGAGGTGGCTGAAAGGCCATACCACTGGCCGGCGGCCAGGCCGCCGAGCAGCAGCAGTCCATAGACAGGATAGGAGAACAGTTTCATTCGTCGTCATCTTCTCCGGTGGAAGAGTAATCGGACTCCATCCAGCGCCCGCCCTCGAATGCCGCGGCACGGATGGAGGTGACGATGGGTGGGATGATCAAGAACGGCAGGACGAGCCAGAACAGCCAGGTGGTCGGCACGTCCCGTTTGACTGCAACCGTGTAGTTGAAACCGCGAGGCGCCTGGCTGAAGCCCGATGTGGGGGTCTCCATCTCGGGCTCAATGCGAAGATAGTACCGGCCGCCGGGGACACGCGGAATGGTGGCCGAATCAGAACGCGAGCCTTCCGACCAGGAGCCATCGGAATCGACGCCGTGGTAATAGCTGACTTCCCGGCCGAAATCGTAGCCCTGCCCAGTGGACTCGTTGATCAGCGCCAGATTGAAGTAAGCCCAATTGTTGTCGAGATCGGTCCTCAGTTCGACTTCGACGTTTTTGGAATCGCCTTCCAACTCAAAAACCGGCGTCACGAAGCTTTGCTCGCCCGGCGTGGGGCTGAAGTGGTGGTTGGCGGAAAAAACCTCCTTATTGGAGGCGCTGATCACGAAGAAGAACAGCAACGCCGCCCAGCCGCATAGCAACAGCAAGGCCATCCGCCAAGCCCGGCCGGGTTTGCCGGCGTACGGCGATGGTTGATTGGAGTAGACGCCATGGGCCGTGGGAGGCGCGCCTTTCAGCTTGAACGCCTGCCAGATTTCTGATCCAGTGACATACTCGCCGCGCGACCAGTTGATTTCTCCGTCGGCCATTTCCGATGACAGCGAGAAAGGCGGCGCGACGTAGTCATCGATCACATTCGATTCACCAACGCGGACGGCCCAAGGGAACTCGCCCATCACGAACTTGGTCCGCGCCTCGGCGTTCTGGAAGTGCTTGTAGGTCAGACCGCCGAATTCGACAGCTTTATGATTGCCGACGCGGGTGAACGTGGGCAAACCACGTACGGTCTGAACGTCGTTCCAGTGGCCGTCGTATTGGGTCAGGTAGCGAAAGCCCTTGTACGGATTGAAGAGGAGGTATTCGTGCCAGCAGTACTCGACGCCGTCGACGTTGATACAGCGAACCTGGAACCCGATCGCCTCATAGACCGCGCCTCGCCAATTCCCGCGGGTTCCGAGCGGGATCAAAGGCCGGACGCGCAGTTTCTCGTCGAACTTTTGCAGGATCTTCAGTTCGGATGTGGATGGGTCGATGATGGTGCAGCACTGGACGCAAACCGCAGACCGCGAGTGCTCGAAGCCGCGGAGTTCTATGAGACCTCCGCAATTGGGGCAGGAGAGCGAACGGGCGCGAACGGGCTGTGGGGAAGCGGGCATGGCTACCAGCCCTCGAACATGCGCAGGTTGCGCAGTTTCAGTTCGTCGAAATCGACCTGGCGGCCCACAAAAAGCAGCGGCGGATTTTCTGAATAGTCGATCGTGCCGAATCGGGCGTCAGGAGTGCGGAGATCGGCAAAGACCATGCGTGAACGGTCCGTCGTGCGGAAGGGGAGCTCGCCTTCGAACCCCACATAGGAAGCTTCGGTCCGGTGAGTGATGATGTAATTCAGCCCGCCCCACTGGATGGCAAGACCGCGCCTTGCCTGTTCGATGGCGGGCAGGGGGGCCTGGGGATAGACCTGAAAGGAGACGGCATATTCAGCCTGGGCGTCGGAGAGCCAGCCTGAGCGGCCGTCGTCGAAGGCGATGTGCCACTCGTTCCATCCGCCCTGCTCCCATTCGTAGACGATGCGGCCGACGACGACGAACCGGCGGTTGTCAAAGATGCCTTCGGTGAGGATCTGGATTGGCGAAGCGTCCCGTGGGAGGTCGGCGACTTCGCCGACCTTTTCCAGGTCGACGTCGTGGCGGACCAGGATGGCCTTGCAGTACTGGCAGGCGGTTTGCACGGCCGAAGACCACATGAATGTGACCGGCGCGCCACAGGTGGGGCAATTAGCTGCAACGCTCATGATGTCGAACGCTCCAGGACGCGAATCTCGACATCAGTAGCGCCGAAGCGGTGTTTCAATTGCAGCGTGAAGTCCCATTCCGGGCGAGGACTGCAGCAGAACAGATTCAAGCAAAGTGTGCCGTGTTCGGGAAAGGTGTGGATGGTGAGGTGGGATTCGGCGAGCAGCACCATGCCGGTGACGCCTCCCGGTCCTGGGAACTTGTGCACAAGCGCCGGTGCGACCGGATGGAGGTCGAGCGCCGCGATGATGTCGTCGAACAGCCTGGTAACACCAGCGGCGGACGCCAACGCGGCCGCATCGCAGCCGGCGGCGTCCACCACCCACTCAGATCCTCGGATCATAGCCTTAACTGAAACATTGTAAGCCGGGTTTCAGGGTTGCGGCTTGCCGCATTCGGGACAGAATTTCGCCGCGCGGGCGATTTTTTGGCCGCACTCCATGCAGAACTTCGTGTCGGCGGCGCCTGAAACCGCTCCGGCGGCCGCGCCTGCCGCCGCCGCTGGGGCGATAGGCGCCTGCGGAGGAACGGGCGCGCCGGGTTGAGGGGCGGGAGGCGGGGTCTGGCCGCCAGTCATCGCCTGGGCCATCACTTGGCCCAGCCCGACGCCGGCGCCGAGGCCCACCCCGAGTCCAGCCATGCCGCCGCTGCCTTCGTTCGCCGCCGCGATGGGCAGAGACTGCGCGGCCTGGAACTGGGTGTACTGCTGCATGTTGCCGATCATATTCATGCCGATGCGTTCGTCGAGGCGTTTCTGCAACTCTTCGGGCAGCGACAAATTTTCGACGACCAGCGTGTCCAGGACGATGCCCCACTCGGAGAAGACGGGGTCGAGAGACTTTTTGATGAGATTGCCGACTTCGAGGTAATTCGCAGCCATGTCTAGGAACGGCACGCCCGACTGGGCGAAGGCGTCCGAGATATGGCTGATGATCGTCTGGCGGAGCTGTGGTTCGAACTCCGCGACCGTATACTTCTCGCGCGTGCCGCTCACCTTGACGTGGAAGGCGCGCGGATCGGCCAGGTGCCAGGAGTAGACGCCATAGCCCCGGATCCGGACGGCGCCGAAGTCCTTGTCGCGGATGGTGACCGGCTGGGCCGTGCCCCACCGCTGGGCGACCTGCTGGCGGGTGGAGAAGAAATAGACGTCGCTCTTGAATGGGGACTGGAACATCTTGTCCCAGTTCATGAGGTTGGTGAGAAGCGGCAGGGTTTGGGTGTTCAGGGTATAGAGGCCAGGGCCGAATGCGTCGGCCGCGCGGCCTTCGTTCACGAACAGCGCCATTTGGGATTCACGAACGGTGAGTTTCGCTCCATTCTGAATCTCCATGTCCTGCATGGGGAATCGAGTCGCCAGGATGCCGTCTTCGGCCTCCGTATAGTGGATGACGTCGATGAACTGTTTCTTGAGAAAACCTTTGAGTTGGTCGCCGAGTGCCATATTGTCTCCGTGTTACCGAAGTATACGGTACTCCGTGACGTGTTGTTCCGCAAATCGGACAGGACTTTACTGTTTGGGGACCTGAATGCAGCGGAATCCGATATCTGGTGCGGTGAAGCGTGCAGGCACCGTGATCCATTCATGCAGGATCCCGTGAGCTAACGGGCGGTCGAAGGCTCCGCCCTTGATGAGATACCACGGCTCAGTCGCCGAAGGCGGTGGGTTGAGGAGTTTGGAGAACGCCTCGACGGCGCCGGCGCTCGGAGCGCGCGCTTCGTCGACCCATTCGAGCACATTGCCGGTCATATGGAGCGCACCGAATGGCGAAGCGCCCTCCGGCATGGAATCCGCGGCGGCCAGCGATTTGCCGCCAAGCGTTGGATTGTCGGCGACGTTCGCCTTGGCCGGATCTGCGTCCGTGCCCCAGGGGTAGGGCCTCAAATCCGTCCCGCGGGCGGCCTTTTCCCATTCAAGCGGTAAGGGCAAACGCTTACCAGCCCATGCGCAGAAATCCTTGGCGTCGATGGCGGCGACGTTCACCACGGGCATTCGAGCGTCGGCTTGGCTCAGACCCTCGGGAAGTTGACGGTTCTTGGCGGCGCAGAACTTCCGGTAGCTCTCATTAGTGACTTCAGTCTTGTCCACATAGAACGCCGGGAGGACGGTTTCAAAGCCCTCGTTGCCCCATTTGAACGGCCCGCCGGGAACCAGTTTCATCTCACCAGTCCCGGTTGTGATGGTTGGCTCCAGTTTCGCTCCTCCGCCAGTGCGGCCTTCGAGTTCCGCCCGGTTCTTGGAAACCATGTAGACCGTGACGGTGGTGAGGACTATGATGAGTCCGATTAACCCGGCCATTATTTTCCTGCCGGAGAATCCCTTTGCCGGAGCGGAAGCCGGGATGGGCGTGGCCGTTGCCGGTTGCAACGACGCGGCGATGCGCTTCAGTTCGGCGATGACCTCCAGGAATGATGCCGGCCGCTGGGCTGGGTCCTTGGCGCCCATGCGGGAGACCAACGCGACAAGGTCCGGCGGCGCGCCATAGGCGGCCATGCGGCTAAAGTCCACCTGCTGGTGCAGGATCGCGGAGAAGACCTGGGCAATGGTCGTCCCTTCGATCGCTTTCACGCCCGTGAAAATCTCGAAGATCACCAGGCCAAACGAATAGACGTCGCTGCGCTCTGTAGCCTTTTCCCCGTTCACCTGTTCAGGCGCCATGTAGAACGGCGTACCGACCTGGAATCCAGTCTTCGTGAGCGACAGATCCTCGCTCTTGGCGATGCCGAAATCCATCAGGCGGACCCGGCCATGGGTGTCGATGTGAATGTTGTCGGGCTTGATATCTCGGTGAATCAGTTTCTGTTCGTGGACGTGCTGGAGCGCCTCGGAGGACTCTATGGCCACACGGAGCTTGTCTTCGAGGCCACCCAGGCGATTCTCCTTAATGGCGTGCTTCAGATCGCAGCCGGTGAGGAACTCCATGACGATGAACGGATAGCCCTGCTCCTCGCCATAATCGAAGATCCGGATGATGTGATCATGAACAAGCGACGCCGACATTTTGGCCTCAGCCAGGAAGCGGGCGCGCGTGTCGGGGTCCGCAGTGCCTTCCGGCGTGAGAATCTTGACCGCGACGGTCCGGTTCAAGACCGTGTCACGCGCTTTGAAGACACGCGACATTCCACCGCCGAGAAACTCGGTGAGCTCATACTTGCCGAACAGCACGGGCAGTTGCATAACAGTACGTCCAAGGGCCTCTCTGCAATGGTAAAGCAGGCGGGTGATGGGACGCCGCTACGGGCTCACCCTGTACAGCGGCCGAAAAGGACCCATCTGTGGGAAGAACCGGCCTGCGCGAATGATTTCGGCGATCTGGCGGATGTGACCGAGATCGTGAAAAGCCCACTCGTTGAGCAGTTCGGCCAAGGTGATGCGTCCAAGATCCGGATGAATGCCGCAGCGCGCGCCGGTGGAAGCCGGTTGGATTTCAAGCAGGTCAAGGATACCGCGGCGGAGATCGCGGAGGCGCGAAAGGGCGGCGAGGCCGTCGCCGTTGAAGCCCCAGCCGGCGGAGGTGAACTCGCTGACGTTGTAGGGTGCCAAAGGCGGGTCGTCCTGGTCAAGCATGTCGCGGGTGCGGCGGACGAAGCAGACCTCCTCGCAGTGTGCAAGGTGCATAAGGACCTCGGCGATGCTCCAGCGCCCCGGGGCTGGCTGCCAGGCGATGTCTTCAGGAGTGAGGCCTGCGATCAGCGAATCGATGATTCCGGGCGTCGAGGCGAGCATGTCGAGGCCGGGGAGGCGTTCATCGAAACCGATGTACTGGATCTCCTCTTCGAGGGTGATGCCAAAGCGGTCGCGAACACGGCGTTTCAGTTCGCCGATGACCTGACGCAGTTCACGGGCCGTTCCGCCGCCGGCGTTGTAGACCAGGTTGGCGTGGTAATCGGCCACGCGGATGCCTCCGCATCTCATGCCCTTCACGCCGGTCACATCCAGAAACCAGGCGGAGGGGACCTTCCCGCCCTTGACGACATCCGGCGGGACCATGGCCTGGACACGGGTGGGCAGATCAGCGTGTATCAAATTCTTGAAGATGCTGCCGGCGCAGCGCATCTCGGGCGGATATTTGGCGCTGCGGACGGCCAGGATTTCGGCGGCGCGCGCCGCCAGACCGGCGGCATCGCCGGTCTGGAACTCGAGGACGGCCGAAAGGATGACCCATCCCTTGCGTTGTTTGAAAATGCTCGACCGGTAGCGGAACTGGCAGCCGGAATTGTCGAGGGATCGGATCTCCGTGCCGTCAAAGAAACGGACCTCACGGATGAAGTCGGAGATGGAACTGCCGTAAGCGCCGGCGTTGCCATAAATGGCCGCGCCCACTTGTCCGGGGATGCCGGTCATATTCTCCGGTCCCTTCAGCCCGTGGACAATGGCAGTGTCGACCAGCGATTGAAGCGGTGCGCCGGCCTGAATTGTGACTCGGCTGCCTTCGACCGAGATGGAGTCACCGGCGAAGGTGAGCACCACGCCGGGGTACCCCGCATCGGCAACAACCAGGTTAGTCCCCATACCGGCGACGACATGTCGGACGGAGGCGCGTAGCAGTAGCTTGAGCGCGTCGACGAAAGCAGCCTCCGTGCTCGCCTTGGCAAACAGGCTGGCCGGTCCGCCGATCTCGAAGCGGGTGTGGCGCGCGAGTGGTTCGTTACGGGTAAGATGAAGGCCGGGAATCTCCGCGAGACGCGCCGGAGCTTCGTCGATCGAAGACATTTCATTCAATCATAGGAGAGCAGCTTCCATGAAATCCAGTTTCAGCGGAATTCCAAAGGAGGGGCTCGCCTTCCTTGCGGACCTGGAACAGAACAACCGCCGTGAGTGGTTCGACGCCCACAAGCACGTCTATCTCGAGAAGTTGCGCGCGCCGCTGGAGGAGTTCTGCGCGGCGGTGGGTGCGCAGATGGCCTCGTTCGCCCCCGCGTACATGACCGAGCCGAAGCGGGCCATCTTCCGCATTTACCGCGACACCAGGTTTTCGAACAACAAGACGCCATACAAGACAGCCCAGGGCGCGCTTTTCTTCCGCGCCGAACTTGGCAAAAACGAAGCCGCCGGATTTTACTTTGAGGTGTCCCCGAAGTATCTTGGCGTCGCCGGCGGCCTATACATGCCAAATCCGGACTATCTCCGCGCCGTACGCGCTCACCTGATGGAGAACGGGGACCGGTTCTCCAGGCTCGTATCGTCCAAGCCAGTAAAGAAGGCGCTGGGGGACATTCAGGGAGACAAGCTCTCACGCCCCCCAAAGGGCTTTCCCGCCGGTCACCCGTCGATCGAATGGATCAAATTCAAACAGTGGTACTACTGGGTGGAACTCGATCCGGCGCTGGCGACGAGCCCGGCTGGCGTGAGGGAAGTGGTGTCGCGGTTCAAGCTGGCCGCTCCCCTGGTGGAGTTTCTGAACGAGCCGTTGCTTGGATTGAAGCGGAAGAAGATCCCGTTGCTGCTCGATCTGTAGCGCGTAAATTGCCGGCGCCTGGCTCTGCTGGTCCTGACCGGTCTGGAAAGCCCGTCCTCCGGGCTACGGGTGGGCGAATTCGTGAGCCCGCGGGATCAATTCGCGGTAGATTTCGTTGGCGACAACCGTGTCCCAGTGGCCGGTCAATTTAGCCGCGCCGACGAGTCCGAAAAAGACAACCGCGCAGCCCGCGGCGATCATCCATGGCTTCACCCGGAGACCTGTTCCAGCCATTTTCATGTCAAGAGCCCCCTCGGCCGGGCAGACCGCAACGCACTCCATGCAGCCGAGGCATTCGGCCGACTTGATCTGAACCAGAACGTCGACCGGCAGAAGCGACGGGCAGGCCTTTGCGCACTTGGCGCAGTCGATGCATTTGGCCGGTTCGCGCTTGATCCGCATCGGGCTGAACAACGCACCCAGGCCCATCAGCGCGCCGTAGGGACAGAGATAGCGGCACCAGAAGTTTTTCACGAAAACCGATGCCACAACCAGGATTCCGAGAACCACGGCCGTGGTGGTTGTCATGTAGCGGAAGAAGTCGAGCATCTTCACATCAGCAACGATGCCGTAGGGTGATTCGAGAAACTCGGCCACTGCGCGCGCCGACATCGTGATGACCACATATGCGAAAAGGCCGAGCAAAATGTACTTAAGGCTTCGCAAACCGATGTCGAGCCAGCGTGGCAAAACGAAGTTGCGTTTAAAGGTCTCCTGGCCGAGCCGCCATAAGAACTCTGAGATCGTTCCCACCGGGCAAAGCCAGCTGCAGAAGGCTTTGCGCATCAGTAGCGAAATCGCGAAGAACGTGACGATCAGGACGGCGGCTGCCGGGTGGGCGGCGGGCGCCATGCCCGTGGCGATCCAGTACTTCGTGTTCATCAGCCCGGCGATGGGGAGCCAGCCTTCTATCCCCGCGGGGCGAGGGTAAGCGGGGGCTCCAAGGACTTCGAAGTGCCGGACGAAGAGAATGAACTCGTAGCCTAGCCAGAGATTCAAAGCCAAGAAGGCGAACTGGATCGTGTGGCGAAGAAGTTGCGAACGATCAGCGGCGATCCTACGAACGTAGTTCTGGTTCCTCCTCAACGGTTCCGTGGCGGAGGGCCGTGGTTTCACGGGATCTGACAGCACGGCGTTCATGAATCCAGACTAAGGCGCGGTGGGCGGCTCCAGCAGTGACCGGCGTCACATCTCCGTGTCGGCCTCGGCGGCTAAGCCGGATCTGTTCAGGATCTCGACATCTTTCCTGGCCACCCTGATCAGACCCTCGCTTTGAAAACGCCCCAGGTTCCGCGAAACCACTTCGCGAACGGTGCCGAGCCGCGTGGCGATTTGCTCATGCGTCTCCGGCAACTGAAAGCGGCGGGCCCCACTCGATTCCGAAAACTCGACAAGCATGGCTGCCAGGCGCTGACGGACATTGCCGAACGTGATGCGTTCGACAAGCGTAACCAGCGTCCGGAGGCGCGCGCCGAAGACCTCCAGAAAACGCAGCGCCAGCGAGGGATTGCGGCGGATGAAGTTGTAAAGGTCGTTCCGGAGCACGACGAGGGACTCCACGCGCGTCATGGCGGTCACAGTGGCTGGATTGGGGCCGCCATCGAAGACCGGGACCTCTGCCACAGTCGCCGGCGCTTGCTGCACAGTGAGCACCAGCTGGCGGCCGTTTGGCGTGGTTTTCACCACTTTCACCGCTCCCTTGAGAACGATGTGGAGGCCGCCACAGGGGTCGCCTTCATAGAAGAGAACCTCACCTGGCGCATAGGTGCGCGGAATGCCGCAGGAGGCGAGGGAGGAAATCTCGCTTCCGCTTAGCCCCTCGAATACGTCGATCCGGGAAAGCGTACTGATTCGCTCGTCAGACACGAACGAATTGTCGCACACTGGTAGGAACCACAGTTCAGTCAAAGAGGATGCTTATGACCCTTCAGGAACGCCAAATCTGCATTGAGAAGATTGAAGCGCTGCCGGCTTTGCTGCGAGCAGCTATCGCAGGCGCAACGGACGAACAGTTGTCGAGACCCTACCGCGATGGCGGATGGAATTCGCGGCAGGTGATCCACCATTTGGCCGATTCGCACATGATGGCTTTCATCCGCGCCAAAAAGGTTGTAGCTGAAGACAATCCTTCTCTGCAAGCTTACGATCAGAATGTCTGGGCCGGTTACGCCGATGCGTCGACTGGTCCCCTTGAACCTTCGCTGTCGATCATCGAGGGCGTTCACGCGCGCTGGGCGGCATTTCTAAGATCGCTGCCCGAATCTGCGTGGAGCCGGACCGCCGTACATCAGGAACGCGGCGCGATGAGCCTTGAGGATCTGCTGCGTATTTACTCAGGCCACGGCGAAAAACACATCGGCCACATCAAAGCCGGCATCGGATCCTAGCCGGCTTCCTCGGCGCGCTTCAGCTTCTTGCGACGCCTACCAGCGCGTTCAACAGGATTGCCAGGAGACCCAGGGGGATCATCCGCTTCCAACCGATGTCCATCAGTTGATCGTACCTGTAGCGCGGGAAAGTGCCTCGCATCCAGATGAGGACGTACATCACCAGGAACAACTTAATGAAAAACCAGAACGGCGCGATCAGGAGCGCATTGACCATCGGGATCGCGAAGAGGGCAGCGACGCCGATCATCGTCACACCGACAAGAATCAATCCGGCCCGGTGAATGGCGCTGATCAGCTTACGGGAGGCCGGAATGCACCACAACCCGGTACCCGCGAAGACCAGCACCGGCACGCCGTAGTTGAACGGAATTTCCAGCCAGCCGACGCTGGGGAATGGCCGCAGCCAACCGCCCCAGAACAGGGTGATCGCCACGCCGCCGACCACGAACATATTCAGGTATTCGGCCAGCATATAAATGCCCCAACGGAATCCGCTGTATTCGGTGTGATAGCCGGCGACGAGTTCGCTTTCGGCTTCGGGCAGATCGAACGGTGCACGGTTGGTCTCGGCCACGGCCGAGATGAAGTAGATCATGAAGGGCAGAATCATCAGCCCGTAGTTATCGAAAACGAACCAGATGCCGCGCTCCTGCTGCTGCCTCACGATTTCCACCATCGACAGCGTCCCGGCAGCCATGACGCCTGAGATCAGCGCCATGCCCAAAGCCACTTCATAGCTCACCAACTGAGCTGCCGAACGCAATGAACCGAGCAGCGAGTAATGGCTATTGGAGGACCATCCTCCCAGGATGATGCCCAGGATACCGACCGCAGACATCGCCGAGACCACAAGCAGCCCAACGTTAGTGTCCACCACCCGGAGCCGTTCACTGAATGGGACCACGGTAAGACAGATAGCGGCTGTAAAGAAGCTGATGACCGGCGCGAATCGAAACATGCCCTTGTTCGCGTCGTGCGGGATGATGTCTTCCTTCAGCAGCATCTTCACGGCGTCGGCGATGGTTTGAAGCAGACCGTGTGGCCCCACCCGCATCGGACCAAGACGGACCTGGATATCGGCCAGGACCTTGCGTTCGAGCAGTACCGTGCCGGCCACGGCCAGCGGAGCCAGGGCGATGATCCCCAGCGCGAGCAACAGGGGGACGAACATGGGATGGGAGATGACGGTTTCCATTCCTTGCCTCTTAACGCACCAGCGTTTGCTGCGCGAATCTCACGAACGGTTCAGGGTAGATGCCGATGCCCAGGGTCATCACGCCAGTGGCGAGAAGCGCCGTCTTCGTGCCCCAACTGAGCGACAACGGCGGCATTTCGGTCTCTTCCTTCTCGATGAACATCGATTTCACGATGCGGAAGTAGTAGTAGATCGCTACGGCGACATAGATTGCGGCCGCTGCCGCGAGATAATAATGGCCCGTCTCGATCAGCGAAAGGAAAATGAAGTACTTTCCGATGAATCCGGCCGTGGGCGGGATGCCGGCCAACGACAACAGGAAGATCAGCATCCAGATGGCGTGCGCGGGATTCCGTTTCATCAGGCCATGAAGATCGTTGATGTCTTCGCCGGTCGTCGACTCGCGGCAAAGAACGGTCAACACCAGGAACGCCCCCAGCGTCATGAAGACGTAAACGAGCGTGTAAACCAGCACGCCCTGAATCCCGGTCTGGTTGCCGGCGACGACGCCGAGCAGGATGTAGCCGGCATGGTTGATTGAGCTATAGGCCAATAGCCGTTTCGTGTTGGTTTGAGTCACCGCCGCGATGTTGCCTACAGTCATGCTGAGCAAGGCCGCTCCGGCCAGAATTGGCTCCCACACCTCGCGGGCCAGCCCGAGGGGACCTAGCAGAATGCGCAGCAGCAGGGCTAGAGAGGCCGCTTTGGAAGCAACGGCGAGGTATGCGGTAACGACGGTCGGCGCGCCTTCATACGTGTCCGGAGCCCAGATGTGGAAGGGAGCGGCAGCCACTTTGAACAAGAGCCCGGTGAGGATCGTCGCGACAGCCAGGAACAGGACGGTGTCGTCCTGGGCGCGGCTGGCCATGGCTGCGGCGATCTCGCGCAGCTTCGTTGATCCTGCCATCCCGTAAAGCAGCGAGAAGCCGTAGACGAGCAGGCCGCTCGACAAGCCGCCCAGGAGAAAATACTTCATCGCGGCTTCATTGGAACGCTGGTCCCGTTTCAGCATCCCCACCAGGACGTAAAAAGTAATCGCCATGGTCTCCAGGCCGGTGAACAAGACCACAAGTTCGTTTCCGCTCGCCAGGAAGTACATGCCCGTCTGCGCCAGCATAATGAGGCCGTAGTACTCGCCATGATGCTCGTCGCGGACCTCGAGATACCGGTAGGACATCACCACCGTGATCGCCGTGGCGATGACGAAGATCCAGTGGAAATACAGTGCGAACTGGTCCACCACCAGTGAACCGCCGAAGGCTTGCAACTCTCCGCCGTGCTGGTTCAAGAACATCTGCTGCCGCATGTAGGCGACCGATGCGAAGACTTCGCCCATGAGAACGAACCATGCCAGGTGCTTGCGGCGCTTGGATTCGGGAAAGACCCAAAAGTCGAACAGCAGCGTCGCGCAAGCAAACAGCCCCAGCAGCAGCGCCGGGAGCAGCACGAAATGGTCCGTGGCTGTGTAGTAACTGCTCATCGCGCCTCCGATTTCGTCTCAACTGGTTGGATCGCCGCGCTCACCGGCGCCGTCTGCCTATTCACGCGCTCGACGATTGCGGCAACCGGTTTCTCAAGAATGTCGAAGTAAGGCTTTGGGTAGACGCCGATGGCGATGGCCCACGCCATGAGCGGGACGAAGACGGCCCACTCCTTCCAATTCAGGTCCTTCAACCCCTTGTTCTTCTCGTTTGTCACTTCGCCGAGCATCGTCCGCTGGTAGAGCCAGAGCAGGTACGCGGCGCCAAACACGACGCCGGTGACGGCGAATGCACCCCAAGCCATGTTGGCCTGAAAAGCCGCCTGCAGGATGGTGAATTCGCCGATGAATCCGTTCAACAGCGGCAAGCCGGCGGAGCTCAGCATGGCGAAGGCGAAGACAATAGCGTAGTTCGGCATTACGTGCGCCAGACCGCCATACTCCTTGATTTCGCGCGTGTGGCGACGCTCGTAGATGACACCGACAATCAAGAAGAGCATTCCGGTCGAGATTCCGTGGTTGATCTGCTGAATCACTGAGCCGGCAATCCCCTGGTGATTCAGGGCGAAGATGCCCAGAGTGCAGAAGCCCAGGTGGCTCACCGAAGAATATGCAACGAGTTTTTTCCAGTCCTGTTGCATCAGACTCACCAGCGCGCCGTAGATGATGCCGATGATGGAAAGAACCGCCAGGACGTTGACAATCATCCGGTCAGCAGAGGCATTCGGCAGCAGTGGCAACGAGAACCGGATGAATCCGTAAGTCCCCATCTTCAGCAGTACGGCTGCCAGAATGACCGATCCGGCCGTGGGCGCCTCGGTGTGGGCGTCGGGCAGCCAGGTGTGGAACGGGAACATGGGCACCTTGATCGCGAAACCGAGGAAGAATGACCAGAAGACGAGCTGTTCCATCCACAGCGGCATCTGCGTGTTCATCAGTTGGGCGATCTCAAAGGTCGCCACGCCGGTCTGCGCCATGTGTTGCAGGTAGAGCGTGATGATGCCGAGCAGCATCAGCACGCCGCCGGCCAGGGTATAGAGGAAGAACTTGATGGCCGCATAGAGCTTCCGCGGGCCGCCCCAGACGCCGATGATAAAGTACATCGGCACCAGCACCAGTTCCCAGAAAACGTAGAACAGCATGAAGTCCAGCGAGATGAACACGCCGATCATGCCCACCTGCTGGAGAAGGAACATGGCGTAGTATTCCTTCACCTTGTCGTTGATCGAATCCCACGAGGCAAAGATTGCCAGCATCCCCATCACCGTGGTCAGCATCACCATCAGCACGCTGATGCCATCGACGCCGATCAGGTACTGGACGCCAAGCGCCGGGATCCAATTCACCCGTTCGACGAATTGGTAGCCGTCCAGCGACTTGTTGAAGTTCAGGATCAGCGGCAACGAGACGAGAAACCCGGCCACCGCCGATATGTTCGCCCACCAGCGAATGGCCGTCTTCATCGATCCGGGGATGAACAACAGGACCAGGACGCCCACAAGCGGCGTGAACAGGATTGCACTCAATAGGTGTTCGCCCATCACTTAACGCCCCCACCAGTAGTAGCCGAAGATGGCCAGCACGCCGGCCACGAAGATGAGCACATAACTCTGCACCCAGCCGGTATGCAGGAACCGCATGGGATAACTCACGGCCCGGACAAAAAAGGCTGATAGATTCACCAGTCCATCGACAACCCAGGTGTCGTACCAGATGGAAATCCTGGAGACCATACGGGTGGTCCAGGCAGTGCCATTCACCGCGCCGTCGACCGCGGTCCGGTCAAAAGCCGCCAGCACGCTTCCGCCACCCTTCGACAAGCCGTTGACGAACAGGATGTCGTACAGTTCGTCCACATACCACTTGTTCAACAGCACCGGATACAATGCGCCGCCCGTGGGCCTCTGCTCGGGCTTTAGAGCCAGGTAAATGTGCCTCGCAAGCAGGATGCCGCCGATGGCGATGCAAACCGAAAGAGCCATGAGGCCAATCTCGACGGCATGGCTGGCATGGTGTTCGCCGTGCATGGCGGCCACTCTTGCCGCCGGCTCAAATACCGGCTCCAGCCAGTGTTCGAACGCCTGGAAAAAGCCATTCTCCCCGAGTACTTTAGGAATCCCGACCCATCCGGCGATCACGCTGCCCACGGCCAGAATCGAAAGCGGCACGGTCATGACAGCCGGCGACTCATGGATGTGGTGCTTCGTCTTCTCATCCATGCGAGGCTCGCCATAGAAGGTCATGAACATCAGCCGCCACATATAAAACGCGGTCATGGCGGCAGTGATCAGGCCAACTCCATAGAGCATCTTTGATCCCAGCGGCGAACTCCACGCCTGCCAGAGGATCTCGTCCTTTGAGAAGAAACCCGCCAGGCCGGGAATGCCGGCGATGGCCAGAGAGCCAACAAACATCACGCGAAAGGTGACCGGAATCTTATCCTTCAGGCCGCCCATCCGCCGCATGTCCTGTTCGCCGCTCATGGCATGGATGACCGAGCCGGAGCCAAGGAATAGCAGAGCCTTGAAAAAGGCATGCGTGTAGAGGTGGAAAATCGCCACCCAGTAAGCGCCAACCCCTGCGGCCAGAAACATGTAGCCCAACTGCGAGACTGTCGAGTAGGCCAGCACCCGCTTGATGTCGTTCTGAACGAGGCCAATCGATGCCGCAAAGATCGCAGTCGCCGCGCCAACTGCAGCAACAACCATTGTGGTGTCCGGAGCCAGACAGAACAGCGCATTTGAGCGCGCGACCATGTAAACGCCCGCCGTCACCATGGTCGCCGCATGGATCAGGGCCGAAACCGGGGTCGGGCCCTCCATCGCGTCAGGCAACCAGACGTAGAGCGGTATCTGCGCGCTCTTGCCCGTCGCGCCGACAAACAGCAACAGCGCCGTGGTGCTCAGGATGCCCCAACCTGCCGCTTCAACAGCAAAGTTGCCGGAAGTCAACGCGGTATTCACTTCGCCGAAATTCAACGACCCGGTTAGCTTGAACAGCAGGAACATGCCGATGATGAAGCCCGCGTCGCCGATTCTGTTGACGATGAACGCTTTCTTGCCAGCGTCACCTGCGCTCTTCTTGTGAATGTAGAAGCCGATGAGCAAGTAGCTGCAAAGGCCGACTCCTTCCCATCCGACGAACAGCAGCGCGTAGTTGTTCGCCATCACAAGCATGAGCATGAAGAAAACGAACAGGTTGAGATAACCGAAGAAGCGGTAGTATCCGCCATGCCGTGGCCCGTGCTCATGGCCCATGTAACCGATCGAATAGATGTGAATCAGGAAGCTGATGCCCGTGACGACCATCACCATCACGCCGCTGAGTGGATCGAGGAGGAAGCCCCAATCCGCCTTCAGAAATTCGATCCAGGGTCCCAACACGACCTCATGACGCCGTTCCGGCAGTCCCATCAATTGGACGAACGCGCCAAGCGCGAGCACAAAGGAGATGCCCACGGCGCCTGGGGAGATGAGGCTCACCATCGGCTTCGGCATCCTGCGCCCGAAAAGCAGCATGATGCCCGCCCCAATCAGCGGCACGAACGGGATCAGCCAAATCAGTTCGAGAAAGTTCATCGCTACTCCGGCCTTCCTACCACTTCAGGAGATCGATCTCGTCTACCTGGACAGTCTCCTTGTTCCTGAACAGGGCGATCAGGATGCCCAACCCGATCGCTGCTTCGGCCACCGCTACCACGATCACGAAAATGGCGAAGATCTGGCCATGGATGTCCTGCAAATGCTTGCTGAAGGCGATCAGGTTGACATTGACGGCATTCAGGATGAGTTCAAGCGACATCATCATGACGACGATATTGCGCCTCACCAGCATTCCGGCCACCCCGATCATCAGCAGGATGACGCTCAGCACCAGGTAATGATTGGTCGTGATTGGGTGCAACATGACTGCCTGATTCCTCTAGCTCGTTCTCTTCTTCGCCATCAGCACGCTGCCGACGATAGCGACAAGCAGCAGCAGCGATGCCAGCTCAAACGGCACCAGATAATCCCGAAACAACACGTCCGCGATATGTTCGACATTTCCCGTGCCGGGCGGGGGGATCTGCGGCGGACCGGCTTTCAATGAAGGAGCGCCCTTCGACAGAAGCCCGAAGGCGCCCGCGCCCGCCAGCAATGCAGCCGCGGCTCCAGCAACCCACCGCTGGTGGAACTGCCGTTCCTTCGCCGCCGAATCCAGGTTCACCAGCATGATGACGAACAGGAACAGCACCATGATGCCGCCGATGTAAAGCACCAATTGCACGGCGAACAGAAACTCGGCATGTTGAAGCAAATACAATCCGGCCACGCCTGCCAGCGAAGCGATCAGCGAGATCGCGCAATGCACGGCGCTGCGCATGGTAATGGTGAGAATCGCGCCGGCCACGGCGAGCAGCGCGAACATGTAGAAGAACATCGTATCCAGCATCGGCGTTCCTGTCCCGGACTCTCAGCGAGCCCGGCTTACCAACTGTATTTCGTAGGCTTCGTGCCTTCCTCTAGCACTTCGCGGTCAAATATCTGTCCCTCGCGTGAGAAGCTGGCCATCTGGTAATCCTGCGTCAACTCCAGCGCGTCCGTCGGACAGGCGTCCTCGCAAAGTCCGCAGAACATGCACCGCGAGGTGTCGTAAGTGAATGTAATCAAATCCTTCCGCTTTGTCTCCGGATTGCGTTCCCACCCGACCACGATGAGATGTTCCGGGCAAGCCAGCGCACAGAGATCACAACTGATGCACAGCGTTTCGCCGGTTTCGGGATTCATGTTGAGCCGCGGCAGGCCCCGGTAACGCTCGCCCACCTTCGGCAAGACCGCTGGGTACTGCTCAGTGGTGATGTTCTTCGGGTGTTGCAGCCTCAATGTGAGCCACAGCCCCTCAAAGAGGTCCGCCAGCAGGATCGTCCGCAAAAATCTCTTCATAAGCCTCCCATTGTTGGCGATTCTTGCTGCACTACCGGTCCACTTCCCCGAGAACGATATCGATCGTCCCGATTACGGCCACCAGGTCAGCCACCAAACTGCCCCGCGCCATCTTGTCGACCGACTGCAAATTGACAAACGATGGCGGCCTCACGCGAACCCGGTACGGTTGCGTTGAACCGTCGCTCACAATGTAGTAGCCCAATTCCCCTTTCGGCGCCTCGATCGACACATAGGCCTCGCCGATGGGTGGTTTCAGGACCTTTGCCACCTTGCCCATGATCGGGCCGGCCGCGAGCATTTCAACGCCCTGGCGGACGATACGCGCGCTTTGCCGCATCTCCTGGACGCGAACAATGTAACGGTCGTAGCAATCGCCGTTGGTCCGCGTCGGAATCTCGAAATCATACTTCTCGTAGCCTGAATACGGCTGGGCTTTCCGCAAATCCCACTTCACGCCCGCGGAACGCAGCATGGGCCCGGTCACGCCGTATGCCTTGCAGTCCTCGGCATTGAGAACGCCCACGTCGATGAGCCGTTCTTTCCAGATCCTGTTTTCTGTTAACAGCTCTTCGTACTCATCCACTCTGGGCATGAGTTTGTCGCAGAACTCGAGGCACTCCTTCTCGAATCCCTCGTAGGTCTCATACTGCAGGCCGCCGATACGGAATGCGTGCGTGGTCAGGCGCGCGCCGCAGTACTTCTCGAAGATGTTGAGAATGTCCTCGCGTTCCCGCATGCAATAAAACAGCGGAGTGAGCGCACCGATGTCGAGCGCGTGCGTGCCGAGCCAAACCAGGTGGCTGGCGATCCTGTTCAGTTCAGTCAGGATCACCCGCACAACCTGCGCCCGCTCTGGGACTTCACAGGAGATCAGTTTCTCAACCGCCAGGCAGTAGCCCAACCCGTTGGAAACGGCAGCTACATAGTCCATGCGGTCCACGTAAGGCGCAAACATCGCATAGGTGCGGTTTTCGGCGATCTTCTCAACGCCGCGATGCAAGTAGCCGATCACGCATTCCGTGCCGGTCACCTTCTCGCCGTCCAACTTCACGATTACGCGCAGCACGCCATGCGTCGATGGGTGCTGGGGCCCCATGTTCAGGACAAGTTCAGTCGAATCGAGGAATGTCTCAGCCATGGTCTATTGCCCGCTTTCGATTCCGATATTCTCGCGGACCCAACGGTTGTCCATGTCGGTGATCGATTTGTCCTTGCGCAGCGGGAATCCGTTCCACCCCTCCGGCAGCAGGATGCGCGTCATGTTCGGATGGCCCTCGAACTCGATGCCAAACATGTCATAGACCTCCCGCTCGAGCCAATCCGCCGTCAGGTGAACGCCAACGCAGGAGACGGCTTTGTCGCCGTCCTTGATCGCCGTCTTGATGCGGATCCGCTGATTGCGCTCAAAGCTGTAAAGAATCCATACAAGTTCGAACCGCTCAGGCTTGGACGGGTAGTCCACGGCCGTAATGTCCACAAGGTAGTCGAAGCCCTGCTCCAACTTCAGATACTCGATGATGGGGATCACCGCCGCGGGCTCCGCGACCAGGAACTCCTGCCCCAAATAACTGCAGAAAGCTTTGATCCGGTCGCCGAACTCCTCTTTCAGATCCTCCACCAGTTCGCTTTCCCAGGGTGTGGTCTGCATCACGGCAGGAGCCTTGGGCGCGGCAGGAGCTGCCGGTTTTGCGGCAGCGGCGGCGGGCGGCTTGGGCGGAGCGGGCGTTGCAAGCTTCGCCGCGGCCTCCGGAGCGCCGGCAGGCTGCGGGGCGGACGCTACGGCTGGCGTTGGAGTTGGCTGCGCCGTTTCAGTTGGAGGCGGAGAACTGCTTTCCCCGCCGCCTGGCATGGCGGAACCTGATTCCGGCTTCTGCGGCTCTGAAGCGCCGCCGGGTTTGGCTTCCTCTGGCATGGTTGAATCCGAACTGAAGTTTCAGGGTTATCACACCCGGAAAATCAGTGTCAATTGTCCGAAGTTCCCAGGGACGCGCCGATCTTCGCTACCCGTTGAAAACAAAGGCTCGGCGCTTCTAGCCTCCCTGTCCCCCCGCCTCGCCGCAGCAAAATCCCCATCCCGGCTCGACATAGTAAAATTAGAGTGCTGAACAGAAGGAGCTACCCAGATGCGCAAGATCCTCTTCCCATCGCTTGTCCTGATGGCTTTAGTTGCCGTTCCCGCCACCGCCCAGAAAAAGGGAGACGCAGCGAAAGGCAAGGAAGTCTATGAGCAGTGTGGCGTTTGTCACTCGGCCACGACCGATGAAAAGAAGATGGGGCCAAGCATGAAGGGTTTATTCAAGAAAGCCTCCTTGAAGAACGGCAAAAAGGTGACTGACGCGACTGTCACCAAGGCCATCAAAGAGGGCGGAAACGGCATGCCCCCATTCGCCGACATCCTCACTCCGGCTGAATTGGCCGACCTGTTGGCTTATCTGAAGACTCTCTAGTTCGCCAGTTTGCGTTCGACTGTCTGTTTGGCCGCCGCCGGATCCGCCTGGCCTCGCGTCACTTTCATCACCTGGCCGACAAAGAACTGAAGCACCGCTGTCTTGCCCCCACGATATTGCTCCACCTGCTTCGGATTGCCTGCGATGATCTCGTCGACGATCTTTTCGAGTTCGCCCGTGTCAGAGATTGCTTTCAGCCCTTCCTTCTCGACAATGGCCCTGGCGCTGGCGCCCGTCGCGGCCATCTTCGAAAGCACTTCCTTCGCCAGTTTCCCGGTCAATTCGCCTTTCGAGACGAGTGAAACCAGTTCGCCCAACATCCTTGCCTGCACCGGCGGGTCTTCAATCGTCCGCCCTTCCGCCTTGAGCAAGGCCTGCAAGTCGCCCATTACCCAGTTCGCCGCTGCCTTCGGATCGCCCGAGACGGCGGCGGCCTCTTCGAAGTAGTCGGCCAGCGCCCGCTCCTGCGTCAGCACTGCGGCGTCGTACTCCCGCAAACCGAACTCGCTGGTGAATCGTTTCCGCCGGCTGGCGGGAGTCTCCGGCATCGCCTCCTTTACTCGATTCAGCCACTCGGCGCTGATGGTCAACGGGACAAGGTCGGGCTCTGGAAAATAGCGGTAGTCATGGGCGTCTTCCTTGCTCCGCATCGGGAAAGTCTCATCAAGGTCGGGGTTGTACAGCCGCGTCTCCTGTTTGACTCGTCCGCCAGCTTCAAGCAGGGCCACCTGACGAAGGATCTCGTGCTCCACGGCCTGGCGTAGAAACCTGAATGAGTTGAGGTTCTTGATTTCTGCTTTCGCGCCGAACTGCTCTGCCCCCTTCAGGCGCACACTCACGTTCGCATCGCAGCGGAGGTTGCCTTTCTCCATGTCGCAATTTGACACCCCCGCGTACTGCATGGCGAGTTTCAACTCAGTGAGGTATTCGTAGGCTTCGTCGGCGCTTCGCATGTCGGGTTCACTGACAATCTCGATCAGCGGGGACCCGCAACGGTTCAAATCAACGTAAGAGTATTTGTCACTATCCCGGTAGCCATCGTGGGTGTTCTTGCCAGCGTCGTCCTCCATGTGGACGCGCGTGACGCCAATCCGCTTGCTTACTCCGTTGACGTGGATCTCCACCCAGCCGTGTTCGGCCAAGGGGCGGTCGAATTGTGAGATCTGGTAGCCCTTGGGCAAATCCGGGTAGAAGTAGTTCTTGCGAGCGAACACAGACTTTTCACGCACCTGGCAGTTCAACGCCAGTGCCGCCGCGATCGCATATTCCACGGCCTGACGGTTCAACACCGGCAACGCCCCCGGCATGCCCAGGCAGACCGGACAGACATTGGTGTTGGGCTCGGAACCGAATTCGTTTGGGCAGGAACAGAAAATCTTGGTCTTCGTGCCCATCTGCACGTGAACTTCCAGCCCTATCACAGGTTCATACTTGGCGAGTTGTTCTGGCGTTGCGAGTGTCGAATCGGCCGTCGGCATCCCTCTATTGTAGGACGAGGCGTTGCTTCGCCAGCCAAACCGGAGGAGCCGCAGCCGGAGTTGCGGGCCCGGCTGGCAGGCGCCGCCGCGGCCTCAATACTCCGATTTCGCCTCCAGCACAATCGAGGCCAGGGGCCGCTGCGCCTTCTGGTCCCAAGTCGCCGGGTCATCGGCAGAGTATGGCGTCTTTTCCCGGCCCAGATAGCCGAGGGCGGCGCTTGCCAGCAGGAGCAGCCATCCGATGCCAAACATGGCGCCGGCATAGGAAGACGGCATTGTTTCGAGGAGAGCAAATGGCGCCGATCGGGACTTCCTGGCAACCGCTGCCCGTGGCCAGCGCGATAGGCCAGCCTTCAGTATCGCCTCCCGGGATGTGGCTGATCCCCGTTCTACCAACCAGGCCGCTGTCTGGTTGTCGAATCCACCTGGATCGGCTTCCGCCGCCGCCCCGAGTTCAAGGATCGGAGGCGGAAGCAGCTTTCGCTCGTCGAAGACCGGATGGATCGGCGGCATGTGATCTTGAAAAAAGTTCATCCTGTAAAGGATCAAGGGCTCTCCGCGAGCGTCCCCAACGAAAGGCGCCGCGGCGGACAGAATCAGTAACCCGGCCCTCAGGATTCTCGACGGAACACCTCGGCCACGATCCCACACGCTGGCAGGTGGGGTGGGTCCAGCCGGGGAGCGGAATCCCATAAGGCATTGCCCCCAAGCAGTGGTTGGAAATCGAGCTTCAAAGTGCTAGTGCGTGCGACGTGGCTAATTTCTCAGATGACTTCACGCTTCGTGGCATTAAGTTCCCGCGCTTGCCTCTGGCTGCCCGACGCCCCGGCCCCAGGAAACTGGGCTGCGGGCCGAGTCGAACCTGGGCGGCAATCCAACTGCCTTGGGGTCCCAGTCCGGCGCAGGCGGCTCCAGCTCCCGCGGCGCCGGCGCCGGGTTTGAAGCGGCTCTTCCTAGAAGAAATCGCCCATCAGCACGCAAGTGATGTTGTCCGGGCCGCCGGCTTTGTTGGCGGCATCGACCAGCGCCGTCAAAGTATCCAGGGGTGGCATGCCTTGGCGCAGCACTTCAGCAATGCCTTCGTCGCCCACCGGGCCGTAAAGCCCGTCCGAACACAGCAGGACCAGGTCGCCGGGCAACAGCCCCATCGAGGTCTCGCGTACCGGTATCTCGGCGGCGGACCCAATGGCTGCCGTGAGCACGCTGCGCTGAGGGAAGCTTGACACCTGCTCGTCGCTCCACCCCATCTCGTCCCGCATTTCGTTGCCCAGATTCTGGTCGTAGCTCAGTTGGATCAGCGAGCGTTTGCGGAACAGGTAGCACCGGCTGTCGCCGACGTTCACCACGTGAAGGGTGGGTTTTCTCCACAAGACGGTCACCAAGGTCGATCCCATGCCATTGCAGTCCGGGCGGAAAGCGGTTTCTGACCGGACACTGGCGTTGGCCTCCCTTGCGCCCTCAACCAGGACGCTGGGCGGACAATCCGGCCCCCCGCTGGCCACATGTGAATAGAGAACGTGTAACGTAATCGCGGATGCGACCTCGCCGCAGGCTTCTCCGCCCATCCCGTCGGCCACGGCGGCAAATCCAATACTGGCGTCTGCCACCCAGGCGTCTTCATTGTTCTTTCGCTTACGCCCAGGATCGGTTATGCCCCACACGTTTCCGCTTTGCATCTCATTCCCCGCAATCGATCACGCGTTTTGCCATGATAATGCTCCTGGTCTCGCGAGGCAAACCACATTTCACCTCACACCTCCGCCCGCAGGCGGCTGTATAAGGCCCCAGCCCGTCAGAAATCGTCTTCCATCAACGATCTTGCTGTGTCGCGAGTTCCCGCCAAGCCAAGCGCGGCCATGAGTTTGATCCTCGCTTTGTGGCCTGGCAGCCGCCCGCAAAACCAGGCGCCACGGTGGCGAAGGTCCTTGCCGCTCCCCTCATATGCATAGGTGTCATGCACTGTTCCGTGATGGCAGCGCGTCGTGATCACGACAGCGGCGCCCGCATCGATGGCCCGCTGCAATCCGGGCAAACACTCCGGTGGGACGTTGCCCTGCCCCGTTCCTTCTACAATGATGCCTTTTGCCCCATACTGTACAAGGGCGTCAAAGAGAAGCGGCCCAAAACCCGAGTACATCTTCAACAGCTCGACGCGGGTTTCCAGCCTGTCGCCGAGAATAACCGAGCGGCGTTCCAGCCTTCTGGGCCAAACGATTCGGTCGGCGTCGACATAGCCCAACGGACCGAAGACCGGACTCTGAAAGGTCTCCACCTGCTGGGTGTCTGTCTTGGTTGCCTCTGACGCCGCATGAATCAATTGGTTCAGGACGACGAAAACCCCTCTGCCGGGCGCACCCGGGTCAACAACCGTTCTCACGGCCGCGTGAAGATTCGCCGGACCGTCGAAGCCCAACTCCGAACTGTGCCGCATCGCCCCG
This sequence comes from Bryobacteraceae bacterium, assembly GCA_029975915.1. Next base: position 114,477 of record JARKOC010000371.1, read on the forward strand.
ACAAAGGCCACCGGTTTGGGCGAATCGTGCCTCAGATCGGTCAGATACGCCGTCTCCTCCAGAGTGTCCGTACCGTGCGTCACTACCGCGGCATCTATCTCCGGACGCTTCAGCTGTTCTCTTAAGAGTTGGCTCAATTCGAACATCCGGCCGGGATTCATGTGCGGCCCCGGATACTGCCCAAAATTGTAAACTTCGATTTCGGCGACTTCGCCGAGCGTCGGATCGTACGCCAGGATGTCCTCGCCGCTCAACGCCGGCACCGCTCCCCCTGAAGCAGCATCCTTTCGCATCGCAATCGTGCCACCAGTGAATACAACCAGTACGCGCGCCATACTCCCACTATCCTCCAACAGAATCCTGGCCCAGAGCCGCGCAGGCTATCTTTCGGACATCACCGCTCCAAACTGCGACAATTAGCCTGGTGCTGACACTATCCGAGTGACTCACTATGTTCTCCACTTTGGCGATGGGAGACCGCTGGGCCATGCTTACCCGCCGTGCATGTCCGGTTTGCGGCAGCATGGAGACAGCGCGCGCCCACCGCCGCACGCTGCCGGACGAAGCCCTCGCCGCCTTTGGCCTCTTCCCTTACCGTTGTTCACATTGCTCGGCCAGGTTCCGCGCCAATCACTGGCTCCGCATCCTCGGAGAGAAGCCATGGTCGGCGGATCCGCGGCGTTCGATGCGCGGGCATATCTAAACGAAGCCGCTGTGTGAGCCCGTTGACCAGAAAGCCCATGCGGGTCCCCGGCGGCAGTTCCTGCCACGACAGCCTACATCTTCACCTGTCGCATCGTGACGCCGGCTTCCGCAAACAGCTCGTCAACCAGGGCAAAATGCGGATTGTACTGCTCAGAGCTGTACTTTTTCACACGATCTTCGTCAAGCACCACGGCGACGATGCCCGCCTGGACGATCGCCCGCGCACAATCCATGCAAGGCGTCAGTTCGGCATACAGAGTGCACCCCTCGAGCGGCGTCCCCGCCCGCGCTGCATTGTAGATCGCATTGCGTTCGGCGTGTTCGATCCACAAATACTTCGTCGGACGTTCCAGCCGCACCGGCACGTCATCCCTCACGTGGCGCGGCAGGCTGTTGTACCCCGTCGACCGGATCTCGTGCGCTGGACCGACGATCACGCAGCCGATCTGCGTCGCCGGATCCTTGCTCCGGGTAGCCACCACGCGGCAGATCTCGAGAAAGTAACGGTCCCAGTCCGGAACTTGAGGCATGAAGTTGAAGATACAGCGTCCGGCGCGCCAATGACAACACCCACCCGTCGCCGAATGATAGACTCGCTAAGCACTCCCAGAGCGACCTAACGCCATGACGTCAGCTAAACCCGGCATCGCCGCCCTTCTGTGCCTCATCTCAGTAGTACCTATGTCTGCCCAACCTCCAGACAAGACCACTGACGAATTCCGCGCGCGAATTCTCAATCAGATCCCCAAGAACTCCTTGAGTTCGACTCTGGGGGATTCGATGATGCTCCGCATCCTGATCCGGAACGGCAATCTCAAGCGCGGCATCGAGGTCGGCGTTGCCCTCGGCTATGGCGCCATCCACATGGGCATTGCTTTCGAACACACCAATGGAAAGCTTACGTCGATCGAAATCGACCCTCAACGCGCCGAAACCGCCCGGCGTAACGTCGCCGCCGCCGGGTTGGAGAAAACCGTCAATGTCGTGAACGGCGATGCCCTGGCGGTTCTGCCAAAACTCGAAGGCAACTACGATTTCGTCTACCTCGACGCATTGAAGTCCGACTATCTGAAGTATCTGAAAGCCATAGAACCGAAATTGAGCAAGGGCGCAATTGTCGTTGCCGACAACGTCATCGTCTCTGCCCGAGCCATGGCCGACTTCCTCGCTTACATCCGCTCAAGCCCCGATTACGAAACCGCCACCATCCGAGCTTCTGACGAGAAGGGCGACGGCATGCTGGTCGCCTACAAGCTTCGATAGCCGCCCACAAGCCGTTCAATCGCACCGGCCTGCATTTCTTGCATGGTTGCGTTCCAAACTCTGCGCACGTTCGCCTCTGGCCAGACTTGTCTCCCAACCCGCTAATCAATCACAAGCGCTCTTTTTTCAACCTTTTACGGACTCAAGCTTCACCATGTTGAAAATCGGCCCCCGGCGTGTACTGTCTTCTGGCGTCCGCAGAATTCAATCACAGTGGAGACCACAAAAATGTACCCCAGCACCAACACCTTGAAAGCAATCCGGCAGTTCGTCGTGATCGCACTCTTTATCTCTCTCGCCGCGATCCCGGCTGCTGCCCAGTTGTCCGCCAACAAGTACGGTCCGCCTCAGTCAAAGCCCGGCACGGGCACGTGCCTTTCCTGCACCGCCGCGGTGACCCCGCTGACCGCCGAACAGGCCGCTTCCCTCCAGTTCATGCGCGAGGAGGAGAAACTGGCCCGTGACGTCTACCAGGCTCTCTACGCCAAGTGGAACATCAGGATCTTCGACCGCATCGCGGAGAGCGAACAGCGGCACTTTGACTCCATCGGACGCCAGCTCACCCTGCACGGCATCACCGACCCGGCGCTCGACAAGAAGGCTGGCGAGTTTACCAACCAGGATCTCCAAAAGCTCTACACCGACCTCCTCGCGAAGGGCGAACTGTCGCTAAAGGATGCCCTGGAAGTCGGCAAACTGGTCGAGGAGACCGATATCAAGGACCTGGAGAAGACCCTGGAAATCGAGACCAGCGCTGTGCTTGAGCGCGTCTACACCTCGCTGCTGAACGGCTCGCTCAACCATCTCGACGCCTTCGAAGGCTACCTCGAAATCATCAACGCCCAGTAGTCAGTCGCGCCCCACGGGGAGCGGCTCTCGATAGCGATGGCCGCCGGCGGGGAAGAAATCCCCCAAACCGGCGGCCATACAATGTCTTGAGGACGTTTCTCGTGCGCAATCTTCTGGTCCCCGCCATTCTCCCCTTACTCCTCTCCGCCACGCTTCCAGGACAGCAGGCAACTCCGAAAACCGGGCCCGGCGTGCAGACCCCAATGAACGTGGTAATGGCTTACGCAGACGCCCTCGTCTCGAAGGGCCGCGACACATACGGCCCTCAACGCTCACCTCTCTTCGCTGCGGCATTGACACGCAACCCCATCGCGCTTCCCGCAGGCGAGGATCTAAAGCGGATCTCCGGGATTGCCCGGCAATCGTGGGGCATCCGGCCTGGCGACCGGATGCTCTCCGGCGCCAATCCCATGCACGATCAGAACCTTTACCAGGTCCTCTACGCGCTCTCAAAAGCCACCGGCGAGCCAAAGTACGCGAAAGAGGCGGACGCCGCCCTGAAGTGGTTCTTCGAGCACTGCCAGAGTCCGGAGACTTCGCTCATGGCCTGGGGCGAGCACATCGGATGGGATTTCTACACAGAGACCGTGATCGACAAGGAGCAGCGGTACACCCATGAATTCTTCCGTCCCTGGGAACTCTGGGACGCGACCTACCGTCTCGCCCCTCGCCAGGCGGCCCAGTTCGCCCGCGGCCTATGGGATCACCAGATCTACGATCAGCAGACCGGCGAGTTCTCCCGCCACGCACAGTACAACCGCCATGCCCCCGGCACCCAGAACCAGTACCCCCGCCACGGCGGCTTCTATATCGCCACTTGGGCGGAAGCCTACGCTCGCACGAAGGATCCGGTCTTCCTCAAGGCCATTGAAACAATCTCCAGTTTCTATGCGCGCCACCGCCATCCCAAGACCGGCGCCATCCCAAGCGAGGTAGACAATCCCAGGTCGATGAACCGGCTCCAGTGGCCGGGTAGTTCCGTCTCACTGGCCATCGACTTGGCCAACGCGGCGGCGAAAGTGCCCAAGCCCCTTTCGTCCAAGCTGCTTCAACTAGCAGCCGGAATCGATGAAGTCTATCTCAAACAGCCACACGATCTCTCCCGGAACGGCAAGGGTTTCGTCACCCTGAGCGAGATGGCCCCGCCTGAGGGAGTGGACATCGCCAGCCGGAAAGACCTTGGCTACTCCCGCCTCTGGGCCACCGGCTACGGCGAGGCAACCGACGCCCAGTCAGCCAACTTGTGTCTTCTCCGCTACCGGCAATCCAAGCATCCGGGCTACAGGACACTCATCCTCGACGCCGCCCTCCGCTATCTCGACCGCGACCCCGACCTCAGTTTCCCTCTCTATCCAGGGACCATGGGCGACGTGATCTTTCTCCTGCTCGACGCGCACGAACTCAGCGGCGATGCCCGCTTCCTGGTGCGGGCCAGGACCATGGCCGCAAAATCGATAGGGATCTTCTTCGACGCGAGTTCCCCGCTGCCGAAAGCCTCCAGTCATCACGGCCACTACGAATCAATCACCCGCGCCGACACGCTTGCCATGGCGTTGCTCCGGTTGGCCCTGCTGGACGGGAAGCCACGTCCAACTGTCCGTCTTGTCTGGAATGACCGTTAGCCGGGAACCCGGCCGCAATTCAGTCGGTCCGCGCCCGCTTCGGCGGAACTCCCTTCGGATGGCAGTCCGCGCACTTCACCCAGTGGATGTTGTGCCTGGACTCCTTGTTGAAAAAGCTCGTGTCCATCGTCTCGACATCGCGATTGCAGTTCGACATCTTCGGATGGCAGTTCGCGCACGACGCCCTTGTCGTTTGCCGGTGCGGGTCGTGGCACGCCAGGCACGAGATCCCTTCATGCACGCCCATCGGCGTCCGGTCATCGCCAGTGCCCACAAGCGACGCCGTCCAAGGCGCATGGCACTGGTAGCAGACAGCCTGCCGCTGGTCCGGACTCATCCGGATCGTCCGGTCACCGTCCAGGACGCGCGGCACAGGCAACAGGGCCGCCGCGATCCCCATCTGCGCGCGCCGGTCGAACACCCCCACTGACGGCCTCACGATCTCTTCCTTGCGCGAGATCTCCGCCTTGCGCAGATGGCCGCGCAATGGCTGGCCCTCGCGGTGGACCGAATGACATGTCAGACAAGGAATCGCGGGCGAGTCCTTCAGATCCTGCCGGAGCAGTTTCCAAGGGCCTAGAGTCGAGACCGGCGACACCAGATCCTTCACTGGCCCGTCAAAGTGCATGGCGTGGCATCGCAGGCAATCATCCATCATCAGCCGCTCGGAGTTGTGCTTCTGGTCGAGGAAGATTGATTCGTAGGTCACCGAGTGCGGGCCGTTCCGCCAGGCGGCGAACTGTTCCTGGTGGCACTCCTGGCACTGCTGCTGCATTCTCAGAACATCGTCCAGCTTCAGATGGGGTCGCTCGGGCGCCTCGTCGCGGATGTGCGTCCGCAGCCGGTGCAGATTGTTGAGGTGGAAGCGCGCCTCCATGGTCAGTGCATTTCCGTGGCACCTGTCGCACGAGATTGACCGGTGCGTGCTGACCTTCCATTTTTCAACCTGCGGACCAATCTCGTGGCATCTCGCGCAAGCCTCCGGCCCCCCTGCTTCGTAAACGAAGCTGCCGAGAGGGATCATCAGCACGGCGCCCGCGGCAACCAGCGCGATCACCAGCAGCGGTTTCATGCCACGCCCCCTTTCATGCGCTTCACAAGATGCTCGCCGGCGCGGTAGGCCAGGGCCATGATCGTCAGCACCGGGTTGAAGCCGCCGTTGGTCACGTGCACGCTTGCATCCACCACATACACGTTGTCGCTCTCATGTATGCGGCAATCGCCGTCGACCGCCGACGTCTTCGGATCCTTGCCCATGCGGACCGTCCCCGCCTGGTGCTGGCCGCCGCTCAATCCGCGGCCGCCCACGCGGCGCCAGGTCTGGATCGCTCCCGCCGTCTTCAGCCACTCCTCGGCCTTGAACGACATGGCTTCGCCGATCTCGACCGTGTGCTGATGGCGGTAGCCCGACATCCGCAGCACCGGGATGCCCCATTTGTCCTTCACTTTGGGATCGAGTTGCACCCGTGCATCCCACACCGGTATCTCCTGTGTCGGTCCTTGCACCGCCACGATCCGCCGGTAGTTCTTCCGCATGTGATCCTTGAACGGCTTGCCCCACCTCGGAGTACCCGGCGGACGGATTCCGAACGCCTGGATCGGCAGCCGGATGAATTCGTTGGCCAGCATCGCGCCGCCGGCCAGACCCGGATTGCCGTGGTTGTAGTCGCAAATGGCGATCGACGCGCCCGGACCGAGATCGTCGTACATGTCCTCTTCAAACAGGCCGTAAGCGCCCGTATAGTTGTGCCCCTGGAGGTTACGGCCCACCCAGTCGTAGCGATTGCCGAGTCCGTGAGGGAACAATTTGCTCTTGGAATTGAGCAGCAGCCGCGCGCTTTCATTCGCGCCGCAACTCACCACCACCAGCTTGGCCGGCTGCTCCTGCAACCGCCCGCTTTCGTCGTAATACTTTACGCCCGTGGCGTGGCCCTTGTCGTCCACCACCACTTCGCGCGTCATGCACTCGGTTCTCAGCTCCAGGTTGCCCGTCTTGAGCGCTGTCCTGAGCACTGTGTTCTGCGTGCCGCACTTGGCGTCCACCTCGCACGCAAAACCGACGCACCAGCGGCACCGCATGCAGGCCGGCCGGCCATTGTACGGAACCGAGTTCCTCAACATCGGGATGTCGAACGGGTGCAGCCCGAGTTTCCTGGCTGCGGCGTCGAGAAGGCGATGTTCCTTCGAAGGCGGCCCCACGGGCGGCATCGGCAGCGGCCGCTTGCGCGGACCCTTGAACGGATTGTTGGAATCGTCGCCCGAAACGCCGATCTCCCATTCAGCCTGCTCGTAGTAAGGCTCCAGGTCGTCATAGGTGATGGGCCAGTCGTCGAGCGTCGAATCCTTCATCTCCCCGTACTTCGACTTCATCTGGAAGTCGAGCGGATGGAAGCGCCAGGCCATGGCGCCGTAGCTGAGCGTGCCGCCGCCGACGCATGCGGCGTTGTTGTTGTAGCCGCCCTCCCAGGGCATGATGACCCGTTCAACGCCTTTGGCATCCACCGTAACGCGCGGTTCGCCTTCGCTGTCGGGACCGAAAGCATTGCCCAGGATGGTCGTGCGCTGGTTGTAAAGATCGTCCTTCCGGCAGTCCGACGGCTGATAAAACTTGCCGCGTTCGAGAAGAACCACGTGATGGCCCGCCACGGCCAGTTCCTTGGCGATGATAGGACCGGCGGCGCCTGCGCCGATGACGACGGCATCCACTTTGTCGAGTGCCATCAACTGTTCTCCTTGAAGCTGTAATGGAGCCGCCCGCGCGACTGCACCGGGGCGACCCCAACCAGTTTTGCCGAAGCGAAATCGCGGTTGCCTCCGTGGCGCGGATTGCCAAAGAAACCCTGCATGGTGTGGTTCAGAACCATCTCGAAGGCGGCCTTGCCGCCGTCCTGGCCCCAGATGATTTTGTCTCCATTCCCAGCCTCAATTTGCTTGAGGATGTCGGTTTGCCGGTCGAACGCGATTTCGGCGAACGCCTTCTGGTGCGCTTTCATCGCCGTCCTGTCGATCGCCTCGGCGGCCCGGCGGTACGGCTCCTGGAGCTTTTTGAATCGGCGTGTGAGTTGGAGGTCGATGTAGCGGACCACTTGCGCCTGAGACGCGCCCGGCAAGTCGTCGGCCGGGATCAGGCATTCGGTCCAGGCGTCGATGGCGCGGGCTTCGTCTTTCGTGAAGAAGCGGTACCCGGCGGCCAGACGCGCTCCGCAGCCGGCCGACGTCGCGGCGGTCGCGGCAGTGGCGACAAATTTTCGGCGTTTCAGATCCTGACCTCCTTGACTGTTTTGGCCACGATCATATACTGCCCGCCACCGGTTCGGCAAACGGCGGATCGAAGGGAACCAGAATCTGGACTATACTTTCCGTTATGCCTCGTTTTGGGCAGTTCGAGGTTACTGCTGAGCTTGGCCGCGGCGGCATGGGCGTCGTCTACAAAGGCTTCGACCCGGTGATCCGCCGCGAGGTCGCCCTCAAGACGATCCGGCTGCACGACCTGGACGACCCCGCCGAGCGCCACCGCATGCAGGAGCGGCTCGAACGCGAAGCTCAATCTGCGGGCCGGCTGTCCCACCCGAACATCGTCACCATCTATCAGTTCGGATACGAACAGATCCGGCCCGGCGAGACGACTGCATATATCGCCATGGAGTTCGTCCCGGGCCGGACGCTGTCTTCTCTGCTGGCCGAGGGCCGGATGCTCCAGGCGAACGTCGTGATCAGCTTGCTGCGACAGGCGGCCGAGGGTCTCGACTACGCCCACGCCCAAGGCGTCATCCACCGCGACATTAAGCCGGCAAACCTCCTGGTCACGCCAGATGCCAGGCTCAAGATCGCCGATTTCGGCGTCGCCAAGATCTCCGCGCATACGTTGACAATGACAGGCACTGTCCTGGGCTCGCCGTTCTACATGGCGCCCGAGCAGATCCGTGGCGAGCAGGTGACGCCGCAATCTGATCAGTATTCGCTGGCGGTCGCGGCCTTTGAAGCGTTTGGCGGGCGCAAACCGTTCGACGCCGAAACTCTCAGCGCCCTGGTCTACAAGATCGTTCACGAGGACCCGCCTGAACTCTCGCTGCCTGACTCGGATTTGGCGCGCCGGATCAATCCGGTGCTGAGGAAGGCGCTGGCAAAGAACCCGGCTGACCGCTTTACTGCATGCCATGCATTCGTGGAGGAACTGGCCAAGGCGATCGACGGCACTGGACGGCGGCCAGTTGCCGCAGCGCCACCGCAATTCGTCGCACCCGTTCCGCCCGCGCCGGCGCCCGCCAGCAGCCCAATGCCCGTGCCGGTCATACCTGTGCCGGCTCCGCAGCCGCCGCATCCTGTCCCAGTCGCGCATCCTGCCGCCCATCCGGCCGCGCCGGTGGCATCCGCTCCAAATGCTCTGCTCAGCAAGGCGGGTGTGAAATGGCTGTTGCTCGCCGGGGGTGTGGCGACTGCGGGCATGGTGGGCTGGGTTGTGCTCAGTGAGCGAGGTGAGACCGGAACACAGCCATCCAATCCGGCGGTTGCTGTCCAAGCCGAACAAGTTGTGCTGGCCAGTCCGCAAAACAGCGGCAGGGAGGCCGAATCTCAGCAACCAGTTCGGCCAGTTTCGTCCGCCGTGGCGATCCCTCAGGTCCGGCAGTCTCCGCCGCAAACCAAGAGTGAGCCAGCGGCCAGACAGACGACGGCTAAAGAACCCGAACCACCCGCGGCCAGCGCGAGGACCGAGGCTGTGCCGGTCCAGCAAGCGCCGCCGGTTGTTGAGAAGACGATCAACGCGCCGGTCCAGTCCCCTCCGGCGGATCCGCCGCCGGCGCCAAAAGAAGTGGTGCGGACCGCGCCGCATCTGCTTCGTCAGGTTCAGCCTAACTACACTCCGGAAGCGAGACAGGCAGGGATCGAAGGGGTCGTCGGATTGTCGGTCCAGTTGAATGAATCGGGTGTGCCGGTCAAGGCGGCCGTGACGAAATCGCTGGACCCAGGCCTGGACCGCAAGGCGATCGAAGCGGTGGCGCAATGGCGCTTCGCCCCGGCGACCGCCGATGGCAGGCCCGTGGAATCGACCGTGAACGTCGAGGTCCGCTTCCAGACCCTCGGATCGCCGGCAAAAGGCCAGCCGACACTGAAAAAATGACCAGCGCTGGTCAGCGGCCGGCTTCGATCTGTTTGAAGGTCTGGTTTCCGATCCCGTAGTGGCGCCAGTCTTTGTAATCGAAGTGCCACCATTCGTAGGCGTACACCATGAAGCCTTCTTTCTCCATGGCATCACGCAGAATCTCGCGCAACTCGCGCTGGCGTGGCGTGCCGCCGGGGTAGTCGGGATAGGCCCGCTCGCTCATTTCGTCATAGAGCGACGGCATCTCGACCGCCTTGCCGGTCTTCAGATCGTACAGCGTCACATCGGCCGCGCAGCCGCGATTGTGGCGTGACCCGTGCGCTGGATTGGCGACGAAATCGCGTTTGTCCACCGGCGTGGCCTCCCAGAAGATCCAAGTCACCCACCAAGGCCGGTAAGCATCGTGGACAACGATCCCATAGCCGGACTCTTTCAGACGCCGGTGCGCCCTCGCCAGCGCCTCCGCCGCCGGACGCTGCAAGTACGCGGCAGCCGATTCATAGACCGGCGCTCCGAGGAAGTTGTCCGTCCCGGCATAGCGGACGTCCAGACGAATCGTTTGGTCAAGAGAAGCTACGTTGACCAGGTCCGGGAGCCGGAACGATCCCTCCTCGCGCGGCGGCGTTTGCTTCAACGCTTCCACCCGCAACTGCGCCACCGGACGAGCCGGCTCGATCCGGAACACCTCCTGACCGGCCAGCGGCAGAACGAGGAGCAGGACGGCGGCGAATCTTCTCATTGGACCGATTCTACCCGCCCTGGGTGAGCGGAGTAGAATGGACCCCAAGACCGCCGTTCTTTCTCATGCACAAGATTCATATCATCGATTCCCATACTGGCGGCGAACCCACCCGCGTTGTCGTTTCCGGCGGCCCCGATCTCGGCGCCGGGCCAATGAAGGAACGACTGGAGCGGTTCCGCGTTCAGCACGACCGGTTTCGTTCGGCTGTGGTGAACGAACCGCGCGGCTCGGATGCCATGGTGGGCGCCCTGATTTCACAACCAAACGAACTCGGTTGCGCCGCTGGAGTCATATTTTTCAACAACGTAGGCTACCTCGGCATGTGCGGGCACGGTTCGATTGGCCTGGCCGCGACGCTCGCCTACCTGGGCCGTCTGGAGCCCGGTGTCCAAAGGATAGACACCCCAGCCGGGGTGGTTACGGTGGACTACCACGGCGGCGGCGTTTCGACCATCGGGAACGTGGCCAGTTACCGGCTGACGAGACAAACTGAGGTGGACGTTCCCGGCATCGGCAAGGTCTGCGGAGACATCGCCTGGGGCGGGAACTGGTTCTATCTGATTCAAAGTTCACCGGTTCCATTGACGATGGATAATCTTGACGAGCTAACACAGTATACTTGGCGCATCCGGCAGGCTCTGAACGCCAACGGCATCACCGGGGCGGGGGGAGCCGAGATTGACCATATCGAATTGTTTGGTCCGCCGTCGTCGCCGGAGGTGGCCGACAGCCGGAACTTCGTTTTGTGTCCCGGCAAGGCATACGACCGGTCGCCTTGCGGTACGGGAACCAGCGCCAAGATGGCCTGTCTGTATGCGGATGGCAAGCTGGCCGAAGGCCAGACGTGGCGGCAGGAATCGATCGTCGGCAGCGTTTTTGAGGGGCGGATTGAGATCCGGGACGGCCAGGTGATGCCGTTCATCACCGGATCGGCGCACATCAACTCCGAAGCGCACCTGATTCTGGACGAAACAGACCCGTTTTGTTGGGGGATCCGGCCATGAGCGCGACGCCGGATGTCGTCATTGCCGGCGCGGGCATCGTCGGGGCGGCGTGCGCGCTGGAACTCGCCCGGCAGGGGCTGAAAGTCGCGGTCTACGACAAAGGCATGGTGTCCGGAGGGGCTTCGGCGGCGGCGATGGGCCACCTGTGCGTGATGGACGATTCCGAGGCACAGTTTCAACTGACGCGTTATTCGCTCGATCTTTGGAAAGACATGTCGCCCTCAATGCCGCCAGCCGTGGCCCACGTCTACTACGGAACGCTCTGGGTGGCGGCCGACGAAGAGGAGATGGCCGAGGCGAGAAGGAAGCACGAATTCTACACTGCCCGCGGCATTCCAGCGGAAGTCCTCGACGCCCAGCAACTCGCCGAGGCGGAGCCAAACCTGCGGCCCGGCCTCGCCGGTGGTCTTCTGCTACCGGCGGACAGCATCCTGTACCAGCCAGCGGCGGCCCGCTGGATGCTGGATGAAGCGATCAAGCTCGGAGCGGAGGTTCATACGGGCCGGACGATCGCCTCCATCGAAGATGACGGCCTGCACATGGAGGACGGCGCAATCGTCCCGGGCGGGCGAATGGTGAACGGCACCGGGGCTTGGGCCGGCCAGTTGACGCGCAACACCCCGGTGAAACCCAAGAAAGGCCACCTGGTAGTGACCGAGCGGGCTCCCGATTTCTGCTTCCACGAGGTCGTCGAACTGGCCTATATCAAGTCGGCGCATTCGGGCGCGACCGAGGCCGTGGCCTTCAATGTGGCGCCGCGGCCGACGGGGCAAGTGCTGATCGGTTCCTGCCGCCAATTGGGCGTCTGGGATCCGGCGATCGACAACAAAATCCTGCACAAGATGCTGCGCCGGGCCATTGAATATATGCCGGGGTTGGCCGAGTTGCGCGGGATCCGCACCTGGACCGGCTTCCGCGCGGCCACGCCGGATTCGCTGCCGCTGATCGGCCCGTGCCCCGGTTATCAGAAGGTCTGGCTGGCGACGGGGCACGAGGGGCTGGGCATTGGGATCTGCACTGGAACGGCCAAGGTCCTCGCGGCACAGATGCTGGGGACCAGTTGCGAGATCGCTGTAGAACCCTATCTGCCGTCAAGAAAGGCCATCCCCCATGACTGACAGCATCGAAATCAATATCAACGGGCGGCCTTACCGGGTCGCACGAGGGGTGACCGTCGCGGCGGCCATCCTGCAGGCCGGCATCACGTCCTTCTTCCATTCGCCGGGCGGCGAGCCACGGGCTCCGCTATGCGGCATGGGAGTCTGCTATGGCTGCATGGTGACTATTGATGGCGAGAAGGGCGTTTTGGCATGCCAGACGATGTGCAGGAAGGGCATGGAGGTGGTGACGGAATGAACCACCAGAAGATTCATGCGCCCATCCTGATTGCTGGAGCTGGACCGGCGGGAATCGCAGCGGCGTGCGCCGCGGCCGAGTCGGGCGCGCAGGTCACGATGATCGATTTCGGCCCATCTCCGGGCGGGCAGATCTGGCGCAGCGGTAAGCCGGTGGACAAGTTGTCGGCGAGTTGGTTTCAACGCTTGTCAAAACAAAATGACGTCGCGACGGTCGCGGCCCGCATCGTATCGGCGGAAGCGCCGGCCAGGAAATTGGCCGCCGAATCGGCCGACGGCGGTTCGATCGCGTTCACTTACGACAGACTCATCCTGGCCACGGGCGCACGAGAGCTGTTTCTGCCGTTTCCAGGCTGGACGCTGCCGGGGGTGGTGGGTGCAGGCGGATTGCAGGCGCTGGTCAAGTCTGGCCTTGATGTGCGGGGCAAGCGAATCGCCGTGGCCGGGTCCGGGCCATTGCTTCTGGCCGTGGCCGATTTGCTGCGGGAGCGCGAAGCGAACGTCCTATTCATTGCCGAGCAGGCGGACGGCAGTTCAGTCCGGAGGCTGGGCTTGAAACTGACCGCCATGCCAAACAAACTGGCGAAAGGGCTGGCGATTCGAGCACGACTGGCATCGATTCCCTACCTGGTGGGTTGCTGGGTGGAATCGTGCGAGGGCGATGGCAAGCTCCGCCGAGTCAGCGTCCAGCAAAAAGGACGTCAATGGAAAGTGGACTGCGACTATCTTGCGACGGGCTACGGGCTGGTCCCAAATACGGAACTGGCTGAAGTGCTCGGATGCGAGACGGGCGCCGACGGCGTTGCGGTGAGCCACCTCCAGCAGACCACCGCCGATGACGTGTTTTGCGCTGGCGAGGCCTGTGGGATCGGGGGGGTGGATAAAGCGCTGGTGGAAGGGTCAATTGCAGGCTACGCGGCGGCAGGCAAACTCAGAGCAGCCGAAGAACTGGCAGGCGAGCGAGCCAAACAAATTGAGTTTGCGGCTTTGCTCAAGGAGACGTTCGCCCTGCGGTCCGAACTTCGTTCGCTGACAAGGCCAGACACGATCGTGTGCCGTTGCGAGGATGTGCGGTTGTCCGAATTTGAAGGCCGCGAGGGCTGGCGCGACGCCAAACTGCAATCGAGGTGCGGGATGGGCCGCTGCCAGGGGCGGGTGTGCGGTCCAGCGGTGGAGTTTCTGAAGGGGTGGAAACCATCACCGGCGAAGCCGCCGATCTTCCCGGCGAAGGTGAGCACGATGGTGGCCGAAGACGAGGGGGAATCATGAAATCGATCTGGCGCGGGGTCATCCCGGCGATTACGACTCCGTTTGCTGAAGACATGTCGGTGGACTACCGGACATTTGCCGAGCACTGCGAACTGATGGCCAAGGCGTTTTGCACGGGCATCGTCATCGGCGGATCGCTTGGAGAGGGCGGCAGCCTGACGCTGGACGAGAAATCGCGTCTGATCGAAACGGCGAAGGAGGCCGTCGGCGGGCGGCTCAATATCTTCCTGGGTGTGGCGGCGTTGACGACGGCCGAGGCAGTGGAAACAGCGATCGTGGCGGCGAACAACGGGGCGGAGGGCTTGATGGTGCTGCCGCCGTATGTCTATGTGGGCGACTGGCGCGAAACCAAGGCACACGTGGACGCCATCTGCCAGGCGACGGGGTTGAGTTGCATGTTGTACAACAACCCGATCGCCTACAAGACGGACTTCCTGCCGGAGCAAGTGGCGCAGTTGTTGGAGAGCAATCCGAATTTGCACGCGATCAAGGAATCAAGCGCCGATGTGAGGCGGATTGCGGCGCTGCGGTCACTGGCCGAAGGGCGGATGGACATCCTGGTGGGTGTGGACGATCTGATTGTCGAGGGGATTGGGGCGGGCGCGGTGGGATGGATCGCGGGGCTGGTGAACGCGTTTCCGCGCGAGTCAGTCGCGCTGTTCAACCAGGCCCAACAGGGAGGCTATGAGGAAGCGTTCCGGTTATACAAGTGGTTCCTGCCCCTGCTGAGGATGGACACTGTGCCGAAGTTCGTCCATCTGATCAAACTGGTGCAGCAGGAGGTCCTCATCGGGAACGAACGGCTGCGGCCGCCGCGGTTGGCGCTCACTGGGGCGGAGCGGGAGGCGACGCTCAAGACGCTGCGGGAGGCGTTGGAGAACAGGCCGAATTAGGAACCGGCGGGGGCGGGGCGGTGTCTGTTTGGTCATGAAGCGGCGGCTGGCGGTTGCGTTGGTGACCTTGATGGTTCCACTGCCGGGGCAGACTGAGACGTTGACGGTGAGCGGGCCGAGGCCGATCCACGCCGCTGTTGAGCAGTTGGCGGCGAAGCATGGCTGGCGGATCTGCTACGAGGAGACCCGGTCCAGCTTTCCTGGGGACTTTGAGCAGGGCGAGCCGAAGCCGGAGACGGTTGCGATCACCTACAGGCCGGATGAAGGGGCGGACGTTGTGTTGCGGAGGCTGGCGGCGGATCACGCCCGGCGCGGGAATGTGGGGCGGTTTGAGGCGAGGCGGGAGGCGGGGCGATGGATCGTCGCGGCGACTGAGATGCGGGGGAAGGATGGGAGGTGGGCGGAGGCGCGTTCGCCACTAGAGTACCCCGTGTCGATTTCGAAGGGCACAAGGGCATTGATTCCGCTACTGGAGGAGATGGGCAGGCAGTTATCGTTCCAAGCGGGGTTCAAAGTGTGGATGACTCCGGGGGTGGCGTCGAACGGGCTGATGCAGAGGTCGGCGACGATCGAGTCGGCGAATGAGACCGCGCGGAGCGTGGTGGCGCGGATGTTGGAGGTGTGCCAGCACAACAGCATCCGGGGGTTCACGGGCATGGAGGTGGATTGGGACGTCATCTGCGGGGAAAACTTTGGCTGTTCTATGCGACTGGTGCGGGGCGGGCCGCTGCCGGTGTTCCCCTCTCCAGCGGCGCAGAGCCCGCTGGATTCGCTGGGGCCGCTGAACCGCAGACAATAGGGCAGGCACAAAAAGAACCGGCCCCGCTCGCCCGAAGACGAACGAGGCCGGCAGGGGGAAACGGGTTCGTTTGGTTTACCAGATCAGCTTGGCGCCGAACTGGAAGTAGCGCGGCGAGCCGACGTCGTTGATCTGGCCAAAGGCGGAGTTGCCAAGCGTCGTGTTGAAGCCGCCGAGGTTCATGTGGTTCATGGCATTGAACGACTCAATGCGAAGTTGAACCTTCATGTTCTCGAGAACACGGATTTCCTTCAGGGCGAAGGCGCTCAAGTCGATGGAGCCGGGTCCGCGGATGATCCACTTTCCGGCGTTGCCGAAGGTCCAAGACGCCGGGCGGGCGAAGGCGGCGGTGTTGAAATAGCGGAACAAGGAACGCTTGTCAGGTTCCAGGTACCATTCGCCGACCACGTTGGGACGGGTGGCGACGCCACCTGAAACCGAGGTCAGTCCTGGCGAGAAGAGACGGCCCGATGTAAGCGTCCAGACGCCCGTGACGGACCAACCGCCCAGCACACGGCCGAGGAAGCCCTGCTGTTTGCGGTACCAGGGCAGTTCGTACGTATGCATGATGACGGCGTAGTGGCGGCGGCTTTCTTCGAGTTCAGAGCGGTCGGCTCGGATATTCAGCGGATCCTGCATGCCGCCGGCGATGCCTTCATTGCCGTAGCCGATGATCTTGCCGAGGGTGTAGGAGAAGCTGTAGGTGAAGTCGCCGGTGCGGCGGCGGACGGCCATTTGCATCGAATTGTAGCTGGAGGTGGCCGACGGCTCGACCATGGTGATGCCGCCAAGGCCGCGGTAAGGCAGGTAGCGGCGGGTGTCCTGACCGACGTACTGCGACTGCTGCTGAGGCGTCAGGAAGTTGATGGGGCGCGAAAGAGAGAGGTGGCGGCCGCTGTTGCCGACGTAGCTGACGTCGAGCTGGGTCTTGTAGGGCAGCAGGGTTTGGATGCCGAAGCTGTAGTTGTACATGGTCGGCATCTTGTACTCCTCGGGCAAGGAGTTGGCGGCGATTGGGAACTGGGTGGTGTTGGGGATGCCGCTGGACGGGTTGTCGGCGAGACCGTTCGAGATGGCGGTCTGCTGGATGAGCGGAGCGCGAGCGCCCAGGTACCAGCCCGAGTAGGCGATGCCGGTAACGCCATGGAAGACGCCGGCGCCGGCGCGGATGGCCAGTTTGCCGTTGCCGAAGACGTCATAGGCAAAGCTCAGACGGGGCTGGAAGTTCGTTTTGCGGACGGGGTTGAAGCCCTTGGGCAAGCCTTTGAACATCGCCTTGAAAGTGGCGTCGTCGTACTGGAGGACGCGGCCCTTGGCCGAGTCGGGCCAGCCGGAGCCAGGCAGGACGAGACCGTTGTAGTAGTCGCCAGTGCCGGGGACGATGGATCCGTTGGCGGCCACTTGAGGCGCCTTGGCGGGATCCCAGTACTTGGCCATGAAGGCGACCAAGTTATTGTCGCGCGCGCCCCAGGGGGCGATGAAGGCCCAGCGCATGCCGTATTCCATGGTCAGACGGCGGTTCATGCGCCAGGAGTCCTGGATGTAGAACTCACGGTCGTAGGACTGGTAGATGGTCTGCACGGGCGCGCTGACTTCGCTATAGGAGTCGAAGTTGCCAAGCAGGGCGTTGGCCCACGGGTGGCCGGAGTTGCGCGGGTTGGAGGCGGAACTGGTGAACGTGAAGGCGCCATTGTCGACGGCTTGATTCAACTCGTTCATGCGCATCCATTCCATGTAGAAACCGGCCTTGAGGGTGTGGGAACCGATAATTTTGGAGAAATTCTCGCGCAGGATGAAAGTGGGCGTGCGGGCGTAGCTGGGGTGGCCGCCGCCGCTGATGCCGGTGAATCCGTTGATGGAGACGTTGGGGATGCGGTCGAGGCGGTTGCCGGCGAAGACCTCAGGGAACGTGAAGCCGTAGGTGGCGCGTTTGATGCCGTCGCCGATCATGCGGAAGTCTTCACGGTAGTCGGAGTAGCCGTAGCTGAGTTCATTGATCGTAGTGGCATTGACGACCGTGTTCAGCGTGGCGACGTAGTTGTTGCCGCGGCGGTCGCGATAGGCCTGGAACAGCGGGATGTTGTTGCCGGTGTTATCGAAGAATGAAATGAAGTCCTGTTGTCCGGGCAGTGCGCGGAAGCTGAGCGACCAATTAGGCTTGATGTTGTAGTCGAGCCGGTAGATCAGGTCGTTGGATTCGGTGGGCTGGGAGTTACTGGCATAGAAGTTGGCGCCCGGACCGGTGTAGTTGGGATTCGGATAGACCTTCTGAAGGGCCTTGCCGAAAGCGCTGATCCGTGCCACGGGAATCAGGTGATTGGGGAACGGCGCCTTAGTATCCGGATCGACTGGCTTCAGGGCGCTGGCGCTGAAGTCGCCGTTGCGTTCAAGTGTGGTCGGGATGATGGAAGTTTTTTGGTTGAAGCCGGAGTTGGTGCGGGCTTCCAGACCGACGAAGAAGAACAGCTTGTTCTTTTCCGTGTTCCACTTACCTGGAATGTAGACGGGTCCGCCGAGGGTGAAGCCGTAATTGTGGTAGCGGATGCGGGGACGACCGCCGACAACATATTGCTGGGCGGCGAAGGCTTCCGAGAAGTAGAACTCATAGGCGGAGAGGTGGAAGTCCTGCGTGCCGCGCCGGGTGGTGAAATTGACCTGCGCGCCGGTGGAGCGGCCGTATTCGGGGGCGTAGCGAGTGGCGGCCACTTTGACTTCTTCGACGAAATCGACGCCCATGATATTGTTCTGCTGGACGCCGTCACGGTTCCGGCCGTTGTTGACGCCGTCGACCGAGATGAAGTTCATGTCCTTGCGCTGTCCGTTGATCTGGAGGCCGCCCATGGAGTAACTCGTGCCGCGGAAGTCAGTCATGAAGTTGCCGTAGCGGGACACGACGCCGGGCATGATGCCGAGCATATAGAAGGGGTTGCGGCCTGGGAGGGCAAAGTTCTGAAGTTGCGCCTGGGTCACGGTGCGGGCGACTTCGCCGTTGGATGTTTCGATGAGCGGGGCATCGGTGGTCACCTCGACGGTTTCCGCCAGTTGTCCGACTTCGACCTGGAGCGACAGCGAGACCTGCTGGTCGGTCTCAAGCTTGATGCCGCCACGGACCAGAGTCTTAAAACCATTGGCCTCGACTTTGACTTCGTACTCGGCCGAGGGCAGAGACGGGACTGTGAAGAATCCCGTGTCGTTCGTTATGGTCTGCCGGGTGAGACCGATGGCGGTGGAGTTGACCTGAACCTTTGCGCCAGGCACTGAGGCGCCTGTAGGGTCGATCACGGTGCCTGAGACTGTGCCACGTGTCTGCCCCCATGCCGAGAGGGCTGCCACGATGGCAAGAATAGTGAGACGGAGTTTCATTTTGCTGACCTCACGACTGAAAATCGTAACACGCCAACACTCAAACGGGAATAACTTGTCAATGATCGAGAAGCTATCTTAAGATAGTAAACCCAAATTGGTGATCAGGCAAGGTGCCGGGCCTGGATGTAGAATGGCGGCGGAGACGCTATGCGAACCATATTGTTGGCATCCCTCATAACTGTGGCTGCCGTTGCGCAGCCAGCGGGGACGAACTATGACGAGTCCAAAGTCCCGGCATACACTCTGCCGGCGCTGCTCAAGATGGAATCAGGACAGCCTGTCCGTGATTCCAAGACATGGCTGCAGAAGCGCCGGCCGGAGATTTTCAGAGTGCTCGAGAATCAGATGTTCGGAAAGTCACCAGCGCGTCCGGAGAAGATGACATTCGAGCTGTTGTCAGTGGAGAAGGGCGCTCTGGGAGGCAAAGCCGTCCGGAAGGAGATTTCGATCAACACGTCTGGCAAGCGGCTGGGTCTGTTGTTGTACCTGCCGGCTGCGGCGAAAGGGCCGGTTCCGGTCTTCCTGGGACTGAATTTCGGCGGCAACCATGCTGTGTCGGCTGAGCCGGGCATCAAACTGGCTACCGTATGGAGCAGGGACGGCAAGACGCCGCCCGCCATTGCGCCTGAATCGAGCCGCGGATCGGTCAAATCGCGTTGGTCGATCGACAAGATTCTCGAGGCCGGCTACGGTCTGGCGACCATGTACTACTGCGATATCGAGCCCGACTTCAACGGCGGCTTGCCGCACAGTGTCCGGCACTTCTATTTGAAGGACGGCCAGACGGGGTTCGCGCCGGATGAGTGGGGCGCGATCGGCGCCTGGGCGTGGGGCCTGAGCCGGGCGATGGATTATCTGGAGACCGACAAGGCCGTAGATGCGAAGAAGGTGGCGGTGATGGGCCATTCGCGGCTGGGCAAGACGGCGCTGTGGGCTGGCGCGGCTGACCAGAGGTTCGCCATCGTGATTTCCAACGATTCAGGCGAGGGCGGCGCGGCCATCAGCCGGAGGATGTTCGGGGAGAATGTCAGGAACCTGAACACGAGCTTCCCGCACTGGTTCGCGGGCAACTACAAACAGTACAACGAGCGCGTGGCCGATATGCCGTTTGACGCGCACTTCCTGATTGCGCTGATCGCGCCGCGGCCGGTGTACATTTGCAGCGCTGAAGAAGACAAATGGGCCGACCCGAAGGGCGAGTTCCTCGCCGGGGTGGCGGCCAGTCCGGTCTGGCGGCTGTTCGGGAAGAAAGGCATTGAGACAGACCAGATGCCGGGCATCCACCAGCCAGTGGGTGACGCCGTGGGCTATCACGTCCGTGCGGGCAAGCACGACGTGACAGACTACGACTGGGAGCAGTGGATCAAGTTTGCCGACCGTCACTTCGGGCGGCGGTAAACCGGAACAGTTGAAGGGCCAATTTGGAGAGATTTCGTCCCACCGTCCGCTCTTCGTCCACGACAGTCGTAGCGCCGGCGGCGAGCAGAGCCGCAGCGGAGCGGCTGTGGCGGGAACGGACGATGACCGGGATGTCCGGCCTCATCGAACGAACTGAGTTGACAATGGCGGCAGCGGCGGCGGGATCCGGGACCGTGATCACCACGCCCTTGGCGTCCGCGACGCCTGCTTCAGTGAGGATCTCAGGCTGCGAGGCGTCGCCGTAGTGGACATGTTTTGAGGCGGCTCGGGGGTTGAGGTCAATGACGTGAGGTTCGAATCCGTGCGCGTTGAGTGTATGGACGACCTCTTCACCGGCGGGGCCGAAACCGGCAACGAGGATCGTGTTGCGGCCAGAGGACCTGGGCCTCTCCGGATCTGGTTTCATAGCAAAGAAACCCGACAGCTTCGGAGCGAGACCGAAGAGGTAGGGCGTGAGCAACATCGTCAGTACCGAGGCTGAAACCATCAGGCTCGCACTCTGGTTTGGGAGCAGCCTGGACTGCTGGGCCAGGGTGAGCATGACAAAGCTGAACTCGCCGATTTGGGAGACTACGACTGCGCTGCGGACAGCCACGGCTGCGGACAGCCCCGCGGCTCTGAGGGCTAGTGTCGCCGCGGCTGTTTTGATGAAAAGGATCGACGCCGCGAGGAGGATGATCAATCCAACGTCCTGGAGCCTGGGAGGGGTAGCCAACAAACCGATTGAGACGAAGAAGACGGTGACGAAGACTGCGCGGAGCGGAATGATGTCGGCGCGGATCTGGTGAGCGTAGGGCAGTTCTCCCAGCAACGCGCCTCCAAGGAATGCGCCGAGGGCCGGCGACAGGCCCAGCGCGTGCGCCCACCAGGTACAGCCGAGACAGGTGCCGATCGACAACACGACCGGAGCTTCGCGAAGCAGCTGCGGCGACGACCCCTTCACGAGCCAGGGCAGAGCATTCCGGAGAACCACATAGAGCACGGCTCCGAAGGCCAGGGCCTTGGCGAGCGCGATGAGAACAGCCAGTGCGCCGGCGGTTCCGGCTTTACCTCCAGCCATGGTCTGCATCACGATGAGCAGCGGCGCAATCGCAAGGTCCTGCATGAGGAGCACGCCAGTAGCTGCCCTGCCGTAAGGGGAATCGCTTTCGCCACGGGCGGCGATGATTCGCAGAACGATCGCCGTCGAACTCATGGAGAAGGCCAACCCCATGGTCAAGGCGCCGACGTAGGATAGTCCGAGCAAGGCTCCCAGCGGCTGGGCAAACAAGACGGTCAGCGCGATTTGCAGGCCGCCACCCAGCAGCGCGATACGTCCCATGGCGCGCAGCTTGGTCAGGGAGAATTCCAGGCCGATGGTGAATAGCAGCAGGGATACGCCGATCTCGGCGAGTCCCATCACCAGGTCCACGCTGCGGACGAGTCCTAGGATGCCAGGGCCTAGGGCGAGACCAGCCAGCAGATGGCCGACGATCGCATCCTGTTTGAGCCGTTGAGCGACGAGTCCCATTGCGAACGCGGCGGCCAGGAGGCCTACGAGTTCGATGAGAATGTCCCAAAAAACCTGCATGAGGAAAGCATCGCACGGTCTAAGTGGATTGGCGCAGTTTTGGCTTGAAGATGAGGTTCACTGCTGCAAGCCGTGTCTAAACCGGTGCGCTCTGGATGCCGTTTCTGATGCGCTGGCGGGCTTCGTCAAGTTGGTCAGGCGTCGCGCCGAGTTTCAACAAGATGCTCCCGGCGATTGCCACCGCAACCTCACCTTCACCCGAGAAGACCGCTGATGCCCCTGCGTATCTTAGCGCTTCCGCTTCACGCAGAAAGCCGGCACGCGCGACGACGTGGATATCCGGATTGATCTCCCGCGCAGCCCTCACCGCTTCAGTGGCGCCAGACGTCCCCGAAGCGCTCAGGATCAGACTCGAAGCCGATTTGATCCCGGCCTGTTCGAGAATCTCGTGCTTGTTGGCGTCGCCATAGACGGTCTTGATCCCCTCCGAGCGCATGCGCCGGATGGTATCCAGATTCATCTCGATGACGGTGGGCTCGATGCCGTGCTGACGCAGGATGCGGGCGACCAACTCGCCGATCGGGCCGTAGCCGACAATCACGGCCCGGTGAGAGGGAAGGCTCTCCTCAGCATCCGCGGCCTGACTTGCACTCTCCGCCGCGGCCCTCCGGTTCAGGAGACGCCACAGGAACCGATGGCGCTCGACAAGGCGGTCAAGAGGACCGACAAGCCGGTAGATCAGCGGATTCAACATGATGGAGATGATCGCCACGGCAATGATCGGGTTCATGGCGCTTTGCGGCAAGGCGCCAAGCTTGAGCCCGAGCGCAGCAAGCAAGAAGGAGAATTCGCCGATCTGGGCCAGGACAAGGGCAACACCGAGTCCGATGCGGAAGCTATAGCCCAGGATCGCCACGATTAAAATGGCGGCTAATGGTTTACCGAGCAAGACTATTGCGAGCGTGGCGGCGATCAGAATGGGTGATTCAAACGCCTGGAAGGGATCAAACAGCATCCCCACCGAGAGGAAGAACATCACCGCGAAGGCATCCCGCATGGGCAGCGCCTCAGACCCTGCACGTGCGCTGAACTCGGATTGCCCGACAACCATGCCTGCAAGAAAAGCTCCGAGGGCCATGGATACGTCGAAGAAGTAGGACGAACCGACGGCTATGCCCAGCGCGATGGCCAAGACACTGAGTGTGAACAACTCGCGCGAGCGGGTCGCGGTCACCTGTTTAAGGAGCTTGGGAATCACCCATCCACCGGCGAACAACGTGAACAAAATAAAAACGGAAAGCTTGAGGGTAGCAATGCCGATGGCCGCCGGCAGGCTGTATCCGGACTTCTCGCCGGTGGCGGAAAACAGGACCGGCAGCAGGACGAGAACGAAGACCGTAAAGATGTCTTCCATCACAAGCCAGCCAACGGCAATGCGCCCGGTCGGGCTGACGAGTTGGCCGTTGTCGGAGAGTACCCTGACCAGGACAACCGTGCTGGCGACCGACAGCGCCATGCCGAATACGATGCCTTGATTCCAACTCCAGCCCAGCGCGTGGAAAACCACCGCACTGAGTGCCGTTGCCACTGTGCTCTGAACCAGGGCGCCGGCGATGGCGATTTTCCTGACTGCCATGAGATCTTTCAGATGGAAGTGGAGACCTACGCCGAACATAAGGAGGATTACACCCACTTCGGCCAACTGTTCGGCCATGGCGCGGTTGGCGACAAAACCCGGCGTGTGAGGACCGACCAGGATACCCGCGAGCAGGTAACCGACGATCGGCGACCAACCGAGGCGGTGCGTGAGGTAACCCAGACCCAGCGCCCCGATGAAGCCACCGGCAAGGGTCGTAATGAGGTCGAGGTTATGCATCTTAGATTCTCGCCGGTTGCCGGGACACGAGGAGCCCCACAGGGTGGCGCGACTGCCACGCAGAGGCAGGGAAAGAAGATTGCCTTGCAAGGGACAGATGGGGCGCCGGTCGTAAAAGATGGATCGCCATTTCCAGCAACAACCGGAAGGAATAGGATCGCATATCAGGCGCGCCAGTTGAACCTAAGGATGGTCCGCACGCCGCACAAGTGAAGGCCCGGAGGGCGACGAGAAGCCTTCCGGGCCCGTTTTTTTGATTGGTCGCCTTCTAGAAACTCATCGGACCGCGGCCTGCCGGGCGGGGCTCCGGCTTGGGCTTGCGCGGAATCTTTTGATCCCGGTTGGCCGTGTGGTAGACCAGCGAACTGAGAATAGTGGACATCTGGATCATGTCGCCGCGTTGGATGCGGTCGTAGACATCCATGTTCGAATGATGCGTTCGTGTGGAGTATTCAAGAGGGTCCTGGATGAACTGGAAGCCCGGAATCCCCACGGCGTCGAAAGACTGGTGATCGGTGCCCGATGTGTTCTTAATGGTGACTGTGGCGGCGCCCATGTCCTTGAAAGGAGCAAGCAGGGCCTCGAAGACGGGTCTGGCTGCTTCGTTGCCTTGGAGGTAGATGCCGCGGATCTTGCCGCCGCCGTTGTCTATGTTGTAGTAGGCAGAGACCTTTTCCCATTCACTGGTGGTCTTCATCGTCGTGGGATCGGCGAAATGTTCCTTCACATAGGCGCGCGAGCCGAGCAGTCCTTGCTCTTCACCGCTCCAGAGCGCGATGCGGACTGTGCGGTCCAGCGGGAGCTTGAGTTTGGTGAGGACGCGGATCACCTCCATCATGACGGCTGAGCCGCTGGCATTGTCGGTGGCTCCGGTTCCGCCGTGCCATGAATCGAGGTGACCGCCGATGATGACGACTTCATCCTTGTGCTTGCCCGTGCCTGGGATGTCGGCGACGACGTTGAACGAATCGTCGTTGGTGTCGCCAATCAAGTTGCGGACTTCGACTTCGAGCTTCACCGGGATCTTTTTGTCGAGGAGGCGGTAGATGCGGTTGTAGTGCTCGGGCGTAATGGCGATGGTTGGCGGCGCGAGCGGCATGGATGGGTCGCGGTTGCCGGCTGACGAGGCGGCGATGGTGCCACCGTCGTTGCGATAGCCGTGCTGGATCAGCACAGCCGGAGCTTCCTCGGCCCAGAAGGCCGCGATCTTCTTGCGTAGCGCCATCTGTTGCATGAAATTGCCAGGACCGCCGGGGCGGCCCGGTCCGAACATGCGGGGGGTCATATCGGGAGCCTCGGCGATTTCGGCCAGTTGCGCATCCGTGTAACGTGAGCTGAGAGGCTTGTCCTGCATCGTGATTTCGCGGGGTGCAACCGAGAGCACGATCTTGCCCTTCAGTTGCCCTTTGAATTTCGCAAGGTCAGCTTCCGTCTGGATGACGGCGATCACCGCCTCGCCCGTCACGACGCCTTCGGTCGACTTCGACCACGCCAGCGGGAATCCGATCAGCGGCTGATAACTCGGCTCGATCATGTGGGCGGCGAAGCGTTCGTTCTGCCAGGCACGGCCGAACGGCCCCCACTTCTCGAGCCGGGCGTTCTTCAGGCCCCAGTCCTGGAGCTGTTTCACCACCCATTCGGCGGCCTTCTTGTAGTTCGGAGATCCCGTCAGGCGCTGTCCGTGAACTTCGGTGAGTTGGAACAGATGGTCCATCACCTGGGAGTTTTGGATTGCCTCCTGCTTGATCTTGTAGATCGTGTCGAGATCGACACGGTCTTGTGCGGCGGCGGCCAAAGTCAGGGCCGCAGCGCACGATAGGAGTCTAAGAGCTTGTTTCATATGTGAATTACCAAACGAAGTTGTTTAGGCGAACCAAACCCTCCCGGAGTTACGGTTCCTTGCCAGCAGACCAGAGGATCGCGTTCCGCACCAGGCGCCGGTACCAGGGGTTTTCGTGAGCCATTCGGTCATGCCCGAGCTGGATGAAGACGACTTTCGATTTGCCGTATGGGCTGATCCAGGCCAGGGCTTCGTCCGAAGTCTCGTGCCTGGTCGTGATCAGAACTTGTGTGTTTGGCGCACGCCACATCCCTTTGTAGGACTCGTCCCGCATCCAGGCGGAAGTGATGCCTTTAAGGATGGGGTGTTTGCCGGCTGGTTCCAGGCGCAAGTCGACATCGTGCTTGTAGGTGGACATTTTCATCCCCATCGAAGGATCGTCTTTCAGGAGATACTTGCCGCCGACGACCTCCTTCCACCACCATTCCCAATTCTGGTAGTTGGCGATGGCGTGGTGAAGCACGACCAAGCCCTTGCCGGATTCGACAAAGTCGCGCAGGTTCTTGCGCTTGACGTCGGTCAATTCCTGGTTGAAATCGTAGAGCACGAGAACGTCGTACTTCTCCCGCAGATCGCCGCGGAACGGGCCAGGATGGGGGTCAACTGTGACGCGGAGATCGCGTTGATGCTCGAACATCTCGTAGAGGCTGGCGTCGTGGTCGTGGCCGCCGGTGACCAACAGGACGCGAACGGCGTCGCTGTTTTTGGGATTCAGGCTGACATTGGACGGAATGGTGACTGCCGAACGCGCGGCCCATTCGACGCCCCTGGCAAATGAGTCAAGAAAGCCTTGAGACATCATGGCGTGCACGTCGTGGCCGAGGGCTGTCTGGAAAACGCGGCCCTTGCCGTAGATATTGGTCCAGATCAGCGGATCATCCTTCCCGCTGCCGCCCTCCTCCTTGGCGTTGAAGGCATCGGCGAGGACATGGATCTTCGGCGACAGGACGAAACTGTAATAGAGTTCATCGCTCGTCATGAACGAAGGAGCGAGTCCGGCGGCGACGGGATGCGCGGGGTCCTTCCATTTCACTTCGTAGACGTGGCGACGGCCATGGCCGGTCTTCGGAATGCCCTTGGCTCCGTCGCCCTCCTGCCACTTCGCCCCGACCATTTCTGCCCAGGCCGTCCAGGGCGCTTGCCGGACGCCCGTATTTGTCATCTTTTCGCCCAGCACGAGCCGGTCTCCGAAGGGGTAGGACGATGCGTGAACGACGACCAGCCCTCTGCCTTCGCGAACAAATGCTTCCACCGCCGCTTCGGCTTGCGGCCCCCAGCGCGGACCGCAGTAGTCGGCCACGAGCACGTCGTACGGACGAAGGGTCTCGGCATTCAGGCCCGACGGTTCTTCGGTCACCCGCACGTCGAACTTGCCCGTCGCGTCGAGGATGCGCCGCAGGTGCGGCGTGGTGTCGCGCCAATCATGATTGTTGCGCCCGGAGAGAATGAGGACGCGGATCTTGCCTTCCTGGAAGTAGAACTTGTCTGGAATTTGTTGCGCTCCGGCAAAGCCGAACGAACTAAGAACCAGAAGCGATGCGAAGCGAATCGTGTTCATTCAATGCCTCGATGACCGTGTTCAGATGGCTCAGGCTGCGCTCGGCCTGCTCCGGTGTGCCGCATTCGACCGATAGCACACCGTGGAAGTTGTGTTTCTTGAGAATCGTGACCACGCGGCGCCAATCGACGAGGCCGTCGCCGCAGGCGCAGCCAACGGGCGTGCCGGTGACCTTGCCCTGCTCAGCCGAGGCGTGCTCCATCGAGATATCTTTGGCGTGAATGTGGATCAAACGGTCCCCGCACGCCTCCAAGCCGGCATAGGGGTCCTCGCCCGAAATCAGCGCATTGCCGGTATCGTAGTTGATCTTGAGCATCGGCGAATCCACCAGCGTGGCGATGCGGAGCAAACCTTCGGTGGTCTTCGAAAACTCCTGATGGTCTTCGATGCCGACATAAATGCCATGGCGTTCGGCGACGCGCAGCACCGCCTTCAGCGTGTAGCGCATCACGTCGTGCGCCTCGTCGCGTGTCACCCACGGCGGACGTACGCCTTCGTCAGTGTTCACGCACTTGGCGCCCAGCGCGGCGGCGAAGCGGATGGCCTTTTCAAGGTACGGCACCGACACTTCGGGCCGCATCAGCGGGCAGTGCGCAGAGAGACCTGACGGGCGGACACAGTACTGCTGGAGGATGTCGCGGATAAGCAGCGGATCCTCGTCCATTGAGACGGAGTGGAAGTAGCCGGCTTCGGACAACAGCTCCCGGCCGTTATGCACCATCGGCTCCACCCACTTGTAGCCCATCTTCGATGCGGTGTGGATGCCGGCGATGAACGGCTTGTCCTTCGAGCGGATGTATTCGAGATTGATCCCTGGTTCGATGCTCATTTGTCGTCTCCCGCGCTCACGCGATGTCCCATTCCTTGCGCCATTGAATGATGCGGCGCTCCTTGTACGCGATGTTACCGATGTGGCAGGCCATGGCGGCGTAGTGGCCGTCGTAAGCGGTGGCGTTGGGCTCCTTGCGGCTTTTGACGCACTCAAGGAAGTTTGCCATATGCGGCGGTTCAGGCGTTCCTTTCATCAACTCGGGTTCCCCTTTGCCCTGCGGCAGGAAGCGCGCGCGCCCGCGGAAAATGCTCAGCCGGCCGCCCTCGCCGAAGAAGATGATGTCGGCTGACTCCTCGCCGCGCAGGTCCGTGATGGTCGCCTCGAAGGTGACGGTCAGTTTTTCCGGATACTCCAGAAGGAAGTTGACGTTGTCGGCGGTGTCGCGCCCATCGTTGTATTGGTAGATTCCACCCATTGCCGCCGCGGCCAGTGGGCGTTTGATGCCTAGGTACCAGTGCACGACGTCGACCATGTGGACAAACAGCCCGCCGGTCTGTCCGCCGGTAGAGAAATCCCAATAGGCGAAGCGGTTGAAGTAGCGTTTCGGATCCCACGGAATCTTCGGCAGCCAGCCGAGGACTGCATCCCAGTCCAGTCCGGCGGGCTTGGTTTCCATGCCGGGCGGAACCGGCGTCAAGTATCCGCTGTTGGCGTTCCAGACCGTGCGGACCATGTGGACCTTGCCGAGACGGCCCGAATCGACGTACTTCTGCTTGGCCTCGATGAAATGCGCGATCGAACGCTGCTGGACTCCAACCTGGACGATGCGATTGTAGGCGCGCTGCGCCTTGACGACTTCATGACCCTGCATGGGCAGCGACGTCATCGGCTTTTCGACAAAGACATCCTTGCCCGCCTTGCAGGCCTCGGCGGTGATGTTGGCGTGGGTATGATCGAGAGTCGCCACGACGACGGCGTCGATATCCTTGCGTTCGATCAGATCCCGGTATTTTGCCACCAGCGTGGGTTTGGCAGCCGACGGGAAGTGCTTGCCCACTTCCCCAGCGCCCTCCTCCCGTCTCTGGTCCCAGGCGTCGCAGAGGGCGACGACCTCGCAGTTCACACCCGACGCAGCGGCCATCCGCATCAGATGCCTGCCACGGCTCCCGGTTCCGATCCAGCCCAGCCGCACCCTGTCGTTGGCCCCCATCACGCGCGAAGCCGAGGCGGCTGTCGCGACGAATGCCCGTCTTGAAACCTCCATGACGTCTCCTTTCGGCGTTTCCTTTCGCGTTTCAGGCCCGCGGGTCTGAAGTGCGCCGCAAGAGACATCATATGTGACCGGACGCAAAAGAAAAAGAAGCCGCCCCGGCCAGATGGCCTGCCGGGAACGGCTTCTTTCAATAAATTGGCCGGCTGAACCCTGCGGCTACCGCGCCACGCGCGCCGTGCCGCCCTTCATTACTTTCTCGACTTCGCCAAGAAGGGCCATGGTGGTGTCGCCGGGCGTTGTCATGGCCAGCGCGCCGTGCGCCGCGCCACACTCGACCGCATACTGCGGACCCATGCCGGCAAGGAAACCGTAGATGAGCCCCGAAGCGAATGAATCACCGCCGCCGACGCGGTCCAGGATCTCCAGATCCTTGCGCAGCGGCGCCTCAAAGAACTCGCCCTCGTGCCAGCAGATGGCGCCCCAGTCGTTTCTCGACGCGGTCGTTGCCTTGCGAAGCGTCGTCGCCACCACTTTGAAGTTCGGGTAGGCCTCGAGCGCCTTCTGGATCATCTTCTTAAAGTTGCCAGGATCGAGCGACGACAGGTGTTCGTCCAGCCCCTCGACTTCAAAGCCCAGGGCCGCGGTGAAATCCTCCTCGTTTCCAAGCATGACGTCGATGTATTGAGCCAGTTCACGGTTCACCTCGCGCGCCTTGTCCTTGCCGCCGATGCCCTTCCACAGCGATTCGCGGTAGTTCAGATCGTAGCTGACAATCACCCCATGACGCCGAGCCGCCTGCATCGCCTCGCGCGCCACCAGCGGCGTCGTCTCTGACAGCGCGCAGAAGATCCCGCCCGTGTGCAGCCAGCGCGCGCCTTCCTTGCCGAAGATCTCGTCCCAATCGATCTCGCCCGGCTTCATCTGTGATGCTGCCGTGTGGCCGCGGTCCGAACAGCCAAGAGCCGCCCGCACGCCGAATCCGCGCTCGGTAAAGTTCAAGCCGTTTCGGACCGAGCGCCCCACGCCGTCGTACTTCACCCATTTGACGTGCGACTGGTCGACGCCACCCTGGTTGATCAGATCCTCGATCAACCGTCCGACCGGGTTGTCGGCGAACGCCGTCACTACGGCGGTCTTCAAGCCAAAGCAGCGCCGCAAGCCACGTGCGACGTTGTATTCACCGCCGCCCTCCCAGGCGCGGAACTGGCGCGTCGTCCAGATCCGTTCATCGCCCGGATCCAGCCGCAGCATCACCTCCCCCAGGCTCACCTGGTCCCAACGGCATTGTTCTTTCGGTTTGATCAGCATACCCGTATTTTCATACCCTCATGCCCGTTTATCCAAGTGATTCGTCCAGCCGCAAACTCCGCGATCCGTTAAGATTTGTTTGGTATCCGGCCGCTCTCAGTTAAAGGAGTAGATCAATGAAGGTCACCCGCCGCGAACTCGCCGCCACGCTTGCCACACTGGCGCCCGCCGAAGCGCAGTCGATGCTGCCCACGAAGGTCTACCTCTGGGAGGACCTTCCAGTAAGGGTCAGTGGGGAAAACCGGCAACGCGCGATCCTCGACGGTAGAACAAGCGCATCCTACCCCATTGAGATCCACGAAACCGAACTGCCGCCGGGAGGCGCACCTCACGGATCACACAAACATATCCACGATGAGATTCTCATCGTCCGCGAGGGAACGCTCGAATCTGTGATCGGCGAGAGGAAAGCCCTGCTCACGCCTGGGTCTCTAGCCTACATCAACGCTGGGGAAGAGCATGGTTTCCGCAACGCTGGCGCCACGCGCGCACGTTACTACATTCTCGCCCTCGGGCCGAAAAAGAAGTAGTCCAGCCTACAGGTCAAGCAACACCTGTACTGGCGCCGACTTCTGGATCCTGGCTCTGGCCGCCGCGAAGCCGGTCTTGGCTTTTTCAAACTCGGCTATGGAGTTGCCCACTTCATACCGCACGGTGGGATCGATTGAACAAGGCTTTTTGAACTCCTGAAGGTAACCGGCGTTGTTCGCCGCAAAGGCTTCAAGGGCCTCGATGAATGCCAGATGTTGCCGGATCGTACGCTGCGATTCGCGCAGAAGCGTCCAGCACGCTTCCAAACGTCCCTCGGCGTAGGACCATGGGGCGTTCGCGACCACAACGTCGTTCTTCGGCGGCTTGAGACTGAGGAAATAATCCTTTGCCCTGGACCGGAATTCAGCCGCGGTGATGTTCTTCGTGATCCCTTGCGGCGTGACAAGGTCTTTCAGCTTTCCGCTGAGTTCATCCACCGACTTCAACGTCCGCAGTCGCTGTTCATCGAGGACGCCGATCTGTGACCGGAAAAGGCTCCGGTTGGCGCCCTGCTTCATGGTGAATTCCTTCAGGCAGAGCAGGGTTTTGTAACTGTCGCGGAACTGGTCGGTCTTGCCTTGCATCTGCTGCATGAGATTGATGCCAAGATCGAGTTTCAGGACATTGACCGCTCCTTGGGCCATCACTCCGGCGACCTCCATCCGCTTGCGCCGGCGCGCTTCCAGTTCGAGAAAATCCATGGCCTTGTTCAGGCGGTCCTGCGTGATCGGAGATTCCTCGCTGGCCAGCGCGTTCAACGACCGTAACATGCCGTCGCTCAGTTCCAGCACCGGCGCGGCGTTTTCGGTGAACTGCCACGCCAGATCGTAGTAAGCTGCCGCCTTGTCGATACGCTCACTGATCTTGGTCCAGTTGAAATCCACCTGGCGCGCGTCCTTGGACTCCTGCATCTTTTTGTAGGATTCCAGGTTGAGCCTTTCGCTTTTCAGCCTTTGTATCTCCTTTGTGACCTCATCCAGCGCCTTTTGCTGTTCGGCGAGTTGCTCCTTGTACCGCCGCTCGAGTTTCTCAAGGTCCGATAACGTGATCGGCTCAGGCGCCGCAGGGGCCGCGGGATCCTGCCCAAAGGCGGTAACGGGCGCTAACAGCATCAATGAGAAGCCCAGCCTGATGAATCGATCTGTCATTCCTTAACTCCAGTTATCCTTGCCGCTTGCCAGCGCAGAATCTCCGCCCGGATGAATCCCTCCACCTCGCCCCAAACCATCGGGTCGTTGTCCATTTTCCAATGAGAGAGCGTCATCATCCCCCGCGTGATCCGCGGATAGTCCTCCATCTCGATCTCCCGAAGCAGGTAGGTGTGCCGCACGTTCGCCAGGATCTGAGTCTTCGACGCGTCCTCGGCTCGAATAGTCGGTTGCCCCCGGACCGGACCCGGATCCCGCTGATAGAGATTCACCGCCCGCTTCACGTTCGCCGGGATCACCGCGTCGCCCCGCCCGACGCTGTCCACCTGGACCGTCAACAGTACCGGCACGTTCCACTTCTTCAATTCCCTCGCCAGTTTCACCGCAGCCGCCCCGCCGAAACTCTGCCCGTAAAGGATGATGCCAACCGCCTTTGCTTCAGCCTCATCGAGTTTGTTGTCCTTGTTTCTGTCCAGAGCCTCAAAAATGAATCCCTTCATGACGCGCCGGCTGTGGTTGCCCGCCGTCTCGACATACACCTTCGGCCCGGCCGTGTCCCTTAATCTGAGAGCCAGCTTCCGGACGCTTCGCTTAGGGTTGTCCCACTGTTCCCAAGCGCCGAGAAAGCCGACAACGAGCACACTTCCTTCGGGCAAGGGCGATGGGGCCAAAATGTCGGCGCGGCGAATGCGTTTCTCCGCCGTGCATGGCATGGCTAGACCCCACACAACAGCGGCGGCCGCCGCCCATCTCCACATCATGCTACTACTTCGTGAAACGTTCACCGCGCTGCGCAGGTTGCGCCGAATTGCTTGAGAGACGTTCAATTCCTGCCTTTGCGAGCCTTGAGCAAGAGCGCCTGCGCCTCAACTGCCTTGCTTTTCTCCGGCCGGGATGCCCGTTCGTAGCCGCCCTGACTGTTCATGACGCGCGCCTTCACGTTGTCCTCGCGGTAAACCTTCAACACATTGTCCTTGATTGCCCGCACCAGGGTACGCTTCAACACCGGGAACAGCGCCTCCACCCTCCTGTTGATGTTTCGCGGCATCAGGTCGGCCGAGCCGAGGTAGATTTCTTCCTTGCCGCCATTGCGGAAGTAGAAGATCCGCGTGTGTTCCAGAAACCGCCCCACGATGCTCGTCACTCTGATACGCTCGCTGACGCCCTGAATGCCCGGCCGCAAGCAGCAGATGCCGCGGCAGATTAACTCGATGTCCACCCCAGCTTGTGACGCCTCATACAGCAAGCGAATGATCCGCTGGTCCACTAGTGCGTTCATCTTGAAGATCAGACGCGCTTCGTGCCCCGCTTTTGCATGTTCAATCTCCCGGCGGATCATCTGCTCGAACTTCTCCCGCAGGTTCACCGGCGCCACGAGCAGTTGCCGGTAGTCACCTTTGGCCGAGTACCCGGTGAGGTAGTTGAACAAATCGGTCGCGTCCGCGCCGAACTCCTCGGCGCAGGTAAACAGTCCCATGTCGGTGTAGAGCTGCGCCGTCACAGCGTTGTAGTTGCCTGTGGAAAGGTGGACGTAGCGGCGGATCTTGTCTCCCTCCTTTCTGACGATCAGCAGCACTTTTGAATGCACTTTGACGCCAGGGAAGCCATACACAACATGGACGCCCACGCGTTCCAATGCCCGCGCCCACTCGATATTGCTCTCCTCGTCGAAGCGCGCCTTCAACTCCACCATCGCCGCCACCTGTTTGCCGTCCTCGCATGCGTCCATGAGTGCTTTTACAACAGGCGAATTCGGCCCGACGCGATACAGCGTCATCTTGATGGCCAGCACTTGAGGATCCTTGGCGGCGCTCGTGATGAGGTCCACCACGGTTTGGAAAGAGTCGAACGGGTGGTGGATCAGGATGTCCGATCGCCGGATTGCCGTGAAGAGGTCTTCCTTCTTTCTCACGCCCTTGAATGGAGCAGGGGTGAAATGCGGGTATTTCAAGTCCGGCCGGTCAACAGAAGAGATCGCCCGGAGCCGGCTGAGCGACAGGGGGCCGTTGATCCGGTAGACCTCCGTTTCATCGATCTCAAGATTCGTCCGCAGCAACTCCAGGATTGAGCCCGGCATCGTTTGCTGGACCTTCAGCCGGACCACGGCGCCAAATCGCCTCTGCTGCACGCCCTCCTCCACCGTCTCCAGCAGGTCGCCCGATTCCAGCTCCTGTATTTCCATCTCCGCGTCGCGTGTCACGTGGAAAAGGTGGGACTCGATCACCTCCATGCCGGGAAACAACTTCTCCATGTATCCCTGGATCAGGTCCTCAATCCAGCACAAGGTCACGTGCCGGCGCATCGAGCGCCCACGCGGACCACCCAGATTCACCAGTTGGGGAAGCGTATCGGGCACTTTCACCCTGGCGAACCGCTCCTCTCCGTTCGTTCCCCGGATGACGATGGAAAAGTTCAGACTTAGATTGGAAATGTGCGGGAATGGCCGGCCTGGGTCTACCGCCAACGGCGTCAATACCGGATAGATCGTCTCGTCAAAGTACTTCCGGGCGGCCCGCTTTTCGACTTCGTCCAGCTTGGCGAAGCTCTTGATTTCGATCCCGGCCTGCCGCAGCTCCTCCACTAACGCCCGGCGGCACTCGTGCGCATCCTCCATGATTCGCTCATACTCTTCGCGAATCGCGTCCAACTGCTGGCCCGGCGGCATCCCGTCAGGGCCCGTGTCGACAATGCCCGACTCCACCTGGTTCAATAGTCCAGCCACCCTGACCATAAAGAACTCGTCGAGGTTTGACCCGACAATCGACAGAAACTTCACCCGTTCAATCAGCGGGTTGCTCTCGTCCTGCGCCTCTTCCAAAACGCGGCGCTGGAACGCAAGCAGGCTCAGTTCTCTGTTCACATAGAGCGATGGGTGGTTCAGGCCGGTGGCTTTGACCGTCTTTCGCACCCTCTGACGCGCAATTCCGGGCATGGCGTGGTTCCTCTCAATGTAGCAACCCGCGCGCCCATCCGCTTAAAACAGAAGTGGCACAAAGTCCCGCAGGTAGCGGCGCCAGTTCGGCCAGATGTGACCGCCCGCGCTCTCCACCCAGGTGTGCTTGATCCCGGCCCTATCAAGCGTCTCGTGCAGCGCCACGGCCGACTTGTAGAGGAAGTCGGTCCTGCCGCACATCACCTGAAACACTTTCAACTGTTTGTTGGTTTTTGCCGGATCGGCGAAAACTGCGGCGTGCTCCTTCTCAAAATCCGCATTCCTGATGCCCATGCTGAACACGCCCAGGTGAGAGAACTTGTCCAGGTTCCGCAAACCCACGTAGAGCGTTTGGCCGCCACCCATCGACAATCCCGCCAACGCCCGCATCTCGCGCCGCGCATCGATTCTATAGACCGATTCGGCCAGCGGCATCACCGATCCAAGCAGATCCTGCATGAAGACCTCGCTTGCTTTCGCCCGCGCCGCCGGATCGGTCCCTGTCACGGGATGGCCGTCCGGCATCACCACAATCATCGGTTTCACCTTCCCTTCGGCCAGCAGGTTGTCGATGATCCAATTTGCCCTGCCCCAGTAAGACCACTCGCGATCGCTGTCGCCGCTGCCGTGCAGCAGGTAAAGCACAGGGTACCTCTTCTTTGACTTGGGATCATAGCCAGGTGGAGTGTAAACGTGGAAGCGGCGCACTGTCCCTGTCGCCTTCGACATGTACCAGTGCGCCGTGACCGTCCCGTGCGGGACGTTCTTGAGCGCCTGGAATTCCGCCGCCGGACCTTTCACATCCACGGCGCTGTCAAGATACCTCGCGCCACCCTTCATCAATGCGTTCGCCGGATCGACCGTCTTCACGCCATCGACGAAGAAGTTGTACGACCACAAGTCCGGTTCCATCCCCTCGACCGTAATCGACCACTCGCCCTGCTCATCCTTCGTGAGCGGAACGCCCTTGCCGCCTTCCATCCAATCGCCGCGCAACAGGACTTCCGTCGCTTTGGGCGCCTTGATCTTGAAAACCACCCTGCCGTCCGGCAACTGCTGCGGCTGGGCCGAGGCAGCACCGCTCAAAGCGACGAACAGGCATAGACAAAAAATCGCTGTGAGATATCGCATGGACGAATCATATACCCGTCCAAACGATTAGGCGAATTCAGGGCCTGTGATCGCGAAGTTGAGTCCCGCATCGAACACGGGCGCCTGGCCCAGGCTCATCCTCAAGAATGGCCTCTGCTTGATGAAGCCCAGTCCCTCAAGTGCTGATTCGTGTTCCACCGGCGCGTCCACAACAACTTCGCGGCTGCATTTCGCCATGGCGGCCCTGAGCAGCCTCCCGGCTGAGTTCGCCGACCGCGCCACGATCGGCCCGATATGATCGAACCTGTAGCCGCGGCGTCCAAAGCAATACCCGTCTCCCGCCGACATTGCCAGATCCGGCGCTCCTTCGGCCAGCCACCGCAGCAGCGTCTCCCGGTCCGCGCCAAACGCCTCCCGGTCGAGTTTCAGAATCCAGCGCCAATCATCGGCGCTCACCGCCGGGCACGGTTCCGCCGCAAACTCCCCCGCTGGCCTTTCATATCTGGCCAAAGGAAACTCCTCTTTGAATCCCAACGGCCGGTAGACCCGCTCACCGGCCGGCGTGGCGTCCAATCGGATCGAGTTGCGGCCTTCCAGGAGGCGGATCGACTCCACCAGCAGCCTCGTTCCGATCCCTTGCCCCCTGCACTCCGGATCAACCAGCACCATCGCGATCCAGGCGAACTCTTCCCCGTAATCCAGCGTGGCGGACGTTCCCACCACCCGCCCCTCTCGCTCTTCCACCAGACACCCAGCCCTTGTCTGTTCGACGAAGAATCGCCAGTCCCGATCCACCTGATTCCACTTCGCCGCCCGGCACAGTTCCAGCCCGCGCCCGATATCGTTCAATGTCATCCGCCGCATCTTATGTTCGCTCATGGCCTCTTCTCGTAGACCCTGACATAGTCAATCTCCATCGCCTGCGGAAAGACGCTCTCGTCCACGCCCTGCCTTCCGCCCCAGTTCCCGCCGACCGCGATGTTCATCAGCAGTTTGAATGGAACGTCGAACGGCCACGCCTCCCGGCCCGCGCCCTCGTCGGCAAACGAAAAGTAGGACTTGCCGTCCACCATGATCTCGATCTTGCCCGGCTTCCAGTCCAAGGCGTAGACGTGGAACTCGCCGGTGGCATCCGGCACCGCGACCTGTTTGCCTTTCTGCGTCCCCTTCACATGATTGTAGGCGCCTGTGTGGACTGTGCCATGCACCACACCTTCGTCGTAACCTACATGCTCCATGATGTCGATCTCTCCGCACAGCGGCCATCGCGGCCCGGTTCCGTCCCAGTGGCTCGACGGCAACATCCACAGCGCCGGCCACGTCCCCCGCCCCTTCGGCAGTTTGGCCCGGATCTCGATGTAGCCGTACCTCCACCCCGCCTTCGACACCATCCTCGCCGACGTATACTCCTTGCCCTCGTGATTCTCCTTCCTCACCGTAATCCGTAGTACGCCGCCCTTCACCTCTGCGTTCTCGATCCGGCCGGCCCGGTAGAATTGAAGTTCCCGGTTGCCCCACCCGTGGCCGCCGACGTCATAGGTCCATTTCGCCGCGTCCGGCAGCCCGTCTTTGTCGAACTCATCGGACCACACCGGCGTTGTTTGCGCCGCCGCAGGAATGGCGAGCGCGAAGAGAATCGGGAACGCGGCTATGGATCTCATCGCGCCCCCATTCTATGTCACCGCACCGGCGGCTTGACCCGTCGCGCTAAACTCATCCCAAGTGCAGCCAAACCCGACCTCCCCACACGAGATGACCCTCAAGGCCGTTTTGCTTGGCCTTTTTCTCGCCTTCGTCTTCGGCTCCGCCAACGCCTATCTGGGCATGAAGGCCGGCCAGACCGTGGCCGCCACCATTCCGGCTGCCGTCATAGCCATGGCCTTGTTCCGAATGAAAGGCATCCGCGGCGGCGTTCTCGAACAAAACATCGCCCGCACCGCCGCCAGCGTGGGCGAAGCTCTGGTCGCCGGCGCCATCTTCACGCTGCCTGCATTCATCCTCGTCGAAGTCGACGGCGTCCGGCTATGGTCCAATCTCCGCGCACATTACTGGGACGCCACCGTCATCCTTCTCGCTGGCGGTCTCGCAGGCATCTTTTTTATCATTCTTCTCCGCAAACCGCTGGTCTCAGACCCTTCGCTCCCCTGGCCGGAGTCTGTCGCCTCGGCGGAAATCGTCAAAGCCGGCCAGGACTCCGGTTCCGCGCCACGCCTCATCTTTGGCGGCATGGCGTTGGGCGGCATCATCCAGATTCTCAAATCCGACAAGGGCATCCAGATTTTCCGCGAATTCGCCGAGGGCTTCATCCAATTCCCTAAGAGCGTCATCCGCCACTTCGACTACTCGAAAACCCCCATCGGTTCGGTTGAACACACAGGCGGCCTCGCCTGGACCACGCCTGCGCTGTCGCCTGCTTTGCTCGGCATCGGCTACATCATTGGGCCCGAACTCGCCTCCATCACCGTCTCCGGCGGCATCCTCGCCTGGTGGGTCCTGATACCCCTGCTCCTCTTCTTCGACCCCGACTTCGCCGCTCGAATCTCCACCACTGACCACGGCATCGCCTCCTATACCCTTTGGTACAACGTCGTCCGGCCCGTCGCCGTCGGCATGATGCTGGTCGGCGCGGCATCGACCATGTTTCGAATGCGCAAGTCCATCGTCCAATCCCTGCGCGGCGCGTTCCGCCCTGCCACCCACATTGCGGCGCAGGGCCGCACGGAGCGTGACATCCCGGCGCGCTGGATCATCCTCTCGCTCGCCATCCTTTTCATCCCCATCACCGCCATCTACTACGGCTTTACAGGTGGCTGGACCTCCGCCATCGTTGCAGCCGCCATCATGGGCGGCGCCGGGTTTCTTTTGTCAGCCGTCGGCGGTTATCTGGTCGGTCTTGTCGGCAGTTCGAATCAGCCGCTTTCCGGTCTCACGCTCTCCGCGCTCGTCCTTGCCGCCCTGCTCCTTCTCGCCATGGGCGTCCGTGGCGCATCCGGGGTCGCGGCCGTACTCGGTGTCGCCGCGGTGGTGGCAGTTGCCGTTTCGGTCTCAGGCTCGATGATTCAGGACTTGAAGGCTGGCCACATCCTGGGCGGTACCCCCTGGAAGATGCAGCTTGTTGAAATCGTCGCCGTCATCTCACTTTCGTTCTTTTTGATGGGTCCCATCATCGCCCTTCATGAAGCCAACCTAGCCACCGGCGGCATCGGCGGCCGCGCCCTGCCCGCACCTCAAGCCGGCCTGATGGCTCAACTGTCGAAGGGAATCGTTGGCGGTGACATGGCTTGGGGGCTGCTCGCCATCGGAGCGGCGTTCGGCGTCGCACTATTGCTGTGCGGAGCCAAGGCGATGATGCTGGTCGCCGTCGGTATGTACCTGCCCTTCGACACCAGCTCCGCCATCTTCGCTGGCGGCGTCATTCAATGGTTCGGGTCGCGCGTCATGGCCCGTCTGGACGACGCGCGCCGCCGCAAAGCCGAGGATGCGGGTACCTTGCTCGCCTCTGGACTCATCGCCGGCGAAGCCATCGTCGGCATCCTGCTTGCCGTACTCTTCCTGACGGGCATCCAATCTCTCACCCACGCCTTCACCGGCTTCGATGCACTACCGTTCTATCCCGCTTGGGGCAGTTGGCTCTCACTTGCCGCTTTCGCTACTCTGGCTTGGCTTCTGATTTGGATCCCCCTCCGCCGAGCGAAATCAGAAACGTCTGCAGGATCTGAGGCGCGGGAACCGTAGCCTCGCCCGCGCTGCCCTTCCATTCCGGCAGCAGCGTCATCACGACAAACTCCGGCTCGACTTCTCTTTCGCCCGAGCCCAGCCGGTACAGCGCCTGCGCCGGTGCTCCCTTAAGTTGCACCATCTTCACCGACTCCGGCGTCGGCTTGGCGCAATTTTCCGCCGGCGACGTGACCAGGTACTCGCGGCACCGCATCGGCCTGTGCTCATAGATCGAACACGACTCATCTTCAAGGAACGGGCAGGGCACCCCCAGCGCAAAGTACTGCAACGCAAGCTCCCTGCGCTCGTTCTCATCGGTTAGCTTTCCGATGCCCCGCATCCCCTCAATCAACCCGCTCTCCTGCATCCGCCTCATCGCATCCGCGAACCGCGCCTCCACCCTCACCCGTCTCTCCCACTCCATGCCCGCTACCAGCCTCAACAAAATCTCCGCCTCGTGCACGCTGATGGGCACCGGCTGCCTGCAGCAGGCGCCGCAGCCAGCCTTGCAGGTGATCGTCCGCCCCTCCGCCACCGCTTCGTCCACGGCGTTGTCGACCACCAACTCAGCTACCGCATTCATGACCGGTAACAATTCGGTCACCTTTACCGGCCCATTCGGCAGCCGCATGTCGCACTTATATTCGTTCTGACCCAGCCGCAATGTAAATGTCGCTGTCCCGGTGCCCATGAGAATTGACGATACACGAGGACGTGAGCGTTTTGTTGTTCTCAGTCACAACCGCCCGGAAAAATCCTGGCCGCATGCCCGTCGTCTCCTCCCCGGACGGCGTCCAATTGCCCGCCCTCGGACCTCATTTGCCGGGAGGATCCGCTGGCTTATTCCCCTTCGGGACTGGATATCATTGAGAGCCCTCGCTAGTCTGGCTTGGCTATCGGCTCCGGTGCCACTCCGCCGAGCGCTGTTAGAAAAGATTGCAGGATCTTTGGCGCTGGCAGCTGCGCGCTTTCCGAGGGGCCCTGCCATTCCGGCAGCAGAATCATCGGAAACAGGTCAGGCGGGGTGCCGGAATCGCCCGCACCGATGGTGTACAACGCCTGCAACGGCGCACCCCTGAGCGGCGTCACCTCGACCGTCTCCGGCGACGGATCGGCGCAGTGTTCCGCAGGCGAGGTCACCAGGTACTCCCGGCACCGGATCGGACGATTTTCGTAGATCGAGCACGCCTCGTTCTCGAGGAACGGGCACGCGATGCCCAGCGCGAAATACCTTCGCGCGATCTCCCTTCGCGCCTCATCCTGCAACGGCGCAATTCGCCGCAGATCATCGAGCATCCCAGCGCCGGCGATCTTGCGCAAGGCGTCCTCAAACCGGGTCTTCACCTTCTCGCGCCTCGCCTCATCCATCCCGGAGATCACCTGGAGCAACGCTTCCGCCTCGTGCACGCTGATTGGAACCGATTGCCGGCAACACGCTCCACATCCTGCCTTGCAAGTGACCGTGCGCCCGGCGCTCTCGGCTTCCTCGATACCGGTCTCGATCACCAGGCCGGTAATCGCGTATAGCGCCGGCAGCACATCCGCAACCCGGACGGGCCCCTCGGGTAGTCTGAGTTCACATTTGTACTCGTTTGGGCCCAGACGTAACCTGAATGACGCGATCCCGGTCGCCATGTTGATTGACGATACACGAACCGACCGCAACCGGGCGTTTTTCGACGCCGCTCACGCCCTTGGATGCGACTCGTCGTAAACCTTCATCAGGTCCTTGAGTGACAATTTTGTGTACTTCTGCGTCGTCGAAAGCGAGGCGTGTCCCAAAAGCTCCTGAATCGCCCTCAAGTCCGCGCCCGCCGTTAGCAGGTGCGTGGCATATGCATGCCTCAGCGAATGCGGATGAAGCCCGGCATCGCCACTCAACGCCACAGCATACATCTTCACAATCCCGCGCGCGCCCCGGTCACTCAGCCTGCCCCCGTGGTGGTTCACGAACACCGCCGCCACGCCGGCCACTGGCGTTCGTTCTTCGATCCAAGCTTTCATCGCGGACAGAGCGCGGCGCGGCAGCGGCACTTGCCGCTCCTTTTTCCGCTTGCCGCGGACTTTCACCCAACCCTCGGTGAGATCCAAGTCCGCTAAATCCATCCCCACCGCCTCGCTGATCCGCAACCCACAGCCGTACAGCATCTCGAACAGCGCCAGATCCCGCTTCGGCATCGGCCGCTTCAGCTTGTCCGCGGCGATTTCGTCGATCAGTCCATTGGTTTGCTGCTCGGTCGGCACCTCAGGCAACTTCTGCGGCATCTTTGGCGTCGTCAGGAGCTTTGCCCGGTTCACGCCAATCCGCCCGCGCCGCAACTGGCAGTCGAACATCCCTCTGACCGCGGCCAGCTTCCGCCGGATCGTCACCTTCGACAACCCCTGGCCGTGAAGGTCCGCCAGCCATTCTCTCAACTGCCACTGGTCGAACTCCGCCGGCTCCGGCGGAGCCAATCCAGGCCGCGTGAAGTACAGTTCGAACTGCCGCAAGTCCACGCCATAGTTCCGCAACGTGTGCGCCGACGCCCCCTCGCGCGCCAACTCGCCCAGATACTCCAGAATGGCCTCGCCCAGTGCGCTCATCCTGCCCTCAACCACTCCTCCAGCGCTCGCTCAGCCCGCCGGCACACCTCCGCGTGGCGAGCCTTCTTGTCACGCTTTAGCTTCAACCTGGCATCCTCGTCCAACGGTGGCAACACGTCAAATGCGATATTGACCGGCTGATAGCGTTTCGGGTCCGCATGCGCAACGTAGTGGCACAGTGACCCCATCGCCGTCTCCCTCGGCAATCGCCGTGGTTCCCGCCCCATCGCCATCTCCGCGGCATGGATGCCAGCCATCAATCCGGTCGCCATCGATTCAACATACCCCTCAACGCCCGAAATCTGGCCCGCAAATAGCACCCTCGGCTCTTTCTTCAACCGCAACGTCGCATCCAACAGCTCCGGGCCGTTGATGTAAGTGTTCCGGTGCATCTGCCCAAAGCGGAGGAACTCGGCCTTTTCCAGCCCGGGAATCATCCGGAACACCCGCTTCTGCTCCGGGAACTTCATATGGTTCTGGAATCCAACCAGGTTGTAGCTGTCGGCTCGCTGTGATTCCTGGCGCAATTGCACCGCCGCATAAGGCCACCGCCCCGTCCTCGGATCGGTCAGCCCCACCGGTTTCATCGGCCCGAACCGGAGCGTATCGGGCCCCCGCCGCGCGATCTCCTCGATCGGCAGGCACGCCTCGAAAAACGGCACTTTCCCCTCGTGGATGGCTTCATCCTCGGGAATGTGGGCTTCGGCGGATTCGGCGGTGAGGACCGCCTCGACAAAAGCGGTGTATTCATCCTTGTTCAGCGGGCAGTTCAGATAATCGTCGCCGCCGTCGATCGACTTCCCGTATCTGGACGCCGCGAACACCTTCTCCCTGTCGATCGTCGACGCGTCGACAATCGGGCTGAT
Source organism: Bryobacteraceae bacterium (assembly GCA_029975915.1). Next base: position 157,810 of record JARKOC010000371.1, read on the forward strand.
CGAATCGTAAAAGTACAGCCTCTCGGACCCCGTCCTCGCCGCAATGTCAGCCGCGAGCGGCCCGGACGTCAGCGGTCCGGAAGCGACAATGACGATCCCGTCGCCCGGAATCCGTCTCAACTCCTCACGCCGGACCTCTATGAGCGGCTCGCCCTCAATCGCCTCCGTCATCCCAGCGGCGAACGCCTCCCGGTCCACCGTTAACGCATGTCCGCCTGGCACCCGTGCCCGTTCAGCCACCTGCATCGACAACGAACCCAACCGCCGCAGTTCCTGCTTCAGCAGCCACGATGCCGTGTTCTCCGCGTCGCTCTTCAGCGAATTCGAACACACCAGTTCTGCCAACCGGTCCGTTTGGTGCGCCTCGGTCGATTTCGCCGGACGCATCTCATGAAGGATGCACCGCAGCCCGGCGCGCGCCAGCGCCCAAGCCGCCTCACACCCCGCCAAGCCGCCGCCAATGATGTGGATCTTCAACGTCTCTACCCGTGAGTCAATTAACATTGTAGTTTCATGACCCGCCGCACCCTCCTCCTCGCCGCCACACTCGCTCTGTGCGCCTTTGCCCAAGAACCCATCCGTTACACGGTCAGCTTTCCCGCTCCGCACACCCATTACCTCGAAGTCACGGCTTCCATCCCGTCGCAGGGGCCGGCTCTCGAAGTCTTCATGGCCGTCTGGACGCCCGGCTCCTACCTCGTCCGCGAATACGCCCGTAATGTCGAGGACTTCCAGGCTACCGCCAACGGCAAGCCCCTCACCTGGACCAAGTCGCGCAAGAACCGCTGGCTCATTCAGACGGGCGGCGCCCGCGCCGTCGAACTCCATTACAAGGTCTACGCCCACGAAAGCTCGGTTCAGGGCAACTGGGTTGACGCAGGCTTCGCCATGCTCAACGGTGCGCCGAACTTCGTCACCCCTGTCGGCCGCCAGCAGGGCCCGTACGAAGTCACCATCGATCTGCCCAAATCCTGGTCCCGGCACATCAGCGGCATGAGCGTCAAGCCGGGTGCGCCCAACACCTACACCGCCGCCGATTTCGACGAACTCCTTGACTGCCCCATCTACGCCGGCAACGGCCCCATCCACGAATTCGAAGTTGAAGGAAAGAAGCACTATCTCGTCAACGAAGGCGAGGGTCCCATGTGGGACGGCCCGGCCTCGACCCGCGACGTCGCCAAAATCGTCGCCGAATACAGCCGCATGTGGGGTGGCCTGCCGTATGACAAGTACGTCTTCTTCAACATGTTGATCGAAGCCGGCGGCGGCCTCGAACACCGCAACTCCACTTGGCTCAACGCCAGCCGCTGGGCCTACGCAGGCGTGGAATCCACACCGCCCGGTGGAGCAGATCCCTCGGCGCCCCGCGTCCGCCGCCCCTCCCGCCAGGGATGGCTCGGCTTGGTCAGCCACGAGTACATCCACCTTTGGAACGTGAAACGCCTCCGCCCGGTCGAACTCGGCCCGTTCGATTTTGAGAACGAGAACTATACCCGGTCGCTTTGGCTGGCCGAAGGCGTTACGTCCTACTACGGCCCGCTGGCCCTCGGCCGGGCCAAACTCTCCACCCCGGCCCAGGTCGTCAGCGCCATGGGCGGCGCCATCGCCCAGCTTCAATCCACTCCCGGACGCCTGGTTCAGCCCGTTGAAACCGCCAGCTTCGACGCCTGGATCAAGCTCTACCGTCCCAACGAGAACTCCGGCAACACCTCCATCAGCTACTACACCAAGGGCCAGGTCATCGGATTTCTACTGGACGCCAGAATCCGCAAGCTGACCGGAGGAACCAAATCGCTCGACGACGTCATGGTCCTCGCCTACAAGCGCTTCGGCGGCGCCAAGGGGTTCGCTCCCGAAGATTTCCGCAAGACAGCCTCCGAGGTCGCCGGCTCCGATCTCTCCGCCTGGTTCAAGGACGTCCTTGAAACCACCAAGGAACTCGATTACTCCGAGGCGCTCGACTACTACGGTCTCCGCTTCCGTCCGGCGCCCAACCGCAAGATAATCGCCAATGGCGCAACAGTGAACTCCTCCTCCGGCCGGATCGTGGTCACTCGCGTCCAGCGCAATACCCCCGCATGGAACGCCGGCCTCAACGTCGACGACGAGATCATCGCCGTCGAAGACTACCGCCTCCGGGCCGACCAGTGGCCTTCCCGCCTCGACTACTACAAAGAGAAGAGTTCAGTGAGGCTGCTCATCTCGCGGCGCGATAAGCTCATGCCAATCGACTTTCCGGTCATTCTCGAATCGCCTGCTTCCTGGTCGCTGGAGATCCGGCCCGACGCAACCTCGGAGCAAAAGGCGAATCTAAACGCTTGGCTCCGCCAGTAGCTATGGCCCGCTACCCACAGGCGCTGACTTGGTGTAGCAGCCTCCGTCGCGCCTCAGTACAGCCCGGCACATGGGCAAGACTCACAGGTCAGAACCAGTTGAGCGTGTATGAGAAACGGATACCCCGTCCGACCTCAGGGGCATAGGCCTTGATAAAGCTGAGGTGGTTGCGGTAGAGGCGGTCGCCAAGATTGAACGAGTTGGCCGAAATTGTGTGCATCACGTGCTGGGTAGTCCAGTTGTAGCTGGCGGTCAGGTTGAGCAGAGCGTAACCGGGTGTGGGCGACTCGGTCGATGCGATCTGCCACTGCCGGTGAGTGAGAACGAGCTCAGGCCGGAGACTGAATCCCTTGGCGTGGTAGTCGAGGCCGAGGCGGCCGCGTACGGGTGGAATGCGGGGCAGATTCTCGCGCGAGTCCGTCAAATTCGCGTCGACGGCGTCGAAACCCAACATCAGCCAGAGTGGTTGTCTGAGGGCGACTTCGATTCGCGACTCCGCACCGACGAAGCGCGAATCAGCCTGCCTGTATTCGGCTACCGGCAGGCCGTGGTCCTCTACTCCGGTGGCCTGAAAGTAGACGAAGTCGTGCATGTGATAACGAAAAAGGTTGGTCTCCATGCGGAGGCGCCTGCCACGGTGGCGAACGGCAAAATCGACGCCGTCACTGAGTTCGCGCTTCAAGTTGGCGTTACCAACCTCATAGACGGCGTTTCCAGGGTGCGGGCCGTTGTTGTAGAGTTCCTCCAGCGACGGCGCGCGATAGGAGTGCATATAGTTCACCACTGCGGCGCCGTCTTGCCATAGCGGGACGAAGAGGCCGGCAGACGCCGAGGCGCCGGTGAAAGAGCGTGCAGTGAGCCCGTCAGGACTATAGCGATTGCTCTCCAGCCGGCCGCCAAACTGCAGACGGACACGTTTGAGGCTGATTTCCTCCAGGGCGAACAACGCCAACGCGTTTTGGTTGACCTTGGGGGCGAGCGCCTCCTCGCCCTGGGCGTTGAAACGGCGCGTCATGCCCCAGAAGCCGAAACTGCCGTCGAGCCGGCCGCGGCGCCGCTGGGTGAAGGTTCCGCGGTAGACAAGCTGCTTGTTGAAAAAGCGGGTTCCGGCTTCGGCGCCCTCCATCTCCGTGTGGTTCCAGTCGGTGTAGCCGGCCGAGAGTTGCAGGCGTTCGAGATACGGGCCAAGTTCCTTGAGTATTCCATGGAACCTGGTGTTGTGGCGGCGCCACTTCAGCGTAACCGGTCCGTGGTCTTGGTGCTCTTTCGTTTCCGTCTCATCGAGAAGAGAGGTTGCGTGAAGCGCTCCATTGAAGTTGCCAGAAACGAGCCCGTGGGTTTCTTCGTGGCCGTGATCCTGACCATCGGCGGGATCCACTGGGACCCCATAGACGCCCTCTTGGACACCGTAACCGAGATTGAAGCTGAACTTTTCGCTGTAGCGCCCCAGGCCTCCGGCCGCCTGTTTCATCTCTGTGGCCGAGTTTCCGACAACTCCGGTCGCGCTTCTGTAATCGCCCGTCCGCGTGCCGCCGCCTGAGGCGTAGACAATCCAATCACCTCTACCAAATTCGAAGTTGCCGTGGCCGCCGCCCATCGCATTGGCTGTCCCCCCAGTGGCGCTCAGTGAACCGCGTATGCCTTCATGCGGGTGCTGATGCAAGATGTGATGTTCGGTCAGAATGTTGACCACTCCGCCGATGGCGTTGCTGCCGTACAAGAGCGTGGCGGGTCCTTTGACAACTTCGACACGTTCAATCGCGTTCGAATCGATAGGCTCACCATGGTCGCCAGAGGAAGACGAGAGAGTGCCTGTGCGAAGGCCGTCCTGAAGAACCAGGACGCGGTCGCCGTCGAAGCCGCGGATCACCGGTCGTCCGGTGCCCGGCCCGTAACTGCGCTTCGCGACTCCGGTTTCGCCATCCAAGAGATCGCCGAGACTGGGGGCGGCCGCCTTACCCGTGAGTTCGTAGCTCTCCTTGGATAGAACGGATTGGAAGGTCTCCATGACTTCCGCCTGTTCGCCGGTAGCCGTAATGGTGACAGCTTCCCGTACCGGTTGCAGCCTCAACTGGAATGTGACCACCGACGTCCTGCCGGCGCTGACTTCGACCGTCTTGCGTTCATCACTCAGCGCATGCATGTGGGCCAGCATCGTATAAGCCCCGGGCGGTACATTGTCGAAGGCGAATCTGCCTTCGTCATCGCTTTCGGTGGTTCGGCCGGAAGGGATCAACACAATGGTGGCGTGATGAAGCGGCGAGGAAGATCCCGCCAATTGAACGCGTCCTCGAATTTCCCCCACCGGCTGGGCTGCATTCTCAGCCCGGGCGGCTGCGCCATGAATCAGGATTGTGAAAACAATGGAAACACGGGCCGCCTTCATGATAGTGAGATCCCGTTCTTAATTAAAACATACTCAAAATACACTTTCAAGGGCTCGGTACACCGGCTTCAGTCAGGAGTGCTAGACTCAGACCTTTCGCTTCATTTTCACGGCGGCGGAGATGTCGAGATACTTCAATCTGGCGGAGGCGCAGGGTCTGATTCCAATGCTCCGTCCGTTGCTTCTGGCGGCTGTTGACGCCAGGCGGCGAATGGTGGCGGCCGAGGCTGCGATGGCCGGGATGCGCTGGCGTGTGACGCAACTGGGCGGCGTAAAACCTGATCGGGCGCGGGCGCTTGAACTGAAGGCTCGGCAGGAGTCCGCCGGCGAGGAGATCCGGAGATCGGTGGAAGCGATCACGGCTCACGGCGTTCAAGTCAAAGATCTCGACCGGGGTCTGATCGATTTTCCCGCCTTCTACCGGGGCCGCGAAGTGCTGCTGTGCTACATGCTCGGCGAATCCGGCATTGAGTACTGGCACGAAACGGATGCAGGATTCGGTGGCCGCCGGCGGATCGACCAGGAGTTCATCGGCCATCACGAGGGTGAAGAGTCGCATTAACGGTGCCAGGGTGGGTTTGACACCCCTCGTGAACGGTCCTTACACTGAAATTGAGGGTTTTTCCGGGTTCTGCCCGAACATCTCACGCTTCATGCTCATCGCCAAGGAATTCGTCACCTACCTCTCCCGCCAGATGGCCGCCAAGCTCGCCGACGGTTCAACGATAGAGATCACAAACATCCCAGCGGTCGCCGAACTGATCAATAACCTGATCGTTGAGGAACTCAGCGTAGAGGACCGTCTGAACGATGAGGTCCGCACTCTGCTCGAAGAGTATAGCGTCTACATGACCAATAACGGCATCAGCTACTCGGAGATGTTCCGCAAGATCAAGAACCAGTTGATCCAGCAGCGAAAGATCGTACGGGCCTCGGGCCGCGACACCGGCGACGCGATGAAGTTAAGCCGGGACAAGATCAACGAGATGTCACACCGGATCGTGACATCGCTTCGCAAGTCGCGAGACTGCCGGTTGAGAAAAGACTCCAACGACGTCCGGCTGGAAATCGTCCGTCTGTTCTCCGAGATCTTGCTCAACGAGGACAAGGCGGACAAGGCCGCGCGCGCCAAGATCCGCACGATGAAGCGGGATGTGCAGGAAGGCACCGAAGAGTGGGATCTTCTTCACAAGCGCTACTATGCCGAAGAGCTGAAATCGCTCGGGATTGACCTGGCGCGGAACTGAGCGGCCCCTGCCAGAGTTGGGCGAAATGCCGCGTTGCCCGGATCATGTTGCATGAGACAAGACTGGGGACCGGCCTCCACGCCCCTGAATGTTACAATTGAGAGGTTTGCCTGTCGTTCCCGATCAACGTCCGCACCGGCGCGCCCGGTTGCTGGAAACGCTCGCCTCGCGGAAGGCCGACGCGATCCTGGTGTCGCACCTGCCGAACGTGCGCTACCTTTCCGGATTCACGGGCAGCAATGGGCTCCTGCTTGTCGCCCCAGGTAAATCCATTCTCTACACGGACCCCCGCTACGACTTCCAAGCCTCGGCTGAGTGCGACGTCCAGGTAAAGATTCTCACCGGATCCACCTGGGCCGACGCCGCAAAGAATATTGCCCGCCGCCGCATCGCCCGCCTCGCCTTGGAAGCCGCCCGAGTCCCGCATCAGCTATGGCTTTCAACGGCGCAGGCGCTGGGTAAGGCGGCGAAACTGATCGCTGTTGAGGGCCTTGTCGAACGCCAGAGGATGGTCAAATCCTCGGACGAAATCGAGTTGATCCGCCAGTCAGTGAAGCTGGCTTCGATGGCCTATGAGCGAGCCATCCGCAAGGTGAGGCTCGGGACCACGGAGATCGGGCTGGCCGCCGAAATCGACTTCCAAATGCGGAAATTGGGCGCTTCAGGCCCGTCCTTCGATACCATCGTCGCCTCCGGCCCGCGCTCCGCATTGCCCCATGCCCAGCCCACCAGCGCCCCCATCGGCAAGGACCGGTTCCTCCTTGTTGACATGGGCGCCTGCCTGGACGGCTACGCCAGCGACATGACCCGGATGGCCTACATGGGATCGCCCTCGGCAAAGGCGGCGAGCCTTTATGCCGCCGTGTTGGAAGCGCAACTGGCTGCTATCGATGCCGTCCGGCCGGGCGTTGAGGCCCGGAAAGTGGATCAGGCCGCGCGCCGCGCCCTGAGGAAACGCAAACTCGACCGGGCATTCATGCACGGAACGGGCCATGGGCTCGGTCTGGAGATCCATGAGAGCCCGCGCATCGGCCGGACTTCCGAGGATATACTCGAAGCCGGCATGGTCATTACCATCGAACCTGGGGCTTACATTGAGGGCTTCGGCGGCGTCCGCATCGAGGACACCATCCTGGTGGCCGAACGTGGCGCCGAAATCCTTACCCCGACCGCCAAGGAGCTATTGGTACTCTCATCATGACTATCGAAGAGATCCAGGATCTAATCCACACTGTTGTCGCCTCGGGCATCGCCGAATTGGAAGTCCAGCGCGGGGAAAACCGTGTCTGGATCAAGCGTCACGGCGGCGTTGTGCAGGAGATTGTCGTCCCTGCGAGCTCGCCCGCTCCGCCAGCGCACTCTGCTCCCTCTGCGGCCCAGACAACAGCCGGGCTGCCGCATGTGGCGCCGCCCCAGTCCGCCGCTCCCGCCGTGGCGGGCCAGCCGGATCTGACCGACCCCACTCTGCAATCGGTCACTTCGCCCATCGTGGGAACATTCTATGAGTCGCCCTCTCCCGGCGCCCCCTCGTTTGTCAGCGTCGGCGACCAGATCCAGCCAGGCAAGGTGCTCTGCATCATCGAATCGATGAAGTTGATGAACGAAATCGAAGCCGAGATCTCCGGGACCATCGTGAAGCGTCTGGTCGAAAATGGCCAGCCCGTCGAGTACGGTGAAGCGCTCTTCCTGGTCAGACCCAACTAGGCGCCTGATAGACGGAAAGCATGATGTTTCAGAAGATCCTGATCGCCAATCGCGGGGAAATCGCGCTCCGCGTCATCTGCGCCGCCAAGGACCTAGGCATCAAGACCGTGGCGGTCTACTCCGAAGCCGACCGCTACTCGCTGCATGTCAGGTTTGCCGACGAAGCCGTCTGTATCGGACCGGCAAAGAGTACGTTGAGCTATCTGAATATCCCGGCCGTCATCAGTGCGGCCGAGATTACCAACGTCCAAGCGATTCACCCCGGCTACGGCTTTCTCAGCGAGAACGCCGACTTCGCCGAGGTCTGCGAAACCTCCGGCATCAGATTCATCGGACCCAGTCCGGAGGTAACCCGGCTGATGGGCCTGAAGCAGCGCGCCCGCGAGGTCATGAAGGACCACGGCGTGCCCATCCTGCCCGGCTCCGAGGGCGTACTGAAGGACGCCGACGAGGGACTTGAAATCGCCGCCCAGATCGGCTACCCCGTCATCATCAAGGCTTCAGCTGGAGGCGGCGGGCGGGGCATGAGAGTGGTCCGCGATCCCGAGGAGTTGCCGAAGCTGTTCGTTCAGGCGACTCAGGAAGCGGGCTCGTCGTTCTCCTGCGCCGACGTTTATATCGAGAAATTCATCGAGCGGCCGCGGCACATCGAGTTCCAGGTGATCGCCGATCACCATGGCGACGTCGAAGTTCTATTCGAACGCGAATGCTCCGTTCAGCGCCGCCACCAGAAGCTCATCGAGGAGGCGCCTTCGCCCGTTCTCAAGCCCGAGGTGCGCGAGGCCACAATGGCGGCCATCAAGAGTGCTTTCAAAGCCATCGGTTACACCAATGCCGGCACGGTCGAGTTCCTGATGGATACCGATGGCAGCCTCTATTTCATCGAGGTGAACGCCCGCATCCAGGTGGAACACCCAGTCACGGAGGCGATCACGGGCGTCGACCTCGTCAAGACTCAGATCCGGGTCGCCTCCGGCGAGAAACTTTCGGAGATCCTCCCACGGCCTCTGTCCATGCGCGGGCACGCCATCGAGTGCCGTATCAATGCCGAGCACCCGGAGTCGTTTACCCCTTCGCCAGGACGCATCAAGGCGATGAATGTGCCCGGCGGCATCGGTGTCCGTGTCGATACGGCTGCCTATGTGGACGGCGTCATCCCGCCTTACTATGACTCGATGATCGCCAAACTCATCGCTCATGGCGCGACGCGGGAGGAGGCGATTTCACGGATGTTGCGCGCCTTGGAGTTGTTCGTCGTCGAGGGCATTCACACCTCGATTCCGCTCCACCAGCGCATCCTCAAGGATCAGGCGTTTATCGAAGCCGCGATCGACACTCACTACATTCAGCGATTCCTCGAGCGCACGAAAAAGGCTGTCTTCGAGGATTAGCACATTTTTATTGAATGAGTGTTGCAGATCTGAATCTCCGTGGGCTAAAATAGGATCAATTACATAAGTCGTCATCGACTTCATGCATCCCAGTGAGAGTACCCAGACTCTCACATTGCCCCTCTGACAGAGGCCCTGAGACCCCAAAATCTCAGGGCCTCACCTCTTTCGGAGCAATTCCGGGACGCCGGCAAACTGCGCGATAGAACGGCCGCCTTCAGCGTGTTAACCACCGCCAGGCGAAATAGAGTTCTCCCAGGACAAAAAGTGTTCCGAAGACCTCCTTGTTGCGCCGGGCCAGCCATTCGGGCAGGTAAATGTCGAAGTTGGCGGCGCGATCCTCCGTGTAGCGGGCCGCCACGTCTGTCAGCGGGCACCGCATCCGGTTCAAAACGAGGACCGCGCACTCCAGCATTACAAGGACCGAGAACACCGCGGCCCATCCATACCGGCCGGTGGCAGCGGCGGCTGGAATCCCGGCGATGCATCCCACAAAGAAGATCCAGACAGCCGTATGAAGGAGTTTGACGGCTCCCAGGGCCGCCTCCGAATCCTTGTGGACCTGCATACTGCTCAGTCTATCCGGCCTACGCGTTCGCGGGCGAGGCTGAACCAGCGATGCCCATTTACCAAACTTTTCCGATCTGGCTGAATCCGTTTTCCCGTTTTCTACGTCGTTCCTTGCAGGAGACATGAGACCGGGTTCATCCAGGGCGCTCCCAGAGTCCGCGCCCGGCAACGTGTTCACATCCGACTCCCATTCATGAAGCCAGTCAAAGGAGCCTTAAAATGAAATCCGCCGCACTCTCGGCACTCTTTCTGCTTTTCCCCGCGCTGGCCGCGGCGCAGAGCTTTGAAGCGTCCGTCAGCGGAGGCGCTTCCGTCATTCCGAACAAGGATCTAGGCAGCGGTTACTCGCTCGACAGCGGATTCCGCCTTGCTTTCCGGGCGACCATCAACACCACGGATCATCTTGGGTACGAATTCGGCTATGGCTATAACCGCGCCAGTCTGGGCCAGGAGGGATCATCTTCGCAGGGCATGGCTGTCCACCAGGGCTTTGGTGAGGTCCTTCTTTACGCGACCCCGCAGAGCGCCCGCATCCGTCCGTTCGTCGCCGGTGGCGGCCATTTCAGCAATTTCGTTCCGCCGGGCGCCACTGCCACATACGGCCAGGGCGAAAACAAGTTTGGCATCAACTACGGCGGCGGCATCAAGATCAAGGTGACGGGGCCGTGGCAGGTCCGCTTTGATTTCCGGCAGTTCAACACAAGCAAACCGTTCGGCCTCGGCGGCACGGGACGGATGCTCCAGAACGAAATCTCGGCCGGTATCAGCTACACGATGTAGGCCGACACCGCCGCCGGATTCCTCCGGGCAGTTCCCAGCTCCGGGATCTCCTATTTGTTGAGAATCGCGTCCACCGTGGATTGCGTGATCGGATGATAGCCCGCACGCGCCTTTGAGTAGATCGACTGCGCGCGCCTCTTGCCTTCGGGCGTTTTGGCCAGCTCTTCGTAGAGCGGTTTCACGAACTTGCGCCGGCCCACCTCGACCAGGAATCTCTCCAGCCGGACATAGGCGGGCTCGTAGTTGGCCCGGATGGCCATCCGCAGCCACTGGGCCGCAATCTCGGCGTTGCCTGCAGATGTGAAGTCCCATTGGCGATCGAGCTCGGCAAGCTTTGATGCCGGCGCGTCAGCCGGAATCCCGCGAAGGTAGTGGAGCCACTCCTGCGTTGTCCAGGACCGCCTGGGTGTGGTTTCGAAATCGTATGTGATGCGCGGCGCGCGGGCCGGCAGCCCCGGCGAATTGAGCCAATCCGAAACGTCCTCGCCGGGAAACGCCCGGCCCAACTCGGCCAGAAACTCCTGGTGGGTTATGGACTGGAAGGCGAAGCGCTGAAAGTAGCCGCGCAGGAAGGCGTCGAAGCGGATGCGGCCGTACTTTTCTTCGAGCATTCGCAACATGAGCGCGCCTTTGACATAGGGTACCTGTGTCATGGCGCCGTCCGGATCGCGGCCCGTGAAGTCGGTCACCAGGCGCGTATCCGCGGGCTTCAGCGTCTTCATCTCCTCCTGGAGTTCGCCCACCTCGAGCGAGAACTCCATTTCAGAACGCGCCCGGCCGTAGATCTCTTCCTGGATTCGGCGCTCAAAGTACGTTGTGAAACCTTCGTTCAGCCACATGTCGTTCCAGTTGGCGTTGGTGACGAGGTTGCCCGACCAGGAATGCGCCAGTTCGTGCGACACCAACGAAACCAGGCTTTTGTCGCCCGCGATGACGGTTGGCGTGGCGAAGGTGAGCCGCGGATTCTCCATGCCTCCAAAGGGGAACGATGGAGGAAGGACAAGGATGTCGTAACGGCCCCACAGATACGGCCCATACAGGCGCTCGGCCGCCTGCACCATCTTCTCGACATCCTCAAACTCACGCGCTGCCTTCTCGACGACAGGCGGTTCGGCCCAGATGCCGCACCGCGCGCCCACCGGGCGGAATTCAAGTTCGCCCACGGCCAGGGCCAGCAGGTACGACGGGATGGGCGTTGGCATGTGAAAATGCCCGTCCTTCAGCCGCGCTGCGGCCATCAACGGCGTCAACGGCGCCGGGGCCTTGATCCGTGCGGAGAACGTGAAGCGGACCGACGGCGTGTCTTGCAGCGGCGCCCAACTGCGGGCGTGGATCGCCTGTGACTGCGAATAGAGGAATGGCGATTTCTTCCCCGCCGTCTGCGCCGGTTCGAGCCATTGCAGCCCCGACGCGTTTGGCGAAGTTTCGTACTCAATCGTCACGCTGCGCGCCCCCGGCGCGAGGTCGATGGTCAGCGGTGAGCCGAGAATCGGATCGCGAGGGCCAACCAGAAAACCGGCCTCCGCTCCGTTGACTTTCTGGATCTTCAGATCCCGCGTATCGAGCACCAGCGTCCGGCCGGCGGGCTCCAAGGCAAGCGTCGCCGCGCCGCGCAGAACGCGCTCACTGAACGACACCGACAGGTCAAGTTCCAGGTGCCTCAGCCGCGAGACCTGGGGATTCGAATAGGAATGGGGATCGGTCGCCACGAATTTATGGTAGCCTCTCATGTCTATGGGCGCTGCGCCGGCAGGGAGATTGAAGTCGCTGGACATCTTTCGGGGAGCGACGATTGCCTCGATGATCCTGGTCAACAATCCAGGTACATGGAAGGACGTCTATCCGCCCTTGCGCCATGCGGTCTGGCATGGCTGGACCTTCACCGATACCGTCTTCCCCTTCTTCCTCTGGATCGTCGGCCTCGCCGTGACTCTGTCCACAGCCAAGCGGGTCGCGGCCGGCCAGGACAAGAAACACCTGCTCAAGCACGGCGCGCGCCGAGGAGCGATCCTGTTCGCGCTCGGACTCTTCCTCACCCTGTTTCCCCACTTCGACTTCGTCAACATCCGGATCCCAGGCGTCTTGCAGCGTATCGGCGTCTGCTACTTCATCGCCCTGGCCATCTTCCTGTGGTCAAGCTGGCGCGGACTCATTACCTGGACGGTTGGCCTGAACGCCATCTACCTGGCTCTGATGATGTTCTACCCGGTCCCCGGCTGCGGCTCGGGTTCCTGGGCGATGGAATGCAATTTCGCCCGGTTCATCGACGGCCATCTGCTCGCCGGACACATGTGGTCGGCGACGAAGGATTGGGACCCCGAAGGCATCATTAGCACGATCCCTGCCATTACGACCGTCCTGCTCGGAATGATCGCCGGCTACGTCCTGCGCGCTGAAGGCGCCGGCACGGAGAAAGTGCGGCGCTTCGCGCTCATGGGTCTGGCGATGCTCATGACGGCCTTCGCGATGGAAAGGGCCGTCCCATTCAACAAAGCCCTCTGGACAACTTCTTTTGTATTGCTCATGGCCGGCCTGGCCTCGATCTGTTTCGCCCTCTGGTACTGGGTGGCCGACATCAAAGGCTGGGCCAGATGGTTCAAGCCTTTCGAAGTGTACGGCATGAACGCCATTGCGGCGTACATGTTTTCGGGCCTGCTGGCCGACATCATGAGCGTGACAAAGTGGCAGCCGTGGGTCTTCCAGAATCTCTGTCTGCCGGTTGCAAGTCCGGTCAACGCGTCTCTGATCTATGGGCTGGGCAATGTCGCCGCCGTCTATGCCGCCGTGCACTTCATGTACCGCCGGGGCTGGTTCGTCAAGCTCTGACTGCGGATAACCTGAAAAGCATGAGGGGATATATCGAACAGGTCAGCGTGTCCGGCGGCGGCGTGCCTAAATGGGCGGTGGACGAGACATGGATCGGGCCGCTTGGACTCGACGGAGACGAGCATCGCTATACGGCCCACCATGGAGGGCCGCTGAAGGCTGTCCTGATGCTGAGCGCCGAGGTCTTGGCGGCTCTGCGTGAAGAAGGGTTCGAAGTGATCGCCGGCAGTCTCGGCGAAAATCTCACAATCTCAGGCATCGACTTCGCGGCGCTCCGTCCACGGATGCGCTTCCGTGCCGGCGGCTCCGTCCTTGAATTAACCCAGTTGCGCCAGCCCTGCGCTACCCTGGACGTCTACAACCGGCGCGGCCTGCGTATCCAAAACCGTCTTTACGACACTCTCTGCAAGGCTGGCGACGCGGCATCGCCCCATTGGGCCAAGGGTGGATTTTATGCCTCCGTCGTCAAGCCGGGTTTCGTCCGGCCGGGCGATATACTTGAACTGCTCGACGCCGTCGCGTGACGGAGCCGGGCTGGAACCAGGCAGTCGCTTGTGCGGAACAACGAATCAGGTGGGGACGCAAACAGGGTGCGTGCTGCGCTGGAGCGTGTCGCGTACGCGATTCCGCAGGAACTGCGCCAGGGGTTGGAGATCATATTAAGCCAGTCGCCCGACCCGTCCGGCGCGTTACTCCGCCTGGAACGGATGTGTGAAGCGCATCCGGGAGACTTTCAACAGATCGCCCGCACGCCATTTGGCCTGCAATCTCTGATTTCGGTCTTCTCGTTCAGCCAGTTCCTGTCTGAGGCCATCCTCCAGAGGCCCGCCTGGCTGCTCGGCATTCTTGATTCCGGCTGGCTCCACAGGGTGAGGACAATCCCAGAACTCGAAGCGGAGCTTGCGTCAATGGCCTCGAACGGTGAGGCGGCAGCCTTGCAGCTTGGCATGGCGAGTTTCCGCCGGCGCCAGATCCTCCGCATCATGCTGCGCGACATTCTTGGGTTTGCGGCCTTGCCGGAGGTCACCGAGGAGATCTCCAATGTGGCCGATGTCCTGATCGGCCACTGCTACAGAGCCATCCGCGCCGAACTCGCCGACCGCCACGGCATCCCGAGGAATGAAGACGGCTCGGAGTGCGGATTTTCCGTGCTCGCGCTGGGCAAGCTGGGTGGATGCGAACTCAACTACAGCTCGGATATCGACCTGATGTTTCTGTACGAGGGAGCTGGATCGACCGATGGTCCGGCGCCGATCAGCAACCGTGAGTTTTTCAAGAAGATCTCCACTCAATTGGCGGACCGGCTTGGGACCTACACGGCGGAGGGTTTCTGCTACCGCGTGGATCTCCGGCTCCGGCCCGACGGCCGGCTGGGGGAAATCTGCCTGTCACTGGACGGATGCAAGGACTACTACGAGAGGCGGGCCCGCGACTGGGAACTCCAAATGCTCATCAAGGCCCGAGTCGCCGCGGGCGAGCCGGCCGCCGGCAAGGCATTTCTTGACTGGGTTCAACCAAGGATTTTTTCCAGCTCGCTCGATTTCAGCGCGATCGAACGCATCTCGGAAACCCGCGAACGGATCAGCGAGAAACTCAACGCCCGGCGCCGGCCAGCCGTCACCGACATCAAGCTCGCCCGCGGCGGCATTCGCGACATCGAATTTCTGGTCCAATGCCTGCAACGTGTTCATGGCGGACGCGCGGCCTGGATCCGCAACTCGTCTACGTTGCTGTCGCTGGTCCGCCTGCGTGACAAGGATCTTCTCTCCGACTCCGAATACTCCCGCCTGGCGACCGCCTACCAGTTCCTGCGCCACCTCGAACACCGTCTTCAGCTCGACGAGGACCGCCAGACCCACGCCCTGCCCAGCCAGCCGGCCGCGCTGGCGCTGCTGGCCCGCCGGATGCCCGCGGGAATAATGCAAAACGATCCGTCGCCGGAAAACCTCCTGAGGCAGTTGAACCTGCACTTCGAGCACGTTCAGGAGGTCTACGAGCGAGTAATCCATGCGCAGCAGCCTCTTTATTACATGCAGTCCGCGATTCCTTCGCCCGCCAGCGCGGAGGAAGCGCCGCCGGCTTCCGAGCCGCTGCGCCCATCCACAAATCTGATTCGATTTCTCGATCAGCGCGCTCCTGCCCTGGCCGCGGCCGTCGCCCGCGCCCGGTTGGGGCGTTCACAGGCGGCCTTCGAGCACTTCCTGGAGCGGGCCCTCCGGGAGCAGGACTGGATTGCGGCGCTCGACGCCGATCCCGTCCTCTGCGGTTACCTCACCGACCTCTTTCAGCACAGCCCCTACTTCGCCGAGCAACTGGTCCGCCATCCGTCCTACTTCGAGGAGATCCGCGGCATGCGCACACGCGGACGCTCATCGACCAGCTACGGCGATGTGATGCCCTTGATCGACGACGTCAATGAACTGCGCCGCTATTACTTGCGCCAGGTCTTTCGGATCCAGCTCGAAAGCATCTGTCTGGCACCGCCGATCTTCGAGACGCTGGCCCGGACGTCGGAGCTGGCCGATGCTGTCATCGAATCCTGCTACCGGATTTCGGTCCGCCGAACACTGGAATCGTGCAAACCGGAAACACCGGGTTACGCGCCGTCGAGACAGATGATGGTCGTCGCGCTGGGGCGGCTGGGCATGTTCGAGTTCGACCTTGGATCGGACGCAGATCTCGTTTTTATCCTCCCCGACACCGATCTGCCGGAGCTGCACTTCTGGACGCGCGTGGCCGAACAGCTCATGTCCACGCTGGCATCCTACACGGGAGATGGCGTGATCTTCGCTGTCGATTCCCGTCTCTGTCCCAACGGCAAGGGCGGCGCGCTGGTCCAGTCGGAGGGGGCCTACCGCGAGTACTTCGCAAAACAGGCGGAGGCCTGGGAGGGCATGGCCTACATGAAGTCGCGAGCCGTCGCCGGCGACATCGAACGAGCGACCGAGCTGCTCGCGGATCTCCAGAAACTCGACTGGCGGCGTTACGGGCAGAGCGGCCGGTCGAGGAAGGAGTTGCGCCAGATGCGCCTGCGCATCGAACGCGAACACGGCGAAAGCAATCCGCTCAAAAACGCGGCCGGCGGTTATTACGATATCGATTTTGCCTTGCTCTACCTCCGGCTGAGAGGCGCCGGCATGTTCTTCAAGGTGCTCAACACTCCGAAACGAATCGAAGTCATAGAGCAGATGGGCCATCTCGATTCGAATGACGCGAATTTCCTGCGCGACGCCGCAACCTTTTACCGAAGCGTGGATCACGGGCTGCGCCTTATCTCCGGGCACACCGAGGGCAGCTTGCCAACGGCAGAGTCGCAGCTCCGTATGCTGGCCAGCTTAGTCTCGCGCTGGACTCCCGACCACCTCCACGATCAGCCGCTCGGACTTGAGCTTACCCAGATCCAGCACCGCACACGTGACTACTTTGAGCGCCTTTTCGGCGAGAACTAGCAGACGGCTGCGGGATGCCACTTTGGGGGGAGGGTAATGCTAGGTTCGTTTGGGCAGGATGCGCGGCGCGGATGGACGATATTTTGAGATTTGATTGACGGGGATGGATGGGGATGCGCTGGCGGTGTGGGTTTTGGGGTGCTTCGAGAGGAATTTCAGGTGGGCGAAGAGGGGTTTCACCTTGACGGCGGGCGGGATGTGGGCGGGGAGGGCGGCTTTCAAGTCAGTTTCGCGGAGGAGCCGTTCCTGCTGTATCTGTTTGAGTTGATTGAGGCTACGGAACATCAGCCGCTCGTGGGAGCCGCGGTAGCGGGCCAGCTTTTCGCTGCGACCAAACGAACCGGGCGCGCCGAGGTCGATTTCGGCGAAGAGCTCCATTTCGCGGATTTTATAAAGTTGCCAGGCGGCGAAGATGACCATGTCGAGCAGGGTCGATTCGATGGCGCCGGAGGGTCGGTATTCGTCGAGGTATTGTTTGCGTAGTTTTTCGTAGGCGGCGCGGAGTTCGGGGGCGACGGCGTTGTCGAGTTTCCTTGCCCGGAGGCCGTGTTTGAGGGCGTTGCGGGAAGAGCGGGCTTTGCCGGCGGGGGTGCGGGGTCCGGTGGCGGAAGGTACCCGCTCGCTGTGTTCGGGGACGGAGGCTAACAGGGCGGGGTCAGGGGACCCCGCGCGGACCAGGGGGTCCGCCTTCCGTCTGGTGATGTCGATCATAGTGTGTCCCTTCGGCGGCGGACAGAGGTCCGGCCAGCATGGACAGTGTGCGACGATGCGGGATTCCACCGTGAGGGAAGGGCGTGGAAGTTATTGATTGTTGGCGGAAGAAAGATCTTCTATCGATGTCACCGGGATTGAGCGAGCGTCCGGGCGGAGTGGCCGCCGAACTGACTGCGACTACCGGCTGAGCTTCCTCTTACTGCTGCTTCAGGATCTCGACGCCTGCCTTTTTGCTGCTCTTGAAGAGCGAATAGATCGTTCCGTCGCTATCCACCCAGGCCCAGCTTTCAGTGTGCTCGGGAACCGACATCCTGATGTTGCAGACGAAGTCGCCGTTGTTGTTGTACTTGGCTATGCTTACCTTGCGCCCGGCGTTGCTCTCCATCGCACCGCCGTAGCCGGCCTTTGTGCGCACAGTCAGGTACGCGTTCCCGCGCAGGTCGCCCGTCATGCTGTGGAAGAAGACCGACCCATCGGGGGGATCGCCGTGGGCAAAGGAAAACAGGTAGTGTCCTTCGGAATCGAACTTTTTAGTCGGGCCATAGTAGCTGTTGACGAAAACATCGTCGTTGGCGTCGAGATAGAGGCCGTGCGGAGCATTGAAATCCGCGGCCTCTGGTCCGTCCTTGCCGAACGAGGACACGAACTTACCATCGGGCTGGTAGATGTTCACCCGCATGTTATCGACATCGGTCGTATATAGCCGGCCTTTCGAATCGAACCACAGCCCGTGGCCGCGTAGCATCATCCCCGGCCCCATCCCCTTTTCGGCGAAGATCCGGATGAACTTGCCGTCTGGCGAGAAGACCTGCAGCCGAGGCCGGTCGCCCTTCACGTCTGTCGTATAGATGTTACCCGCAGCGTCCACATGCGCGTAACGAGGCTCGGTGAACTGCCCCGCCTCACTACCTCGCCCATCCCCAATCTCGCCCACGAATTTGCCGTCCTTGGTGTAGCGGAAGACCCGGCCGGCACGTTGATCCACGATGAGCAGATAGCCCTGTTTGTCGATGCTAATGCCGTGCGGCTCGACAAGCCGTGTCCCCTTTGCTCCGATGTCCTCGCTCCATCCGCCCACCACCTTGTACTCGGGCTCGGCGCCACCAATCAGCACGGTTGCCCAGACATATTTGTTTGCCGAACCTTCCACTTCGCCGCGGATGCTGACTTCGTTCGGCGAGGGAACAGCGGCGGGCGCTCTGTACACCCCCTTGACATCAATGGTCCCCACCTGGGGATTGCCGCCGGGAATCTCATTCACCGTCCACTTGACGCTCCTCGGAGCCTCGGCTCCCATCAGGCGGGTGGCGAGAATGACAGCTTTGAATTGCTGCTGGGCGCCAGGGGCCAGCCGCACGATTGAAGGCTTGATCACCGCACGGTGGTACCTCGACGGCGTTTGAGGGAACGCAGCCACCGCGAAGAGGGCCAAGATGGTCGAGTTTTTGAATAACCGAGTCATGAATCCGATCCTCCGTTCCAGGAAGTGTGCGCCCCCGATTGTATCCCAGAGCTCACCCGGATGCCGGAGTTGCGCCTTGGACCGCCTGAGGCGGAGCAGCGTTCAGTGGCCGTCCGCACATCGACGTGTAAATTGTCCGGCTTCCGCCACCTTTCGCCGCCACGCCCGGATATACTCGCAGACTAAGGACCCTCCATCGTGATCACCAGACTCACCCTTGCCATTGCCCTGCTGGCAGTTTCCGTTTTCGGCGCCGACGGGCCATCGATCTACCGCAATCCCGCCATTTCAAAGACTTCGATTGTCTTTGAACACGCCAGCGATCTCTGGTTGGCGCCGCGTTCGGGAGGAACGGCGATCCGGCTGACCTCCGGCCCGGGAATCGAGACTCAACCTGTTTTCTCGCCCGACGGCTCGCAGATCGCGTTCACAGGAGAGTACGACGGCAACGTGGACGTCTACACCATCCCGGCGGCAGGCGGTGTCCCCAAGCGTGTCACCTACCACCCGTCGGCCGATACGGCGCTCGGCTGGACTCCGGATGGGAAGCGGATCCTGTTCACCTCCAACCGCGCCTCCTCCCAGTTCACAAGCCAATTGTTCACAATTTCGCCGGACGGCGGTCCGGAGGAACGGCTCCCGCTCCCCATTGGTTATGAGGGTGCGTACTCACCAGATGGCGCCCAGATCGCGTACGTCCCCATGCGGCGGGCCTTCAACGTCTGGAAACGATATCGAGGCGGGACGACCACGCCGGTGTGGATCGCCGACCTGGCGACATCGAAGGTGGAGAAACTCCCGCGCCCCAACTCCAACGACTTCAACCCGATGTGGACGGGCGGCAAAGTCTGGTTCCTGTCGGACCGGGAAGGACCCGTCACGCTTTTCTCCTACGACCCGAAATCCAAGCGTGTTGTGCGTGCAGTTGAGAACAAGGGCCTAGATTTCAAGTCCGCCGGCGCGGCGAGCGACGCCATCGCTCTTGAGCGGTTCGGATCCATTCACATCTACGATCTGAAATCGGGCAAACTGGCCCCGGTCGCCATCACCGTCTCCGGCGACATGCCCGAGGTCCGCGAACGGCTGGTGAACGTCTCCTCCCGGTTGCGCGGGGCCGGCATTTCGCCGTCAGGGGCCAGGGCCGTGTTCGAAGCCCGCGGCGAGATCCTCACCGTCCCTGCCGAAAAAGGCGATCCGCGCAACATCACTAACACGACTGGCGTGATGGAGCGAGATCCCGCCTGGTCGCCCGACGGCCAGTCGATCGCATACTTCTCGGACGCCTCGGGCGAATACGAACTGCACATCGCCCCGCAGAACGGCGTTGGAGAGGTGAAGAAGGTCAAGCTGGATGCCAAGCCGACTTTCTATTCCACGCCCCGCTGGTCACCGGATTCGAAGAAGATCGCTTACCTGGACGCGCACATGGCCCTGTGGTACGTCGATGTCTCGACGGCGGGCGCAGCGCCGGTGAAAGTCGACAAAAACCGCTATTGGGGACGCAGTTCCCAGCTTGCCGCCAGTTGGTCGCCTGATTCGAAGTGGATCGCCTACACCAAGTCGTTGCCCAACTACCTCGGGGCCATCCACCTGTTCTCGATCGAGTCGGGCAAGACAACCCAGTTTACCGACGGAATGAGCGACGCAGCCCACCCGGTGTTCGATGCCGGGGGCAAGTTCCTGTACTTCACCGCTTCCACCGACTCTGGCGCCTCGCTGCAGCCCGACATCCATTCCGCGGCTCATCCGACATCCCGGTCGATCTACCTGGCCGTCCTCACCAAGGACGAGCCCTCGCCATTTGCTCCGGAAAGCGACGAAGAAAAGCCCGCCGCCAAGACCGCCGATGCCGCGAAGCCAGCCGGCGAAGCGAAGCCTGCCGAGGAGGCCAAGCCGGCTGAAGGGGCGAAGCCCGCGGCCGAGGCGAAACCTGTTGTTGGCGCCAAGCCGGCTGCGCCGGCCAAGCCGGTGGAGGTGAAGATCGACTTTGACAACATTCTTCAGCGCGTCCTCGCTGTGCCGATGCCCGCGCGACGATATGTGGAACTCCAGGTGGGCAAGGCCGGGACACTGATCGCCATGGAATCGCAGTCGTTCCTGTTCAGCGGAGGAGGCCAGAGCGGAGCGACGGTCCACCGCTTCGATCTGAAGGCGCGCCGGGCGGACGTTGTCGCTGGGGGCGTCTCCTATTTCCAGATGTCAGCCGGCGGCGAGAAGTACCTCGTTCGACGCGGAACGAATTGGTCTATTGCCACGCTGCGGCCGATTCCCCCGGCCGGGGCGCCGGCGACGCCGCCCAGTCCAGCGGCTAACGCCGGCGGGCAGAATCTGAACACGGCGAATCTGGAAGTCCGGGTCAACCCGCGCGATGAATGGCCACAAATGTACCGTGAAGCCTGGCGTGTGCAGCGCGAGTTCTTCTATGATCCGGCGCTGCATGGCGTCGATATTGAAGCCACGTCGAAGAAGTACGAGCCCTATGTCGCCAATGTGAACTCGCGCCGCGATCTCAACTATGTGTTCGCCGACATGATGGGCGAGGTCACCGCGGGCCACCTGGGTGTCGGCGGCGGCGATACGCCAGAGGTGAAGCGCGTCGCCACCGGGCTGCTCGGCGCGGACTATGAAGTCGCGAATGGCCGATACCGTTTCGCCCGGATCTACAACGGCGAGAACTGGGACCCGCAGATGCGCGCGCCACTCACCCAACCGGGGGTGAACGTCAACGCCGGCGACTATTTGCTGGCCGTCAACGGGCGGAACCTGACCTCTGCCGACAGTCTCTACCGGTTCTTTGAAGCCACCTCCGGCAAGCAGACCGTGATCCGCGTCGGCGCGAATCCCAATGGTGACGGCGCGCGTGACGTGACCGTCGTCCCGGTTCCGAACGAGTTCGGCCTGCGGAACCTGGCTTGGATCGAAGGCAACCGCCGCAAGGTGGACCAAATGACCAACGGCCGCGTCGCTTACATCTACATGCCAGATACCTCGATGGGTGGATATAGGAATTTCAACCGCTACTTCTACGCCCAGGTTGGCAAAGACGCCGCCATCATCGACGAGCGATATAACGGCGGAGGCGCGCTGGCCACAGATATCGTAGAGATGCTTACCCGCAAGCATCTGAGTAATGTCGCTACTCGTGACGGCGAGGACGAACAGCAGCCGCAGGGAGCCATTTTTGGCCCAAAGATCATGCTGATCAATGAGTTTGCCGGATCGGGAGGCGACGCCATGCCGTGGTATTTCCGGCGCGCAGGGGCAGGGAAGCTGCTCGGCAAGCGCACGTGGGGCGGACTGATCGGCCGGGCCGGGGCGCCATCACTCATGGACGGCGGCATGGTGAGCGCGCCAAGCTCCGGCGTATGGGACCCGGCAACCTCGAAGTGGATCGCCGAGAACGTCGGCGTTGAACCCGACATCGAAGTTGAGAACGAGCCCGATCTGGTCCGCCAGGGCAAGGACCCGCAACTTGAGAAGGCGGTCGAACTGATCATGGCTGAGCTGGCGAAGAATCCGCCCAGCAAAGCCAAGCGGCCGGCCTATCCGAACTACCAGAAGCCCGGCGGCGTGCCGGGCCCCGACACGGCGAACTCGACGCGGCGCTGACCATGCTCGATTGCCCAGGCCGGCAGAACAATCTTTCGCCGGGGTGAAGATTCACTTGATCGTACAGTCGGGTTAGGACAAAATGGTCCTAATCCTCAGTCGCCGGGGCAGGGTGAATTCAGCCACTGGGTGAAAGGTGTTGGAAATGAACTTGAGTCAGCTAGCCCGAACCATACATGAATCAGCCACACTGAAGCTGAATCAGACCGCCGCGCAACTTCGTGATAAAGGTGAACCCGTAATTCACCTGGGCGGCGGCGAACCGAAATCAAAGACGCCGATCGACGCAATCGTCGCCTGCACCGGCGTGCTGAATTCGGGCGACATCAAGTACACTCCCGTCGATGGCATCCCCGCGTTGAAGAAGGCGATCATCCGATACACCGAGGAGCATTACAGCCGGGTGGTGAAGCCGCTGAACGTCATCGCGTCGTCGGGCGCCAAGCAGTCCATCATGGTTCTGCTGCACGCGATCCTCGACCCGAAAGACGAGGTCATCTTCCCGGCTCCATACTGGGTCAGCTACCCGGAGATGGTGAAGCTGGCCGGCGGGGTTCCGGTGGTGGTGAGGGCGGAAGACGGCTCATTCACGCCGACGATTGAGGAGTTCGAAGCGGCGATGGGCAGCTACACCAAGGCCGTCATCCTGAACTCTCCGAACAATCCCTCAGGGGTCATGTACTCGCCGGAGTTCGTCGCCGAACTGGTGCAGTTGTGCGAGAAGCGCGACCTCTGGCTGATCATGGACGATACCTATAACCGTCTGGTCTTCGATGGCCGGCAGCCGGTGAACTGCTACGAATACACCAAGACCGACATCGACCAGTCGAAAATGGTTGTCATCAACTGCGTCTCCAAGATGTATGCGATGACCGGGTTCCGTATCGGGTGGGCGGTTGGCAACAAGGAGGTGGTTCAGGCCATGACCACGATCCAGAGCCAACAGACATCGAGTCCGGCCACGCCGTCCCAATGGGCGGCGGTCGGGGCGCTGAACGGAGTCCAGTCTTCCATCGACTCGCTGCGCCTGACTCTCGAAAACAACCGGAACATCCTAATGGACCATTTCAGGGCGTTTCCGGGCGTGAAGGTCACTTGCCCCCACGGCGCATTCTACACATTCCCGGACTTCAGCGCCTACTACAAGGATTCACAAAAACTCTCCGAGTTTCTTCTCGAGAAGGTCCGCGTCGTGACCGTACCCGGCAAGGAATTTGGCCTGGAAGGACATCTCCGGATCAGCTTCTGCGGAGGCGCGAAGGAGACGTCCGAAGGAATCGAAAGAATCCGCTGGGCGCTGGACCCGACCTCGCCAAATGAACTCTATCTCGGCGACCGCCGCCTGGTGCGCGACTGGATGTAAGGAGCCATCCCAATGAATATTTACTCCGACATCCCTACACCGGGCCTAAAGGAAGCCTCGCAAGCGGCTTCGATCTACGGCTTAGAAAACCACGGACTGCGCAATCTAAAATGCGTCTACTGGAACCTCTCCGCCGCCGCGCTCTACGAAGAGGCTGTCTGCCGCGGTGAAGGCTGGATTGCCGAAGAAGGGCCGTTCATCGTTCACACAGGCAAGCATACAGCCCGCGCCGCGGCCGACAAGTTTCTGGTCCGCGAGGACTCCTGCGAGGAATGGATCTGGTGGGGCACCCACAACCGGCCGTTTGCGGCGGACGCTTTCAACATGCTGCTGGCGCGCGTCCTGGGCTACCTCCAGGGCCGCGACATTTTCGTGCAGGATTGCTTCGCCGGCTCCGACCCAGACTACCGTATGCCCGTCCGCATCATCACCGAACAGGCCTGGCAGAGCCTGTTCGCCAGGACAATGTTCATCAAACCCGAGACTTTGGACGCGGCGCGGAAACACGTGCCCGAGTTCACCGTGATTGTCGCGCCGGGATTTAACGCCAGCCCGCTGATTGATTCTTCGCGGGCCGAAACGGTGATCGTTCTCAACATGGCATCGCGCCTGGCCGTCATCGGGGGATCCTCCTACGGCGGCGAGATCAAAAAGACCGTCTTCACCGTGTTGAACGCTTTGCTCCCATTCCAGGATGTCCTGCCAATGCATTGCTCGGCGAATGTAGGCGAGGCAGGTGACGTGGCCATCTTTTTCGGGCTGTCGGGCACCGGCAAGACCACACTATCGGCCGACCCCCGCCGGCGCCTGATTGGTGACGACGAACACGGCTGGAGCGAATCGGGCGTGTTCAACTTCGAGGATGGCTGCTATGCCAAGATGATCCGCCTGTCGCCATCCGCCGAGCCGCAGATTCATGCATGCACCCGGCGGTTTGGCACGATCCTTGAGAATGTCGTCTTCGACCGGCGGACGCGCAAACTGGACTTGAACGACGACAAACTGACAGAGAATACTCGGGGCGCTTATCCATTGAACTTCATTGGCAACGCGCTGGAGGCCAAGAGGGCGGGCCATCCCGACAACGTCGTCTTTCTGACCTGCGATGCGTCTGGCGTGCTTCCGCCAATCTCGCGCCTGACTCCCGACCAAGCCGTTTACCACTTCATGAGCGGATACACGAGCAAGATCGCCGGGACCGAGATTGGTCTCGGCATCGAACCCGTTATCACCTTTTCGGCCTGCTTCGGCGCGCCGTTCATGGTGCACCATCCATACAAGTACGCCCAAATGCTCAAGGTGAGGATCCTGAAGCACAAGGCCAAGGTCTGGATGGTCAACACTGGATGGACTGGAGGGCCGTTTGGCATCGGGAAGAGGATCTCGATCCAGCACACCCGTGCGCTGCTTGACGCCGCGCTCAACGGCAAACTGGACGGGGTCGAATACGCAGTCGATCCCGTCTTCGGCGTGGAGGTGCCCAAGTCGTGCGAGGGTGTCCCGTCGTCGATCCTCGATCCGGCCAACACCTGGCCGAGCCGCGAAGAGTACAACCAGCGCGTCCGCAGCCTCGCCTCCCGATTCATCGAGAACTTCGAACTTCTCTCGGGTGAAGAGGCAGGCGCCCGCGGATTGGAAGTCCACGGTCCGAAACTGCATCCGTAGGACAAGACTACCTTACTGGCTTTCTTCAACTGAATCAGGACGGGCCACCTTAGAGGCCCGTTCTCACCCAGCGGAAGCCGATATCGCCGTAACGGTGATCAAGTTGGACAGGAATGCCGTAGCCAACACTCAGCCCAATAAGCGGAGACGGTGGACGGCTCGGGCCGCCATTAATGTTTTCGCACGACACCCACGAGGCTCCCCGGCGGCGGGCGCCTGGCGCGGGTGAGATATCGGACCTCACTACTTTTTTATTCTTCACGTGACAACTAAAGTGGAAGCGTTCACTTCTCCTATTGGGCAACCGAAATAGTCCGGTCCAGGCTTGGGGCGCGCCGGGCTTAGGTGAAGTCCGGTAATCTGGGAGTGCCGCGCAGTTGGAATCGAACAGTAATGAGATACAGCAGACCCGATCTTAGGTTTGGGAAGTTCGCCCTGGCAATCATGTTCATAACCGGTTCGATGGCGCAGGCCCAGGATGCGACGAGCGGGTGGAAGCCGATGTTCGATGGCCGCACACTCGAAGGCTGGGCAGAGACGCCGTTTTCAGGCAAGGGGAAAGTGGAGATATCGGGCGGCGCGATCGTCCTGATGCCCGGCGGACCGCTGACGGGCGTGAATTGGGCAGGCGAGTTTCCCAAGGCGGGCTATGAGATCCGGTGGGAGGCGCGGCGGGTGCAAGGCAATGATTTCTTTTCGAGCCTCACATTCCCGGTCGGCGATTCCTTTGCGACGTGGGTGACCGGCGGATGGGGCGGCGATATCGTGGGGATGTCGAGCATCGACGGCTGGGACGCGTCTGAAAACGAGACGCGGTCGTATTTCAACTTCGAGAATGGGCGCTGGTATGGATTCCGGCTGGAGGTAAGGCCGGACAGGGTGAAGGCGGCCATTGACGGGCAGACAGTCTTCGACGTGAACATCGAAGGAAGGGAGATCAGCCTGCGGCGGGGTGAGATCAGCCGTTCCACTCCGCTGGGATTTGCCGCATACGCAACGCGGGGCGAGATCCGGAAGATCGAGTACAGAGCGTTAGCCCCAGGGCGCTGAAGCCAGTACCGCCCGCAGAAAGCGCCCCGCCCAAGATCCGGGCGCGGGGCGCTTTCGTTTGGCTGCCAAGCGGATTAACCGTTGAGAGTCCAGTTGTCTCGGTACTTGCGCTTCAGCCAGTCGTTGGCCTCGGCCATGTTGGTGACCCGGCCGGCGGCTGGATCGTATTCAAGGCGCTTGCCGGCGCGATGGGCGACCAGGCCGAGCAGCATTTGCTCGATCATGGTTCCCGAATAGTCGAAGTCGCAGTGGGTCTTCCTGCTCATGCCGTGGACGGCATTGTTGCTCATCCCCTTACAGGCGTTAAGCCAGTCTGTCTGGAACGGATCGATGTTGCCGCGATAGGGCTGACCCGATTTTTGGGCGGCCAGGATCGGTTCGATGGAGGTGTTCGGCATGCCGATTGCTGGCGGGATATCGCCTTCCATCATTTGGAGGGCCGGGAATCCGGTGGCCGTCGGTGTGGCGCTGGGCATGGCCGTCATGCCTTTCGGCAGTGCAGGCGCTTGTGGGCGCTGGCCCTGTGGGCGGGGGCCCTGCTGCCGAGGACGCTGCACTGCCTGGGTCGGCTGGCCGGTGCCGGCCACGAGGGGGAGGAGTTGGTCCTTCGAACGACGCTTGTAGTAGGTGAAATCGCCGTCGTCGTTGTTGGGGATGATGAGGCGGGAGGTGAAGTCGGCCAGGATCGATCCCTTTGTGCCTTCGAAGATGGCGCCGTTGCCGATCTTGCTGACGTCAATGAAGCCGCGTGGATTCTCGGGCTTGAGGCCGCCCTGATACCACACGAGTTTGATCGGGCCGCGCCAGGCATTGGCCGGGTGGTCGAAGGTGGCCTTCAGTTTCACCGGGCAGATGTCGGGGTTGAACTTGTCGCTGATTTCGTGATCGACCTCGATGGCGATCGGGCCGCCAGCGTCGACGACGTTCCAAACCAGATCCATCGTATGCGCGCCCATGTCGCCCATCTGGCCGACGCCGAAATCGCGGTACATATTCCAGAAGAGACAGTTCAAGCCACTAGATCCGCCAAAATACTGCGGGCTGTAAGGATGGTAGGGCGACGGTCCGATCCACTGTTCATAGTGGAGCGACGCGGGCGGCTGCCCCTGGGCCGTGGGGTATCCCGGCCGCGGCAACTGCCGGCTATCCCAACTGTGGACAACCTTGAGTTCGCCGATGGCGCCGTCGAGGATCAACTCACGGAGGCGTTCGAAATTGGGGTAGGCATGGCGCTGGGTACCGTGCTGTGTCGCGACCTTGTTGATCCTCTTCAGGTAATTGGCGCGGACCACGCGCGCCTCTTCTACGCTGATGCCGAGCGGCTTCTCGCAGAATACGTGCATGTCGCGGTTGAGCGCCCAGTTGGCGATAAAGGCGTGGTGATGGTCGGCCGTGCAAATGACGACGGCCTCGATGTCTTTCTGGTCAAGCATCCGCCGCCAATCGACGTAGGTTTTGGCCTTCGGGAAGATCTGCGCGGCCTCCCTGGTCCGGAGGTCGTTGACGTCGCAGATGGCCACGACGTTCTCGTTCAGCAGCGAATTGTAGTGCGCGGTGCCACGGCCCCAGACGCCGACCAGGGCGACGTTGAGCCGGTTGCTGGGCGCGGTCTGCCCGCGCAGCATGCCACTTCTCAGAATAGTTAAGCCGGCGGCTGGCGCAACGGCGGATTGGAGGAGGTCTCGGCGGTTCATGTCTGATTTCCTACCGTACATCCTATACGAGCATGTTGATGGACGCCATACGGAAATCCTTAAACGCGCTGCGGCGCAGGAAATGGCTGACCGAGAACGGCCTGTGCGGGCTTTGGCTTACCCGCCGGCTTTGGACGCCATGTCGCCGCCCGCTTCCAGCCGTGCCCGGTTCAATCCGGCCTCGACGAGGTGGGCGAGGCCCAGTCCGCCGGAGGCCGAAAGCGCCTGGGCGACCAGTTGTTCGGCAAGCTCAGCGATGTTCGACAAGGACTGGTCCTCGCCAGTTCCCAACCAGCCTTCCGATCCCGAGGCTTCACGCATCGATTTCAGCATCATGCCCAAGAGTATGGATTCGAACTGAAGAGCAGTTTCCCGGACACGTTCGGGCGAGTCAGTCGGTTTGGCTGGGGTGACGTTCTGCCAGTCGAATGCGGAGATCGGAGACTGTATGCCTTCCAATTGCTGAGTCCTTTCTGGCCGCGCCTAGATTACATCGATCTCCGCCTGCAACGCGCCAGCCGCCTGAAGAGCTTGCAGGATGGCAATGACGTCGCGTGGTGTGCTGCCGATGGCCAGCAGCGACTGGACGAGGTCTTCGACTGTGGCCCCGTCTTTCAATTGAACGTTCTTTGCCAGATCTTCCTTGGCGCCGAGCTTGACCTCCGGTGTGACCACCGTGTCACCCTTGGCCAATGGGTTCGGTTGCGAAACCTGGAATGAGGTCTGAATCTCGACCGTCAGATTGCCGTGGAGGATTGAGACAGGCCGGATCCGGACGTCTTTGCCGAGTACGACCGTGCCGGTCCGCTCGTTGACGACCACGCGGAGTCGCGCATCAGCCTCGACCGTCAAACTCTCAATGGCCGCGATGAACTCGACTCTCCTGCCAGCCCACGTTGGCGGCACCGAAACCTCGACCAGCCCCGCATTGGCGGGCTTGGCGACACCGCCCTCAAAGGCGCGGTTGATCGCCTGGGCCAGCCTGGCCGCCGTGGTGAAATCGGCGCGGCGCAACTGGAGCCGGATGGTTTCGCCGTCCACCACTGAGGGGGCAGCGACTTCGACGATTGCGCCTTGAGGGACCCTGCCCGCCGTCGGGTGGTTGACGGTGGCCCGGTTGCCCCCGCCCCCAGCCGAGAAGCCGCCCGTCACCACGGGGCCTTGCGCGGCGGCGAAGACACGTCCGTCGGATGCCTTGAGAGGTGTCAGGAGAAGGAGTCCTCCTTGCAGATTGGTGGAATCGCCAATTGCGGCGACATGGATGTCGATGCGGGTGCCGGGCTGGGCATATGGCGGCAGGTTGGCAGTCACCATCACAGCGGCGGTGTTTCGCACCAGGATCGCGGTTGGGGTCACCTGGACGCCCATGCGATCCAGCATATTGGCGAGCGTCTGTGCGGAAAAGAAAGTCTGGCGTTTGTCGCCGGTGCCGTTGAGGCCAACGACCAGTCCGTAACCAATCAGTTGGTTGTCACGCACCCCTTCGATGGACGCGAGTTCCTTCACCCGAACGGCATTGGACGGCGTGGCACCGGCTGCTGCGAACTGGATGCAGAGAATCGAGACGATGAGTTTCATGGCCGTTAGAATGGGAGCAAGCCGAGCAACAACCGGTACAGGAAGTTGGGTCTTCGGATGGCGTCATTGACCACGCCCTTGCCGTCGACTTGGACTTCGAGCAGGGCCAGGCGGTCGGAACTGATCCTGTTGACACCGTTCAAATCGTTCCAGCGCGCAATACCGCGAACGCGGACCACCTGACGCTCGGCATTGACACCCACCGACTTGCGGCCCTCGATCACGAGATTGCCGTTGGGCAGAACATGGGTAACGCGTGCGGTGAGCGTCGTCTTCAACTCAGATTCGCGGCTGGTCTCGGCCTGGCCGTCTAGTTTCTGGTTGCCGCCGAGTTCGGCCATAGATGCCAGGGGCCCGGCGGCGCGAGTGACGCCACCCAGAGCGGGAATGCTGGCCGAAGCGCTGGACTTGCGATTGGAGGCGGTCGCGCCACGCGAGATGGCGCTGGCGTGGTCGGAGACTTCTATTGTGACCAGGTCATTGACCTGGGAGGCCCGGAGGTCGCGCGCCACATCGGCGAATCGGCCAGCAGGGTCGAACAGCGATCCGGGCGAAGACCGTGGCGCGGCGCCGGAGGCCTCGGCTTCTGCGATGATACGGTCGAGTTCAGATGGCTGAGGCTGCTTGGTTTTGGCTCCGGCCTGCGCCGGCGACGAGGTGATGGTTGCGGCGATCGCAGTGCTAATCAGGAGATGTCTGATCATTGGGATTCTCCAGCCGTATGGCCGCAAGGCCGCGGCCCGTCACTTTGGCTTTGAACTTCTTCCCCGAAACCGGGTTCGTCAGCACGATTGTTTGCCCCAAGCGTGCCGAGGTGTCAGCCTTGGTTTCCACGCTGATGGCGGCCTGACCCGAGGATGCCGCCACCAGAACGCGGTCACCGCGCTGGATCGCGGGTGGCATTGTCAAGAGATGAGGCTGAATGACGCTGCCGGCCTTGATCATACGCCAACACTGTTTGCCTACCACCTCGGAAGGCGATTTCAGAACGGACGAGACGCCAGGAGAAGATCTGCGTGTGGACATCGAGATGTCCTCCGCGGTGATTACCTGGCCGGGCGCAATGTCGCGCGATGCCCGCAACTCGGAGACTTCCACACTGACTTCGACACGCACCACAAGCGGCACCGATTGGCCGCCATTGACGCGCAGCCGGCCGCGCCAGTGTGTCTCCAGTTTTCCAGGATGAGGCGGGTGGAGTCCCGACATTGAGAACTCCAACTCGCCAACTGGGAATTGGGTCTTTGGGTAGTCGAGCACCTCTAGCGTGAAGTCCACATGCCCGGCCCGTTTCAGGGCGGCCGACAGAGCGGCAACTATATCCTGGGGATCGAGACTCGTTCCTGCGCGTTCAACGCAGACGGGCGAGGTCAGTCTGGCTCGTATGGCATGCTTGGCCGTGATGCTCTGAATCATCTCCGGAGCCAGCCAGCGAACCACTCCGAGCTTGGGCGAAAAGCCAATCACGGTGTCCGGGGGAATGCCTGACATCGCTGGAACGGCTCCGGCCAAGTGGCTTGCCAAAATGCGGTCGCCTTCAACCTTGACGCATTCCTGTCGGGCGGCGCCGTGCGCGAAAGCCAGCAATTGAACAGTGAGCAGAAGCCTCAAGGCAGCCACCCCGCATCCTCGACCGGTTGAACAACTGACACTGCCCAGATGACCTGCGCTGCGCAAGTGGGCGCAGTCACCCAACTGAGCCATGATCGCCCCGCGTCAGGCAGACCCAGTAGCAGCGCAACCGGCAGGATCAAACGGAACCAGGCGGGTCTCATGGCGCGGCTACCTCGACATGTTGTTCACCTGACCATACATTTCGTCGGCAGCTTTGACCACTTTCGAGTTGGCCTCATAGGCGCGCTGGCTGACGATCAGGTTGATGAATTCCTCGACTACGCTGACATTGGATTGTTCGACGTAGCCTTGCAGTAGGGTGCCCAGTCCTTCCTGCCCGCCGGGATTGCCTATCGTAGGTTCGCCGCTGGCATCGGTGGGCAAGAACATGTTGCGGCCGATGCTGTTAAGCCCGGCCGGGTTGGCGAAATTGGCCAACTGGAGTTGGCCCGCCAATTGTGTGTTGGTCTGGCCCGGCAGGGTGTAGCTCACGGTGCCGTCCGCTGCGATCTGGATGCTCTGCGCCTCGGGCGGAATCGTGATTTGGGGCTCGAGCGGATCACCATCCGTGGTGACGACGTTGCCGTCCCGGTCCAGGTGGAACTGGCCCGTTCTCGTATAGGCGATTTCGCCGGTCGGCCGCCGGACTTGAAAGAACCCGCGTCCCTCGATAACGAGATCCAACGGATTCTCGGTAGCACTGAAGCTGCCTTGCGCGAACGAAATCGCGTTCGATACGGTCCGGGTGCCCAAGCCGATCTGCAGCCCACTCGGCACGACTGTCTGTGAGCCGGCTGCCGAGCCTGGCTGGGTTACCGTCTGGTAGAGCAGGTCCTGAAACTGAGCGCGACGCATTTTGAAACCGACGGTGTTGGCATTGGCCAGGTTGTGGGCGATGTTGTCCACATTGGTTTGTTGAGCGTTCATGCCGCTGGCGGCGCTGAATAATGCTCGGATCATGGGTATCTCCTTTCGACGGCAGTGAAGACGCAGTGCCGCTTCATGAGTGGATTTTGGCTACCTCCTCCACCGCCCGGCGGTTCATGTCGCCGCCGATCTGGACCGCTTTTTGCAGCGTTTCGAACTGGCGCAGGATATTCACGAGGCGGACGGCAGCTTCGGCGGGACCGATGTTGGACGCTTCAAGGTGGCCTTGCTTGACCTCCGCCACCGAGGGTTTGGTCGTCCCGGCCTGTCTCAGATCCAGCGACATGTAGACGCCTTCGCGGCGCGACAGGGCCGCCGGCTCGGCTGCATCAACGAGTCTCAACTGTCCCAGCGCGACGCCCGATTGCCGTACGACGCCGGAAGAATCGATTTCGACCGGCAGAAGCGGATCGGCTTTAATCCGTCCCGGGTCGACGGTGGCGAATTCGTAACCCTCACGCGTGGTCAGCCGGCCCTCAGCGGAGACCATAAACTGGCCACCACGAGTCAGCAGCTGGCCCTGAGGTCCGTCCACGACGAAGAAGCCTCTGCCGCTCAGAGCGAGGTGAGAGGGGTCACGTGTGGCTTGAAGCGACCCCTGATTGAGGTCAATCCACTGCCGCTCCACAAGGGGAGAACGTACGCTGAGCCCAGTGGCTTCCTTGGCTGCTTCGGGGGAAATATAAAGGTTGTAGGACTCTCGATCGGCTTTGTACCCTGCCGTGGAAGTATTGGCGAGATTGTTTGAAAGCAAGTCAAGCGCCTCCATCCGGGATCGGAGCCCGGCAGCGGCGGAGATGGTGAGCGGATCCATGACAGGTCTTCCCAGTGAGGGTGAAGCAATCCACAGACCAATCTTCAAGCTGTTGTTAACAGGGCCTCTGCGATGCCTGATCCCGCTTTGGGACGCCAAAGCCGAACAGCCATGTGCCAATCCGGAACCGGAAGCTTGAACCGGCTCGCCATCTGTCTCCTAACCATCTCAAAAGACTAGCGATCGATCCATTGGCCACCGAACTGCACAGGCTGAAGTCGTGCAACCTGGCCTGCTCACAGCTATTCAAACTCCCACGGACAACGGCTTGGCCGGAGATTTGCTCGCCTCGTGTGAAGATGTCAGCCCGGACGTCAGCCCATCATTCCTGCCAGAGATGGAGACTGCGCTATCGAGTCGAATTGTGAATGCCTCGATAGGAGGTGTCGAGGGGAATGACACGTCCAGCATTAGCATGAACCTTTGGACTCGCTTGAAGGTCAGTTTGGCGCCGCGGCGACCAAGCATGATTCAACTGGCTCTTGGCCGTGCGGCACTGGCCCAACTGGCAATCCCGCTTGCCGAGCAGGTTCAGATCTCAGCAGAAGGCGCGGAAGCGTCTCTGGAGGAATCGAGCGCCGGAGAGATCATGCCAGACTCAGCAATGGCAAACCGGGCGTGGCGGGCCACGAAGTTGGGGTCAAGTGAACAAGACGAGCAGAACGGAGATGGCAGCGATTCAGGTTTGGCTTCCGTGGGCATTGCGCCGGGCGGGGATCCAAGTCGAAATAGGTCCATATCCGTTCTGTCTGAAGGATTCGACTTCGCCTTCCCTGATGCTGTACCGACGTCAACCACCGGCGACTATCAATCAAACGAGGAAAGTGCGCCGGTGGGGATACCTTTGTCAGGACCGGAGTCACCCATCGGGACTGGAGACCGGCTGAATCTCAGCACTGGCCAGAAGGTCCGGATCGCGATTCCAGGTCCACCTGCTGACGCCATGATGGGTTCAGGGAACCCGGCGGGGGGCGTGGTCGCGAAGGAGCCGGCTCTCAATGACGCGTTCGTGGCCCGTCGAGTGATGTCAGCCGCGGCAGCCGCATTTCTTCGTGCAGCCTCCGGAACAGACGCCAAAATCGACCATGTGCCGGCAGAGACAGGCAGCACGATCGAACTGAATGGCGAGCAGCACGACTGGAGTCCGATCTCGTTCGAAGCAATAGTCCGTGCAGGCACGGGAAGCCGGAAAAGCGATGGGCCGGCTGGACTGCCCGAGACGCCGTATGGCGTTGCCAATTCGGGCGGCAGGGGTCCAGCGAGCAAACGACCATCGGAGCCAGGCAGGGCCATAGGGGACGGCGGAAGGGATTGGGACAGGGACTTCCGGCGAGAACTGAAGGTGGCGGGCCAGACGGAGACCGCCAGCGCAGAAATGGGTGTCGGGCGCGAGGCTGCCTCCGATTTCATACAGTCCGTAATGCCTGGCCCGGCCCGAGAAGCGGAGCGTCATCAGACGTTCGAATCATCAGGGCCGGCCGGGTCCGCCGGCGGTTCTCTGAATGCGAGTGACAGCGTCCAGCTTGAGGAGGGAGCGGTTGAACAGCCAGCCCGGGCCGAATTGCCGTTCGCGGACGCCGACAATGCAGAAGCGGCCTCCCCGGTACGCGAACTTGATGTCAAAGTGCAAGCGACCGGCGGTAGTGCCGTGCACCTTCGATTCAATGCACGAAACGGCGAGGTGCATCTTACCGCACGGACAGCCGATGCCGAGTTGAGCCGAGAACTGGCGCTCGGGTTGCCTCACCTGAAACGGCGGCTTCTTGACGCCGGGATGCAGGCTGACTTATGGCCACAACCCGATCAGATCAACCAGGTTGAGAACAAGTCAGAACTGGAAACGCGCGCCGAAGGCGATTCAGGGCGCGGCGATAGGTCTCATGCCGAGCAGGATGGGAGGCAGCACTCCAGTGGCGGCAGAGATAGGGCCAAGTGGTCGGACCTGATAGAGGATTCGTTGGATGGGGAAGGAAAAGGAGGAATTCGATGAGCAGCACGAGCGGCGTGAGTGGCGCGAGTTCGGGGGCCGCAATGCAAGACGTGGCTTCGACCACGAACCGCATCGCAAACCAGGACATCTTCATGCAACTCCTGGTGGCTCAATTGAAGTACCAGAACCCCATGAATCCGGCAGATGGCATCGAATTCATGACTCAACTGACTCAGTTCAGCCAGCTTGAACAGACTGTCTCTATCCGCAAAGAGATGGAATCGTTGACGGATATGGTCTCGACGATGATCGGCCAGGCATCGGGACGGCCCTAGGCGGCCGATGACGGGAGATAAGGAGAAAGCATGTTTACATCATTTTCAACGGCCCTGTCAGCGCTGGGAGCGCACACGACCGCCGTGGATGTGGTTGGCAATAACCTCGCCAACTTGAACACGGCGGGATACAAGGCAAGTGTCGTTGCATTCAGCGATCTGGTCACCCAATCGCTGGGCGCCGGTCTCGGCACGACACAAGTTGGTTTTGGCGTTGCCCGCCCGACCACCATCCGGCAGTTCTCGCAGGGGGCGATTCAGGCATCGAGCGGACCGCTGGATATAGCCATTCAGGGGGACGGCTTCCTGGTGGTACGCGATCCGAACACAGGAGCGCAGTTGTACACGCGCGGGGGTAACTTGCAGGTGAACAAAGAGGGACAGCTCGTGACCGCCACCGGATTCCTGGTGCAAGGTTGGAATTCCGTTGCAGGCGCACTGGACACGACCCAGCCGGCCACGGGGGTAATCGTGCCTGTCGGATCACTGAGAACGCCTGAAGCGACGAAAAATATCTCCTTCGACCTGAACCTCGACGCGGCTGGCACCACCGGGCCACCCGCGACCACTTTCTCCACCTCAATTGAAGTTTACGACTCGCTCGGAGTATCACACGTTATCTCGGTTCAGTTCGCCAAGACTGCTACGCCGGGAGAGTGGACATATTCTATGAGCATCCCCGACGCCGATGTGTCGTCTCCAATTGCACCGGTGACGGGCAGCATCCAGTTTGACTCGAACGGCGTGTTGAGCTCACCCGACGCGCTGGCGCCCCCCCCTTCGATTACCGCGACGGGATTGAACAGCGGCGCCGCCGATCTCACAATCAACTGGAATCTCTGGAATGGCGTGGCGCCTCGGTTGACCCAATATTCTCAACCTTCGGCAGTGGCCGCCAACGCACAAGACGGATTCGCCGCGTCGCAATTGACAACCGTGGCCATCGGAGACGGGGGCGTGGTGCTGGCGCAATACTCCAATGGCCAGCAGGTGGCCGTCGGGCAACTGGCCATGGCCTCGATCCGGAATCCTGAGTCGATGATCGCCGTGGGCAACAACAACTTTCAACTGAGCGCCAGGTCGGCGCTGCCAGCGATTGGGGTGGCAGGGACCGGAGGCCGTGGGGAGATTTTGGGAGGATCGGTTGAATTTTCCACTGTTGACATCGCGAAGGAGTTCACCAACCTTATCGTGCTTCAACGCGGCTACCAGGCAAACGCTCGTGTAGTCACCGCGGTGGACGAGATCAGCCAGGAAACTATCAACCTGAAGCGGTAACGCGGAGAACAAACGAGCCATGTCCTCGGCAATGATTCTCGCGGCGCCACACATTCCGCCAGAAATCCGGCCATTGGCGGATGTGGACCTCGACGTCGAG
The DNA here is from genome assembly GCA_029975915.1 of Bryobacteraceae bacterium. The sequence goes on from JARKOC010000371.1 coordinate 194,630, forward strand.
GTCGAACTCGACCGGCGCGTGATGACAGTCCGTGAGATTCTCGACCTCGACACTGGCAGTGTGATTCGAATGAACCGTTCGGCCGGCGAGAACATCAACATCGCGATCGGCGGATCGGTTGTAGGCTTTGGCGAGATCGTGATCATAGAAGACACCATGGGCATCCGCATCACTGACTTCAACATCGAGGAGTGAAATGCACTGGACCGAACAAATGCTGGCGATTGGCTTCGTCTTCCTTCTCCTGGGTGCGGCCGTGTGGGCGCTGAACAGGAGACGCGGCGGATTCGTTTGGCCAGGAATCGGCAGGAACGCGGCAGGCCAGCAATTGCTCCGCTGCCTGGCGCGGATACCGCTTTCTTCTCAGCACGTCTTGCACTTGGTGAAAGTGGGGAATCAGACAGTTCTCATCACAACCTACCCCGGTGGAGTAGTTATGGATTCCACGGTCTCCACTTTCCGTGTTTCCCTCGACCGCGAGCTGCGGCAGGAGCAAGGCGAATGAGGGCAGTCGCAGCAATGGCGTTCTTGATAGGCTCACCTGCACTCGCCGCGCCGCAACCAGCAGGTTTGGGCCTGCCACTGCAAGGAACCGCGCCAACTGCGGCGATGCAAATCGTCCTGCTGCTCACTGCGCTGACCTTTCTTCCGGCGCTGATCGTTTCTCTGACTCCATTCCTCAGGATTACCATCGTTCTGCACTTCCTACGCCAGGCCCTTGGCACCCAAACCGCGCCCTCTAACCAAGTACTGCTCGGCCTTTCCCTATTCTTGTCATTCCTGATCATGCAGCCCGTCGTCGCGGAGTCCTACCAGAGCGGGTGGGAACCATTCGACAAAGGGAGGATCAGTGGCGCTGAAGCTTGGGACCAGGGCAGCCGCCCGATCAAGCGCTTCTTGCTCAAGTTCGCCCGCGAGAAAGACATCGCCTTGATGGTCGACATTTCGAAGTCGCCGGCGCCGAGAAAGCCCGAGGAACTCGATTTGAAAGTACTGGCCCCGGCTTACGTGCTCTCGGAACTCAGGGCCGGGTTTCAAATCGGTGCTGTCGTGTTTCTCCCGTTCCTCGTGATCGATCTCGTCGTCGCAAGCGTGACACTGTCGATCGGCATGGTGCAGTTGCCGCCTGTCATGATCTCGGCCCCATTTAAGATTCTTCTTTTCGTTCTGGTCGATGGCTGGAATCTGGTTGTGGGGTCGTTGATGCGGAGTTTCGCCTAGGGGGGTTCCAGGATGAACCAACAAGTCGCCACAGAACTGATCCGCGAAGCATTGATAAACACGTTCTGGCTCTGCTTGCCGCTTCTGGCAGTCGGGTTTGCGGCCGGCATCCTGATCAGCCTGCTCCAGATTGTCACCTCGGTGCAGGATCCGGCCTTCGGCAGCGTTCCGAGGCTGGCCGCCTTCTTGGGCGCACTTGTTGTGTTCTTGCCCTGGATGCTCATGCGGATGTGCACCTACGCCTCGGGGCTGCTGGGAGACTTTGGCCGCTATGCAAGGTGAACTCGCCTTCGGATCCGCACACCTGAGTTGGAACCTTCTAGGTGGGTTTCTGCTCACACTGACTCGACTGGGCCTAGCGCTGTCGTTTGTTCCAATGCCAGGGCTGAAGTCCGCGCCGGACATAGCTCGAATCACGTTGACGCTTTCTCTGACGGCCATGATTGCCATTGGCTTGCCGCAGAGCGCGGCGCTTCCCAGCACTCCACTCTCTTTTGCGGCTGCCATGGCCGGCGAGGCGCTCTACGGGCTGGCCGTCGGCGTGCTGGTAGCGATTCTCGGCGAAGTGATGACGTTTGCCATGCAGGCATTCGCCATGCAGGCAGGCTACTCCTACGCATCCAGCATCGACCCTAACAGCGAGGCCGACAGCGGCATACTGCTCGTATTTGCGCTCCTCTGCGGCAACGTCCTGTTTTTCGTGTTCGGCGGCCACCGGTTAGTGGTCCGCGCATTCGCCCGGAGCCTGGAGATCTGGCCGGCAGGTGGTGGGGCAGCGCACTTGGCCTGGGCAGAGACGGTCATCCGGCTGGCGTCATCGATATTTGAACTCTCTTTGCGGCTGGCGCTTCCGGTCGCCGGGATCCTGCTTCTCTCGGAAATCGCGCTGGGTGTGGTGAGCCGCCTCCAATCCCAACTTCAACTTCTCTCGCTTTCATTTCCCGTGAAGATGCTCGGCACGCTGGCTGTGCTGTCGGCTCTGGCTCCGGTCTGGGTGGCGATCTATCAACGAGCATTCTCCCGCTTTGGGAGTGCTTTGGAAACGATGCTGAGGTACTGATGTCAGACCGTTCCCAACGCACAGAGAAACCGACGCCACAGCGCATCCGCAAGGCTAGGACCGAGGGCCGATTCGCTTCGAGCAGAGAACTTGCCGCCGCTATCCAGTTCGCCGTCAGCGTTGCGCTCATAGTCGGTCTGTCGGCCAGGTGGTGGCCAGCGGCGCTTGAAGGGGTAAAAACCTTGCTGGCCGCCGCGTTCACTTTCGAGGTGGATCAGTCGAACGTGGTTCTGCTGCTTAGCCAGAAGCTTGCGCCGGCCCTTCTGCCGTTGTTGGGCGCCGGCGGACTGGTCTTTCTAGCCGTCATCCTGGCGCAGATGTCCGTCACCCAGTTCGGCATGGCGACGGCGCGCCTTGCGCCCGACATCTCACGGCTCAATCCAGCCTCCAAGCTCCGTGAGCTTCCTGGGCAAAACATCCGCGCAGCCATGACAGCGATTGTCATGCTCCCTCTCTTGCTCGGCGCGGTCTACCTTGTCGTTTCGGAGAACATCGACGAATTCCTGCGGCTGCCGGTGATGGATATGAACAGATCGGTTGGACGCCTGGGTGGAGCGATTGAATCGCTGTTGCTGAGGTCAGCGGCGCTGCTGCTCGTGTGGGGTGCATTCGATGTGTTTCGCCAGCAGCGCAAGTACATGCGCGAGTTGAGGATGACAAAGCAGGAAGTCCGCGACGAATGGAAACAGAACGATGGCAGTCCCGAAATCAAGATGCGCCTGAAGCGCATCAGGCGCGACCTCCTGAGACGCCGCATGATGTCCGAAGTTGCCACAGCTACAGCAGTGGTCATGAACCCGACGCACTTTGCGGTGGCGCTGAAGTACGACATGAACTCGATGGCCGCGCCGCGCGTGGTGGCCAAGGGGAAGAACTATCTTGCTTTACGAATCAAGGCGCGCGCACTTGAGAACAAAGTCCCTGTCATTGAAAACAAACCTCTGGCACAGGCGCTTTACAAGGCGTGCGCCGTTGGCCAGGAGATTCCCGCGCATCTATACAAAGCCGTGGCCGAAGTTCTCGCCTATGTCTTCAGACTGATGAACGGCAATAAGGTGTAGGAGCACAACCATGGCAGCGAGCCCAATGATGACACCGCAAATCACCGCCCCGGCAGTGGCGCCCTTCGCGAGCCCAAACCAACGGCCAGCACCTGCCACCGGCGTGCAGCGGAGGAGCACGCAGGAGTCCGGCCAGGGCCTGCTGCAGAGTGGCCTGAAGCATCTGGCTCGCGGTGAAGTGGCCGTGCCTGCAGGCGTTCTGGGCATCCTGCTGGCCATGGTTACGCCACTGCCACCATTCGTCCTCGACGTCTTAATCAGCGCCAACATTACGCTTTCCGTGGTTGTGTTGCTGGTGTCCATGTACATCAAGAAGCCATCGGAGTTCAGTGTCTTCCCGACCACCTTGCTGCTGATGACGCTTTTCCGCTTGGCGCTCAACGTTTCCAGCGCACGGCTGATCCTATTGAACGGATCTCAAGGAACCTCGGCGGCGGGCGAGGTCATCGAGAGTTTCGGGAACTTCGTAGTCGGCGGCAACTATGTCATTGGCGTTGTGATCTTCCTTGTTCTCATCGCGATCCAATATGTCGTCATCAATCACGGCGCAGTCAGGATCTCCGAGGTCACGGCGCGCTTCACGCTGGACGCGCTCCCTGGCAAACAGATGTCCATCGATGCCGACCTGAATGCCGGATTGATCAATGAGAGCGAGGCGAAGTCCAGACGAAAAGCGCTGTCGGCTGAGGCCGAGTTCTATGGGGCAATGGATGGGGCGACGCGGTTTACGCAACGCGACGCTGTGGCCAGCATTCTGATTACCGCCATCAACATCATCGCCGGCTTTCTGATCGGAGTTCTCCAACATGGAATGAAACTCGTCGAGGCGCTCGAAACCTACACGGTTCTCACGATCGGCGACGGCCTTGTAACGGTAATTCCGGCGCTGATGATCTCGATCGCGGGCGGCCTGATAGTGACACGCGCCGGCTCGGATGAGGACATGGGGTCGGATTTCCGCCGGCAGGTGTTCAGCACGCCTCAACCGCTGCTCATGGCGTCCGGAGCGCTCGTTGGGATGGGACTGTTCCCAGGTCTGCCAACGGCTCCTTTTCTATTGATCGGAGGGGGGCTCGGCTATGCCGCTTGGAGTCTGCGCCGGCGGCAATTGGCAGCCCGTTTGCATGCCGAAGCCGAAGTACGGCCGGTGGCGCCGAAGGAGAATCTGGAGGCACTTCTGAGAGTAGAGCCTTTGGCAATCGAAGTCGGATTGGGGTTGGTGAAATTGGTGGAAGGCGGGACGAACTCCCCTCTCCTGCGCCGAATCGCTGGCATCCGCCGCCAGATGGCATCCCAGATGGGCTTTCTGTTGCCCGCCGTCAGGGTGGCGGACAATCTCTCACTAAAGGTCAGAGAATACGCTGTGCTGCTGAAGGGGGTCGAAATCGCGCGATACGAACTTGCACCGGGTTGCGAGCTGGCGATCCCGCCGACGAAGGGTATGGCGCCGGCAGGGGCGATGCCCGCGGTTGAGCCAGCCTTTGGCATACCCGCGTACTGGGTTCAGACGGAACAATCCGAACGACTGCGTGCCGAGGGGTACACCGTGGTCGATAGCGTTAGTGTACTCGGCACCCACGTTGCCGAACTTGTGAAGCGTCATGCCCACGAGATCTTCACTCGCCAGGACATGAAGAAGATCCTAGACCGCGCCGCCGAGGACAATCCAAAGCTGATCGAGGATCTGGTGCCCAAACTGGTGCCGCTCGCCGCCGTGCAGAAGGTATTTCAGAATCTTCTCCGTGAACGTGTCTCGATTCGCGATGCAGCGACGATTCTGGAAGCCATCGGAGAGGCGGCAGTGGTGACCAGGAATCCGGTCCTGGTTACGGAGTACGCGCGGCAGGCGATACGGCGCAGCATCGTTCAGCCCTACTTGAACCAGAACAACGAACTGTGCGCCTGGCTTCTCGACCCTGAGCTTGAACAGGCTATTGAACAGAGTGTCGAGCATGCAGAGCATGCTTCACACTTGAACCTTCCACCACAGAAAGTCAGGGCAATTGTCGACGCTGTAATGCGCGGTATCGGCGGAGCGCAGAACACTGCAGTCATCCTGACCGGATCCGGAGCGCGGTACTTCCTGCGGCAGATGATTGAGTCCCAGGCGCCCCAGTCGGCTGTCATTTCGCACGGCGAGATACCATCTTCGGTCCGCGTGGTCAGCTATGGCTCTTTGAAGGGAGTTTGATGAAATGAACGTCGTACGCAAATCATTTTATGCGTCCACAGTCGAGGCGGCTATCGCCGCAGCGCGGATGCAACTGGGCGAGGATGCCCTTATTGTTGAGACGAAACTCCTGACTGCAGAAGACGTGGAGCGCCCCGGGTACGAAGTGGTTGTTGAGATGTCCCCAGGAAATGACATTTCTCTCGCTGCGGGTTCCGCCGAGCCGTGCGTCGACTCTCTTCTCGGCGAAATATCAAGCCTGAGGCAGGAAATCGTGCAGGTTTCCGGCTTGCTCAGGCACCTGGCGGCGGCAGTGTATCGCTCGCACTCCGATCTCACTCTGCTCGCCTCAAGTTTGACTGAGGCCGGTTTCTCCACCGAACTCTCCGCCGAAATACTGGATCGCGTCTCGCGGCGGATCGGATATGGCCTGAGGAGTGGGCCCATCGGGGATGCCGACGCAAGGAGGGCGCTGGCGGTGGAGATCGAGTCGCGCGTCAAGACTCAACCTGGCTTAGGAGTGGCGGTAGCGGCACGTAAAATCGTTGTGCTTGCTGGTCCTCCGGGATCAGGAAAAACGACCACCTTGGCCAAACTCGCCGCCGTCCAGAGTGTCGCGGCCGGCGCGCCCCTCCTCGTTTCCACCGACAACTACCGGGTCGGCGCAGCGGACCAACTGAGGTGCTACGCGGCCATTCTCGGACTGCCCTTCGTCCAGGCAGAATCTCCAGGCAGCCTCCTCCGCGTGCTTGAGGAAAACCGGAACAAGCGGCTCATCCTGATCGACACGCCGGGCTATGGCCCGCGTGACTTCGAACACACGCGCGAGTGGACCCGCTTCTTCGCGTCCCAGGCCGAAGTGGAGGTACAGCTTGTTCTGAACGCTTCCATGCAGGCACGTGACCTCTGCCTGACAGCGGAGAGATGGTTGGAACTGGAACCATCGAGGCTGATCTTCACTCATCTTGACGAGGCTGCGAGCTTCGGAGGGCTATTCTCATGCGCCATCGAAACGCAGTTGCCGGTCTCATACCTCTGCACCGGCCAATCGATCCCTGAGGATATCGAAGAAGCTTCACCCAGCTTGCTGCTCAGTCTTGCCGCCGGACGGCTGCAGAGCGTCAGCGCGGCGGCTGCGTGAGGAGACTCGGGGGAGAACAGGAATGAATCCGTATCAAGCGACTGCGGCGGCTCTCACCCCGGAAGACCGGGAGAGGGTGATCATGGAGCACCTTCCACAGGTGAGACTCATCGCACGCCGAATTCATGAACGTCTTCCGGATAGCGTGAGTATCGAAGATCTTGTATCCACGGGCGTCGTCGGGCTGATTTCGGCGATCGACCGCTTCGATCCATCACAAAACGTGCAGCTGAAAACCTATGCTGAGTACAAGATCAGAGGTGCGATTCTCGACAGCCTAAGGGGTCTTGATTGGGCCCCACGACAGCAAAGGCGGCGCAGTAAGCGCATCGAGCAAGCCGTCAGTGCGCTCGAACAACGGCTGAAGCGTGCTCCGAGCGAGGAGGAAATCGCCGACGAGCTCGGCGTGACTCTGGAGGAGTACTACGAGTGGCTGAGCGAAATTAGAAGCCTGAACCTCGGCAGTCTTGATCAGCACGCCCCTGAGGAGGAAGGGCGCGATTTGCTCCGCTTTGTCGCGGACAAAGAGGAAGATCTGCCCTCTCATGTCTTTGAAAGAGCCGAGTTGAGACGTCTGTTGGCGCAGGCCATTTCGCGTATGCCCTACGTCGAGCGGACAGTGCTGGGCCTCTACTACCACGAAGAACTCACGCTTCGCGAGATCGCGAAAGTGATCGATCTGCATGAATCGAGGGTTTCGCAATTGAAGACGCAGGCCATTGTCCGGCTCCGCGCGTTTATGCGTAACAAATGGCCGTCTGGGCGGGGAATCTGAAGGAGTAGCCATGACCGACCAACTTCAGTGGTTGCAGAGGGAGTGGGCTGAGAAACTGTCCGCAGCAATCGAATCGATGATTGGAGAGCCGGTGCAGACCGAGGCGCTGGGCTCCGGCGTAAAGCAGCCCGATGATGGTACGACGCTGTATAGGCAACCGCTGGACGCAGGACTCGGAGCCGAGATTTGGGTCCAGGTTCCGAAGGCTTTATGGGCCGAGATCGGAGGGCGGGTTCTCCGGAGCGCGGGCCTGGAAGATTCGACGGAGCAGGAGGCGCATGGCACTTTTCTCGAAGTACTGCAACAGTCTTTGTCGCCGCTGGCTCAGTCTATTGGATCGAGATTGAAGCGGGAAGTGGCCTTTCTGCCGGGAACGGTCGAAGCATCTGCGGGCAGCGATCTGCGCTGGGGGGCGATCGGAGTCACATTATCCGGCGAAGAGTATCCTCCCGCGGCCCTGGCCATCACAGATGCCCTGAAAAAGGCTCTGGCGGACGCATCAGAGCCCGCACCGGCAAGAGGAGTCGCTCCAGTGGCTTCCCCAGCCATGCCTGCGATGAATCCGGAGCAGACGCGGAGTTCGAAAACGATGGACCTGCTGCTTGAAGTCGAATTGCCCGTGGGCGTGAGTTTTGGGCGTGTCCAGATGAAGCTTCGCGACGCCGTAAAGCTGACGACTGGATCAATCGTGGAACTGAACCGCCGAGTGACTGAGCCGGTCGAGGTAATCGTGAACAACTGCGTTATCGCCCGGGGCGAAGTCGTAGTTGTGGAAGGCAACTACGGCGTCCGAATCCAGGAGATTGTGAGTCGTGAAGAGCGGCTCAGGACCCTCTTCTAAGAAGAATTGCAGGAAGGGAGTGATCATGGATCAAACTTGCATGGTGATGCTGGCGGCGCTGTCCGTCAGTTCGGCGAGTCTGGCTGCTGTGCTGGCTCTGTTTTGGAACGTGAAGAAAGCAACGACGGCATTAGGCAAACGGTTGGTTCAGGATAGGAAAGAAACCGTGTCAGCGGTGGAATTGCTCCGATCTACCATGAAACGGCTGGAGACTGAAGTGGCGGAGGGCCGGAAGGAAATCGAGCAGTTGCCTGTCCTGTCTGCCTCCCAGCCCTCCCGGACCTCCATCAACATCAGCAAGAGAACGCAGGCGCTGCGGTTGCACCAGCGCGGGGAGCCGCTCGAACGGATTGCCGCTGTGCTCGGGATTCCAAGAAGTGAACTGGAACTACTGGTAAAGCTCCGGACCACGGCGCGGTACACGGCGGGCGCATCTGCCTGAGCCTGAACAGCTTCACTCGGGCAGTCGCCTCCGCGCGATATTAATGATCCAGCCCCTCTTGTTGGCCGGTTCCCGGCCAGGGCGGCTTTGTGAGCCGCAGGAACCCCATTCCAGTATTCGCCGTTCGAGTCACTGCGCACGGAGCCTCCAGTGCGGCCCATGGGAGCCGTCGAAGCCCCATCCTGCAGTGGACGCAAGTCGTTTCTAAAACTCGAAGGTAAGACCGACGACCGACCGCCGCATCTCGGTGGGTCCGTACACATAGGCTGAGTCGCGGTTGGGACCTTGATCGAGGTCGCGCTGGTAGGTGTCTCCGATATTCTGAAGGTTGTAATAAATGCGCACTCGCCGGTGCTCGCCAAGCTCGAACGTCCGGCTCAGCACTGTGTTGAAGGTCAGGAACTGGGGCGTCTTTTCAAGGCGGTCTTCGGCAATATAGCCGGCGTAGTGTGGAGCCGTCATCGTGCCTGTGAAATCAGCGGTCGCCGACCAGTCGAGCTTGAACGGTAGCATCCAGTCGTAGCCCAAGAACCCGTATTCCGACGGAGTCCTGAAAAACGACGTCGCGCCAAACTGCGATTCGGGCTTGTCCCAGCGAGCGAATTGCGACGTGAAGCCGCCGCGCAACGCGAAGCGGCTGCTAAAACGCCACGTCCCATCCACGCTCGCCCCGCCGACACGGGCGCCAGCGCCGTTGACACGGATGAGTTGGCGGAATTCGTGGCCCGGTACTAGGACTTCGTCAAGCGTGAACGCATCTTTGAGTCTTGTGTGGAAGAGGTTCACGCCGAGCTGGACACGATGGCCGAGCAGAAGCCCAGCATAGTCAGCGCCGCCGGTGTAGCTGATCGAACGCTCCTCCTTCAGACGATCGCTGTTTTGAAGCACGAAGCCTTCGCCGCCCACCTGGGCAATATGGAGATCTTCATCAAAAACCGCCGGGGCGCGAAAGCCAGTTGAAACCGAAGCGCGCAGCACCCAGTTATTGGTCAGTCCGATTCGGACACCGGCGCGCGGACTCAGGATGGCGTGGTCGACACGATTGGATTTGTCTATCCGCGCCCCCCCAATGAACGTCAGTCGCCCGGTTGGACGCCACTCGTCCTGGAAGTAAGCGCCGTGGTTCTTAAAAGTCCCTCCATAGGTGCGGGCATAAGCCGGCGCGTTGTCCTCGACGTGCTCCCACCACACCTGATACCCGCCCAGAATCGAATGGCGGCCTGCCTGATGTCCCGCCTGCAAGTCACCCACCCAGACCGGGTTGCGGGTATTTCCATACGCGTTTGGATCCATGCCTGAACCGTAGTAGGATTGCCGCCCGTAATAGGCATGGCTCCCCCGCAGCGCGTAGAACGTCTTCGCTGAGAGCGTGTGATTCCAATTGAACGCAAGCGAGTACCGTTTCGAATCCACCTGCTCGGTAATCAGACTCTGATCTGGTGGGGCCTCAAATTGGTCACCACCGCGGCGGAATTCGTTAGCCATCGTTCCAGACACGGACATTCGCCCCTTACTATCCAGGAAGCTGCGATACAAGCTGAAACCGCCGGAGTCGAGCCGGCGCTTGCCGGCTTCTGAGAAGCCGTCACCATCCCGGTCGACCGGCACGCGGTTGATTGATCGCGCGTAGAAATCCCCTGAGAGCCTTCCTGGCATGTCGATAATCTGAGCCGCTCCGCCTATCTGCTGCTCAGGCCGTCCGTGCTGCCAGCCGGCTAAAGAATCCACCCGGAAGCGGTTTTCTCGCGGCTCGCGGCGGATCAGATTGATGACTCCGGCGACTGCACCCGGCCCATATAGCGCCGAGTTGCCGCCCTTGACCACCTCGATCTGTTCCAGAAACGCGGCCGGAATCTGCTCAAGCCCGTACACGGCGGTGACTCCGGAGTAGGTCGGCAAGCCGTCTTCGAGGATCTGTGTGTACGGCCCCTCCAAGCCATTCATTCGAATCTGCATAAACCCGCAGTTCTGGCAGTTCATCTCGACGCGAACGCCGGAAACCGTCGCCTGAAAACTCTCGGCGAGGGTCGTCTTCACCTGCCGCTCGGCCAGAGCGGCGGATATGACTTCCGTTTTGATTGGCGCCTGCTGGGCCTCTGTCTCCGTTCCGGTTGCCGTCACCACGATGGTCTCGCTCACCACCTCTGCCCGCTGCAACTGGACGACGACCGTCGCCGTTTCCCCTTCCTGGACCCTCACACCCGCCACCTTCCCGGCATAGTAGCCGGCCGCTTTCACGCTGACGCTAAACACCTGGCTGGGCGTCCGGTCAAACAGAGCCTCGCCAGATTCATTTACAGGCGACGCCACAGCTTCGTTGCCGAGCCAAACCGTCGCTCCTGGCACCGGCTTCCCGTCTTGGTCCTCCACCTTGACGACCAAAATCGGCGCCTTTGTGCTTACTGATATGGGTGGAGTCTGTGCCGGGAGGATAAGGACAGACAAAGCAAGGGCAAAAAAGGATAACTGGACCCGGAACATGATAATAGCTTATCGCAATCATCATGTACTTGCAAGTCATTTGCAGTATGTGTCAATTTCAATAATGGCAATGCCGGTCCTCGTTCTACTTCTTTCGGCTCTGGCCCTCGGCTCCGCGCCGCCGCCTCCAGACCAGATCTCGCTCCGCGCACCGGCTCCAAGCTTTCAGCTGCCTGACGAGTCGGGGAAGCTCCGGACACTTGATGAGTTCCGCGGTCAGGTGATGGTGCTGAACTTCTGGGCCACTTGGTGCCGTCCCTGTATCGACGAGATGCCCGCGCTCGACCGTGTCAATCGGGAATACGCGGGCAAAGGCGTCGCCGTGCTTGGCGTGGCGATGGACGAGCGGGGTTGGCCGGTGGTCAGCAAGTTCCTTGTTCAGAAACGATTCTCGTACCCGATCCTATTGGGCACGCCGCGAGTCGCGCGGGAGTATGGCGGCCTCAAGACTCTGCCGCATACAGTCTTCCTCGACCGCAAGGGCCGGATTGTCGCCACACACAGCTCCGCCCTCAATCTGGACCAACTGCGCAAGCTAGTTGAAACCATGCTCGCCGAGCAGCCGTAGTCCGCTACGAATTCATATAATCGACCTGGACCTCCATGCAACGACGGCGTATCCTCGGGATCTTGGTCGCCATTCCTCCTGTCTGGGCGTTCGGCGATGAAACCAGGATCTGGCAGGAGTACTTGGAGTGGTTCAGGGCGCAGGAGGGCACCGTGCCCGATCCCCTCACGGGATTCGAGCAGCACCTCCTCCGGTCAGGCAGAAGCAGCAGCGAAGCCAGCGCGGCGGCCCGGATAGCAGCCCGTTTGATGAAAGAGCGCCGGGACGAATGGCAGGCGGCCTTCTTTGACAAAACGTACTCAAACCGGACTCCCCGGTATAACACGCAGCCGAACCAGTTGCTGGTCGAAACCGTCAAAAGACTCAAGCCCGGCCGGGCGCTTGACATCCACATGGGGCAGGGGCGAAATGCCATCTATCTGGCCGGTTTGGGCTGGCAAGTGACCGGCTTCGACTACTCTTCCGAAGGCATTGCCGCCGCTCTGGTCGCATCGAAAGCCGCCGGGGTCCAGATTCGGGCGGTCAAATCACGCCACGAGGAGTTCGAATTTGGTCTCGGTCAATGGGATTTGATCATAATGAGCTACACTTGGCTCCCCCTGGAAGCTCAGTGGATTACGAAAGTCACCCAGGCGCTCGCGCCGGGCGGCATCCTGGTCTTCGAGCACCTCATGGAGGAATCCGGAAGCCCCGGCGCGGCAACCTGGCTTCCACGCCCAAACGAACTGCCGCGATTGTTCGCGCAATTGCGAATATTGCGCTATGAGGACATCCGTGCGAGACCGGACTGGTCGTGGCGGCCGGAGCGAATCGCCCGGTTGGTCGCTGAGCGCGATCTGACGATCGAACAAATGCGCCTCGGGGAGAGGTAATCTTGTGAATCGAAAGAAGGAGACTGCCATGACGCCTGTGAGAACCTTGCTGATTGCCTGCTTGCTTGCATCCTTCGGGTCCGCCGTGGGACAGGACCTGTTGGCCGGTTTGGCGAGGATCGAAATCACACCATCCACCAATGGGCCGATGTTCGGTTACGCCAATCGGAAATGCGGCCAGTCCACGGCGGTCCACGACCCGCTTTTCGCCAAGGCCTTGGTCCTCCAGGCGGACGAGCAACGTGTGGCCATCGTAACGATGGATTTGGGCAGCATTTCCACCGAGGTCCTGTTTAAGCGCGTCGCCGCAGAACTGAAGATCCCAGTGCTGTTGCTCTCTCTGTCCCATACCCACTCAGGTCCGGCGTTCATGGCCTACTCACTGAAGGCGGAAAGTCCGTCGGCTTACCAGACCGAGCTGGAAGGTAAACTCTTCGAGGTGGTAAAACAGGCGTCGGAATCGATGTCGCCAGCCCGCCTGAGCGCCGGACGCGGATCGATTCAACTCGGCTACAACCGGCTTCTGATGCGCGAGGACGGCCGGGCCAGGGCGCTGTTTGACAACCTGGACCGTGTCCCGTATGGCCCAGTGGATCCGGAGGTTATGCTGCTCCAGGTGGAGGACCAATCCGGCAAGCCGCGGGCACTGCTCGTCCACTATGCCGCGCACGCGGTTGCACTCGGAACGACGAACTGCCTCTATTCCGCCGACTATCCAGGGGTTTTGCAGGCGCGGGTGGAAGCGGCAATGCCGGGAGTTCAGGCAATGTTCGTTCAGGGGGCGGCAGGCGACATCAACCCGCTGTTCCAAGGCCGGACGGGCAACAGCGAAGCCGACTTCGCCACGATGACCAAAATGGGTGAACTCCTCGCCGGTGAAGTCCTGCGGGTCGCCAAGAAACTGGAACCGGTTTCCTCCTCGCCGGCAACCATCGTCCAGCGCACCCAAACACTGCCGTTTAGGGGCCGATGGGATGCCGCCAGAGAGTTCCCTGTGGGCATTACTACTCTTCTCATCAACAATAAGATCGCTATTGCCACAGTGCCGGGCGAGCCGTTGATCCAGCTTCAGAAGCGATGGAAGACTGCGGCCGAGATGCCATACGCCTTCTTCTATGGCTATACGCAAACGACTTCCAATCCATGGCCCGGCTACATCCCTGACATGAAGTCGGCCGCCTATGGCGGCTACGGTGCCGACAATGCAACCAACATCGAGGTGGGTGCGGCCGAACGGATCATGGACCAGCACATGATGAATCTGTATGATCTACGAGGAATGTGGATGAAGGCCCCAGGCAAGCCCTGAAGTCATCGAATCTGTACGTGTTCTGACATGATTAAAAGCTGCAAAGCGTGGTTCGAATGACATATCATTTGAACTTGGCCGTTTCGACGGTCCGGCTTCGGCCCCAGAAGCAGATCTCCGACGTGTAGACCGAAACTGACGACCGATGATTCGTATCGCGGCAGCCATTCTCGCCATGCTGGCCCTGCTCGTACCGAGCGAGGGCGCGAATAGCAAGACGAGTCCCTCCCCCAAAAAACCAGCGGCGAAAAAGACAGCCGCGACAACCCGCGTGACGAAGGCGCCAGTGAAGACGGCCCGCAAGGCGACGAAAGCCAGGAAAAGGGTCGCGAGCCGGAAGCTCCCGGTGAAAAAGACTGTCCGGCACAAGAAAAGGCGCGTTCCGGCCAGGGTCGTCCGTACGAGGTTTGTCGTGCAGGAGCCGGCCGTGACAGGGCTGCAGTGTGCGATGGGTGATGCGGCGCCTGGCGAGGCAACAGCCTGCGTCAGTTGTTCCGAGCAGGCCCTGGTGCGTGCGCACTCTTTGGTCGGGCTGCGATACAGGCGCGGCGGCACCTCTGTGGCCACGGGCTTCGATTGCAGCGGATTCGTCCAGCACGTTTTCGGAATCTCATGCCAGTTGAAGATTCCGCGGTCGGCAAGCGAACAGTTCCGGGTGGGTCTCGCCGTGGACCGTGATGAACTGCGGCGGGGCGACCTGGTCTTCTTCAAAGGCCGCAGAGGCTGGCACGTCGGCATCTACACTGGCGACGGCACTTTCATTCACTCGCCAAACCGTCGCGACTCGGTCAAAGTCTCTTCCCTCGATTCCCCATACTACCGGCGCACCTATCTCGGGGCGCGCCGGTTGGCGCACGACATCATCGAACCGCTGCCTGGACAGGTTCCACAAGTATCGGCCGAATTGAGCGAAGTCGACAGCTCCAATTGACGCTTTTTCTGATCGTAACTTCCAGTTGAGGGCCTGGTTGGGCAAGGCCAACTTCTTCGCAGGAGCACTTCCGTTACGGGGCGTGATGCCACCCATCCAAGGGTACCGTCCAAGTTGCGTTTCAAAAAAATATCGATTCGTACATTTTCTTATTGCGTTTTGAAGTTATTCGGGCATACTGGGAACAATCGCCTGGGAGCGCCTGCCACTCCCTCGCACCACACACTGTCAGAGGAGACAAACAAAAATGGCTGCTGCCAAATTACAGACGAAGGTACGCCAGGTGAATCTGCAGATCGCCGCGGATATGCCCTTCAAGGAGTTGGTGAAGAATCTGGAGATCGCACTGACTCTGCCGAAAGAGATCGCTCCCCGCGGCTGCGCGCCGTGCCTGTCGGGGATCGACCGGTTCGTACTCGACAGCAAGGTCCTGCCGGGTCTTGGCTGAGCCGGGCATCCCGAAGCTGGCTGAAATAGCGGAACTGGGCGTGGGGTTGAACTACCAGGCCCAGTTCCTTCCGTTCCTCGAAAAGCACTCAGCCGAGTTCGATTTTCTCGAAATTGTACCCGACATCTTCTGGGTTGACCACGGCAGAGGCGCCTCGCCACGATACGTAGAGGACTCTGTGCAGATGGATTTTCTGCGGAGAATTCGGGAACGGATGCCAGTGGTTCTACATTCGATCGGGTTGTCGATTGGAAGCGCCCACCAGTTCAACCGCGACCATCTGGCGCAAATTTCACTGTGGCAGCGGCGGTTGGGCAGCCCATGGCACAGCGACCACCTCGCCTACCACCTCACCGAGGGTGCACTCGCGGCAGCGCACGGATTCGCTTCCCTCGCGGAATCAAACGCAGGCGTCACCATGCCCTTGTCCCGCAGCCGGGCCAACCTGCGGATGCTTGCCGAACGGGTAAGCGAGGTGCGGCGGGCTGTGGATGCGCCTTTCTTGATCGAGAACAACGTCTATTTTGTCGATATGCCCGGCGACGAAATGGACGAGAGCCAATTCCTGAACGCTTTGTGCCGCGAGGCTGGGTGCGGGCTAGTGCTCGATTTACACAACGTCTACTGCAACAGCCTGAACATGGGCTTCGACGCGTACGGTCTGCTCGACAGACTGGAGATGGCCAACGTGGTCGAGATCCATCTGGGCGGTGGAAATCAGGACGGCCCCTACTATTTGGATTCGCACTCCGGCGCGACGCCAGAACCTGTCTGGGATTTGCTGGAACACGTACTGATCCTTGCGCCTAACCTTAAAGGCATCGTCTTTGAACTGTTTGGCTCCTGGTATGAAACCATGGGCGAAAAGCAGCTTGTCCTCGAACTCAGCAGAATGCGTGATGCTTGGAACCGCTATCGCGCAATCCGAAGCTACGGGAAGGAACTCTGTGCGTGAGCGAGGCCGTCTTCCAGTCAGCGTTTGTGAGGCTCATCACTGATGATCAGTTTGCGGAGCGCGTGCGAAGCGCAGCTTCTCCGCCGCAGATCAGCGGACTGACCCGCCGCGAGGCCGCCGGACTCCGCCTTCTGGCGTTGTCGCCCGGACTCAGCGTGATGCGGAAGCTGCACTTGGGCTTCAGACTCAACAAGCTCCTCTCATCGTTACCGCTCACATGCCGGCTTCTTGGCCAGCGGCGGCTTGGGGCGGAGACCCGGATGTTTTGGGCGAAGCGGCCCTCCGCGAGTTTCTACTTCCTTGAAGAAGCCTACGCATTCGCTGAGCATTTACAGGCTCGCATGGGCCAGGGGCTCAAAGTCGCATACCTCGGCGACGTGCTCGCATATGAGATGGCCCTCCTGATCCTCAAGCGGCCATTGGCGCCTGGAGAACAGCCACCTGTCGTCGAAGTCACTTTCAGATGCGATCCCAGGGCGCTACTCGCCGCCATTCAATCTGACGGGCGCCCGAGCCGGATCAAGCGCGCGCACACGCGCCTGATGGCATGGGCCGACGAGGGGGGCGAGGTGCACTGGACCGATGCCAGTGGTCTGAGCATTTGACTGAACCAAACTAAGAGGCCGAGCAGCGAGCGAAACGGCGAACCCTGGTCAATTCCGATGTTGTCCGCGGTGGAATCAAGCGCGTGGCGCTCTCTCTTGTTGTGATAGTTGGGGTACGCCGGGCGCTGGTGCTTGGGCAGGGGGGATTTCCGCAACTGTTCATGCGCGGCGTCGACAGCTCTTTCGAGTCACGGGTCCTTGCCCTGGCGGACGAGTGCCGGATCGTAGTCCACGACAATGTCGAGATCGACACCGCGGTTCTCCACGTCCCACTGGCCTTCGATGTTGTTGAACGCGAGATTCAGTGCGGTGACGCGTAATTGACGTGACGGCGTCTCAAAATGACGCTGCTTGGGAGTTTGCATCATGAGCAAAGACGGCCAGCGCTCTGCTGTAGTCGTCCACAACCATCGCCTGAGCCGGTGCTATCAAGGCGGTGAACTTCGACTCGACGAGTGAGGCAAGCCACTGCCGGCCAGCCTCGAAGCCGAGGCCGCGGATTCCGAAGGCAAAGTGAGACCAATAGGCTGGCTGTGCAATCTGGGCCATGGCGTCAGCGTTAGACAGGACAACCGCCTCGATTGTGTGGCTCTCCAGGGGCAGGGGAGTGGAATGGGAGCGAATACACTGGCAGATACGTTCGATTTGACTGGGAGGGACGGAGTAGGTTTCGAGGATGCCAGCGGCACAGTCCGCGCTGAGTTCCGCGTGGCGAGGCAGAGTGGAGAAGTCGCGGACGGCGGAGATGTCATGTAGCCAGGCAGCAATGACTGGGATTGTGGGGGATACGCCGAGTTGAAAGGATAGCTCGGCGCAATATCGGGCCACGGGAGCAAGGTGATGTGTATAGAAGTCGAGGCCGAGGACGATCCCCGGGCGTGAACATTCGCGGTGGACAGTCTCCTGAATGGCTTCGACGTTCATGCCGCCAACCTAACACACCAAAGAGGCGGAGAATCGGGGCGAAGCGATTGACCGCTGTTGATGCCGCATTGGCGGCGGTCAGCGTTTGTTGTGATAGTCGGGGTACGCCGGCCGCTGGTACTTCGGCAGCGGAGATTTCTGCAACTGTTCAAGGGCGACGGCGACGGCTCGTTCGAGTTGCGGGTCCTTGCCCTGGCGGACGAGCGCAGGATCGTAGTCCACGACAATGTCGGGATCGACACCGTGGTTCTCTACGTCCCACTGGCCCTCGGTGTTGTAGAACGCGAGATTCGGGGCGGTCACGCGCCCACCGTCGAGCAGCGACGGATAGCCGAAGATGCCGACCAGGCCGCCCCAGGTCCTCATCCCGACCAGCGGGCCGATTTTGAGTTTGCGGAACATCCAGGGCATGGCATCGCCGCCCGAGCCGGCATATTCGTTGACGACCATGACCTTGGGGCCGAAAACGGCGTTCATCGGCGTGGTGAAGTCATGGCCCGCGCGTGTTGAGAAGAAATTGAGCAACGGCCTGCGGAGGTAATCGACGATGTAGTCAGCTACCGAGCCGCCGCCGTTGAAGCGCTCATCAAGCACCATGCCTTCCTTGCCAACTTGAGCGAAGAACCAGCGGTTGAAGTTCGAGTAACCCTGGTTGGAAGTGTTGGGCAGGTGGACATAGCCTATGCGGCCACTAGAGAGTTGATCGACCTTTCGGCGGTTATCCTCAACCCATGCCATGTAACGCAACCCGTTGTCATTGGGGATAGGGACGACGGTGACTTCGCGAGAGCCGTCGTTGGTGGGATTCGGTCCGACCTTCAGGACGACGCTCTTGCCCGACGTAGCCTCGAAGAAGCGGTAAACATCGTCGTTCGCGGTAACATCCCGCCCATTGACGGCGAGCAGGTACTCGCCGGCCTTCACGTTCACGCCGGGTTGGGTGAGCGGAGCGCGGAGCGACGGATTCCAGTTTTCCCCATCATAGACGCGTGCGAAACGGTAACGGCCGTTTTCGACCTTGTAGTCGGCGCCGAGCAGGCCGACCGGAACTGACTTGACCTCCGGGAACGCGCCGCCGGCGACATACATGTGACCGACCGAAATCTCGCCCAGCATTTCTCCAAACAGGTAATTCAAGTCAGCACGGTGTGCGACGGCGGAGAGGTAAGTGGCGTATTTCTCCTTGGCCTTTTCAATATCCAGGCCGTGGAAGTTGGGGGCATACAGGAAGTCTCGCTGAAGCCGCCAGACCTCATAGAACATCTGTTTCCATTCCGCCACGGGGTCAATCAACGCTTCCATTTCGGCGGTCTTGATGGTGCCCTCGCCGGGTTTGGGGGGCGCGGATGTACCCTGAATCGCCCAGCGCTGGCCCTGGCGGAAGACCATCTTCTCGCCGTTGCGCGAGAAGACCACGACAGCGGCACCCTCCATGATCTTGTCGGTCTTGCGGGTCTTGAGATCGAACTTGTACAGCGTCCGGGTTGGCGGGCCGGGCGCGACAGACGGAGCGTTTTCGAGCAGGTAGACAACCCCCGTTTTGGGCGCGTCAAGCTGCGCATAGTCCCGGGCCGGAATGGGCAGAGCGAGAATGCGCTGTGAGATGCCGTCGAAGTCAATGACCACATTGACTTCCTTCTTCTCTTCCTTCTTGGCTGCGGCTGCGGCCTGTTTCGGATCTCCCTTGGCTTCGGCAGCCGGCTTCGCCTCGTCTTTCTTGTCGCTGGCCTTCTCTTCGTCGCTTTCGGGGGCCAGGGGCGACGGTTCGTCTCTCTTCAGAACGATCAAATAGGCGTTACGATTCTGGATGCGCTCAATCGACGACATGTCGAGCCAGCCGGTCGATAGGCCCTGGTTGGTCGAGGCGGTGAAGTAGATGTACTTGCCGTTGGCGTCGAAGCGGGCGTGGCGGGCATCGGACAGGCCGTCGGTGATCTGCGTTTCCTTGCCCGACTCCAACGAATAGACACAGACTGCTCGCAAGTGGTTCCGCAACTGCTTGGTGTAAAGGATCCACTTTGAATCCGGCGACCACGACGGATTAATCTCCTCGCGATAGGGCGAGTCGTAGTAGTCGCCTTCAATCCAGGTGGTCTTCGCCGCGGCGATGTCGAATATGCCGAGGCGCAACATAGCATCACGGATGAGGAGTTTCTTGCCGTCAGGAGACCAGGAGTAAAGGTAGAGGAAAGTCTTGGCGCCGGCGTCGTACTTCTTCACTTCGCCAAGGCCGTTCTGTGGGGCGATATGGATCTGGTATTCGCCGGTTGCGTCCGACAAGTAAGCGATCTGCTGCCCGTCTGGCGACCAAACGGGGAATCGTTCGGCGACGCCCGATGTGGCCGTCAGATTGCGGATGTCGCCCTTCTCGGCCGGGACGGTGTAGATGTCGCCGCGGGCCTCGAACAGGGCGCGGGCGCCCGTTGGGGACAATTCGACGGACACAATCCTGGAGGCCACCTTGTCGTAGAAGGGCCGGACTCCTGGCAGGTCACCATTGACGCTGATCTTCACGGGCGTTACTTTGCCCGACTTGAGGTCATACAGTTCCAGGCCGCCGAAGCGTTCGAGCACGATCGCGCCGGGTCCGAGAGAGGCGGACTTGTAGTCAAGGCCTGTGTTCTTAATGACTTCGACGACCCGCTTCGTCTTTAGGTCATAGGAAAACAGCGTGATGGGGCCGTTTCGGTCAGAGAGGAAGAAAACGCGATCCGGGGTGTAAATCGGATTGAAGTCGTTGGAGTTCTGGCGGGGGATCTCTTCGACCCTGGAATCCGACAGCTGCCCTATCCAGATCTTGGAGGTGCGGCCTCCGCGGTAGCGCTTCCAAATGGTGAAGGCGGGCGCAAGGGGGGTGTAGGCGATGCGGGCGCCGTCGGCTGAGTAGGTCGCTTCATGGCCCATGGGAAATGGAAGTTCTTCGGCGGGGCCAGGGACCAACGGGATGGTGAAAAAGCTCTCACTCCGCGCGTACGCAGTCCGTGGCGACCGGATCAGGATGCGTTTGCCGCCAGGGGTGAACGAGAGCGGAACGTCCTGGCCTGGATGGGAAGTGAGGCGGACGGGGACGCCGCCAGAGGCAGGGACGGTAAAGACATCCGTATTGCCGTCATAGGCTGCGGAGAAGGCGATGGTTTGTCCATCGGGAGAGAACACGGGCGTGGACTCGATTCCGGCGTGCGTGGTCAGGCGGACGGCGGCGCCGCCTTGACGGGGGACGCGCCAGAGGTCGCCGGCATAAGAGAAGACGATGGAATCGGCCGAGAGCGCCGGACGCTGTGGGAGTAGGGTCTGCGCGGGAAGGGCAATTGCAACAAGGAGTACGGCAAGAATCAGCTTTGTCATTTTGGACACCACGCATAGATTGTAGTGCGCGGGAAGAGACGGCGTTGCAACATTTGAGGGCACATTTCAATTGGCCCTCGGAACTACTCACTCCTCATGCGGGGAGCCCGTCGCGGCGAGTGGCACACACCTCGGGCGGCGGACAGCCGTATTCGGAACGTGACATATGAATCACGGCTGATCCCCACGATCTCATCGTGGGCCAGGAGGCAAGGCGCAACCGTCCTTCCGTTGCCGGACGCTCCCATTCGGCTCGCCAAGCCAATTGCCCCAGGCGATTATCCCTTTGCCTGTATGACCGCCTATTTCACCTTCGAGTACTCTTCAAACATCTTCGCCACACCGGCTTCCTCGGCTGAGCCCGGGTGGATAACGACGCGGTAGCGGAAACGCAGCTTCTCGCCTTTCTTGATGGTGATGCTGCCGTCGCGTGTCTTGTCGTTGAAGAAGTCGTGTTCGCCTAGAGCGTTGGCAGCAAACAGGCCGTAATCGCGCGAGTGCCAGTAGGTCGGGTGCTTGGGGTTTTTCGGATGATCGAGGATTGCCACTCCGACAACCTTGCCGTTGAGCGTTCCGTAGTAGTCGTTCCACGGGCTGGGCTTGCCCCAGACTTCCCTCATGCCCTTGGCGCCGGAGGCATTGACAAGCGTCCCGCCCTTGCGTTGGATGAGTTCGTCACGCAGGCGAATAGCGAAGAATCCTTCTTTGGTGTCGCCGAACTTGACCGAATCGGCCAAGGCCGTAAAGGTCACGTCGAAATCGATCGTGCGCAACTTCGGATCAGAGTGAAACACCATCGTGCGGCTCTCGCGCAGGAGTTGATCGCCCTCGGGCGCCTTCCAGATGAAGCTCGACTCGATGGTCCCGCTCTTCTTGCCGCCCTTCACCTTGGAGATCTTCTCCAGGTCGATAATGCCGTGTCGGCCCTTCTGCGGGATCTTCTCGTTCATCCAGAAATCAACCCCGTTCACATCGCCGTGCGTGTACCACAGCCCGCGATGATGAGGATGATCCTTGGTTTCGCCATCCACCTTCTCCATCGGGAACAGACGCGTAATGCGGTCGCCCTCGGCCGTGTTCAGCGGATGCAGGTAGGGCTTAGGCGCATCCCCGCCCGCGTAGAAGGCCGTGAACGGCTTGCCGTCGACCGTAATCTCAATCTTGCCCGCTTCCTGTTTCATCACCACTTGCGCGGAGACGGCGGCGGAGAGCATCAATAGGAAGATCAGTGCGTGTCGCATGTATGCCAGTAGATCACAACCTGTGAACACGGGCAACGCCGTGAAGGGCGGAAGGGCGTGTCAGCGGCGCAATTGTTGCAGCCGGATGAAAACGTGTGCAATGGTCACATTTGCACTCTGTACTATCTTTAGATAGGTATGAATAGGGCTATCGCTTGCCTTAATATATAGATCATGTTCGAGGGTCTTGTGTGTTCGTGTGAAAAAGCGCCAAGCGGCTCGAGACCGTAGTGCGCCAGTGACCTGCACGATGCCCGAGCCTCGCTGATCAATCATTAGTCCAAGACAGACCACTCCACAGTGGAGGAAAGAATGAACAGAACCATGAAGATCGCGGCCAAATGGCTCGCGATGGTTTGCATTCTCGCTATGGCCGCGTTCGCCCAGTCCGATAATGCCAGCATCTCTGGTATCGTGAAGGACCCCAGCGGCGCGGTCGTAACGGGTGCAACCGTAACTGTGACGAACGAGAGCATTGGATTCGAGCGCAAGACCACCACCAACGAATCCGGCTTCTACACCGTCCCTAACATTCAGCCCGGCTTCTACACCGTAACCGTCGAAGCCCCAGGCTTTAAGAAGGCAGAATCCACCCGCAACCGCCTGGAAGCGGCAATTCCGCGTCAGGTCAACATCGACCTCGCAGTTGGACAGGTTTCCGAGTCGGTAACTGTGGAAGCCAGCGCCGCTCAGCTCAACACCGAGTCGGCCACCGTCGGTAAGACGGTCGAGCAGACTCAGATTCAGAACCTCGCCCTGAACGGCCGCAACCCGCTGTTCCTGGCTGTTCTGAAACCCGGCGTCCGCCGCGGTTCTCCGATGAACGGCTTCAGCTACGGCCTGGATTCCGGTGGCCTGACCATCAACGGCGGCCGTTCCCAGGACTCGCTGATTACCTTCGACGGCGCCGTCGGCATTCGTACCCGCGCCAACGGCACCTCCATCGGCACCGCCGACGCCGACACGGTCCAGGAAGTCCAGGTCCTCACCGCAAACTATTCGGCCGAGTTTGGCCGTTCGTCAGCCGGCCAAATCCGCATGGTCACCAAGTCGGGCCAGAAGGACTTCCACGGCTCGTTCTATGAGTACTTCCGTAACAACAACCTCGACGCCAACAGTTGGAGCCGCAACCGCCGCGCTTCGACCAACTTCGTCGCACCTCTGAAGTTCAACCAGTTCGGCTATAACGTTAGCGGCCCGGTGATGATTCCGAAAGTCTTTAACGAGAGCCGGGAAAAGGTCTTCTTCCTCTGGGCGCAGGAGTATGTCCGCCGCCGTTGGGAAGACACCCTGCAGCAGCGCGTACCGACCATGGCTATGCGCACTGGCGACTTTAGCGAACTGCTCGGCTCCAATATCTTCTACAGCAGCCCGCGCGTCATTCGTGACCCGGCCACCAACCAACCCTATGCAAACAACGTGATCCCCTCAGCCCAGTTGAGCCCGAATGGCATCGCGTTCTTGAAGACCTACTACGCACCGAACGGCAGCTACGGCACCAACAACTGGCTGCTGGTCCGTCCGGGCTGGCAGAACCAGCGCAAGGACACGGTTTCGATCGACTACAACCCGTCCATCAACCAGTTCTTCAAGTTCCGCCACGCCAACTACACCTACACCGCTCTGGACACAAGCCGCAGCGGTTTTGACTACGCCATCACGGATTGGTCACGTCCGAACAAGACCGCCAGCCTTGGCCACACCTGGACGCTCAGCCCGACGATGATCAACGAGTTCCTTGTTTCGGCATCTGTGGACCGCGTCTACATAGGCGTTGACCGGACGGGCGAGCGGTACCTGCGTTCCCGTTCCGGCATCAACTACCCCTACATCTTCCCCGAGAAGAAGGAAATCTACGACAAGGTCCCGACCATCGTCATTCCTAACGTGGGACAAATCGACGGCGGTCCCTATCCGTCGAGCTCGACCGGCCCCATCTACCAGTTGTCAAACAACTTTACGAAAATCCAGGGCAACCATACCTGGAAGTTTGGCGCTCTCTGGGAACGGTCCGGCCAGAACGACTTCGACCAGATCAACGTCTCCGGCGTTCCCGGCGGCACCAACAACCAGAACGGCCGCTTCCAGTTTGACGACGGCGTGTTCTCGGGCACTGGTCTGGCCAACGCCGCTCTAGGCCGGTTCACCACCTACGCCGAAATCGGCCCCCGCGCCTTCACGCCCTATCGCAGCCACATGTTCGAGTTCTTCGCCCAAGACGCCTGGCGCGTCAACTCGAAGCTGAAGCTCGAACTCGGCATGCGCGCCACCTGGCAGAACGGCTACTACAAGTCTCTGTGGGGCAACATCGCTATCTTCGACGCCAAGAAGTACGACCCGGCCAAGGCCGCTGTGATCGACCGGACAACAGGTTATATCCTGTCCGGCAGCATCTACAACGGCGTCGTCATCCCAGGCAGCAAGTTCCCTGATGCAGCCAAGGGCCGTGTCCCCGCAATTGACTCGGGCCTCTACAACGGTCTGCTCACCGGCGGCAGCGCCTATCCGGCCAACAACCAGTGGAACTGGATGCCGCGCCTCGGCATGGCTTACTCCATCACTTCCAAAGACGTCTTCCGCGCTGGCGCCGGCGGCTTCGCCTCGCGCCCCGGCGTGTATGACAACGCCTTCCTCGGCGGCAATCCGCCCTTCCAGCCGATGGTGTCGGTCAACAACGGCATCGCTGACAACCCCGGCGGCGGTTCGAATAACGCCTTCCCGCAGTTCTTCCAGACGGTTGATCCGGTCTACAAAATCCCGATCAGCTACAACTGGAACGCCACCTACCAGCGGCAGATCACTGGCGACACCACCGTCGAAGTCGGCTACATCGGCACCACCGGCCTCTATCTGGCCCGTACCCGTAATCTCAACCAGTTGATGACCGGCACCACGTTTAAGCCCGAAAACGCGGGCGCGAACGTGAACTTCCTGCGGCCTTACCGCGGATTCGCCGACATCACCATGACCGAGCACTCCGGCCGCAGCACCTACAACGCGCTGCAGCTTGAAGTGAACCGCCGGTTCACCAAGGGCTTCATGTACGGCTTCGCTTACACCTACGGCAAGACGATGGACAACAACTCTGGCCTGCGCCAGTTGTTCATCGACTCCTTCAACCCGCAGTTGAACTGGGGCAAGTCCGACAACGACGTCCGCCACACTGCCGTCATCAACTACGTTTGGGATATGCCGTTCTTCAATAACGTGCAATCCAAGCTGTTGAAGGTGGTTGCGGGCGGCTGGCAGATGTCCGGCGTCATCCAGTTCCAGACTGGCGCGCCGTTCACCATCACGCGCACCGACGACTACCTCGGCATCGGCTCTTCCAACGACAAACCGTGGAACCTCAATGGTCAAACGGACTTGAAGAAGCAGTTCTCTCACGAAACCGCCGCCGGCAACTTCGTGGGCGTTTCCACTTACTACTTCAACCCGAAGCCAGGCGGGACAATTTGGGCGACCAAACCGGCCAACGGCACTCTGCCGAACCAGAACCGCAACTCCATCCCGTTCAACAACGTGGGCTTCCAAAACTGGAACATCGCTATGTTCAAGTCCTTCAGGTTCACCGAGAGCCAGGCTTTGCAGTTCCGGTTTGAGGCCTTCAACTTCCCGAACCACCCGAACTGGGGCGGCGTTGACGCCAACCCGACTTCGGTCTCCTTCGGCATGGTCACCGGCAAGAGCAGCGAGCGCAACATCCAGTTGAGCCTCCGCTACAGCTTCTAACCGGAGCCTAGTAACAACAACCGCCGGGCCGGGGGCAACCCTCCGGCCCGGTTCCTTTTGTGGAGCTGTCATATGAAGCAGATTCTGCTGCTCGCCCTGCTGGCGCTTCCTTTAGCCGGCGCTGACTTCCGCCAGGAATTGCTCGAAGCCGATCGCGCCTTCGATCTCGAAACCGCCTCCCGGGGATTGGAGGGGTGGATGGCCTGGTTCGCCCCGGACGCGCAACTCAACACGCCTCAAGGAAAGATCCTTGGCCGCGACGCGCTGAGAAGCCACTACGCGGCCATGTTCGCCCGTCAGGATTTTTCCATTCGCTGGCAACCATATTTCGCCGACTCCTCTGCCGATGGCACTATGGGCTACACCCTGGGTACCGCCGTTATCTCATTCAGGGACGAGAAGGGCCAAATCCAGAAGCGGGACGGCCGTTATCTTACCGTCTGGAAGCGCCAGTCCGGCGGCCGGTGGCTGGCTGTCACAGACATGGGTAATTGAGACCTTTCCCCGGTGGCGAGCCGCCTGCTCACAGAGGCTGCTCACGATTTTCGCCGGCCCCGCGCTGCGGCTCGAAGTCCTGTTGAGGACTGTCCCTCACCACCAACTCCACTCCACCAGCCTGGCCGTTCATTGGATCAGGGCCTTCACCTCAGCTTTGAGATCGCCCCAACCAACACACTCAAGCTCGACAAGCCTGCCATCGGAGAAGTGGAACACGAGGGGACCGGGTCCGTACCGGAAGAAATGCTCCGCGTGCCTCCATCCCTGAGTTGGTTCCCCGGTGCTTGGATGTACAGAGAGACACAGGACAGATCGCCATAGCGGCGCCGCCCCTCGATCCGCGGCACAAAGAGTTGATCGACAAGATGCAAACCGCTGAGCGACGGAGGGCCGCTCCTTGCCTTCCTGATGCGGAATGAGAGAGCCTTCGCGAGCAGCGGCCGGTTCACCTGATGTGACCGGCCCAGAACATGCTGTGTCAGGTTACTCGATGCTGCCTTATCTGCGGTTCAACCAAAGGACGTTAACTCCATCTGGTCCCAGATTCGTCTCGAAGCGGATCGCAGATCCTCTGCGCTCCAACGCAACCGGCCTTTCCGTCACAAGATCCACAGCGGACCAATCATCCGCGCCCAACCGGATTGAGACCGGCGTTTGAACCGCCTGTTTCGAGTGGTTGAACACGAACACCAATCGATCGGCCCCCGATTCAAGCGTTCGCACTTCAAGATCCTTTGCCGCCGTCTCCACTGGCATCGTCACGCCGGCCCATTCGAGCAGCCCGCCGAAAAATCGAGCCGCTGCATCGCTGGGGGAAGTGAAATACGCTGCGCTCACATAGGAACCCAAGGTCAGAGTCTTGCCCTTGCCGAACCTCGACTCCACCGCCGCCGCGCGGCCGCCCGCGAATTCGGCCACAACCTTCGCATTCGGGTTCAACGGCGCGAGCGCTTCTTCATACCAGCGCGCTGGCAACGTGTCGCCCGGTTTCATCCCTGCAAAGGCAGCTGCAAAACGAATTTCCGTGCGCCCCTTCTCGCCGGTGCTGATCTCGGATTCGCGGCAACCCATCACCTCCCACAGACCCATTCCGGGAATGCGATCAGACGCCATGCCGCGTTCATTGTTCCATCCCATCCGCGCCTCGGCCACCAGCGCGCCGCCTCCTTCGACATACGCACGCAACACCCTCGCCGCTGCCTCGGGCATCATCAACGGATAGGCGAAATAGACGAGCTTGTACTGCCGCAGCGACACCGCGGTCATGTGGTCGATGTGGACATAGTCCATCGGCACGTTCTTCGGGAACAGCGCCCGGTGGATGCCGATCCAGGAATCGCGCTCAATGCCCGCCACCTCGCCCTGCGGCCCGCCGTAAACGGCCGCCCGTTGCCGTCCGCCGACAAAGTGCGCCAGCGGGTTGTAGATCACCGCCACCTCGGCCTTGGGCGGCCGCGCGGCCAGAAATAGCTTCTGGTTGCGATCAACCACCTTCGCAATCGCGCCCGCCTCCTTGGCCCGCGCAGTGATGGTCCCATCGAGTTCATTCAACCCGAACCCGCCCGATTCATACCCCGAATTCATCGGATACCAAGCGTAGTAGTTGATCCCCTTCGCCCCGCGCGACAGCGCCGTCCAAGTCCAGATGCGCAGATCGGCCGGCGTCACCGTCGGGCTGACGTTCAGCGCAATCGTTCCGAAGCCGCCCTGCAACTCGCCGACATAGAAACCGTTTCGCCCCTGGTCGTAACCAAACGAACGCGTGAAATCCATCAATGCCGCCCGCCACGGCACGTCGCGGTCGACAAAGGCCGAGTGTTTCGGATAGAACGATGTCCCGTAAAAATCGACCTTCTGCGCCATCGTCCAGTCGTCCGACTGGCCCTCCCAGTAATGCGGCGATGCAAACAAGCCCACACCCGCCGCGTGGCTGGTGATGATCGACTCCGGCGCGCCGCGCTTTACAGCTTCGTACCTGTCGCGCAAATCCTCGCCGAGTTTGTCGGCAATAAACGCCTTCCAGTCGATGTAATCGGTGTAGGAGAGAATCGTCGACAGACGATTGGGTTCCACCTGCTCCCAATTCGTATACCTTCTGTACCAAGCTTCGTTGAGCGCCTCGATGGTTCCGTATTTCTTCTTCAACCACGCGCGGAACCGCGCCTTCGTGTGTTTGCAGAAGCAAAATTCGGGCCGGGCGATGTATGTCGGGTTGGCCCAATTCGTTACGTGCGGCTCGCTCCATAAATCCCAGCCTGCGAACGCCTTGCTCCGCGACGCACGGTGCGCCAGCGCTTCATAGAATCCGTTGTCGATCGTCCGGACGCCTTCGTGGTCCCGGCAGTAGCCGGGTGAGGATTCCGGATCGATCACTTCGCCACCGGCAGAGACGAATTTCGAGTCCGGATACTTCTCGCCGATCCAGTGCGGCGCCGAATCCATGTACACCTGCACAAAAACCTTCAACCCCTCTTCCTCGGCCAATTCGAGCAGCACATCCAGATTTTCGAAGTTGTACTTCTTCTCGGCCGGCTCGCCCGTCGCCCAATCGATCCATGTCCGGACCGTGTTGAATCCCAGCGCCTTGATTTGCCTCACATCCTTCCGCCAGATCTCTTTTTTAGCCCTTGCATTCTTCTCCAGCATCGGCGCGCGCGCCTTGCCGCCTCCGTACCAAGCCGCCATGGGGAAGAACTCGCGCGTCTGCGCCGTGCCGAGCATCGACAGCCCGCAAAGAAGTACAAACGGTTTCCAGGTCAAGCGTCACCTCGTGATCCTCTGACAGTATGATGGGGAGTCGAATGCCATGACAATCAAGCTGTTGTTCACGTTGCTTCTGTTGGCTGTCCCGCCGTTGGCCGCGGAACAGACCGTTGTGCTCGCCATCGGCGCTCACGCCGGCGACATGGAGGTCTCGGCCGGCGCGGCGCTCGCTCGCGCGTCCCGGCTCGGCGCAAAGGTTGTCCTGCTCCATCTCACGCTGGGCGAAAACGGCCATCCTCGCAAGTCCGCCGCCGAGTATGCCAGACAAAAGCGCGAGGAAGCCGAACTCGCCGCCAAGGCGCTGGGAGGAGAGGCACGCTTTGGATCATGGACCGACGCCTCGCTCAGGGCAGGGAAGGAGACCGAGGAGTTCGTCGCACAAGTGATGAAGGACGTTAAGGCCACCCACATCATCACCCACTGGAAGAACAGCATCCACCCCGACCACGAAGCCGCCTACGTCATCGCCAACCATGCCGCTCTGCTGGCCGCCGTGAGCGGCTGGAAGGGCCTTCGCTCGATCGTCTATGCGGAGAACTGGGAGGATCCGGAGGGCTTCCAGCCCTATCTGTTCGTCGATACGACTGAAGATATGGGCGCTTGGCGTAAGTCTGTCCGATGCTATGAATTCCTGCGCGGTGGCGTCTCCTCGTTCCCGTATTTGCAGTTTTATGAAGGGCTTTCGATGGTCCGAGGCGCACAGGCGCGCAAGAAGCATGCCACGGCGTTCGACATCGACCCGATGGGCAAGCGCCGTGTGGCGGACGTTTGGCCATAGACGGGAGATGACGATCGAGGCCGGCACTGTCCTGGTCAGATTTCGCTTCTGGAATTGAGGGCCGCACTGCCAGCCTCGGCGAGTTGCCGCGCCCCGAATGGCTTGTGCAAAAACCCGGCGTTCTTCCGCGTCAAATCCTCGTCGCCGCTGGCCAAGCCGGAATGCCCCGGCATGTTGAGAACTCTCAGTCCTGGCCGGTTCTGCCGCAGTCGGCGGCCAGTTGAGCAACCCCCAGCCCGGTGTAGCCCTGTTCCCTCAATATCTCTACGAGGAATGTGAGAGCCTCTGACCTGTCATCCACTGCGCTAGCCGTCACCCGCCCAGCGGGAATCGGCTGCTGCCGCTGTTACCCTCTCGGTTGGTCCAGATCGGTGACCGGGAGGTAAACCGAGAATGTCGATCCCCTGCCCGGCTCGCTTTCGACCTCGATGAAACCATTGCTTTGCTCGATGATGCCGTGGACGATTGACAGCCCTAATCCCGTGCCCCGGCCGGTCTCCTTGGTGGTGAAAAATGGTTCGAAGACGCGCTGGCGAACCGTCTCCTCCATCCCCGCGCCATCGTCGCTGACGCTCATCACTGTGTACTGTCCGGCAGGAGCTTTGAGATGGCGTAACTTGACCTCATCGGGCCGCGTGGAGAATGTCCTCAGCCGGAGTGTGCCCCCCTCAGGCATGGCATCTCTCGCGTTTACTGCCAGGTTCATCAAGACCTGTTCCATTTGGTGTTTGTCCGCGAAAACTGGTCTGGTTGAAGGGTCCAGGCTCATGGTGATGCGTGCGTTGTCGCCCATCAGCCTGTCCAGAAGCGGACGGAGCCCGACGATGACTTCGTTAATGCTGGTCACTTTCGGATCAAGGACTTGTTTGCGGCTGAAGGCCAGCAATTGCTTGGTCAAACCTGCAGCTCGCTCCCCGGCTTTGAGGATCTCCTGCACATGCTTCCGGCTCGGATCTTTCTGATCGAGCTTGTCCAGAGCCAGTTGGCAGTACCCGTTGATGACGGTCAACAAATTGTTGAAGTCGTGTGCGACGCCTCCGGCCAACCGGCCGACCGACTCCATCTTTTGAGCCTGCGCCAGCCTCGCCTCGTTTTCCTTTTCCTCCGTTACGTCCCGGTCCGCCCCACGGTAGCAGACCAGGCTGCCGTCGCCGGCGAGTACCGGCGCCGCGTTTGTGGAGATGTGGAGGACCCGTCCGTTTTTGGTTTGGACTGGATTGGAGTAGCTGACGAACGGCTCACGGTTTGAGATCGTCCTCATGGTGACGGCTTTAAACTCTTCCCTCCCCTCAGGCGGATGGAGATCGTAATAATGGATCTTGCCGGCGATTTCGTCCGGACGGTAGCCGAGCATCTCGAAACAGGCGCTGCTGACATAGGTGTACAGCCCGCTAGGATCGATTTCCCAGATCATCTCCCGCGTTAGCTCGCTTACTTGGGAGAACCTGCGCTCGCTTTCGATCAGCGCCTCTTCCGCCAGCCTGCGTTCAGTGATGTCAGTCAGGCAGATCAGCAGCCGGCTGTTTGCGCCTGCCGGGATCATCGCGGTCGAGCACAGCAGAATTGCATCGTGGCGCGCGGCGCCCTCGCCGACCGCTGTGCGGAATTCGACGTCCACGTTTTCGATGCCGGTCTTCAGAGTCGATTCGACTGCATCGCACAGCGTACATTGCGGACCCTCGCTGTCATAGGCGCAGAGGCCAAGATTCCGCAGAATCCGTTCGCAGCCGGCGCCCGCTGCACCGGCCCCCTGCGGAGAGACTCCAGCCGGTCCCGCGAATGCCGCAAACGCCTGGTTCCGGTACAATACTTTGCCGTTTGGATCAAGCACGCACATCATGGTTGGTGCATGCTCGTAGACAGCCTTGAGTTCCGCCCGCTCGGCTTCCAGTTCGGCCTCCGACTTTTTCTTTTCCGTGATGTCCTGCGCCGACACCAAAACCTTACGCTCCCCGTCGTAGTCGAGCAAGGTCGTCGTCAGGAGAAGACAGATCTCTTTGTCCGGCCCGGGGCCGGCCACCCTCATCCACGCCTCGATCCCTGCACGCTGCACGCCGTCCTCAAAAGTCTGCTTCACAGCCTGGCGGATCGAGCAGCTTTCGCACGACGGACCGAATCCGCACCCGCGTTCGTCTTCCAGGGAATTCAGGCACCGCAGCGCCTCGCCGGCCGTGACCCCGGACATCCCGGTCACCGCTCTTCCCGCTGCCGCGGATGCCGCCATGTTCGCCTTTTGCACCCGCCGGTCTTTGTCAACCAGCATCAGCGCCACTGGAACGCTCGCATAGATCGCTTGCAACTCCGCGTGAGCGTTCGCTCTTTCCTGCTCAGCGAGATTCCGCTCTGTCACATCGAGCAGGACCCCATCCAAGTGCCGCTGGCGCCCATCGCGTCCGACAATGCAGCGCCCACACTCCTCCACCCAGCGAATGGACCCATTGGAATCGTGAATCCTGTACATGATGTGGTAGGGTCTTTGCTGTTCGACCGCTGCTGCTACTTCCCTCGCCACGTACTCGAGGTCGCCGGGGTGCGTGATCCCGGCCCAGTCGACGGCGCCGCTGAGAAATTCGCTCTTGTGCCTTCCAGTGAGCGCCAGCACCCCATCGCTCATCTGCTCCATCCGCCACGGCGGATCGATCTGGCACCTGTAGACCACACCCGGCACATTCTCGACCAGAGTTCTGAGTTCGGATTCCCGCTCTTCCAGTTGCAGGTGCAGCGCGTGCCGCCGCAACGACATCTCAATCGCCGATTCCAGGCCCAAACGGCTCACCGGCCTGAGTAGGCACCCGAAGGGTGAAGTCCTCAATGCTCTGCGGCAAAGCTCCGCCTGATCCTGCCCCACCAGGTAAACAACCGGAATCTCTAATTCGGGCTGAATTCTCGCAGCTTCCTCGATCGAGCCGCTGCCTTTGCATAAGTCGAGGTCGAGCAGGATTAAATCCGGCCGCTGGCTCGCCGCCTTTTGGCCCGCTTCCTCGACACTCGATACGCGCGGCAGCACCGAGTAGCCCATCTGCCCCAATAAAGCAGTGACATACCCCGCGAACTCGGCGTCGCCGGCGGCAAGCAGGATTCGGACCTCAGGCATGGCCCCGTCTCTTGCGATTCGCGCGCTCCGTTCTCTTGAGTCGCCGTTTCATTCCGTGATCGATAAGACCGCTTCACAGGTATTCTATTTGCTTTTCCATGTGCTCCGGGGGCAAGATGACCACCCGGCGCCACGCAAGCGGGCTACTGGGCCCCTGGAGCCGATCGCTTCACTACGATCGCCGTCATGTCGTCGTGTTGAGGCGCGCCCGAAGCGAATCGCGAGACGTCTTCGAAAATCGCATCCAGAATCTCGCTAGCACTCCTGCCACGGAGTTCAATCGCAGTCTGCAGCATCCGTTGTTCGCCGTACTCCTCGCCGTTGACATCGAATGCCTCGGTGATGCCGTCGCTATAAATTACCATGAAGTCGCCGGGCATCAATCTGCCTGCGCCGACCGGGTAAGTGGCGGAACTCACCAAGCCAAGAGCGATTCCCCGCACATCCAGCCACTCCGTGGATCCGTCCGCCCGCACCAGCAAGGCCGGATTGTGGCCGGCGCTTGTATAGGTGAACACGCCCGATTCCGGCTCGAACCGGCAGAAAAACAGCGTGGCAAACCGGTTCTTCGTCGTGGCATCGTCGAGCAGTTCGTTCAACTTCTCGAACAGATCGGCCAGATGTTGGACTCCTCCGAAAACCAGGCCCCGCAGCGACGACTGCAGGCTGGCCATGACCAGCGCGGCTGGTATTCCCTTGCCCGACACATCGCCCACGGCGCAACAAAGCCCGTCACCTCCGAGCGTAAAGTATTCGTAGTAGTCCCCCCCCACGCTCTGTGCCGGCCGGCAGCGGCCTGCGTAGTCCAGCCCACGGGCCTCCGGCTTCCTGTGAGGTAGTAGCCTCTCCTGGACTTCCCTTGCGATCTCCAACTCCCGCTGCATGAACTCGCGCTGGGCGCTCTCGCGGGCAACTTCCTCCGCAAGCCGGTGGTTCTCAAGCGCCAACGCAGTTTGCGCGGCCACCGATTCCAGTAATTTGCGGTCCGATCCCGAGTAAGGCTCCTCGCTCTTCTTCGGGCCCAGCCTTAGCCAACCGAGATTCCGCCCGCCAGCTTCCAACGGCAATTCCAGTTCCACGCCCTCTGGTGTTGATGCCAGCGGCGACAGCGCCAGCTCAACTCTGGCCACATGGAGGGCGGAAGAGATCCGGCTCGCCACCGTTTCAAGCAGCGTCGGCGTGTCCATGATCCTTCTCACCTGTTGGCCCAACTCGCTCAACACCCGTTCGGCCTCCACCCGCTCTCGGAAAAACCTGCGGTCGATCCACACGCGCGCCATCTCGGCCGCCTTGCGCAATAGCAATACGCCGATGATGGCCAGTGTGAACATCTGCATCCTGATCGGTTTCCGCAAATCCTCCTCTGAGGCTGCCAGCAGCGCCCAGAAAATCACTCCGCTCGTCAAGCCGACCTGCACCGCGAAGATGGCCTTTGTGGCCAGTGCATATTGCAGCCCCCTGCGAATGACGAATCCAACATCCATGGCTCTCTCGACCACGATGACGTAGGCCAGCGTCACAGGGAACAGCGAGAGCATCAGAAGCGGCGGGATCCATGTCCATGGAGTCCACTGAATGAAATTCCCGCCGCCCCAGATCCGCGTGGCGATCAGCAAAGCGAAGATCGGGACCAGACTTACGAATGCGCCGGCGTTCAGTAGCCGCAGGCGGCGGCGGCCATCGGGGTCGGTCATGGTTGCCCGCTTGTAGCCCAGATTGGTGAAGAAGACGCTGATGGCGGCCGCCGTCACCCAGAAAAACCACCCGGATACCTGATCGCTGAACTGGTTGACAGGCGCAAACGCTTTCACGTCCACTGTCGCCCCTGCCGTGCCCACGCACTTGGACAGCGCTATTACCAGAATCACCGCTGTCAGCGGCCACCTCAGCCAGGCAAAGAAACGCCTCGTCGAACCAGGATCAGGAAAGTCCAGTCCAAACCACAGCAGGAACGCTGGCCATGCGTTCGAGACAAAACTGACGTAGGCCGTCGCCGGAAGTGTCCAGAATAGGCCCCAAGCAAAGTTTGAGCCGCTCTCACCCGCCGCCATCTGTCCAAATCCAAGCAGCAAGCCAAGCATCTCCCAGGCCAGGACATCTCCAGGCCTTCGGAATGCCACGAAGAAACCCAGGAAAAAGCAGAACCAGACAGTGAGTATCCCCGTCAGGACCAGCAGCGTCGTTTCGGCCGTGCCGAGCGGCGTTGGACGCCGTCTTGCCGCATCACTTGGCGGTGCTTCCTGCTTGGCGGCCGGCGGGCGCGGTCCGACCTTGCTCTGCAAGCTGCGTACCGCTGAGCCGACACGCCGCCCTCCGGGCGCGCTCGACGCCGTCTCCAACTTGAGAAACGCTTCGATCCGTGCCCCGTCTCGGACCACGATTGCCTTGACAATGTCCCCCGCGCGCTTGTGCCGTAAGGGTTCATGAAGATCAGCCAGGCCTCGCACGGTCCGCCCGTCAATCTCAACCAGCGTGTCCCCGCGCTGAAGACCGCTTTGACTGAATGCCACGTCCCTGCCACCCCACACGCGCAGATCCCGGCTGCTGAATCCGACCGGATACCGGGGATAATCCTCCGACCCTGTGAGGTAGCCATACAGATCCACGCCGGTCCTCACCTGGAATGCGCCCACCAGGATGAACAACGCCGCTAGCACGGCGATTTGAGTGCGTGGATGCCGAAGGGGTTTCATAATGAAGACTGGAGACCGATTCCGATTATGCCATTTGCGTCAATCCCGGAAGCCCTTGAAGACCTCCGGGCGGGGAAACTGCTGGTCGTCGTCGATGACGAAGACCGGGAAAACGAGGGCGACCTCACCGTGGCCGCCGAACTGATCACTCCCGACATCATTAATTTCATGGCCGTACACGGCCGGGGACTCGTCTGTCTCGCGCTCGCTCCAGAGATCTGCGACAGGTTGCAGCTCCCTCTGATGAGCCAGGTCAATACTTCCCGTTTCGGCACCGCTTTCTGTGAGGCGATTGACGCGGCATCCGGGGTTACCACTGGAATCTCCGCGGCCGACCGGGCGCATACCATCCAGGTCGCCATGCGCGAAGATTCCACCCCGCGGGACCTCGCCAGGCCCGGCCACATGTTCCCCCTCCGGGCCCGCGAGGGAGGTGTTCTTGTCAGGGCCGGCCAAACCGAGGCCGCCGTCGATCTCTCTCGCCTTGCTGGACTCCGTCCCGGTGGCGTGATCTGCGAAATCATGAACGACGATGGATCCATGGCCCGCCTGCCCGATCTCGTCGAGTTTTGCCGCCGCCACGATCTCAAACTTATTTCCGTGGCCGACCTCATCCGGTACCGCATGGAGCATGAACGCATCGTCAGGCGATGCGCCGAGGGTACACTGCGTACCGCAATTGGCGAGTTCAAGACAGTCTCGTTCGAAAGTTCTGTCGCCGAAGGCGTCCACGAGAGCCATCTCGCCCTCGTCTTCGGCGACATCTCCCAAGCCGGCGATGTCCTTGTCAGAATGCACACGCGCTGCACCTATGGCGATGTCTTCGATTCGGTCGAATGCGATTGCCGCCGGGTTCTTCGGCGGGCCATGGAAAAAGTCGCCTCCGAAGGAGCCGGCGTCATCGTCTATTTACACCAGACGGGACCAGGAATCCGTCAGGTTACAAGCGGTGAGCCTGGAGCGCTGCCTGCCCTGGTTTCGCACTCTAGAGAGCATTTCCACTATGCCTCTCCCGCCGGGCTGCGGCAGTTGCAGCATGAAGCCGGCATCGGCGCTCAAATCCTCTCCGCCCTGGGACTGAAACGAATCCGCCTGTTAACCAACCATCCCCGTAAAGTGGTCGGGCTCGAAGGCTTTGGCATCGAGATCACGGCTCAACTCCCGGTGGATTGATCTTCGTAACAGGCCGCCTGGAACATCGATTGCCTCTCCCGCGTTAGTGATGCAGAGGAGCGAGAAGATGAAACTCATTCGCTACGCAATTGGATTCGCCGCTGTCGCGGCTCTTTCGTTTGGCGCCGATCCCATTTTGCTGGGTTTGATCCCTTCCGATGCTCGCATGGCTGCTGGCCTGGAGGTGGACCGGGCCAGGGATTCCGCCTTCGGCCAGAAGATCTTGAACGAGATCAAGGAGGAGGACGCCGGCTTCCGCAAACTCGTCGAGGAGACCGGCTTCGACCCACGCAGGGACTTGCGATCCGTCATCATGGCCTCGTCCGGAGTGCCGGGCTCCCCCAGTGTGATTGTTGCCGCCCGTGGTGCGTTTGACATCGCCAGGATCGCCCAACTGGCTCAGGACAAGGGCGCGGTTTCCACCCTATACCGTGGTGTCCAGCTTTGGTCGCCGCCTGCTACCGCGAAGAGCGGCCAGGGCGCGATCGCATTCCTGGACCCGACATTAGTCATCTTCGGGGCGGACACATCCGTCAAGGCAGCCATCGATGCCAAACTGGCGGGAAAATCAGCTATGCCCGCTGCGCTTGCGGCCAAGGTCAATCAGTGGAGCGGCTCCGACGCGTGGTTCGTGTCCACCGCCAGCCTGGGCGAGATGGGCGTTGGTAAGACAGGCGAAAACGCCATCCTGCCCGGTGGCCTCACCGTGGACGCGATCAAGGAAGCGGCTGTAGGTGTCCGCTTCTCTACGAATGTGGAGATCTCGGGAGCCGTCGCGACCCGTTCCCCGCAGGACGCCACGGCTCTGGCCGACGTCATGCGATTCCTCGCCAACATGCTCCGGCTCAACGCTCCTCAGGCGGGCGCCGAATCTGCCATAGCGGTCGCCGACAGCCTTCAGGTCAGCGTGAGCGGCTCTTCCACTCAATTCTCCATCACCGTGCCCCAATCCGTTCTGGATCAGATGCCGGCCCATCGCGGTAAACGCGTCGACAGAAGGGCCTCCCCGCAGGCGGCCCCGGCAAGGTAACATGGTTGTAGCGGAATTCCCGCCGGAAGGAGGTGAGTGGACGAAATGGCTGAAGTGATCATCCAGGATGGCGAGACCCTGGAAAGCGCATTACGCCGGTTTAAGCGTAAGGTGCAGCAGGAGGACATCATCAAAGAGATCAAGAAGCATGCCCACTACCTCAAACCCGGTGAGAAGAAGCGTCTGAAACAGGCGCTTGCGCGCAAGCGAAACCGGAAGAAACGGTCTAGGGACATGGACTGACGGACGAGCTTCAAGATTTCACCAGGAAAAGGGCGCCCACCTCCGGGCGCCCTCGCTCTTTCCGTTGGCAGGTCCCCACAGAAACCTCCCCACTTCGCCAGTTCTCGCTCTCGCGGACACCGACACCGCTGTACCAAAGGAGAGCCGGGCGCGGCAAAACCCACATCCCGACCGCACCGGACTCTCTCGCCTTGGTCCGGGGTCAAGGGAATCGCTTCGCCGCTCCCGGCTCTAGCTCGATCGCCACTCTCAGCTGCTTTTCTTTAATCGCCTTCCTGGCTTCTACCGCCGGCCTTGCGCCCGGGATGCGGGACCGAAACCCCTACTCCATCAACCGGATGCCCATCCAAAGGCCGCCGAAGACGATCACTGCAATCACCGCGACCACGGCCCATTTGAGATACCGCTCTTTGGGAGTGGTCACCTCCTGCTCATCATGCTTCATCCGGTCGTCGAGGGATTCGAACATTGAACTTGCCTCCCGTCTGGAACTGGTGTATCGGTGCTCTTTGCTAAGATCGGGCTACCCTATTCTAATCCTCTCCTCGGCGAATTCAAGGCTTTTCTCGCTGTCAGCCCTAATCCACTTCAGCCGGTCGCCTCTCAGGTGTCTCGCCGTTACTTTGCCGCCAGCGACTGCTCTACCTCCGCTGTGATTCGCGCCTTTAGTTCGGTGTGCAGATTGCCCGTCGCCGGACCGGCGAAACCCGCGTGGATCGCGACAATCCGGTGCGCCCGGTCGACGATCATCGATGTCGGGAACGCGCTGAAGTCGACCAGTTGCGGCAACGCCTTCTGCACTTGTCCGTCATCCGTGGATCCTGCCAACAAAGTAAGGTATGGGACGTTGTGACGCCGGTTGAACGCCTGCACCTGCGGGACATCGACAGCCGGGTCGCCCGTGTACTCAAACGCCAGGGCCACCACTTCGAATCCGTTTGGCCCATACTTTCTATGCAATTCCGCCAAGAATGGCGCTTCGTCATGGCAGTTTGGGCACCAGGAACCCATCACCGTAATCAGCACCGCCTTGCCCTTGAACCGGTCATCGGCCAGCGTCACCGGCTTGCCGTCCAGATCCTTCGCAAAGAACTGGAACGGTTCCATAGGGTCCTTTACCCGCGTCACCGTGCTCGGATCGGGCATCGACGCGCCATCCCGCACGCCCGTGAACTTCGTCCGGCCGTCGATCACGCCGCTCAACCTGCCTTGCCCGTCGATCTCCATTTGAACATGCGTTGCCCGTACAAGGTCGAAGTGCGTCAGAGTCACCTGGTTGCCCTTGACAGGTCCGGCGAGCGTGCCGAAATCGCCATCGACTCTCAGGATTGTCCCAGTCAGTCTGCCGCCGGCCATCTGGAAGTGCGCCTTCGCTCCCGCGCCGCCGCCTGCCGGCGTCAAGACCCAGTCGCCCGAAAAAGGCGACTGCTCGACTTTCCCAGCCTTCGGCGGCGCCGCCGGCTTCGCGGCAAACAGGCGGTGAACCGGTCCCCGCTTCGTGCGCCGCGTGTATGTCCCGCGCAGTTCGCCACTGTTTAATGCCGCTGCTTCTAGCCCGGCGTCGTAGAAATCCCACTTCACCGACAGCTTGCCGCCGGCGAAAACAGCAGACGTCGACCAGATCGGCCGGTCGCCGTCCATCACCGCGGCCCGCAGTTTTCCGGCGCGCGTCTCGAACCGCATCTGAAACGCGACCTCACGGGTGTCGGCCACCACAGTGGCGTCCCAGAGACCCTTGGGTGCCTGGGCCATCGCCAGCCCGGCGGTCATTAGCAAGAGTGCGTACTTCATTCCTGACTCAAAGTGTATGGGTTCTCGGGCCACTTGTGCTTGGGGTAGCGCCGCATCAGCTCCCGCCGGATAGAAGGATAGTGCCGTGCCCAGAAGCCCGCCAGGTCTGAAGTCACCTGGACCGGGCGGTGGCTCGGCGCCAGGAGATGTGCAACCAAACGAACTTCACCTCCTGCGATTGCCGGTAAATCTCTCATCCCAAAGAAGTCCTGCAATCGCGACGACACCCAGGGCGTCTGGGCCTCGGCGTAGCTCACCTTCGCCATCCGCCCCGAAGCCAGTCTGATTCTCTCCGGCGCCACCCGGTCCAGAGATCGTTTGGCATCCGGTCCCATGGCGTCCAGAACCGCGAGCTCCAGCCCGCCGTTCGACGCTACCGCCAGCTCCTGGCCACCTTCGACCGCACGCACGCCACGACCAGAACCACGTTAACTATCTATTGTTGGAGATACACACTCTGTTTTCTTCCTTATTCCGTTGACAGTCCACCCTACTCGTGCTAAATTCCAGTTGGCAGAGCAATCCTCCATGCCGCCCGGCTTACTCTGGTGCAGAGAGCCTTTGCGGGAAAGAGATTCGACACATGATAGTTCGACTGCTACTTATTGCAACCGCATTTACCACCGTCGCTGCATACGCCCAACAACCGAACAACGGCCTAAGACAGGATCAGATCTACGAGCTCCTGTTTCGAGAGATAGCGCACTACCAGCGGAGCGCAACAACCACAAGCACATCCTCTGCCCAGCACTTTGCCGGATTCCACGCCCGTACGTTTCAGCTGGACTCGAAGCATGCAGCCTCGTTGAATGCCACAGCCCTCAAATGTATCAATCTTATAAATACCCTCGACAGTGAGGCGGCCGCAATCGTCAAAACCGCTAAATTGAAGTACAGAAACGCTCCTCGGGGGACCGTTGTGCCGCGTCTCCCGGCGGCGCTCACGGCCCTTCAGAAACAGAAGCAAATTGTCATCGCTTCCGCCGTCGACGAACTGGACAGTGCATTCGGACAAGCTCGGTTTGCTCTTTTTGATCGCCAAGTGAGACAGTACGTAGCTTCAAACCTCAATCGCCCACCCAGGATGATAGAAGTTCGCTAACTAGGAGCACTTATGCATAACTCGTTTGTCCTAGTCCCAACTCTCATATTATTACTTTCTCTGACCGCCTTCTCTCAGGAGATCGGGATTTACTCAAGCTTTTCATATGATGAAGCGACCAGGCAGGCCCACGTTTATGGAGCCACTACGTCAGATTACAGCACGGCGTACTACTATGAGATCTACGTCGGCCTGAGTTTAGAGTTCAATACAGGTCAGCATGTGTGCACTGGTCATGAGGGCTGGGAGTACAACTACTCGACCGTTGAGAGGAGCTGCGACTACACTGTTCCTGGTGATGTTACACGCATCGACTTTGTGACAACCCATTATCTAAATACAACATATTATTATTACCAGATCGAATATTGCGAGTTTGGGTGCACAGGCTGGGGCGACATGTATGGTTACAGCTTAACAAGCACGGGAAGCGGAATGAACTCAGACAATCAGGTTATATACCCACCAGGCCAATTACTGGAGATTCAGTTTCAAACCGCGAAGTCTGGAAATATCCTGCGCACAAAATTTCCTACGTGTACTCCACCTACTGGGGAATCCACGGTTCCTGAGGGCTGGGGCAGCTATAATTATGGACAGGACTACGTTTCCTTATTTAAGGTGAGCTTATTGGGAACTGGGTACTTCGACCTTCGATACGTCACCGAGAGCCTCTCATGGGCCTATCCTTTCACGAGCACTTTTCCAAGCATTCATTCTGATGGCTGCCATTTCCCTGGCTCGGCATACTTTCCGGAGATCCCAGAAGAAGGGTACTGGACTGTCGGCTCAGTGACCGGTCCCTTCAACTACTACGTGGAATCTAGGAGTTTTGGATATGATGGACTCGGGCTCGTGAGGCCGAAGTTGATGCACTATCTGGAGCGCCTTCGAAGTACTGGAACAAACAGCTGTAGCATTCGTTACATGCAACAGATGTCGTTCAGCTGCATTCCAGGCAACTTCAACGACCTACGGTGGTACAAAAACAATCAACTGACTATTACGCTGCAGCAGTATGGAGTAACAAATCAACGCGACAATTCTTCATCCTCAAAAGTTATTCCATAGAATGGATTTATCACAATGAAAATATTAGTTTATATTGTGGTTCTGCTCCTGACATCTCAGATCTTGATCGGGCAGATTGCTCCATCCCTCGACGCCACAACGGAAATCTCCAGCCACCGGCCACTGTCTGATGCCGCGATGTTGCTCGAGGCCAATTTTGGCTGGATCATCACGTACGAGGATCCGCTCTGGAAGTTCGGTGGTGATGTCGTGGATACAACACCGCGCATCAAGCCGGATGCCCGCCGCTTTCCAGCCCCTCGTCCAGGGCGAATATCGATCGGCAAACTGCTGCCCGCTGCCGGATCCCGCCCCAATCGTGATGTTCTTGTTTCGAGGCTACTTCAGGCCAACGACGAAGCCGGCAATGCTGCTTCGTTCAAGAGCATCTCCGACGGAGAATTTACCCACTTCGTGCCCACCTTCGTCAAGAATTCCTCTGGGAGTCGTGAGGCTTTTCTCCCTCTGCTCGACACGCCGGTTCACATCCCCATCGAAGAAGGTCCGCCGTCGTTGGCCATCCGCAGGATTCTAGACCAGGTCGAACAGGCAAGGGGCGTTCAGATCGTCACAGATATGGGTTGGCGGTTTGACCAGTTGGTCTTCGGTCCACTCAAGGTCCGAGTAGATGCTTCTGGGCAACCGGCACGAACTCTACTCGTGAAGATCTTCAAGCAGGCGCTGTCTCCGAGGACCTGGCACCTGCTTTGCGAACCGGCTGTGCCGGGACAACAGGGATTCTGCGTCTTCAACCTCCGACGGGTCTACGTTAGCACGACCGACGCTTCCGGCAATATTGTCCAGCGGCCCTTGCCTTGATCCAGCCCTGAACGGCAATGGCGGGTCGTGCTTCCCTTCGTCCGGGCCACTTGCTTACCGAAGCGATCGGAGCCGCCGTTCGCATCGGCCTGCTCCTGCTGTTCGCCCGGTCTGCGTTACAGCAGAATACGGAACGTATGCATCTTGGTTGGTTCTGTGTGGCCTACTCGGTGGGCGTTGCCTTCAGAATCCCGTACTCGCCCTGTCCGAGGGGCGTATGCAAAACCATGCGAAACGAGTTCTCGCCCACCTTTTCCACGCCGAATGGAATCGCGCCCTTGGCCACGCCGCTCTTCTGGTTCACCGGCCCAACGTTAAACGGCCGCATCCCGTTCTTCGTTGTCATCAGCAGCAGGATAAAGGAGTTCACGGTGATGCCGGACGATGGAGACAGGATGATCTCGGTCGGATTTGTCAGGAAATCCTAGCTTCTTGGTCCGGCAAGGCTCCCAGCCGAATTTCTTCTGACGATGCCGGCGCTGACGATTTCATCCATCGCGCCCTTCGTCTTCCACTCCACGTTCTCGGTCATTAGTTCGAAATACTCGCTGCCCTTCTTGTAGTACAGTCCGGGCTCGGTCACCGAATGCCGAACGGTCAGCCCCTCGTTCGTAGTGGTGACACCTGATGCGCCCAATACTGGCTGGCCCTTCGATTTCGCCAGCATGGCCGCGATGATCTTTTCTTATACACTGGCTTCCTTCAACGCCACGAGGTCGGCCGCGCCCGGCAGAAACACCAGCACGTCGCCGCTCGATCCACGAGTCACGATCTCCGCCGCCGCCGCGGCCACCTGCCGGTCGAGGGACTCCGCCGAATGCGGCGTATGGGCGATCTCCAGCGGGAATAGCCGCCCCTGGCTCCGCAACACCGGACACCCGCCCATGTGGGCCGAAAGCGCCTCGCCCTGGAGCGTCGCCGACATCACGACCAAACGAAGTTCCGGCCGGGTGGAGGACTGCAACCGCCGCAGCAGCGCCAGAGCCAGATCGCCTTCAAGATGCCGTTCGTGGAATTCGTCCAGCAAGACGCAGGCGACTCCGTTTAGTTCCGGGTCCGATAGCAGCCGCCGCGTCAGAACGCCTTCGGTCAGGAACCGCAGCTTCGTCGCTTTCGATGCCGCCTGTTCCAAACGAACCTGGTAGCCGACCGTCTGCCCCACCGGCTCGCCGCGCTCCTCCGCCACCCTTCTCGCAGCCATTCGCGCTGCGATCCGGCG
This sequence comes from Bryobacteraceae bacterium, assembly GCA_029975915.1. The sequence continues at coordinate 239,026 of JARKOC010000371.1, forward strand.
CGGTTCGAGCACTAGCGTTTCGGCGTACCCGGAATCGAGCAGCGCCGGCGGTACTCGCGTAGTCTTGCCCGCGCCGGGCGGGGCCTCCAGCACGACGCAGTTCCGCTCGCGCAGCGCGGCGATGATTTCGGGGATCAGCGGGTCAATGGGCAGCGGCGTCAAGGCGTCTTCTTAGAGAATAAACTCCCTGGGCAGGGATACACTAAATGCGATGCCTACCGAAAACTGCACTCTCCAGGCGCCCATCCGCCACCTCTTCGGGCCTGGCCCGTCGCCCGTCCACCCGCGCGTGTATGAGGCCATGCGCCAGCCGATCGTCGGCCACCTGGACCCTTACTTCTTCCAGGTGAACGAAGAGATCCGCGGGCTGCTGAATCTCTGCTTCGGCACCAAGAACGACTTCACCATGGTCATCTCTGGCACCGGCAGCGCAGGCATGGAGACCGCCGTCGTCAACTTCATCGAGCCTGGCTCAAAGGCCGCCATCTTCGCCAACGGCTATTTCTCTGACCGTCTCACCGAGATGGCCCGCCGCCAGCGCGCCGAGGTCGTCCGCCTCGAAAAGCCCTGGGGCGAGGTCTTCAGTGACGCTGAAGCCGAGGAATTCATCGCCCGCGAGAAACCCGCCGTGGTCGCCTTCGTCCAGGCCGAAACCTCCACTGGCGCGTACCAGCGCGGCCACGGCATCGCCCGCGCCGCCCACAAGCACGGCGCGCTGGTCATTATGGATTGCGTGACGAGTCTCGGCGGCATGCCCGTCGAGGTGGACGCGGCCGGCATCGACATCGCGTATTCAGGCACCCAAAAAGCTCTCGGCTGCCCGCCCGGACTCGCCCCCATTACCGTCTCCCCGCGCGGCCTCGACTGGCTCCGCCACCGCCAGACGACGCCGGCGAGTTGGTACCTCGACCTGAAACTCCTGCTCGACTACTACGAGAGCGCCCACCGCTACCACCACACCGCGCCCATCTCGATGTTCTATGCCCTGCGCGAAGCTCTCCAGATTGTCGCCGAAGAGGGCCTCGACGCCCGCTTCGCCCGCCACAAAGCGAACCATGAGGCCTTCGTCGCCGGACTCGCCGCCATGGGCATCCGGATGCACGTCGCCCCCGGACACCGCCTCTGGACCCTGAACACCCCGCTGGTCCCCGAAGGCGTGAACGATCTCGACGTGCGCAAGAAGTTGATGGCGGACCATTCGATCGAGATCGCCGGAGGCTTCGGACCCCTGGCCGGCAAGGTCTTCCGCATCGGGACGATGGGGTATGGGTCGTCGCCGGAGAATGTCGAGTTTCTGCTGAAGGCGCTCAAATCCGCCCTGGGTACCTAGGTCCGAGGCCGCATCATCATCCAGAGGACGGGCCGGGGAACCTCCGGCGTGAGCCGGAGGTAGAAAGCTCTCAAATCGCCCCGCGTCCGCGAACGCAGAGAGCGGGGCCAAGCACGGGTCTGCTCTGTCACTGCTTCGCCGGCGAGGGCGCCGGCCGCGGTCCATGGGGACCGCCCTACCCCCTTCAACCGCGAACGCAGAGAGCGGGTGCGTCCGGCGCGCCGCCTCCTTCAGGGGGCGGTATTCGGAACGCGGGAACGCGGGATAGCCTGACCCGTCCCAGCGGTGATTTCTGAACCTTTTCATGCACTGCGGATCGTTCCACCACATCATGAAGCACTTGCACCAGCGAGTACTACAGGATATCGACGCTGAACGCGCCCAGTTCATGAGAACTCCACACCACCGCAGCTCCGCCCAAACCTGCACCGACGCCGCGCTGCAAGGACACAAGTCGAATTATTTAAACTTCTTCTGCATTTCGAGATTGAGATTGACGGTCTCGGCAAGCAAGAGAATCTGGAAGAATTTCCTACTGGGACGGGTCAGGCTGTAGTCATGAGACGCCAGGCTGTAGTCATGAGACGCGGCTGCACCGCAAGGGATTAAAGTCCGCAACGGCGAGGTCCGCTGCTGGTGCCCGGATGGGCCCGATCCAAGTGGTTGGATCTGGAATTAACAACATGCAGAGGACTTTCGAGAGTGTCCCCACTCCCCACTCCTGTCCCCACTCCCCTCTCCCCCCACTCCATACTCCGGCATGTAGAAACGACACCTAAGTCTATTGTTTACAACGCAACAGTTTTCCCACTACTGTTGTGACCGCCCCCGCCCGCGCGCCTCCACAGCGCCGCTATCAACAACACCGCTGCCCCCAGGCTCACCCCCGCCCCCGTCCTTACCCTTGGCGCCTCATACTCCATCACCACCCTGTGCTCGCCCGCCGGCGCCCTCACCCCCCTGAACGCTCCATTCACCACCTCCACCTTCGCCTCCCGCCCGTCGATCTCCGCCCTCCACCCCGGATACCACGCCTCCGAACTCACCACCATCGCCGCCTCCCGCGCTTTTGCCTTCAGCACCACCCGCTCGTTCTCATACCGCTCCACCTCCACCGTCCCCGCCCCCTCATCCGGCGCAGATCCATCCCGCGACATGTAAAACCGCGGCCACACCCGCCCCGGATTCAGGTAAAACGCATGCCCATGCACCTTCCGCGCCAGCCGCCAACCCGGCGGCCCTTCGCCCTCCCCATCCCGCGCCGCCATCACCCCCACATTCAGCCGCGATAGATACTCCGAATCCGCCGCCGCCACCTCTGCATACCGCTCGTGCGGCGCCGACGGCGCATACCGCCGCCTGACCTCGATCACCGCCTTCAACACCAGCGGATCGTTGCCCGCCGGCGTCGCCGCCTTCAGTACCCCCGCATACGCATACCACCTGTAACTGTCCCGCCAGATCTCGAACCGCGCCGGGAAACTGCCGCCCGATGCCGCCTCCCTCAGCGCCTTCAACGTCTCTTCCGACCCCTCGAACGTGCTCCCATCCATCCGCGGGTAATTTTCCGCCGGCTGGATCAAATACTTGCACTTCGAATTCGCCGCCAGGGGATCCATCACCGCCGCCGCCACCACTGCCGCCGCAATCCATCCCTTCCGCCCCGCCGTCCACTCGCCCCAGAACCGTTCGAATCCAAACCCCGCCAGCACACACGCCGCCAGCAGAAACGCCGGCATGGCGAACTCCTGGTAGCTTGCCGACCTCACCGCTTCCGGCAGCGCCTTCCACAGCGGCCAACCCACCGGCGTGTTCTGCCCCAGCATCCACACCGCGCAGCAGCCCGCCATCAGCGCCATCGCCCACCGCTGCCGCCCCCGCCCTGCCAGTCCGGCCAGCGCCAGCGCCGGCAGCGCCACCCCGCTGTAGTAGTAGAAGAAGATCGAGTTATAACCCTCCCGCTCCGGCATCAACAGCGGGCTCAACAGCGACAGGAACGCTTCTGGAATCACGCCCCCAGGGTCGCCGCCCGCCGAGCGGTCCGATGCCAGGCTCAGCGGCAGCAGTTCCATCATCGGCCAGATCTGCACTGCCGCCAGCGCCGCCGCCCCAACCGCCGCCCCGGCCATCGCCAGCCACCCCCGCCAGTTCATCCAGAGCAAGGCCGCCAGCAACACTGTCGTCACCCCGCACACAATCGCCACCGCCGGAAACCCCGCCAGCCCGCACAGCCCCAGCGCCAAGGCCAGCGCCGCGCCCCACCGCCACGTCACCCCTTCCTTCAACTCCACCACCGCCCGCCACGCCAGCCCCATCCACGCCGCCGCGCAGATCGCCCCCAAGTGGCTCGATTGCGAGGCGAAATAGCCTCCGCATTCATAGAGCAGCGCCGCAAGCAGCGCCGGCCTCTCTTTCAACCCCAGCCGCCTGGCCAGTCCGAATGCAAACCATCCGGCCAGAAACGCATGCAGCGCCACCTGCCATTCCAGCAGCCCGTGGACCGTTGACAGGCCCCGCGCCGCCGCCAGTGCGAAAAACGGCCATGCTGGCGGGTAGAAGATCTGCGCCTGGATATTGGCATGAAACGGCGTCCCGCAGTAGGTATAGGGATCCCATAATGGCAGCCGGTGCTCCTGGATCGCCTGCGCCACGCTGGCCGCTAGCGGCCCGTGGTAATCCGGCAGATCCCATGGAATGGCATACGCCTTCTTGAACAGCGGCTCGCGGTAAAGAAGAAGCGCTGCAATCAGCAAAATCGCCGGATACACCACCCGCCCTGCAAGCCCCCTCCACTTCGCGGCGGCTCTCCCAATCCATGCTCCTCCACGGCGCGCCATGACATCCATGATAAGTAGAAGTCAACAAAAAACACACTTCTCCTGACGCTCTCGCACATCCCGAGAACCCGTCCACCAAACGCGTCACGACTTCAACCCTTCCCAGCTTCCATGTGTGTCAACGCTCGCTTTACCAGCGTGACCAGACATCCATTTGCCTCATCAGACCCATCAGCCGTCGAGCAAGATTATATTTGGGCGACCGGCCGGCCTCAAACAGCCTGATGGCGCATCCGGGCCCGTGGGCCCTTCGCGCAGACCCGGTTCAGGGAGGAACGGCCGGTGCTGGTTCGTGCCGTCGTCGTGTTTCATCTCTTTGCTGTTCAGGCCGCGGCCGCTTCCTCCTGGGTCTGAGCCACGCTCTCGGCCGCCGGGCGCAGCCTGAAAGGCTCGCCCGAGCGATCCACAGCCAGCAGATAAGCAGCCAGTTTGCGCGCCACCGACAGCGTGGCG
>JARKOC010000372.1 GCA_029975915.1 Bryobacteraceae bacterium
GGATATCCTTGCCCTTGACCATGAAGATCACCATCTCCGCCCCGTTGGTGGAGTGGTCCGCTATCCTCTCAAGGTACTTGGAGATGAAGTTGAGTTTCAGCGCGCGGCTGATGGTGGAAGGGTCTTCCATCATGAAGGTGAGCAGTTCGCGCTGGATCTGCATATAGAGGTCGTCCACGAACTGGTCGTTCTCCCATACCGCCGCGGCGAGCTGATCATCGCCGCGCACGAATGCGTCCAGGGATTCCCGCACCATGGCGCGCGCCGCTTCGGCCAGCCTCGGCAGGTCGATATAGGGCTTCAGAGCGGGCTCCTCGTTGAGCTCCTTGACACGGTTCGAGATGCTTACGCACTGGTCGCCGATGCGTTCCAGGTCGGTCACGATCTTCAGCGCCAGGGTGAGGAAGCGGAGGTCGCGGCCGGCCGGCTGACGGCGCGCCAGCACCTCCAGGCATTTTTCGTCCGTCAGGACCTCCAGGTGATTCACCTCATGGTCGGATGCAATGGTGCGGTCCGCCAGGTCGGAATCCCTGTCCACCAGGGCCTTGATGGAGTTGGAAATCATCACCTCCACCTTTCCCCCCATTTGCAGGAGAAGGGTGCGGATCTCGTTCAGTTCGGCGTCATACTGCTTGATAATATGTTCTCTTTCCATTAAATATCCTCGCACAAACCAGTCTTTTCACTTTTTACTTTTCACTTATCACTCATCACTGCCATCACCCGAACCGTCCGGTAATGTAGTCTTCCGTATGACGATTGTCCGGGTTGGTGAATATCTTCTTCGTCTCGTCGAATTCTATCAGCTCGCCCAGGTAGAGGAAAGCGGTGAAATCAGAAACGCGCGCCGCCTGCTGCATGTTGTGGGTGACGATGACCACCGTGTACTGCTCCTTGAGCTCGTTGATCAGCTCCTCTATCTTGGCGGTGGCGATGGGGTCCAGGGCCGAGCAGGGCTCGTCCATGAGGATGATCTCGGGATTCACGGCAATGGCGCGGGCGATGCAGATGCGTTGCGCCTGTCCGCCCGACAGGCCCAG
>JARKOC010000375.1 GCA_029975915.1 Bryobacteraceae bacterium
CAGGGTCCTGTTTCCCAGCCGCACGGCAATGCCGTCCTGCTCGGAACCCAGCCAGACCCTGCCCGCGGAGTCCTGGAAGAGGCTCCTCACCTTTGCGCCGGCCAGTTCGCCGGAGGGTATCGTCCGTTCCAGCCGCCAGTCTCCCGACGATCGGCCGAACACGACAGCCCCTCCCCGGTCCAGGAACCCGCAGCCCGCCCAGACCCGTCCGTCGCGATCAAGCAGCAGCGACGTGATGTTGGGGTGAGGCAGGCCGTCGCGTACTGTCCAGCGCCATGAACTTTTTTCCCGCAGACGGGTCAAGCCGCCCTTGTGGCTGACATAGTTGCCGAACCACATTCCCCCTTCCCCATCCTCGAGAAGGGCGGAGACGGCGCTGTTGAGCAGGCCGTCACGGCTGGTTACGACGGTTATCGAGGAGCGGTCCCACGGCCCCGATGCAGGCAGCCGGGCCGCCCCGTTGTCGGCGCCGATCCAGATATTCCCGTCCCGGGTCGGGGCAATGGCCCGCACCGCTCCCCGGGGAAGTCCGTCATCACTGGTCAGGGTTGTCCACGTGTACCCACGCAGCACTGACAGGCCCTTTTCATGCCCCACCCACACGGAGCCGTCACGGGTCGCTACTACAGAGTATACCATTCCCCGGCCGTCCATTCCCGGTATCGCGACCTGCCGCGCGGATCCGCCCGGTTCGATAAGGAAGAGCCCTTTGGAACCGCCCGCAAAGACGCCTTTCCCGGTAACCGCGATACCCGGGATCGAACCTATCCCTTTCCAGACGCGCCAGCCCGGAGGAGGGGGCTTCACCGGTGACGGTCGGAATTGCCAGACCAGCGCCCCTGCAATGATGACCGCCCAGACCAGGAGTATCAACATGGACGTCCTTCTGCCGGATGGTGTCGGAGATTCAGCCGTCATGGCACAGGCGCCCCCCTTTCGGGCTCCGCTTCCACAACCCGGCCCGCATCCAGGAAGATAACGCGACCGGACAACTTCCTTGCCTCGTCCGGGTCATGGGTCACGTACACCAGGAATGCCCGCGTGTCCCGGACCGCACAGGCTATCCGGGCAAGGGCTTTCCGCTTCAGTTCCCTGTCCAGGTTGGTGAGGGGCTCATCCATCAGCAGATACCGGGGTTCGGGCGCCAGGCAGCGCGCAATGGCCACGCGCCGGGCCTCGCCTCCCGACAGCTCATCCGGATAGCGCCCGCCGAGCCCGTGAAGGTCGAAACCCTCCAGCAATTCCCGCAGCCGGTCCCGCATCCGGTCCTGTGACAACCCGTTCATCCCGAAGGTGATGTTCCCCGCCACGGTCATGTGGGGCCAGAGCGCCGGCGTCTGGAACACGAACCCGATATTCCGCCGGTGGGGAGGGAGTGCCCATCCCGGCCTGCTTGCCGGCGAGCCGTTGATATGGATCTCCCCGGCATCCGGCATCTCGAGCCCGGCAATCAGGCGCAGCAGCGTGGACTTGCCGCTCCCGGAGGGCCCCAGGATCACCAGGGGTTCAGGGGTCGTCACCTGCAGGGAGACATCCTCGAGGGCCCTGGCTTTTCCGTAGAATTTCGTGAGATGACATATCTGGATCATGGCCTCACCTGAACCGCTTCGCGCAGGGCAGCCACCACCTGCCCACGATCAGAACGCTGAACAGGCCTCCCAGCAGCGCAACCGCGACCACAGCCAGACTGAGCCCCGCCACGGCCTCCGATGCGCCATAGTGGAGGTAGTTGTAGATCTTCATGGTCAGGGTGGCCTGCCCCGGCGGCGCCACGATCAGCGTTGCCCCGAGTTCGCCCGACGCGAGGATGAAGATCACGCAGGCTGCCGCCGCCAGCCCCGGCAGCAGCAGAGGGACACGGATCCGCAGCCATGTTTTGAGCGTATGGGTATGAAACACGCGCGCGGCATCCATCAGGAGGGGGTCGGCCGTGCGCAGCTGCGCCAGAAGGGCCAGGGCAGCCAGGGGGGCGAAGCGCGCGAGGGATGCCAGCACGGGCATGAGACAGCTCCCGTACACCGGGTCGAGAACAGGCCTGTTCCAGATGCTGATGAGACCTATGCCGACGAGCGGCGCCGGAACCGCAAGCGGCGCCGTCACCAGGAACCACCACAGCCTCCCCTGCCCGTCGTTGCGCAGCAGCTCGCGTGCCGCCGCATACACGATGGGAAGGGATGCAACGGCCGCGGACGCGGCTATCAGGATTGAAAAGAGTATCTCGCTTCGGGCGGACA
>JARKOC010000385.1 GCA_029975915.1 Bryobacteraceae bacterium
CGTAACCGCCTCGGCGATGAGTTCCGATGCGCGCGGTCCGATGACATGGATTCCGAGGACCGTGCCGGTTTCCTCGTGGGCGAGGATCTTGGCGAAGCCGTCCGTGTCGCCGAGGCATCGGGCCCTGCCGTTGGCGGAGAATGGGAATCTCCCCGCGGAATAGCGGATCTCCTGTTCCTTCAGACTTTCCTCCGTCTTCCCGACAGAGGCGACCTCGGGCCGGGTATAGGTCACGAAGGGAAGGAACTCGTATTCCACCACGGACGCCTGACCGGCCAGACGCTCCGCGAACACAGACCCCTCTTCCATGGCACGGTGGGCGAGGAGCGGGCCGGGAATCAGATCGCCGACGGCATGGATGCCGGGAGCGCTTGTCTGGTAGTTTTCATCAACGAGAATCCGGCCGTTGTCGTCCATGCGGATTCCCAGTTCCGAAAGCCCGAGGCCGTCCGTTGCCGGGGTTCTTCCCGCGGCCACGAGAACCCTGTCGCACGTCAGCTCCTCCGTGCTCTCGCCGGTGGCGACCTGTACCGTTGCCTTCCCTTCACCGGTCTCGGCGCCCGTCACCCGTGACTGAAGCAGGAACCGAAATCCCTGCTTCGTCAGCGTCTTCATGAGCGCATCCGCTACCTGCCGGTCCGCGTGGGGAAGGATCTCGGGGAGTTCTTCCACAACCGTGACTCGTGCTCCAAGCCGGTTCCAGACCGAACCCAGTTCCAGGCCGATATGCCCGCCGCCGACGACAACCAGGTGTGCAGGCACGGAAGGAAAGGCAAGGGCCGCCCGTGAACCGACAATCACCCTGTCGTCGCGTGGGAGGCCGGGAAGTTCGACGGGGCGGCTTCCGGTTGCCAGCAGGATTCGCCTGCCGTTGATGAGGCGGGGGATTGCCGGCGCGTCCGGGGAGGTAACCGTCACCACATGGAGGCCGTCCTTTCTGGGACCGGCCGGCTTGCCGCTTCCCTGGATGTAGCGGATCCTGTTCTTTTTCAGGAGAAAGGCAATGCCGTCGCCCAGTTTCTTCACGATTTCTTCCTTGCGGGACATCATCCGCGCCAGGTCGAGCGACAGGTTGTCCGCCAGGATGCCGTGGCCCGCGAACCCGTCCCGCGCAAGGGCGAACAGCTCGCTGGAGTCCAGGAGGGCCTTGCTGGGGATGCACCCCTCGTGCAGGCAGACCCCTCCCGGAGCGTCGCGCCTGTCGACCAGCGCCGTCTTCATGCCCAGCCGGGAGGCGCGAAGAGCAGCCGTATATCCGCCGGGACCGGCACCGATGACGATGAGGTCGAAGATATCATCGGGCATTCAAGAAACCTCCATAGCATTTCCTGCTGCATGAATTCCTTTCATCACCCCTCCAGCAGCACTTCCTCCGGCTCTTCCACGTACTCCCGCACCTTTTTCAGGAACAGCACCGCTTCCCGGCCGTCGATGACCCGGTGGTCGTAGGTGAGCGCCAGGTACATCATGGGGCGGACCACCACTTTGCCGAGCAGCGCCACCGGCCGTTCCTGGATGGCGTGCATGCCGAGAACCGCGCTCTGGGGCGGGTTGAGAAGGGGTGTGCCGAGGAGTGAGCCGAACACGCCGCCGTTGCTGATGGTGAAGGTGCCTCCTTCCAGATCCGCGATCTCCAGCCGGTTGGTCCGGATCCTCTCCACGAAACCGTCGATGGTCCGTTCAATCTCCGCGAAGTGGAGACGGTCGGCGTCCCGGAGCACCGGTACCACGAGCCCCTTTTCGCCGCTCACGGCAATGCCGATATCGTAGAAATGCTGCTGCACGATATCGTCGCCGTCGATGAGGGAATGTATGGAGGGAAACTCCTTCAATGCCTCAACGCACGCCTTGACGAAGAACGGCATCAAGCCGAGGGAGACGCCGTGCTTCTGCCGGAAATGATCCCGGTATTTACGTTGCAGCGCGATGATTCGGCCCATATCCGCTTCGTTGAAGGTGGTGGCCATGGCGGTGTCCCGGCGCGCTTCGGTAAGGCGTTCCGCGATTCGTCTGCGGATGGGGGTCATGGGGGTGCGAGTTGTACGCCGCTCCTGTTCCGTGTGATAGGGGGGAGGTTCTTCCGCTCGAACAGCCTGAGCCGGTTCGGATTCCCGTTCCTGTTCGGGTGGGAGTGGAACGGAAGGCCTCGGCGCCGGTGGAGCGGGCTCGGGTTCCTTCATGGTTTCCGTCGCGGGGGACGCCGCGAA
>JARKOC010000386.1 GCA_029975915.1 Bryobacteraceae bacterium
GTGCATGCACCTGAACGACGAGGACCGTGTAGCGAGCACGCACCGTGGCCACGGGCACTGTATCGCCAAGGGAGTGGACATACTGGGGATGATGGCGGAGATATACGGGAAGAAGACGGGGAGCTGCGGCGGCAAGGGCGGTTCCATGCACATAGCGGACCTGGACAAGGGGATGCTGGGCGCGAACGGGATCGTGGGCGCCGGGGGTCCGTTGGCCTGCGGGGCGGCTCTTGCTGCGAAATTCAAGGGCAAGGGCGGGGTAGCCGTGGTGTTTTTCGGTGACGGCGCCTCCAACCAGGGGACGATCCTGGAGAGCATGAACCTGGCCAACATCTGGAATCTGCCGGTGATCTTCCTGGCGGAGAATAACGGCTACGCGGAATCCACCGGTGTCAAGTACAACGTGCCGACGCCGAACATCGCTGACCGTGCGGCAGGCTTCAACATGCCGGGTGTAACGGTGAACGGCAACGACTTTTTCGCGGTGTACGAGGCGGCGGGTGAAGCGATCAAGCGCGCTCGTGAAGGCAGCGGCCCGACCCTCCTGGAATGCAAGACCAACCGTTTTTACGGCCACTTCGAGGGTGACGCCATGACATACAAGGCTCCGGGCGAAGTGAAGCAGCAGCGCGAGGAGTGCGACAGCCTGAAGATCTTCGCGGCCAAGGCGACCGCGTCCGGGCTGGTGACGGCGGCGGAACTGGAAGCGATCGACAAGGAAGTGGCGGCGTTGATAGACGAGGCGGTAGAGAAGGCTGTTGCGGCGCCGAATCCGACCGAAGCGGATCTGCTGACCGACGTATACGTATCATACTGAGAAAGGGAAAGGAGCTGATCAATGTCAAGAAAGATTTCTTATAAAGACGCAATCAACGAAGCGCTCTCCCAGGAGATGGAGCGTGACGGGTCTGTTATCGTGCTGGGGCTTGACGTTTCGGGGGGCAGCGGTTCCGAAGGGCAGAAGTCGGATGCCTGGGGCGGGGTTCTGGGTGTAACGAAGGGCCTGTCGCTGAAATATCCGGACCGTATCATCGACACGCCGATTTCCGAGTCGTCGTACCTCGGGGCCGCGGTAGGCGCCGCGGCATGCGGGATGCGGCCGGTGGTGGAGCTGATGTTCATCGACTTTCTGGGGGTATGCTTCGACCAGATGATGAACCAGGCGGCGAAGTTCCGCTACATGTTCGGGGGCAAGGCGGTAACGCCGGTCACCATGCGGACCATGTACGGGGGCGGGTTCCGGGCGGCCGCACAGCACTCCCAGGTACTGTACAACGTCCCTGCCCACATACCCGGTCTGAAGGTTGTGGTTCCGTCGACGCCGTATGACGCGAAGGGTCTTCTGATTCAGAGCATACGGGACAACGACCCGGTGGTGTTCATGGAGCACAAGGCGCTGTACGCCATGAAGGGTGAGGTGCCGGAAGAGAGCTACACCATTCCATTCGGGCAGGCGAACGTGGTCCGTGAAGGGAAAGACGTGACCATCGTAGCGATCGGCCGGATGGTGCACACGGCGGGGCAGGCCGCGGCGAGCCTGGCCAAGGCGGGCACGGAGTGCGAGATCATCGATCCGCGCACCATATCTCCGATAGACTGGGACACGATCCTGAAGAGCGTGGAGAAGACAGGCAGGCTGGTGGTAGTGGATGAAGCGAACCCGCGCTGCAGTATGGCATGCGACATCTCTGCCAAGGTTGCCCAGGACGCGTTCAAGGCGCTGAAGGCCCCGATCCGGATGGTGACGGCACCCCATACGCCGCCGCCCTTCAGCGGCGCGCTTGAAGACCTCTTCATCCCCAGTGCGGCAAAGATCGAAGCGGCTGTCAAGGCTATCCTGTA
>JARKOC010000392.1 GCA_029975915.1 Bryobacteraceae bacterium
TGATCGGTCCACCGCGCGCTCAGCCGCGAAGCGTCGATGATGCAGTAGACCTCCTGGGTGCGCTCGATGCAGAATTCCTTGGTTACGGGATGACCTCGCCTGGCAGTGGCTTTCCAGTGGATATCGCCCTGGCTGTCTCCAGGCAGGTAGTTTCGCAGCTTTTCGAATTCACGGCCCTGCCCTATCTGCCGGTGCGGCCGGATCCGCATATCGTTGCGGTGCGCCAGCAGCGCGGAGAGCTTTTTCCGCTCTTCCTGAAGCCCCGGATAGACATGGACCGCCGTTCCGACGGCCATCGCCGCCTGTCCGAACCAGAGACCGAGCGGGGAGGGCATCCGTACACGGCATCGTTCGATGGCGTGCACGCCCCGCCGGAAGCCGGTAAGCGGCCATGAAACATCGAGCCCGCCCCCTCCTCCCGGAAGGAGAACAGTGGTGTTTTTCACGCGAGAGCCAATACTGGGGGGCAATACGATTCCCACCCGCAGGGACAAAGGACGACTCTTTGCTGCCGCTAAGCGGATTTCCAGGGCGCCCTCACGGTTGCGGGCCAGGTTGAGGCGTTCCGGAAACGAGACGGAGATCCCCTTCAGCCCCTGCACCACCGCGACGGCGTCCGCGGCGGCAACACAGCAGAAGAGAAACAGCGCCCCCGCGAAAAGCTCCATCCCCATCGGAACGAAGACAGGCGCAAGGGACGCCGGAACAACCGTCAGGGCAAAGACCAGAAGCATTCTCTCGGAGGGAATGGTCACCGGGGCACCGGCATCTCGCGAAGGATCGAGTCGATGACCTCCACGGCGGTCACCCCCTCTATCTCGAAATCGGGCTGGATGATGAGACGGTGCTCCAGTACCGGCACGGCCATCCGCCGCACGTCGTCCGGGGTTGCGAAATCACGGCCCGACACGGCGGCGCAGGCCCTGACAGCCAGGACAAGGGCCTGGGCGGCCCGGGGTCCCGCGCCCAGTTGCACGGCATGATGGGTGCGGGTTGTCCGCACCACGTCGAGCACGTAGCCGGCCACCTCGTCGCGGACCGTCAGGCTCCTGAGGAGACCCCTGCAGCGCAGCGCTTCATCGGCGCTGACCACGCACTCCACCCGGTTGGCGGCGAGCAGTTCCTCGGGGGCGTCTGCGCCGAGAGTACGCGTGACAAGGGAAAATTCCTCTTCCCTATCCAGCTCTTCCATGGTGATCTTGAGAAGAAAACGGTCCTTCTGCGCTTCGGGGAGAGGATAGGTACCCTCGAACTCCACGGGGTTCTGGGTAGCGAACACGGTGAAACCCGCCGG
>JARKOC010000408.1 GCA_029975915.1 Bryobacteraceae bacterium
ACCTTCATCCGGGAACTCCTTGGCAGGAGACTATCACCTCTCTTCGGAGCAGCAATGGACAGCAGACCGACCCTTGCGGAGATCGATCTCGCCGCACTGCGTCACAACTATTTTCAGATACGCCGGACCGTGCCCCGGTCCTGCGGCATCCTCGCCGTTGTCAAGGCGGACGCTTACGGCCACGGCTTCATGGACGTCTCGCGGGAACTGGAGATCCTTGATGTGACCGCCTTCGGCGTCGCATTTCTCGCCGAGGGGATCCAGCTCCGCAAGGCGGGCATCGACCGGCCGGTGCTCCTCCTGGGAGGCATCTATCCCGGGCAGGAGCGGAAATGCGTTGGCTACGGCCTTTCCACGGTGGTCTTCAACCTGGAGCAGGCCCGGTCACTGGACACGGCAGCCGGAAAGCTTTTCCGAAAGGCCCGCATCCACCTCAAGGTGGACACGGGAATGGGACGGCTCGGCATCCATCACCTGGACGCGCCCCGCTTTCTTGCCGAACTGAAAGGCTTCAGGAACCTGGAGTTGGAAGGGATCATCTCCCATTTCGCCTCGGCCGACGAACTGGACGACGACGGCAGACGCTTCACCGAGACCCAGAGCGAAAACTTCTCAGGCGTGCTGGAGGCAGCCCGCCGCGAAGGCTTCGCGCCCCGCTACATTCACCTCTCCAACAGCGCCGCCGCCTTCAACCTGGACCTCCCCTTCTGCAACCTGGTGCGCCCCGGCATCACCCTCTACGGCGCGCTCCCCTCCGCCGACTTCGAAGGGAAAATGGACCTGAAGCCGGTGATGCGCCTCACCAGCCGCATAGCAATGCTGAAGTGGGTTGAGCCGGGGACAAGCATCAGTTACGCGCGGACCTTCGTAAGCGGTCGCAGGACCCTGGTGGCCAGCGTGCCGGTGGGGTACGCGGACGGCTACTGCCGGGCGCTGACCAACCGCGGGGACACCCTGGTGCGGGGGATGCGCGCCAGGGTGGCGGGCACGGTGTGCATGGACTGGATCATGCTGGACGTGACCGACATCCCCGATGTGGCCGTGGGAGACGAGGTTACCCTGCTGGGGAGCGACGGCGCCGGGAACCGCATCCGTGCCGAGGAACTGGCCGAACGCGCCGGCACCATCCCCTACGAGATATTCTGCGGCATCAGCAAGCGCGTACCGCGGGCCTATCTGCACGGGACGAAGTAGGAACGGCGGGCAAAGGGCAAAAGGCACGAGGCACAGAGAAACACAAAGAATCTCGGACGCTCTGCACTTTACCCTTTGCCCTTTGCCCTTTGCCTTGTGCCCTTTGCCTTGTGCCCTTTGCCTTGTACCCTTTGCCTTGTACCCTTTGCCAAGCACTATCTTCTGACCAGGACACAACTACATGACCAAACAGAAAATCAAGCTCACCCACATGGTGAAAGCGGCCGGTTGAGCTGCCAAGCTGGGCCCGGCGGGCCTGGAGGAAGCATTGTCCGGACTGTTCGGCGTCACGGATCCGAACCTCATCGTGGGGCCGGAGACCGCCGATGACGCGGGCGTCTACCGCATCGTGGAGGAGTGCGCCATGGTGGAGACCACTGACATCATCACCCCCGTGGTGGACGATCCCTTCAGCTTCGGGGCCATTGCGGCATGCAACGCCCTGTCCGACGTGTTCGCCATGGGCGGGCGTCCGGTGACCGCCATGAACCTGGTATTCTACCCGGCGTGCAGCATATCACCGGAGATCCTGAGGGAAATCCTCGCCGGCGGGGCCGCCAAGATCCGGGAGGCCGGAGCGTGC
>JARKOC010000426.1 GCA_029975915.1 Bryobacteraceae bacterium
GAGGGGGTTTGCGGAGAACTCGAAAAAAACTAGGAAAGCACAAAATGGCATCCGGTGATTGGAGACCGGGTGCAAAGGTGAGTGTGGGTGACCCGGAAGGATTTACAAAAACATCACAAGGTCACAATGGGAGAAGGGATAGGAGAAGAGACATCCAAAGAAAAGTCAAAACGAATTGTCCATCCCTGCCTTCCTCTCCTGGCCGAGAGACGAATATTGGGAGGGAGCACAGCGACCACTTCAGACATCAACCAACTCGAGCCTTACTCTTCTTGCGGCCGGTGCTCTTCTTGCGCGGGGCCGGAGGCGCGGGCGCCGAGAGCTCGTAGATGAAGTCTGGGGCGATCGGAACGGAAGAAGGGAGAGGGAGACTAATTGTGGTCGGAAGGGCGTGCGAGGTGGGTGCCCCGGTTGTGGGAAACTCTCACCAAACAATGTGGCGCGCAAAAACTGTATTTCACCATTGGGAATACCAGCAAACCCCTATTGCCTCGATGGAATGTTGAGACAAGGTAAAACACAGGAGTGTATTCGCTTAGCGGGAAAAAAGTGGATCTCACCCAGGAGGATCAAAGATGAAAGACAAACAAAGAAAAAACCAAAACACAAAGACAAGCGAAAGTGCCACAGACCCAATAAAACAATCACGGAAAAGTGGCACAAACGGCGCAAAACCGGTGGTTCTGCAACACTGCCTCCATTAAATGACATCTAAACTAAATGTGGGCAAGAAGAACGACCGGAGAAGTGCACTTGGGAGCACCATGTGAAGACCCCCGGAAATTCAGACAACTACTGGACTTGCGGCCAGCCTATATGACCCATCACAGCATGACATCATTGCGTTGCATTCCAATTGGCGACCATGCAGAAACAACCAAGGGAACCCAGCAAAAAGCCAAATGAAGTTTGACAGGTTTTAACAGGGTGTCCCATAATTCTTTTCGGGACACACATAATACTTCTATAAAAGTCCGACACTGACAAGGGCAGAAATTGGGGAGGAGAAGGGAAGGTGGAAGGAAGGATGTGAGGTCACAGTCAGCCCACCCTGCCCCCCCTTCAATGCAGGGCCACAGCTAGTCAGTGGTGCCCACGGGCAGGAACAGGGAACTCAACAGGGGCGGATGGCCGAACGACAGGGCGAAGGCGATGGTCGCGGATGTAAGCCTTGATGGTGTCATCGTTGCGGCAGTCAGCGAAAAGGACCCAGCCACGGGTGTCATCGCGGGCATACTCGTCGTAGCCCAGCCAGCGCACGCGAAACCACCATTGGCCATGGCGGTCAACAAGGTGCTCATGGACCAGGTCAACGTAGTACTGGTCAGTCTTGAGGGCCTCGGCACGCAGCTCGCGCTCAGTCAGCGTTCCGGGGTAGAAGGCATGCAGGCGGTTGACGTGCGCGTTGAAGCGGCGGCCACTGGTGATGTCTTGCAGCTCGTAGACGAGGTCACGCGGTTTGGCAAGGACAAGGTAGGGTCCGCGCCAAGGAGGCGAGAGTTTGTCGGCGGTGTCGTCGTAGGCCAGCACGTAGTCGCCAGGGTCGTAGTCAGCGCGGCGGCGCCGGTTAGCCTTGAGCAGACGATCGCGAGCGGCCTTGAAGGCAGCGGCTTCAGCCTCGCGACACTGTTCGTAAATCTCGTAGATGCGGCGCGAGAAGGTGGACGGGTCGTCCTCGTCGAAGACCAGGCCCAGCGCGTTGTGCAATGGCAGTCGGGCCTTGAAGCCATGAACAACCTCATACGGAGTGAAGCCGGTTGTGCGCGAGACGGAGGTGTTCATCGCAAAACGCACGAGTGGCAGGACATCGCTCCATTCGTCGCCGTGCGCACGCACCAGAGCGCGAAGAGTGTTCACGACGACGGCATTCGCGCGCTCTACAACACCCTGGCTTTCAGGATGATGCGAGGTGCCGATGTGGTGCTCGACCTCGAGCTCGCGGCAGATGTTGGCGATGGCCTCGTTGTCGAAGTGGCTGCCCCCGTCCGTGGACAGCCTGTGAGGAACACCGTGCTCGGTGATCCAGACGTCGATAATCGCGCGGGCGGTGTTGCGCGCGTTGGCCTCGGTCACCGCAGCCAGCTCGACGTAGCGACTAAAGCGGTCAATCATGGTCAGCACGTACTTGAACCCCTTGCTGGCACGAAGCGGCCCGATGTAGTCCAGAAACACAGTCTGGAAGGGGAAGTCGGCCGCTGTGCTGAACATGTCCGAGGCAGGATGGCGCCGCGCGCGAAGCTTCTGGCAGATGACGCAGGTCTTGACCAGCTGACCAACGTCGGCGTCCATGCCAGGCCATTGCAGGACAGAGCCAATGCGGGCGAGTGTGCGGTCGATCCCGTAGTGGCCTGCGAAGGGGCTCGCGTGTCCGAGGGCGAAGATCTTGGCGACCATGTCCGCGTCGGGTCGCTCGCGCAGGTGCATGACGCCGGCGGCGTCTTGGTCGTAGCCCAGGAGCTCAACTAGGTTGCGCAGGGAGTCCGCGTCGCCGCTGATGTCGGCGGAGGGCAAGGGGGCGGCAACGGCAATTGCTGCGAGGCCGGCGGATGCAGTGGGCAGACGGTCGGCGACCGACACGTCGGTCCCTTCGTGGCAGTTGTCAGAGGGCAGCAGGCGGGAGAGGGCATCGGCAACGCAGTTGGTGCGCCCTGGGGTGTAGTGAATCACCAGATCAAATTCGTTGAGCAGCAGGGCCCAGCGCTGCAGGCGCTTGTTGGCCGAAGATCGGAGGAAGCGAAGATTGCTATGATCGGTGTAAATTGTGATTGGCCCGAAGACATACGGTCGAGCCTTCTCGAGTCCCTGAAGAATGGCGAGCGCTTCCAGCTCGATGGTGGCATAATGCTGCTCGGCGGGGGCAAGCTTACGCGAGAAGAACAGAATGGGCTCCTCGGTGCCCTCGGCGCGCTTCTGCAGCAGCGCGCCTCCGACGCCGACCGAGGAGGCGTCGGTCCGTAAGATCAGCGAGGCCGACGGGTCGGCGTGTGCGAGCGGCTGAGCGGCGGCGATGCCGTCGACGATGGCGCGGAAGGCTGCATGTTGCGCGTCTCCCCACACGAACTTGGAGTCGTGCTTAACGAGGTCCCAAAGCGGTGCGGCAAGCATCGCGAAGTTGGGAAGGAATCTTGCAAAATATTGTGCTAGCCCCAAGAAGCTTCTGACATTGTCCTTGGTCCGCGGCTCGGCCATGTCGACGAGTGGGCGCATGCGCTCGGGATCGATGCGCACACCCTGCGGCCCCACAAGCATGCCAAGGTAGGGCAGCTCGACGGGCGCAATGCGGCACTTGTCACCGCGCATCTTGAGGTTGAGCTCCTCGCAGCGGTCGAGGATGGCCACGAGCAGGTCGCAGAAGCGCTCGAAGGTCTTCTCGCAGGCCCCGATGTCGTCTTGGTAGGTAACGACGCCGCGAAGATCCTTGAAGGCGTCCGCGATGGTCCGTTGAAAATAAGAAGGGCCATTCATCACGCCAAACGGAAGGCGCTTGAACCTGTAGAGGCCGTCGGCGGTGACGAAGGCCAGAATGTCGCGCGCCTCCACCGCTAGGGGGGCTTGGTTATACCCCGACACAAAGTCGAACGACGCCATCCAGGGGCAGTCGCGGAAGTGCTGGAACAGGTCGGGGATGGCCGGCAAGGGGAACGCATCCTTGACGGTGAGGGCGTTGACCTTGGTGTAGTCCACACAGGTGCGCCACTCGCCGTTGCGTTTGAGAGCCAGCGTCACGGGCGAGGACCACGGGCTGACGCAGGGCTCCACGATGTCGAGGGCGGCCCACTTCTGGATCTGAGCGCGGGTTGCCTCGACCTTTGCCGGCGTGGCCCGGCGTGGCGCCTGGCAGACGGGTTCGGCGCCAGGCTTCAGGACAACGGTGAAGGGGCGGAGGCGGGCCGGCTCGCGGTTGAGCGGGCCAAACACGGTGTCGGCATAGCGGGCCAAGATGGAGCGCAGCACAGCACTCTGCTCGGGCGTTGCGACGCCCTCCTCCACCGTGGGCACAGGGGACTCGGGCACAGCGTCGGGATCCCGTGAGATGCCGAGCACATCGGGCAGCGGGTCTTCGGTGCCGAGCCAGTCAAGCTTGGGCACGTGGTCGCCGAAGGTGACGGTGAACCCTCGGACGCCAGGGAAGCCGAGGATCACATAGTCGGCCGGCTCGTCGCCCGAGAGGATGTACACAGTGTTGTCACGAACAGGGGCGTCGGCGCTCAGCGCGATGCTGAGGGTGCAGCACTGGTCATAGGCGACCAGGGTCTTGTTGTCGGCGAGGCGTGCGCGTTGTGGCGGGCATGGGTGCACAACTAATCCGAGCTGAGAAGCGTAGCGGCGGCTCGTGAAGGACGCCGCGGCGCCACTGTCCAGCAGCAGGCGCGTCTCGATGCCGCGGGCGTCCTTGCAGCACAAGAATGGGCGCTTGTCGCCCTGCACCTTGGAGGGTGGCACGCGCATCAGGTCCTGGCCGTCCCCTACCGCGCATAAGGGGAGCAAGTCATCGTCATCACGGGCCGTCGCAGGGCTAGCATGGCGCTCGGCCGAGCCAATGGCCGCTAGGGGGCGAGCGGACGACGACGATGACGAAGAAGATGAAGGCGCCGCATCTCGGCGATAAGATGACGAGGACGCGGGGGGGGCGCCTTGGCGGTCTCGGCGGAACTCTGGGGCTGGAAAACGCTGAGGTGGATTGCGCTCGCGGCTGCTGCGGCGCGGTGGATGGCTGCGATCATCGGGTCTGGCAGCGTGGCGCGCGAGGCCATAACCTGTCGAGGTTGCACTGGCGACTGACTGCAGCGGAGGAGCCATGGCAGTTGACGGGGCAGGTCGCTTGATGGAGGAGGTCGTGAGATCGCCCTCCTTGAACGCCTTGCAATCGGCGGCGCGGTGGCCTGGTCGGCGGCATCGCAGGCAAAGGCCCTCGCGCTTGCAGCGCGCATACTCCTCCGGTGTCAGCTTCTGCACATGTGGTCCGTCACGGCGACGTGCTGCAAAAGCCCCTGCTGCTGACACGGGTGGGCTGGCAACGTGGACACGACGAGCGCGATCGCCTTCGCTAGACATGGCGTGGCTCGCAGCCGGTCCCGAGCCGGGCAGCAGGACAGCGGTGAGATCAAAACGATGAGCAAGCTCGGTCGCCGAGCTGAACAGTGCCGCCAAGGACTCGGGCTTGTTGATCCGAGTGAGTGCATCGAGATGCTCGCGGAGGTGCCCGTGCAGACAGCGAGAGAACAGACGAACAAGCGCGGGATTGTCCTCCTTGAAACCCAACAGAGTAACGGTCTTGACAAAAGTGTCGTAAAACAGGGCCAGCTGAGTGGCCAGAGGAACTCGGGAATGTTGAGGTCTGAAATTCAGCCGCGAAAGGATCCTTGCACGCTCGAGTGCATCCGTCGGGACGCATTCAAG
Organism: Bryobacteraceae bacterium; assembly: GCA_029975915.1. The sequence continues at coordinate 5,401 of JARKOC010000426.1, forward strand.
CGCAACAAGCTTGAGGACAAGCTTGTCGTCGGCAGGCAGGCCGTTCTTGAGGCCATGGTTGACACAAATGAGACGCTGAATGCTGCTATGCAGCATGGCCGCGACAGGTGGCAGTCGGAGCGTAGGATAGGTCTGCTTGAATCTTCGCAAGTCGTCGAGGAAGTCGTAGAACGCATCGAAGGTAGTAGTCAGCAGCAACGGCAACGTGGGGCCAGCAACACCGTAATAGGCAGCTGGCAGGCGATCGGCGAGTCGGGCCGCAGGCGCACCCTTGACCTCGAGATCGGCGATCGTAGCGGGAGGTGACGCATCACCTCCAGTCTTGACCTCAGATGGTGCTGAGGTGGTTGCAGCGAAGTCATCATTAAACAATCCTTGGATGTAAGTCATATCTGCATCAGCAGGCAGTAAGTCGAGATCAGTGGTAGTGCTTGATGCCATCGAGAATGGTTCTAGTAAGCTTACTATTGCCTCGATGGAATGTTGAGACAAGGTAAAACACAGGAGTGTATTCGCTTAGCGGGAAAAAAGTGGATCTCACCCAGGAGGATCAAAGATGAAATGTGGGAAACTCTCACCAAACAATGTGGCGCGCAAAAACTGTATTTCACCATTGGGAATACCAGCAAACCCCTTTCAGACAACATTCACAACACTTCCCCTTCTTCGCGATGTGGTTTGGATAGGAGGTCAGGGCAATTGAGAGATCAATGGTGAAAGAAGACGAAAAAGTGACGAATAATGAAGATGCAAACAATTCCAAGTATTTCTCTTCCTCCTTCTCTTCTAAGAGATCAAGGAATGATCGAAGAAGACATCAGCAGACAAAGACATAGGCAGCAGTACCAGGGGCATGAAGGCTGAGATCACGCACGTTGAATGCGCGACTCTCCTGCGCCCGCACAGCGCTTCTTGACAACAATCGTCTTGGCAGTAGGCTTGCGCGGTGCGAGGCCGTTCTTGTGCAGATACTCTTGCACGCAGGTCTGCTTATCGCATTGCGAAAAGGGGCACCATGCACGTTCGTCAGTGGCATCGTAGGGTTCGTACCCGTCCCAAATGACGTGGAGAACAAGGTTGCCTTGAGAGTCGTAACGGTGTCCGACGACATTGGTGATATCGTATTCGTCAATTCGGCGAGCTTGTTGATGTAGCTGGTCTGGCGTGAGGTCACCGGCTTCGAACGAATGCATCCTGTTGACATGTGTGCGGCGCAGACTGTTATCGAGCAGGGAGCGCAAGTTGTAAGTGACGTCGGTCTCCTTGGAGTCGACCAGGAAGGGGCCAGTCCAGCGCCGGTCGAGCTTGTGCCGCGGGGTATCGTTGAACACGAGAACATACTCGCCGCTCTGGAAATCGGTCTTGCCATGAGCTTGGCGACGGGCAATGGTCTGCGCCTTTTCGAAGGCGTTGCGCTCAGCCTGGTTGATTCGGTCACGCAGGGCGCTCGAAGCCAATAGCGCTGCTCGCTCGATGGGCTCCTCGAGCGGCGCATTAGTGGTGCCCAAGGCGTCAGACACCGGCGATGCTGCTTCAAAGCCATGCAGAGCTCTATATGGCGTGACCCCTGTGGTACGCTGCATACTAGTGTTCAGGCAGAATTGAGTGGAGGGCAGCAGGCGCACCCAGCTGGGCTCATCATGCAAGAAGGCGCGCAGGATGCCTTGAAGGGAGGCGTTGACGCGCTCGACGAGGCCGTGTGACTGAGGGTGACTCGCCGTTGTAATATGTAGGTCCATGGAGAGGCGTTGGCAAATCTGACGCAGCAGTTGATTGTTGAATTCGGGCCCGCCGTCGGTTAGGATCGTCGCGGGCGGCCCGTGCACGGCAACCCAGTGGTCGAGGAAGAGCTGCGCGGTTTCGGCGGCGGCGGTGGACTTGGCGGGCACCAAACGGCACCAGCGGCTCCATCTGTCGACAATGGTCAGGACGTACAAGAAGCCGTCGTCGCGCTGCAAGGGCCCGACATGGTCAAGTTGGACTTGGCGGAAAGGCCCGTCGACGGCGGTGGTCAGCAGGTCTGCGGGTGCGGGGCGTCGAGCGTTCTTGCGCTGACACTCTGGGCATTTTTTCACCCATGCAGCGACGTCGTGGGCGAGACCAGGCCAATCAACTGAAACCTGAAGGCGCGCCGTGGTGCGCGCGACGCCGCTGTGGCCGGAGAGGCGACTGTTGTGACCAAGTGCCAACAGAGTGTGAAGCACGTCGTCCGGAGGGCGGCTCGAGAGACGCAGCGGGCCATTCGCTGGCGAATGTGGAGAGATCAGGCCGAGCTCCTCGAGGCGCTGACGCAGGGAAGGCCACACCGGCGCAGGATGCGGGTCCTGAGAAGCAACGGGAGAATCGTCATGAGGCAGAACTGTCGACCTGTTCATCCCTCGTGAACTTGCCTGCCGGGTGGTTTGCACGAGTCCCGGCTCTCGCGAGGGAGAACCAAGGTCGACGGCCGCTCCATCGGAGACCGGGGGCGCAGCAATGGCAGGAGGCGCAACGGCGTTGTCGAGCGGCGCAACAGACTCAGGAGTAACGTCGGCCGGCGCTGCAGGCAAGGAGGAGCGCACGGGAGCATCGCCTTGGCGGGGAGGATCCGACCTGTTTACCCTTGCCTGCCGGGTGCTTATAGCGAGGCCCGGCACTTGCGAGGGAGCAGGGTCGGATGCATCGGCCGTCACTTTTACGATCGGAGCGGCGACGTCGGGTGCGGCCTCGGGCAGCGCGATGCTGTTGGGCGCTGCGGTGAGCAAGCCGGCGGCCCTAGCGGCGGGCCTGGAACCTGCGGAGAGGAGGAGTACCTGGGCGTCCCACCTGGCGGGGCCGACGGCTCGTCCTTGTCGAAGGAATGTGTCGGCGGCACGAGGCAGGCGCATGGGGCGCGTGGCTTGGAGCGCGAGCAAGGAGGGCCACCAGCGAGCAGTCGGCCACACCGGGAGGGTGACCATGGCGGTCAGGTGTTCGTCGCGGATGCGGTCGAGGAGGCGAGTCACGACGGTGTCCTCGTATGGAGGGTTGGCCCATAGAACCTCGCCGGCCCAAGATTGGCGAAAGGCGTCATCAGCTGCGGTCCAATACCGCGCCAGCTGTGCATTCTGTTGAGTCGCGAAGGCATCGACTGTTGGTGTCAGACGAAAACGCTTGCAAGCCGCCCGAAAATGTCTGGGATTCAGTTGCCAGTCATCGGTGGGCGCTGACGTTGTGCTTGCATTGGCCGAGGAGCACGAGGGTTCGGAGGAGCCAGCTGCAACCTGGAAAGCATCGGCCGCGGCCACGAATGTATCGGGGGACGCAGGCACTTGCTGGTCGGCGGCTGCTTGGCGCCTGGTTAGCACACGGACGAGGGCAGCCTCTTCAGCGCGGGCCGAAGGGGGCGAGGCGGCGTTCGGGGGAACAACGGTGGCAGCACCAGCCGGCTCGGAGGCGAGGCCAGAGGTGTGCGTTAGCGGCACAGCACAGTCGGTTGGGGGCGCGGGCATGTTGCAGAGGCGGCTGATGGTATCGGCGATAAAGTTGTCACGCCCGGGGGCGTATTGAATGAAGACGGGAAAATCGGAGAGGAGGTGCTGCCAGCGGGCCAGGCGCGGGGTGGAGGCGTCCTTGATGAATGCCAAATTGGAATGGTCCGTCAAAACGCGCACCGTAGTGTAAATCATCCCGCGGGCTTTTTGCAGGCAGTAGATCATGGCCAAGGCCTCCAGTTCGCAGGTAGCGTACTTCGTTTCCGCGGGAGTTAGCTTGCGGCCCATGAAGGCCAAGGTCTGGAACGGGGTGTCGGGGCCGCGGCGCTGGAGGAGGACCCCGCCTATACCTTGCCGCGAGGCGTCAGTGCGAAGCACCAACTCGGATCCGGGGCTGGGGTCGGGATGTGTCAAAATTTGTGGCTGCAGCAATGCGCGATGCAGCGTGCGGAAGGCAGTCTCAGCGAACGGCGGCCAGACGAACGGCTGGCGGCCGCGGCACAGGTCATACAGCGGTGCGGCCAGTTTGAAGAAACCGGGTACGTGGGAGCTGTAGTAGTTGGCGAGGCCGAGGAAGGATTGGAGCGCCTCGCGCGTGGTAGGCGAACGCAGCTCACGTATGCCGTCGAGGCGGCTCATGTCGACCTCGACCGAGTCAGGGCCGATGAGGTGTCCCAGATAGGGCAGGCGAGCGGGGCCCAAGGTCGACTTCTTGGCATTGATCATCACGTGTCGCTCACGAGCCCTTTGCAGGACGGCCTCCAGGCGGCGAAGGAAGACCGCGAACTCGGCCGCAAACAAGCCCAGGTCGTCCTGATAGGAGACCACGCCGTCAAGGTCCCCAAAGGTCCGGTGGACTTGACGTTGGAACACCGCCGGCCCATTACGAATGCCGAAAGGCATTCTGACAAATTCGTACAGGCCTTGCGGTGTCGAGAAGGCCAGCAGAGGAATGGAGGGGGCGGCGACTGGGAGTTGATGGAAACCGGATGAAAAATCAAACGATCCCAGGTACCGGTTGTCTCTGAATTTTGATACAAGGTCCTCGATGCGGGGCAGCGGGTAGCTGTCTGGAATCGTGACGCGGTTGAGCGCTGTATAATCCACACATAACCGATAGCCCCCACCACGTTTGCGTGCAACAGTGATGGGGCTGGCCCAAGGCGACGACGAAGGGCGGATGACCCCAAGGATGAGAAGCTTGGCAATTTCGGTCTCTACGAAATGGGCCTTGTCAGGCGACAGGCGGCGCGGGGGTTGCGCAACGGGTCTGACGCCTTGTTCCAGAAGGATACTGACTGGCTGCATTTCAGGAGGGCACTCGTCGATGGCGCCGAAGACGTCAATGTACCGCTGAAGGAGGGCAGTGACGGCGGCCTTCTGCTCGGGCGTGAACACCTCGTCGGACACCTTGGGGACGGTGGGCGTATCGGCCGGAGGGTCGCAGCTCTGGCTGGTGGGATCGCACTGTTGAGAAGGCGGCTGGGCAGCTGCCCGGCCCTCTGGTGCAGCATCCTGGGTGGCTGCGCCTGCGAGCACGGCCTGCGTCAGGGAGCCGCCAACCGGGCACGTCGGCAGGGTGACTTGCTTGAAGTCGGGCAGCTCGATGTCGGCGACATCGGGGCTATCATCGAGACAGCCCGCCCTAAGGAAGGTGAGGGTTGGAGAAGGATGAGTGGAGAGGGAGTAGCCGGGCAAGTCCTTGAAGCTGAGGAGGATGACGTTGTCGTCGGCCAACTTGTCCACGACGCTGAGGCGAACCGCTGAAAACGGTGCATCACGCGTCAGGCGGAGGAGAGCGGTCGCTGCCATTGAGCTACGCGTGCGGGTGCCGTCAGCCATGGCGAGGTCAAGAGGGGCCGCGCTGAGGGGCAGGCGCAGCCGCGAGGCGAGGGCTCTGCTGATGACAGAGGTCTGCGCTCCTGTGTCGACGACCGCACTGACCGTACTTCCGTCCTGCAGGGAAGCGGTTGTGCGAAAATCTCCATCAAGGCTGCCAAGCGGCAGCGCAGGCGGCATGATGATGTTGGCGAGGCGGACGTGGCGCACCTGGCGTGGACCCTCCCGTTGTGGCTGGAAGCGGTCGACCGGATGAGGACCACGCCTCGGATAACGCCCACCGGAAGCGCTGCTGTCAGAGCCGAAGCCTGGAGGGGGTCGCTGACGGAAAATGGAGGCAGCGGGTTGCGGTGCCGGAGGTGCGGGCCGCGAATGGAAGGAGGCTTGTGGAGCAGAGGAGGAGGCGGGGGCGGCTGGGGCGAGGAGCAATGGCGCGATGGCGGGGGCCGCCGCGGGGTGGAAGAAGCGTGACTTGCGGGGAATGCCGCGTTCAGGAGTACCGGGACAGTCCACCACCGTATGGCCAGCACGCAGGCAGAAGGTGCAGAGGCCGGCCTGGCGTGCAGCCTCGCGGCGCGACCCAAATCCCTCCGCGCGAGGGGGTCCGGGCATGCGAGGCATTGGCAAGCTGGTCGACGGGCGAGCGAAGCGCTGCGCGGACTGGACGAAGAGAGACGGCTCGCGGTCAGACGCAAGTTCATCAAGCCAGGCAGCCAAGTCGCGGGCAACGGAGAAGACGCGCTCAAGCCGGCGGGCGTCCTTGTCAAGTCGCGCATCCCGGTCAGGAGAGGCGGCTTCAGCATCGCCGAGGGGGTTGGCTATTTCGAGGGATTCCGCGATGGTTCGGGCAGCTGCGATGTGTTGCAGCTCTGCGATGGCCGCTTGAACTTCGTCGCCAGGAGCATTGGGGGCCGCAGAGGGTACGGCCGCAGCAAGAGGTTTGACCTCCGACGCCACGGGGGCGGCCGCGGCGCTGGGGGGCGGGGGCGGCCGGCCACAAGTAGAGGGCGCGGCCAGAGACATCTCGGCAGCAGGCGTGGGCTCGTCGGGGAGCGCACGGAGTTGGTCTCGCAGATCTCGCCCGAGTCGGCCACGGATGGCGTCGGCGAACAATCGTGCCTGCAGCGTGCATGTGAGCCCTAGTGCGCCAGCCAGACGTTTGAAATCCTCTACAAAAGAGTCCAGCTGCATTGCGATCGGAATTCCGCAGTGTTCGTTCGGAGTGAAAATGAGCTGCCCCATGAGGCGAAGCCGCTGAAAAGCTTGTCGCGGCCGCACCAAAGTATACAAAGCGCTCAGTAGCGCCTCGTTGTCGGCAGCAGCATGTGGAAAAGCACGTAGCACAGAACGAAGGATGGTACCATCAACGAGATCTGCCAGAGGCGGCAGTGCAATCTCGGTGTGTTCGAAAGAATAATTTTCAAGTGCTTTGTGCCATTCCAGAACGGTGGCGAAGGTTGGAGTCAACAGCCGTGGAAAGCTGATTTCTCGAGAGCTGAGAACAACCTGTCGGCGTGAAACAGGCGCTACAGCAAAGCTATGCTGGTGGAAAGGGACTCGAATCATCCCAGTATCGATACTGTGGGAAACTCTCACCAAACACTGTGGCGCGCAAAAACTGTATTTCACCATTGGGAATACCAGCAAACCCCTTTCAGACAACATTCACAACACTGGCTGTCACGACACTTGGTTCTCGGAAATCCGGGTTGTCCCACAATGGCGCCTCTCGCCAAACCTTCCCCCAGCACCGTAATCGGTCGTTTGAGGTCGACGATTATGTGCTGATCCAGAGACCGACCACTGACAAGCTGGACACCGGATGGCGC
>JARKOC010000434.1 GCA_029975915.1 Bryobacteraceae bacterium
CGTAAACGAATATTTGGATCTTCTGGACGACGACAGCGCGTCAAACAAGCAGCGCCTGAAGTCCTCCCTCTATTCTTCTGCCGATTCCTCGCCTGACGCCGAGAGCGCCCTGGTGAAGATATCGAAGCGTTCCGGCATCCCGGTCGAGGCACTCAGACTGGACAACGGCCAGGAGGCAAAACGCCGGATTGCCGCCGAGGCCGCCGACCACCTTATCGACAATGCTCCAGCAACCGCCGACCTCCTCTCCGACCCGGAGACGGCAAAGGCGTTGTGGGATGATGCTCAGGCATTGGTGGGCGTTGAGGATGTGTTCAAGGTGAAGCCGGTCAACCCTATGAGCATCGCATCACCAAACGACCGCAGCGCCGCAAAACGTGCTCCGGGCGTCATGCGGGCGCTGTGGGAAGGTGCGAAGGCGTCCCCCGAGCTGGTCAATCAGTCGCTGGCGAGGACCGGCCAGGCTGTTGCCGAGTTCGTTGATTGGTCATTGCAGGTATTCCCCGACGATACCGGAGTGCGGAAGCGTGTATCCGAGATTGCCAAGGACAGCGCCGACTATTGGAAGCGGGCGGCAAAGGCGAAGATGGGAACCTACGCCCCCGGTAGCGCCGAATCTTACGCGCAGCAGGCCGGGTCCAGTATCGGCACGTCGGCACTCGCGGCACCCTTCGGCATGGGCGGGGAGAATGCGGCCCTCGCCATGTTCGGGCTGTTTGCAGATGGCGGCTACCAGGAGATGCGGGATGCCGGATACAACCCCTTGGCGGCTGGCGCGGTGGACGTATCGAACCGCATCATGGAAGGCTTGACCGAGAAGATCGGCCTTGACCGCATCTACAAGGGCGGCGATGACGTGCTCAAGACTGCCATCAAGTTCACGCTTGGGGATCTCGGCGGCGAAGAGATCAACACCATCTACAACGCCATATCGGACAAGGTGAACTTGAAGCCTGACATGACCTGGGGAGACCTGGCGCAGCAGGTGCTCGACACGGCCATCGTGACCGGCATAGCCGGGCCTTTGCAAGGTGCCAGCATGTCCGGGGCGGCCAGGGTGTCCGAATCCCTCTATTCAGCATACGAGCGCCGGAACGCCATCAAGCAGCAAACCGACTTCCTCACTGCCTTGGGCGATTCCGTCAAGTCAACCAAGAGTTTTGAGCGACTCCCCGAGAAGGTGCAGGAGTTGGTAAAACGCCTCAAGGAGCAGGCAGGCGGCAGCGTGGATAACGTCTACATCCCTGCGGATCGCTGGTCGATGCTCTGGCAGGACGCCAACCTGGACCCCGGCGACGTGGCCGAGGAAATCCTGGGCGACCGGCAGCAGTACCAGGAGGCTGTGGCCGCGAATAGCGACATCGTTATCCCGCTGGAGAACTTCATCAAGCTGGCCGGGACGGACAATTACAACGAGATCCTGAACGACGTGCGGCTGAATCCCGGCGAGATGACGCCACGGGAACATGCCGAGTGGACGCAGAACATGGACGCCGAGGTGGAGCGCATCCTGGCCGAAGCGCAGGGCGAGGAAGCGGCGGCGGCTCCCGATAGACAGGTCTATGATGACGTGCTGGGCCAACTCATCGCCATCGGCACCGAAAGGGGTACGGCGGAGAAGCAGGCGGCATTGTGGCAGGCTACCATGCGGACACTGGCGGCCAGGGCCGGCACGGACGCCATGACTCTGTTCCGGCAGTACGCACCGACCGTGACCCGGCCATTGCCCGACGTGCTGGCAAAACGTGTCAGCGTGGACATGCAGATCGACCCGCTGATTGACCGGCTCCGCGCTGGCGACCTAGGGGCGAAGGAAGCCGACATATTCGGGCCGTCGCTTATCGAGTTCATCCGGTCCAAAGGCGGGCTGAAGGATTCGGGGGGCGAACTCAAGAGCCGGGACGCTGGCAAGGGTATCGTGCGCAAGAACGGCATGGAACTCGACCGGGCGAGGGAAGCGGCTGTTGAGTCTGGCTACCTGCCGGAAGACGCGACCATCTCCGACTTCCTGGATGCCCTGGACGCGGAGTTACGCGGCAAGCCGAGGTATTCCCCCGGCAACCAGAACAACGCCCTTCTTGAGGAGCGGGAGACGCTCCAGCAGTTCAAGGACTTTCTCGACCAGAACGGTATTGACCTGGAGGGGATGAGTAACGAGGAAGTGCGGAAGGTGCTGGGGCAGGGGGCTACGCAGGGTGCGATGTGGCAGTACCCGGCGATATCCCCCGAAGACGCCAAAGTTGCCAAGCAGCAGGTAGTGGCGGCGCTGGCGACGGTTGCCCCTGAATCGACTCGCGCCATGCAGCTTGAGATTATGCTGGGGCAGTACAATGCGATAATCGACGGTGGCGCGAGTTATGCGGATTTTCAGCCGGCTGCGTTATTTCAATCTGCCTGGCACGGCAGCCCCCACACATTCGGCAAATTCTCACTGGACGCCATCGGCACCGGGGAAGGAGCGCAGGCTTACGGTTACGGGCTCTATTTCGCTGGTAGCAAGGAGGTAGCGGAGTGGTATAAAGAGAAGCTTTCACGTGACGACGGGACTATTGTTCGTCGGCTGCTAGACGCGATTAATAACGCGGGCGTTAGTACCAGCACCCTTCCGATGGAGGCCTTTTACCTATTCGCGGCGGAATACGCTTACAACAAGGGCGACATGGCCGCGACTCTTAAAAACGCGAGTAAGACCATTCGGATGTATGAATCCGACGGCCAGCATGAAGAAGCCAGCGACCTTAGCGCCGTCAAAGACGCCGTTGAGAGCGCTGCCGCGAACGGCGCGGATTTCCCAACCGTTTCAGCGGGCCGCCTCTACAAAGTGGAGCTGGCCCCCGAGGAAGACGAATACCTGCTCTGGGATAAGCC
>JARKOC010000444.1 GCA_029975915.1 Bryobacteraceae bacterium
AGACGGCGGGACAGTTCCCGCTGGGAGAGCGTTTCCTCCGAGGCCAGCTCTGTCAGGAGAAGAAGTGACCGGTAGGAATCCATCGTTTTTTCTTCGGCATCGTTCACGCCATGAACATTACAGGAAGAACCGGCCGATGGCAATCGGTTTTTCTTCAGGATGGGATTTCAGCGTACGAGGATCGGGCGGCCGTTCCCCTATCACACTTGTTGACGTTCATTAATCCGGGATGGTATTCTCCACAACCGACAGCGCCGGCACGTGCATGCCCCGGTCGCTCAAAGACGGATGCCGGAGGAGAGGACGAATGATACACAGCACCATGGGATTACTTGCCTTGCTGGCCGCGGCATGGCTCCTGAGCGAGAACCGTCGCGTCGTCCCCTGGCGGACCATCTGTGCCGGACTGGCCCTCCAGGCGGCAATCGCCGTGCTCATGCTGAAGGCTCCCCTGTTCCGGAAAGTCTTTCTGGGCCTCAACTCCATCGTCATGACCTTCCAGGAGGCGACGCAGGCCGGGACATCCTTCGTATTCGGCTACCTGGGCGGCGGCCCGCTGCCGTTTGCGGAGACAAAACCGGGAGGTTCGCTCTCCCTGGCCTTTCAGGCACTGCCGCTGGTGCTGGTCATCGGCGCCCTCACCGCTCTCTTTTACTACTGGCGCATCCTGCCGAAAGTGGTGCGGGGATTCTCCTGGGTGCTGCGCAAGAGCATGGGCATCGGCGGCGCGCTGGGCGTCGTCTCCTCAGGCTGCATCTTCCTGGGAATGATCGAGTCCCCCCTGCTCATCCGCCCCTACCTGTGCAAACTGACCCGCAGCGAACTGTTCGCCATGATGGCCGTCGGCCTTTCCTGCATCGCCGGCACCATGCTAGTGCTCTATGCCACGGTTCTGCAGAGCGTTATCCCCGACGCCTTCGGCCACATCCTGACCGCCTCCATCATCCAGGCCCCGGCCGCTCTGGTCCTGGCCTCGGTCATGGTCCCGGAAACGGAAAACCAGACCCTGGGCGGCGAAATATCGTCCTATGAGGCAAGCAGCTCCATGGACGCCCTTGCCAAAGGGACGTGGGACGGTCTCCAGCTTCTTTTCAACATCGTCGCCATCCTCATCGTGTTCGTAGCCCTGGTGAAACTTG
>JARKOC010000458.1 GCA_029975915.1 Bryobacteraceae bacterium
TGGCTTGCGCCCACCGCGACGCCCACCAGACCCTCGCTTCGTACCGCTTCCCGACGCGCCACCCATCGCCTTCCCCCCTCGGGTCCCAGCGATCTTGTCGCACGGCTGAAGCCTACAGTCCAGTTTTCAGCTACACCCTCTAAGAGTTAAGGGCTCAGTCGGAGGAAGATCGTAACAGTCTGCATTAATATAAGTAGCTCCAACCTCGGCAAAGACGCTATCTGGAACTCTAGATTCGCAGAATCCAGGCCCGCCACTAGCACTCTTGACACTGAAAATCTCGTTCGAAGTCTTTTCTGTTTGGAACAATCTCTCAGAAAATCGAATAGTCATCGCTCCACGGGCGCCTTCATACAAGACAACTCGAATTACCGCATCGTGCCCCAGTCGGAAGCGAAAAAGCCTCCGCCCATCTTCAGTTCGAGAGGAGGGATACTCGATCACAAACGGCACAACTTCAGGTGGAATACCCATTGCCACCTCGTACCACTCGTTCTCATCAAGATCCCTGACCGAAGCCAAACTGATTCTGGTTTCCCTGCCCGACTCCGTCTCGACAATCTCCCCAACTGAACCTTTGGTACCAACAATCACACGATCACTCACACGATACAACGTCATAGTTTCCGCAATCTGATATGCCATACGATCCAATGTCTCAGAACTGACAAAGTCCGCCCTCAAGAGTACGAACGGTTCGACTTCTCCAGTTCCCGAGGTGTAATCCTTTACAAATCCATGTAGATACACAACAGGCAAAATGCCAGACAGCCCACCATATTCACCCTGCGTATCCCCATGGAGCCCCACCAGATCGTAAGCTGAATCTGACACCTCTGGTACAGTTTCAGGCCGACTGGAGACCCTAGAGCATCCGACAGCCATCGAAATCATCACGCCGAGCCAAGCCAGTCTAGTCATTGCTAACCTCTAAAAAGCCATCAACGTCCCCATTGTAATTGATTCAGCCCCCGGATCTGTGCCACCGGGAAGGCGAGTATTTCACGAGCCATGCGACTACTCCCGTTTCGACGACGTCCGCGTCGTTGCGCCCAGCGGGACCATCCGCTTTCTGCGCTCGACCGTCGGAGTCACCGCCGCCATCGCCGGTCACAAGGTCGGACTGATCGAACTCGTCGACGATGTCTGGCTCGTCCATTTCTGTGGACAGGATCTGGGGCTCTTCGAGCTGGGCGAGACTGCGATCTCATCTGGAACCTCGCAAACGCCCTATTGCGGAATCCCTCTCGCAACACGCATCGACTCTCGGCGGCCAGGAAAGGCCCCCTAACAAACGGCTTGAACGGACAATCCCCTGCCGACACGGTCCCTGCACCGGCCCCGCCTCGGTGGCCCCAGTAGTTTGAAGGTCCGGCTTGGCGGGGCCGCAGGGACCGCGCCGGCTGCCGCCTTCGGCGGCACCGGGGATTGCCGTTCAGCCGCAAACCGTTCGGCAGGCCACAGGACTGCCGCCGTGGCCGTACCCGTACCCGTCAACGTGACCCGCTACTCCAGGCTCTGACCCAGGCGTACGAGCATCTGGACGATACGAAGAAGGTACTCTCGACCTGGCTGGAGCCTCGTTGAGTCCGTCAACTCGAGGGTGCGAATGACATCGAGGATCGCCGCGGACTCCGTCGCGGAACGACAGGCGAATCGGTAGAACCTGGCCTTGTCCGCGGCGCTGCGCTCCCCGGCGCCTTCAGCGATGTTGAGCACGATCGATGCCGCCGCCCGCTGCAGTTGGTCCGCGAGGTAGGCCCTGCCACGAGGCAGGTCCTCGACCAACGATGCCGCAACAGCCACGAACTCGATGGCCACCCCGTAGACTTCCAAGCGCTCATGATCAAATGCTTTTTCCACCACGCACCCCGCCAGATGACAACACGCTTCGGGGAGACAGGGCGGCTTCGGCGAGCCAGCTAGC
>JARKOC010000463.1 GCA_029975915.1 Bryobacteraceae bacterium
GAGCCTGCGGAATACGGTCGATTACAGCCTGTACGGTCGTCGCGTTTCGGGATTCTGATGACCTTCCTAGAAGCCGGGCTAGGTGCGTGAGAGCACGATCCGCCAGTTCGGCGTGGGTGGTGAGGATGCCTGCGACTGTCGGTGCTTCGTCCTTGTGCTGGAAACGGTATTGGCTGGAATCAAGCGGGGGCTGAGCCTCGAAATAGGACAGGGCGTTGTTTGCTTGGTCCAGCGTCAGACGTTCTGAGATGGCTGCGAGGGCAGCGATCGCGCTGAGGTAGCGCGAACCTGTGAACATCGACGGGTCGATGAGGGCGTCTTCGCTGGCTGCTCGAAGGTCTGCGAGCACGTGATCGGCGATGAATGGGACAAGGTCGTCGGGGACGAGATCCGCTTGAGCGGCAACGAGTCGGTAGGCAGCTCCTACGATCCACCACGGCGTGGCGTCGAGATGCGGTGTCACATCGAGGAATCGGGTGGTGTACTCCGCCGCAAGCCGCTTGAGAGCACTCACGTCTCCTGCGAGCACCAGATGGTTCGCAGCCGTGAGGTGTTCATCGGATGCGCAGAGCACTTCGGCGAGCAGACGCCTGGCTTGTCGTTCCCCTTCCCAGTCACTCAGTATGACGGCATCCCGAAGCGCACGCTGTGCGCTGATGGCAGCTGGTCTGAGCTGGTCATCGGCTAGCCTGCCGTGGGCGTATTGGAGGGCACCCTCGGCTCGTGGCAAGACGGACCGGTCGGGTCCGCGTGTTGACAGCGCGGTCTCAATAGGGAGCAGTTCGTTGGAAGTGAAGGGCTTCCAGCAGTTGCGGAAGGCACGGCGGGAGAAAACCCAGAGGGAAGCGTCAGTCCAGTGTTCTGCGAGGCAGGCATTGCCGGTCGCCTCATCCCAGGAGGCGTCAGCCTCCTCGAACTTCTGGTCCAGAGCGAGGTAACGTGCGTACCTGGCCTGGATCAGCGCAGCGAGTTCATAGCTGAGCTTTAGCTTGCGTGCATCATCGAGGACTGGAGCCCATATGCCGCAGCCTTCGGCAGAGAGAATGCGCAGCCGGGTTCGCAATGTGTCGTTTTGCGTCGTGACGGGAAGGTCATCTGCGAGGCCTTGCAGTAGGCCGGCGCCCGCCTTGAGCCATTCGTGGTTGCCGGCTGCTAGCGCTGTTTCTCCGGCCAGGGCTGCCAGACGAGCGCGGTCAAGGGGGTCGCCGGTAAGCAGGTCGGTGAGGTAGGGAACAGACGCTAGGGGGTTGTTGTACAGATCTACGGCACGATTGGCAACGGAGAGGTGCTCTCGCGCCTGCTCGCTGTTGACTTGCGCTGTGAACTCGCTGATATCTTGGCGGGCCATATCGGCCGAGGTTGTCTGCCCGTGGTCGAGCGCAAGCCAGAGCTGGTCAAGCCGCCGCCTGGTTGCCTCGGCGCCACGTCCAACTGTGACCAGGAGCGAAGCTCGAAGGGTTTCGTGCTTGGCGGCGTGGGCTGCAAACCCTGCCTTGGTCAGGGCTTCCTGTGCTTCTTCGACCAGTTCTAGAGCGGCACTCGGGTCGGTTTCAGTCTGGGCAGTCGCCTGGGCAATCTTCTCGCCCGCGCCGGTGGTTACCTCGGGGGTTCGGGCGATGGCTTGACGTATCGCTCGGGCGTCGGTGGCCGGCACCGTCTTGCGAGCGATATCGAATTCCTCGCAGAAGATCTGGGCGACCTCGTTGCCGAAGTACTCAATGACGATATGGGGTGCATTCTTAAGCTTGTAGGAAAGCACCCACTTGTCCCACAGTTCCAACTCGATTGGTTTCAGATCCTCTTGAAGCTCTCTGAAGCGGTCAAGGGTCTGAGTTGTTCTGACCTCACGGCTAACGCCGAGGATGAAGCGAGACACGTCGAACGGACGTCGTGTCTTACGGAAAGCCTCGACAGCATCGGTCATCGCTGCCGGCCCGAACTGTTTGACGCGTTTGCTCTGCAGCGCGACACCAGAGTCGTCGACAGCCAACGCGACAATATCAAGCCCGCGCTGGTGCTGACCCGGGTCACCATAAATCTGAGCGTGCCGCAGTCCCTCGACATCATGAAGAATCCGCCATTGCAGGCTCTCGAAATCCGGCCACGGCAGCATCTCAAAGGGAAGCAGGTCCAGACGCCGGCCGTGATGCGGTACAACGGGGACGCCGCTGGGCCCACGTTCGAGTTCTGAGTCAGCCCCAACTCGCTGCCAGGTTCCGGGGTTCCCTCTCATAAGCACTCCTTTCAGCTGTTGTCGTCCTGCTTCTCCTACGCGGAATCACGGCTATCGCCTATCCATGGCCTTCAGCCTTGTTCGCGACCGCAGAGTTTCCGAGAGCCTTGAGCAGGCGGTCGCGTAGTCGGGCCTTGCGCCAGTCATAGAAGGTCTGGAAGTCCGCCAGCTCGAGAGAAAGCCCATCCAGATCGTTCTCGCGAAGGTACGTTGATCGCTTCTCGTCAGTGGGGAATGCTCGCGCAATCCAGTCCGGCGGGAGCGAGTCCTGCTTTTCAATGTTCGCTGTTCCAGCAAGCAGCTGCAGGTTGGGCAAGAGGTTGACCTTTTCAAGATAGTCATCAATCTTGCCAGCCGTGATGCCCGCGGCAGCCAGCCTCTTCCTCGTGAAGCGCGACTTCGGGAAGATGTGGTCTTCATGGAACTTCTTGCCTAGGTCGAGGCCCGGGTAAAGGACCGAGAGCACCGAGAAGGTCCGCTGCCCGCGGTACTTGAGATTGAGGAGCTCGTCGATCTCAGCGGCCTCGAAGCCAAGACTCTTGCCAACCGCCGCCATGGCAGACTCAACGGCCGCCATGGGGAACCCCGGGGGGGTACTAACGCGAAGCGCATCACGAATTCGCGTGAGCAGCGTATCAAGCCCAGAACCCCAAACGCCACGCTTGATGAGAGAGCGGGTAACCCACTGCTGCAGAATAAGACGGTCCGATGCGTCTGAGGTGGAGTCGAGGTAAGAGTCCCCAGCGTCGCGAAGATACAGATAGTAGGCGACCGGGACGATGACACTGTTCGCTGTGAGGTTGCGTTCGTTGTACCCGAACTGCTGCAGCAGCGATGCGGCCCTAAGCAGCGCGCCCTTTATCTGTGGCCATGCAGCTTCTACTCGGGCCATGTTCTCGCGGGTGAAATTGGCAACCTTGAACCGCACATCGACATCCGCCACCATCAGCGCCGTTTTCAGGACAACGTCCTTCGAGAAGGAGAACTGTCGTCCGGCATTACTGTTCAGATCTGTCACAAGCGAGCGAACTTCTTCGCGTGCGTCGAGTTCTTGCCACTGGTTTGTCGCCATGGACAGGAGCAGGTCGGAATATGACAGAACCGTACCGCCACTGTTCACGCGAACGAAGATCTCTAGGACCTTGTCAGGATCTTGGTCGGTAACCAAGAAGTAGTTCATCGGTTTGAACATTCGAACAGCCTGGTAAAGGTCGAACAGGCGCTGGAAGGCATCGCCCGCGGCGGTGATGTTTCGGCGTTCGAGTTCCTTCATGATCGCTGGACCAGAGTCCGCGAGGTCGAGGACCGCACCGACACGGATCCACTTATCCTGGTGATCTCCGCTCGCTGCCGCTTCCCTCTCCGTCAGAAACCTGAGGTCGTACTTGAGACCCAGCTCTGCCTCGTTCGGATCATCGACCAAGTTCAGGTAGAGCCGTTTAACGAGGAAAGCATCTGTACTGCTCCACCACGCATACTTTCTCTTCTCCGCATAGCTGCCACAGAGCGCAATGTTCAGCGCCGTCAAGCGCTGCTGGCCATCAAGGACAGCGGTGATCCCGCTCCGAGCCGGCAGTGTCGCCTTGTCAGCGTAGGGGTTGTCACGCTCATGGTAGTTTGCCAAGAACTCGTAGAAGGTATAGGACCGCGCTGTCTTTGGTTCGACATTCCACAACAGGAAAGAACCAACCGGATAGCCGCGCATAAGACTGTCAACAAGCTTCGCTATCTGATCTGCGCTCCAGACGAACTCTCGCTGGATTGCTGGCATCAGGTACTCGTGCCTATGTATGGACGTGAGCATTTCCTCGACGCTCCGAGGAGTCTGAAATGACACGGGCGGGTTCTCCTTATGCGGTGATGAACTGCAACAGCTCGGCGTAGTCGTCAGCGAGATCGTAGTGACCCCGCGCTGTGCGAACTCGCACCTCAATCTAGCTGCGGTGAGCCGCCGCAGGCTTGATGTCGCGTCTTTTCTGGTTGGAAGGATGGCGTGATGCCGAAGAAGATCGACCTCGTGCTCAAGGAGTGAGTCGTCCGGCCCGTGCGTGAGCATCGTGCCGATTACTCCTCGAATGCGAAGGCCGTCGAGGCCGTTGCCCAGCAGAAGGGCGGCGGGCGCGAGAGCTTGCGCCGGTGGATGACCGCGAGTGAGCGTGAGAGGGTCACCAGCGACGAGACCGCGGAGAACAAGCGGCTGAGGAGGATGTAGCGATCCCGAAAGCGGCCGCGACTCGTGATGATCCCGCTGCGGATGGCCGCTGTGGGAACATGACCGGCGAGGCCACCCAATCGCACCGAAGCAGATGCGGGCGCACTCGGATGCCGGATCGCATTGCACCGCGATCTCCTACGCGGAGAAGCTCGCGCTCGATGGCATCGCCCCATCGATCGGTCCGGTCGGCGATGCGTACGATAGCGCCCTCATGGAGACGATCACCGGGCTACACAAGGCCGAGTGTGTGCGCACCACGGTCTTCCACGAAGGCCCATACAAGACCATCGCCGACGGCGAGTACGCGACCGCCGGCTGGGTCGACTGGCACAACCACCGGAGGCTCCACGGTAGCCTCGGCATGGCCAACCCGAACGAGTTCGAGCAGGCCCACCACGCGGCCCTCACCCAGGAACCGCTCCCCGCACAACAGCGGCAAAGAACCTGCGGCAGTTCACTCAAAGCCGACCGAGCTCACATGATCATCAGCCACAGGACGATTTTCCCAGTCCAGCCCTATGGTGCTCAGTGGCGTCCCCAGTTCTTCACTGCGTATGGTTCTGGTCGCCCCGGCTCCCAGATCTCCCAACCGATCGTCTTCCCCAGATCTCCGAAGCAGCCCTGGACACCGAGACGGTGGACGCAGAACCACCATGCCTCCAGTTCGTCGGCGATGCGGCCTCTCAGTCTGTTCTCGTACTCGTCCAGCGCCTGGTTGTCGCCGTAGGGAACTTCGTGGAACTCCGGCTCTGCGGATCTGACGTGTAGTTCAACCCGTTCCCAGTACTCGGACGGAGAATCATCCGAGCCGGGCTTATCCGTAGCGAGGACATCCAAGTAGTGGAAGCGCCCCGACTTCCCATACCGAGCGAATGTTGCGAAGAGAAGTGGGAGCACCGTGTTCCCACTAATTCGAGAGGCGAGAGTCTCCGCGTACTCAACGTGGGTGGACCCTGCCAGGCCGTCTTCGATCGCGGATCCGAGCAGCGTGTTCAGCGCCTCAATGTCGTGCCCCCACTCGTACTTCAACTTCTTCATTGATGGCCACGAGCCCAAAGCTCCGACGTCCCTGCAGCCGAGCATGACCTTCATCGTTCTCTCCACCCCGATGCTGCCCAGCGTGAACACGGCATCGCCGTGCAAAGAGACGAAGCGAAGGTTCCTGATCGCTTCCACGGAGTCGCGCAGCAGATTCCTCACGGACCCCGCCTCTTCAATAAGCGCGAACCCCTGACGCATCGACAGCGCCGGGTGTAGACCGGATCGTCGCTCCTCGGTTGAACCGGATGACATGATATTGCTCCTCTCAGACACCTCTGTTGGGTGGCACTCCAGGTGCTCCTTGACGCATTTCTCACCCAAACATGCAGGGCGTAGCGCTGCCACCGCAATGCTTGAAGCTCCGCAGCGACAAAAGCGGCACCCACACACTTTGAGTGCCTGTGGGCACGCTTACCGCGGCGGATGTCGCTCGCTAGCCGGGTGCGGCCTGGCCTGGTTGAGCCTCTCAAACCGCACCTGCAACTTAGAGAGCGGCTTGAGCGTCGGAGTCAGGCGTCATGCCAGACATCAAGTCAGCGATGAGCGAAAGGTACGACCCGCGAACGCCCCAGAGCCGTGAGGAAACATCGTGGTGAGCGTCCGCTTCCTCCGAAGACTTGAATGCCTTGGCGCGCCTCCGCTGAAGGAGGCCCGAGGGACGCCGAGACTGATCCAGCAAACTATGAGCGCCATAGACGAGGTCAAGAGGCTAGGCAGCACCGCGCTACCTAGCAGCCCGACCACCGCTGCCAGGAATGTGCGGGAGCTGACGGCCGTGAGCGCGATTAGCGCTCCTTGCTGCCAGCGGTACTTCGAGAAGCAGATGTCCGCCTGCTTCTCCTGGGTCTTGTGGGCCGTACGCCGCCCGGCCAAACGCCTCACGCACCTACGCGAGCAGACATGGATCGTGGTCGAGGGTAGCCACAGAATCGCTCGTCACGTCGCTCCAATCGTCTCGTTCTGGGTAGTGCGCCCAGCTGATCTCTTCCGGCCCCAGACCTCCCGAAAGAGCGACGGCTCACGATGGCCGCTGCGCGTACCCCGAGTACGAACGTAGGCACCGATATTCCGACTCAGCGCGCGGTCGATGACTCGTCGAACCCAGCGAGCGGGCCGGTGGACGGCGTCACTGGCCATGACGATGGGGGTGGCGGAAGATCCTCACCGTTCGCCCGGGCCGGTGGCCTGCTGGTCTGCGCGCCAGCGACCCTCCCCGTGTGTCTTGGCGGGTCCCGCGATCAAGACAGCTTCTCGACCGACGCAATCATGGGGCCGTCGATCACCGTGGGAGGCACCAACTGGATCTCCTTCGCGGGAGCGCTCTCTCGGCTCGTCGGTCCCGGAGTGGAGACGCCAGGACGAGCAGCTCAGGCCTCCAGACCGCTAACCCATGCCGTTCGGGTGGCGAGATCATGCGACGCCTTGCTCAGTTTCTGACCGGAATTGCTGTTCGATCCATGCGGCCACGTCGGCTTCGCGATACATGACGCGACGGCCGAGTTTCCCAGACTTGGGGCCTTTCCCGCAGTGCCGGAACCACCGGAGGGTAGCTTCGGGTAGGCGGGTGATCTCGGCTACTTCA
>JARKOC010000470.1 GCA_029975915.1 Bryobacteraceae bacterium
GAGGGGCTGTCACCGGCCATCTCCATCGAGCAGAAGACCACCAGCAAGAACCCGCGCTCCACGGTCGGCACCGTGACCGAGATCTACGACTACCTGCGCCTGCTGTTCGCCCGTGTCGGCCGCCCCTTCTGCTACAGCTGCGGCAAGGAGATTGCCTCCCAGACCGTCTCCCAGATGGTGGACCAGATCATGACCCTGGCAGAGGGGACGAAGATCAGCCTACTCTCCCCCATTGTCAGGGGCCGCAAGGGGGAATACCGCAAGGAACTCGTCAATCTCCGCAAGGAAGGATTCGTGCGGGTGATCATCGACGGCGAGCCCCGCGACCTGGCCGACGACATCGAGCTGGACAAGAAGAAGAAGCACGACATCGACATCGTTGTGGACCGGTTGGTGGTCAAGGACGGGATCCAGCGCAGGCTGGCCGACTCACTGGAGACCGCCCTGCACCATGGGGAGGGAATCGCCAAGATCGCCGTCGTGGACGGTGAAACCCTGCTGTTCTCCGAGGCCCTGGCCTGCATCGACTGCGGCATTTCCTACCCGGAGATGACGCCGCGCATGTTCTCCTTCAACAACCCCTACGGCGCCTGCCCCGACTGCACCGGGCTGGGCACCCGCATGTATTTCGACCCGGACCTGGTGGTGCCCAACCCGGACCTGTCACTGCGCGAAGGCGCAATCGCACCGTGGGAGAAGCGCCTGTCAGGCTGGTTCCACCAGACCCTGGAGGCGCTCGCGAAAGCCTACACGTTCGATATCCGCACCCCCTTCAACAAATTGTCGGAACAAGCGCAACGCATCATCCTCTACGGTTCCAACGGGGAAAAAGTGGAATTCTGGTGGGAGGAGGACGGCGGCCGCCGCCATACCTACTACAAGGAATTCGAGGGAGTGCTGAACAACCTGGAGCGCCGCTACCGGGAGACCGATTCGGAAATGGTGCGGGAGGAGCTGGAAAAGTACATGAACGTAATGCCCTGCCCCACCTGCGAGGGCGCGCGGCTGAAGAAGGAGGCCCTGTTCGTGCGGGTGGGA
>JARKOC010000471.1 GCA_029975915.1 Bryobacteraceae bacterium
CTTGCGGTCCTTGATGCGGAGCAGTTCCTTGCCGTACTGCTCCCAGCGCTCCGACTCCTGCCACAGCTCGGCCGGGATCACGCCGGGCATCAGGATCTCGATGGCGCCGGCCCGGTTCATCTCCTCGCGCACGATGTTCTCAACCTTGCGGATGGAGCGAAGCCCCAGGGGAAGGTAATTATAAATGCCGGCCGCCAGCTTGCGGATCATGCCGGCCCGCAGCATCAGCTGGTGGGATACCACCTCCGCGTCGGCCGGGGTCTCTTTTACGGTGGGAATGAAATACTGGGAATAGCGCATTGATAACCTCAATTATGAATTATGAATGTTGAATTATGAATACCGATATCCGAAGAACGTGCCGACCTGTTTTCATCCTTCACAATTCATAATTCATCCTTCGTTAGCCATTATTTCGACCTCAGCCACCAGGGCGTCGGCCAATTCGCTCTCCGGAACCTTGCGGACAATCTCTCCGTGGCGGAACAGGAGCCCTTCGCCCTTGCCGCCGGCGATGCCCACATCCGCCTCCCGCGCCTCGCCCGGTCCGTTCACCACACATCCCATGACCGCCACGTTGATGGGTTTGATGATCTTCTGGAGCCGCCGTTCCACCTCTTCGGCAACGGGAATCAGGTTGATCCGGCAGCGGCCGCATGTGGGGCAGGACACAAGATTGATGCCCCGCTGCCGGAGGCCGAGAGCCTTCAGAATGCCGTAGCCGACCCGGATCTCGTCGACGGGATCTCCGGTGAGGGAGACCCGCAGGGTGTCGCCGATACCCTCGGCCAGGAGAATGCCGAGGCCCACCGACGACTTGATGGTGCCGGAGAAGGTGGTGCCCGCCTCAGTGATGCCGATGTGCAGGGGGTAGTCGACCCGCTGGGAAAGAAGCCGGTAGGCCTCGACGGTCTTCATCACGTCCGAGGCCTTCAGGGAAATCTTGATCTGGTCGTACCCGAGGTCTTCGAGAATGCGCACGTGGCCCAGTGCCGACTCCACCATGGCCTCCGCCGTGGGGTGGCCGTACCGTTCCAGGAGCTCCTTTTCCAGAGAACCGGCATTGACCCCGATGCGCAGGGGAACCAGGCGCTCAGAAGAGGATTTCACTACTTCAGCGACTTTCCAGCGCTCTCCGATGTTGCCCGGATTGATGCGCAAGCCGTCGACTCCCTTCTCCAGGGCCTTCAGGGCCAGCTTGTAATCAAAATGGATGTCCGCGATGAGGGGGATTGGGATATGTGACTTGA
>JARKOC010000475.1 GCA_029975915.1 Bryobacteraceae bacterium
GCGCCGGAATTGCGATTCCGGCGCGACACGGGCCTGGGGTGACGTTTGCCGGACGCCGGGCATGGAATGGGCGAAGGTCACCAGGTTGTCGTGCTGATGGGAAGTGATTGAACGTCGCCAGCAATCTCCAGATCGGAGATAGCGGCCCAACCGCCAGCGATGCACTCGACCCACTGACTATCCGCGTTGCGACCGGCGAGGACAACCACGGTCCCTTGTTTGAAGGCCCGATAGACTGCTCCCTTAGCTGTAGGCGTTCTTCGGAGAATGGCGCGTTCGGGGATGACTGTGGCATCCAACTGGATACCGGGCTGAACTGCCACGGTCTCGGGCGGTTCGCTTGCGGGTGCAGTTGCCTGAGCCACAGGTGCGGCTTTTTCCGCCGCCGCTGACTGGGAAGCATTTCCCACCGCCCTGGCGCTGAGTTTTGACAGAGTCGAAGCGATCTCGGTCAGGCTGTTGTTCAGGTTCTTGTTGAGCGCGCTATGAAAACGCTCGTCATTCTGGCGCATCAGGTCGAGGTGATCTTCAATCCTGAGGGCAAGGCTGATGAATTCCGCCAGGACGAACAACGATCCAGCAGCCAATGCAAATGCGATGAAAGATGTCAGGAAGGTGCCAAACTGAAATCCAGCATAGAACGTGTTGTTTGCGGCTTGAATTGCGATGATGAAGCCGCCAAGCAAAGTCAGGCTACCGAGAATGTAAGCCGCGTTTTTGTAGAAGCCGAGCATGGGAAATTTGTTCACGACTCACTCCCTTTCGCGTGAAAGCACCTGAATCGATCACTTCTTCCCTGCGTTATTATTAGTTTCTGTCAAATTATAGGCTGAACTTCGGTTTGCGTCAATTGGAAGGAAGTTGCCTTTGTCCAATAGCGGCTTGACTCCGCCCGCCGCCCGCGCCACACTCACCCCCAGAGACCGCCTTTAATTCAACATTCAGCATTCAAAATTCAACATTATGCTGCTCCTCACCCTCCTCCTCCAGATCGCCGTCGGGCTGCTCGTGCCGCCCTGG
>JARKOC010000499.1 GCA_029975915.1 Bryobacteraceae bacterium
GGCTTGCCCAGTTGTCCGGCCCGGTCGAGTTCCAGCCGCATGCCGCTGGAAATGCCGTTGCCGGTGAACGCCCACACCTCGTCGCAACATTCCATGTAGGCCAGGCCGCAGGCGATGCCCGTCTCCCGCTGCTCGGGAACGCTGTCATCGGTAAAGGTTGGATACAACAGGTGCGGCGCGAACGGCGCGTGACCGTTTCTCATGACCCGTCGGCAAAGCGCCTCGGCGACCTTGACGTTTCGGGCTATGTCACCCGCGAACGGGCTGCAGACAAAGATGCGTTTCATCGGTCCTCTCAAAGTGTTTCGTAATTTCTGATCTTCCGCTCGCGAAGGTCCTTGTAGACGGCCTCGGCCACCTTCCGGCCATCGATGTTGGTGGTCACGCTCAGTTCCACCGGGCGGTCGGCCAGGCCATCGAGGCGCGAGAGCAGCGATTCCAGCAGTTCGCGTAGCCCCGGACCGGCTTCCTCTCCGCGCTGGGGTGTCGATGGAGCGGTGCGAGCCGGAGCGATCAACCGTTCGGAAGGCACCGTCTCGGCGAGTCCCGATTGCAGGGGCTTCGCTATCGGAGTTGGAGCGGCCGTTATGGGCCGCTCGATCCCGGCCGGAGCCAGAGAGGCGTCTCCCTTTTCCAGTGCCGGTTCCACCGCGAACGGCTGGATATAGCTCTTACTTACCGGCTCGACGGCCGCCGCGACGGTCTGCACGGTGCCGTTCATCGGTTGCGGAGGCGGCGCGGCCGTGGCCATGACCGGCTGGAGCATCAGCATGGCGCTCAGGGCCTTGGGCACCAGGCGCTCGTCCAGACGCGGTACGAGACTCAGCACGCTTTCGATGATGCGTTGCCCAATCGATTCGGCGGGCGGCGCGGCCTTGAGCGGTTCCTTCTGCTCGGCCACCTGCGGAATCGGGGTCTGGACTCCCAGCATGGCGCGAGCGGAGGAGAGCAAACCGTTGGCGATCCCGGCGTGTCTATCCTTGATCGCCAGAATGCCCGCGCTCGCGCCGCTGGAAAGCCTCTGCCAGAGGGTTTGCCCCTCGGCACCGGCACTGGCAAAGATTCGGCCCAGAGCCCCGGGGACGGCAGACAGCGTGGCAACGATCCGGTCGCGGACAGTGACGGC
>JARKOC010000514.1 GCA_029975915.1 Bryobacteraceae bacterium
GCTGGCCGAGCTTGCGCACCACGCCCCCGGCGGGCACGTCCCCCAGCAGCGTGCCGATCCCCTGGGCGGCCAGCACCAGCCCGATCAGACCGTAGCCAATCTCGAACGTGCCCGCGTACAGGGGCAGGATCGGGATCAGCAAGCCCTGGGCGCTGAAGAAGAGCGTGGCGGGCACGTAAAAGGTGAGCAGCAATGGATGGGCCAGGGCGCGGCGCAGGCTGGAATTGGGGGCAAACACGGGTCTTCTCCGCAATGATCGGATGAATTGGCCAATCATACCGCATAACAGCGGCGAGGCGGCAATCAGCGCCAGGAAGAACGGACCGGGGGCCGGCGGCATGCCCGCCGTCCGGCAGAGATGAGCGATCCGACACGACCTTCCCGGCGCTTTGCCCGGCCTCCCGGCTTCCGTTCTCCGCCTTTCCAGGTGCAGGGCAATCGCATCAAACGGAAAAGGCATCTCACCGCGGAGAACGCAGAGGAAAGACTTCACCGAGGAAGCCCTTTGACCTCCGCGCCATCGCGACGCAAGATTTTCGATTTTTGCCTTTCTCCGCGCTTTTCCTTGGCGTTCCTGGCGTCCTGGCGGTTCGACTTGCTTTGGATGCGATTGCTCTGTTTCCAGGTGTCCCGTCTCTATACCGATCGGGCGTGTTCATGATAGAGTCAGGTGGTGCGGGTGGGCGGGCAAGACCAAGGGGGAATCATGTCGATCGTTGCGAAGATCATGCTGGGTCTCGTGGCCGGGTGGGCCATCATCCAGAGTACCTGGGTCGCCCGTCATCTTCTGCGAAGCAACGTCCAGCGCAGCCTGAGCGAGCCGGTCAACCGCGCGCCGCGCGGCCGCTCGGACGAGCAGCGCGAGGAGACCGAGCACTACACGCGGATCAGCAAGATCGAAGATGGGATCGAATGGATCAGCTACTTACCGAAGGACAGAAAGCACGCGACGCCGATCCTGATGGTGCACGGGATGTGGCACGCGGCCTGGTGCTGGCAGGACTGGCAGGAGCTACTGGCGACCTGGGGCTGGGAAAGCCACGCGATCAGCCTGCCGGGGCACGGCGCTTCGCCGGAGCAGCGCCCGATCCGGGCCTGCACGCTGGACTATTATCTGGCCTTCGTGCGCGACGCGGCGGACAGCCTGCCTATCAAACCCGTCCTGATGGGGCACAGCCTGGGCGGGGCGCTGGCGCAGTGGTATTTGCGCTACGTCGGCGATCTGCCGGCGGTTGTCCTGGTCGCGCCCTGGGCGCTGAACGGCGGATTCCTGGCTTCGGCCTGGTCTATGACCCGGCTTGATCCGCTCGGCGTCCTGCTGACCATGCTGACTTACAAAGCCGAGTTTGCCCGCAGTCCACGTGCCGCGGGCAACCTGCTGCTCGGGCCGGGCGCGATCCTGACTCCGGAGCAATTGCACGCCCGCCTGGGGCCTGAATCGGAGCTGATCCAGCTCCAGCACGCGCTGCCCTGGAAGGCTCCGGAAAATCTGAAGACGCCGATCCTGTACCTGGGCGGCGAGATCGACGCGACCATCCCGGAATGGGCCGGCCGGCGATCCGCCGCGGCCTACAAGGCCGATTACGTCATGATCGAACAGGCGGCCCACAACCTGATGATGGAGCATAATTACCGCGAAACCGCCGCGCTCATCCGCGATTGGCTGGAACAACGCCAGCTCAGGTGACGGCAATGCGGACAATCGATGGCGGTCTGCTGTACACTGACGACTCTTTTTCAGGAGACGGATCATGGCCTATCCCATCCTCCAGCGCGAGCTGACCGTCCACCTCAACAACGGCAACTGGTACCTGCGCCCCCTGGAAGCGCCGGACATCCTCGGCCCGGTCGA
>JARKOC010000323.1 GCA_029975915.1 Bryobacteraceae bacterium
CCTGGCCTTTCTGTGCATCGGCCTGGAATTCCGGGTGAGCGCGCTCAAGGAAATGGGCTGGCGGCCGCTGGGGGTCTACCTGGGCGCGACGGTCTTCAACACCCTGCTGGCGCTGGTGGTGGCGGCGGTGATCTTTGGGACTCTTGGCTTGTAGCGACTAGAGCTGGGAAGCGTCTAAGCGGCAGGCGTCTAAGCGAAAAACGTCGATGCGCGATTTCAAGAAGCTGACTGTCTGGCAGAAAGCGGATGAACTGGTAGTCCAGGTGTATGCGTTGAGCGTACGCTTTCCGCCTGCGGAAGTATATGGCCTGACGTCCCAATTTCGGCGTGCCGCAGTCAGTATTGCTGCCAATATCGCTGAAGGTTCTGCAAGAAGGACGCTCAAGGAATTCCACCAGTTCTTGTTTATCGCACGGGGGTCGTTGGCTGAGGTGGAATACTATATTCACCTCTCACAACGGTTGGGATATCTGGACCAGACTCAGGCTCAAAGCCTTGAGGAAATCCGCCGTGAGGTTGGCAGCATCTTACAAGGCTTGATCAGCAGCCTCGATGTTCAGATGCGATCGGGCCGTACCGACAACTAGGGCAGTCAGACGCTTTGCGCTTGGACGTTTGGCGCTTAGACGCTCACTGCCTGAAAGACTCTGGAAAGAATAGGAGTTGGCCAAGGCATGCTAGTATCAATTCGCTGGCTTAAGGATTACGTGGACATCCCCGACACGCTCGCGCCGGAGGCGCTGGCGGAGCGCCTGACCCTGGCCGGGTTGGAGGTCGGGAAGATCAAGTACATCGGTTTGCCGCAGACCCGCGTGCCGGGCCTGACCGTGCCGCCCTCCGATCACCTGGTCTGGGATCGCGAGAAGCTGGTACTGGGCAAGATCGTCGAGGTCAAGGCCCACCCGGACGCCGACCGGCTGGTGCTGGCGCTGGTCGATTACGGCGGGAGCGAGCTGGAACAGTGTGTGACCGGCGCGCCCAATCTGTTCGAGTACAAAGAGACGGGGCCGCTC
>JARKOC010000541.1 GCA_029975915.1 Bryobacteraceae bacterium
GCCGGGGGCTAGCCAGTCGATCTGCCGGATCACGTTCGGCTCTTGCGTGTAGACCAGCCTGGCCGTCCCCGCCACCAGATCGACCACGTAGATGCCCGTACCCGCGTCACCCGTCCCCACCACGGCGAAGACCGGCGCGCCATCCGGCCGCTGGACGCTCAACTGCACCTCCGGGAAGCCCGCCGGGATCACCCGGCAGTCCGGGCATGGCAGCGCCGTCCAGATGGCCGTGCCATCCTCGGCGATGTCGAAAACGTACCAGCCGGGGTCGGGCAGCGGAGTCGCGCGGTCGGGTAGATTGCGGTTGTAGCGTTCCGGCACATCCTCGAACGACAGGGGTTGCAGGATCGGAAGCCCTTCCGGAGTCCAGCCATACAGTGCCGCCGGGCCATTCCAATAACCGGCCAGTTCGGTGCCCTTATGCCAAGCCCGAAACTCACATGAGGACTCATAGCCGTTGCCATTGAACATCAGAAAGAGATCACGGGTTGGGGAAGTAGCTGCAATGTGATCACCTGTTCCAAACCAGAAGTCTGTCAACCATTGCCCATTCGCCAGCGCGAGAATCCGCGCAACAACCTCACCAAATAGATCATCGCTCACCACAAACGCCGTTTGTCCCTCACCGCCCAGGTAGATATGTGGCCGCACATAAGACCCAATCTCTTCCACAAGGGAATGAGACTCTCCAGTCGATAATTCGATCCGGTGCAGCACCGGGCTGTCGACATCCCCAGTGCGGTAGTACGCCGTCTGCCCATCTGTCCCCCAGACGAAGCCATGCGCTTTCAGTGGCGACGCCAGATCGGCCGACCAGGAGAATACCTCCAACGTCTCGCCGTTTCGGATGACCAGCCCTTCATCCGGTGAGAACGTCGCCAGATATGTGCCATCCTCGGACCAACTCGCCCAGACGACATCCGTCTCGACCGGCTCGCTTGTCAGGTCAGCCAGATCGACCCAGAGCGCAGCGTGGTCAGCATAACCGTAGGCTCCCGAAACCAGATCGACGCGCACGTAAGCGTGCCGGGCCCGCGGGTCCATCACGATTTCGGCTTGGTCGATCTCCTGATCGGATAGAATCCACGTCTCCAGCGGGAATTCGGGCAGCGACTCATTTGAATCGGGATCGATTTCCATCGGGCTAACGACGAGTCGGCGTCCAGACACAGCCACGATGAGGCTCTGATCTGGAGTGAGGGCATATTCGAGTAGTCGAGGGCGATTTCTTTCAGAATACAGATGTGCGACTGCATTCTCGTAGAGATATTGAGAGCCAAGCTCAGGCGATTCGAATCGCGACAGGCTCCAGCTGCCCCAGGCGTCCAGGGCCTCAACCAGGAACGACGTTCGATCGGGAGAAGCAATCATCCCGGTAATACTCTTGGGCGGCACATCCCCATCTCCCAGGAACCACAGGACCGTGCCATCCTCCGCCGAGACAGCAATGAGCACGTTGTCGTCGTCGTACTGGGTGGGCGAGATCAGCATCAGGATCGGCCACGGCTCCGAGCTTTGAGCAGCGGCCCCCGCCCCGCCCAGGATCAACCCGCCCACCAGCAGCAGGCACAGCGCGCCGAGCAGTAGTGCTTTCGTTCGCATGGTCCTCATCCTTGAGTGTGCAGGCGGATCGACTGAATCTCGACATCCACCACGACCGGGTCGTGGTCGGAGAGGTAGGGCGGCTCACTGCGCGG
>JARKOC010000542.1 GCA_029975915.1 Bryobacteraceae bacterium
CGAGGCGCCGGTTAGCGATTGCGCTTGGGGCTGAGCGGTTTGCGAAGCTGTCGCGGCGGGGGCGGGGGCAGCCGGTTTCAAAGCGAACCAGACTGCGCCGGCACATGCCGCCAGGAGGACGGCGGCAGATGCGGCGGCCAAGGGCTTATTGCGGCGGGCCCACTTGGCAAGCCGTTCGTGGGGCGGCGTGGAGCGGGCGATGATGGGCCGTCCGTCCAGGTAGCGCTGGAGGTCCGAGGCGAGTTCGGCCGCGGTGGAGTAACGGTTGGCAGGGTTCCGCTGGAGGGCTTTCAGGACGATGTGGTCAAGGTCTCCCCGCAGGCGGGCGCGCAATTGTGGAACTGTTTCGGGGGTGCGTTGGATATCTTCACGGATGTTGGTGGATGGAGCGGTAAGGTCATGCGGACCGGGAAGTTTGCCGGCGAGCAGGACGTAGAGGATGACGCCAAGCGAGTAGATATCGGATGCACGTGTGCAGGGTTCGCCGGTGTACTGCTCTGGGCTGGCGTAGTTGGGAGTGAGGAAGCGCATCTGCGGCGAAGTGACGTCGGCCTGGACGGGTCCGGTCATCTTGGCGATCCCAAAGTCGAGCAGTTTTACCGTAGGACCGGGGGCGACAAGGATATTCGAGGGTTTCAGGTCCCGGTGGATAACAAGGTTCTCGTGCAGATAGTGGACGGCCGAACAAACCTGCATGAACAGCTTGACGCGTTCGCCGACATTCAGCCGGTTGTCGTCGCAGTAGCGGTCAAGCGGAGCGCCTTCGACGAACTCCATGACGTAATACGGCGCACCGTTGGGTGCGTCGCCGCCGTCAAGGATACGGGCTATGTTTGGGTGTTCAAGCCCTGCAAGGACCTGGCGTTCCTGGCGGAAGCGGTCGGCGAACAGAGCAGCATTCTGGTCCGGGATGAGCAGTTTGAGCGCGACGTTCTTGCGGAAAGCGCCGTCGTCACGGACAGCGAGGAAAACGACACCCATGCCACCGCGCCCGAGTTCCCGGACGATGCGGTAAGGGCCCAGTCGCATCGTGTGCTGCTGCGTCTGGGCTTGGTGAGCTTGAGCGGCCTGGGGCGGGCTCTCTTGCGTTGCTGAGTAAAGAAGCGCTTCGATCTCGGCCTGGAGTTGCATGTCGCCTCCGCAAGCGCTTGCTACATATCGCTCGCGCTCCGGCGGCACGAGCACCACGGCCGCACTGAAGATGGCTCTGATCCGTTCCGACCGGTCTGGGTCCATGCAATCCCCCAACTGACATCAACGAAGCGCACACGGGCGGGAAGTCGCCTCCAATGATCTATCGGGAGCCCGCCTATTCTTCTATATGAAGTTAACGCAGATGAATGTCAATGCGGGGGATGCCTAGGCGCCTGCCGGTCCGGGCGCCTGCTTGACGGCGTGTTCAAACAGCAAGTTGAGAGTCTTTTCCGTACGGATGCGCGAGGCGATCCGGCCAAGCGTACCGTCCTTCTCCATCTTTAGCCTCACGGCGGCAACGGGTTCCCGTTGCTGGCGGGCGATGCGGTTGACCTCGTTGTCGAGTTCGTCCTGCGTGGTGTGAATGGACTCGGCGTCGGCCACTTTCTCGAGGATGAGCGACGCCCGGACGTCGCGGCGGGCCTTCTCGCTTTGGGTCTCCTTGATCTTGGCCCAGTCGAGGCGGATCTTGGAGACGTCCATGCCTTGCGCGGCGAAGTTCCTGAGCTGGTTCTCGATATTGATTTCGACCTGGCGCTCGACAAAAACCTCAGGGACGGGGAACTCGTGGGCATCGACTAGGGAGTCGATCAGGGCATTCTTTGCTTCGGTCTGGGCAACGTACTCGCGTTCCCGGAAGATGACCTTGCGAATCTCCTCGCGAACTTCTTCGAGCGTCTGGAAATCGCCGAGGTCTTTGGCAAAGTCGTCGTTGATCTCGGGCAATTCCTTGATGCGGATCGTTTTGAGCTCGATTCTGAAGCGGACGGTCTTGCCGGCCAGACGTTCGGCGGCGTAGTCGGGCGGGTAGGTCACCTCGGCTTCGCGGACATCGCCTGGCATCGCGCCCATGAGAACTTCGGAGAACTCCTTGATGGTCTCCTTGCCGCCGATTTCGATGTTGATGTCGTCCTGCTTCATAGGCGGGCCGTCGATACCGGAAATTGATTCGAGAGAGACAAGGCAGTGGTCGCCTTCGGCTGCGGGACGAGGATCCACGTTCACCAGTTCAGCGCGGGATTCGCGGATATCGTTGAGCCGGTTGTCGATGTCGGAATCCGTGACGGTAGGCTCGGAGTATGAGACGCTAAGGCCGCGGTAGGTTCCAAGCTCGAATTCGGGCGATACCTCGAATTCGGCTTTGAAGTGAGCGGCTTCGCCTTCATGGAAGTGGAGGTCCTTCACTTCGGGCTGGGAGACCATCCGCAGCCCCTCCTTTTCACACGCCTCGTCAATGAACTTGGGGATGAGGTTTTCGAGGACTTCGCGTTGAATTTCGGAGCGGTAGAGCGCTTTGACGTGTCCACGTGGGGCCTTGCCGGGGCGGAAGCCCTTCAGATGAGCCTTTTGCTGGACCTTGTCGAGGACTTTCTCCGATTCTGCGGCAACGGCTTCGGCCGGAATGGTGATGTCGAGCGAGTGCTTGCAACCTTCAATATGAGCCAAGGAAACGAACCTCCAATGGGATGAGGCCTCACGGACACAACTCTATCGCGTGCGGCGTCAAGCCCCAATTCACCAGTGTCGCACGGAGCGGGCACCGGATGGCGCGATAGAATGTCAGCCAATGCGTTACCTGATTCTGTTTGCAGTCCTAGCCGGGACGGCCGGACATACGATGGCGCAACACCGGATGTATGCGGCCGGATTTGCGAGTAAAGGATGGGTGGCGGGCTTGCCGCTGAAGGAAGGCGGCTTGCACGCGCGCGACTACGGACTGGGGTGGGAGCGCCGGGGATTTCTCCATCCCGATATAGAAGCCATAGCCGTGGACCCGCGCGATCCGAAGCGGCTCTATCTGGCCGGAGGCAGCGGACTCATCCTGGCCGAGGACCGCGGCCGGAAATGGCGCATCCTGACCGACGAAACAATGACGGAATCGCGCGATGTAGCGGTGGATCCAAACGAACCAGACACCGTGTATATGGCCCTGCCCAACGGTCTGGGCATATCCCGGGACGGGGGCAAGAGTTGGGGATGGGGCGGCGAGACGTCCATGCGGCGCTACACACACACGGTGGCCGTGGACCGGACGCGCGCCGGGCGAGTCTTCCGGGGCGGCGAAACCGGCATCTGGATGAGCGAAGACCGGGGTGCAAGCTGGAAGCAGGTGGCGAAAGCGGCGGCTGAAACTACCGACCTGGCGCAGTCTCCGCACGACGCCAAACACTGGCTGGCGTCGACGCAGCACGCCGGGTTGTGGACATCGCGCGACGGAGGCCAGACCTGGACGCGTATCCAGGGCGTCGATGGTACGAAAACGTTGTACAACGCCACGTATGATCCAACCACACCAGGCCGCATTGCGACCTGCGGATGGGGCGTGGGCGTACAGGTTTCGAGCGATGGAGGAGCGACGTGGACGGCGCGCAATGATGGATTGGGGTCCGCTGAGTGCTGGCGGGTAGCTTGGGACCCGGACTTCCCCGGCCGCCTTTATGCCGGCATCCACGAAGATGCCTTGTACATGAGCGACGACGCAGGGCAGCGATGGCGCAAGGCCGGGCTGGAAGGATCCATTCTGTACGACATTGCGTTCGTACACGATCCGCCGCCGGCGACCTTTGCCGAGCGCAAACAGATGGTGCTTGAGCGCCACGCACAAGCGGGCGCCAAGGGCGGGATGACGTCGATCGCCGCGTCGCTCTACCTTAAAAAACCGTGCGAGGGGTGCTCGGAGAGGATTGTCGAACTCATGAAGGAGCCGACGGGCGACATGTTCTGGATGTTCCCGGTGACGGCGATCAGTTACTTGGACCAGGGCCAGCTCAGCGACGAGGCCCGCGCCGCCATCCGGCGGGCGTGGAAGACCTACATGCCTTTCCGGGGAGACACGGAGAACCACTATCTTCTTTACTACGCGCCACTGTACCTGATGGCGCAGAAGTGGAAGAACGAGCCGGGGTCGGAGTGGTTCAACGGCAGAAGCAGCCAGGAGAACCTGCGCGAGGCCGAGCGTTGGATCGACGGTTGGATGAATCTGACGCTCGAACGCGGCCAGGGCGAGTATGATTGCACGCACTACCTGGACATGTTCATGATTCCGCTTTCCTACCTTGCAGGCTGGAGCGAGGATCCGGCAATGAGGCGGAAGGCATCGATGATGCTCGAATACATCCAGGCTGATTTCGCCTCGGAGACCCTCGACGGGATTTACATCGGCGCCCACGCGCGGACTGATGACCGGCAGGTGAGGGAGAAGTGGTTCGGCACCTCCAGTGACATGAGTTGGTTGTTTTTCAACAAGGGATTCCCCATGCCGGGCTTCTCCGGCTATACGACGTACTACCTGGTGGGGGCCGGCCCAGAGCCGCCAGCCGTGATCCGGGCCATGGCCGAAACCCGGAGCCAGTGCGAATTGCAGACCGAAACGAAACGGACCCGCAACCGCTGGCGGTTCCACGATACACGCCACGGAGATGTCTACAAGACGACATATGTCTGCCCTGACTACGCTGTCGGCTCGGACCAGGGCGGGATCCTGCAGCCGATCCAGCAGCACTCCTGGGACGTAACCTGGAAACTGCCCGACCACCGGGGCAAGCAGAACACGATGTTCGCGCTGCACCCCTACAGCGGTCTGTATGAGCTGCAATCCTACTTCACGTTCATGCCCGATTTCGGGACCGAGGTGGTGGTGCGGTCAAAGAAGACCTACGATTCGCCGGACAAGTTCCTTGGCGGTTCACCGTATGAACAGATCGCCCAGCACAAAGACGCAATTGTCGCGCTCTACCAGATCCCTGCGGGGACAAAGTTCGGCCACATCAACGGCTTTTTCTCGAAGGACCTGCAGCGGATGGAGGAAGACGCAAGCGGGTGGATCTTCGCCCAGGGCGGACGCACCTACATCGCTTTCCGGGCGCTGGCGCCGTACCGCTGGGCTCCGATCGAGGATGGCGGCAAGCGCATGGTGAGCGAGCATCTGAACAATGGGGTGATCATGCAGGTAGCCTCGGCCAGCGAGTTCGGCTCGTGGGATGAGTTCAAGTCGAAGATCAGGGCTTTACGGGTGGACGTTTCGCTCGACCCCACCCCCAAGGTGAAGTTCCGCACGCTACGCGGCGTTGAAATGGAATGCGCATACGGCCAGAAACCGCGCGTAAACGGCGCGGAGATCGACTACGGCAAGTGGCAGGCCTTCGACGGCCCAATGATCCGGCAGGAGCGCGGCAGCCGGGTGGTGGAGTTCACCGCCGGAGGGCTGCGCCGCACCCTGAATTTCAACACTTGGACCACAGAGTAACCACGGGCTCACGCGACGCACAGGGGCTGCAATGCTCCGTATCAGCCGGGACGCGCTTGCCGATGAGAGAGGAGTTTTGGGCGTCCGAGGATGGTGGAGGGGGTGGCATTCATCCACCAGTAACTGGCCCGGCGTCTGTATCCGGGCCACAATCCGCTTGGCCGCCGGGTGGCGGACGCTTCGCGGTGGGCGAGATGGTGCGGAAACAGATCAGGGAGCGCGATCCGGAGCTGGTGATCAACTCCGTGGGGACCATGGATGGCCATCTGCGCGACTCGCTGTTCCTGCCAAGGCTCGCTGCGTCCCTCTTCGGACTCTGCGGCGGGATCGGGTTGCTCATCGCGGCGATCGGGATTCACTGCGTGATCAGCTTTTCGGTGGCGAGCAGGAGCCGGGAGACCGGCATCCGGATGGCGGTGAGCGGACAGGGGCGCCAGTTAGTTCTTAATGGTAGTGCGGCACGGCATGGGGGTGACTATGACCGGGGTGGCGGTGGGCATGGTGGGCGGTTTCGCGTTGGCGCGGCTGGCCGGTGATCAGTTGTATGGAGTAAGCGCCGCCGATCCAGTGACTTACGCGGTAGCGAGCGTCCTTTTAGTGACCACCGGTGTGCTGGCAACGGCGATACCCGCACGGCGCGCGGCGCTGGTGGATCCGGACGTGGCTTTCCACTCGGAGTGAAGCCGGCACGGAAACGGCGGGAATCGCTCCCTTGTTCAGTATCGAGGCCCCTGTTATCCTATCCCTTTGGGGCGTTGCCGGCTCAAGCGCTCCCAGACCGTTTATTCGACAAGAGGTTCGCTATGTCCGGCCATTCCAAGTGGCACACTATCAAACACAAGAAAGCCGCCATTGACGCCAAGCGCGGCAAACTGTTCACCACGCTCATCAAAGAAATCACAATCGCCGCCCGAAGCGGCGGCGATCCGGATTCCAACGCCCGTTTGCGGACCGCAATTATCGCCGCCAAGGCCGTTTCCATGCCGATGGATAACATCACCCGGGCCATCAAGCGCGGAACCGGCGAGTTGGAGGGCGCGACGATCGAGGAAGTGATGTTCGAAGGCTACGGTCCCGGCGGCGTGGCCATCATGGTCGCCTGTGCCACCGACAACAGGAACCGCACGGTGGCAGAGATGCGCCATGTCTTCTCAAAGAAC
The DNA here is from genome assembly GCA_029975915.1 of Bryobacteraceae bacterium. The sequence continues at coordinate 6,601 of JARKOC010000542.1, forward strand.
GGCGGCAACCTCGGCGAAGTCGGGTCGGTCGGCTGGATGTTCGAACGCAAGAGCCAAGTGATCATCGAGAAAGACAAGGCGACCGAAGAGCAGTTGATGGATTTCGCGTTGGAAGCTGGCGCTGATGACGTGAAGGATTCCGGCGACAACTGGGAACTGATCTCCAGCGCCGACGTTCATCACTCGGTGCTTGACGCCTTGCAAAAGGCAGGCATTCCCTTCGTCGAGGCCTCCATCGCCATGATTCCAAAGAACCTGATGAAGGTGGAGAGCAAGCACGCATCGACTCTGTTGAAACTGATCGACGCGCTCGAAGAGCACGACGACGTCCAGAACCTTTACACCAACGCCGACTTCGACGAAGCCGACCTAGGCGGGTAGGCGTCGCTCCGGCCATTGAATCACGTGCGGATTCTGGGCATCGACTGCGGGAGCCAGACCACCGGATACGGTGTGATCGACAGCGATGGGACCGCACACCGGTTAGTCTGCGCGGGGGCCATCAAAACTCATGCGGGTGATCCGCTGGCCGTCAGGTTGCTGGACATCGGGCGCCGGTTGCGGGAGGTCGTTGAGGAATTCAAACCGGATGAAGCCGCGGTAGAGGATACCTTCCACGCCGCGAATGCCAGAAGCGCGTTGAAACTAACCCATGTGCGCGGCGTCGCACTGTATGTGATGGCCGAAGCGGGTTTGAAGGTAGGCGAATATGCGCCGGCCCAAGTCAAGGCGACAGTCGTAGGTCACGGCCGGGCCGAAAAGGAGCAGGTGGCCTGGATGCTCAAAGCACTGTTGCGGTTGGAAGGCGAGTTTGAGACGCCGGATGCCTCTGACGCAGTAGCGGTAGCAGTGTGCCACGCCGTTCACCGGCCAATGAATGCGCGAATCGAGGCGGCGCGATGAAGCGATTGATCCTGCTGGCGCTGGCCGCATCGGCCGCGACGGCCCAGGATGCTCCAAAGTTGTTCTACAGTAAGGATTTTCCTGGTTCCTCGCCAGCCTATATGGAAGTGCAGTTGAGCGAGAAGGGCGAGGTGGAGTACCGGGAGCAGGCAGGCGAGGACAATCCGCTCACCTTCAAGTTGACCGCCGGACAGACGGCTGAGATCTTCGCGCTGGCTGACAAATTGGGCCACTTCGACCGGAACCTGGAGAGCGGGTTGCCTGTGGCGCGGATGGGCGAGAAGACATTCCGATGGATTCAAGGCGCCCAGAACAGGCAGCAGAAGTTCAACTACACCCAGGACCCGGACGCGCAGGCTTTGTACGACTGGTTTGAGAAGATCTGCGAATCAGCCATCCGGTTCATCGATTTGGAGCGGGCGGCGCAGTTTGACAAGTTGGGGGTGAACCGCTCATTGCTCCTGCTCGAGACGCAATGGGACCGCGGCCGTCTGGTGGGCCAGGATTTGTTTCTTCCATTACTGGACCGAATCTCCCAGCGGACTGCTTACCTAAATATGGCACGGGAGAGGGCTGCGAAACTTGCTTACGCTTTTCGCAATCCGCCAGAGAAAGCGGATGCCAAGGAAGCTGGCCCAGGCAAATGAAGCAGATCCTATTGACGATCCTCCTCGCGGCCCATTCCATTGCATGGGCGCAACAGCCCGGCGCTCCGGCTCCGCCGACAGCGGCAGAGCGCGAGGATGCCGAGCTGGAGAACGCGCTGGCTGAAGCCGGCTCGTCTCCCGTCGAGTATGCCCGGGCCCTCGAGCGGCACTTGAAGAAATACCCAATGACGGGGAAACGGGCGGAGTTGGAGAGAGTGCTGGCGCAGGCGGCCGTCGATGCGCGAGACAACCGGCGGATTCTGCGGTATGGCGTTCCAGCGATCGAGGCTGGGCTTCGCAGTGCAAAGGCGCTTGATTTTGTCACGCGGGCGCTGCTTGACAAAGAAGACAAAGAAAGTCTGGAGCGGGCTCTGCGGTATTCAGGAATCCTGCGGGATCTGCTCAAACAAGGTTTGGTCCGCTTGAACTCCAAGGAAGAGGCGTTCACTGGCCGCGGACGGAGATTGGATGAGACCGAGCGCGCGCTGGCGCGCTCACTGGTTTTTGAAGCCAGGGCTCTGGGGAAGCTCGGCCGGGTGCAGGAGGCGGTGGAGTCGGCCAGGAATGGTTGGATGCTGATGCCCACGGGGGAATCTGGGCGTGAGTTGTCTCGCTGGCTGGAGGCATCGTCGAAGCCCAACGAGGCAATGGAAGCTTTGGCCGGGGCATTGGCCGTGAGTGAAGATAATCCAGTCTCCGCATCGCGAAAGCGGGATCTCGACAAACTGGATCAACTTGCTGCGATTTCCGGCGCCCGGCCGGATGAAGCACTCATGGGCGCGTTCAGGCGCACAGCCGCAATGCTGGAGGCGCGCAGAACCAGAATCGCCGCCATCGATCCCAACGCGTTCGCCGAGGGACCGATGGAACACGTCCTGACATCGTTGGACGGCAAGCTTCTGCCGCTGAAGTCGCTTTCGGGCAAGGTGATCGTATTCGACTTCTGGGCGACCTGGTGCGGGCCGTGCCGGGCACAGCATCCGCTTTACGAGCAGGCCAAAGCGAGGTTCAAGGGAAACCCGGACGTCGTCTTTCTGGCGGTATCGACCGACGAGGACCGGTCGCAGGTGGAACCGTTCCTGGCGCGCAACAAGTGGGAGCGCAACGTCTGGTTCGAGGATGGACTGGCCGCCGAATTCCGGATCAACTCCATTCCGACGACAATTGTGATCGATCGCGCCGGCCAGGTCCACAGCCGCATGAACGGCTATATCGCAGGCCGGTTTGTCGATATGCTGACCGAACGGATCAATGAAGCGCTTGAAGCCGCTCCGGCGCATCAGTAGGGATATGGGTTTCAACCGCGTCATCCTGCTTGTGCTTGATAGCGTTGGCATCGGCGCGATGCCAGATTCGCTGGCATACGGTGACGACCCCGGAGCCGACACGTTAGGGTCGTGCGCGCGGTTGAGACCGTTGAATCTGCCGAATCTGTGCCGTTTGGGATTGGCTAACATCCGGCCGTTTCCTAATCTAAAGGCCGCCGGCTCGCCGCGGGGTTCGTTTGGGCGCTGCGCGCTGGCTTCGCCCGGGAAAGACACCACGACGGGCCATTGGGAGATGGCCGGCGTGATTCTCGACAAACCGTTTCCCCTTTATCCTGAAGGGTTTCCAGCCGAGGTGATGGATGAGTTCACGCGGCGTACCGGACTCGGTTGGCTGGGCAACAAGCCGGCTTCGGGGACCGAGATCATCAGAGAACTTGGGCAGGAACACATACGGACCGGCAAGCCGATCGTTTACACATCGGCAGACAGCGTTTTCCAGATCGCCGCCCACGAGCGAGTGATTCCGATCGAGCGGCAGTACGAAATCTGTGAAATCGCCCGCGCCATCCTGTCGGGGCCGCACGAAGTGGGGCGCGTGATTGCCCGGCCGTTCATCGGGGAACCTGGAGCATTCGTCCGGACGGCGAACCGTCATGACTATGCCGTCCCACCGCCCGAAGGGATGCTGCTGGACCAACTCGCCGGGGCTGGAGTTCCGGCCGTGAGCGTGGGCAAGATCGCCGATGTCTTTCTGGGCCGTGGGATCACTGCCGGGTACAAAACCAAGTCCAACGCCGAAGGGATGGCGAAGACGCTCCAGGCGATGCGCGAGCATCCGGGGGGATTGATCTGGATCAATCTGGTTGATTTCGACATGCTGTTCGGGCACCGGAACGATCCGGAAGGCTATTCTAAGGCCCTGGAAGAGGTGGACGCTTGGCTGCCCGAGTTGGAGGCAACTCTTGCACCTGGCGACTTGGCGCTGATTACGGCCGACCACGGGTGCGATCCGGTGACGCCGTCAACAGACCATACGAGGGAGTATGTGCCGCTGCTGGCCTTCGGTCCGGAGGTCAGAGCAAATGCGGATCTTGGCACGCGGGCATCATTGGCTGACGTCGGGCAGACCGTGGCCGAGAGCTTCGGTGTGCAGGTGGCAGCCGGGCAATCGTTTCTGGGCAAGATCAGCCAATAATCGTTTGGACGGGCTGCGACCGTCTTCGGCAGTAGGCCAGAGAGGCGAGGAAGGCGAAAAGCGCTAGCGCGGGCGCGGCGCTGACGGGCGGGTCGAAAAGCGCCATCAGTGGGACAATCGGGGCGATCAAGGCAAAGGCGGCCAAACGAACTGGTTTTGGCTGCTCCGGCTGGACGGCGAGGATTAAAGGCAGCAAAAGTGCCGTCGTGTCATAGAGATAAGTGTGGGGCACGATGAACAGGCCGCCTGCCAGGCCCGCCGAGAACGCCAGGGAAACCGACGCCGTCCAAGCCGCCTGGATGAGAAGGGCGGTAGCAATCGCTCCCGCGGTCAGCGCAAACCAGGCTGAATCGATGCCGAAGTTGGCCATGATGCCCTGGATGTTCGTCATCTGTTGCGGACCGGGTGAGAGGCGCTCCAAATTACTGTTCGTGAGCATTGACACATACTGGATTGCGCCCTCGCGTCCGGCCAGTGCCAGGAGAAAGATGGCCAGAGAGGCTCCTCCGGCAGCGAATCCAGTCAAAATCCGCCAATGGCGGCCGATTAGTAATGCCAGGATCAGGCCGAAGCAGAGGTGGAACTTCATCAACGCCAGGCTCCAGACCACTCCCGCCAGGGTGAGTTTACCGCGCTCAGCGGCGATAAAGCCCGCCAAGATGATCGCCAGCATCACTGGCGCATCCTGGCCGTGTGAGATGCTGAGCGCGCCGGGAGCGAACAATGACCAGTAGACCAGCGTTTCAAAGCCGAATCGTCTGGCTGCCCAAATGCCGAATCCGATGTAGAGGATGGTTTGAACGGCCAGCCAGGCCCAAAAGGCGGTGCTGAAGTCCAGCAGCGCCAGCGGGGCGATCAAAAAGGCATAGAAGTGGGGCCGGACGAAAGGGACCAGATCGCCCAGATCCGGAACGTGCGAGCGCTCAACTGCAAGTTGTGTTTCGAGATCGTGGAGCCTGTTCCATTGCCCGTCGAGGGCCAGCGAGGCGCCGGTGTAAATATTCAGGAAGTCGTGGCGCCGCGCACCTTCCGTGGCGAAGGATCCAGCAAAAATCCATAGGGTCGTGAGCACCGCCGAGGCAATCGCCAGGCTGGCCTGTTCGCCGCGACTCATCATATGCTTTGCCACTATTCATAGTTCGGCGACTGCGGCGGGAGCCATTAGTGCGGCAGAGGCGCAGCTTTGCTGATTCGCACACCGCCTGTCTGCCCGACTGGGAAGCTCAGAGCCAGGATGCCACCCGAATCGGTCCTGGACTCGAAGACCTCCTCATCATCGACCTCGACATCGTACAGTGTATTCGGCGAGAGTCCGACGACGTAATCGTATTCCTCCCTCACCGGGCGCTCGTCGTCTGGCGAAGTCTTCAGCCACCCGGTCTGGAAACGAAGTCCGGCCACACCAAAGTGGATGCGGGTAGCCCCCAAGGTAAGCGGCGCTGTGGTTGCCTCCAACTTCATCTCCATGCGCGCGCCGTTTCGAAAGAGTTGGGCCCTGCCGTTCATATAGCCGAACCAGGTGGCGTCTTCGTCCCAGTTGGAGCGGACCAGGAGTACTCCGCCCATATGGGCTTGATCGGGCATATAAGTGAAACTCAGCCCGGGCAGATAAGGGTTGGCCCAAAGAAGTTCGTAAGTGATGCCGAAGGGGCCCCGCATCAGAAAGCGGTCCTGGATAAGCCAGCCTTGAAGGAACTGGTGGGGCTGCGAATTGGTGTCGTAAGCGACCAGAGCGAGTTCAGAGGCCCTGCCGAGTGCGGCTTCGGTGAGGTCCGGGTCGCCCGAAGCGCCAAATGCGGGAATTCGGAACTCGTTTTCCGCCGCAGGCCATGGTGCGGGGTAGTAGGACAGCAACAACATGGGCGGCAGATTCTCGAACCATTTCTCTGTTCCTTCGCGCAAGTCGGCTCGGAGGTTGTCCCGGATGGCGTGGAGGAACTCGACGGCTGCCATGAGGTCGGCTTTGGCCGGGAACGGGTTGCGTTCGGCGCGCATCTCTGGCTGGATCCGCTTGCGCCACCAGTCTTCCACGGCGTAACGAAGAAAGGCCGATGCGGCCTGAGGTTCGAGGTCAGCCAGGGCGAAGGCGGCCAGTGCGGCTGAGCGGACAGCCCGCGCCGAAGTAGGGCGAGAGGCGAGCGAAGGCGCGATTCTCCTTGAAAGCTGCGTGGTTTCGGTCTCAGTGAGGGCAAACTGACAATAGTCGACAACCAGGGCGATCTGGCGGAGATCGTCAGGATTTGCAGGGCTTGCCTGTTGCAGCGCCCAGGTTGCAGCGCGTTTGCACGGTGCGGCTTCGCCTGTAATCGCGCTGTAGAGGGCAAAAGCGAAGCCTGGCTCAGGCATTCGGGCGCCGCCCGAAATCAGCGAATCGAACTGGACCCAGCGCATCGACTGGCGCTCGCGTTCACGTTTGAGGAGTTTTAGGCGGCGCTCGCTCAGGAAGAGCCTGGGACTTTCGGTGTAGACCATGTAGTCCAGTTCCTGGGCTTGGCCGGCTAAAGGGGCGCCGGCAGAGGCCACCACGAGCAGGAGTGGGGCAAGGCGTGTCAGGCTGACACACCGGGTTGGGCAGAGCAACCCGAGCAATCTGGACGACATTATCATGAGCGTTGAAAACAAATAACTTATTCGACGAGCGGCACTGGCACTCGATTTGCTACACTCATAAGCGAATTGATGAGTTCTCTTTGAACCTGCCCTCTGCTGTGACAGGGAGTCGAGGGGAACGAATGGAGTTACGAACGTCGTGCTTGCGGGAGCCGGTGTTAGATTTTTCTTCCACTCGTTCCACCGTCTGCGTGTGATAGCAGAGGGTCCTTTTTTTAGGGATTCAAATTGATCGAAGCTCATCGAGAAGGTTTCGTCTCCCCCAAGGTTGCGGGTATCGGTAGCTGGCCGGGCGGTATGGTGAAGGGTTGTTGGAACGCGGTCTTCGCCAATAGGAAGTAGGGAACACAGGCTTCGCCGTCCCAGCATATGCGCTGTCGCCGCAGCCAAGCCCTAACAGGGCTGGCCGCATTGGATTGCTCTCCAAACCGAGTCGCTCCTCTCTGGAGAAGGTCCAATGCGGCTTTCTCTTTCCTTTCGGGCCCCGCCGGTGACAATAGCCGGCACCATTCAGTCCGGTGGATTGCTGGAAGCGTGCGAGCAACCCGTGGTTTCCGGTCGAGGCTGAGGCGGACGAAAGGTAACATTTCCAAAACGCTCGGCTGGGCCGGCCCAACCTAATTTCAGTATCCGCGACTGCCTAGCTGACGGCCGTTAAAGTCACGCGTCACGATCCCGATCGGACGACAGGAGATGCCAGAGACCGGTCGAGGGCGAGTCAGAAACTCAGGATCGGCGATCGAGGGGATTCCTCCTCGCATGGCAAGTAAATGGTCTTGCAGTTCTCGCAGCGGTAGATTTCGGCCTGCTCGCCATACTTCGCCTTGAGTTCCTCACCAAAGAAATACCAGCGTTTCAAATGGCCGGCACAGATCTTGCCCTTGGCATCCTTCAATCCGCAGGCTCTCATGCGGGGCAGCCGGCGCAGGATCTTCGTTCCGTCGCTTAATTCGCCAAGAATCGGAGCTTGCGGAACTGTCTTTTCATCTGGTTCTTGGGTGGGATTGGCCATCGTGTGCCTCGAAGCCATGATTATGGCACATGGCACACTATTAGGAGTTGAGTTCCAGTCATGTTCCAGAGAACCATCCTGACCGCCGCCGCATTCACCATGCTCAATGCTCAGACATACCCGCCGTCACCAGCCAAGCCCGTGACCGAACAGGTTCATGGGGTTGCGATCACAGACCCATACCGCTGGCTGGAGGATCAGACCAGCGCGGAGACGCGCTCCTGGGTCGAGCAACAGATCAAATACACGCGTTCGCAGTTGGACCCTATTAAGGGCCGTGCAGAGCTTAAGACCCGTCTGACTGAATTGATGAGAGCCGACAAGGTCCAAGTTCCAACCGTGAGGGGCGGGCGGCTGTTCTATATGAAGCGGCTGGCCACCGCGACACGGTGGTCGATCTACTATCGCGAACGGTTTGATGCCGCAGAACAGTTACTGGTGGATGTGGAGACTGCGGCGGGCGATGCCATGTCGTCTATATCGATCGAAACAGTGTCGGCTGACGGCAAGGTGCTGGCCTACGGAGTCAGAGCCGGTGGCGCCGACGAGCGGACTGTGCGCTTCCTGGATGTCGACGCGCGCAAGGAATTGCCCGTGCAATTGCCGCCGAGCCGTTATACGAGCTTCAGAATTGCGCCGGGGCGTGATGTGGTGTATTTCACCGATCTGCCCAACACCGGGCCGCGAGTGTTTCGCCAATCCCTCAAAACCAGTGGCGCGCGGGCGGAGCAGTTGTTCGGGCAGGAGTTTGGTGACCGCTACTCAGCGATGATCGATCTTACCGTGGACGGGCGGTACCTGGTGGTAAACCTGTCAGAAGGCTGGACTCGGGCTTGGGTGTACGTGCTGGACACAGCTCGCAATGAGTGGGCGGTGCTGGGGCGGGACTTCGCAGCGGTGTCGGTGGCGTACGCGGGCGACGGTGAGCTGTTCCTAAAGACAAGCTGGAATGCGCCTAAGGGACGGGTGTTCCGGGTGGATTGCTCCAGGCCACAGCAGCATTTCTGGAAGCTGGTTGTGCCGGAGGCAAAAGATAGTCTGGAGACAGTCACTTTGGCCGGGGGCAGGCTGGTGCTCGGCTATATCCGCGATGCATGGTCGCTCGTCAGGACGGTGGACCGGGACGGCGGCAAGGTGGCCGATGCGGAAATCAAACCGTATGGCAACGTGGACGTGGGTGGCACGGGGTGGAAGGAAAAGGACATCTATCTGTCCTACGTTTCGTTCACGACGCCGGCGCTGGTTTCGCGGCTCGATCCGGTCACTGGCCGGTTGGTCGAATGGGCCAGAGAGGCGGTTCCGTTCGACGGTTCGGGCATCGAGGTGAAACAGGTCTGGTACAAGTCCAAGGACGGAACTCGGGTGCCGATGTTCTTGGCGGCGAAGAAAGGCCTGAGGCTGGATGGCTCGACTCCAGCTTTGTTGTATGGATACGGCGGATTCTCGGTGAGCATTCAGCCATCGTTCTCGGCGACCTGGGCTTCGTGGATGGAAAACGGCGGCGTGCTCGCTGTTGCGAACCTGCGCGGCGGATCGGAGTTCGGCGAGGCGTGGCACAAAGCGGGGATGCTTGAGAACAAGCAAAACGTCTTCGACGATTTCATCGCCGCGGCCGAATGGTTGATTGCCAACAAGTACACCTCACCGGAACGGCTGGCGATTCAAGGCGGATCGAACGGCGGTCTGCTGGTTGGCGCTGCGATGACGCAAAGGCCGGAACTGTACCGGGCGGTCCTGTGCTCGGTGCCGCTGCTGGACATGGTGCGGTATCACAAGTTCCTGCTCGGACCGCTGTGGACACCGGAGTACGGATCGGCAGACGATCCGAAGCAGTTCGCTTACATCTACAAGTACTCGCCGTATCATCACGTCAAACAGGGGGTAAGGTACCCGGCGGTGATGTTCAAGACCGGCGATGCCGATACGCGCGTGGCGCCGCTCCATGCGCGAAAGATGGCGGCGTTGATGCAGTCGGTCACGGGGGCTACATTGCCGGTGCTGCTGCATTACGACACTAGCGTGGGCCACTCTACCGGCTTGCCTGTGACCAAAGAGATTGACGACGGGACCGACGTGATGGCGTTTCTCATGTCGCAAACGGGTTTGAGCCTGACAAGGCCGGCGGCGAATTAGTCCCTTACCAGGAGTAATTAGCGGCCAAGAGGCGGTGGTCTCGAAGAACTCGGACCATGGCGGGTTTATCCGCGAGGTTTTGAAATTCGCCTGGATCGGTCGTGTGGTCGTATAGCTCTTCGCCGCCGCCGCGGCCGTGCCATTGGATGTAGCGATAGCGATCGGTGCGGACTGCGAGTCCGCGGATGTCCTCGAAAGCGATCTGAGTGTAAGCGGCGTTTTTGATACGCCGATCGGGGCGGTCCAGGAGCGGGACCAGGCTCTTACCGGCCAAGCCGGCTGGCGGGTTCAGATGGCACAATTCGGCCAGTGTGGGGTAGATGTCGACGAACTCCACCAGCGACCGGCTTGGCTTTCCATTGCCGGCGCGGCCAGGGGCAGAGACGATCAGCGGGACGCGCGCGACCTCCTCCATGAGCGACATCTTCTGCCAATGGGTGTGCTCGCCGAGGCTCCAGCCATGGTCGCCCCAGAAAATGACGATGGTGTTGTCACTCAGGCCCATCTTGGCCAGGCCGTCCAGAACGCGGCCTACCTGGTCGTCCATGAACGAGGTGGATGCATAGTAGCCGCGCCGGGTTTCGCGCATGCCCTTTTCGTCAAGCTTGCCGTTGTTCCAGATGTGGGGCCGGACGGCCTTTGCGGCGGCGGGGATGTCGTCGAGATCGCCAGGCGGATTGGCTGGCAAAGGAATGCTATCGAGTGGATACATATCGAAGAAACGGCCCGGCGCGACGAACGGCAGATGCGGACGAAGGAAGCCGACGGCGAGGAAGAAGGGGCCGTTTTTGTGTTGTTCAAGAAGCGACAGGGCGCGATCGGCGGCGTTGGAGTCGGATTGGCCGCGCGCGTCCGCCGTGCGAAGCCAGTGCATGTTCGAATTGACGCCGCGAGGGACAGCCACGCTCCCGTCGGGGAGGCTGCCGTTCTCGGGGCCGCCGGGCGAAACGGAATGATGCCAAGAGGGCTCGTCCTGGAAACGATTCAGCGTCACCTCGGTGGGGACGTTCATGTGAAACATCTTGCCCTCGCGGGCAGTGAACCAGCCGTTGTTTTTGAACAGTTGCGGTAGTGTAACAGCGCGGGGGACTGCTTCACGGAAGTCGATGTTGTTGCCGAGAACCTGAGTGACTTTGGGACGGAGTCCCGTCAGGAGCGAGGCCCTGGACGGGCCACAAAGCGGGAACTGACAATAGGCGCGCTGGAATAGAACGCCGCGGGCGGCCAGAGCGTCGATGTTGGGCGACTTGACCAGAGGATGCCCATAGCAGCCGAGGCCCGTGTTCAGATCGTCGGCCGCGATGAACAAGATGTTATGCCGTTTCGACGGCCGCGAAAATACAGGCGCGGTGAGTGCTGAGTTAAGGAACGTCCGGCGGGAGACAGACAGCATGGTTGTGTCCTCCTATTGTTGGTGCATTCCATCGACTATTTCGGTTCGAGCCTGGCCAAGGGCCGAAGCGTGACCGGGCCGAGGAGTCCGGATGGGCGCAAGGACCACCTTGCCGGCTCAAGTGGCTTGTAGTCCAGGTTCACGATGTTGATGTCGTGGAAAATCTTCCATGGGATTTTTCGGAGGTCGAGATCCCGGAGCCGGTTGGCTGATGTGTTGGTGACTTCGATTTCAAGCAGGTTGTTCTTGGGCATGAGTCCCGCAAGGATGACGCGGAAAGGCGGAGCGATCAAAGCGCCTGCGTCGCGGCCATTGACGCGAACACGGGCGCTTTCGCGGACATCGCCGAGATCGAGGGCCCAATAGTTTGGAACAGCGGGAGCGTCAAAGCGGATGGAGTAGACGGCCGTACCGGCGAAGCTCTGGGCCGCGGAGCCGCCGGCTTCGGTCCAGGAGGCCAGAGTGGTTAACGTCTGGGAGGGTGGCAACTCAGGACCGCCTTCGATGAAGCGGACATTCCAGGTTCCCCGGATTTCGGCGGAGTTTCCGACGTTGCTGTAGTACGGCCAGGGCATGCCTGAGATCGAACTGGAGGATGTGCGGACAAAGATAGATGCGCCTGGGTCGAGTTGGAGATAGACCTCGATGCCCTGCGCGGCACGGCGCGCCGCGGCGACTCCTGACCGGCCGGTCATCGGATCGAGTAACACCGCCGAGGCGGCCCGGGAAGCCAGCGGCACCCATGCGTTGACAGCTTCAGCGCCCCGGTTGGCGATGAAGTAGAAGGAGCCTTGGGCGGAAGTGCGGCGGATGTAATTCAGCCCGGATCGGTCCGCCAGGCCCTCCCTGCGGGCGCCAGCGGCTGCGAGAGACGCTTCCGTTTCACCGACCAGGATGCGGCCCTTCCCCAGGCGGCCTTCGCGGACACCCGCGACGCCATTGCCAAGTGAAACGGAGCCAAGAAACGTTTTCAACCGCTTGGCCCGCTCCTCAGCATCCTTAAGACCAGGAACTCCAGACGGGAGACGATCCTGAAAGACGACTGTGGCGCCTGACGCCGCCAGGCCGAGGAGGCGTTCCAGAGTCGCCAGAGGCATATGACTAGTCGCCGGAATGAGAAGGATTGGGTACCGGCCGCCGGTCACTTGGGTATATCCAGTGCCAGCCGTGGCGGCGAGGAGTTGGCGGTCAGAGACGAAATCGTAGGAATACCCGCGCTTGAGTAGCGACTCGGCCAGGCGGCCAGCCGGCTGCTCCTCGACCCAGGATCGCTGGTGGACCGTGTAGTTCTGATGCAGCCCCTTCGGGTTGTGCCAGACATCGTAAATAGGCCAGTAGAAGAGGATGTCGTTATCAGGTTTACCGTGCTGAAGCAGGGTCTGGCAGCGCTGGATATACGCGTTCAGAATCGGAGCATCGCGCCAGATCGCGCTGCGAGGATTCATTTGGGTAGATGCGTAGAAAAGCCAACCGGGCCAGGGCGCGTCGTCGGGGGAATAGATGGTTCCGTGGTAGACGACATGGTTGACGCCGGAAACGAACAACTGGTCGAGCAGGTCTTTCAACCCGGCGAGGGTTTCATTGAAGTGTTCGGCGAGCCAGGTGCCGGTTTCACTGGCGACGAGTTTGCGTCCTGCGACATGGGCGGCGGAAGAAGCGAACTTCGAGATGATGGTGCTGCGGTCGCGGTTGAACATCTCGGTTTCGGGGACGTCGACGGCGGCATAAAGATCCAACAGGCTGCCGGGCGAGCCGTGGGCCTGGTTGCGGGTAATGAAGCCGTGTTTGCGGCTCCAGGCGACCCAGGTTGGGGTGAAGTCCTCCACCAACAGGTCGGACAGGGTCTCACGATAATCCGATTTGACGCGGGCGGCGCGTTCGCTCTGCTCGTCGCCGAACAGCGCCGGAAGTTCGGACTGGAGCTTGTAGCCGCGGCGTCTCTCGAATGCGGCGAAGAGATCTGGCGCCCAGTTGGCCTGGTATTCGAACGAGTCGTGGTATATGGCGCGCGGCTTCAGGCCGCTGTATCCGTTGAAGGCGTCTTCGAAACGCTCCAGGTACTTGCGGATGGCAGGCGGGTAAAGGGGATTGAGCATGAACCCGGCCCCGCCGGGAGCGGCGCGCTTGACGCGTGCAGCAGGCTTCTGTGAGACAGCGTAGAGGCGGCAGGGGCCGCTTTCCGCTTTCCAGTCCAAAGTAGCTCCTGATCGGAGCTTGCCGGTCAGATCGAGGACACGCCCCTGCCCACAATCGGCGATCAGGGCTTGGAGCGGACTTGAGACCAGATCGGCTGGAGCAGGTGCGCCGGCGGCGACCTCGGCCGTCTTGACGACGACGGCTGCCGAGGCGAGGTTTTCGGTGATCGTGGGACCGCCGAAGCACCACCCGGTACCGAGAGTCATATCGACTCCCATGTCGAGGCGGCGTCCCTCGGAAACGGCATGGTTCAGCATTCGCATCCAGGCTGGACTCAAATATTCGAGATAACGGGACTCGTAACCTTTGGCCCCATAAATCGGGATGATGTGAACGCCGCCCATGCCCGCATCCCGGTAACGCTGCAGCTCTCTAGTCAGATTGGCCTCGTCGACGGCGCTGCCCATCCACCACCAGTAGCCCCAGGGCCGCGTCTGTTGATCGCCCGAAGGCCATCGAAGCAGGTCATCGGGCGCGGCCGCGAAGACTGCCGGGGCCACTCCGGACAAAGCGGCCACGCAGATCAGTGGGAGCAACCCGGCACGGCGAAGGCCGCTGGGTTTGAAGCCAACGAATCCGTTCATTTGTCTCACCTCATCACGTAAGAACCATACTACGGCGAATGCAGAGGGTAGACCGGGTGCTTAAAACTGTGGCGCTCAGTGGGGCTGGACTAGCTGAGACCCTTCACCTTCCAGCCGTCGCGGTATCTGCGGCGGACAAAGGACGTGGCCTCCTTCGAGTTTCGGAAGCGCAGCCTCTTGCCTTCCCATTCGAGAGTGGTCTTGGGGAACCGGGTCGCCAAAGGACCAAGCAGGACTGCTTCGGTGAGCGGGCCCGAGTAGTCGAAGGTGGTGGATGTGGTGGTCTTGCCGAGGACAGCGTCGACGAATTCGTGGTAGTGGTCCGTTGTTTCGAACGTTGGAATGGAGAGATCCTTGAACTGATCCTCTGGCAGAAGGATGGGCATACCGATGTGCGGCAGGATCATGATGCCCTTGGTCCCGATCATGAGAGATCCCTGGCCGGGCAAACGGCGCCCGCCGGCGAGCGCCTGGATATTGGCAGGGGGACGCTGGTCTCCGTCGTACCACGTGACGTTCACCGTTTTGCCTTCGGCATAAAGCGTCGCCGGGAAAACATAGTGGATGACAGCGTCAATGGCCCAACTGTGTTCGTTTGGCGCGGGGCCTTCGGAGCGAACCGAAATGGGCGAGGTCAGTTTAAGGGCGGCGAAGACCGGGTCATAGATGTGGCAGCCCATGTCGCCGAAGGTGGCGGTCCCGAAATCGATCCGTTTCCGCCAGTTGCCAGGGTGATAGTACTTGTCGATGTAGGGGCGTACGGCGGCCACGCCAAGCCACTGATCCCAATTCAAGGTATCGGGAATCGGGTCCGTACGGTTCGGGAACGGTTCGGTGTCGCCCCACTTCTTGTTGCTCCAGGCGTGGACTTCCTTGATCTTGCCAATTGCACCGTCCTGAACCAAACGAACCGCGGTCTTGTATTCACGGTTGGAGTGGATCTGGATGCCCATTTGGCTGACCAGCCGCTTCTTGCGCGCGAATTCGGTCAGCTTCCTCGCTTCGTAGATGTCGTGAGTCAAAGGCTTCTGGACGTAGACATGGAGGCCGAGACGCATGGAGGACATGGCCTGAGGGGCGTGCATGTGGTCCGGCGTACCGACGCAGGCGATGTCGAGGTTCTTCCGCTCTTTGTCGAGCATCTCACGCCAGTCGACGTAGATGCGGGCGTCCGGATATTTCTGTTTGAGCCGGGCGAGGCGTGAAGAGTCCACCTCCGCTACACACGCCAGGGAGACGTTTGGATGGGTGGCGATTCCATCCAGCGTCGCGTACGCCATCCCAGACGCGCCGAAGCTAGCCAAACGGAGTTTGCCGGACGGCGGCGCGGAGATGAGATTACGAACAAAGAAGGGTGCTGTGCCCAGAGAAGTCAAGAATGACCGGCGGTTCTGAGATGACATGAAGGAGAACTCCCAACACACACACTACACTAATGAGTAGCGCTGGAGAGATTCTCAGGGAGATAACGGTGGGTGACGTAGTTCGCGGTCCGGAACCTGTTGTTCTTGCCTTCGATGCGAATCAGGACCTCGAAGAAAGGGCTTTTCTTGCCCTTGGGCCCCTCGGGCGGGTCGGCGTCGAGACGGATTTGGAGATCGGAAAGCTTTTCGGAGTCCACCGCGAAGTGCGCTGCGCCCTCTGTCGCCCAGGTGGTGATACCGGTTAAGTAGAGAATGCGGTGGGCCGGCTGTTTGCCGGGCCAAAGGTGGAGGACGGCGTAGGAGGTGTCCACTCCCGCGCCCGAGAGCGCTGAGTAGTACCTCTGCTCGCCAGGACCAGGGTCGTCCAGGTGGAATCCTCCTGCCTGTGACCCATCGAAAGTGAAATGACTGGGCAGTTGCATCTCTTGCAGGAGAGTCTGGAAGCGGATGGAGGAGACGACGACAAGGTTTTTGCCGAGAATGTCGGTATGGCCGAGGTAGTGCGAATTCGCCAGCCCGGTCCTGACGCCCCGTGCCTCAAGCCATTGCACAACCTCGTGCGTGCCCACCATGTCGCCGATGCCAGTGTAGATGTCTTCCTGCGGGATCAATGGCGTTCCCAAGCCTCGTGCGATCTCCCGGTATCTCTCATTCTGCATCTGGCCTGGCAGATTGATCATCGTATCTCGGATGAAAAAGCCCCCTCCGCTGTAGAAGAGAGGAACTCCAAAGCTTACGATGGTTTCGGCAGGAGAGGAGACGAAGGCTCCCCACACGGCCGGAGCCGCGATCGTGGGACGTTCAGGACTCCGGTTGAGGATCAGGAATGCCGCGCTAGCCAGGAGTGCCCCAACGGCCAAACCTGCCGAGAAAAGCTTCCACCTTCCTGCCCTTGAAGAGGGCATCGCCTGGAGAGGAGGGACCAGAGCTGGCGGCTCAGGCAGCTCAACTGGCAACTCCGGATCGACATCCCGGAAAACCGGCACGTACCCGCCGCGCGGCAATTCAATATGGACTGTGGAAGATTGGCCCTCGTGCTCGTAATAGGAGGCCAGGCGTTTTCGCAACTGGCTCGCTTGGACTCTGACGATCGCGTCGTTCCGCGGGTCGTAGTCAGGTGAGCGGTGGAAGACCGCGAGCCCAAGCGAGTATTCTTTCAGCCCGTCCTGGCGGCCTGCGAGGGTCTCCTCAACCACGTGTTTGAGGAGCAGCCGGAGCTGGGCAGACTCCCGAAACCAGCGGCTTTCCAGAATGTGGTCCAACTCGGACTGTATATCGGAAGCTTTTGAAAGCAAACCTTGTTAACCGTTAACTCACCCCATTCTATCCCCTTCGTCACACAAAGCAAGCCTAGAATGGCAGCCAGAAGATAGGTTGGTCCATGTCGAATGAGCCATCAGGGAGCCTTTCAGGGTTCTATCGAGGCAGCTCTACCAACTACCTATGCCCGTTTGCAGTCACATGGCATACGGCAGAGGGCAGCCGCTTCAGTAGGTGCACGCCGCGTGCGTCTCCGAGAGTGTGCCCACAGGAGCCGAGAGTCCCGCCCCCCAGCTCGCGCAAATCGATTGGCTGGGTCGAAACCATTAGTCATATTACGGGCCACCGGCGGCACACTCACACTTCTCCCCAAGATCACTCTCCTGTCATTGGAGGCAATCCGCGCGGAGCATCCGGCGTGCAGGGCATCCTGTTGAACTCTGGGATCTCGACGTGGTGAAGGTAGACTATGGTTCTTTGCGCGGCCAGACATCCGCGCACGCTTTGGTTGGGCTTTTACACTTGGAGGTCATCATGAATCGCGTTTGGACTTTGGCGGCATTGATCGCCATGCTGGCGGCCGCGCCGTTAATAGCGCAATCCCCGCAAGGCACAATCACGGGAACGATCAGCGACTCGCAGGGCGCTCGCGTGCCCGGAGTAGAGGTGGTCGCGACCGCGGTCGCGACGAATCTTACTTATAAGGGCAGCAGTTCTCAAGATGGAACTTACGTCATTGCAGCCCTGCCTGTAGGCAGGTACGAGGTGACCGCCACTTCGGCTGGCTTCAAGACGTTCAAAAGAACGGACATCCAGCTTGAAGTCGCGCAGCGGCTTCGGCTTGACATTACGCTGGAAATCGGACAGTTGACCGAGACGATCACAGTGGAGGGCGAGGTCTCCCGCGTCCGGACTGAGGAGTCCGCGCTTGGCACGGTCGTCGAGCGGCGGCGTATCGAGCAGTTACCGATGAACGGGCGCCACGTATTTAACTTGGTGAAACTCGTCACTGGCGTGCAGCCGATCGATCGAGGTGCTGATGGGTTCGGCGAGATCACCAATCAGGGGTTCTCGCAGATCCAATTCAACGGCGGCCCTGTCTATGGCACTCAAATGTTCCTGGATGGCGGCGCCAACACCGTGCCGGTCCACAACGAAATCAGTGTCGTGCCCATGGTCGACGCGGTGGAAGAGTTCAAGGTCGAGACGAATGGACTGAAGGCGGAATTTGGCCAAACCTCCGGCGGCGTGGTCAACATCGTGACGAAGTCGGGCACAAACGAAGTGCATGGGTCGCTATACGAGTTCTTCCGCAACGACGCGCTGGATGCCCGCAACGCATTTGCCACACAGGTAGCGTCCAACACTGGCCGAATCAAGCCTGTATTGCGCTACAACCAGTACGGTGGAACGGTTGGCGGCCCTGTCTGGATGCCGAAAGTCTATGACGGGCGCAACCGGACGTTCTTCTTTGTCGGCTACGAGCAGTGGCGATTCCGCAACTCCGAGATCCGGCGAGCCACCGTCCCGACGCCGCTTGAGCGTGCTGGTGATTTTTCGAATACCCGCGACGGCAACGGCGTTCTGCTTCCCATTTATGACACCGCCACCACACGAGCGAACCCGAACGGGTCAGGATTCATCCGTGACATCATGCCCGGTAACATTGTGCCCAAGAACCGTCAGGATCCACTGAGCCTCAAGGTACTTGAGTTCATGCCGCTGCCTAACACGCCTCCGCTGAACGCCTTTTCCAACACGAACAACTTCTACTCGTTGGCGGTGCAGCCTTCAAACCAGGGCGTCACGAACATGCGATTTGACCACCGCATCAGCGACAAAGACAGCGCCTTCTTCCGTTATTCCGGCACCCGCAACACCCGTTGGGGCCAGGGCTACGGCCTCGGCCCGGCCGATCCGGATACCTTCGCCCGAATCGACCAGCGCGACAACCACAATTTCGTGGCTACCGAGACCCACATCTTCTCGCCCAGCATTATTAACGAGTTCAAGGCGAACGTGACCCGCCAGAACCTACCTTTCCAATCAATTGGATACGGGGGCGACTGGCCAAGGAAACTTGGCTACCCATCGATCATCCCGAACGATATGTTTCCGGCAGTGGGTATCGGCGGCATGCTCCAACTCGGGCCGACATCCTTCTCATTCGGCCTTCGCGCCCAAAACCAAGTGCAATTCGCTGACAGCCTGACGTGGATCAGGGGCAAGCACACCATCAAGATTGGTGTTGACCAGCGGTACATCCGTGAGAACTGGATCAATAAGTCCAACCCCTCCGGATCGTTCACATTCGCGGCGGGCCTGACGGGCGATCCGCAACGCCCAGCGGGCACGGGTGTCGGCATGGCCACCTATCTGCTCGGCGCGGTGAGCGGCGGCAGTTTGACCGTCCGCAGTCACATGTCGTTCCACTCGTGGTCTCACGCCTCATACGTTCAGGACGACTGGAAGGTGACTCCGCGGCTGACCCTGAACTTCGGCCTGCGCTACGACCTGCGGTCCGGCCCCGTGGAGCGATGGAACAAGCACTCGAACTTTGAGCCCTTCACAATCAATCCAGAGACCAAGCACCTTGGCCTGCTGAACTATGCGGGAGTGAATGGTTACCCACGCAATTTCGTCAATCGAAACAATCGTGATTTTGGCCCGCGCGTCGGTTTCGCCTACGACATCACTGGCGATGGCAAGACCGTGATTCGCGGCGCATACGGCATCGTCCACATGTTGACCGAGTCATATGACATGCAGGCTGACAGTTCGAACTCACTCGGGTGGGAAGCGACAACGCCGTTCGCGTCCACTTTGGGGAGCAACTATCCGGCCTTCCAGTTCAGCGTCGGACCGACTTCGCTAATCCAGCCCAAAGGCGCCGCGGGCGGCCCGAACGCGTTCCGCGGCCTCGCCGTGCGGTGGCAGAGCCTCGTTGCTCCGCCGCCCTACCTGCAGCAAGCCAACCTCACGCTCCAGCGGGAAATCGTGGGGCAGTGGGTGGTCAGCGCGAGTTACGCCGGTAACCGTGGCGTCAACATCCCTGGGTCGAATTACAACCTCAACCAACTTGATCCGAAGTACTATCTCGAGTACGGGTTGGCCCTGCAGAACAATGTTCCAAACCCTTACTACGGGCAGATCGCGTCAGGCGCTCTGGCTGGAACAACGGTTCCACGTTCCCAGTTATTGTTGCCATATCCCGACTACGGTAGCGTCATGACAATGGCCAACCACGGCAACTCCAGCACCTACCATTCCGTCCAACTCACCCTTGAGAAACGCTACGCGAAGGGCATTAGCGCTCTGTTCTCCTATACGGGCGGCAAGTTGATCGACGAGAGCTTCTCTAGCGCGGGGTCTTCCGGTGAGACGGGCGATTTCCGGGTCGGGCGGCTCAACCGCCGGGTGGACCGCGCCATCGACCAGAACGACGTTTCGCAGCGGTTCGTCGGCAGCGGCGTCTTCGAACTGCCGTTCGGCAAGGGCAAGAAGTTCGCTTCTGATGCCCCGACGGCGGTTGACTATATCATCGGCGGGTGGCAGGTGAATACGATTACCACGATCCAAACCGGCACACCCCTCATGGTGCGAGGAGCTAACAACTTCACGATTAGCTGGCCGGATCTACTTAGAGACCCAACTTTGAAAGGCAACAACCGCGGTGTGTCGAAGTGGTTCGACACCACTGCATTTGCAAATCCTCGTGACTTTGTTATCGGCAACGCTCCCCGCACGCTGCCTAATACGCGAGGGCCGGGCATGGTCAGCATGGATCTCTCGGCATTCAAGAACTTCATGATCATGGAGAAGTCCAAATTGGAGTTCCGCGCCGAAGCGTTCAACTTCCTGAACCACGTCAACCTCAACAACCCCGGCGTGAGCTTCTCTCCGAACCGCCAAGGAGTGAATACGAACGCTGCTTTCGGCGTGATCACCAGTTCGATGAAGGCGAGAAGCGTCCAACTCGGACTGCGCCTTACCTTCTAGGGGCAGTGAGAGCCAGTCTGGGCGCGGAGTAGCTCGAACGAGCCACTCCCGCGCCCGGGCTTCCTGAGGAGACCCACATGGTAAGCAGGCGTTCTCTGCTCAAGTCTCCTGCGGCGCTGGCGACCGGCGGCGCAAAATCTCAAACGAGTCACTACAGACTGATTCGGGATGTTCCCGTCGAAGAAGGCTACGACCTCGTCGTAACGGGAGGCGGGCCGGCAGGAACTGCGGCGGCGGTCTGCGCGGCGCGATTGGGCGCGAAGACCCTGCTGGTTGAGGCAACTGGTTGTCTGGGCGGCATGGGCACCTCAGGGCTGGTGACCGCCTTCGATCCGATGGCCAACGGCGAACGCATGTTGGTGGGCGGCTTTATGCGCGAGGTGGTTGAGTCTCTGTACTCGCGAGGATTCCTGCCGCCGGGGATCAATCCGGAGTCCTGGCGAAAAAGGTACATGACCTGGACGCCGTTTAATGTTGAGGGCTACAAGCTCCTGCTGGATGAATTAGTCACCGCTGCCGGCGTGGAGGCTCGATTCTTCACGCGGGTCATTGACTCCAATGTGAGCGGGCGCAACGGCGAGGTGGATGGCGTGGTCCTACACAACATTGAAGGCTACCGCTACGTTCGGGCCAAGACCTTCGTGGATGGCACCGGAGACGCGGTGCTGGCGGATCTCTGCGGAGTGAAGTGCAGGGAGGCAGGACGAGACACTCCGCATATCATGCCGGCTACCCTGACCTCCCTGTTCGCTGGGATTGATTGGGACCGCTTCCCTCGCGGCAAACAGTACGAGTTCCTTGCGCAGGCGCTGAAGGATAACCACTTCACGCAGCCCGACAAGCATTTGCCCGGCATGAGCCGGGTGGGGCAGACGACTGGCTATCTGAATGGCGGCCACATGTTCAACCTGGACGCGCTGCGGTGCAAGAGTTTAACGAACGGAATCATGCTCGGAAGGCGGCTTGCACAGGAGTACATGAGCTTCTATCGCAAGTACGCGCCGGGATGCGAAAACATCGAACACGTCACGACAGCGCCGTTGGTTGGCGTCAGGGAATCACGCCGCATTCTGGGTGAGTATGAACTGAACTTCGACGACTATTTGGCGAGACGTCAATTCCCGGATCAGATCGCTGTATTCAACAAGAGCGTGGACATTCATCCGTACGACACGTCGGACGCCGAATGGGAGCGATTCAGCAAGGAATACAAACAGACTGGGGCGTTGAAACCCGGCGAGTGCTTTGGGATCCCTTATGGAGTTCTGGTGCCGAAAGGGTGGAAGAATCTCTGGGTCGCAGGACGGCCTGTGTCGGCGGATGTCAAGGTGCATGGGTCTCTGCGGGTACAGCCGGCCGCTTCGATGATGGGTCAAGCGGCGGGAACGGCGGCAGTTCAGTCAATCCGGACAAAACGGCCTGCGCGTGACATTGACACAGAGCAGTTGGTGACGACTCTGCGGAAGGCCGGCGCGTACTTGCCGCAGGAAAAGACCAGCCCGATGCTTACACGCGCCTGAAGGAGGTAGTCGACAGTGTCTTCAGTCAGTAGAAGAAGTCTCTTGAAAGTTGCTGGAGCCGCCACAGGCGCCGGCAGCATTCTGGGTGGTCAACCGAGGCAGTCCGCCAAGCTAAACACCTACCGGTTGACGCGCGACATCCCCGTGGAGGACGAGTATGACGTGCTGGTGGCCGGCGGGGGGCCGGCAGGCTCGGCGGCGGCGATCGCGGCGGCTCGGTTGGGCGCGAGAGTGTTGCTGGCCGAGGGGACCGGTTGTCTGGGCGGAATGGCCACCTCCGGCATGATGATGTCGTTCTGCCCGGTAGCCGACGGTGAGAAGTGCCTGACCGGCGGGCTGATGCTTGAGTGGATCGAGACGCTTTACAAGCGGGGATTTCTCAAGCCAGGCATCCACCCCGACGTGTGGCGCAGACGTTACGGCGGATGGATCCCCTTCAACGCCGAGGGATTGAAGTTGTTGCTGGATGAGAGTGCAGTCTCCGCAGGCGTCGAGACTCGGTTCTTTACCCAATTGATCGATACCGACGCAGATGTGCGCACGGGTCAGGTTCGCGGAGCGATCATCCACAACATCGAAGGCTACCGGTACATCAAGGCGAAGGCGTTCATCGACGGCACGGGCAATGGCGTACTGGCAAAACTGTGTGGCGCAAAGTGCCGCGACGCAGGCAGGGATACGCCGGGCATCATGCCTCCGACGCTGATCTCGCTGTTCGCCGGCATTGATTGGGAGCGAATGGGCGACCAGCAGGAGGCGATGAAACGCGCGCTAGCAGACAACTTCTTCACCCAACCCGACCGGCACTTCCCGGGCATGCAGCAAATCGGCAACCGGATTGGACTGCTAAATGGCGGCCACATTTTCAATCTGGACGCGCTTCGCGAAAAGAGCATGACGGACGGCATGATGCAGGGCCGACGGCTGGCCCAGGAGTACATCGCCTTCTATCGGAAGTACGTGGCCGGCTGCGAGAGCGTCGAGCACGTCACTACCGCGCCGTTGATGGGATTGCGGGAGTCGCGCTGCGTGCTCGGCGAGTATGAACTCGGGCTGGCCGACTACAATGCGCGGAGGAAGTTTCCCGACCAGATCGGGGTGTACAACTATCCAATTGACATTCATGTCTACGATACGTCGGATAAGCAGTACGAGCGGTATTCCAGGGAGTTTCGTGAGACGGGCAGGATGAAACCCGGCGAATCGGTAGGGTTGCCGTACGGGATGCTGGTCGCCAAAGGATTTAGAAACTTGTGGGTGGCCGGCCGTTGCGCATCGATGGATGTTCAAGTACACGGAGCATTTCGAGTGCAGCCCGCGGCTGTGTTGATGGGCCAGGCGGCCGGGACCGCCGCAGTGCAGTCCATTCGGACGAAACTCCCGGCGGCGGATATTGATACCGAAGTTCTTGTCGACACCTTACGAAAGGCGGGCGCTTACTTGCCACAGCGTGAGACCAGCAAACGAATGAGCCGGAAGACGGCTTAGGCGGCTGCCAGCGTTGGGACGGAGTCTCGATGCCGTGAAACGAAAGGGATTTGGATTGGAGGTGAGTTCGATGAAAAGAATTCGTTTGGCCGTTGCAGCGTTCTGCCTGGCGGGCACATTGTGTGCTCAGCAGAGCTACGACCTCGTCGTCTACGGAGGTACGGCCGGAGGTGTGATGACGGCTGTAGCCGGGGCGCGACAGGGGCTGAAGGTGGCGCTGGTGAACCCGGGCCGGCATGTCGGCGGGTTAGTGAGTGGGGGTCTTTCTGGCACTGACACCGGCAGGAGAGAGGTGATCGGAGGGCTGGCGCTGGAGTTCTACTTCCGCGCCGGGCGCTACTACGAACTCGACCGGCACCTGCAGGAATTGGCTTGGATGCCGGAGCCGAAGGTCGCCGAACGGATCATGCGGGAAATGCTGCAGGAGCAAGGCGTCACGCTGATCGAAGAGAGCCCCTTGCGCGAGAAGACCGGCGTCTCGAAGGAAGGAACAAGAATCGTCGAGATCACCACGATGAACGGCACACGTTTCAGAGCCAAGGTCTTCGTCGATTCGTCGTACGAGGGCGATCTCATGGCTCAGGCCAAGGTCAGCTACACGTTCGGCCGCGAGAGCACTCAACAGTATGGCGAGTCGCTGGCCGGAATTCGTGCTCATACGCCCAGCCATCAGTTTGCGGTGGACATCCCCGCGCGCGACGAGAATGGCAACCTGTTGCCTGAGATCTCCCCTGAGCCGCGCGGAGAGGCTGGGGCGGCCGATAAGCGGATCCAAGCCTACAATTTCCGCGTCATCGCGACGAACGTCCCAGAGAACCGGATCCCTTGGCCCAAGCCAGCAAACTATGACGTGAAGCGCTACGAGCTGCTGGCCCGATACCTTGCTGCCATGACACCGTACATGGGCCGGCCTCTGGATATTAACGAAGTGAACCTGCTGAGGGTCATCCCGAATGGCAAGGCGGACTTCAACAACCGCGGCGGCTTCTCGACTGACTACATCGGCAAAAACTACGATTACCCGGACGGAGACTATGCCACTCGCGCCAGGATCTGGAAGGAGCACGAGGAGTATCAGAAAGGTTTCTACTACTTCCTGGCGAATGACCCCCGCGTGCCAAAGACGCTGCAGGACCAAATGAACCAGTGGGGCCTGGCGAAGGACGAATTCGTCGACACAGGCAATTGGCCTCACCAACTCTACATCCGCGAGGCGAGGCGAATGATTGGCGAATACGTTGCTACTCAGAAGGACCTGCAAACCGACTTGTTCAAGCCTGACGTTGTCGGGATGGGAAGCTACGGAAGCGATTCCCACAATCTGCAACGTTTCGTCAACGCCAGGGGTTTTGTCGAAAACGAGGGTGACGTGCAGGTAGGAGTGAAGCCGTATCAAATTGCCTACAGATCTTTGACGCCGAAGCGCGCCGAAGCAACGAATCTGCTCGTGCCTGTCTGCCTTTCCGCGAGTCACATCGCCTATTCCAGCATGAGGATGGAGCCGCAGTACATGCTTCTCGGACATGCAGCTGGCGTCGCAGCGGCGCTCGCTGTAAAGCATGGAGTTGCGGTACAGGAGGTCCCCCTCGCTGAGTTGCAGCAGGCACTACTGGCTGAGGGCGCAGTCTTTGAGCTAGGAATCGAGCATCACAACCGGGCATTGACAATATTGCGCAAACGCTATGCGCCTCCTCCCCGGAAGGGGCCGGCGCCGTGGGCGAGACCCGAACCGAAATAGAACGGAGTCGAAGACATGAATCAGATATTGGGGTTGATCGCGGCCGGTTTCTGCTTCGCAGGTGCTGCGGCGGCGCAGCAAAACTACGACCTGGTGGTCTATGGCGGCACGGCCGGTGGCGTTATGACAGCCATTTCAGGCGCCCGGCAGGGGTTGAAGACCGTTCTTCTTGAACCTCGCACTCATGTAGGCGGGATGGCGACTGGGGGCTTGTCAAGGACCGATACAGGGGTGCGCGAAGTGTTGGGCGGACTGGCGCTTGAGTTCTACTATCGCGTCGGCGCGCGCTATGAGATGACACGCTACAAGAATCCCGTGGCCTGGTTCTATGAGCCCAAGGTGGGCGAGTCGGTAATGCTCGAGATGCTAAAAGAGGCCGGTGTCACGCTGCTTTTCAATCACCGGTTGCGCGAGAAGACGGGCGTGACGTTGAACGGCAACCGGGTGGTTGAGATCGCCATGGAGAACGGGCAGAGGTTCAGGGGAAAGATGTTTGCTGATTGCTCGTACGAAGGCGATCTGATGGCGCAGGCCAAGGTGAGTTACACGTTCGGACGCGAAGGCTCCGCTCAATACGGGGAGTCACTGGCGGGAGTCAGGGACAAGACGCCGTATCATCAGTTTCTGTTCGACGTACCCGCTCTTGACGAGTCGGGCAAGCCATTGCCGGAAGTAGTGGCCACCAAGCCGGAACCCCCTGGAACCGCAGACAAGAAGATCCAGGCTTACAACTTCCGCATTATCACGACCAACGTGGCCGCCAATCGTGTCCCATGGCCAAAGCCTCGCAGTTATGACGTCAAACGCTACGAACTGCTGGCACGCTATCTGGATGCCTTCGTGAAAGTGAAGGGCCGTTCGCCCGTGTTTCACGAACTGACGCTGATTGCCCCAATTCCCAATGGCAAGGCGGACTTCAATAACAACGGACCTTTCTCGACTGACTACATCGGGAAGAACTACGACTACCCCGATGGCGACTACGCCACCCGGGAGCGCATTTGGCAGAACCATGTCGACTATGTGCAAGGCTTCTACTACTTCCTGGCGCACGACCCGCGAGTACCGAAGGAATTGCAGCAGGAAGTCAACGAGTGGGGGCTTGCGCGTGACGAATACACCGACTCCAACCATTGGCCTCACCAGCTCTACGTGCGCGAGGCGCGACGCATGGTGGGCGTCTATGTCGCCAGCCAGAAGGACCTGCAAACAGACCTTCGCAAGCCGGATGTCATCGGCATGGGCAGTTACAACTCGGATTCACACAACATCCAGCGCTTCGTCAACGAGCGGGGCATGGCGGAAAACGAAGGCGATATGCAGGTGGCGGTGAAACCCTACCAGATCCCATTCCGGATCATCCTGCCGAAGAAGGAACAGGCGGCCAACCTCGTTGTGCCGGTCTGCTTCTCGGCGACGCACGTAGCCTATTCGTCGTTGAGAATGGAACCGCAGTACATGATTATTGGCCACGCCGCCGGAGTGGCATCGGCCATGGCCATCAAGAGAGGCATCGCAGTCCAGGATATCGACGTGGCCGAACTCCAGAAGACTTTGAAGTCGGAGGCGGCGGTGTTTGACTACGTTCGAACGCCGCAGCAGGATGCCATGGGAATCATCCACCGGAAGATGCAGCCGAAAGGTATTAGCCGGTTCAACTGGGAGTACTGAAGCAAAGGACGGAGGACACCAATGAGGAACCGTGCAGCACCACGGCAGGCCGCGGCAGGAGTGCTATTGTGCCTGGCGATGTGCTTGGGGGCATGCGGTTCGGGCCGCAAGGCGGACATCATCGTTTACGGCGGCACGTCGTCAGGCATCGCGGCAGCCATTCAGGCAAGCCGGATGGGCAAGAGCGTGATTGTCCTCGAACCTGGGACGCATGTCGGCGGGCTGACCACAGGCGGATTGAGCTGGACCGACATTGGCAACAAAGCGGTGGTTGGAGGCATCGCCCGTGAGTTCTATCAGCGCATCAGGAAGAAGTACGAGAATCCGAAGGCGTGGTCAGCGGAGACGCGCGACCAGTACTTCCAGCGGCGCAGAGGGCCAAACGCCAAGGGCGAAGACGCGATGTGGACATTCGAGCCCAGGGTGGCCAGCGAGGTCTACCGCGAGATGCTGGCCGAGGCAAAGGTGAGCGTCATCACGGGAGCAAGGCTCGATCTGGCGCCAGGCAAAGGGGTGGTGAAACAGAATGGGAGAATCGTCGCTATCGTGCTCGAAGGCGGCGCTCAGTATGAAGGGAAAATGTACATCGACGCCACATACGAGGGCGACCTGATGGCAAAAGCTGGCATCTCCTATACTGTCGGCCGTGAAAGCAATTCCAAGTATGGGGAGACCTGGAACGGATCCCAACCAGCACACTTCCATTACCATCAGTTCCCTGAAGGCGCGAACGTTGATCCCTACGTTGTGCCTGGGAAGCCGGAAAGCGGCCTGCTGCCGATCATCGATCCGACAGGACCAGGCGAAGAGGGCGCAGGCGACAAGCGGATTCAGGCCTATTGCTTTCGCATGTGCTTGACCAACGACCCCAGGAACCGGATTGCTATCGAGAAGCCTGAAGGTTACGACGAACTGGACCATGAACTATTGCTCCGCTTCGCCGAGACGGGCAAGTATCACAACCCGGCGAGCAAATACGACCCAATTCCGAACCTGAAGACCGACACGAACAATCATGGGGCGGTGTCCACCGACTACATGGGAGCCAATTGGGACTACCCGGAAGGAGACTACGCGACACGCGAGAAGATTGTCAAACGGCATGAAGTCTACCAAAAGGGCTACATGTGGACGCTGCAGAACCACCCGCGCGTTCCTGAGGAGATCCGCGCCTACTACCGCCAGTGGGGGCTGCCGAAGGATGAGTTCAGGGCAAACGGCGGATGGCCAACGCAGCTCTATATCCGGGAGGCGAGGAGAATGCTAGGGCCAGTCGTGATGACCGAGCATCACGTGATGGCGCGCACTATCGCGGATGATTCGATTGCCATGGGAGCCTATAGCATGGATTCGCACAATGTCCAACGCTACGTGACCAAGCAGGGTTTCGTCCGCAACGAGGGCAACGTACAGGTGGGCGGATTTCCCCCGTATCCCATCAGCTACCAATCGATTGTGCCCAGGAAGGGCGAGGTCTCGAACTTGCTAGTCCCGGTTTGTCTGTCGGCGACGCATATTGCCTACGGCTCGATCCGCATGGAACCAGTTTTTATGGT
The DNA here is from genome assembly GCA_029975915.1 of Bryobacteraceae bacterium. The sequence goes on from JARKOC010000542.1 coordinate 35,198, forward strand.
GATTGGACAATCGGCCGCGACGGCGGCTGCACTCGCGATTGACCAGAAAGTTCCCGTGCAGGATGTAGATTACGGGAGACTGCGCGAAAGACTGCTGACGGACAGGCAAGTCCTAGATGCGCCGCCTGAATTGAGCAAGGGCGACATCGACCCGGCGCAAATGGAGGGGATTGTTATTGATAGCCAGTTCGCACAATTGAGCCCTGCGTGGAAGGGATCCCGAGCGGATCACCCGCGGCTCGGACCTTCGTATTTCCACGATCTTGATGCTCGCGATGGCCGCGCCACGGCGCAGTTTGCTGTGAAACTGCCTCAGGCCGGCCGGTACCGCATCAAGCTGCTTTATCCGCCCAAGGCGAGCAGGGCCACGAACGTGCCCGTTGTGATCGCAGGCGGTGGAAAGACCTTGAGAACGACGGTGAATCAACGACAGGCGGCGGATTGGCTTGGCCGCTATGATCTTCCGGCGGAGTTCACTGTGACCATATCAAACAAAGGGGTCAATGGAGATGTAGCGGTCGACGGCCTACAGGTTGCTCCGGCCGCGAAATAGAGAACCACCGGAGCGAAGCCGGGTTTACTTCTTGGAGTCCTCTCTCCGAGGACTGACACTGAGCAGGATCTCGGCTCCAGGATCGAAGCGGATATTGGGAGCCTTGGCGCCGAACTGAATCAATACCAGCGCCGCGCCTGCCCCGACTCCGGCGCCTATCGCCGCACCCTTGCCTCCTCCCGCCAGCGCACCGATCAGCGCGCCTGCGCCGGTGGCCGCCGCCATCTTGCCGAGGTTGTTCTTCTTTTCAACGATCGCACCCTCTTCATCCACGTTCTGCTGCCCCTTGGAGTTTGTGAAACCCTTTACGTCGGAACTGACGGGCAGCGGCGAGCCTGTTTTTGGCGCGAGTGTGTGGAAAGTGAAGAGGAGAGTGGATCGCCCCTTGAACTTGTTGCCGCTCTTGGACTCCTTCACTTCGCCCTCCATGATGGATCCGGCGAAAACGGGCGGCGTTACCACTTGGGCCGAAATCTTGTCGCCCTTCTGCGCCGTCTCAGTGCTGAGTGGAGCGAGAAGTTTCACGGTGAAGTCGGTTTTGGGCGTCAATTCTTGGGCGGAACACGGCAAAATGAGCGCCGCCGAGATGATGCAGAGGAAGCCAGTCTTCATTGTTCGTCTCCAAAGCCGGAAATCCGGACCCGGCCCGCCGTCGCACTGAGGCGGCTTGCCAGTTCTGCGGGAGGGAGCCCGCATCCAATTCATACCACCACTGGAGTCACAATGGGGAACATCGGCTCATTTCGGCAGCGTTGGCCGCAGCCTGAGTGGTGAACGATTAGCCGCTCTCGCGGCACAAGCGCGATAACCACATGGGCGCTGGACCTAATGCTTCCATTGTTTTGAATGAAAGACAATCTTCCTTTGTCATTAGGTCATTCACTGAGACTCGGAAGCCATGATTGTTCGATATGATTAGGTCCTGACCGTCTTGAACTCGGTTTGAGAACAAGTTCGGCCGGCTCGGTGTGTTCAAACTGCAGCAACGGATGGCGTTTCGAGGAGCCTTGGCATATAAATGAGTTGCGGCCACCTGGGCCGGAACGGTGGGCTTGGTTGGCCGGAGGGAGGGATTATGGCGACATGTGGTATCTGCGGCAAGGAGAACGCAGCAGGCCTCAAGTTCTGTGTCTCCTGTGGGCAGCCGCTTCCGGCGTCACCTGGGGCCCAGCCGGCTGCTGCGGCGGGCAGCGAATGTCCGAAATGCGGCGCCACCATTACGGCAGGGCTGAAGTTCTGCACGGGCTGCGGAACGCCGCTGTCTTCAACCGAGGTCCCAGTGTCACCATCTCTCTCGCCTTCCTTCCCGCCCGGCATACCTGTCTCAGCGGAACAGAACTGCCCGAAGTGCGGCGCACCCGTTACCACAGGGCTGAAATTCTGCACCGGCTGCGGAACTTCTCTTGCCGCGGCTCACCCACCTGCTTCGACGCCGCCCCAATCCGCCATTCCACCCTTGCCCGCCTCGACAGGGCAGAAGTGTGCAAAGTGCGGCGCGGACATCGCGCCAGGGTTGAAGTTCTGTACAGGTTGTGGACAACCAGTTGTCGCGATCAATCTGGCAGCCGCCCCTTCGGCATCCGGACCCAGCACGAAATCCGAACCAGTGGCGGCGACTGTGAAATGCCCCACATGCTGGTCCCAAGTGCCCGCCGGATCCAAAACATGCAGCATCTGCGGCCAACCAATGGATGAGGAAACGGTAGCGGCGGCTCCCGTTCAGTCCACGAGGCCCGAACCAATTGGTGTTCCACGGCCAGAACCGGCAGCCGCCACAACCTGTTCCAAGTGCGGTGCGCAGGTTCCTGCGGGGATGAAGTTCTGCAACTCGTGTGGACAGGCAGTGGAAGTGGCCGCCGCCTTTCCCGCACCGCTGATGACACCAGCCGCGTCACCTTTGCCGGCGTCGAAACCGCCGCAGCCATCGTCTCCGCCTGCCAGCGCCTTGGGCGGAGTGTCTCCGTACGATCGGCAGCCTATCGGCGCGCCACCGGCGCCAGTCGTCAGGAGGGGCGCTGGCATGGGCATGATCGCTGGGTTGGTTGCGGGGGCTCTGGTCTTGTCCGTAGGTGGGTATTTTGGCTACAAGAAGTTCCTCGGGCCGAAAGAGCCCGCCGAGGAGACGGCTGTGATTCAGACGCAGGAAAGCCCTACACAATCCACCCAGCCCGCAGAGCCGTCACCAGAAATGGCTCAATCGCAGCCTCCTGCGGCAGCTGACAGCGTTCCGCCAACCCCGGTACCGAGTTACCAGGCTGCTCCCGCAACGCGGCCCTCGGCATCCCCGCCGGTTCAGCGTGGCGTGTCAACGACGCAACCCGTAGCCTCGCCGCCGTCCCAGACGCCCGCTTACAGCGCACCGCCATCCCAGCCAAGCGCGCCTGCATACGCTCCACCAGCAACCAGCCAACCAGCCCGGCAGGCATCGCCTCAGCAGGAGCGCTCTTTCCCCCCGGCCCCGGTGACGCAGCCGCCGTCACAAACCGCCGCGCCTGCAGCACCCGCCGCTACGACTTCTTCTCCTACCCGATACTCTGGCCCATCGTCCGGGATGCTGATGTGGCTGGGCAAACTCGACAAGAACGGCGTCGTAACGATCGAGGGGAATAAGGCTTCAACAGGCACGCTAACCGGCGCTCTGCCGGGAGTCCCCGTAACCCTGGAGACGGACTTGACGAATGTTGGATTCGCCGAGATGCCGGGTCCATCGAACGGGTGGAAGCGGGTCGCTTTGCGCTCGAAGAAGAGCCAGAACATCGTCATCAGCATTCGGTGGAAGGTATTGGACTAGATCCAGCTCCCGGAGATAGCAATGAGCCAGTTTTGTATCCAGTGCGGATCGCCGCTCGATCCCGGCGTGAGGTTTTGTGGAACCTGCGGGAAACCCCTCGACGCCCAGCCGTGGCCGACGGCCGGGCCCCCGCCTTCGATGCCACCCCCGCCGCAGCCTGCCATGCCTATGATGGCTCCGCAGCAGCAGTATGCGCCCGGCCCCGCTGGATTCGGCGCCGCAGGCACTTCATTCGAGATCCTGAACCGTGAACCTTACAGAATGGCCAAAATCACATTACGCAACAGCGCTGTGACGATTGAAGCCGGCCAACTGCACTACATGTTTGGCCAGATTCAGATGACCGCGGAAGGGCCATCGCTCGGGGGTCTCGCTAAATCGTTCCTCACGAAGGAAAAAGCCGTGAGGCCGGTCTATTCGGGGACTGGCGAGATCTATCTGGAGCCGACTTTCGGCGAACTAAACGTCATGGAGTTGCGTCCGGGCGAGGCCTGGGTGCTCGACAGAGGAGCCTACATTGCCTCCGATCAGAGTATCGCCATCGAGATGCAGGCGAATCCAGCGTTCCGTGGAATGTTCGGTGGCGAAGGTTGGTTTCAAACGCAAGTGTCGGGTCAGGGAAAGGTCATTTACTGGTCTCCTGGACCCGTGGAGAGAATCGAAATCCAGGGGCAGACGCTGACCGTCGATGGTTCGTTCGCCGTCGCGCGGACGGCATCGTTAGAGTACCGGGTGGAGAAAGCCACTAAAGGGCTTTTCAAGAGTTGGATGTCCGGTGAGGGGCTGGTCAGCACTTTCCGCGGCTACGGCGCCGTGATGCTGGCTCCGGTGCCGAACCTCTATACGACAGTGATCAACGAATTCGGTGGACTACACGCCGCGATACGCTCAATCAGCCGCGGATCATAGGGATTGGTGAAGGCCTCGCATTCCACAGGGTGTAGGAATCACGCAGGTGTCAGGGCTCGACAATCATTAGATGCGCCCGCTGGAGCGCCGCCTCGGCCAGCCGGGCAGCTCAGGCGGCACGCCCTGTGCAGCTTCGCGGGGGGATAGCGTGACCAAAACTCCCGGAAGGAGGCGGAGGCCGCGCTACAAGGCACCGGCGCGCAGGTCTGCTATGTTGAGGGCATTATGGATAGGCGGAACTTTTTGCGGGTTGGGACCGGTGGGCTGCTGGCGAGCGCGGCGGCTGGCGCCGGGCGCCGGCGGCTTGTAATCGACGCTGACACGGCGAACGAAATCGACGACCTCTATGCCATCGTGCGGGCGCTCAAAGAACCGTCGTTCGAAATCACTGCATTGAGTTCCGCGCAATGGCATACGCGGTTGTCTCCGGCCAACTCGGTCGAGCATTCTCAGCGCATCAATGAAGATCTGCTCAGGCTGATGGGCCGCCAGGACCTGCCTGCTCCGTTGGGCGCCGAGATGATCATGGGCCAGCCGTGGGGAGGCGACGAACCGCGTGACTCACCAGCCGCGCGGATGATGATCCGGGAGGCGCTGAACCAATCGTCTGAACCGCTAACGATCGTCTGCATCGGCGCAGTAACCAACTTGGCATCCGCGCTCAAACTGAATCCGCAAATCGTCCCGAAGGTGCGTTGCTACTCCATGGCCGCCCACTACGACGCCACGACAGGCGTCTGGAACAAAGACGAATTCAATGTCCGCAACGACTTGAACGCGTTCAATTATCTCCTGAACCTTGAGGGTCTGGAACTCCATATCATGCCCGCCAACGTCTGTCGCAAACTCGTGTTTGACCTTGGCGAAACGATCGACGGCCTGAGGGGACGAGGGGGCGTTTGGGGCTACCTGGCTGCGCGCTGGCTCTCGCACAGTCCGCAAGCCACAAAGTGGATCATGTGGGATCTGGCGCTTGTCGAAGCGCTTGCACGGCCTGAACTGGCAAGGGAATCGCTGTTCAAGACTCCTCCTGAGAACAGCCGCCGTGACGTGTGGGTGTACACCGACATAGACGGCGAAGCAATGAAACGTGACTGGTGGGCGATGGCCAAGCGCGGATGAACAGCTACGAGGCCTCAGAAGCCGGATTTGTTCAGTTCTGCGCCGCGCTGTTCGACAGGCCCGGCGTAGCAAGCCATTGCATCGACCTTCAGGACCGGCGGGGCTGGAACGTGAACTGCCTCCTGCTCTCAGCTTGGGCAGCCCGGTTGGGATACGTGTTGTCAGAGGAATTCTGGGCAGAGGCCCGTGCGGCCATCAGGGTTCTTGATGAGGAGGCGGTGAAGCCTGTGCGCGAAATCAGAAGGAGGATTTCGCGCAATCCAAGGTTCAACGAGGATCTTAAGGGCGGCATGCGACGCCTGCTCTGGTATGCCGAACTGCGCGCAGAACAGGCCGTCGAATCGGTGTTGCACCGGACCATGGCCAGGTGCGCCCGGCGTGGCGAGTCAAACTTGCTTGCCAATCTGGCTGCCTACGCTGGCGAGGACTCGCCGGATGTGCGCAAACTGGCTCTCCTGTTGAGCGAATCCATGACCCTTTGAAGGAATCTAGAATAGGTCATGCCCAAAAGGCTTATTGTCGGCATCACGGGCGCTTCCGGCGCGATCTACGGGATCCGAACGCTAGAGTTTCTTCGTCAGGACCCAGAAATAGAAACCCACCTCGTTTTGAGTCAGGCTGCACGGGCGACCGTTTCTCAGGAAACCGGCTGGACCGTCAAGCGGGTTGAAGCTCTAGCCGATGCGGTGTATTCACCGTCCAATATTGGGGCGCCAATCGCTTCCGGCTCTTTCGCCACAAACGGAATGCTCGTCGCTCCGTGCTCGGTCAAGACACTTTCCGCCATCGCCAACTGCCATACCGCGGACCTGATTTCCCGTGCCGCCGACGTTCAGTTAAAGGAAGGGCGGCCGGTGGTCCTGCTCGTCCGCGAAACGCCACTTCACGCGGGGCATCTCCGCCTGATGAGTTTTGCGGCGGAAAACGGGGCCGTAATCATGCCTCCGGTCCCGGCCTTCTACAACAAGCCAAAAACCGTGGACGAGATTGTCAACGTTACCGTCGGCCGTGCGCTGGCGAGGTTGGGGCTACGCAACACTCTATTCGATGAATGGTCCGGAATGGGCGGAGACCACTCAGACCCGCCAGACATGGCCTAGCGCAGCCAGAGTTTCTTCCTCGACGCGGTTCCGGTCGCCACGCATATCGGTTCTCCACACCCTTTCGTTCGTGCGTGCATCGATTAATTCGGCCACCAGCACCCCTGGGGCAGCCTCATAGCGTAACAGAAGGTCCGGCGCGACTCCGGCAGGCGCGCGCAGAAGCCCGGCTTCTTCAAGCACAATCCCAAGTTCCGCATCGATCCGGTCCCGTACTTGAGTATCGGCGAGGACGAGCGAAGACGATACCCAACGCCACAGCGAAAGGCTGTAGGTCGTATATGTTCCACTCAGCGTTGCCGGCATGGATGCCTCCACTCTATTTGACCTTCACCGGCCCCGTTGGGTTTCAACAATACACACCCCTCTAGGTCCAGATTCACCGGCCGCCGATCTACTCCTCTATTGGAACCGATGGTCTACTCTTCGTCCGCTCGGAGAACTTCTACAGCAACATTTGCGTCGCTACTTAACCTTTACTGCCCGGCCCGGACGTGAAAGTCCCAGGCTCTGGTATTGGCTTTGTCCTCTGAGTATTCGATCCAGGCATAGTCGCCGGGAGCGAGGTCCTTCACCGGCCAGACCTTATAGAGACCGTCCTTCATTTGTTGACGGAATATTTCGACCTCTTCGCGCTCAGCAAAAACGATCTTGGTCATCGGCTCGACGTTCCAGATTTCGAGGAGCCGCGCGTCCTTCCGGGGAGTCATCCTGACCAGAGTAAACCTCTCACCAAGGCTCAAACGGAAGTAGAACTGTGGTCGTGATTCGGCCACTTCGTAGGCCGCGCGTTGGCCGACGATCTCGACAAAGGTCTTGCCTGGGACCACCGGCGCCGGCACCAGGATCTTCAGAATCGTCCGTTTCTTGCTGTGCTCGATTCTAAGCTCCGCCTCTTTGAGCACATCCATCTTTTCGCCCACGGCACGGTAAACGCCTGCATCCAATGGAACTCGACCGATCTCCTCTTTCACCGCGCGATCATACCTCTCCTCGGCGTCCATCTGAGCCGTCTCAGATCTTTCCTTCTCCTGATTAGCCCTAATCTCGGCTTCGGTCTTTTTCAGATCGACCAGTTCAACCGGGATTTCTTCCCATTCGCGCCTTTCGGTAGAGTAGTATTGGATCCTTTCTCCAGTCACCTTGTACTCGCGGACTTGGTGGTAGTTCCCGTCCTTCAGGTAGAGGCGGACACTCTGCGCCCAACAACCGAGCGATAGCGCGAACAAAGCCAAGATGAGCCGCATCCCCATGCCTCTATTGTTCCACGCAGGTTGACGTGGCCGCGTCGACCCCGGTTGCACCCCCAATTGTTCACCACAGGGGCTAGGATAGTAGGCGATGCACAAACGAATACTCGGACGAACCGGACTCGAAGTCTCTGAAATCGGATACGGCGCATGGGGACTGGGCGGCAACCAGTGGCGCGGCCACAAGGAGGACGACGCCGTCGCCGCGCTCCGCCACGCGCTCGAAAACGGACTGAACTTCATCGATACGGCGTTGGCTTACAACGATGGTCACTCAGAGCAGCTCATCGCCCGCACACTGAAGGGAACAGGGGCGACGGCCTATGTGGCCACCAAAGTCCCGCCGAAGAACAAACTCTGGCCGGCACGCCCGGGCATTGCCATCGATCAGGTATTCCCTTACGACTATATCGTCGAGTGCACCGAGACCTCGCTCCGCAATCTGGGTGCGGAGCGGCTCGATCTCCAGCAGTTTCACGTCTGGAACCCCGAGTGGATCGCCAGCGACGATTGGCGCCGCGCCATCGAGGATTTGAAAAAGGCTGGAAAGGTTCGCTTCTTTGGCATCTCGATTAACGACCACCAGCCGGATTCGGCGATTGAGGCCATAGAGACTGGCCTGATCGATACAGTCCAGGTCATCTACAACATCTACGACCAGACCCCTGAACGTAAACTGTTCCCAGCCTGCGAGAAGCACAACATCGGCGTGCTGGCACGCTGCCCGCTCGACGAGGGCGCCTTGACCGGAGCCATCACGCCCGATACTGAATTCGATCCCGCCGAATTCCGAGCGTTCTATTTCCGCGGCGATCGCAAACGGGAAGTGTTTACGAGGGCAAATTCTCTTAAAGCTGACCTCGAAGCAGCCGGACTGCGCGAACCCCTGGCTACGACTGCCTTGCGCTTCACGCTGGCGCCGGCGGTTGTCTCGACGGTTATTCCAGGCATGAGAAAAATCCGCAACGTTGAGGCCAACCTGGCCGTCTCCTCCATGGGGCCCCTTCCCGGTCCTGCGATGGAGGTCTTGCGCCGTCATGCCTGGGATAAAAACTACTATTCTTAGTCTTCTGGTCTGCTGTGCACTCGGAGCGCAGAGCATTTGGCTGCCGCTCGACGAGGGCAACGTCTGGGTTTATCGCGCTACTGGTGCGGGGATTCCTGCCGGCCAGACTGTACGTGTCGAAAGGACCGCAGTCTTCAGGGATCAGACTTACGCGCTTGTGACCGGCAGCGCCATCAGCCCCGTCTGGATCCGCAACAGCGATGATGGCCGGATCATGATGTGGGACGAGCGGACATCGTCGGAGAGGGTGTACCTCGACACGGCGGCTAAACCCGGCGATGTATCGGAATCTTCGGTGGACCCCTGCAATCCCACCAGCACAGTCGTCTCACGCGAGGCCAACTACACCGGTCCCCTGGGCGAATTCACCAACGCGCTTGAGATCAAATACGGGCTTGGCGGATGCGCCGATGCCGGCATCGACACCGATCTCCTGCTGCCGTACGTCGGACTCGTCAGCCGCACCGTCCAGACGATCGCCGGTCCACGCCGGTATGAACTTGTTTACGCGCGTTTGGGCACCGCTACCACGGTCAGCGCGCCTGAACTGTCGTTCGGCCTTTCAATCGACAACCATGCCCCCGTGGCCAACCTGATGCCGCCAGTTGATCCATTGACCGCGGTCCCGGTTATCCATGCCCAGATCCGGCTCCGCAATACGACTGCCATGCCGCTGACACTCCGCTTTGCCACCGGCCAACAGTACGAAATGGTCCTGTGGAATGACCAAGGCAAGGTGGTTTGGCGCTATTCGGACGGCAAAGCCTTCACCCAGGCGTTTCAGTCCATTACCTTGTCGAGAGGCGAACTTATCTGGGCCGAGACGATTCGTCTGACAGGCAGCCAAGCGGGCGGCACGTGGTTCAACGCCACAGCGCTCCCGGCCGGCCGCTATGTACTTGAATCCTGGCTCACCACAACCGAAGGCCGGACCTTTACCGCTTCGGCGCCGCTGACGCTGTCGCACGTGTATTGAGGTTCTCTTCAAACAGCTTCAGGATCCGCCGGTATTCGTCGGCCCAACTCGAAGGCTGGATGAAAGCGTGGTCTTCCACCGGGTACATGGCCACTTCCCAATTTTCCTTGCCAAGTTCGATCAGCTTCTGCGCCAGACGGGCCGTGTCCTGGAAGTGGACGTTCACGTCCACCATGCCATGGCAAATCAGCAACGCACCTTGAAGACCGGCGGCGTGATAGATCGGCGAACTCCTCTTGTACGCTTCCAGGTCCTTCTGTGGCGTGTTCAGGATATTCGCCGTGTATGGGTGATTGTAGTGAGCCCAGTCCGTGACCGGCCGCAGAGCCGCCCCAGCGGCAAATACTCCGGGCTGAGTGAACATCGCCATCAACGTGATGAATCCACCATAGGAGCCGCCGTAGATGCCGATCTTCTTCGGATCGACGCCATGCTCCTTCACGAGCCACCGCGCCGCGTCCACGTGGTCGTCCAGGTCCTTGCCACCCATGTGACGGTAAATGGCCGTGCGCCAGTCCCTGCCATAGCCGGCCGAACCCCGGTAATCGATGTCCACCACGATGTAGCCGCGCTCCATCAATAGATGGTGAAAAAGATACTCTCGCGCATACTGCGACCAGCCGCTGTGGATGTTTTGCAGATAGCCCGCGCCGTGCACGAAGATCACTGCCGGCGCGCCCTTCTTAATTCCGGCCGGCTTGTACAAATGTGCTGGGATCTGGGCGCCGTCCCTCGCCTGGATGTGCACGATTGGCGTGTCGAGCCACTGACGAGCCTGAAACTCAGGCGAAGGCGACGTCGTCACACGTTTCATGCTTCCCGCCGGCGTGTTTTGCATCAGAAACAGTTCCGGCGGACGACTGGTGTAACTGTGCACGATTGCCAGCATTGACTCATCCGGCGAGGCTGCAAACGACTCAACCCGGCCAGGCTCAGTTGTAACCCGCATCCAAGCACCGCCCGCCACGTCCATCTCGTAGATCTGCCGCTCGGCCGGATGATCGAAGCTGGTTAGCATCCGAAACCGTTTTTTGTCGCGCATCAACTCAACGTCGATCACCTCTCCGCGGCCGAAAGTGAGTTGTCGCGCTTCCCCCGACTCAACGTTTGCCGAGTACAGTTGCGACCAGCCTGTCTTCTCGCTTTGGTAGTAGACCGTCTTATCGTCATCCAGCCATCCCAATGTCCGCGCGCCCGGCCCGTCTACCCAAGCGTCGTCGTGCTGGTGATCGACCACCTTACAGGCGCCTGTCATGGCATCCACGAGCAACACCCAGCGGTCCTTGTTGTCCACTGAACGCGCGATCGCAGCCATCTTGCCGTCATGGCTGAACTCCAGCCGCAACCACGAAACCTCTCTCGGCGATTCCTTGCCTTTGTCGTCCTTCACTTTCAGTCCATGGTCAACCCACTTCAGTTCGCCTGTTTCGACGTTTAGCAGGGCCAGCCTCAACTTGCCTTGCGGATCCCCCACCTTGGTTCTCGTTGGCCGTGGCTCGGTATAGCCGGATTCGGTCACAGGGAATGGAACTTCCGCCCGTTTCGCACCGGTTTCAGGTTCATCTACCAGCGCCGCCACCGTCTTCCCAACGGGCGAAAGCTGAAGCCGGACCACCCGCTGCCGGCCCTGCAGAATCCAGGGCTTCCGAGGATTGTCTTTCTTTTGTTTCGCCTCCCGCTCCTCACGCTTTTTGGCCATCTCGTCCACGACTGACAGCAAGGCCCTTTCTTCTCTCTTGATCACCTCCTGGCTTTCGGTTCCCTTCTTTGGTTCCTCGGGCGGGCTCCCGGCCGGGCGGATGTCGGTCAGTTGTTCGATGAACCCATCGCTCAAACGATGCCTGAACAAGTTGCCGGAGCGAGTGAAAAAGACCATTGAGCCATCTCGCGTGAATCCGGGATCGGACTCGACGTCCTTTGTCTTGGCAAGCACACGACGTTGGCCGGTTCTTCTGTCATGGATGCAGATATCTCCAGCATCCGAATAGACCACCATGCTCCCGTCTTCGCTCCCGGTTCCAGACATCGGCGGCGCCAGCTTTGCCTCCTCTTCGCTCAGCTTTCGCAGGCCGGACCCGTCGCGGGAAACGACATAGGTCTCGAATTCCTTTGTTAATGGGTCGGAATATTGCTTCCATTCAAAATAGACCCGCTGCCCGTCGCCGGACCAGCGCAACCCTCTTGGCTGGTAGCCGTAGAGACCTGACCCCCGCATCAAATCCTTCACCGTCAATGGAACCGGCGCTGCAACTGCCGGCGGTTGAGCCGGGGCGTTGAGGGAGAGGACGAGAAGTGCACAAATCGCGTGTCGCATGAAAGAAAAATTGTATCGTGCCCACAAGCGGCCTCCGCCTCGCGTGGTGCATAATGCCTGAGATGCGTTGGCTGGCGTTATCACTGTTTCTCGCAGGATCCTGCCCGGCTGTGGAGGCGCAGGAACCATCGAAATTGCCGTCCCCGCTCGTCATCGGCGGAGAGTTCCTCAGTAACGCCCGGATGCAAGATGTGGAAGCGTTGAGCGCGGCCATCCGTCTTGAAGTAGATGGCGATCCGAAGGTGGCTCAACGTGACGAACGGATTCCAATTCTCATTCGCGCCACCGAACAGGCGTTGAGGATGAACGCAAACAATGTGGGTTGGGTCCTAGGAGCCCGGCTGCTTGCATTGCTGCGCGGCGTGCCATACGGCCCCGCCACCGATCTTGCGATTTCCCTTGACTTCCGGCTTGACCGCGGGGTAATTTCGCCCGGCGGTTTTCTGCACGCCCGGCTCAACAGGGTCTTAAGAGTGAAAGAGCCGCCTGGGGCGAAACTCCAGTTCGCCATCGCGGACTCCACCGGAATGACCGTCTGGCAAGGGGAGTCCATGGATGTGCCGGCTGAAGACCCGATCGACGTTCCGCTACCCGTCCGCGCCTTGCCTGTAGGCTCATATAAAGTCATTTATCGGTTGCTCGCCGGCGGGCAGGAACCTGTCGTTACTGGCGCCCGGCCCTTCCTTGTCGACAGTGGTTGGCGGCGAAAGCAATCCGAACTCTCGCAGGCGGCCCATTCAATCGCATTGAAGGGCCTACCGGCGGGTGATGCCCGTGCGCCGGCGGCCTTTCAGTTCATTGAGTGGGTGATCCGCGGCATGGCCGCTGAGGCGGCTGGGGAGCCAGCAGGCGGCATGTCTGAACCTCACCCGGTGATTGAATCCTGGGCATCGGGCAAGTCACCCAAGTTCTGGTCAGCAACTCTCAGTTCCGCCGACATCGAGCGCGCCCAGTCCTACGCCCGCCATCTTCAATCTGGCGCCGATCCCTTGGCCGGCCAGGAAGACCTGCGTCTGGCCTACGACTCGAATGCAGATCAATCGATCCGTACTTTCCGCCTCTTCCTGCCCTCCACCCTGCCTCCAGATGAGCCAGTCCCTCTCATAGTGGTACTGCACGGCTTTGGGGGGGATGAGTCAAGTTGGCTCGACACTCTTCCCGGGTCCGGAGAGGTCCTCCGCAGGATGGCTCGGGAGCGCAGGTTTGCCGTACTGGCACCGTCAGCGAGGTCGCGGTATTCGCGTTTTGAGGGCCCAGACCAGGCGGACCTGGAGCGGTTACGCCAATTGGTTTCGCGTATTCGTCGAATAGACCCAGCAAGAACGGCCCTGATCGGCCACGGCCCGGCCGCATTTACCGCGATCAACATAGCGTTGGCCTCTCCACAGAACTGGTCCAGTGCCGTGGCCATCGCGGGCTTACCCACCGGACTGCCCACCGTAAAACCAGGACATACGCCTCGTCTTCTGTTCGAGTTTGCCGCCGACGACAAGCTCTTTGCCGCATCCGAGGCCCGAAAATGGGCGTACTTGCTCCAGAAGCGCATTCCGGGGTTCGAGAGCAGTGAACTGCCGGGAGTGGACAATACGCGAGCTCCGGCGGCCAGTCTTGAGCGGGCAGTCTCATTCATACTCGAATCGCCAGCGCGTCCGGCGGCCAAATGAACGCCGCCGAAGCCTCGATTCGACCAGCACGTATCACTATGCAAGCGATTGATTCGTGGTACTGAATACCCATGGCGGTGTGAATGACGGTACAATAGCGGCCCATGAGGGGCTGTATCTGGGCTATTTGTTTGTCTGTTGCCGTCGGCGGATCATCCTGCCTGCACGCACAAGTGAAACCGGATTTTGCCAAGGACGTCGAACCCGTTCTCAAGCGCCGGTGCCAGATGTGCCACAACGTCCGCCTCAAGTCGAACGGATTGCGCCTGGACGATGGTCCTTCGGCGCTGGAAGGCGGCTATTCCGGACCCGTCATCCTGCCGGGCAAGTCCAGCGACAGCAAGCTGATCCAAAGAGTGATTTCTGAAAGAGACGGTTTCCGGATGCCTCCCGCAGGCCCGCCGTTATCCGCAGCCGAGATTGCCACGCTCAAGTCATGGATCGATTCCGGCGCGGAGTGGCCCCGTACCCAGGCAGCTAAGCCGGTCGCGAAGTCCACGCTGTGGTCTTTCCAACCTCTTGTGCAACCGGACGTGCCGGCGGTGAGGAACTCCGCCTGGGTACGCAATCCCATCGACCGTTTCATCCTCGCCAGGTTGGAGAGGGAGTCGATCGCGCCCTCGCATGAAGCGCCTAAAACCGTTCTTATCAGACGCCTCACTCTCGATCTGACGGGCTTGCCTCCCACACCCACCCAGGTGGCTGAGTACCTGGGCGACACGGCTCCAGGCGCCTATGAGCGCCTCGTGGATCGCCTGCTCGCCTCTCCCCATTACGGTGAACAGCGCGCCCGGGCATGGCTAGACTTGGCTCGTTACGGTGATTCAGACGGACTCGAAAAGGACAGGACACGGCCATGGTCATGGCGCTGGCGCGATTGGGTGATCAACGCGTTCAACACCGACACGCCGTTCGACCGCTTTACCGTGGAGCAGTTGGCGGGCGACTTGCTCGAAAAACCCATCCAGGATCAACTGATCGCCACCGGTTTCCATCGCAACACGCTCAGCAATCGCGAGGGTGGCACGGATCCCGAAGAGAGCCGCTTCGAGCAATTGGTCAATCGCACCAACACCACAGGCACCGTATGGCTCGGCCTAACCGTCGGTTGCGCGCAATGCCACGACCACAAGTTCGATCCCATCAGTCAGAAGGACTACTACTCGCTCTTCGCTTTCTTCAACAACTCGGACGAACGCGACATCGACGCGCCTTTGCCCGGTGAGACCGGCCCCTATCTCCGCTCCCGTCCCGCCTACCTTGCCGAACGCTCAAAACTCATGTCCCTCTACGGTATTGACCGTCTCCAGCAGGAGTGGGAGGCCAATGTCCTTAAGGCAATGAACAACCCCGGGGAGGATCTGGACTGGGATTTTGTCATCGCCAACTCAAGGCCAATGTTCGACCGCTTTGAAGAGGTCTTGCGAACGCCGCGAGAGAGCCGGTCCGAGCGCGACCGGGAGCGCCTGATGTATTGGTTCGTCTCGACACCAGGCCCGTCCAAGAACCGTGACGCGGATGCGCTGGCCGGCCTTCGCGATTTCCGCAAGCGGCTCTCGGAACTCGACGCTCATCACCCGGCACTCTCGCAGGCGCCAGTAATGGTGGAATTGCCCAGCCCCCGGAAAACCTACATAGCCGTGCGGGGCGATTTCAAGGCCAGGGGGATCGAGGTCGGTCCGGCGCCACCTGCCGCGCTTGGCCCGCTGCCCGAGGGCGCGCCGCGCAACCGGCTGACACTCGCCCGGTGGCTGGTCGCCAAAGAGAATCCACTCACCGCCAGGGTTGCCGTGAACCGTCTCTGGCAGGAGATGTTCGGGCGCGGGTTGTCGGTGACCTCGGAGGACTTCGGCACGCAAGGCGCTAAGCCAACTCATCCCGAGTTGCTCGACTGGCTCGCCGCCGAGTTTCGTGACACAGGTTGGAGTGTGAAACAGATGCTGCGTTTGATCGTGACATCGGCCACCTACCGGCAATCCTCGAACACGCGGCCGGAACTGATGGAGAAAGATCCTGAGAACACTCTCCTGGCCCGCCAGTCGCGTGTCAGGCTGCAAGCGGAGCAGATCCGCGACGCTGCTCTGGCGGCGAGCGGACTGCTGAACGACCGCGTTGGCGGACCGAGCGTCCGCCCGCCGCAGCCGAAGGGAGTGGCAGAGCTGGGCTACGCAGGCAGCGTGAAATGGGATGAGGATGAGGGCCCGGCCCGGTATCGCCGCGGGCTCTACATCCACTTCCAGCGGACCACGCCCTATCCCATGCTGATGACATTCGACGTGCCGGATTCAAACGTCTCTTGCTCACGCAGGCGGAGATCGAACTCGCCCCTGCAAGCCCTGAACCTGCTGAACGATCCAGTCTTCTACGAGGCTGCCCAGGCATTCGCCTTGCGGATCACTGGAGAAGCGCCTGCAGAGTCGAGACTGGACCGCGCCTTCCAGCTTGCCCTGGGCAGGCCGCCGTCCGGCGCTGAACGGGCACGATTGCAATCTTTGATCGACACAAGCGCCGCAACGCTTGCCGCCGATCCCAAATCCGCCGCTGAGATCCTGCCTTTGCGCCCCGAGGCCGCCGCATGGGTCAGCGCTGCCCGGGTTCTGCTGAATCTGGACGAGTTCATTACCCGCGAATAGGAGCCTTCATGGAATACCAGGATCTTCTCGCTCTCCGCAATCGCCGCCGGTTCCTTCGCGAAGTTGGTTGCGGCATCGGCATGTTGGGCCTCGGCCACCTTCTCGCGCGCGATGGACGCGCCGCCGAATCCAAGCCGCCAAATCCGCTCGCACCGAAGAACCCCCACTTCCCCGGCAAAGCGAAGAACGTCATCTTCATGTTCATGGAGGGGGCGCCAAGCCAGATGGACCTGTTCGATCCCAAGCCGGGGTTGGCGAAGTGGTCTGGCAAGCCGCTGCCCGATTCACTTACCTCGCAACTTCGCCTGGCCTTCATCCAAAAGAATGCCAATGTCCTCGCCAGTCCGAGGATATTCAAGCCGCATGGCCAATCTGGTATCGAGTTTTCTGACTACATCCCGAATATCGCCTCATGTGCCGACGACCTCTGTCTCGTCCGGTCGATGCACACCGACGCTTTCAATCACCATCCAGGGCAATTGCTGCTCTTCACCGGGTCAATCCAACTTGGCCGCCCAACGATGGGCGCTTGGGCGCTTTATGGGCTGGGCAGCGAATCGGAAAATCTTCCCGGGTTCGTCGTGTTGACCTCCGGCGTCGGCACCAGCGGCGGCGCATCGAACTTCTCTAGCGGATTCATGCCCTCACATTTCCAGGGAACGCTTCTGCGTAACCAGGGAGATCCAATTCTCTATCTGTCAAATCCACCAGGCATCGACGCCCGGTCGCAACGCGCCGTTCTCGACGCGGCATCGGATCTTAACCGCATGCGCATGCAGGAGACCGGCGACCAGGAGATCGCCTCGCGAATCCAGAGCTATGAGCTGGCCTACAGGATGCAGTCGGCGGCGCCGGAATTGGCCGACATTTCATCGGAGCCTGAACATGTCCGCAAGCTGTACGGACTCGACGCCCCTGAAACACGCCAATTCGGGACCAACTGCCTGCTCGCCCGCCGCCTGGTGGAACGCGGTACCAGGTTCGTCCTCATGATGCATGCTTCCTGGGACCAGCACACCAATCTAAACAAAGGTCTCAAGCGCAATACCGACGCCACTGACCTGCCCACGGCCGGTCTCATCAAGGATCTCAAGCAGCGAGGACTCCTGGACAGCACTCTCGTCGTCTGGGGAGGAGAATTCGGCCGCACGCCCATGGTTGAAATCCGTAACACACAGGACCCGGAGAATGCCGGCCGCGACCACCATCCGCTTGCATATTCGATGTTCCTCGCCGGCGGCGGCGTCAAAGGCGGGCAGGTGATTGGCGCCACCGACGACATCGGCTTCAACATCACCCAGGACAAGGTGCATGTACATGACCTCCAGGCGACGATCCTGCATTGCCTCGGCTTCGACCATACCCGCCTCACTTATCGTCATATGGGGCGTGATTTCCGCCTGACCGATGTCGCCGGCAACGTGGTCAAGAAGATGCTCGCATGACGCCTAGTCAAGCCCTGCTCACCTATTCATGTGAAGCGCGGGACCTAAATTCCTTGGGCAGGAACCATGGTGATCCATTACAGCCACCCATTGAGATACAACAGTATCCATGCCCCGCAGAATCCTGATCATCACCGGCGATGCAGGCGAATCCTACGAAACCCTTTACGCACTTCACCGTTTCCAGGAGGCTGGCGATGAAACTGTTGTTGCCGCCCCGTCGGTCCGCCGCCTCCATCTCGTCATGCACGACTTTGAACCCGGCTGGGACACTTACGTCGAACGAACCGGCTACGGAGTCGAATCCAGCATCGCGATTTCAGATTCGTCGGCCGCTGACTTTGATGCAATCCTGTTGATTGGTGGCCGTGCGCCGGAGTACCTCCGCCACGACGAATCTCTCCTGCAACTCGTGCGCGAGTTCCACGATTCCGGCAAATGGGTCTGGGCCATCTGCCATGGCATCCAGGTTCTTGTTGCCGCCGGCCTCGTCAAGGACCGCTGTGTCACCTGCTACGAGCACGTCCGTCTCGAAGTCGCCCAGGCTGGCGGCACCTGGGACAAGCGGGAAGCCGTCCGCGACGGCAGGATCATCACGGCACAGACCTGGCAGTCGCACCCCGACTTTTACCGGCTGATCTTTGCCGCCCTCGCCGAATAGCCGATCTTAGCCCAGCTGCGGCACCTTCATCTGCTCGCCGCCTCTGAGCGCCGATTGGTGCGCGATGATCCCGGGCAAGGTGTACGCCACCGCCTCGTGGATGTCCACCGCCGGCTTGCGTTTTCTCAGGACGGCGTCCACAAATTCGTGCGTTATGAATGTGTGCGATCCTTCGTGGCCGCTGTTGTGCCGAAGCGGCGCGGGCAACATCTCGGTCGCCCACCATTTCACTTCCTCATACTTCTCGAGGACCGCCCGCTGGCGGGCGAATCCGGCGCTGTCTTTCTCCTGGTCAACACTCCAACGCACAATCGCCGGGCCGAGTCCGTTTGGGTGATTGAAGAAGAAACTCATTCTGTCTCCATACCACTGCGCCCGTTCGGTCCCCCGATGCGCCCCTTTCCACCATACTGCGACACGGAATGCCGTCCCGCGGTCCGTCTTGAACATCGCCGTCTCGTTCCAGAAAGGATTCTTGTACCGGTTGTCCTTCACGACAGGGTCCGAGTCACCCCAGCCGATGCAGGTCGCTTCCGTGATTCGCTCACCCGTCACGCTCAGCAGGTGGGCGGTGCAGTGCGTAGGGTAGTGCATCGGCGGAAAGCCGTACCGCCACGTCCGCTGGCCGTTTTCGACGAAGAGCGAATCCAAGCCCGCGTGATGATACTCACTCTCGCACGCGTAGATCCTGCCAAATTCGCCCGCCTGCTGGAACTTCCTCGCCGAAATGGTCAACTGCTGGAAGTAACTCGTCTCGGCCATCATGTAGGTTAGCCCGCTGCGCTTGACGGACTCAGTCAGCTTCTGGCATTCCTCCAGCGACATCGCCGCCGGTACCGCGCAAAGGACATGCTTGCCTGCCGCCAGCGTCTCGAGCACGTGCGCCGCGTGATCTGGAGCCGGCGTGAACAATCCGACCGCATCCACATTGCGGTCTTTCAGCAGTGCCTTTAGCGACGTGTACGCTTTAGGGCAGGAGTATACACTTTGCAGCGCCGCCCTGCGGTCCTCGCGCAGGTCCGCCACGGCCTCGACCACCGAGTTCGGGTGTTCATGAAAGTAAAATTGCGTGCCAAACCGTCCACCGACCACGCCGACTCTCAACCGGCCCTCAATCGCTCCAAACGCGGGCGAGCTCATCAACGCCGCGAATCTCCTTCGCGTCAGCGGGTTCATCATTCGACCTCCTAGATCTCACCCCAGGCGATCCTCAGTCTACCTCAGAGATGCCAGCCTTCTCAGCAGGCTTCTGCATGCAATCCGGATGAATATGTCTGATAACATGGGCCTGTCCGCTGCAGTAATTCTCTATGTCTTGGCATGTGCCATCCGGGAGCCCTCAAACGTAATGAGAATTGAGGAGTTCGAAAGTGTGTACCGGGAACATGCCGCTTCAGTTATCGGCTATGCCAGACGCTGCGTCGGCCGGTTCGACGTTGCCGAGGAGATCGCTGGCGATGCCTTCCTCGAGTTGTACCGCAACGCCGGCCGGATTGATCGAGCGCAACTGCCTTCCTGGCTTTACACCGTCGTGCGCAATCGCTCGATCGATTACTGGCGCCGCCACCGTCGCGAAATCCCCCTGCCCGGTTCGGTTCAGGACCGTCCGGCGCCTCCTGATCCCGTCATCACCCTGGACCGCCTCAAGGAGGCCGGCTTGAATGAAACACATCGCCTTTGCCTGACGCTGCGCTATGTCGAAGGAATGACTAGGGAGGAGATCGCCCGGATCACTGGCCTGCGCGAAACCCAGGTCAAAGGCTATCTGCGCTATGGGCTTGAGTTGCTCCGCCGTTCCATGCCGGACCCTGCCAGTGGAGAGATGAAATGACGGGAAGGCCACCCGATTTTGAGCCGGATGAGATCCGGATGATCGAGGAACTCGGGCTCACTGGGTTCGCTGGCCGTGAGCGTCCGGACTGCCCATTGCCCGACGTGCTCCAGTCGCTGGCCGCCGGGGCGCTCCCGCCGAGCGAAATGGCAGCTCTCTGCAATCACTTGAAGCTCTGCCATGGTTGCCGCATGGTGCACGATGCTTTCGCCGAGTTCTCGCCGCCCAGCCCGGAACGGCAAGAGATCGACCGACTTTGGTCCCGCATCGCAATGCGCATCCCGCAACAGGGCATCCTCGGCCTGCGCGGTGGTTGGGGTTGGGCATGGCCAGCGGCCCTGGCAGCGCTGGCAATCACCGGCGTGCTGCTGATTCCGTCTCTCGTCGCACCTGAGCCTGTGCGGCTCTCGCTTTCGGCGCCCTCGCCGGCCGCCCCATTCCTTCAAACATGGAATGAGGACTGGCTCAGGACGCCACCTGTTCGGCTCCCGGCTAAAGGTCTTCTGGTATGGCGCGGTTCGCCGGCGGATCCGATCCCACCCCATACTCGTGATGTCGCCAAAGCGCTGGAGCCCTATCGAGAAGGCGATTTCGCCGCCGCCGCGGCCCGGCTCGAAGCTCTCGAACGAGCTTATCCCGCGAGTTACGAAGTCTCGTTTTACCGTGGAGTCTGTCTCCTTCGCTTAGGTGAACCGGGCGCCTCTGCTCAGTTGGAGCGATCGCGCCGGATCGCATCCTCAAACCAGAGGGCCGACGCCGATTGGTATCTGGCATTGGCGTACCTTCAACAGGGATCGGTCCGTGCAGCCTGGCCTTTGCTCACGAGCACCTGCAGCGGGTTCGACACCCATTCGGCCCAGGCCTGCACAATCCTCCGGCTATTCGAACGGCCGGAATTCGCGCCGTCCCGGAGGTAGACGCTGCCGTGCGCGCAAAACCACTGGCCTTCCTGTTCGCCTTCGTGTCGGTTTTCGCGCAACAAGAATCCGTCCAATCGCTGCTCACGCGCGCCTTCGAACTCTCCTCTCAGGGCAAGGGCAGGACGGCGATACCGCTATTTCAACAGGCCCTCGAACGCGCCAGCCTGGACGGCAATGCCGCCGGCCAGGCCGCCGCACTGCGCGGCATTGGAGCGGTTCACAACGCCATGGCAAACTACACTCTGGCCCGTGAGTACCTGAACCGTTCGATCGAACTCTGCGCACGGCAAACTGCTGATCGCGCATGTCTCCCCCATGCCCAGAACTCCCTGGCCTACACGGAATGGGCCTCCGGCAACCGGGCTGCCGCGGCACGCCTCTACCAGGATGCGCTCGGCGGTTTCGAATCGGCAGGCGCCACAAGCCAGATACCCCTGGCGCTCTACAACATTGCCTTTCTCTCCGACGCAGATGAGCGCCTGAATCAGGGGCGGCTCGCCAGGGCGCTCGATTCCGCCAACGCCGCTTCGAATCGCCGCCTTGCTGGCAAGGTCCACCACCTCTGGGGCGATACGCTTTACGGTGTCGGCGATCTTCGCGGCGCAGTCCAGCATCTTGAAACCGCGTTGCCATTGCTCGACGGCCCCGCTGACCGGCCCGACCGCGCCCGCGTGTTGATCAGCTACGGACGGCTTTTCTCGGTTCATCTCCGCGCAGACCTCGCCCTCCCGTACTTCGAGCAGGCCCTGGCCGTCCAGAGAGAACTGGACGATCAGCAAGGGGTTGTCTATTCACTGGGCAGTCTGGCGCAGGCTTGGCGCGTCCTGGGCGACATTGACCGCGCCATCACGCACGCCAACGAAGCCCTCGTCATCGCCCGCGCCACTGGGTCCAAAAGTCTCATCTCCTCCGCGATGGGAAGCTTGGCTAGGCTCTACGACGCCAAGGGATTGCACGCCCAGGCACTCGAGATGACAAAGGAGTCGCTCGCTCTCTCTCCCGATCTGGACGGTACCCGGACTATCCAATTGGCCAAAATTTTGGCCGCCCTGAAACGAAACTTGGAATCCCTCAACACGGCCCGCCACGCCATATCTCTCGCCAGCCGCCACGATCGCGCCCTCAACCTGGCACACGGCCATTACGTCGCAGCTCTAGCCCTCGACGCCACAGGCAAGCCGGAAGCTGCCGCGGCGGACATCGCCAAGGCCTTGGTTATCAAGGAAGAACTTCGCGCCAAGATTATTCCGACCGATGCGTTGAAGCGCGGATACGGTGATCTGGACGCTGGCATGTTCAACTTCGCCATCGACCTCTTCACCCGGCTCGGGCAGAAGGAACGGGCCCTCGCCGCCGCTGAGCAGGCCCGCGCAAGGGCCTTCATTGATCTGCTCGCCAGCCGGTCGCTGAAAGAAAAGGCAGAAACTGCGCAATCGGCCGCGTCAGGAACTGAGACGCCTTCTCCACCTTCCGAGGAGCCGCACCTGATCAGCCTTTCAGCCGTTCCCGCACCCAGCGTTGACACGATTCGTTTGAACGCCGTCCAGTCGAATCAATCGACGCTAGTCTATTGGGTGGCCCCGAACGCGGTGTTCGGCTGGCTTGTCTCTCCCTCAGGCGCAATTGAGTCGTTCCGGTCCCCGATCAAGTTGGCGGAACTTGAGCGCCTCATCGCTGCCGCGACCGCCCTGGCTTCCGCCAACCGGCGTCAGGCGTTATCTTCGCTCCACAAGTTGCTCATCCAACCTCTCGCCGCCCAACTTGCCCAGCCAGCGTCGCGCCGGCTCAATATTGTCGCGCACGGCCCGCTCCACCGCCTCTCTTTTGCCTGCTTGCTTGACCCGCGTGGCCGGTACCTGATTGAATCGCATCAGATCGCCTACACGCCCTCGGCTGCCACTGGAGGAGTCTTCTCCTCTTCTTCGTCTATTCCGCCCACCAGACTCCTCATCGTGGCCGACCCCTCTCCGGGTACCGGTCTCCCGGCCCTGCCCGGTGCCCGGCTTGAATCCGCTTCGATCACAAAGGCAGCCCGAAACAGGCAAGTCACTGTGCTCGCCGGCTCGGATGCAGTTGAATCGGCTGTCCGGCGCAACCTGCCCAGCAACGGCACTATCCACTTTGCTACTCACGGCGTCCTTGTCGACGATCGGCCTTTTGACTCCTTCCTCGCCCTGGCTGGCTCGCCAAGCCGGACAAAATCAACGGCCACCGCGTCCCGGGAGCCTACATCGCTGGTCCGGTCCGCTTCAGATCTGTCAGATTCCATGCTCCCTAGTAGCCCGGCGGATGGACGCCTGACTATCCGCGAAATCTATGACCTTAGGCTCGACCAGCCGCTCGTCGTCCTCAGTGCCTGCCGTACCGCCGCCGGTCCAATTACCGGCGACGGTTTGGCTGGGTTGTCGCGAGCATTTTTCTATGCGGGTGCAAGGACGTTGGTGGCAACCCTTTGGGATGTCGCCGATGCGCCGACACAAAGGCTCATCAGCCGCTTCTATCATCATTATCTGAGGGGGTTGCCGCCCGGTGATGCTCTCCACGCCGCCCAGTTGGAACAGCTCAGCAGGTTACGCCGCGGCCAAGTCTCGGCCAACACGCCAGTAGGCGCTATCGTGCTCGACGAGGATCCAATTTACTGGGCCGGATTCGTCCTTCTGCGCAGTGCTGAGATGCCCTCGATTGTCCCCATTCATCCGGTGCACGCGCATTGATTGTTGGACTTGTCAACCACCCCGGCACGCGGCGGCCTTCCCACCCTGCACCGGAGTTGAAGCTAGCCCGTTTCGCGAGATTTTTGTCATCCTTTTGGTCCGGAACACGAATCGGCGTCGTAATCACATTTGGGGGCTATTCGCCTGGAGGGCCGGGAGTTGGTCGGCGGAGTTTGAACGACTTCGGAGGAGTACTTTATCGTCACTCCGCCAATCCCGGCCCTCATCGTGGATCCTCGCCTTACGCTTACGGCCAACCAGTAACGGCAGGGACTCCGCCTTCCGCGCATCCCGGACCTCTCCGGCGTCAACTTCGCAGTCGGAATCGAATCCCGCCGCAGTGACCAAGTGCTGGAGTCCGGCAATAGCAGAGCGCTGAACGTCTATCTGAATCCCAATGCCATCTCCCGGACCTGGATTGTCGTGGGAATAGCCGTCATGCCAGGCGAGGCTGACCTGCATCGAACTTCCTAAGACCCTTCTCGGCCCCCCGCTCAGGGACCCGATGACCGCCCTCGCCGCTCCCGGTCTAGCGCCCTGCCCTGGATCGGCCGATGCCCGAATCCTCTCGGGGGCTGCAACTTCCGTCACCATCGTGGCCGCAGACAGGCGCCGCGCCATGGTCGTTGTCGCCGACAGGTAGGTCCTCGGATGGCAGGACAACGTGGATTGCCGGCCCTAGCCTGTCACACGCCTGGCGCTGCGTTCAAACTGTTTCTGCCTCCAGACCGATTTGCGGTGCATCCACACCCTCGCCAGCAGCCAGAGGATTGACAGGCCATACCGGCTCGACTGCAAGAATGAAGCCGACGACGCTGCGGCGAAATACCGCGTCGGCACCGGGACCTCACCGATCCGCATACCCGCCTCGACAAATTGCGCCATGATCTCCTGGTCGAAGATGAAGTTGTCTGAATTCAGCTCCAGGTGCAGACATTCCAGCGCGTCCCGGCGATACGCCCTGTAGCCCGTGTGGTATTCGGCCAGCTTCAAACCGAACATGGCGTTCTCGCATTTCGTCAGAAACCGGTTAGCGTAATACTTCCACCAGGGCATTCCGCCCTGACGCGGATCCTGGCCCAATAGCCTCGAACCGAGTACCACATCCGCCTGGCCTTCCCTGATCGGCCGAATCACCTCCGGCAGTAGCGACGGATCGTACTGGTAGTCCGGGTGGATCATCACGACAATGTCGGCGCCTGCCTTCAACGCCTCACGATAACAAGTCTTCTGGTTCGCTCCATAGCCGTAATTCCGGCTGTGGACGAAGATCTCCAAGCCCAATTCGCGGGCGATGCGGATGGTGTCATCCTGGCTGGCGTCATCGACTACGATCACCAAGTCCACTACATCCTTCGGCAATTCGTGGTAGGTCATCCTCAGGGTCCTCGCTGCGTTATACGCCGGCATGACCACGACGACCTTGGGCTTCCCCGTCATTCGCTCTTCACCTTCGCCACAACTACGAACTGATACGCGAACATCCGTTTCCAGATCCTTGCCGCAATGTAGCTGAACCACTCCGCCGCCCTCACGGCCGCACTTCCTGCTACCGATGGCAAGGCGAGCCCCACGGGAATCCCGCTTGGCTTCACCGTTTCAATCTCGAACCCGCTCTGTCTGAACAGATCCACCCAGCCGTCCCAAACAAAGAAATGCAGATGAGTACGGTCAAACAGCCCTCGGTCGTGTTTCGGAAACCGCCCCATCGCCACCATGAGTCTGAAATACAAGTTCCCGCTGTTTGGCAGCGAGGCGATCAGTCGTCCTTCTGGCTGCAAGAACCTAGCGATTTCACAGAGAAGCTTACCTGGTTCCTTGAGATGTTCGAGAACATCGCCGCAAAGCACGATCTCGAATCGTCCGGCGCCCTCCGGAATACCGTTCTCCAGGTCGCCTGTTATGAATCTGAGCCCCGGTCTGGCGGAAATCTCCGGCCGCGACCTTTCTACCCCGGTCACCTCGAACCCGCGCCCGGCGAGAAGCAGGCTCAAGTGCCCAGGGCCGCAACCCAAATCTAACAGTCGCCCCCGCCCAACCTGCCCGCAGAGTTCAAGTATCAGGCTGTGGCTTGAATATGGGCTAGCCTTGAACTCGTACTGGCTCCGCATAATGCATCGAAACGTGCTTGCTTTGTCACGATGATAGCGGATCAGGGGGCGCCGATCCGGCAGGCGTCGGCGCTCGATCAGCGGGTCAGACCACATGGCATCATTCGAAGTGGAGACTTCGTTTGCCTGAGCTTCACCCCGAGTGCGCCGTTTTCCTCGCCGAAATCGCTAACATGGATCTGGCTTCCGACCCGAAGGTCCGCTACAGCCGGCTCTGCCGCCGGTTCACCGTTGAAGCTCCCAAACTATCCTCTATCCGCGATACTCCTCCCATGCGATGGTATGAGCCCGCTGGCGCAACCGCCGCTATTCTCTGGCTCCACGGTGGCCGCTTTGTCTCCGGCGGCCTCGACACTCACGACTGCCTCTGCCGTCTCCTCGCGTACGCTTCCCGACGCACCGTCATCGCCCTCAACTACCGCCTCGCTCCGATGTACCCATTCCCCTGCGCACTGGACGACGTTGCCTCCGCCCTCACCGCCGTCTCTTCACGTTATCGGCACCTTGCCATCGGCGGAGACTCTGCCGGCGCTTGCCTCGCCGTCACCGCCGCCTTGCAGTCAAGCCTCGTCCTCGATTCCCTCGTTCTCATCTACCCGATGCTCGATGCCACCTGCCATCTCCCCTCCCATTCCGAGTTCATATCGGGCCCCGGCCCATCCTCGCAGGACATGCGCGCCGGATGGGACCTCTGGCTTCCGCCCGGCACGGACCGCCGCCGCCCCGATGTCTCACCTTTGTTCGCCGCTGACCTTTCTGGCCTGCCGCGTACATATCTCCTGACCACAGGTATCGACTCCTTGCGCGACGAAGGATTCTGGTTCGCCTCCCACTTAGCCTCTACCGGCGTTCCACTCAGCCACACGCATCTCAACGACCACATCCACGGTTTCCTCACCTACCCTGCCGCATTTACCGCAGCCCGCGAGACGATCCAATCCGTCGCCGCCTTTCTCTCAG
Organism: Bryobacteraceae bacterium; assembly: GCA_029975915.1. The sequence continues at coordinate 62,218 of JARKOC010000542.1, forward strand.
CCGGATAAGCCAGCGCTCCAACCGCCTTTCCCTCGTGTCATTGCTCACGCCATGGCTCGGGCCTTCCATCCCGGCTACTTGGGCGATATGATGCGGCCGGAGGTACCTACCGCTATGCTGCTCATCCGCGAGATCGCCGACAAACTTGAGATTCCCGATGAGTACCTGGAATATTATGGCCGCTACACCGCCAAGCTCCGGCTGGAGCTTCTCTCCCGCCCGCAACGTAATGGCCGGTTGATCTTGGTCACCGCCATCACTCCCACCAGCCATGGCGAAGGTAAGACTGTGGTTTCAATCGGCCTGACTCAAGCCCTCGTCCGGTTGGGCAAGCGAGCCGCCGTGACACTGCGCGAACCCTCTCTCGGCCCGGTCTTCGGCATCAAAGGCGGGGCCACGGGAGGCGGCCTTTCGCAGGTGCTGCCCAGCGACATCATCAATCTCCACTTCAACGGCGACATACATGCGGTTACCTCCGCCCACAATCTGCTCGCCGCCATGATCGATGCCCATCTGCACCACGGCAACACGCTTAGGATCGATGTGGACAATATCGTCTGGCCACGCGCTCTAGACATGAACGATCGGGCGCTCCGGCACGTTATCGTCGGCCTCGGCGGGAAGGCCCACGGCGTGCCGCGTGAAACCGGATTCGTCATCACGGCGGCAAGCGAGGTGATGGCGATTTTGGCGCTGGCCTCGGACCGCGAAGACCTGCGCCACCGGTTGAATGAGATCGTCGCCGGCTTCGATCTCGACAACCGCGCCGTCCGCGCCGCGGACATCCGCGCCACCGGCGGCATGATGGTACTGCTCAACGAGGCGCTCATGCCGAACCTCGTTCAGACCACGGAAGGTGCGCCTGCGTTCGTCCATGCCGGACCCTTCGCTAACATCGCACACGGCACGGCCAGCGTGATCAGCCAGCGCATGGCCCTGGGCCTGGCGGATTATGTGGTCAACGAAACGGGCTTCGGCGCTGATCTTGGCGCGGAGAAGTACTTCGACATCGTCATGCCCGCCTCCGGCATCCGCCCCGCGCTGGCTGTCCTCATCGCCTCGGCCAAGGCCCTCTGCGCCCAGGGCGCTGCCAGCGAGAGCGGCCCATTCACCCTGGAAACGCTGCGCGCCGGCTTCCCGAACCTCGACCGCCACATCTCGAATCTGCGCAAATTTGGCGTGCCTGTCCTGGTTGCCGTAAACCGGTTTCCAGGAGACGCCGATGAACTGACCGCCGAAATAGGACGCCATTGCGCTTCCATGGGAGTCGAGAGTGCTCCCTGCGACGTCTTCAACAAGGGTGGCGAGGGCGGCCTCGAACTCGCCCAGAAGGCCGTGGCGCTCGCCTCCGGTGATCGTGATCCCAAACCCATTTACGACTACTCGCTCGATCTTCAGCAGAAGGCCCGCGTCATCGCTCGCGAGATCTACGGCGCCGAGAGTGTTTATTTCGAAACCGAGGCACGCAAGGCGCTTGCCCGCTTCACCGAGGCTGGCTTCGGCCGCCTGCCCGTCTGCGTCGCCAAGACCCAATCCTCGCTCACCGATCGTGCAAAACTCTACGGCGCACCGGAGGGTTGGACCATGACAGTAAACGGTGCATACCTCTCCGCCGGCGCCGGGTTTGTCGTCGTCACAGCGGGCAACATGATGCGCATGCCGGGGCTCGGTAAATCCCCGCAGGCATTCCTAATGGATGTGGACGCGCAGGGCGTGATCTCCGGACTGCGTTAGGCGCTATTCGAGCAGATGCGGATACGCCGCGCAGACACGGTCGATCTCTTCCAACTGCCCCGGCGAGAGCGATTCGTTTTCGTCGAGACAGAGGATGCTTTTCATCCGCCCCTGCCGCCGAAGGATTTCGTGAATACCCGCGATGCAGCCGTGGAAGGCGTTCGCCACGTCGAACAGGGCGGCGTTGAGATCGGTCAACTGAGCGCCCAGAGCCAGCAGCAGCGACAGCGGAGTCTGTCCGGCGTGGATGCGGTTGAGCATCTCCACGGCTGCCTTTGTCCCCACCGCCCATTGGCCCAGCAAACCGCCGGTGATCCGAAGCGTCTTGCCGCCAAACGCGAAAGGCGTGACGAGGTCGGCGACAATGTTGTCGTCATTGCCGGTGTAGAGCGCGATCTCGTCGCCGCGCCCTGATTCAGCCACGCCGCGGATGACGTCCAGCGTCTGATACCGGTTGAACGGCGCCATCTTGATGGCAACCAGGTTTTCGATCTCCGCAGCGCGCCGCCAGAAACCGTATGGGAGAATGCGTCCACCGACTGCGGGTTGCAGATAGAAACCAACAACGGGAATAATGCCCGCTACGGCTTTCATATGCACCACCAGTTCGTCGATAGTGGCCTCGCGCATTGCGCCCAGGCTCAGCAGCCCCGCGTCGTAGCCCAGGTCGCGCGCCAGTTCAGCTTCCTTGAGCGCCTGCGGCGTTTTACCGCAGACGCCGGCGATCATGATGGCGTCGCGGCCCTTGGCTTCCTCCAGAGCCATACGCAGGACAGGCTCAAGCAGTGCGTGCTTGGGATCGCGGATGGCGAACTGCGTCGTGTGAACGCCCACGGCCACGCCGCCGGCGCCCGAATCGAGGTAATAGCGCGTCAGGCCGCGCTGCGCCTCCTCGTCGAGCTTGCGGTTCGAGCCTAGAGCAAGCGGATGGGCGGGAATGACGCACCCCGCCAGCAGTTTCGCGCGCAGCTGATTCATGGATTCAAAACTTTCCGTCCCTCACTTGGAACTTCGTCGGTTTGCCCAACAACTCGCCGCCCGAGCCGACCCATTCGGCCACCCATCCCATCAACTCCTCCACGCCCACTTCCGGTGCGCCAAACAACCCATGGCATTTTGAAGCATTGCTAAGCAATGCCGTCGGCTGTTCCTCGCCCGTGATGACCGGTTCACGGCCCAGCAACTTCCCGAACTCAATGGCCAGATGCCTGACGCTTAACGTCTCCATCCCTGTCAAATTTAGAATCGCAGGAGGTGTTGATGCCAAGCCCAGCGACCGGAAACAGACTGAATTCGCATAGCCTTGCCAGATGACGTTTACGTGCCCCATCGAAACATCTACGGGAACGCCATCGCGGACCTTCACGGCGATGTCTACCAACACGCCGTAGCGCAACTCCACCGCATAGTTCAGCCGCAACAAAGAGACCTTAGTGCCGAACTGCAGCGAACCATACGTGAACATTCGTTCCCGGCCTAGCGCCGACCAAGCATATTCGCCCACCGGATCGACGGGCATCTCCTCGGTCGGCCCGCCGCTGGCCACCGGCGTCAGCGGGTAGACGTTGCCGGTTGAGAAACTCACAATGCGCGAATGCCGATACCGTCTGGCGACTAACGCCGGGAGCAGGACGTTGGTCGACCACGTCTGCTCCGGCGCTCCCGTTGAGCCAAACTTCCTGGCCGCCAAGAACAGTACGTTCGGCGCATCGGGCAGAGCATCCAGAGCGCCGTCTGCGAGCAGATCGGACTGAATGTGCATCGCCCCCGGCACGTTGAGAGGGCTGCGCGATACGGTGATCAACTTGTGCTTGCTTCCCGACTCGTCCATCGCGCGGCGGACGCGCCGGGCGAGCGAGGGTCCCATCTTACCGGCAGCGCCGAGAACCAGCACGTCGCCAGCAATCTGGCGCGCGAATTCTATGTCTTCCGCCGACGGGGTTGAGAGCTTATTCTCCAACTGTTCCAGGGTCATTTCAGTCGATTCTACAGCAGCGCCGGCGGCCTCGGATTAAGCGGCGTCGCACGCCGCCGTCTCCAGCACCTCGCCGCCGGGCGCGATCAGTTCAATCACCAGCGGTATCTGGCCCAACGCATGGGTCGAGCAGGACAGACACGGATCGAACGCGCGCACTACCGCCTGCACCCGGTTCAACATGCCCTCTTCAATCTTCGCGCCCCTGACGAAGCGTTTCGCCACCTGGTCCACTGCGTTGTTCATCGCCAGGTTGTTGTGGCCGGTGGCGATGATCAGATTCGCCCACTTTATGGCGCCGGACTCGTCCACCTTGTAATGATGGATCAAAACGCCGCGCGGCGCTTCGGCGATGCCCACGCCTTCCAGCGCGTTCACATCGGCCCGCGCCCTGACGTGAGTGTCGAGAATGCGCGGATCGGCCAGAAGTTGCTCCATCCGCTCGACGCAGTACATCGCTTCGATCAGCCGCGCGTAATGGAAGTAGAAAGCACTTTGCGGATCGCGCCCCAGCCTATCGCGGTACCGGCCCAGTTCGGCGTCGGCTTCCGGCGTGCCGCAGCGTTCGGCGACGTTCAGCCGGGCCAGGGGCCCGACTCGGTAAATGCCGGCCGGGAATCCGCGAGGCTTGAAATAGGGTGCTTTGAGATAGGAATGCGGTAACACCCCTTCGCCGATGTAGCGGACGTAGTCGAGCGGATCCTCGACCTCGGCCACCGTGCCGCCGGCGTCTGGATCACGGAATCGCAGAGTGCCGTCGTACATCCGCAAATCACCTTTGGCTGATACCAGCCCGGCGTACATGGTCGGCTGATTGCCGAAACTCTCGATCTCGGCCTCGAACTTGTCAAGGACCGGCACGAACAGCTTTAGCGCCCGCCGGACGATGGACTTGGCGATGTTGATCTCGCTCAGGATGGCGTCGCGTGCGTCAGTTGAAAGGGGGGCGTTCACGCCGCCCGGCACCGTCCACGAGGGGTGAACCCGCTCACCGGCCATGCGCTCGATCGCCGCCTGCCCGAACTTGCGCAGCGCGATGCCATCGTGCGCAATCTCAGGATGCTGTTCCAGAATGCCCACGATGTTGCGCTTGGCCGGATCCGAGTCCATGCCCAGCAGAATGTCCGGCGCCGAGAGATGGAAAAAGCTCAGTGCGTGGGACTGAACGATCTGCGCACAGTGCAGCAGTTCACGCAAGAGTTCGGCCGTCTTTGGAACCCTTACGGCCATGATCGAGTCGCAGGCCTTAACCGATGCCAGCAGATGGCTGATCGGACAGATGCCGCAAATCCTCGCCGTGATGGACGGCATTTCGTAATACGGCCGGCCTTCGACGAACTTCTCGAATCCGCGGACCTGTGTCACATGAAACTGCGTTGATTCGACCTCGCCGGCGTCGTTCAGGTGGATGCTTACCTTGCCGTGACCCTCAATGCGAGTGATGTGGGGGATTACGATTTTCTTGCCCATCCAGCCCTCCTCAACCAAACTTCACAAGCCCCTTGAGATTGGGCTTCTTGCCTTCCAGCAGACTCGTCAACACATGTGCGATTGCTCCAGGCTTCGGCGGGCACCCCGGAATGTGGATGTCCACCTTCACGATGTCGGCCAGCGGCACAGCATGGCGCAACAGGGCCGGAACCCCATCCTTCGGTATGCCCTGAGCCGCATCCGCCCCTTCGACATAGACTCGATCCAATAGATTCTTGACCGGAATTGTGTTCCGCATCGAGGGAACATTCGATGTCACGGCGCAGTCGCCCAGCGAGATCAGCACTTTCGTCTTTGCCCTGATTGTTTGGGCCAGTTTCTGGTCGCCTACCGACGAAACCGCTCCTTCCACCAGCGCCACATCCACGGCTTCGGGATACTCCGGCGCATCCACCAGTGGCCCGTACACCAGATCCACTTTCTCCACCAGCGCCACCAGCAATTCATCGACGTCCAGGAGCGACATGTGGCAACCGGAGCAGCCGTCCAGCCATGCCGTGGCCAGTTTCACCTTTGGTTTGCCGGTCACTTCGCACCTCCCCTCACTACAGCCAGGCGTTCCACGGTGTCAGACCTCTTCACCATCTCCTCCACGGCGAATCCCTTTTCGGCGAGAGCGCCCGTCGGACACACCTGGACGCACTTGCCGCAGGAGGTGCAGTTGCGCGACGCGCCCCAACTCCGGTTCATCTCGCACGTAAGCATTGACGAGATGCCGCGTCCGGCGATATCCCAAACATGCGCCCCTTCAACTTCTGCGCATACTCGCACGCAGCGGGTGCAGAGGATGCAGCGGTTGTGGTCCAGCACGAAGCGCGGATGCGACATGTCCACGGGCAGCTTCGGGTATCTGTAGTTGTAGCGGACGCTCGTCACGCCCAGCGCCTCGCTGAGCGACTGGAGTTCGCAATGACCGTTCGAAACGCATACTGCGCAGACGTGGTTGCGTTCACTCAACAGAAGTTCCAGCGCCTGCCTCCGGTATGCATCCAGCCGGGCTGACTTGATCGTAACCGACATGCCTTCCTGGGCTGGCGTCGTGCACGACGGCATCAACCGGTTAACGCCTGCCACTTCCACCATGCAGAGCCTGCACGCTCCCACGGGCTTGAGCCCCTTCATGTTGCACAGTCCGGGGATCCATTTCCCGTTCGCCTTCGCGGCCTCGAAAATGGTCGTTCCCCTTTCAGCTTTCACCAGTTCGCCATCGATGCGGATTGTGATTTTCGACTCCATGATTTGCTCCCGGCTCCGACGCTCCTAGTGGCCGTTCTCCTTGATGTCGCAGCGCAGGCAACGGCATGTCTCCTCCATCGCCTCCACCGGCGTCAATCCCGTGACGGCTTCCATGAAGCCCCGCGCCCGCTCCTCGGCCGGCAACTCGTGAACGTGATGGCGCGGACTCTCTGAAACGTGCGCTGGAGGCGTCATTGAGTAGTCGAACTCCGGCCAAAGATTCGGCCAGCGGAACTCACCCATGAGCTTCTGGTCGATGTTGCGCGCCGCTTTCTTGCCGTATCCCATGGCGTTTGAGACGTTTGAGGCTCCAGAGATGAGGTCGCCGCCGGCGTAGAAGTTCGGACGTGATGTCTCGAGCGTGAATGGACTCACTTCGAGCATCTTTTCCTTTTCCTTCAGTGCCAGTCCAGAGGCTTTGAGGAAGTCTAGGTCGACGGTTTCGCCCACGGCCAGAATGACGGTGTCGCACTCGAAACGCTGGATCTCGCCGGTGGGCACGGGCCTTCTGCGTCCTGAACTGTCGAACTCGCCCAGTTTGGTCTTCGCGCATTCAATCGCCCGGACGCTTCCGTCTTCGCCTGCCACGATGCGGTGCGGTGTGGCCAGGAACTCATACTTGACACCTTCCTCTTCAGCCGCCTCGGTCTCCTCGGGAATCGCCGGCATGTCTTTCCGCTCGCGCCGGTAGATCACCGTCACGTCGGCGCCCATCCGGAGAGCCGTCCGAGCCGAGTCGATGGCCGCGTTGCCACCTCCGATTACGACCACTTTCTTTCCGAGCGGCACGGACTCGTTCTTGGACAGCGCTTCCAGGAACGGCAGCGCGTGCAAGACACCGGCAAGTTCTGTGCCGGGCAGGTACACCCACGTTTCTTTCCACGTCCCAATCGAGAGGAAAACGCCGTCATAGTTGGCCGAAAGATCGTTGAGAGAAACCTCATCGCCGACCACGGCGTTGAAAACGAATTCGACGCCAAGACGCCGGATCAGTTTCAGCTCATCGTCCAGGACGCTCTTCGGCAGCCGGTATTCGGGCAACGCGTAACGCAACATGCCACCGGCGTCCGCGTTGTTCTCATATACCGTTACGGCGTGGCCCAGCATGGCTAGATAGAAGGCGCAGGTTAGGCCCGTCGGACCAGCGCCAACCACGGCTACTTTTCGGCCGGTCGGCGGGAACTTGTAGGAAAGCACTCTCTCGATCAGGGCTTCGTAGCGCCCGCTGGCGTAAATTGAATCGGCGATGAAACGATGCACGTCGCGCATGTTGACCGCCTCATCGATTCCCTCCCGCCTGCAGCGGCTATCACAAGGATGCTGGCAAACCCTGCCGGTCGACGCTGGCAGCGGGTTGTCCAGCACAACCGACACGAACGCATCCTCGATCCGGTCCGCCTTGAGAAGCTCAAGGAACCTCGGGATGTTCATGTGGAGAGGACAAGAGTTCTCACACGGGCTCAGGGCAAGTTCGTCGCAAACGCCGGCCCGGCAGCGGTGCGCCCGAAGATGGTCCTCGAACTCCTGGCGGAAATGCCGCAGCGTGGTCAGGACCGGATTCGGAGCCGTCTGCCCCAGTCCGCACAGCGACATGTCGCGGATCATTCGCGACAGCTCGTCCAACGTCACCAGATCGGCTTCGGTCGCGCTACCCGTCGTAAACCTGTTCAGGATTGACAACATCTGATCGAGCCCGACCCTGCACGGCACGCACTTTCCGCACGATTCTGAATGTGTGAATTCGATGAAGTACCTCGCCACGTCCACCATGCAGTTGTCTTCGTCCATGACCACCATGCCGCCCGAGCCCATGATGGATCCCAACTGCGCCAGCGTTTCGTAGTCCACCGCCGTGTCGAACATGTCCTTTGGGATGCAGCCGCCTGAAGGTCCTCCGGTCTGCACCGATTTCACCGACTTCATCGCCGGTGCGCCACCGCCAATATCGAAGACGAACTTCTTCAACGGCGTTCCAAGCGGCATCTCGACAAGTCCGGTCCGCTGGACTTTCCCCACCAGCGAGAAGACCTTTGTCCCGGGGCTTTTCGGCGACCCGGTTTCGGTGAACCACGCTGGCCCCTTCACCACGATCGGCGCAACGTTGTACCAGGTCTCGACGTTATTGATGTTGGTCGGCTTGCCGTAGAGACCGCTCTCAGCCGGATACGGAGGCCTGGGAGTCGGCCGGCCCGCGCGTCCTTCAAGAGAGCGGATTAGCGCCGTCTCCTCACCGCAAACGAAGGCGCCCGCGCCCTCCACCAGGCGCAACCGGAAATTGAAGCCGCGGCCCAGAATGTTGTCGCCCAGCAGTCCTCGCTCCTCGGCTTCGTCAATCGCGTGGTTCAACCGGTGAACTGCGAGCGGATACTCTGCTCTGACGTACAGGATGCCTTCGGTCGCACCCGTGACATAGCCGCCGATGATCATCCCCTCAATCAGACCGTGCGGATCGCCTTCGATTTCATTGCGGTTCATGTAGGCGCCGGGGTCGCCTTCGTCCGCGTTGCAGATCAGGTACTTTTGGTCCGACTGCGCTTTGCGCAGCATGTCCCACTTCAGCCCCGTCTGGTATCCAGCCCCACCCCGGCCCCGCAGTTTCGCCGCTTTGATCTGCTCAATCACCATTTCTGGATTGGCGTCGATCAGTACCTTGTAGAGCGCCTGATATCCGCCAACCGCAAAGTACTCCTCGATGTCGGACGGCGAGATCAAACCGCAGTTGCGCAGGACAATCTTGGTCTGTCCCTGAAAGAACGGGACCTCATTCCAGTTGGGCAATTCGGGCAGTCCGGAGCCGTACTTGACCGATCCCGTGATGTGGTCCCATTCTTCCACCTTGCACAGTGCTAGTTCCATCGGGATTCGCCCCGAGGCTAGGTCGTCCAACAGAGCTTCGACATCCTGCTCCCTCACCTTGCGCAGGATCACCAGCGGCAGTCCTGGCAGCCATACGTTAACCAGCGGCTCCTCAGAGCACGGGCCATAACAGCCGACTTGCGCCAGGCGGAATCCTAGTCCCCTGGTTCCAATCCCGTCTGACAATGCGTGGTAGAGACCCTCCGCCCCGTTGCCTACCCCACATGTCCCCATTCCTACGGCGATCCTGCCGCCCACCGGTAGCAGTTTCTTCAATCCAGCAGCGTGAGCCGCGTTGAACGAACTCAGATCCGTAATTCGCATCGTCATGCACCCCGCCTCATCGCCGGCCCTTTCTCAAGTGGTCTACTTCACGTTCGAGCGCCCGTCCATTCACATGACCCAGAATTCGGTGATCCACCTCGGCCACCGGCGCCAGGGCGCACTGGCCGAAACAAGCCACCGTCCTCACGGTGAACTTGCCGTCCGCCGTCGTCGCCGTCATCTTGTCGGCCGACCCCTCCTCCTCCTCCTGCTTCAGGCCCAACTTTAACCTCACTTCCTCCAGCAGCCTTAGTGATCCCCGCGTGTGGCACGCCGTTCCCCTGCAAATACACACTGTGTGTTCGCCTTGAGGCTTCAGATTGAAAAGCGAAAAGAACGTCACAACCGAATAGACTTGCGCCGTCGGAACCCCCATGCGCGCTGCAAGGTATTCCAAAAAGTCTTCAGGTAGGTACTTCTGCGGGTGATACTCCTGAATCGACTCGAGGATCGTCAATAGGACGCCCGGTTGCCCCCTGTGCCTGGACACCAGCGAATCGATGAACTCCCGGTCCTCCCTCCTCAGTTCGACAGCCTCGGCGACCAGCATCGGCATCTCCTTTCTTCTATTTCAGATAATCACATCCGATTGTCACGTGCAAACGTACTCCAGTCCCCTCCCCGCATGCCCGCTTTGAAAAGGACCTGCCCCTACGCTTCAGTCAGTTCCATCGGCCAATGCGCGGATGCACCAATACCATCGGCCGATAACAAAATGCGCCTCAGCATAGTTCCCCAAACCGGCGTCAGCCGGTCATCATTCACCGGGATTTGCTCGATCCGCACCGCGAGCGACAAGTCATAGTGGATGGCGGCCTTTCCGCCAACACCGCCGCTGCCATCCAGCATCAACACCCCCGGAGCCGGGTTGACCACGTTGCACGGGGTCATCAACGAGAACTCCACCCGGTTGCCGCCAAGCTCGAAACGCGCTTTGTCACTGATCAAGATCTTTCTCGCGGCGCGGTCCAAGCCGATCGTTCGCCTCCATGACGTCACCCTCGCGGCGGCTGGATACGCCTTGGCGATCTCCAAACTGAACTCCGCCGTCCGCCCAGCCCCGGCTCTGCACTCCGAGGCCGCGTATTGACGACCGGCCGCCTGCTCTATCCCATTGATGGTAGGCAGGTTGTGATATGACGAGCGCATCGTCCATATCTCGTATCTGCGCGGACTGAACGTTTTCGCCGTGTAAGTCTCCACGCCCACGTCGATCAGCACCGGCTTGCCGGAGGCGAAGACGATGAAGTTACCCACGTCGTTGTGGTTATGGCTTTCGGCGTTGTGGCCGCCCTGCGCCGCGACATACAGCCCCTCTGCCGTCCCCTCCCGCTCGCGGGCCACGAAGACCTGGGTCCCGCTGAGCCAGACGTCGCCCACCAGTGGAGCCGTCTTCGGAGCCCTCGCCATTTCACCCTGCAGCATCAGCGCGTCCATCGTCCGTGCAAGACTTCCCCCGGAAAGGCTCCCCGGCCGTCTCAAAGAAGCTGCATACCCCGCCTGCGACATCAACTTCTCATCCTTGATCCGCTTTCCATAGCGGTAGAGCAACTCCGCGTACACCTGTATCCGCGGTGACGCGTCCGCAAAATTCACGTACCAATCGCTGGCCACGTGCGCCCTATAGATGTAGCGGCCGATCTCGCCGACCAGGGGCAGCCCGAAGAAGTCCAGCTTTCCGGCCGAGGCCGAATCAAGCAATTCAAGGCATTCGAACAGCGACCCGCCGGCGTGGCCCCAGTATCCGGGTCCTTCGTCGCATCCGCCATCGTCGTGATAGCCGTCCAGGAAACGATCGATCGACCGCATGATCTTGTGGACGGTTTGAGCGCGTCTCGCCGAGTCCTCCTCGATCAGCAGTGTGGATGTCAACCAGTTGGAGCAGATCCAAGGCGTCCAGTTGTTCATCGCCCGGTCCTGTCCGAAGCCCATCCACCAGAAGTCATCGCGCTCGAAGCAGGGGGTGAGGACTTTGGCTTTGATTTCCCTGACGATGCGCCGCGACACCAGCGGCGACGCCTCGTCCAGGCGTTCCGCCATCATGAAGTGAATCCAACTGAGCGTCGCCGACGTGTCGGCGGCAAAAAGATCCACAGTCGGCTCGGTGACATCTGGAAGTCCTACGCCAGCTTTTTGCACGCCGACGTGAGCTGGTATACCCCAGTAGGTCTCCTCGCAGGTCGCCCAGATGCCGTTGACGATCTCGTCGACAAACCTGCCCTTGCCTTCGGCAAGCTCGGCGAAAACAAGGGACTGAAGCCGCGCTCGGCGAGCGTTGCGCAGGCCCTCATACCGGGAACGATTCCCCGTTCTCTTGAAATCAAGAAACACCGCCGCTGGCAGAGCCGGCCACTCCTCGCCCAACTGAGCTTCCCCGGCCGAAATCAAAGACGCTTTGGCTTCGGCCGAAATCGCCTCCCATCTTGCGCGGTCGCTCCACTTTGGGAAGTGCCGCCAGTGTGCCCGCGGCTGAAGAACTGTCGCGAGCCTCTCCGCGCTCCAGGCGCCGCTGAGCATCCGCCGTTCAGGCGGCGCTCCGCCCTGCGCCGCCAGGCTTGGCGCAGCCTCCACAACCGGCATCGTCCCGGCCGCCGCTGATACTGCGAATCCTCTTCTCGTCATGCCGCCCGCCTCCGCATCAGTTTGTATCACATTCGCCTCTGCCGTTCAGGTCACAATTTTCTGTCGGCGTCATCCTAAGCAAAGGTGTATAAGTACTGGAGAGGAGTTTGCGATGCGCTATCTTTCTTTTCTATTCGTGATCGCCCTGGCAGGCTGCGGTTCGGGGCCCGCCTCCAAAAATGTTGAGGTCGATGCGGCGAAGCTGAAGCTGTTCAAACCGCTTCCGGACCGTGTCGAAGTTAAGACAGGAGGCCAGGAAGCTGAACGCGTGGCCCTTGGAAGGATGCTCTATTATGAGCCGCGCCTGTCGAAGGGCCAGGACATCTCCTGCAACGACTGCCATAAGCTCGACAAGTACGGCGTAGATAACGAGCCCACCTCCAAGGGGCACAAAGGCCAGCGGGGCGACCGGAATTCGCCCACCGTGTACAATGCCGCCCTTCACTTCGTCCAGTTCTGGGATGGCCGCGCCGCTGACGTCGAGGAACAGGCCAAGGGCCCGATCCTAAACCCTGTCGAGATGGCCATGCCCGACCAAAAGCGTGTTGTCGCCGTGCTGAAGTCGATACCCGAGTACGTCGCCGCCTTTAAGGCCGCCTTCCCAGACGCCAAAGACCCTATTACATACGACAACATCGCCAACGCCATTGGCACTTTTGAGCGCGGCCTGCTCACCCCTTCGAGATGGGACAAGTTCTTGAAGGGCGACGCCAATGCCATCACCAATGAAGAAAAAGCCGGGTTCAACGAATTCCTCGCCGCCGGTTGCCAGACCTGCCACATGGGCGCGCTTGTCGGCGGCAATCTCTATCAGAAACTTGGTCTTGCCAAGGCGTACCCGGACACGGCTGACGAGGGTCGCTCCAAGATATCGAAGAACGAAGGCGACAAGTTCTTCTTCAAGGTTCCATCCCTTCGCAACATCGAGATGACCGCCCCTTACTTCCACAACGGCAAGGTGGTTACGCTCGACGAGTCCGTCAAGCAGATGAGCGAGTATCAGTTGGGAGGCAAACTGACCGATTCTCAGGTGACCTCCATCATCACCTGGCTTAAATCGCTCACGGGCGAAATCCCCGCCGACTACATCAAGAAGCCGGAGCTTCCGCCCAGCAGCAAGACGACGCCGAAGCCAGAGACGGCTGATTAGCCTGGGATGAGTCACATGAAAAAGCTGATCCGCATCGGGTTGCCCGCCGTCATCATTGCTTTGGTTGTTGTCCAGTTCTTCGGCCCGGACACGATGAATCCGCCCGAGGACCCAGCCGCCACATTCGAAGCCGTGGCCCACCCCCCTAAGGAGGTAGCGGCGATCATTGACCGCTCATGCCGCGATTGCCATACCAACCGCACTGCCTGGCCGTGGTACAGTCGCGTCGCGCCTGCCTCGTTCCTTGTCGCCCGGGATGTAAAGAATGGCCGCGCCCACTTGAACTTCTCCGAGTGGCGCGGCCTGCCGCCAGAGATCACCGCCCTGAAGATGAGCGAGGCCTGTATCGAGGCAACCCGCGGAGAAATGCCCCTTTGGTACTACCTACCGGCCCATCCCGGAGCCAAGCTGTCGGCTGGAGACTTGAAGACTCTTTGCTCCTGGCCCGCGCAAAACAAATAGGACCTTCTCCGCCGCCGCATCGTGCGCGTGGGCGCAGGATTCTTGTTCATTCGCCGGGGGCGGTCGAGGTTGATCCTCCGCCGGGCCTTGACGCTGTCCCTGCCATCACGAAACAATAGCGCCATGACGGCGAAACCCTGGGCCTTGGCCACCCTTATGATTGGAGCCACTCTCACCATGTCCGCTGAAGTCAGGATCGAGAAAACTGCCTGGAACGGCTGGCCGAACTGCTACCGCATCTCTAACGGCGAAGCCGAGCTGATCGTCACATCCGACATCGGTCCGCGCATCATGCGCTACGGGTTTGTCGGTGGACAGAATTTCTTCTGGGAACAGGCCGGTACGCAAGGCAAGTCCGGCGAGCCCGAATGGATCTTGCGCGGAGGACACCGGATCTGGATCGGTCCCGAGGACGTGAAGTACACCTACCCCCCCGACAACGTGCCGGTTCACATCGAGATCCGCGGCTCCTCATTGATCGCCACGCAACCGATCGAACGCGAAACCGGCATCGAAAAACAAATCGAGGTCCGGCTGGCGGCGAGCGGGACAAACGTGACCGTGATCCACCGGCTGACCAATCGGGGCATAATGCCGCTGGAATTCGCCCCCTGGGCGCTGACAATGATGGCGCCGGGAGGCATCGGCATCACCGGGTTCCCGCCGCGCGGCAAACACCCAGACGTGCTGCCGCCGACCAATCCGCTCATCATGTGGGCGTTCACTGACCTGTCCGATCCGCGCTGGAAGTTCACCAGAAAATACATGACGCTGACCCAGCAGCCTGGAAACACCAATCGCCAGAAACTGGGCCATTTCAATCCAAAGACATGGGGCGCTTATATCCGCAATGGTGAGATGTTCCTGAAACAGTACGACGCCAACCCCCTGCGGACATACCCTGACTTTGGTTCTTCCTACGAAACCTTCACCAATGAGGATTTCCTGGAAATCGAGACCTGCGGACCCATCAGCAAGGTCCCGGGCGGCGGAACCGTGGAGCATATCGAACGCTGGAGCCTTCACAAGAACTCCACCATAAAGGAAATCTCGGACGCCGAACTCGATCGCGTCATCTTGCCGCACTTGCGTTGACAATCCTGATCACCATCGCGCTGCTCATCGCCGCCACGCTGCTGGCCGGCTGGCTCTACCAGCAGGCCGGCCTGAGCCGTGACCGCCGGCGGCTCCCCCCGCAGGGGGTGATCCTCGACGGCATCCACCTGGTCCAGCGGGGCCACGCTGGACCGCCAATCGTGCTTGAGGCCGGTATTGCTGCCACGAGTCTGACCTGGGCTCGGGTGCTGGACCACCTGCCCAAGGACCGGATGATTGTCGCTTACGACCGGCGGGGGTTCGGATGGAGCACGGCAGCAGATTGCCCCAGGACGCTCGACAATCTGGCAGCCGACCTCCTGCGGGTGTTCGACTTGGCGGGGATTCGAGAGCCGGCGATTCTGGCCGGGCACTCTTTCGGCGGACTCCTGGTCCGCCGGTTCGCCCAGCTTCATCCTCACCGTGTCGCCGCCTTGCTTCTGCTCGACCCACTCGAGCCGTTCGAATGGTACCCGCTGGCGCCCAGTCAGAAGGCCCGGTTAGCTCGTGGAGTGAAGCTCTTGCGCCGCGGCGCTTTGCTGGCGAGGCTGGGCGTGGTCCGGTTTGCGCTGGACATGCTCATGTCCGGATCGCGGTTGATCCCGCAGTTGATGGCGAAGGCGTCAAGCGGCAATGGATCGAAGGTGACTGACCGGCTGGTGGGCGAGGTGCGAAAGATGCCGGCCGAGGTGTGGCCCACGGTCAAGGCTCACTGGTGCCTACCGCGCAGTTTTATCGTGCTGGCGGAATATTTGGAACGGCTGCCGGAGAATTGCCGGGAAGCGGGATCGATCATCGTTCCGGCGGGGCTTCCTGTGACGGCCATAAGCGCCGCCACCACATCAGGGGAGATCCTCGCCGCCCACGCCAGTCAGGCGACACGCCACATCCTTGATCCCGGCTCCGGCCATTGGGTTCAACTCGACAACCCTTCGCTGGTCGCGTCCGAACTTCTCCGGCTGCCTTGACCCGATTAATGCCAGCGGGTCCGGCAACTTTCAATGCGCTGTTAGATGGCCCGGCGCATCAGTTCCAGGGCGTCGAGGATGCGCGGCGTGTCCTCGAATCCGTACGATAGTCGCAACTGCCTCAGACCTTTCTCCGCGAGATCGCCGGCGGCATGGACACAGTATTGGCCTGGGATGTAAAGAACCCTGGGCCGGCCGAGGTCCATCGGCCGCGCAAGCCGTTCAAAGAACGCAGAACCGGGCTCGGTATGGGTCTCGCGGAAGGTGAGATAGAAATAGAAACCGGCCGAGCCGCCGCGGCACTCTTCAAGATGCGGCCCGAGCGATCGGCGGATGGCATCGCCCACCGCCAGGGCCTTGGCGCGATAGCCGTCATTAACGGATTTGAGTTGCGCGGCGATGTGGCGGTCGAGCAGGTAGCTTGCCATCTCTTGAACGAAAAGCGGGGCGCTGAAGCCAGCATCGCTGGTCTTCTGCACCATGGCATTGAGGAACGGCCCTGACGGCCCAAGCAGGTATCCGATACGGAGCGAAGGCGCAAGCACTTTCGACAGCGTTCCGATTTCGTACGCGATCTCCAGATCATCATCGGGCAGAACGGAGCGGAAGGGTGGTGCGGCTGGGTCGTGAAGGAGAAGCTCGTAAGCTAGGTCGTAGAAGATTGGGATGCGGCGGTTCTGTGCGCGGGACAGGCGGGCAACGGTGTCCAGCAGGGCGCGCCGGCGCGCGTTTGAGAGGACCGTACAAGAGGGGTTGTTAACGGTCACGAAGTAGAAGAATGAGATGGCGTCTGCTTCGCCGCCAAGAGCATGAAGTTTGCGGTCCAGCGATTCGAGGCAGGGGCCTTCGGTGTCCTCAGGGATGGCGAGAATGCGAAAGCCTTTGCGCTCGAGGGTTTCGGAATAGATGTAGTAGTTCGGGTCGGAGGTGACCACGATGCCCGCCGGCAGAACGTCTGCCAAAGCGTCAAGGATGCTGGTAGCGCCGCAGGGCCCAATGACAAGTTCGTTGCGGGCGAGAGTGGCCGGGTCCAGTCCGCCAATTTGGCGCCGCAGCAGAAAATCCCGTAGCGAGCGAACAAGGTTGGGCGAGCCGGCGGCGCCGCCGTAGTTGAACGCCTGGCGATAGGTGGCGGGATTGGCCGCGATGGCCTGTAGCGCTTCGACGAAGAGTTCCCTCGGGATGGTCGCCTCGTTGACATAGCCGACGCCGATGTTGATGTCAAAGCCGTCGCGAAAGTCGTGCGCGAAGGCGGTCATCATCCGGTTCACTGGTGAGGGCTGAGTGGAGGCCTGGCCGAAAGAGGATAACCGGATGTGCATGGATACCATTATTCCGGGGAACGCGCTCCTAAGGACAGAATCCTGGCGCAAGAACTGACCCGTCTGTTTTGAGTGGATATGCAAGGGTCGGTACTGGATGGACCTGATCCAATCGCGGTTGGCGGGAGGGCGAAGCCTGCCAGCCACCATACGAAGTCAGGACTGGGGGACGAGTCCTATCGGGGCTTTGGCGTCGAGGGCGACGAGGCGGGTAGACGCGGCGGTCTGATGAGAGCGGTTGGAATGGTGCCGGTCAGAGAGCGCAGAAACGTCGCGATGGAGGCCGTATCAGCTGGCGATAGGCTCCGGCCGGATTCGTATTCGCCCATGTGGCGGATGGCGGTGTCGAGCGATGCGACGCTGCCGTCGTGGAAGTAAGGCGGAGTCTTTTCGACGTTGCGAAGCGAGGGGACCTTGAACATCATGCGGTCCTCGGCTCGTTTCGTGACCATGTGGCGGCCAGTGTCCTTCTGATTAGGCCAGGGTTTGACAACACCGGCTTTCTGATACATCTGGCCACCGAGGTATGTGCCCGAGTGGCAGGTGGCGCAGCCTGAATCGTAGAAAGTATTGAAGCCTGCTTTTTCGACATCGGTGAGGGCGGCCTTGTCGCCTTTGAGGAAGCGGTCCCAGCGGGATGGAGTGACGAGTTGGCGCTCGAAGGCGCCAACGGCCTCAGCGAAGTTGCCGAAAGTGACCGGGTCGGGCTCGGTGGGGAAGGCGCTCTTGAAAGCCGCAACATATCCTGGAATGGACTTGAGCACGGCCACGACTGAAGCTTCATCGGGCATGGCCATCTCCACGGGATTCAGTACCGGCGCTTTGGCCTGTTCCTCGACATCAGCGGCTCGACCGTCCCAGAATTGCACAAAGTGGCCGGCGGCATTGTATACGGAAGGAGAGTTGCGAGTGCCCTCGAGGCCGTTGTGGCCGTCAGAGACGTCTTCGAGGTCAACGCCATATTTGTCGAGAAGGTGGCAAGTGTTGCAACTGATCTTGTGGCTGAGGGAGATGCGGGTCTCATAGAACAGCATGCGGCCGAGATCGGTTTTCGCCGGAGTAATGGAGTTGGTCTTGGACGGGATGACGGAGGGCAATGGCGAGAAGCGGCGGAGACGGGCGGGCTCGATGTCGGCGGCGCTGGCGGACAGGGCGAGAACAACTAGCGCGGAGATCGATCTCAGCAAGGCAGGCACCTCTCAAGCGGTATCTTCGCCTGATTGAGCAGGCGGCGGCAAGCGCGGGCGGTCTCATTCCTGGACACGCCCGCGCCGGACGCGAGTGGAAGCGGTTTGAAAGGAACCTGCATCCACCCGCGAAATCGACTACTTGTGCGACTTCCTGTACTCCTCAACGATGGTCCTGACCTCGGGCACGGAGTGGCCATGGGAATGGACCCATTCGCGCAAGGGCAGGCGGGGATCGATCTTGGAAGCGTCCAAGCCAAGTTTTCCGAGGATGTAGTCCTTGGGGACGCCGGTCTTGAGCGCGACTTCATTCAAGGTCATGAAGCCCTTAACCTCGGATTCCTCGCCAGCGCCGTGCTGCTTGGCATCGCTGAGACCTTTCTTGCCGGCGCCCTCCTTGGGCACGCCGGCTTGAGCGCCTGAGCCGCTATCCCGCGTTGAAGCGGGCTTTGGTTGGGCTGGCTGTTTCGCCGGACGGCTCTGTTCAGCAGCGGCGGCGGACAACATTGGACCGGGCTTTTGCGGCGGAGCGGGTTTGGTCTGGATCGCCGCGGCGACTACGTCCCGGATTTCCTCTGCCTCGAAATTGATCTTGTGCAGTTCGGCAACCTGGTTGAGTCGGGTTTCCGGCTTGACGGCGGAGGGCAAGCGGGCATCGCGGTAGAGGCGATCCAGCGGAATGTTATAGCCCTGGCTGACCTCATTCAGGGTCATCCAGCCGCGGATAGCCCCGGGGTCAAGCTCACCTTTGGCGTTGGTGAATGTGACGGATTGGGGCTTGGTCCGCCAGGCGCCGGCGAGTTTGGAAACGCCCACCAGAGAGAGTAATCCAGCCACCAGCATCGCGGCATAGGCCCCGTGGGAGAAGCGGACTCCGGCGCCGCGGATCGAAAGGACATTCGGCTTGGGGCAGACATCGAGGCAGTCGAGGCAGTGGTTGCATTCAATGTCGCGGACCTCAGTGGAGGCGAGGAACTCGACGTGAGCGAAGCACTTCTTCTGGCAGATATTGCAGGCCTTGCAGTCTTGATCGTCGCGTTTGAGGCGGGTTAGGCCGAAGCGGCCGATGATGCCGAGCACGGCGCCGAGCGGGCAGGCGTATTTGCAGAAGAAGCGCTCGATCTTCAGCGAGCCGATCAGGACGACGCCCAGCATGGCATAGGCCCAGGGCATCTCATCAATGTGGGAGCCGAGGTGGAAGAAGGCGATGAAGGGATCGTACGGGCGGAAGACGAGTGTGCCGAGATACCAGGTGAAGGTGACGATGACGGCAAGCAACACATACTTGACGCCACGCAGCCAGTGGTCCCAGCGGCCGGTGGGGTTATAGGATTTGCCGAATAGCTTACGTCCGAGCAGTCCGATCCATTCCTGGATGCTGCCAAACGGGCAGATCCAGCCGCAGAATCCGCGGCTGAATATCAGGGTGAGAAGCAGGACGGCTGCGCCAAGGATCATCGTCGATGGCTCAATGCGGCGTACGTAGCTGCCTGTAGTGGCAAGTTGGTAGACACTTTCGATGGCGCCGAACGGGCAATAGGCTTCGACGCTGGGCGTACCCTTTGGACCGCCGCCTTGGACGTTGTGGTGGTAGGCGACGCGGAGTAGGAAGAGACAGAACAGCGCCATGACAGCGTGGCGGAGCAGTTTCGGGCTGCGATACCAGGGGCGTTTCCCGTTTGGCTTCTTTGTCGGGATTAGAGTGATGTTTACCAGCGGCATGGAGTGCACCTGAGAGTCCAATGGAATCAGATGCAACCGTACGGCCAAGTATGAATCTTACGGAAAATCAACGATTTGTCGTTCCGGCACGCATGGCTTGCGTGGCGGGAGGGCGCACGGATTGCGTGGTGGCCTCGGCGAGAACGGCCGGAGGGAGATTGGCGAGAGCCGCGGCCTGTTCAGGTGAAAGCACGTCGCGGTAAGACGGCTTCACGTTCTCATATAGGGCGCGGACGCGGATCGAGTACTGGCCGGGGGCGAGACCCGAGATGCGGTAGAGGGTGGTATCAGCGCCTGGGATGAAATCGGCGTCTGCGCCGGTGCCTGCCGGGAGGATGCCGGGATGGGCCTTGGATCGGTCAAAGCCGTCGGGGAGGATGCGGTTGTCTTTTAGATAGGAGGAGGCGCGAAGCAGAGCGGTGGTGGGCTGGCCTGAGGGATCGGCCATTTCGGATTCGTAGATCTGGACTTTTGACGGAGTGTCAATCAGCAGATGGTGTGCCTGGTTCGATGGCGAGGCGCCGCCGGAATGGAAGACAGCCTGGCCGGATTGATCAAGGACTTGGAAATCAATCCAGATCCGTCGAGATGGGAAGCCGGTGGGGAGTTTGTGCCCAGTGAGGTTGGTCAGGGTGACGGAGGCTTCCAGGACCTCATCTTTCCAGCGGGTATTGACATCCAGTGTAGCGGCAAAGGAGAGCATATCGCGGGCGCGATCAGCCATTGAAGGGGCGGCCGAGCCTAGCAAAACCGGCAGAGCGACGTTCGCCCCAGCAAAACGGTGGATACCGAAAGGCTGCCTGGGCGACGTGGGCGGGAAAGTGCGGCCCATGGGGTTGTGGGCGATATAGTGTTCCTTCGGCTGATCCGCGACGGGGACGTGACAGGACTGGCACGTCATCTCTCCCAAACCAAAGCTTGAAGCTTGCCATTCAAGATACGGCGCCTGTTCTATGAACTCGCCCAGAACCTTCCCCTTGCCGTCGACAGTGGGCGTGATGACGGTGTGACAGGTGGCGCAGAGTTCTGACTTCTGAATGTGGCTGCCGTAAGCCGGAGTCAGGCCGACGTGCATGATCATCGGGTTGGCGAAGGGATTCTTGTGCGGCCCGTAGGCCAATTGTTCCTTATTGATCTGAAAACCCCCGGTAAACGAGGCGGGCGTGCCGAGGCCTTTATCCTCGATGAGATGGCATACTGTGCAACCGACGCCGTCGCGCGCCTGTGGTTTGCCCTGGGGGGTATGGCAGCGATGGCATTTCTCGTCAACGGCCTTTGCGATAGCCGGATTTTGCTTGATCTCTGATGCAGTCTTTGCCTGCCAGTAGGGGTCGCGGCCGGCGTGGGCCATGACGCTGTCTTTCCATAGCGGGTATTGCCCGAACTGCCCGTCCTTGCCGAGACGGGTGTGGCAAAGGGAACATTCGGCGGACGCGGCGAAGGGGCTGTCCTGGGCCTGGATGGCGAGGATGGGGGCGATGGCGAGAAAGACGGTGGAACGGCGCATGGGGCTTCTCTCAAAAGGTAGCAAGCCGTTGACCATCTTGAGCCGGCCGGCAGGGTTACGGGTACACTGGTGGGTTGCGGCTGCTGAGGTAGCCGGCAGAGGCAGAATTTCATGAAGATACTGGTGGCCCTAAAGCAGGTCCCGGCGAGGGACAGCGTGCTGAAACCGTCCTCGGACGGGCGGTGGATTGACGAGGACGGGTTGCAGTTTGAGATCAACGAACCGGACGCCTACGCGCTGGAAGCGGGACTCCAATTGAAAGAGAAGCTGGGCGGCGAGGTAGTGGTGCTATCGGCAGGACCGGCGCGCGTTGGATCGAGTATTCGCGAGGCGTTGGCCAAGGGTGCCGACCGGGCGATTCACATTGAACAGGATGGGCTGGAGGGGTGGGATTCGCTGGGTTTGGCGCGGTTGCTCGCGGCGGCGGCAAAGGCCGAGTCGCCGGATCTCGTGCTGACGGGTTTGCAGTCCGACGATGCGGGGCGCGGCGAAACGGGCGTGATGATGGCGGAGTTGCTGGGCTTGGCGCACGCGACCATCGTCATGAGAATCGAGGCCGGGGATGGCTCGGCGAAGGTGAAGCGGGAGCTGGAGGGAGGCTGGTTCCAGGACATCGAAGTGAAGTTGCCGGCGCTGCTCACGGTCCAGAGCGGGATCAGCCGGCTGCGCTACGCGACGCTCATGGGGATCAAGAAGGCGCGGACCAAGGAAGTGAAAGTCACAACCGCGGCTGAATTGGGCGTGGAGGCAGTGCCGCTGGCGGTTCTGGAGCGGCTGACGCCGCCGGTGAGGAAGAAGCAGGGTGAACTGCTGACAGGAACGGCGAAGGAACAGGCGGCCAAGTTGGTGGAGAAGCTGAGATTCGAAGCGAGGGCGATATGAGCCGGATCATGGTGATCGCCGAGCAGCAGAACGGCGTATTGCACAGGATGACGCTGGAGGCGCTGGCAGCAGGACAGTCGATGGGGGGCGACATATCGGTCGCCGTCACAGGCGACGACGCAAATGGGGCAGCCGGGCAGTTGGCCGGGTACCAAGTGTCGAAGGTGTTGGTATTGGAACATCCGGCCTTGGCGGCCTACACCATGGAGGCAACCGTGGCGGCGTTGGCGTGGCTCATCGTACAAGAGCAGCCCGGCCTTGTCCTGTTGCCCCACACCTACCGGACACGGGATTTCGCGCCACGCTTGGCGGCTCGGCTGGTGAGGCCGTTGATTAGCGACGCCACTGCGATCGGAATCGACGAGTCGGGCCTTCATTTCGAGCGTCAGTTGTTCCAAGGCAAGATGACAGGACGCTTTCGTGCGGATTCGAATGGTCCGGCGATCGTCACCGTGCGAGCGGGCGCCTACCGGGCAGATCACGCGGCGCCTGGGAGGGCAGAGGTGACAGTCATATGCCCGGACCTGAGCGGAATCGAAGTGAAGGCGACCTCTGAGCCGTACCGTGAGGCAGAAAAATCGGTCGACTTGGGGGCTGCAGAGCGGATCGTTGCGGTTGGACGCGGGATCAAGGAAGAGGACAATCTCCAATTAATCAATGAGTTGGCGCAATTGATCGGGGCAGAAGTGGCGGCATCGCGGCCAATTTGCGACAACGGCTGGCTAGGGATGGACCGCCAGGTGGGGAGTTCGGGCCAGACGGTGTCGCCGAAGCTGTATGTCGCCGTAGGGATATCCGGCGCGATCCAGCACATCGTAGGAATGAAGGGATCTAAGTGCGTGGTGGCGATCAATAAGGATCCGGAGGCGCCGATCTTCGAGGCGGCTCATTACGGGATTGTGGGTGATCTCTTTGAGGTTGTTCCGGCGATTGTGGATGAGTTGCGGAAGTCGGGAGCGTAGTGCGGTTCGCTTGTGATAGACTGTAAAAGTCTCTCTGCGACAAGTGCGGTCGCACGCGGTTTGACGTCGCGCGCCGTGCACCCGTAGAATGAAAGTTTTGTAAGACCTCAAGCGGAGATCGTCTGTTTATGAAGACCGAATTTCCGTCCAAGAGCGAAATCACGCGTAGCTGGTTTGTGATTGATGCCAGCGAAGCCGCTCTGGGACGGGTGGCCTCGAAGGCCGCCAAAGTCCTGATGGGCAAGCATAAGCCCATTTACACGCCGTTTCTGGACACCGGCGACCACGTTATCGTCATTAATGCCGACAAGGCCATCCTGACCGGCAACAAGGAAAAGCAAAAGGTGTATCGCCGTCACTCGGGCTATCCGGGCGGACTGACCGAAATCTCGGCTGAGAAGATGCGGGCAACGCGCCCGATCAAGTTAGTCGAGGAAGCGGTTCGCGGCATGCTGCCGAAGACGAAACTCGGCAAGCAGATGTACCGCAAGCTGAAAGTGTACGGCGGCGAGAAGCACCCGCACGACGCCCAGCAACCGAAAGCGATGGCAGTGGCGAGATAGGGCAGGAGGGGAATCACTTGGCATTCGTTCAGTATCTTGGGACCGGGCGCCGCAAACGGGCGACGGTTCGCGTGTTCCTGCGGCCCGGATCGGGCGCGATCAAAGTCAACGGCAAGGAATTCGAGCAGTACTTCACGACCTTCGGCGGCCGGGCAGCAGTGAAACAGCCGTTTCTCGCCACCGAAACGATGGACAAGTTCGACGTTTTGCTGAACTGCACCGGCGGTGGGACCACGGGTCAGGCGGAAGCGGCGCGCATGGCCATCGCGCGTGCGCTATGCGATTTTAATATCGAACTGCGCGGCAAGCTGAAAAGCGCCGGGATGTTGAGGCGCGACGCCCGCGAACACGAGCGCAAAAAGTACGGGCAGAAGGGCGCACGAGCCCGCTTCCAGTTCTCCAAGCGTTAAAATCGCGGTTCGCCTCACGTATTCTGTAGTTTTTGGCCAGCCGCCCGAGCCTCCGGTAAATCTCGTTTGGACCACCGGAACGGCCGTGGCGGCTGGTCTTGTGTCAACCCTAGGCGGCGGGAGCGAACGAATCGCGCCGCGGAAATTAAGCTGAGGTAATCCATTGCCGACCATCACAATGAAGGAATTGCTCGAAGCCGGCGTTCACTTCGGGCACCAGACCAAGCGCTGGAATCCAAAGATGAAAGAATACATCTTTGGCGAACGTAACGGGATCTACATCATCGATCTCCAGAAGACGCTCAAACTGTTCAAGGATGCCATGCGCTACGTTGCCGAACAGGCCGCTACGGGCAAGACGATCCTCTTTGTGGGCACCAAGCGCCAGGCGCAGGAAGCGATCCTTGAAGAAGCCACACGCTGCGGCATGTACTACGTGAACAACCGCTGGCTGGGTGGATTGCTGACCAACTTCGCCACTGTGAAACAGTCGATCAAACGGCTGAAGGAACTGGACGTGATCCTTGCAGAGGACTCCGTCGAGCGCGAGCGTCACACCAAGAAAGAGCTGATCCAACTCGACCGCGAGCGGAAGAACCTGCTGTCAAACCTGGCCGGCATCCGCGACATGGATTCGTTGCCGGATATGGTTTTCATCATTGACTCTAATAAGGAGTCCATCGCGGTGAAGGAGGCCCGGAAGCTGGGCATCCCGGTTGTGGCAATTGTGGACACCAACTGCGATCCGACCGAAGTCGACTGGCCAATCCCCGGAAACGACGATGCTCTGCGCGCCATCCGCCTGTTTGCCACCAAAGTGGCCGACGCAATGGTGGAGGGCCGTGCGCTGGCTAGCGAGCACGACTTCGCTGGTGCGCCCAAGGAAATTGTCGAGGAGACCGAAGAGGTGTTCGAGGACATGTCCCAGTACGCGCATTACGTGGATCCGCGCCTAAACGAGGACGTATTGACCGAAGGCATTTCCGACCTGGACCTGCCGTCGGTTTCTTTGCCGAAGCGCAGCGAGCCGGCAGAGGGCCCGGACGCGCCGGCGGCCGAATAGGCACCTTTTTTATTCCGCCCGGCTAAGGCGCCGCCGCGGGGCCGCCGGGCGTGTCACGCAGTAATTCTCGAACGGAAGATTGAAGGTAGGAACTCATGGCAGAAATTAGCGCCCAGCTTGTGAAGCAACTCCGGGAGAAGACCGGAGCGGGCATGATGGAATGCAAAAGCGCCCTGGTCGAAGCAAAAGGGGACTTGGCCGAAGCCGAAGTTGTTCTACGCAAACGCGGACTGGCCTCTGCTGCTAAGAAGGCGGCGCGTTCGACCAAACAGGGCATCATCGGATTGCTGATCGCCGACGGCGGCAAGACCGGCGTTCTGGTGGAAGTGAACTGCGAAAGCGACTTCGTCGCCCGCACAAGTGATTTCCAGGGTTTGGTGGAAGGACTCGCCAAAGTAATCGCCGAAAAGGCGCCAGCCGACGTCGATGCTCTGATGGCGCTGCCGTCGATCGAAGGCGCCGGCACGATCCAGGACATGATCAAGGCGAAGATTGCCAAGGTGGGCGAGAACATGAACGTGCCGCGTTTCGCCAGGCACGCGGCGAAGGGTTACGCCGGTGCTTACACGCACCCAGGCGCGCAGTTGGTAACGATGGTCGACGTAGTCGCCGGCAAGCCGGAATCAGCGTCGAACCCGGTTTTCCTTGAGCTTCTGCACGACTTGGCAATGCAGGTGGCGGCGGCCGATCCGAAGTTTGTATCCCGTAACGAAGTGACCGCCGAGACGCTGGCCAAAGAAAAAGAGATCCAACGCGCTCGCGCACTGGCTGAAGGCAAACCGGAGCAAATCGTAGATAAGGTGGTTGAGGGCCGGATGTCGAAGTATTACGAGGAGGTTTGCCTCCTCGAACAGCCCTTTATCAAGGACAACACGATGCCCATCAGCCAGTTGCTCGCCGAAAAGGGCAAGCAGATTGGTGATACGCTTTCAGTGGCCTGCTTCCTACGGTTCAAGGTCGGTGAAACCGCCCAGCCGGAGCAAGCCGCAGAATAGTTCCGAGGCGATATTCACGTGCCGGCGCCCCGATACAAGCGAATCCTGCTAAAACTGAGCGGGGAGGTCTTGGCTGGGGGCGCCGGTTTTGGCATAGATCCAGCTTGTGTGAGCGCGCTGGCAGAGGAGATCGCCGAGGTCCATGTTGGGGGCGTCCAGTTAGGCATTGTGATCGGCGGGGGCAACTTCTTCCGCGGCGTCGCCGCCGCGGCCCGGCACATGGACCGTGTGACGGCTGACTCCATGGGCATGCTGGCCACCATCATCAACTGCCTGGCCATGCAGGACGCACTTGAGAAGCATGGAGTTCCGACCAGGGTATTGACCGCCGTTCACATGAACCAACTCGCCGAGCCGTATATCCGGCGCCGTGCGATTCGGCACCTTGAAAAAGGACGTGTGGTGGTCTTAGGCGGAGGCACTTCGAATCCGTTCTTCTCCACGGATTCAGCAGGCGCTCTTCGGGCGTTAGAAATCCAGGCCGAGATCTTCGCAAAGGCTACGGGAGTAGACGGGGTATACGACAAGGACCCCCGAAAGCACAAGGATGCTGTGAGATACGAGAGAGTGTCCTACGACGAGGTACTGGCCAAGAACCTGAAAGTGATGGACGCTTCAGCCGTGGCGATGTGCCGGGACAACCAGTTGCCAATGGTGGTATTCAATCTCACAACGCGAGGCAATATAATGCGGATGTCGATGGGGGAGCCTGTCGGCACCCTGATCGCATGATTAGCTAAAGGTCCAAGTCAAGGAACTGCACAATGAAATCAGACCAAAGCCAACCAGTCTCGTCTCCCTTCGCAACAGTCGCCGAGGTCGAGAAGGCGGCCAGTTCACGAATGGAGAAGGTGATTTCGGATCTCCAGAACAACATGGCCAGCGTGCGGACCGGGCGCGCGTCGATCCATTTGCTCGATGGGGTGACGGTGGAAGCCTATGGTTCGCCGATGCCATTGAACCATGTCGCGACGCTGCATGTGCCTGAGCCAACACTCATTACGCTGCAGCCATATGATTCGTCGCAGATCAATGCCATCGAGAAGGCGATCCGGTCGGCTGATCTTGGGTTGAACCCATCCAACGACGGTAAGCTGATCCGTGTGCCGGTACCCGCGCTGACCGAAGAGCGGCGTAAAGAGATGGTGAAGTACCTGCACCACATTGCCGAGGACCACCGGGTCTCGATCCGTAACGTACGGCGGGATCTCAATGATGCTCTCAAGAAGATGCTGAAAGATAAGCTCATCAGCGAAGACGACGACCGCCGCGGGCATGAAATCATCCAGAAACAAACCGACGCCTTCATCGCTAAAGTGGACAGCGCGGTAAAAGCGAAGGAGAAGGAAGTGATGGAGATTTAGCTGGTT
Source organism: Bryobacteraceae bacterium (assembly GCA_029975915.1). Next base: position 90,114 of record JARKOC010000542.1, read on the forward strand.
CGAGCAATTGCAGCTGCTGTAACAGGGGCGGTCCGGTTGGGGCCGCCCCTTTTCTGTGCCCGAAGCGGGCCACCGGCCGATGAGTTTGACATGAGAATAAGCCGGGTACCGGACCACTATCGAGTTGTGAGGCAGGGTAAGCAGCAGCACAACCCCGATACGGGTGCTCAGTATCCGGACTGGAATCCCGCCCTGCCGAGTCTCTCTGCCGATCCTAAGTCGCGCATGGAACGTGTGCTGGCTCGGCGCAGGTACGAGGCGTTGATCGATGAATTCAGGGAAGATCTGCGTGCCGACCCGTTCGCGGCCCGCTCGGCCGTGGCTACTCTGTTCCGGCCCGACAGCCTGATCCCGCCATCGCCGCAGACCTGGAGGGGGCGGCTCGGAAGGTTGCTGATCCACTGCCAGTCAAAACTTATGTGGTGGACCGTTCGCTCGTTTCGAATGAGAGATAACGCCATCGAGTCGATTTGGTTGTCGCTCGAATTGCATCTTCGTGAGCAACGGCGCCGGGACGTGGAGGTGAGCCGCCAGTTGTTGGCCCTGGATGCCCGGATTCGGGAACTTGAGCCTGGCGGAAGATCCTGAATGTGCCGTGAGGCGGTTGATCCAATACCATCCTTCGGTTGCAGGCCGTGATGCGATCGGCAACGAGATTGTGGCGCTGCACAATGCGGTGCGGCGGGTGGGCATCGATTCTCAGATTTTTGCGGCTCGAGCCGGGTCTCTGGACGGGATCGAGATCCGGAGCTTGGATCGGCTGGCACCTGAAGACACGGATACTCTGTTAATTCACTACTCTCTAGGGCATGAATCGTTCCACCGCGTCGTTGGTGGAGCCGGCCGGCGGCTGATGCTCTATCACGATGTTACTCCGCCGCACCTGCTTGCGGGTTCGCCGGTCGAGTTGATCGAGGCGGCAAAACAGGGCGTTGAGATGGCCGGACCCATCGCACGTCAGTGCCACGCAGTAGCGGCGCATTCGCATTCGAGCGCCGCCGCTTTGCGCCGCTATGGCGGCCCTGATGCCGTGGTTCTGCCATATTTGCTCCGCTCGGAGATCTATGGCAGCAAGACGCGCCGTGGGGCTCCTCAGCCGGTTGGGGGCAATGGCCCCGTTCTCCTGGCCACCGGGCGGGTGTTGCCGCATAAGCGGGTGGAGGACGTGATCCTAGTTTACGATTACCTGCGGCACATTTCTTCGGCGCATTGGCGGCTCGTTGTGGCGGGGTCCACGGACCATGCACCCGGCTATGTCGATCACCTGGAAAGGCTATGCCGGAAGCTTTCGCTGCCGCAAGTTGAATTTACCGGCAATATCCCCCAACACCGGATGAACGCTCTATACCGCTCGGCGCGGGCCTTCCTGAGTATGAGCGTCCACGAAGGCTTCTGCGTCCCGCTTGTTGAGGCCATACGGTGCCGGATTCCGGTGTTTGCCTTGGACGCGGCGGCTGTTCCGGAAACATTGCGTGGAGCCGGAGTCAGCTTTGACAGCCCTGACTGGCCGTCCATCGCGGAGGCCATCGAGGCCGTGGATAGAAATGTGGAACTAAGGGACCGCATCTTGGCCATGCAGGACCGGGTGGCTGCGTTTTACGATTCGTCAACAGGCTCGAAGGCATGGCTGAGTTGGTTGGCCGGGAACCGGTTGTACCAAGGTCGCGATTTCCGGTTGGTCCAGGAGAGAAAAAAAGGCGATGAAGGCACTAATTGATCGGAGCGGCGCTGGTATGGCCGGGAGTTGGCCTGGAACCTGGAGCCGCATCGGAGCGCGGAAGGCGTCTCAGCACGGTCCATGGCTTGCCCAACACTGCCCATTTGCGAAAGTGAGACTCGGATAGACCAGATTGAACTCGCCATCAGGCGTGCACTGCGTCATCCTGCCCCTGTCATCCCCCGGGGGCCTTCACTCCAAGACGTCGGCGAAACGCCACCGGAAAGATTGTTCTCCAGCCACTTGCTCGAACGTCTGCGCGGTTCGATAGAAGCCCTCTCTCAGGCGGGGATACGCCTTGGCTCAATTCCATCAGGCTACCCGCTGTGGGCTTCGCTCATCATTCGCTGTGTCTCGGGATTACTGCCCTGGTACACCAGGAGTCTTCACGCTTATGCCCGCGCCGTGATGGAGACCGCCGCAGTCACAGCTGCAGTTCTTGAAGACGCCGAACGAAGGGCGAGGGAATCCGGACGATGAGAATTGACATTCTGACCAATTCGGTCACGCCGGGCGATGCTGTCAGCGCGCACTGCCTCCTTCTGCGCCGGTACTGCGCGGATCTCGGTTACCCGGTTCGTTTGGTCGCTGGACACGCACACCCGTCGCTTGCCGCGGATATCCATAACCCGGAAGTCCTGCTGGAGGGCGTGAATGAGGGCGACATCCTGCTCTACCAGTTCTTCCATTACTCTCCTTTGGCGTGCTGGGCAGACAGCTACCCCGGCCGGCGCATCATGATGTACCACAACATCACGCCGCCTTCGTTTGCCGGGGGCAACGCGAAAGTGCGCCGGGAGTGCGAGTTGGGTCTGGCTCAGTTACGGGCCATGGCCGCGGCCTTCGACGCCGCTTACGGGATGAGCGAGTTCAGCCGCGGGAACCTGGAAGAGGCCGGTTACAGCGAAACCGGAGTGTTTCCGCTGCTGCTTGATCTCGCGCGCCTGAATCCTCCGCCGGCAATTCCCCTGCGGTCGCCTGTGCGGCGGGGCACACGGTTTCTGTTCATCGGACGGCTGGCTCCGAACAAGCGGCAGGACCGTCTGATCCGCATGCTGGCCGCGTGGAAGATCTCGGATCCGGAAGCCACGCTCACTCTGATCGGGGACGACACACAGCATCCCATCTGGCGCGCCCAACTGCTGGATCTCTGCGCCTCTTTGGACTTGAAACTGGGCAGAGATGTGACCATCACAGGCAAGATCAGCGACGACGAAGTCAGGCGGATTCTTCTCGACTCCCATGTCTTCGTTTCTGCGAGCGAACATGAGGGATTCGGTGCGCCGCTGATCGAAGCGATGGCGTTTGGACTGCCGGTGTTCGCCTTCGACGCCGCGGCCGTCGCCGGTACGCTTGGCGGGTCCGGATATCTATTGAAAGGTGAAGATGAGAGGCAGTGGGCGAGTGAAATCCGGACGATGCTCGAAGATTCCTCCTCGCGCTGGGCCATTCACGCCTCGCAGCAGGACCGTCTGGAGCGCTTCTCGCCTGAGTCCGCTCGTCGCCAGGTGGAGGACCTGATCCGCAGGGCCGGTATCCCAGTCCGGCGCCTGGAATTCGCGCCCAAGGTCAGCGTCGTTATTAATACCTTCAATCGTGGCTGGTGGCTCGACCGGTGCCTGGCCTCGCTCGATGCGCAGACCTACTCTAACTTCGAGGTGGTGGTGGTCAATGGGCCTTCGACCGACACCACTGAGGAGGTCCTTGGCCGCTGGCAAGAGCGCATCAAGATTGTAAAGACAGCCAGCCGGGTTCTTTCGGTGTCGCGCAATTTAGGGATTGCAGCGGCATCAGGCGAGTTAGTGGCGTTCATTGACGACGACGCCGTGGCGAGCCGGCGTTGGCTTGAAAGGCTGGTTCCGGCGTTTCTCGATCCGGCAACCGGCGGAGCAGGCGGCCTGGTCTATCGAATGAACGGACGCGAGGTAGAGTTCAGCTGTGGAACACTGGACCGCGACGGCTTCGTGGATTGGAACCGGCCAGGAGCCGGAGCGCATTACCACTGGGAAGACGAGCGGCTGAATACGGTATCAGGAAACAACTGCATCTTCCGGCGTCATGCGCTCCAAACCATCGGCGGCTTCGATGAACGCATCGAGTATTACCACGACGAGGCTGACGTCGTTTGGCGGATTGAGCAAGCCGGCTACCACACGGTCCACCGGCCCAACGCGATTGTCTTCCATGAAGCAGCGCGATCTGAGAACCGCGCTGGCCGCCATCAATTGAACTGGTATGCAATCGTCAAGAACACAGTCTATTGCGCATTGAAGAATTACACCGGACCTTTGTGGAAACCCGCGGCGGCGGCCTCTATTTTGCTCCGAGTGCGGCGGGAACGCGTCGCGTCAATTGGGGCTTGGCAGAGGGCGGGCGAGATCAGCAGCCAGCAGGCGCGCAACTACCGTATCGCAGCATGGAATGGCATGGTGGTAGGGCTGCTCAGGGGGTGGTTCAGACTTGAACTGCTGCGGCATTTCGAAGATCCCGATCCGCTGGGGTTCAAGCCCTTCGGATCATCGGCCGAGCGGCTGTCTGTGTGTCTGCTGTCGCAAGCCCTGCCGTGGAAGAACCCGGGTGGGATTGCGACCTACACTTGGGAACTGGCGCTTGGGCTGGCGCGGCTTGGTTGCCGGGTCCATGTGGTCAGCGCCGACGCTGGCGCGCCGGCTGAGCGCCGGGAGGGAGTCTGGCTGCACAAGCCCCCCGAAGCGATCCTGCCGCCTGGCACTGCCATCGAAGCCGGACTGGCGGTAACGGCCAAGAACCTGTCGTACAGTTGGGCGGCACATCAGGCGGTCGATAGCATCGACGCCCGTTATGGCATCGATGTGGTGGAGTCGCCGAACTGGGATGCCGAAGGGCTGGTAACGGCGCTCGACGCGCGTCTTCCAGTGGTCATGCGGGCGCACTCGCCCTTGTTTGAAGTGGCTCAAACCCAGGGCTGGACCATTGATCAGGACCTTCGGACGGCGATCTCGCTCGAACGGCGTCTCAGCCTTCACGCCTCGATGGTAACGGCCAGCACATGCGCCATACTCGAACTCGCCAAGACTGGATACGGATGCGGCGACGGAGGGTCAATGGTCCATCTCCCATTGGGAATCGGTTCGCATTCAGCATGCTTGCCGCCTCCTGCGACCCCATCGGGGAACCGCCCCATGGTTCTATTCGCCGGCAGGCTGGAACCGCGCAAGGGCATCGGCACTTTGATGGCTGCGATTGAACATCTGCTTGGCTTGGATTCGGAGGCTGTTTACGTGCTGGCGGGCGAGGACGTGCAAGGTTTGGGCCGATGCTGGCGTGAAAAACTTGCCTGGCGGATACCTGAAGCGGCCGACCGGGTGGAAGTGGCCGGGAAAGTGAGCCACCAGCGCCTGGAAGAACTCTACGCGAACTGCACATTGTTCGTCGCTCCCTCGACCTGGGAATCCTTCGGTCTGGTCTTTCTGGAAGCCATGCTCCACGGCAAACCCGTGATTGGCACGACAGCGGGCGGAATCAAGGAAGTGGTGGAGAACGGCGTGACCGGCATTCTGGTCGAACCCGGCGACACCGAAGGTCTCTGCCAGGCGGTCTTGGGTCTGCTGAATGACCCGGAGAAAGCAAAGCGCATGGGCCTCGCAGGCAAGCAGCGCTGGCTGGCAAACTTCAGCCGGGAAGCGATGGCCAAGCAGACCCTCCAGGCGTATGCGGGTCTGATCCAGCGTTGGAACGCTAAACAGCGAGTAGTCTACTCGGCTACGGCCGCTGAATTCTTGAGAACTCCGGGCACCCGTGTGGTTTCAATCGAAGGCGGGCGAGGGCTGGCATTGAGCTCTGAAGGCCAAGGATGGCGGACTTGCGTTTATGGACCGTACATGAAGATGCCGGCAGGCGCCTGGAGGGCGCAGTTCTTGCTGGCGGCCGATGGAGATCTGGCGCATGCGGGCGAAGTAGCGCGAGTGGAGGCTTTCTGCGGGCCGCGGGGATACTGCGAATCTACCCAGGTTCTAGCGCAGCATCTCGGCCCCGGCGGGGGCGCGGTCGCAAGCGTTTTCTTCCACTTGGAGGAACCGATGAGTGACTTTGAATTCCGGCTGCATGCGTGTTCTCCTGCAAGAATCTTGCTTCGAGAGATACGCGTGACGGCGTGGCCCGTCCCCCGCCAGATGAACTCCGAAGTCGCGCCCCCAGACCAATGCGCCGGCGTTGAGGAGGTGCTTGTCCCATGATGGGCCTATTCAGGCAAACCCTAGCATCCCGTGAGTTATTTGTTGAACTGCTGAAGGTGCAACTGGACCAACGGTATAACGGTTCGATATTGGGCGTGATTTGGGCCCTTGCCGCACCGCTGCTCACGATTCTCAGTTTCTCGTTGATCTTCTCTGGCCTGAGCGGCTGGGATTTAGCCGACTACGGAGTCTATTTCTTCTGTGGCTACGTCCCATGGACCTTCTTCCAAACTTCCACTCTGCAAGCGGCCGAATCGCTTGTCGGCAACGCCTTCTATGTCACACGCATTTCAATGCCGAAACAAATTCTGCCTCTAGTGCCGGTGGCCGTCAACGGGATCGACGCCCTGGCCGCTCTGGCCGTCTTGTTCGCTCTCATGCCAGTTCTGGGCGCGCCCTACCAACTTGCAATGCTTTGGCTGCCGGTCTCGGCGCTTTTGACGCTCTGCGCTGTCACCGGCTTGGCGCTACTCTGCGCCCAGGTCACTGTCTTTATCCGCGACTTCCGTTATCTGCTCAATTCCGCACTCTTCCTCTGGTTCTTCTTCTCGCCCGTGCTCTGGAAGCCAGCGGCTCTGAGCCCGGCCCTACGGCCGTTCTATAGGCTGAATCCTGCCGTGTACTTTCTCGAACTCTTCCAATTGCCCATACGTCATGGCGCTACGCCGCCTGTCGAGACATGGTTCGCAGCGTCGATTTGGGCGGCTGTCCTGCTTCTGGGTGGCGGGCTGACATTCGCGGCAAAGCAGAGGAGGTTTTACTACTACCTATGAAGAAGGCTGGGGTTCAGCCGGTACCAGGCGGGGGACTCATCAGGCTTTCCGGGGCTGGAGTCAAGTTCCGCGTTCTGACTACCCGCGATCTGACCTTGCGTGGCCGATTGACGCGCCTGACCAACGGAGGCGGCAGACCACGGAGTGAATTCTGGGCGCTGCGTGGTCTGAACATTGAAATGAGCCGGGGTGAAGTTGTGGGCCTCGTGGGCCCGAATGGCTCTGGCAAAAGCACATTGATGAGGCTGTTGGCAGGGGTCATCGACCCGAGCGAGGGTTCGATCGCCCGTCCCGAGCGAACATCGGCGCTGCTGGAGCCGACGGGCGTATTGAACGGCAACCTTTCGGGACGGCAAAACTCTTTCCTATACGCGGCGCTCAACGGCATCGCGCGAAACGAGATGTCCGCCGCCCTCCCAAAGATCGAGGAGTTCGCCGAACTCGGCGCTTTTTTCGACGTGCCGGTGAGGACCTACTCGGCCGGAATGCTCGCCCGCCTCGCCTTCAGCCTGGCGACTCATTTCAAGCCTGAAGTCCTGCTGGTGGACGAATTGCTATCGGTGGGAGACGAGCACTTTCAGAGGAAGAGTTATTTCCGGATGATGAAGCTGATCGACAAAGGCAGCCTGGTGGTTGTTGTGTCCCATCAGCTAGGCTTTATTGAAACGGCTTGCACAAGGGCTGTGCTTCTGGGCGGTGGAGAGATACAGGAAGACGGACGGCCGTCTCAAGTGGTAGCGAGCTACCGCAAGCGGTACGCCTGATCGGCTATGCCGCTCGCCGCGCTTGGCTTTCGCCCGAAATGTTGACGGTGATGAGATTGCGGGCCATGCCAAAAGCCTTGAGCAACCGGATCTGCAACCAAGTCAGATCAAATTCGTACCAGGCCAGCCCGTGGCGCGACGATGATGGGTGAGCGTGGTGGTTGTTATGCCAGCCCTCGCCAAAAGTGAGTAGTGCGACCCACCAGTTGTTGCGTGAGTCATCACGGGTCTCGAACCGCCGCCGCCCCCAGATGTGGGTGGCCGAGTTGACCAGCCAAGTGGCATGGAGGCCGATCGTCACCCTGGTGAAGACGCCCCAAAGCAGCATAGGCAATCCTCCAACAGCCCAGAGAAGCAACCCCGATACAACTAGAGGGACATAATGCCAAGTGTTCAACCAGCGATAGAACGCATCGCGCGCGAGATCGGGAGCGTACTTCGACATGGCAGCAGTGTTGTTGTGCATGGCCTTGCCGAAGACGATCCACCCCATGTGGGACCACCACGCACCGTCGCGCGGAGAATGCGGATCTCCTTCCTGGTCAGAGAGTTGGTGGTGGATCCGGTGAGTGGCGACCCAGAATATGGGTCCTCCTTCGAGTGTCATGGACCCGCAGACCGCAAGGAAATACTCGATCCACTTCGGCGTCTTGTACGACCTGTGGGTATGGAGGCGATGATAGCCCATGCCAATCCCACAACCGATGCACAGCCAGTAAAGCAGGGCGGCGGCGAGGACCGCCTGCCATGTGATGAAGAAAAGCGAGGCGACCGCGCCCGCGTGGAAAACGATTAAGGCGGTTGCTGTCACCCAGTTGATATTATTCAAGCGGTAGGCGTTTGAGGAAGGATTCTGCACTCGGATTCCCAGTGAATGGACTTTCTTGTATTCTATCTGCTTTGGCATCGGGGGCGGGCGTTGACTTCTTATTAGATCAAGTCGTCGTCAAAATGGATTCACAGGGTTTGGCTGAGCAGCCAGGCTGCTCTTCAACAGATGGACTCCCACTTGCCGGTTGGACTGATGCGTGCGTAGCTGCTTGTGTATACCCCGTGAGGCGAATGCGACCCAGTATCCGTTGGCTTTCCCACTGCCCCAGAAATACGAGCGCCCGCCCACGGCATCGGCGCTAGACTCTGGAGGCCCCTGTGGACTGTTTGGAAATGAAGTGATCTTGTTCACCGCTGCGTCTGGGACGCCGCAACGTCCGAGGGTCAAGGCCCTTGATCCTGTCAAACGGCGCTGAGCGGCTAAACTGGTGAGGTGACCAGACGAACCTTGCTCGCAATGACAGCCGGAATGGCGCCTGGAGTAACCGCCGGACCCTTGTCGGGCCGCCGGCTACCTAGTTTCGCCTTGCCGGACGTCACCATGAAAGTGCATGACGTACTCGACTACCGCGGAAAACCGCTGGTGCTGGACATCATGCAGACCGGGTGCGCTCACTGCCAGGCGATGGCGCCGAATCTGGAACGGGTGAAACAGAAGTATACGGGCAAGATCGGAGTGCTATCAATCGTCGTGCCGCCGGACACGCAGACCACAGTTGCACAGTTCGTGGCACGGTTCAGGGTAAGTTCGCCGATTCTGTTCGATTGCGGGCAGGCGACGGCAGCGATACTGAATGTCAACCCCAGGTCGCCGAAGATCGACCTGCCGCACCTTTTGCTGGTGGACGGCAAAGGCATGATCCGCGAGGACTGGACCTGGAGCGAGTCGACAAAACAGATCCTCGAGGGACAGGGATTGGATGCCGCCGTCGATCGCCTTCTACAAGGCAAATAGGCCCAATCAGGAGTTTGGTATCTGCGCGCCGAATCCCCTGCACGGACAGGGTGATTGACACGCGGATAAACCGGACATTACTATCGGAATGCGTGAGGTCGGCTGGCTGAGATGGCCAGCCGCCAAGAGGGAACCCGGTGAGAATCCGGGACTGCCCCGCAGCGGTAAACGGGAACAAAAGCCGCCCAGAGGCACTGGTCTTCAGCCCTGAGGACTGGGAAGCCGCGGCAAGTAGGAACCGGCGAGCTGGCAAGAGCGCGCCATCGGCCCGTTAAGTCCGAAGACCTGCCTTACGCCGCGGCACACACGCCGCGGATACCACCGCTCTCGAGGGAGGAGCGCACATGATACGCGCTTTCATTTTCACGCTGCTGGCAGCAGTGTCATTGCCCGCGCAATCGGCGGGCATTCTCAAAGGTAAAGTGACGGACCCGCAATCGGCCGCAGTGCCGGGCGCGGCCATTCGAATCCATCAAAGGTCATCGGGACTGACGCGGACCTCGGTTGCCGGAGCCCGAGGTGAGTTCGAGATTGGGGGTCTGCCCAACGGCGAGTACTTGGTCGAGGCCCGGACGGCTGGGTTTGACCAGGCCAAACCGGCGGAGGTCTCGATTGAACAGGGGCGGGTGACATTGGTGGACCTCCAACTGGCGGTCGAGCGCATCACAACACGAGTCCTGGTTACCGCGTCGTCAACACCCGTTTCGACCGACCAGACCAGCAAAGCGTTGGACGTCGTGGACGCGGACGAGATCGAGCGGCGCGGCGAGTTGACGATTGCCGAAAGTGTGCGGAACGTTGCTGGAGTGCGGGTCCAGCAGTTGGGCGGACCGGGCGCCTTCACGCGGATTCTGACGCGGGGGCTGAGAGCCTACGACACGTCGATCACCATCGACGGAGCGCGATTGCGTGACGCAGCTTCGGTGCAGGGCGACGCCACGGCGTTCATCGGGGATTTGCTGGTGGTTGCGCCGGACAGGGTGGAGGTTCTAAGGGGTTCAGGTTCGTCTCTTTACGGATCGAACTCAATCGGCGGCGTTTACAACATCGTGACCGATGCAGGCGGAGGGCCACTCCGGGGCGAGTTTGCCGGCGAAGGCGGAGGACTTGGTGTGGTGCGCGGTTTGGCGAAGGTGGCCGGCTCTGGATTGAACAACAGATTCGAATACAGCGCTGGATTGGCTCATCTGAACGTGAACGGCGGCGTGGATGGAGTGGAAAGTGTCAGTAACACGTCGGGCCAAGGTTCGGCGGAATATCACTTCAAACCCGGCGCATCGTTGACGGCAAGGCTGATGGGCTTCGGCGGGCCGATGGGGTTGACAAGCAATCCAGTAGCCGGGCCAGACTCTAACTTGGGCGCTGGCGTGGGCGTCGTCGAGGCGCGCGCACTGGCCTCGGATCAGGTGCGGCGGCTCGAGCAGGGCCTACCGGTGAACTGGGGCAATGCCACATTCGCGCCGAATCTCTATGACCCGGACAACAAGAGGGAAAACGGGGTTCTGTCGTCACTGCTCACGTGGAACCACCAGTTGAGCGCCAAGGCGGGATACCGCGTTTCTTGGCACAACTTGACTTCGGAACGAAATAACCTGGACGGCCCCAGCGGCTACGGGTATCAGCCCAGCTTCGATAGCTCGAATTACTTCCGGGGGCGGTACGATACGTTGAATGCGCGCGCGGACCTGTGGCTCGCACGCGGGAACTTGTTCACCGGCGGATACGAGTGGGAGCGTGAGTACTACCGTAACCACGCGACTGACCGCAACCCGGATGCACTATCCCGCACTGACGCCCTGACGGCTGCTCAACAGCGCAGCCACGCGGTCTTCGCTCAGGACCAGGCACGATTCTTCGGAGATCGTTTGCAGGTGATGATGAGTGGGCGAATACAGCATTTCAATCTGCTTGCGCCGGTATTTGCCGGAGGGGCCCCGCAATATCAGGGGGTGGAGTTCGAGTCGCCGAAGAACGCTTACACGGGCGACGTGGCTGTAAGCTACTTCGTCCCGTCGGCCGGCACCAAGATCCGGGCCCATGTGGGCAACGGGTATCGCGCACCGGCGCTGTATGAGCGTGTCGGAGCGTCTTTCTTCTGGGGAGCCTTCAGTGCTTATGGCGATCCCAGGTTGAGGCCGGAGCGGAGTGTGGCGGTCGACGGAGGGTTCGACCAGTATTTCGCCAACTCGAAGGCGCGGGTCAGCGGGACGGTCTTCTACACGCGTTTGCAGGAGGTAATCGGCTTCGCATCTCTGCTCAATGACCCGTACGGCCGTTGGGGCGGGTACGCCAATACGGGCGGCGGGCTGGCGCGCGGAGTGGAGTTGTCGGGTGAGGCCAAACCGTGGCGCGGAACGCTGCTGCAATCGAGCTACACGTACACGAACGCCGACGAGCGGCAGTCGATTCTGACCGATGGCGGCGTCCGGGCGATTCGCGTCTTCCCTCATGCCGTGACCTTCGTGGCCACACAACAATTGACCAAACGAACCCTGGTGACTGCCGATTTCTTCGGCGCGAACGAGATGATCTCGGGCACTTTCTTTGTTGGCTCAGGCACGCGGCCCTTCCGGTTTGAAGGCCCGCGCAAGCTAGACGTGTCCGCCAGCTACACGCACCCCGTTTCAGAGAGGGTGAACTTACGCTTCTTCGTGAGAGCGGAGAACGTGTTGAACCGGACCTACTACGAGGATGGCTTCAGGACACCGAAGTGCTGGGCGAGCGCAGGCATGAAGGTAATCTTTTAATCGGCCCCAGAAAACGCATTGCAGGTGGGCCGGGCGCAGAGCCCTGCCCGCCTGTCCCTTGGTCCCTGTCCCTCGGCCCACCGGCTAATCAGGATTCACCGTGACGGTGCGTTTTACATCGCCCGCGGTGATTTCAATCGTCGAAGAAGTCGATCCGACCCTGACCGGCATCCACCACACATCCGAATAGATCGACGATTTGGTCAAGGTCGCCGACGAGTACCAATCGAAACCGTCGGACACCTGGGCATTGCCGGAGACCACTGTGACTAAGGGCGCGCGGTCAGAGATCACTGCGCCTGAGATATCGTGCACTCGTACGTAATAGCTCACTGTGGAACCGAAGCGGAATGTCTCGGGAACGATGGGAATGCTGATCTGATGAGGCGTGTCCGACTTCACGGCCATCCAGTACGGCACACGGGACTCAGCCTGGGTTTCATCGTCGCGGATCACCAGAACGCCCTGGTAATTGCCCGGTTCGTACTCGCCCTGAAACATCAGGCACGGACCGGCAATCTCGCCAGGGGCAAGCGTAAGGGCAGTCGCCGTCAGCAGAGGCTTGGCCTCGTTGGCGGACTGGATCTCAAGGGTGTAACTGCGAGGAGTTTCGCTGATGTTCTTGACGATCACCTGGCGGTATGTGTCCAGCGTGGACCCCTGCAGCCCGAAAGAGAGAGAGACCGGCCGGGCGCTCAAAGTCATGTTGAGAGCGTTTTCGAGGTTGAGCGACCCGGCCCCGCCCTTCATGACATCCATCGCCGATCCGTCGGCGGCCGCGAGCGGACGGGCCGAATTGACGATGATCGAGCGGTAGTCGTCCCCGTACAGCCCTGGACGAGCGGCCTTCACTACGGCGGCGGCGCCAGCTACCATTGGCGACGAGAAACTGGTGCCCGAGACTGTCACATAGCCGGAGCTTGTGTACATATTCCCCGATACGTACTGAGTCTGGCCAGCAGTGTAGACGCTTGCGCCGGTGGCAACGAGGTCGGGCTTGATGGAGTAGTCCACTGCTGGACCGATGCTTGAGAACGTCCCGAGTTGGTTGGGGTCTCCACTGAGAGTGAACCTGGCCTTAACAACGTAGGGCGTCTCTCCGCTCGCCTCCGCGACCGCCTGCTTCAGGGCTACGCCGTCATCGTAGCCGATGAACAGGCCCGGAATCGACGGATCGTCACTGACGCTCATTGATACGAGCGCGTTTGGCGTGGCGTTGTCGGCTCGGTTGTAAACGATCGCGGTGGCGGCGCCGGAAAGATACGCGTTTCGCAGCTTGACGGTGAAATTGCATTCGCCGCGGAGAATGAGCGGAATCCTGCCATCAAAGACTCCATCCGGCACGCGGTTGCAGAGGAGACCAGTGGGATCGTACTGCGCTACATCGACCACTTCTCCTTCAGCATTGGCGGTTGCGGCGCTCGCGTCGGATGAGGCGAGTGCTGAGAGAGATGTGCCGTCGGGCAGAATCACGGCAGGGCTCAACCTCCCTCGGTTGTTCTGCGTCGCGCCAACGCCGATCACCAGCGGAGCTGCGGCCGTGCCATCCATCGACATGATCTCCGGACCATCGTTTCCGGCTGAATTCACAACAATCGCGCCGGCTTCCGCCAACCGATTCGCTGTTTCAGAAATCTGGTCGTCCGGGTACGGGTCAAGCGCGATGGAACCAAGGCTGATGTTGATCACGTCCATTTGGTCCATGGCGGCGGCGTCGAGGGCCTGAAGCACGAAGTCCGTGGGGATGGTTTCGGTTTGCAGCCGGGAAACCTTGTAGATGCCCAGGTAAGCGTCCGGCGCGAATCCGGATATCACTCCATTCGGCGTGGTGTGCTCTACGCCGGCGGCGATCATGGCCGTCGCCGTGCCGTGGCCGTACGTATCAACGATCGTCGTGCCAGGTTCAAAAGTGCGCGCAACTATCACCTTGGCAGAGGTCAGGGCGAGGTTCTCGCTGGAGGATGCCTGGGGATAGCCGTCAGGGGCCGTCATCCACTCAGGCGGCTGAAAACCCGGATGACCGGCTTGAAGACCCGTATCGAGAATCCCGATCCTCATCCCCTTACCACGGGTCCCGGAGGCCGACCAAGCAGCCCGGATGTTGTGAAGGTCTATGGACTTGTCGAGGTGCAGTCTCAACTCGCGCGATGGTTTCACGCGCTTGACACCAGGCAACGAGGCGATTCTCGCCAAGTCGCCTGACTCTGCCTCGATGATCACGGCGTTCACGGCCGTGTTCAGTTTCGCAACAACTGTCATGTTGCGAACCGCCGTCCGGAGTGAACGCTCTACGGCGGCTTGCTCGCCTCGAATCGCAATCCTGCGCGCTTCCCTGGCAGCACCCCTTGATACGATAGCCGGTTCGCCGGTCAACTCGACGATGTATCGGGCCGGCTCAGCCGACAGGGTAGCCACAAACGCGGCCGCTAAGAGAAAAAGAAAGGGCAGTCTCATGATCCAGCCTTGAATCTAAACAATAAGACTCCATCTATTATCGGCAGGTTTACAGAAAGTTTGAACATCGTCAATCCCGCCCGCGAAGGCATGGTCCGGGCCAAGCGATACACTGCTTCGTAGGAATTCGCCACCGCTCCTCGCTGTCTGACTTTGGTTGGTCAATTCACACCTGACAGTTCACGGCGAGCAGTGCGATTTGGACCTGTATGGATCTGCTGGAAAGACACGTCCTTTTCTGTTTCTATGGATGTTCAACCCGGCCAGCGCGTTTCATCCGGGCGCATACCGGCTGAAGGCCAGTTAGCTCGTTTGCCGGAGCCGGAACTGCTCGACAAATCGCTCAGGATCCTCCATAGCGCTCCCAATCCGCAATGTGCCCGACAACAGGTAGAGCAAGGCAAGGGGAATGCCAATGACGGTGATCGAGAGCAACCAAAAGTAAAACCAACTCCCCATGAACTCGTATCGAACGATCTTGGGCATGCGGACCTCCTCTGAATCTCTTTGAGACGGGCGGTTTCAAAGAACGGGAATATCGATCTCTGTGCGGGTACCCTGGCCGGGCCTCGAATCGATACTGAGCCTGTAGTTGTCGCCAAACAGAACGTGGAGACGCTCGTTCACGTTGGAGACGCCGATTCCTGCCTGTTCGAGAATGGTTGCCAGCTTCGATTCCTCAATGCCGACGCCGTCGTCCTCGACTACAAGTGAAAGTCGTCCCGGCTCAGGAACACGGGCCGCCAGCCGGATGCGCCCGCCGTAGAGCTTGTTCGCGAGTCCATGCCGGATCGAGTTCTCAACGATGGGTTGAAGGATCATGGCGGGGATTTGGCTGTCGAGGGCTGCTTCGTCTATCTCCTTGTCCACCTTAAGGTTATCTCCAAACCGGACCATTTCGATCGAGAGATAATCATCGATGAACTGCAACTCGTCGCGCAGCGGGGCCAGGCTATCGGTCTTCCTCAGTAATCGCCGCAAAATGCTCGAAAGGCGATGGACCACGCGGCGCGCCTCGTCGGGCCGGGTCCTGATAAGCGAACTCACCGTATTCAGCGTATTGAACAGGAAGTGCGGATTAATCTGACTCGACAACGCCGACAGCCGGGCCTGAACGAGCAGTCTTTCCTTGGATTCGAGCAGCCGTTCGTTGCGTGCGCTGTTCCAGACCTTGAGAGGGATCGTCACGGCAAAAACCGTGGTGAGAAATACCGCTCCGGTACCCAACATGCCGCTGTTGGGGCCATACAGGGTAAACAAGTACCTGCCCTCGAACAACTCCTGGGCGAGCAGGCGCAGCAGTTCCGCGAGTAGCAGGGCTGCCAGGATGACGACGTGGTAAACCCGCCGCTGGCGTTCAGCCGGATAGCGGATCAGCCTGTAGATGGAAAGGTCGAAGAACGGCGAGAAACGCCAGATCTCGTCATGGTCTGGCGCCAGATCGCGGAGGAGTCCGCCGATGAGGCCGACCGCGGCGTAGAGCGGCATGGACAGATATTCGCCGCTCAGCATGGCCGGCAGAGCGCATGCCGCGCCGGCGACAAGTCCTGATATGTAACCTCCAACGATACCTGCGACAATCGAACCCTCCAGCGACAAGTCGACACCCTGGTAGGCGCCGGAACTCAACCGGAAAGTGGCTCCAATCGCACAGAAGGTGGCGATGCCGAGAGCGACCTGAAGACGTTCGATCGTCGTCCGGTGCTCCCTCAGCAACAGGTTCAGGAACCGCGACGACCTCGAAAGAATACTGGCGAAGGAGGCGGCGACAGCCAGTTTCACCAGCAGGATGATGACTTGTTGTTCCATACTGCGCACACCGCCGGCGTCTCCGGCTTCAGGGCACGGACCAGAGGCCCCATTATAGAATGGGAGTTTCAGGCAAGTGAATGAACGGCAAGACGCCAGTTGAAATCCAGAAAGTAGCGGAAGCAGATTTACCAACTGAGTACGGGCACTTCCGCATCCACGGATTCGAAGTCGGTGGCGGCGATCAGTCTCAGGAAGTGGTAGCAATCGTGATGGGCGACATCTCGGGGCCGGAACCTGTCCTGGTGCGAATCCACTCGCAATGTCTTACGGGTGATGTCTTTCACAGCCTGCGTTGTGACTGCCGGGCACAGTTGGATCTGGCGCTCGAGGCCGTGGCCGCTTCGGGGCGGGGCATGGTCATCTACGAGCAAATGGAGGGCCGCGGAATCGGGCTTCTCAACAAACTGCGCGCTTACCAGCTCCAGGACGCGGGGGCAGACACCGTCGAGGCAAATGAGCAATTGGGATTCGAAGCCGACTTACGCGCTTACGAGGCGCCCGCTGCCGTCCTGAATTGCTTCGGCGTCCGGTGCGTCCGCCTGATGACGAACAATCCTGAAAAGATCTCAGCCATCGAACAGGTGGGCATTACGGTCGTCGAGCGCATTCCTTGCCAGGTCCAACGCAGCGACAGGAGTGATGCCTATTTGCGGACGAAGAAAGACCGCATGGGGCACATGCTGGAATTGTAGCCGCTTTGCGGGCTCCCAAGCCTCAGCGGGACATCGTAGCGAACACCACCCCACCGGCGGCGCCACCAGCGACGGCCACAATGATCGCCACCTTCGCGCCTGAACTCATTCCCGCGCCCCCCTGTTTGGCGGGTGCGGATGAACCGGGCCTGGAAGTTCCCTGCGGGCTCGTTGGTCGGGCTGCGCCGCCCTGCGCGGCTGGCGTCAGCCGGGCCACTTCAACCACCCGGTCCGAGTTGCCCGCCGCGGCCGTCGTTGTGCCGGTCACATGAACGCGCTTGCCGGCATGTTCGCCGAACTCGGCTCCGCGCAGTTCGGATATGACATTGGTTAATTCGTCCCGGAGAATCCAGCGGCCGTTCTGCTGGCGAAGAGTCCCCATCATTGTGGATGTTCTGTCGTTGGCCGCCGCTGGCGTCACCGCAACCGCTTTGCCGGGCATCACTCTGGCCACCAGTATCCCGTCGCGATTGCTCACCCGGATAGTGCCGCTCAGCGCCCCGATCTGCAGTTGCCCGTCTGCGAGGTAGAGCTTGGTTCGGGAGTTGCCCTCGGGGCGGATATCAAAGCCCAACGCGTTCACCGGATAGCCCTTCGAGTTCGCGAAGACGCCACCGCCAGACCGAAGCTCCACCCTTTGGCCATCGAAACGCGCTGAACTCTGAGGCGCCAGCGAGGCCGCCACTCCATTAGAAAGCCGCACGCGGACTTCAGCCGCCATGGACTCGACCACGCTACCTACCTCCACGTTCGCATTGCCTTGGATCAACGACTGGTTCAGCCGCAGCGGGCCCTCCGACACCGCCACACCAATGACTGGGCCGGCAGCGACGGCGGTCATGGACAGAACCGTGAACGCGAATACCAATCCTACTGTCTTAATCTTGAACACTGAAGCATTCCCCTGGCCGTTTGGTGGCTGCGGCGGAGGCAGGCCGCCTCTCGTTAGGTTAATCGAGTGTCCTCGCCCAGGCAAGCGAAAAGCCGCCTCCTCCTGCCGGGCGGATCAATCGGGCCTGATGCTACAATCATCCAAGCCTGGAGCCCCTTTGTTTTGAGCCGTTTCGCCGAATCCCGCCGGAACGCCGCATTCGCCGCTGCGGCTTACGCCGTTCTGGCCACAGGCCTGGCGCTGCTCATCCTCCGCAGGGCGTATGTGAGCGATGCTATCACCGGCCCCATCCAATTCGCTGAGATGCGGCGCGTCTGCGCCTTTGATCAGGATAATCCCGAGTGCGCGCTTCGACTAGCCATCAGGGCCGAACAGGACGGAGTAACGTCAACGGAGCTTTGGAAGAGCGCCGTAGAGTTAAATCGGCTTGACTCATCTGTCCTGATCCAGGCGGCGCTCGCCCACGAGTCAACGGGTGATTTGGCGCGGGCCGAAGCGCTTCTTCTCGAAGCCGCCAACCGGAGCCTGACCTGGTTGCCAAGGTGGTCATTAGCAAACTTCTACCACCGTCGCGGGCAACTGACCCAACTGGCGCAATGGGCTCGTTTGGCCCTGGAACGTGGCTACGGTGACAGGACGCCGCTGTTCTCGCTCTGCCTCGACAGCGGGTTCACGCACCTGGAAGTGTTTGAAAAGGCAGTTCCCATGCGGCATGCACCCAGCATCGAGGCTTTCATGGAGTTCCTGCGGTCCAGGCCTCAGGCCGATGACGTTCTGGCTGCGCTGGTCTCGGCCAGTGCCGCTCTGCGGGAGACCGGTTCCGGCGGGGAACTGATGCGATCGAGCATCGATCAACTCGTTCTCGCCTCCGACTATTTGCTCCAGGCCCGCCAGCCAGAACAGGCCCATGAGATCTGGATTTGGCTGCAAGCGAATGGGGCGCTGCCACCTGAGTACCGGCGGACAGGCGAGACGCTGACGAACGCTTCTTTCTCCTCCAACCCGCTGGCCGCACCTGCTTTCGGATGGGTGATGGCGAAGGAAGTGGGAGTTGAAATCCTTCCCGGGATACCCCCAGGGCACGTGAAGATGGAGTTTTCCGGCAAGCAACCGGATTCATTCGTTGTGATGTCCCAGTGCATCAGGCTCGAAGCCGGCGGTTCTTTCCGTTTCACATACGAGGCATCCGGGAGCGGTGAAAGTGCCGTGGGCTCACATTTCCGCTGGACGCTGTCGGACTGGACCAGCGGCAAGGAGATCGCCGTATCCAACCTGGGAAATCCGGGCGCCGAACAATGGACGGAGGGCCAGATGCTCTGGCAGTCACCGGCGGCAGCGGGCTTCTACCGGCTTGCCCTGATCTACGCGCGTCCGCTGGGATCTCCTCGGCTCACCGGCGAACTCCGGATTCGGGCAGTGCGGTTGGAAGGCGGGGTGGCCAGCCAATGATAGAGCCTGCACCGGACCGTGCGGTCAGCGCCACGGCGGCCTGGGGTGTGGCCATTCTGGTGTGCTTTGGCCTCTGCACGCTTTGGGTTCGTGATCGATGGGCGCTGGCCGTATTTCAATGTGGCTTTCTCTGCCTCGGATTTGCCCTTCTGGCTTGGCGGGCGATCCGGCCTTATCCCATCGCCGCCCACGCTTGCCTGTGGCCGATCAGCGGCGTGGTTGTCTGGGCGGGCGTGCAGATTGCACTCGGCCTGACGGTCCATCCATTCACGACTTGGGATGTGTTGGCGGAGTTCGCCGTCCATCTGGTGGCTGCGTGGCTGATGGCGCAGGCGGTTCGATCGCCTGCGGTCCGCTCGGCGCTAATGAGCGTCTGGGTCTGGGGTGCGGCCATTCTTGCCGCCCAAGGGTTGCTTCAGTGGCTATCAGGAGATGGCCGCGCGTTTTGGCTGTTCGGCACAGGGTACGAATCCGAGGTCCTCGGGCCGTTCGTCTACAAGAATAAGTTCGCCCAGTTTGCCGAGATGGTGGTCCCGATCGCTCTGTACGCGGCGCTCACTGGCGGCCTGAAAACCAGGGTTTACTTGATCCCGGCGGCGATTTTGTTCTCCGCCGTCGTGGCTAGCGGGTCGAGAGCCGGCGTCGCCCTGCTGGCAGCCGAGGCATTGGCAATCCTCATTCTCTGCTGGATGCGAGGCATCGTCGGAGGAAGAAAAGCCGCGGCCCTTGGAGCTGCGGCGGCGATCTCGTTCGTGATCTGGGGGACCGTGGCCGGGTGGGACCTGCTGTTCGAGCGGATACTAACGCTGGACCCGCTCAGCGACCACCGGTGGCAAGTCATGTCCAGCGGCCTCGCCATGGCGCGCGATCATATCTGGGCCGGCGTGGGGCTGGGCTGCTGGCCACTGGTCTATCCCGCTTACGCCACCTTTGACATCGGAGTTGTGGTGAACCAGGCCCATTGCGATTGGTTGCAATGGACCGGCGAGGGCGGTTTGCCCATGCTGGTCCTGATGGGCTGGTTGCTTGCAGGGCTTGCGCGGAACGGTTGCCGGAGTATCCACGGCATCGGCATCATCTTCGTGATGATCCACGCGCTGATTGATTACCCGTTCCATCAATTGCCTGCCTTTACCACATTCGTTCTCGTCACAGCCGTCCTGACCGGCATGGAGGACGGGGCCGAAGCTGATTCGCCGGGGCACAACTTGTCTTGACACACTCCATCCGCCTTCCGCACAGTGGATGTATGAGCGGCAAGACCGCAGCCGCCGGATTCCTTCTGGGCGTGCTGATCCTGGAGTTGGCTTGGCCGGGCGCACGGGCGCAGACACAGAAGCCCCAGTCGCCGTCTGGCCCAATGGCTGATGCTGGGGCGGCTAATCTGCCAAGCCAGACAATCGGAAGGAACGATCTGCTGGCGATCTCGGTCTATGATGCCCCGGAGTTTACCAGGACGGTACGAGTCTCCTCCGAAGGGCATATCCGATTGCCGATGATTCAGGAGGCGATTCGCGCCGCAGGGCTCCTGCCCTCGCAACTCGAACAATCCATCGCCCAGGCGCTGACCAGGGAGGGGATTCTGGTGAAGCCGGTGGTCATGGTGACCGTCGCGGAGTACTCCTCGCGCGCCGTTTCAGTAGTGGGCGCGGTCCGCCGGCCAGTGACGTTTCAGGCGGTCGGACGCGTCACCCTGCTCGACGCCATCGCCCGAGCCGAGGGCCTCTCAGATACCGCGGGCCCGGAATTGGTCTTCACCAGGGACGATGAATCGGCTGTTGGGCAAAGATTGACTCGACGCATCCTTCTGCGCGACCTGATGGACTCCAGCCGGCCCGACCTCAACATCGAACTGCGCGGCGGCGAAGAGATACGGGTGCCGGAAGCTCGCAAGATCTTCGTCGCCGGCAACGTGAAGAAGCCAGGCGCCTTTGCCGTCCGCGAAGACGGCCAGATGACGGTGTTGAAGGCGCTTGCCCTTTCTGAAGGGCTTTCGCCCTATCCGCAGGACCATGCATACATCTATCGCCGTGATGAAGCCGCCGGGGGCGTTCGGGAGATCCAGGTCGAGTTGAAGAAAATCCTGCGGCGCGAGGCGGTGGATATCCCGCTTGTGCCCGAAGACACGCTTTACGTCCCGGAGGCCAGCGGCCGCAAGACAGCGTTTACCTTGACGGAAAAGATCGTCGGCTTTGGGCTGGCGACGGCCTCAGGCGTGCTGATTTGGCGGCGTTGACCGGAAGTGGCTTTAGACGATCGAGCCCGCCACTTCGCCGGCCATAAAGCCGGTAAGACCTTCCGGCCTCAAGCGAAGCGAAAGGTAGAAGGCTCCGAACAGGCCGTAGACGGCGCTGGCTTCGTCAAATCTCATCTCGTATACCAGTTGCTTGAATAGCAGGGCGTTGTCGGCAAACAGGTCCACGCCCCATTCCCAGTCGTCGAAGCCGATCGAACCGGAGATCACCTGCTTGACCAGTCCGGCGTATTTCCGTCCGATCGCTCCGTGTTCGGTCATCATCATTTGCCTCGCGGTGAAGTCTTCGGAATACCAGTTCCGATGCTCGCCCCGTTTTTTATCCATCGGGTAGAAGCAGAGGTAGCGCGTGTTCGGGATCTCCGGGTAGAGCCGGACGGCCATGGCCCTTCTCTGGCGGGCGAGTGTCTCTTCCATGGCCGTGGCCCAGGCTTCCGATCCTTGCTCGATTCCTTTGGCCGCGAGTTCGTCGTATATCTTGCGAGTGGACTCGTATAGGCCAAGCTCGACCGCGCTCACATAAGAGTTCACCTGTTCCAGATATTCGAACAACCGCAACTTTCTCACCTCGGCCTGCGCTTGAAGCAACGCCGGAAAGTCGGGCCGGAGATGGAGGAGCATCAGGTCGCCCTTGTGGCCGAGCATGGCAAAGGCCGCCGACTGCGAGCCCGCCGGAGCCGTACTGGCGCTCTCAAACCATTCCGAAGCCTCGCGCAGAGTCTGCGCCTGGCAGGCGGGATCGCAGCCCTTCCAAAGCTCCCAGCGGACACGGAACATCTGGTGCAATACGCTTGATCCGTCCAGCGTCATCGGCGCCATGGGCAATTGCGGTGTCGTCATGTGAGTGATTGAGGGCAGTGGGCGCTGGAACACCCCTTGATAGGATTCCCAGCACATCCATCACTTATCATCTTCTCACCAGCGGCGTCTCGGATGATAGTTCGTTTGGCAAGCTGCGGGTGCTGGCACCGGACCGTCATGCAAGGCTTGACGGTTCAGAGGTTTAGGGCTCCAAACTGGTAACATACCATCGTGCGGCAAACGGCCTCAGAGTGGCGCGACTACATCGTCTCACTCCCTGAGCGGGTAGTTCGTTCGGCCTCCGCGCTGGCCGGCGGGTTGCTCCATGAGATCGGCGAGGCTACGTTGCCGCCCGCGTTCCGCAAAACCAGGCTCTATCGTTCGATGGTCGAGGCGATTCTGCGTTTCCTCATCGAACAGGTTGGCCAGGTGGAAGGAGTCTTCCCCGCCGAAGGGAAACTAGCCGAAGACTTCCTGATACGCCGCACTGCCGGAAACGGGGTTGAACTGATAGGGATTCTGGCGTTCAGGGCCTCGCCAGTCTGGGTGTTGGCCGCGCTGGCGGACCTGAGCGGCGCAGGAGCCCACGTAATGAAGGAGATCGGAGAAAGCCTCAAGAGAGAAGGGCTCCTGGCAGCCGATGCCGTCCCCGCCTCGATGGAGGAGATCCTGACCGGACTGGAATCTGCGGCCGGACGTACGGCCGAAGCCATCAACACTCCGCCGCTGGACGTGGCCGATTTGAGGCGGGAATGGGAAGCGATCCGCCGCGAGTGGTTCGCGCTTCCAGCCCATAAGCTCGTTCCAGCCGAACGAATCGAATCAATCTGGCGCCGGATCTCGGCGACTGCCGGAAGTGAGCACCGATCGGTTTTCGACTTGTCCTCCTTGCTTGGCCTTTCTACCCTGACGAAAATACCGGAAGGATTCGTTTGGTTCGGCCGGAGCACGAAGGTCGCCGCCAGCCGCGCCGCTGGCCTATTCACCGAGCAGGTGCTTGACCACTACACACAAACACTTGATTCCATTGGCCAACAAGGGCTTGCGCAGTGGTGGGCGGCGGAGTTCAGACCGTATCTCGCGGCGGCAGCCAGCCAGTTTTCCCCACGACGCCGGGCGTGGTCCGAACGATTACTCGGCCGTCAGGGATCCGGGGAATCCGGGCCGGGCTTCTCATCGTAACTCCCTGGTCGCTGCCTCGGATCGCCGCCTGCGAGAAACCATAGCTCAAGGGCCGGTTTGGCAAACCACACAATCTTGTGACAACTCATTGTAGGACAAGAAGAAAGCCGCTTATTGCCGGGACCAGCCATCCAAAAACAAGGAGCCCTACCAGAGGATCGGCCTACCAAACAGATTCCTTTTCAATGAGTTGTCCAACGCACCCACTGAATTACCTGTGGCTGAAAGGTATGCTGAAAGAGTGGAATCGCCCAACCCTCTTTTAGCCGAACTGGCTAAGCTCCCTTTCGACAAGATCAATGCAGCGCACGTTCAGCCAGCCCTGGACGTACTGCTGGACGATGCCCGCCGGCAACTGGACTCGATTGCGGCCTCCGGTTCGCCGAGAACGTTCGACAGAACCATGTTGGCGCTCGATAGAGGATCGGAGCCCTTGGACCAAGCCGTCGCAATTGTGCGGCACCTGGAAGCAGTCGCCACAACGCCGGAGTTGCGCGAGGCATGGAATGAGGCTCAACCAGCGGTGATCCAGTTCTATAGTTCCATTCCTCTCAATGAAGGACTCTGGGCAGCGATCAAGGACTTCGCCGCGACTGGCGAGGCGGCTGCCTTGGAAGGCGTCAGAAAGCGTTTTCTTGACAAAACGATCGAGGGTTTCCGGCGGCACGGTGCCGATCTGTCGCCTGCGGATAAGGAGATGCTGGAATCGATCGACGTCGAATTGGCTACGGTGACCACCCACTTCGCCCAGAACGTGCTCGACGCCACGATGGCCTGGGAATATGTGATCACCGACCCGGCGAAGTTGGCCGGACTGCCGGAATCGGCCATTGCCGCCGCCCGCGATTCCGCCGCCTCGAAGGGCATGGAAGGCTGGCGATTCACGCTACAGCAACCCAGCTACGTCGCCGTCATGACTTACCTTGATGACGCGACGATCCGCGAGACGTTTTACCGCGCCTACAACGCGCGAGCGGCTCAAGTGAATGCGCCGCTGATTCCGAAGATTCTTGAATTGCGCCGCCGGAAAGCGAACCTGTTGGGATACAGCGATTTCGCTGACTTCGCGACTGCCGACCGCATGGCCCGGTCAGGCGCCGCCGCGGCGGAGTTTGTCGAAGGGCTCCGCATTCGCACGGAGTCCGCCTTCCAGCGTGAAAACCAGGCTTTGCTGGAGTTCCGCCAGGCCAAAGAGGGGCCGGATGCGGTGATGAATGCCTGGGATGTGGGCTACTGGGCCGAGAAGCTGCGGGCCGAACTGTACGAATTCGACGAGGAGGACTTGCGGCCCTACTTTCAACTTGAGAGCGTCGTGGATGGGCTCTTTGAACTTTGCAGCCGCCTGTTCTCGATCCGGATCGCAGTGTCGCCAGGAGCGCCAGTCTGGCATGATACGGTCCGCCACTACGAGATCCGGGACGCGAACGGTGCGTTGCTGGCTCACTTCTATGCTGACTGGTTCCCTCGCGAGACCAAGCGGGGCGGCGCCTGGATGGATTCGTTCGTGACAGGCGGGCCTTCCGAAGATGGATTCCGGCCTCATGCAGGTTTCGTTTGCGGAAACCTGACTCCACCTTTGCCTGACCGCCCTTCGCTTCTCACGCACAATGAGGTGGAGACGATCTTCCACGAATTCGGGCACCTGCTGCATCACTGCCTGAGCCAGGTCGAGATCCGGTCCCTGGCAGGCACCAACGTGGCTTGGGATTTCGTCGAGCTCCCCAGCCAGATCATGGAGAACTGGTGCTGGGAGCGGGAATCGCTCGACTTGTTTGCACGACACTACCAGACGGGAGCGCCCATTCCTGACGAACTATTCAAGAAGATGGTCCGGGCGAGGACGTTTCGTGCCGCCAACGCCCAGATGCGCCAACTCGGATTCGCCACTCTTGACCTCAAACTCCACAGGGATGCTCTCACTGAGGAGCCCATCGTCGAGCAGTCGAACAGGATTCTTGCCCCGTTCACCCCGGCTCCCTTGCCAGAGGACTACGCCATGATCTGCGGGTTCAGCCACCTATTTGCCGATCCCGCCGGCTACGGCGCCGGCTACTACAGCTACAAGTGGGCTGAAGTGCTCGATGCGGATGCGTTCACACGGTTTCAGAAGGAAGGAGTATTCAACCAGGAGACGGGCATGGCATTCCGCTCCACGATTCTCGAGAAGGGTAACAGCGGGGAGCCGGGCGATCTATTCCGGGCTTTCATGGGCCGTGATGCAGACGCGTCGGCGCTCATGAAACGACTGGGACTCTCGTAGGCGCCTGCAAGCTAAGGGCGGCTGCCGCCTGGCTACTCGGTCCTGAGAGCCTCGGTGGGATCCAGGCGTGCGGCGCGCATCGCTGGAGCCAGGCCCGAACAGATCCCCACGAGCATCAACACCGCCACTGAGATCGCAACCGTTTGCGGTTGAATGCCCAGAACGAGGTCGCCTTTGCCGGAGTCGTCCCGGAACAACGCGCCCAGCATGGGCAGCGGCGGGACAATCCAAACGATCAAATAGGAAAGCGCTACCCCGAGCAGACCGCCCGCGACCGTTATGGCCAGCGCCTCGGCCAGGAACTGCCACGCGATATGTCGCCGCCGGGCGCCCAACGCACGCCGCAAACCGATTTCGCGGGTGCGCTCGTTCACCGACACGAGCAGGATGTTCATCAAACCGATGCCGCCAATCGCCAGCGTCAATGATCCGACGAACAGTAACAGCACCTGCAAGCCGATCGTCAGGCCGTCGATAATCGGCCTGATGTTGGATGTGCCAAAGCCATCCAGCGCCCGTTTGTCGGTGGGTGAGAAATTGTAGCGCCGGGCGATGGCGGCGCGAAACTGCTCTTCGGCCTTCTTTTCGAACTGCGGATGGATCGGCTGCAGGACGACTGTCGAGACATAGCGCGAATTCCAGACATCGCCGGCCGCCGAATACGGGATGAAGGCGCTGCGGTCGTCCGGTCCCCAGTAGTTGCCGAACGAGATCTTGGTGTCCATGATCCCGATCACGGTGAAACGGACGCCCTGAATCGTCACCGTTTCTCCCACAGCCTGGCGGCCGGAGAAGAGTTTCTTTTTCAGGTAGTCGCCCAGAAAGACGACCCGCCTGCGCTCGGTTTGGTCCTCCGGCGAAAGCCAGCGGCCTTCCATGGCGACTTCGGACCGGATATCGCCGTACTCAGGGCACACGCCCCTGACATTTGCCTGGTAGGTGACGTCCTGGTAGACCAAAGGAACGCGACGGATGGTTTCCGGACACGCTTTGCGGATCAGCGGCGACTCCGCCTGGGCCATTTCCAGGTCGGCCGGTTCAAGGCGGATGCGGCGTCCTGCCCGTTCGCCCCCGGCCTGCTCGGAGGTCTGGCCGGGAAAGAGAATGATGGCCGACTTCGAAAAGTTGTGCATCACGCCGATCATCAGGCTGCGGAACCCGTTACCGTAGGACATCAGCAGCGTCACGGCGGCGATGCCCCAGACGATGCCGAGCATGGTCAGCAGGCTGCGCGTCGGGTTGCGCCGGAGCGAGTCCCAAGCCTGGAGAATGATCTCTTTCGGCACGTCAGCCTCCCGCCTCGAACCGGAGGGCTTCGATCGGATCGACTGAGGCCGCCCTGGACGCCGGATAGAGGGCGGACAGGAAGGCGACCAGCCCAAGCAACCCGATGCACGAGAGGGCTACCTCCCAGGTGGCGTAAAGCCCGGCGAAGAACTGGGGCATCTCCATCGTGTTCACGGCCGCGCAGATGGCATGGGCGAGAGCGAAACCGGTCCCACCCGCAAAAAAAACAATGATCAGCGTCTCAACGAAGAACATCATGAGGATCGCCCGCCTGGTGGCTCCGACGGCCTTTCTGATACCGATTTCGCGCGTCCGTTCCCTTACTGCGACAAGCATGACGTTCATGACGCCGATGCCGCCGAGCAGGAGCGTCACAACTCCCATCGCGCCGAGGAAGTACTTCATGCCGTCGGTCATGGCGGCAAACGCCCGCATTTCGCGGACTGTGTCCCAGACGTCTGCCGCGTCTTCGTCGTCGGCGTCAAAGCCATGGATGCGGGCCAGAGCGTGGCGGACCTCCTTGAGACAGGCGTCGTGTTGGTCCAGAGACCTTGCCTTGCCGATGAGTTGGTCGATCGTATTGGGCGGATATGGTTCGGGCTGTGGCAGGTCCCGGATGATGGCTCCGAACGGGATAAATATTTTCTTTATATCCTGCCCGTCGTAGCTGGAGTCTTGTTCCTTGGACTGCATGACGCCGATCACACGGTAGGGCACGCCGTTGATGGATATCTCCTGATCGACGGCCGTGTGTCCGGCGAACAGCTGCTTGCGCACCTCAGAGCCAATGAAGGCGACCCGCCTGCCTTCGTTTTCATCGTGCCATGAGAAGAAGCGGCCCTCTGCCGCCGGCAGGTGTCTGAGGCGCTGATACGGCGGCTGTGATCCCGAGACGAGGAGCGAGGCGGAGTTGTAGGCGCTGCGGACAGCCACGTTGCCGCGCGTCAGTTCCGGGATCACGAACTCGCAGGACGGAACATACGGGGCGATTCTTTCGTGGTCCTTCACCGTCCAGAAGATGGACCGCCCGGCCCGCTTTCCGCCGGCCTGCTTGCCAGTCCGGCCGCGGAAGACGATGAAGATGTTTTCGCCGAACTGAGCCGCCACCTGGCGTTGGCCTTCCCTGAACCCATCGCCGGCTGCAGTCATGAGCGTGATGGACACAACGCCCCACATCAGGCCGAACATGGTCAGGCCTGTCCTCAGTTTGTGCGCTGCCAGGGTGCGGAATGTGTCGAGCAGCAGGTCCCTGAAGCTCATCTTTGCGCTACTGTAGAATTACTTTCTGACCCTGCTTTAGACCAGCGATCAACTCGGTCTTCACTCCGTTGGAGATGCCGAGCGTTACGCCCACCTT
This sequence comes from Bryobacteraceae bacterium, assembly GCA_029975915.1. Next base: position 118,555 of record JARKOC010000542.1, read on the forward strand.
GCTGCGCCCCTTCTCGGCCGCCGGGTCGGGCACTTCGACTGATGCCTTGCGCTGTTTGTCATAGATGACCGCGGCTTCAGGCACTAGCAAGACGCCGTGCTTCTCTTCGAGGATGATCTCGGCGTTCGCGCTCATGTTCGCCTTCAGTTCGTGCCCTGGGTTGTGGATGGAAACCTGGACTTCGAATGTGGTGACGTTGTCCTTTTCGACGCCGAGCGGCGAAATTTTGTAGACCTTGCCCTCGAATTTGCGGTCGCGGAAGCTCTCGACGACGATGCGGGCCAGTTGCCCGTCGTAGACTTTGCCGATATCGGCCTGGTCCACCTTGCCGCGGACGAAGACGTCGCCAACATCGCCAAGCTTAAAGAGGAGGGTGGCGTTCGATCCCAGGACGAGAATCGAACTGACGGCGTTGCCGATCTCGACATCTCTTGAAAGCACCAGCCCGTCGATGGGCGACACAATGGTCGAATTGCGGAGATCCTCTTCGGCGCGCTCCAGGATCGCCTTTGCCTGTGCGACCTGCGCCTTGGCGCGGGTAATGTCGGCGCGGGAGACCGCCAATGCGCGCTGGGCGGCTGATTGCTTATTCAGCGCCATTTGGTAAAGCTTCTCGGCGTCTTCCACGAGGCTTTGCGCGATGAGGCCCTCGCTGTGCAATTTCCGGGCGCGATCCATGCTGGACTTGAGGAATGGCAGGTCCGGCCCTTCGGCTTCCACCTTATTGCGCTCGAGCGCTGCCAGCGCCGCTTCTTCAGCCGCCTCGGCTGCCTGGAGGCTGGCGCTTGACTCGCGCACGCGGGCCTGCAACTCTTCCTTGTCCAGTTCCGCCAGCACCTGGCCTTGCTTGACGAAGTCGCCGTAGTCGACGTAGAGCTTCTTGACGATGCCGGAGGCCTTCGATTTCACTTCAACCGTCGACCGTGGCTCGATCTTGCCGGTCGCGACGACCGACTTGGCAATGCTGCCCTTCTCGATTGCCGCAAGCTTAGATGGATCAATATCCTTCGACGGCTTCAAGGCCGCCCTCACCCCGAATGCCGCGCCAGCCAGCACCAGCACCGTCACCGTGATCCAGATCCATTTCCTGGACCGTTTTCCATTCCTGCCGTTAGAAGCCATGATGAATCCCTGTCGTGTGGTCTCAACTTGAAACAACGAGCCACAAGCCTCGGATGTTCCCGTAAGATATGACGAATGAGACGCCTTTCAGTTCTCCTTCTTTTCTCCGCCGTTTGTGTGGCTCAACAGCCCGATCTCAAGGTCGTGAAGCAGGCGGCGATGGAGATGGCACAGGGTCGCGCCCGCTTCACCCAGCAGATGGTGGATTCGATTTTCAGTTTCGCTGAACTGGGTTATCAGGAGGTGGAGACCAGCCGTTACGTCACCGGTTTGCTCGAAAAGAACGGCTTCCGGGTCATCCGCGGCGTCGCCGGTCTTGATACCGGATGGGTGGCCGAATGGGGATCTGGCAAACCGGTGATCGGGTTGATGGCCGATATCGACGGATTGCCGGAAACGTCCCAAACGCCGGGCGTGGCGTATCACAAGCCCCTGGTGGAAGGCGCGCCTGGCCATGGCGAAGGCCACAACGCCGGCCAAGCTCTCCAAGTGACCGCGGCTCTGGTCGCCAAAGACTTGATGGAAAGGTACAAGATTCAAGGGACTATCCGGGTGTATCCGGGCGTGGCGGAAGAACTGATCGGCAGCCGCACTTTTATGGTGAACGCCGGGCTATTCAAAGACGTTGATGCCATGTTGTCGGCGCACATCGCATCCGATTTCGGGGTCGCGTGGGGGCCATCGGGAACGGGCCTGGTAAGCGTTGAATACACATTCAAAGGCCGTAGCGCCCACGGTGCGACGCCTTGGAATGGCCGTAGCGCCCTGGACGCCGTTGAATTGATGAACATCGGCTGGAATTACCGCCGCGAGCATCTTCGCACCGAGCAGCGATCCCACTATGTCATCACCGCCGGCGGCGATCAGCCCAACGTGGTTCCGCCCATTGCGAAGGTCTGGTATTACTTCCGGGAATGGGACTACCAGCGAATCCAGGAGATGCACGCGATCGGGACCAAGATCGCCCAAGGCGCCGCCATGATGACGGATACGACGATGGAGGAGAGGGTGCTCGGCGCCGCCTGGCCCGGCATGTTCAACCGGCCCATCGCGGAAGCTCTTGGACGCAATATCGCCGCTGTTGGCATGCCGAAATGGACTGAGGACGACCAAGCGCTCGCGCGCGCCGCGCAGAAAGAGATTCAGGTGAAGGAGTCGGGCCTCAAGTCGGAAGCGCAGGGCGTCCGCGACGGCAATCAATCTGACCGGATGTATGGTTCAGACGACATCGCAGAGGTGGGCTGGAATGTCCCGACGGTGGTGCTTCGTTACCCCGGCAACATCCCTGGAATGATTGGCCACCATTGGTCGAGCGGCATCGCCATGGCGACGCCCATCGCCCACAAGGGCACGACGGCCGGCGCCGCCGCGCAAGCGATGACCGTCCTGGATCTGATGCTCGACCCGAATCTCCTGACCGAGGCCAGGAAGTTTTTCGCCGAGCAGACCAAGGACACCAAGTGGCAGTCGCTGATCCCGCTCGATACCAAGCCGCCGACGCATCTGAACCGGGAAAGACAACAGAGATTTCGCCCGGCGCTTGAGAAGTTCTACTACGATCCCGCCCGGTACTCGACCTATATGGAACAACTCGGCGTGACCTATCCGACTCTGAAGAAGTGACCCGATGCGCGGGCCGCTGAATCACCCGGTGCTTGGATTTGCTGCGGCTTGCCGTCCGAATCGCCGTGCCTGCACTCGCTGATATCGCCGTTACCGAAGCCGCCGGGCGTCTGGCTGCAATGCTCTACCACGGGCAGGATGCCCGCGTCACCACCGATCTTGTCCTGCCATCGAAAGGCTGGACAAAGACCATTGGGCTATCTCTCGCGGAGGGCGTGACCGTCACCCGCGGCGAGGAAGCGATCTGGCAGGGCCAACTGGCCCTGGATTCATCTCACAAGTTGCAGTTCCGCCAAACCATCGCGGAGATGAACGGCCGCATTCGCATCTCGGTCGCATGCACCGCGCTGAACGAACTCGCCGCCGAGGGACTCTACTTCCGCGTGAGCATTCCCTGGCAGGAATTCCACGGGGGGACCGCCGAGGTGGGAAATCGTTCGGTCACGCTGCCTGTTGAAACGCCAGCGAACAGCAATCTCCTGCACAACGGTTCAGCTAAGCAACTGCGCGCGATGAGCCCGGCGGGTGACCTTTGGTGGTCGGCGGAGTTGAGCACCGCCCTGCCTGTCAACTTGCAGGACAAGTCCACTGAGATCCCCAAGCGCTTCACGTTTTGGATCACTATCCATCGCGGAACGCTGCCCGCGGGAACTCAATTGTCGTTTTCGCTCGACCTCGCCATCGACGGCATCCCCGATACCTCTTTCGCAAGCCTTTTCGTTGAGCCGGCCTCCAGCCGCTACCTCTTCCACGGCTTCGGCGGCAATTACGCCTTCCAGATCGAGTCCCCTGTCACGGCCTACACTCTTGAACACATCCAATCCCGCTGGGCCCGCACCGAAATCACCCTCGTGGACTGGGAGCCGGAAAACGAAAACTGGACAGCAGCCGGCACCGGCTACCGGAAGTTCAGTGAACGCAATCAGCCGGGTACCCGAATTCGACGCGAGTTCGAACTGATGCGAAGGCTGAAGGACAAAGGCATCCCCTTTGTCGCTTCCGTCTGGCGGCTGCCCGAATGGATGCTCGCCGACCGCGGCGCCAAAGGACCAAATGACCTTCAGCGTGTCATCGATCCCGCGATGTTCGACGACCTCATCGAATTGCTGAGCGCCTACATCCTCTACGCCCGCGACTTCTACGGCGTCGAGCCGGACCTTTTCTCTTTCAATGAGCCCGATCTCGGCATCCAAATTCTATTCACCCCCGACGAGCACCGCGACGCCGTCAAACGCATCGGAGCCCGCTTCGCCGCCAAGGGGATCCGCACAAAGATGCTGCTCGGCGACACCAGCCACGCGCGCGGGACACACGAATACGTTCTGCCGGCCGCCTGCGACCCCGAAGCTCTTCAATACGCCGGAGCCATCGCCTTCCACTCCTGGAACGGCGCATCGCCCGCGCAGTATCAGGCCTGGGCTGATCTCGCCGAACGCCTCGCCCTACCCCTCCTGGTCACCGAACTCGGCACTGATCCCAGCGCCTGGCAGGGCCGCGCCTACGACTCCTACTGGTACGGCATCGGCGAACTCCATCTCTATCAAGAGATCCTCACTCACGCCCGCCCGCAAGGCGCCATTTACTGGGAGTTCTCCGCCGACTATTCCCTGGTCCGCCTGAACGGCGGTGAAATCGAACCCACCGGCCGATTCTGGCTGACTAAACAGCTCGCCAACCTCACCCCGCCAAAGTCCACGGCCCTGGCCACCGGATCGAGCCACGACAAGGTTTTGATCACCGCGTTCCGCGCCGGCGGCGTCTATACCATCCACATCGCCAACATCTCTGCCGGCCGAAGTGCCGTGCTTACGGGCTTGCCGCCGAAAATCGCCACGTGGCGCGCAGTGCTCACGACGGAAGTTGCGGGCTACGTCGAGATCGAATCACTCGCTGCCACCGCGGGCGGCCTTTCCCTTTCTCTGCCGGCCCGCTCACTACTCACGCTGACCAATCTGCCAGCATCGCAATCCGATTCCGATTAGCCTACCCCTTAACCACCAGGTTGAGCATCTTGCCCGGCACATAGATCGCCTTCACTACCGTCTTGCCCGAGGTGTGCGCCTGGACATTGGAGTCGGCCAGCGCCGCGGATTTTATCTCGTCTTCCGAAGAGCCATGCGGGACCGAAACCCTCGCCCGCAGCTTGCCGTTCACCTGCACTGGAATCTCCAGCGCCTCATCCTTGGCCAGCGCGTCTGACCACTTCGGCCAAGGCTGCTTGAACACCGGGCCCGTGCGCCCCATCAACTGCCAAAGCTCCTCGGCCGCGAACGGCGCAAACGGCGCGATCAGCAACGTCACCTTCTCTGCGCACTCTCTCCGCACCGCTGGCGACAGCCCCGCTTCGGCCGCCTGCAACTCGTTCATCATTTCCATCAGCGCCGCGATCGACGTGTTGAAGTGCCAGCGGTTATCGAAATCGTGCGTGATCTTGCGGATCGTCTGATGCACCTTCCTCAGCGCCTTCGCGTCGGTGTCGCCCGAGCCCTCGCCGCCATCCATGTTGCGCGTCACCCACCGGAACAGCCTCGCCAAGAAACGGTACTGGCCTTCCACAGACGATTCGTTCCAATCGATGTTTTTCTCTGGCGGTCCTGCGAAGAGTGTGAACAACCGGCAGGTATCGGCGCCGTATTTAACGACCATCTCGTCGGGATCAACGATATTGCCCTTCGACTTGGACATCGTCTGCCCGTTCAACTGCACCATGCCCTGCGTGAACAGGTTCTTGAATGGCTCATCCACCGCCACCAGGCCGATGTCGCGCAGGAACTTGCACCAGAAGCGGGCGTATAGCAGATGCAGAATCGCATGCGTAACGCCGCCGATGTACTGATCGACGCCGAACCATGGCTTCACTTTGGCCGCATCGAACGGCAGCGACTCGTTCCTCGGGTCAATGTACCGAAGGAAATACCAGGACGAATCCACGAACGTGTCCATCGTGTCGGTCTCGCGCTGGGCTTGGGAGCCGCACTTGGGGCAAACCGTGTTCACGAACGAAGGCAATTGCGCCAGCGGCGACTTCCCCTTGCCGGTGAACTCGACATCCTTGGGCAATACGACCGGCAATTGATCCTCGGGCACCGGCACGATGCCGCACGCCTTACAATGGACAACCGGGATCGGCGTGCCCCAATACCGCTGGCGCGAAACGCCCCAGTCCTTCAGCCTGTACGTGATCGCCGCCTTGCCGAAGCCCTGTTCCTCGGCCCGCGCCGCCATCCGCTTCCGCGCCTCGGCGGATTCGAGGCCAGACCATTCGCCCGACGCCTCCACCACGCCGTAGTCGCAAAACGCCATCTCCATCGTCTCGCCGTCGGCCAGAGCGCCATCCACGGGCCGGATCACCGGGACAACGGGAATCCCGTACTTCCGGCAGAATTCGAAATCGCGCTCGTCGTGCGCCGGCACGGCCATTATGGCCCCGGTCCCGTAGCCCCACAGCACGAAGTTGCCCACCCATACCGGAATCTCCTGGCCCGAATACGGATTAACCGCTTTGTGCCCCGTATCGAAGCCTTCCTTGATCAACTGATCCGGGTCCTTGCGCCCCTGGTCGTCGATCATCGCCTTCAGCTTCGGCGCCAGGGCGCCGGTGCAAAGCTGGCGTGACACCGGGTGCTCCGGCGCCAGGATCACACAAGTTGCGCCGTAGATCGTATCCACGCGCGTGGTGAACACCCGCAGTTTCTCACCCGTCGTCTTCAGCGTGAAGTCGATCTCGGCGCCCTCGCTGCGGCCGATCCAGTTCCGCTGCATGGCCAGCACTTGTGGCGGCCACCCGGCCTCGATCTGCGACATGTCATCCAGCAGTTGATCCGCGTAGGCGGTGATGCGCAGGAACCATTGTTCCAGTTCGCGCTGCTCCACTGGCGTCGTCTCGTGCCGCCAGCAGCAGCCTTCGACGACCTGCTCGTTCGCCAGCACCGTGGCACACTCGGGACACCAGTTCACCAGCGACGACTTGCGGTAGGCCAGCCCTCGTTCGAGCATTCGCAGGAAGATCCACTGGTTCCAGCGGTAGTAGTCCGGCTCGCATGTCGAGATCTCACGGTCCCAGTCGTAGGCGAAACCCAACCGCTGAAGCTGCTTCTTCATGTGCGCGATATTGGACCGCGTCCAATCGCCCGGATGCAGACCGCGCTTGATGGCGGCGTTTTCAGCCGGCAGGCCGAAGGCGTCCCACCCCATCGGGTGCAGAACGTCGCAACCCTTCATCCACATGTAGCGGGCCAGAGTATCGCCGATCGAATAGTTCCGCACGTGGCCCATGTGCAACACCCCCGAGGGGTAAGGCAGCATCTCGAGCACGTAGTAGCGCGGCTTCGATCCGTCGTCGGCCGCCTTGTAGAGGGAGGAGTCCTCCGCCCAGGCGGCGGACCATTTCAGTTCAATCGCTTCGTGGGTATACGCGGTTTCGGGCATGGCTTGTTCAGGTGGCGCACTCCAGCAGCGCCCGGCCGCAAACAAGCCTGTTCAAGCGATCCGCGCGCGAAGGTCGCGCAGACCCATTGTCTCACGCCAGTGATGCGCCTGCTCCGGATCAATCCAGCCCGAGCGGCTTCGGAGGAGGCTTGGTGGGGTCGTCCTGCTTGGCCTGCTTCAGGAGTTCGTCGAACTTGGCTGAAAGCACATCCTTGGACGACTTCACCTGTTCAAAAGACTTGTTGAACGCCGCTTCCCGTTCAGCCTGGGCGTTCTTCAGCTTCTCGACGCCCGCGCTGATGTCGTCGATAGTCTTGGGCCGCGGCTTTTCCTTATGGCTCAAAACGGCTTTCACCGCCGCATCCACCTTCAGCGTCGCTCCACAGCAGGGGCATTCCACTTCGAATTGGTTAGCCATGACTTTTAGAAGCTATTCTACGCCCATGCCGAACCCGGCTCATTCCTCCGAACCCATCGCCCTGCGGAGGGCATCAGATAGTTCCGCTGGCAGCAGGATCGCCCTTTCTGTTTCAAGGGAGACACAAACCGCCGTGACGCGTCCGCGCGCCACGGGCGCGCCTTCCTTCGACGCGTCGAAGTACAGTGTAAACGCAGTCTCACCCACGCGCTCGACAGTCACTTCCATGTCCACAACATCGTCGTAGTGCAGAGGAGCCATGAACTGCGCTTCGACGTGGACCCGCGGGAAGGACACTTTCTTTGCTTTCTCCACCGCGGCATAAGGCAATCCGAGCGACCGCAGAAACTCGTCTTCCGCCGCCTCCATGAATCGGAACATGGCCGAGTAGTGGATGCGCCCTGTGGCGTCGGTGTCGGAAAACCTCACTCTCAGGCGCCATTTGAACGCAACCGGCATGGAACTATTTTGCGACAAGAATGCCCGAATTCGCGAGTAGAAATGCTCCAAGGCGAATCAACGCGCCGCGTCGCAGACGGCTGGCGCAATAAAGATTGACGGGAGCCCCGTGGATGGAGCTCCCCCGCTGGATCTGACGAGTTGGACGGCTAAGCTTGCTTCTTGCCCTGTTTGGCCACGGCTTCCATCGCCGCCTTCACCTTTTCCGGGTCACCCAGGTAGTACGACTTCAGCGGCTTCAGGTCCGCGTCGAGTTCGTAGACCAGTGGCATCCCCGTGGGGATGTTCAACTCAATGATGTCGGCATCGCTGACGTTGTCCAGATACTTCACCAGCGCCCTGAGACTGTTGCCGTGGGCGACAATCAGCACCCGCTTGCCCGATTTGATCACTGGTGCGATCTCGTCGTGCCACAGCGGCAGGAACCGCGCCACGGTGTCCTTCAGACACTCGGTCAAGGGCAGTTCCTCGTGGCTGAGATCTGCGTAGCGCGGGTCTTTGCCAGGGTACCGCTCGTCGTCGGTGGTCAGCGGCGGCGGCGGAATGTCGTAGCTGCGGCGCCAGATCTTGACCTGGGCTTCGCCGTATTTGTCCGCCGTCTCGCTCTTGTTCAGGCCCTGCAAGGCGCCATAGTGGCGTTCGTTCAGCCGCCACGACCTTTTCACCGGAATCCACATCTGGTCCAGTTGCTCGGTCACCAAGTTGTAGGTCTTGATGGCGCGCTTCAGCAGCGAAGTGTAGCCGATGTCGAAGACGTAACCCTCGCGGCTGAGAACCTGGCCGCCTTCAATCGCCTCGGCCACGCCCTTCTCGCTCAGGTCCACATCGGTCCAGCCGGTGAAGCGGTTTTCTTTGTTCCAGGTCGATTCGCCGTGGCGGATCAAGACAATCTTGTACATGTATTGGTCGCTCCGGTCTTACTGCTTATACGCTTTGCGCCCGGCATAAGCGGCCGCGGCGCCCAGTTCCTGCTCGATGCGGAGCAACTGGTTGTATTTCGCCATACGGTCGGTGCGCGACGCTGAACCGGTCTTGATCTGGCCACAGCCGGTCGCCACCGCCAGATCGGCGATGAATGCGTCCTCGGTCTCACCGGAACGGTGCGAGGTCATGCAGGTGTAGCCAGCCTTGGCCGCCATCTCCATGGCGTCCAGCGTCTCGGTGAGAGTGCCGATCTGGTTCACCTTGATCAGAATCGAGTTGGCCACACCCATCTCGATACCCTTGGCGAGAATGGCGGGATTGGTCACGAACACGTCATCGCCGACGAGCTGAATCTTAGCGCCCAACTGGCCGGTCATGCTCTTCCAGCCATCCCAATCGAACTCGGCCATGCCGTCTTCGATCGATAGGATCGGATACTGTGCACACCAATTCGCCCAGAAGGCGATCATCTCGTCCGATGACAGTTCGCGCTTGTCTGACTTCTTGAAGACGTACTTCGACTTCGCCCGGTCGTAGAATTCGCTCGCGGCCGGGTCCAGCGAAATCGAAATCTGCTCGCCCGGCTTGTAGCCCGCTTTTACGATTGCTTCCAGAATCACTTCCACCGCTTCGTCATTCGACTTCAGATTCGGAGCGAAGCCGCCTTCGTCGCCCACCGCCGTCGAGTATCCGCGGCCCTTCAGCACCGACTTGAGGTTGTGAAAGACTTCGGCGCCCATCCTGATGGCTTCGGAAAAGCTGGCTGCGCCGTGTGGCGATATCATGAACTCCTGGAAGTCCACGCTGTTGTCGGCATGGGCTCCGCCATTGATGATGTTCATGTTCGGAACCGGCAACACCCGCGCGTTCACGCCTCCCAGGTACTTGTACAGCGGCAAGCCAAACGCATCGGCGGCGGCGCGGGCGGCAGCCATGGAAACGGCCAGAATTGCGTTGGCGCCTAAACGGCCCTTGTTCGGCGTGCCGTCGACCTCTATCATCTTGTTGTCAATCACGCGCTGCTCTGAGGCGTCCATGCCCAGCAGGGCAGGTAGAATTTCGTCCTCAACATTGCGAACGGCTTTCTGTACGCCCTTGCCTAGATAGCGTGCCTTGTCGCCGTCGCGAAGCTCGACGGCTTCGTTTTCGCCGGTCGAGGCGCCGGACGGAACCGCGGCGCGGCCCATCGATCCATTGCTCAAGTAAACATCGGCTTCAACCGTGGGGTTGCCGCGGGAATCCAGAATCTCACGCGAGACGATATCAACAATCTCAGTCATAAGTGCTTGCTCCGGGGGGATTTCGATCTACAGCAGACGGCCAAGTCCTATTCTACACTTCCGTCCGGGCCCTTTACCGAGACTCGGTACAGTCTCCTCGCGATCTCCCGGATCTCGCCACCCCGGTGCAGGATCGCCCGCCATCTCTCGGGAATCGCGGTTTCGCCGTAGTAGGCGCCTGCCAATTGACCGTAGATCGCCCCCGTCGTGTCGGCATCCTCGCCCAAATTGACCGCCAGCAATGCGCCCTCCTCGAAGCTCCGTCCGCGATAGAAGGCCCAAAGCGCCGCCTCCAGCGAACGAACTACGAAACCGCTGCCCTGGATGACCGGCGGCTCACTTCGCTTGAACGACCCCCCGGCCACCTCTGCCACCTGGTCTTCCAGCGGCGCTTTCTGCCAAAGTGTTCCAACTGGAGCGTAGGCTGGCCCGCACAGCGTCTCCTTCGACTCGCCCGCCAATGCGCCGAGTATCAGCGCCGCCAGATACCGGCACGCGTCCACGCAAGCCAGCGAGGCGTGGGTCGTGCGCGAACTCTCGCCCGCCATCCGTATCGCCTGCCCGGCATCGGCACGGTAGTAGAGCACAACAGGAGCGAGCCTCATCAGCGACCCATTCCCAGCCGCCAGCGGGTCCTCCGACCCGCTGAACGCCTCGCCGGTTGCGACATATCTTTCGAGCGCCTGCTGCGTCGCCGTTCCGATGTCAAAGCACTGCCCCGTCGACGACCAATGGCCCTGCCGCCACCAGCGGACATAACGGTCCATCTGATCCTGTGCGCTGAATCCGCCACAAGCAAGCAGGCTCTCACTTAGACACATGGCCATCGAAGTATCGTCAGTCCAGTAGCCGGGAGGCAATTGGAACGGACCGCCACCTTCGATTTCCAAAATTGCCTTCAGATTGCCAGGGCTGGAGAACTCCAGCGTCGTTCCTAGCGCGTCGCCGCACGCCAGACCGAGCAAAGTGCCGGTGTACCGGTCTTCTAGATCCACTCGTCCACCGTCCAAACAGGAGAACCGGAGACATTTTGGTCTCCGGTTCCCTTATCGGCCAGGTTTGATCGGTTGTTAGATGAACTGGTACTTGCCAGGCACCGGGAACGGCGTCGGCGGATTCGTGGCATTGTAGTCCCACGTTTTCGGCATCAGATCCTGCTTCGAGTTCATGATCTGGTCCCAGGTCAGTTGCAGGCCCGAATACGCCGCTTCGCGGCCCATAATACAGGTCAGGGTTGACTCGGCAACCTCCATCGCTTCGTTGATGTAAGGTCCATCTCCACGAATCGACTTGTACAGCTTCGTGTGCTCGTTCACATAGCCCGGAGCGCCTTTGCTTTGGTTCAGCGTCAGCCTGCCCTTCGAGCAGGCCACGATCTCATTCACCTGTTGGTAGGCGTTTCTCGGATACTGGCGGCAATAGGACGACATCCGGACGCCGTTGGGATATTCGAAGTCGGCGCTGAGATGATCGTAGATGTTGCCATGGACCTCATCTTGCGGACGCCACGATGCGCCGCCCGACGCGTGTACTTTCACCGGATGCGTGCCCATGATCCAGTTGCAGACGTCAATATTGTGCAGATGCTGCTCTACGATCTGGTCGCCGCAGATCCAGAGATTCGAATACCAGTTTCTGTGTTGCCACTCGAACTCGCCCCACTTCTCCTGCCGCCCCTTCGGCTGCTGGATTACGGGCGAGCCCACCCAATACGCATAAAGCGCGACCACGTCGCCATAAACGCCGTTCTTCAGGTCGGCGACCGTCTTGATGTAAAACGGATCGCTGCGCCGTTGCGCGCCGCTGACGACCGTCAGTTTCTTCTCGACTGACTTCTTCGCCGCCGCCATGCACCTGCGCACGCCTGTCGCATCCACCCCGAACGGCTTTTCGCAGAAGACATGCTTGCCAGCCTCGATCGCCGCTTCGAAGTGAATGGGCCGCCATCCGGGAGGCGCGCACAGGAAGATTACGTCCACGTCGGTCGCGATCACTTTCTTGAACGCCTCAAACCCGACAAACCTCCTGTCCGGTTCAACCTTGATCCGGTCGGCGGCATTGATCTTTGCGGCGCGATCCCGCAAGTTTTTGATGCTCGCCTCCAGTTTGTCCTCGAACGCATCGCCCATGGCGTGCAACTCGATCGCCGGGTCGCCGTTGAGCGCATCGATCACGGCCCCCGTGCCTCGGCCGCCGCAACCGATCAGCCCTGCCTTCAATCTTGCGGGCGCCGATCCTCGCACAAGTTCAGGTCTGACGATGGTGAACGCCGTCGCCATGGCCGGCGCGCCGGTCAAGACCGACCGGCGAGTTCTTAGTTTTGTCATGTCCATTGTGTCCGCACTCCAGTCGCCTGCCATTGTATATCTAGTAGCGTGAGCCGGATGATCGCCTTCGCTATTCGACAACTCATCGTATCCTGCCGCGCTCAGGGCGCGGGGCCAGAAATGTTGCCTCTCCGCGCTTGGGGTGGCGATCGCCGGCATCCCAATGCTATCTTCCCGCCGGCCGGACCATCCGGTTTGAGTTCGCAACCAGATCCTTTCATCCTGGAGTTGAAATGAGACCTTACGACATGTCAGCCGACGACTTCCGCCGTCACGGCCATGAAGTCGTCGATTGGATAGCGAACTATCTGGAGAAGACAAGGGACTACCCTGTGGTGCCCCGCGTAGAGCCCGGCGATCTCGCGCGATCCCTGCCGGCGGCCGCTCCTGAGCAAGGCGAATCGATGGAAAACATCCTGGCTGACTTCAGGAACAAGGTCATACCCGCTGTCACGCATTGGAACCACCCCTCATTTCACGCTTACTTCTCGGTGAGCGCGTCCGCTCCGGGGATCTTGGGGGAAATGCTGGCGTCGGCGCTCAACGTCAACAGCATGGTCTGGCTATCGTGTCCGGCGTCGGTCGAACTGGAAGCCGTGGTGATGTCGTGGCTGCGCCAGTGGCTCGGCCTGCCCGAGCCGTTTTTCGGGATGATTCACGATACGGCGTCGCTATCCACGCTGCATGCCATCGCCGCGGCGCGCGTGGCTGCCGACCCCGACCTCAGGCAAAGAGGAGCCAGCCAGGGCTTGGTTCTCTACACTTCCCAACACGCTCACTCGTCAGTCGAAAAGGGCGCGCTCAGTCTGGGCCTTGGCCGTGACAATGTTCGCAAGATCGGAGTCGACGGCGAATACCGGATGGACCCGGCGCTGCTCCGGCAGGCCATCACCACCGACCTCGCCGCCGGACGGGAGCCCTTCTGTGTTGTTTCCACCACCGGCACTACCTCGGTCGCCAGTATCGATCCAGTCGCCGCCATCCAGGGTGTTGCCGATGAGTTTGGCCTTTGGCACCATATAGATGCCGCCTATGGTGGTCCAGCCGCTATCATTCCCGAAATGCGATGGCTGCTTGATGGAGCCGGCCGTGCGGACTCGCTTGTCGTCAACCCGCACAAGTGGCTTTTCACGCCCATTGACCTCAGCGCCTTCTATTGCCGCCGCCCCGACGTTCTTCGCCAAGCCTTCGCCCTCGTCCCTGAATACCTTAAAACCAACCAGGACGATGTCGCCGTCAATCTGATGGACTACGGCATCCCGCTCGGCCGGCGGTTCCGCGCCCTAAAACTGTGGTTCGTGATGCGGTGGTTCGGACGTGAGAAGGTTGTGGCCATCCTCCGCTCGCACATCGCTTGGGCCGCTGAGCTGAGGTCTTGGATTGAAGCCGACCAGCGCTTCGAGGTCTGTGCGCCTACCCGCCTGTCGCTTGTCTGTTTCCGTCTAAAAGCGGGCGACGACGCCACGCGAAACCTGCTTGAAGCCGTCAATGCGTCGGGCAAGGCGTTCGTTTCGGGTAATGTCCTCGACGGCCGCTACGTCATCCGATTCGCCATCGGCAACATCGGCACCACGCGCGAAGACGTACTGGGGGCCTGGAATCTGATGCGGTCTCTTGCGGGTTGACCCGCGGCTTATCGCCGCTGGCTCAGTCTTCCACGGTGAACCGGGCCGATGGCCTTTGCGCTGCCTTTGCCCTTTCAGCCAGCCGGCGGGCCATCTCGAAAAACGGCTTGCCTTGATCGCTCTCCGGCCCCTGTAGTGCTGCGGGGCGACCGGTGTCGCCGCCGATGCGGATACCGGGATCCATGGGAAGCTCGCCCAGGAACGGCACTTCCATGGCCTCTGCGGTGCGCTTGCCGCCACCTTCTCCGAACACGTCCACCCGCTGTCCGGTGCCTGGAACGATCAGGTAACTCATGTTTTCGACCATCCCGAGGAGTTCCACCTTCACCTGACGGAACATGAGTACCGCCTTCCGGCCGTCCTCCAAACTGACCTCGGATGGCGTCGTAACGACGACCGCGCCCGAGAGAGGGGCGGTTTGGATCAGCGAGAGTTGCACGTCGCCGGTGCCGGGCGGCAGGTCGACCAGCAGGTAGTCGAGTCCAGACCAATCCACTTGCCGCAGGAACTGCTGCATGACGCTGTGCAACATGGGCCCGCGCCAGATCAGGGGCTTGTCGCCAGGGTTCAGAAACCCCATCGACATTACCTTCACTCCATGCTGCTCGATTGGTTGAATCCGACCGTCCACCATGTATGGCGTCTCGCAGACGCCCATCATTAAGGGCACGTTGGGTCCGTAAACATCGGCGTCCAGTAGCCCGACCTTGTAGCCCATGGCCGCCAGGGCGATGGCGAGGTTCACCGAGACGGTGGTTTTCCCCACACCCCCCTTGCCGGAACCGATGGCAATCAGGCTGTTTACCCCTTCAATGGGCTGCTTGGGCTGTTCGTGCTGGTGGGCGGTACTCATTCCTTTCAGTTTAGATGACCGGTGGTATGATGAGTGCCGAATGGAACGGAAACCATGAAATCGTCCCTTTTCTCCTCAATTCTCGCCGCCGCCCTGGCAGTATCCTTGGCCGCTCCGGCAGCCGGGCAGCAGACGCCTCCGAAACGAAAACGGCTCCTCGTGATCGGAGCAGTCGAAGGATTTCAACACGATGCCACTTCGCACGGCATGGCCACGCTCTGGAAACTCGGACAGGAATCGGGCCTCTGGGAAACTTACTTCAAGACCGACGTCCAGCTGCTCACAAAAAAGAAGCTTGGCGGCAACGCAAAGAATTTGGACTACTTCGACGCGGTTGCCTTCTACACGACCGGCGAGTTGAAGATGGACGACGAACAGAAGGCGGCGCTGATGTCGTTCATCAAGGATGAAGGCAAGGGCTTCATCGGAGTCCATTCTGCGCCCGACACCTTTTATAAGTGGCCCGAATACGGCGAGATGCTCGGAGGCTACTTCGATGGGCATCCGTGGAACACCTTCGAGGCGCCTATTCTGGTGGAAGATCCCACCCATCCGATTGTCCGGCACTTTCCCAAAGAGTTCAAAGTCCTCGATGAGATCTACCAGGCCAAGGACTTCTCGCGCGAGAAGTGCCGTGTTTTGTTGCGCATGGACGAGAAGAAGCTTGACATGACGAGGAAAGGCATCAAGCGCGCAGACAAGGACTTCGCCATCGCCTGGGTGAAGGAGTACGGCAAGGGGAGAGTCTTCTATTCGACCCTGGGCCATACCGAGGAGAGTTGGAACGACAAGAACGTCCAGAAGATGTGGCTGGAAGCAGTGAAGTGGGCCATGAAGCTGACCGAAGGAACTGCTCAGCCCAGGCCAAAACCCTGATCCGAAAGGGATTCCGTCATATGAACTGGCGGCTTGGACTCATCCTCCTCCCTATCTGCCTGGCAGCCCAAGTCCGGTCGCAGGCGCCTCAGTACGGCATATTCGAACAGGTTTTCACCGCCACCAAAGCGCCGGCGGACCCGCTGCCGGTCCAAGTGCGCGTCACTTTCCGGCACGGCGAAACCGCCGAAACCGTCGAGGCGTTCTGGGACGGGGGCGCAACCTGGAAGGTCAGATACTCGCCGATGAAACTCGGCGAATATAGCTTCACCGTATCGTCGCCCGACGTTGAACTTGATCCCAAGGCAGGGGAGTTCACGGCGGTCGCGAATCGCGGCCAAACGGCACTGGACCGGCAAGGCCCTCCGGTGTTGTCCCCGAACCGGAGACATTTCGTCCATGCCGGCAGCGGGCAGCCCTGGTTTTGGTTGGCTGATACGGCTTGGAACGGTCCCATGTTGGCGACAGCCGGAGAGTGGGACGAATACCTGGCAGTCCGGGTCAAGCAGCGCTTCACGGCGGTTCAGTTCGTCACCACGCAATGGCGCGCGGCCTATGCCGACGAACAGGGCCGTACGGCATTCCAGATTCTCGATTCGAAGCTGGTGATCGATCCGGCGTTCTTCCGGCGGCTGGACCAGCGTGTCTGGGCGATGAGAAAGGCGGGGTTGGTCCCTGTCCCCGTGATGCTATGGGCCTTGACATCCAAAGCAGGCGAAAGCCCTGGCGAGACGCTGTCGGTGGGATTCGCCGCGCAGTTGGCCCGGTACATCCAGGCTCGCTATCACGCTTACGGGCCGCTTTGGTTCCTGGGCGGCGACGGCGATTATCGGGACGCGAAGGCTGAGCGGTGGAAGCAGATCGGCCGGGCCGTATTCCCTCCGGAGATCGCCCGCCGTCCGGTCAGCCTCCACCCGCGCGGCATGCAGGAGCCGTGGGAGGCATTGAAGGACGAACCCTGGCTCGATTACCTCGTCTACCAGTCCGGCCACGGCAGCAGTGTTCAAAAATGGCAGTGGCAGGCCTGGCGCGGACCTGCGCAGGGATGGAGGCTCCTGCCGCCGCGTCCCGTTATCGATGCCGAACCGAATTACGAAGGCCATGTCTCCTATCAGCAGAAAATGATTGACGATTTCGCCGTCCGGCGGGCCTCGTGGTACGCACTGCTGTCGGCGCCGGTTGCCGGCGTTACCTATGGCGCGCATGGCGTTTGGCCCTGGATGAGAGAACCCGGCCCGGTGCTGAATCACGAACGAGCCGGAAACGCCCCATCGTGGCGCAATTGCATGAAATGGCCGGGCGCGATGTCGATGCCGGTGATCGCGGAGGTCCTCGGCGGGGTGCACTGGACATCGCTCCGGCCCGACCCGCGCCTTGCGGCGCCATCTCGAGTCGACGACGATTTCTCAAACTATATTGCCGCCGCCGTTGCCGAAGACCGAAACATGGCGCTGCTCTACCTGCCCGCTAACCCCACGGCAATCCTTGATTTATCTGTCTTCGACCGTCCGGTCCAGTCGACCTGGATCAATCCCGCCAGCGGCGCCAGATCCAATGGTCCCAGGCTTTCCATTTCGTCCGCGGTCTCCATCAAGACTCCCGGCTCCGGCGATTGGCTTCTGCTACTGCAAAGGCTATAAATCCCGCCAGTCCAATTCTCCACGGGTTGAGTCTGACACGCAACAGCCCCGGATCCGCATGATGGACGGCTCCGGGGCTCCTCTCTGCCGGCTTACGCCGGATTCTATTGGTTGTCGGCCCTTGGCGGGGCGGGCGGCACGGGCGGTTTCTCGATTCCCGCCGATTTCGGCGGCGCGGGCGGAGCCGGCGGCAGCGGCAGGCTCCTACGGACAGTCAGGGATCCCCGCTCTGTCCTGAGCTTCACCACCGGCACCCCGGCTGCCTCGGCGGTGAGCTTGCCGCCACGGCCTTTCGATTCCTCTTTTAACCTGGCCCCGAAATCGTTAATCACTTCCCCGCGCTCAGTCTCAGCGTCCAAGGCGAAGCGGGATGATTCCGGCAGCGCGATTTCGATGTCGCCCACGCGGGAGTGAGCGTCCACCTTGCTTGACTGCGGGCGGGTCTGGATCAAATTGATGTCGCCCCGGTCCACATCAACTGTCACTTCGCCCATTACATCGGTGAAGTGCACATCTTTGTTCTTTGCCCGGACAAACACCGGGCCAACCAGACCCTCGCCGGTCAAGACCGAAAGGCTCTGGTTCAGATTCCCTGGGATCTTGCCAATACGGATTTCGGTAACGCTGCTTTCGAAACGGACCGGGCTGGCGATGTTGCGCATCGTGGTTTCGCCGGAATAGCCCCCGCTGATGGTTACCTGGCCGGAGATGTTCTCCAGATCGATATCCCGGCCGCGGCCTTTCAGTTCAAGATCGCCTCGCAAATCGATGGCTTTGATCAGGTCGCTTGACCGTGTGTCGATGACGACCTTCCCGCCCAAGTTCTGGACACGCACGCCGCTTCTGTCGGAGTCGACATCGACTCTCCCGTTTATGTCGGACAAATCAACATCCAGATTCTTGCCCCGGCAGGTGATCGACGCTCCCTTCGGCACGGTGATCTCTACGTCGAAGCTCACCCTGATGTTGCTTGTCTGGTCGCCTTCAGCGCGCACGACAACGTTTTCATCCATGGCGGTGGCCGAGATCGGGGTCTCCTTATCGGCTTCGTCAGCGGCTTTCCTGCTCATCGCGCGGATTGTTTTCCGAGCGGTGATCTTTACTTCTTCTGTATCTGCGCCGATCACCCGCGCCGAGCCCCGGCCGATGTCAATTGTCACGCGAGGCGTCTTGCCGGCTTTGAGCGATTTCGCCTCAACCGGATAGTCATAGCTCTCGCCGAACACCTCCATCCCGCCGACACGGAACCGTCCGAACCCCTCTTGAGCCAATTTCTGTCCACTCCAGACGCCTGCGCCCATGATCACGATCAGAATGGCCAGCCACCACTCGCCCGTCGACAAGCCCTTTTGCGGGAGCGGATTGCCGCCGAAGTGGGCCACCAGAATCTCCAATGCCCGGATGACGCCCCAGGCGATCAGCACTACTGGCCACCAGGTGAACAGAGTCTCCAGGATTGGCCACTCCGGCCAGATGTTGCGCGCCAGAAAGACGCCGCCGATCAGGATCAGCAGCAACGGCGCTATGAAGGATCCTCTTTTCATTTCACACCCCCATCTAGCTCCGGTTTTGCCCGGTCGCTCTCTGCAACAGCTGCAGCACCCCAATCACGATCAATATCAATGGCCACCAGTCCGACAAGATCTCCCAGATCGGGGGGATGTCCACCCACTTTCGCAGCAGGAAGAAACTCCCGATCGCGATCAGAACAAGCGGCCCGGCTAAACCCTGACGGTTCATCCTTCGCCTCTTTCACTGGACGAAAACGGGCTTGGCGCCTGCGGGCCCGAAGCAGCGGCCGGCGACGCCAGCTTTTGGAGGAGCTTCATCAAACCGAACACAATGAGCAGAACCGGCCAGGTCTTACCAAAGGTAACGTCAGTGAAACGGTGAGCCGTCAGCAGACCACCCAGCGTGGCCAGCATGATTGGGCCCCGAAGGGCTCCTAACAGAGCGGCGGCGCCGGTGTTCATTGCTCACCTCCGGGTTCTCCGCCCTGATTTGCTCCGGGCTGCGATTCGTCTTTGCCTGAAGCCATGCGGACGTATAGCATGTAGCAGCCGGCCAAAATCAGGAGAACCGGCCAGAACTTGAGCAGTTGCGCAAGGTAGAGGACTTCAAGGTTGTTCAGCAGGAACAGCACACCCAAACCGATGAGCGCCAGCGGGAGCAGCGGCAGTCTTCCTGTCTTGGCGTCGATTTGAACTAGAGAGCTGAACTCATCCACCGGCTCGCCGATGAGGCGTTTCCGGGCTGTGTGGTAAGCCTCGAACGCCATATAGAAGTAGAAGACGCCCATCAGCATGCCGAACATTGGTTCGAGTCCGCCCGCGGCGCTACCGGACATGATGCTGATCAACAGGCCGAAGATGATGACATGGACCACGCCTTTGGCGTACTGCCCGTTGTAGATGGCGCCAACGCCCGGGATCAACCCGAGTACGAAGGCCAGTCCCGGCGACACGCCTGGATTCGCCAAGGGCTGCGCCGGAGGGGCGGATTCCGTGGCGGGTCCGGTCTGGGGCACATGTTCATCACAATAAACCGTGCCTTGGGCAAGCCGGACAGTGTCTTCCGTCAACGCCTTGCCGCATATCCGGCAATAGGCGGTGACCGGTTTGGGATTCTCGCTTGTGGTTGTCATTGCGCCTTGCCTCCCTCTTGCCTTCCGTTTTGATTGATCTGATTGGGCTTCTTCTGTATCGGCCCTTCATCGGCGCTTCCGGCCCCGCTGGACGGCGAGGCTGATCCCGGCGCCGGCGGATCTTCATTGGACCCGCTCCAGTCATTCAATGTCTGCTGAATCTCGTACACGACCCGCAGACTTTCGTAGTATTTCTTGGCCCGCTCCCAGCTCCGGTAGGTTTTGTCCTCGATCGTGGCCCAGATGCGCGCCGGCTCCAGGTCGGACGGTTTCAACTGCCTGATCGGAACCCCGGCGAACCGGCCCAGCATGGAGAACGACAGAATCGTCATCGCCATGCCCATCGCAAACTTTGGTTGAAGAACAGGCTCCAGGAACTTGGCCAGCCACCCGGCCCCCTTGGTCTTCAACTCCGGACCCTTCGCTTCATTCCGCAGTTCGAAAAGAATGTGATTGACGAGCGCCGCGGGAGGCTCAACATCGGCCGCCTTTTCCATCAGCGCCAAGGCGGCCCTGGCATCGTCCACCAGTTCCCGGCAGGCCGCGCATCCCTGCAAATGCAGTTCAACCGTGGCTTTCTCAGCCGGCGAAAGCACGCCGTCGACGTAGTCGCAAAGCAGGATTTCAAGGTCGACGCATTTCATATGGCCACCTTGTGCCTTCGCAGCACACGGGCAAGTTCGGCCCGGCCCCGGTTCAGTCTCGACTTCACCGTCCCCTCAGGGATGTTCAGTACATCGGCAATCTCGCGGTACTCCATCTCTTCGAGATCGCGCAAAATCACGGTTTCACGAAGATCGGGCGACAAGCGCGCCAATCCAGCCTGAATCAGTTCGCTCGCTTCGCGGCCGGCCAGAACGCCGTCGGGCCTGGTTTGCGGCCCGCTGGCGGCTTCGAGCACAGGCAATTGGTCCTCAATAGAATCGGTGGCCCGTTCGAGCTTCGTCCGGCGGTAGTGATCGATCAGGAGGTTCCGGGTCAGTCTGGTCAGCCATACCGTGAAGGACCCTTCGCCCGCCCGGAAGCTCTTTAACGACCGGAACACCCGCAGGAAGACATCCTGCGTCAGATCCTGCGCTTCGGATTCGCGGCCCGTGAAACGCAAGCAGATCGAATACACCCTGCGCGTGTGGATCTTCACGAGATCCTCCCACGCGGCCTCGTCTCCTGAAGTGCACCTTTCCACGAGTTGAGTGTCCAGGTCGAAATCGCTCATCGGAATCCGGTTGGCGGCCCCTTCAGCCATGTCCGAACCATTCAGCATGTCCGCCGGATGCAGCACTGCGGCGCCGCCGGCATACAAAACCGAATTGCCCAGATCCGCGGGCCTGACCATGACCTCGTCCCTCTCTTGCCGATGACTCTGGCGGCTTGACCGGTGGAAGCCTGGTCAATGTCGCCTTCCGATTAGAGGAACGAGGCTTTATCATGAAAAGTTCGATCGATGTAGTGAGCAACCGCCGCGGTTTCTAATTTTAGTCCAAACAGGACCCGCGGGGCGTGCGCCAATGACATTTCTGAAGAACAGCCGTTTTCTCCATGCGGGAGCCGTTCTCGCGGCCGCGGCCGCCACTGCCGGAGCCGCCTGGTTCGTTTGGGAAGCGAGGCGAGAGGGTTTCGAATCGGCAGAGTTCTGGGCTTCCATCCGGCACGTCGACTGGTTATGGATGTTTGTCACGGCCCTGCTTATGATCCTTTCCTATTACGGACGCGCCTTGCGTTGGATGGTCATGATCGAGCCGCTCTGCGGCCGGCCGAGCCAGTGGAATATCTTTAAAGCCACGGCGATCGGATTCACGGCCGTGGTACTGTTGGGCCGGCCCGGAGAACTCGTCAGGCCCTATCTGATCGCCCAATCCGAGAAGGTACCCTTCGCCTCGCAATTGGCTGCATGGTTGATTGAGCGCGTCTATGACATCTTGATGGTCGTCGGCCTGTTCGGATTCGCTCTCGTCTACCTGGGCCGGAGCGGCGAGGACACGCCGCGAGCCGCCCGCTTGGCGATGCAGACTGGGGGATGGGTCGCCGGCCTCGGCGCCGTTGCCTGCCTGACCGTGCTGTTTGGCCTGCATCGCTGGTCCGGCGATATCCACAACCGGCTCTCGGAAGTGCTGCGGGCGCTGGGCGTCGAGGTCAGCCCATCGTTTGAGGATAAACTTCAGGCGCTCAGTGACGGTCTCCACTCCACAAGGCGGCTGTCAAGTGTTTTGCGCCTGCTCGCGTGGTCGGTGCTTGAATGGGCCGTTATCGCTGCCGGTTACCTCGCGTTTTTCCGGGCCTTTCCCGATACAGCCGCATTCTCCTTGGCGCAGACGCTTGTCTACCTGGGATTCGTCGCTTTCGGCAGCATCATCCAAATCCCCGGCATCGGCGGGGGTGTCCAGGTGGTCTCCACCGTGGTCCTGGTGGAGTTCTTCGGCGTGGGACTGGAAAGGGCTACCGGCATTTCCATTCTGGTCTGGATCGTCGGTATGTTGTTGGTAGTCCCCATCGGGCTGGCCTTCGCCCTTCACGATGGGCTGCGCCTGGCCAAGTTGAGATCCATTGCCTCCGAGATCAAAACATGAACTGTCCATTTTGCGGCTACAAGGAAGATCGCGTCATCGATTCGCGAGAGAGCCGAGAGGGTGATTCCATTCGGCGCAGGCGTGAGTGTCTCCAGTGCCTCCGTCGATTTACTACATACGAAAAAATAGACGAAATCCCGTATCTTGTCATCAAGAAAGACGGCCGGCGGGAGAAGTTCGACCGCCAAAAGGTCCTGTCCGGATTGCTCAAGGCCTGCGAGAAAAGGCCAATCAGCATGTCAACGCTGGCCAAACTGGTCGACGACGTGGACGGATTGCTCGCCGACAAACCGGAGCGAGAGATTACTACGACAGAAATAGGAGAATTTCTGATGACTCAACTCGCCCAGCTGGACAAGATCGCCTATGTGCGATTCGCATCCGTCTACCGCGACTTCCAGGATGTCGAGGCGTTCCTGAGTGAACTCAAGGACCTCATGCGAAAAAAGCGCCGATGATCCAGCATCCCCGCCTTGCCTGATGGTCAGGGCGCGTGGGAGGAGAAGCGATTTTAACGCGTTGGCCTGGAACGGACGGACCCAAACTGCATCCAATGAAATAGATCCTTAACAAAAGGATCAGTTTCGTGTTACCCTATTGCGGAGCGCTGCGCCATCTTTCACGTCTTTGACGCCGATACGATTAGTATGTCCGCCCTGCATGGAGCGCATGACTCCCCAATGCACGGATACCCAGCAGGGCAAGCGCTGTACGGTTCTAACAAGAATATCAAAACAAAGAACTTAGAACATGCTTTTCAATTTCGGATCAGCCCAGGGCTGGATTCGATTGCACTGTGAGGTGAGCCCCAAGTGGACAATTACGACGATCACTTCTTAGCAGACTCGCAAGAGACCCTTCAACTGCCAACCTCGTTTGACGAGGATACAAATTTCTTCCACCCAGGCGATGTGCAGGAAGAAGATCTCCATGCGGCGCAACACGTCGAGGAGTCGATCTACACTGACGATCCGGTTCGCGTTTATCTGCGCGAGATGGGTGCGGTGCCGCTGCTGACGCGCGACGGTGAAGTGGAATTAGCACGGCGCATGGAGCGCGGCAAGTTGAAGATGCAAAAGGCGATTAGCCGCTCGGTGCTCGTTCACTTGCAGGTCCTCCAGGTTTCGGAGTTGCTGAAGGAGGAAGACTCCGATCTTGGATCGTGGGTTGATCTGGGTGACGTGGAGGAAGGTACAACGGCGCATCTCAAGCGCCAGGCGGAGGTGAGGCGGCTGTTTCAGGAGTTCGCCGGTCACCTGAAGCGCCAGTCCCAGGCCGAGGAGAAACTGGCTGCGGTACCGGCCTCAAACAAGAAGTTGCGGCGCAAGGCGCAAGGCAGGTTCTACAGGGCTCTGGTCGAGACGGCGCTCCATATTCGCCGGATTCCATGGTTGCTGCCCAAGTGGCGCCAGTTCTCGCTGGCTATCGAGAAGGCGGCGGAAGAGATGGCCCACCTGGACCTGGAGATCCGCAGGTTGGAGCAGAGAAAGGCAGACAACCAGGCCCGCATCCGTGAACTTAAGCGCGAGATTAAGCGCCGCGAACAGCAGGCAGGCGCTCCACTGGGCGATCTGCGCCACACACTCGCCGTGATCCGTCAGGGCGAACTCGAAGCAGAGCGCGCCAAGAAGGATCTTGTCGAGGCAAACCTGAGGCTGGTCGTTTCGGTCGCTAAGAAGTATGTCAACCGCGGTCTGCATCTTCTTGATTTGATTCAGGAAGGCAACATCGGCCTGATGAGGGCCGCCGACAAATTCGAGTACCGCCGCGGCTACAAGTTCTCCACCTACGCGACTTGGTGGATCCGGCAGGCGATCACGCGCGCCATCGCTGACCAGTCGCGCACAATTCGAATTCCCGTCCACATGAACGAGTCTATGAACAAGTTTCTGCGGGCCACGCGCGAGTTGGAGAAGGAGCTTGGGCGGGCTCCGACAAATGACGAAATCAGCCGCCGCATGGACATCCCCGTCGAAAAGGTCCAGAAGCTGAAGACGATTTCTCGGGATCCTGTGTCCCTGGAGACTCCTGTGGGCCGTGACGGTGAATCGGCGCTAGGCGACCTGATCGAAGATCGCTGGGTGAGTTCGCCGGTCGAGACGGTGATCGATTCTAACGTCCGCGACGAAACGGCAGCGATTCTGAAGACGCTCTCTCCCAAGGAGGAGAAGGTGATCAGGCTGCGTTTTGGCATCGGGTGCGACCGGGAACACACGCTGGAGGAGATTGGTCAGCAGTTTGACGTCACGCGCGAGAGGATACGCCAAATTGAGGCCAAGGCCCTCCGGCAACTCAGATCGCCGGAACGGGCAAGGCATCTGCGGGCGCTGCTAGCCGCTCGTTAGCATCCATCTAATAGACAGAAAACAAAAAGGGCCGGGTCAATCAGGATTCGGCTCTTTCCTTTTTCCCCCACGGCCGAAGTTCGGCTAGAAGGATCGATGACAGAATCATGCCCGCGCCGAGCAGCGTGAAGGCGGTCCACCGGTCACCGGCGATGGCCCAGCCGAATAATCCTGCAAAGACTGGTTCGAGGGCGAATAGGAGCGCCGCCCGGGTAGCGGTTGTGTGCCTTTGCGCCCAGGTGTAAAGGCTGAAGGACAAGGCCGTGGCGAGGACTGCCGTCAATGCCAGCGCGCCAATCAGCCCAGGCGTCCAGCGGACAAACGGCTCCTCGATCCACCAGAAAGTCGAAAGCGAGAGGACAGCGACGCCGGCGACCTGGATCGTGGTGAGCCACTCGTAGCTCAACTTCGTCGACCAATGCGCCACGGCCACCATGTGAGCCGAAAAGGCCGCCGCCGAAGCGATGGTCAGCAAATCGCCTTTATTGAAGTGGGCAGAGCCTGCGCCGGTCATGAGTCCGGTACCGGCGAGCGCCATGAAACAGGCAGCCCATTCCCACGCGCGAACCGCTTTGCCAGACAACGCAGATGAAATCAGCGGCACCATGACGACATACAACCCGGTCAAAAACGCCGAGTTCGACGCTGAAGTGAAACGCAGGCCGGCCGTCTGGAAGGCAAAGCCCAGGAACAGGAACAGAGCACAGCCGCATCCAGCAGCCCATCCGGCGCGGTTCGGGCGCCCTTTGGCCAGGGCGGGGCGGAAGACCAGCGCCAGCAATGTAGAGGCGACGATGAACCGCATGGAGATGAATGCCAGCGTGGATGAATCCGCCAGAGCGGCCTTGACGACGACGAAGGAGCCGCCCCAGATCAATGAGATTCCCGCGAGGGCGAGTTCAGCCCGAGTTCGTATGCCGCTCATCTGAAGGTCGTATTGTTCAGCAGGAGGCTAAGCAGGAGGACAATACGCCGCAGACCGAGGGTTCGCCCGGCACTGGAGTACCACTCGCCTGGAGTGTGGGCGCCGCCTCCCGACCCGCCTGCGCCGATCGAAATTGCTTCGATGCCGAGCGACAGGGGGATGTTGGCGTCCGTCGAAGCGCAATCAGGCCAGGACCGGATGCCAAGATGAAGGTCCACCGCTTGAATGCAGCGCAGAATGCGTGCAGAGTTCGCCAGCCGCCCGCCGGGCCTTGAACCGGCCTCGCGAATCGCCAGTGAGACGCGTCCGGAGTTGGATTGGGCATTTTCAAGGGTAAGCGCCGAGTTGGCGGCCTCCTTTAGGTCCTCAACCAGTTGGTCCAGAGTCTGCGGGTCGGCCGACCGCAAGTCGGCTTTGGCACGTGCAGCCGAAGGGATGGCGTTCACTGTGGATCCGCCATCGATGACGCCAAAGTTGTATGAACAACGGGCGGTGTTCATGCGGCCGGATCGAGTCTCGATGAACGCCGTGATCAACCTGGCCATCGCATGAATAGGATTCGCGGTGCCGTGGTCGGACCAGGAATGGCCTCCGGGCCCGGAAAAGGTCAAGTCGAACCGGCGGCACGCAAGCGCCTCGGATGTGATGTGATCGGTCGACGGCCCATCGAGCACGACAAACGACTGGATTCTGGACATGAGCGGCGAAGGACGGCAAAGAAACCGCATCCCAGAAAGGTTCCCTTCACCCTCCTCACCGACATTGGCTACGAAGAGAGGGTAGGCAGGGCCTTCGACAAAAGGCATCCCGGAGTAAGCCCGTGCCACCGACAACAAGGCCGCCAGGCCCGCCCCGTTGTCGGATACCCCCGGTCCAAGAAACTTTCCATTACTGACTTCAATTTGATCGGGGGAGCCGGGCGTCAGCACCGTGTCAAGGTGCGCGGATAGAACCACCAGCGGCGCGGTTTTAGGCAGATTGGATGGAGTCGCCAAAACATTGCCCGCCTTGTCGATGCGCGCGGACAGCCCGAATGAAATGAACCGATCCAGGAACCACTCTGCCCGCGCCCGTTCGTGAAAGGTGGGGGCCGGAATGCGGCAAATGGCAAGGTGCTGCTCATCGATCCACCTCTGCTCCCGCTCGAAGAAGCGGAACGCCATCCGTATTGGATCCGTGGCGATCAGGGCATCAATGGAGGAATCCCCTGGCGGCGGGGCGGTGTTGCCAGACATTTTGGGCGGCTCAGCCACTCATGGGTATCTTACCAACCCGTTGCAGTCCTGAGCGCTGTCCGGGATCCCAGCGCCCGCCTTTATGCGCTTTGTCTCAAGAGGCGCCGCTCGCGTCCGCATACAACTCAAGGAACGACGTTGCTGGCCGATACGCCCATAGACGGGGCCTGGCGCATGTGCAGGTCTGGAAGCGGTAAATATGTTTGTCATCATTGGGATACTGGTGGTCATTGGCTCCATTGTGGGGGGCTACCTCATGGAGCACGGCAACCTCTTGGTACTGTTCCAGCCCGCCGAACTAGTCATTATTGGGGGCGCAGCGCTAGGCACCCTGTTCATCGCGAATCCGCTTCACATTATCATTGCGATTTTCAAAGGGCTGATCGGGTCGCTCAGGGGCTCAAAGTATACAAAGGCCTTTTATCTTGAACAGCTTAAAATGCTTAACGACGTCTTCGTCTATGCCCGCAAGCACGGCGCCGCCAAACTGGAGGCCGACATCGACGAACCGGAGAAGAGTCCGGTCTTTCAAAACTATCCGAAGTTTCTTGCTGACCATGAGGCCCTGGCCTTCTTCTGTGACACGGTTCGCATGTCAATTTCGGGCGGCATCGGCCCGTTTGAGCTGGACCAGTTGATGGAGCTGGATATGGACGTCCAGCACCACGAGGAGTCCGAGCCAATCGCCTCCTTGTCCACAGTTGCGGACGCTCTGCCCGGCCTGGGCATCGTCGCTGCTGTCCTCGGCGTCGTCATCACGATGGGTTCGCTGGGCGGCCCGCCAGAAGAGATCGGCCACAAGGTGGCTGCGGCCCTGGTTGGAACGTTTCTGGGCATCCTGCTCTGTTACGGTTTTCTCGGGCCCCTCGCGGCTGCCATGGCCAAACAGGCCAATGGCCGCCATGAATACATGCAGTTTCTTCGTCTCGGCGTCCTCGGCTTTCTGAAGGGGATGGCTCCGTCTCTTGTGGTCGAGTTTGCCCGGCGTGGGATTCCGACGCATGTCAGGCCGACGTTCAAGGAATCCGAAACCGCGATCAAGGGTGGATCCAAACCGGCGTAGGAGTCAACCATGGGAAGCAGTCCAAGCAGCCAGCCGCCGATCATCGTCATCCGAAAGAAGGGCGGCCATGGAGGCCATCACGGCGGGGCGTGGAAAGTGGCATACGCCGATTTCGTCACGGCCATGATGGCTTTGTTCATTGTTCTTTGGTTGCTGGCATCGAGCGAGGAAGTCCAGAAAGCGGTTGGCGGATACTTCCAGGACCCGACCGGGGCGGGCAAAATGCAGGGGTCCGCCAATGCCGGCTCCGGCGACGCCCTCTCTGTCAGCCGCGATGACATGGAGAAGCTCCAGGAAAAGCTAGCCAGCGCCATCCGCGAGCTGCCTGAGATGAAAGAGCTCCAGAAGAACATTCAGATCACTATTACTCATGAGGGTCTGCGTATCGAACTGCTTGAGAAGGAGGGAGGATTGTGGTTCGAGAGCGGCAGCTCCGCGCTCAGTGAAAACGGGCGCGATATGGTCACGATGCTCGGCAGACAACTGAAGTCGCTGCCCAACAAACTGGTCATTGAAGGTCATACCGACGCCAAACCCTATGCTTCCAGTAACGGCTATACGAATTGGGATCTTTCCACGGAGCGCGCAAACACAGCCAGGCGGCTACTGGTTGAAGCAGGCGTCGCGCCCGGCAGCATCAGCCAGATCAGAGGATTTGCTGACGTTCAGCTCAGGAATGCCAAGGATCCGTTCGATCCGGCAAACCGGCGCATCAGTGTGATCGTCCAGTACCGGGAATTGCCCGCGGTTTCGGCCAACAAGGCCAAGAAGAATGGCGCGACGCCATTGTCCACTGGAGAGGCGCATGGGCCGCCGGAAGGGAAGCATTCCGCCGCCCTTCACTGAACTTCAAGCTCCCTCGTGCTGGAGTGGCAAGCCGGGAGACGGTGCTGTTAAATGGGAATTGTATGCCTATCGAGCCGCATCCCGCACTGAATGCCGACCGCGCGGAAGTCCGCGCGAAATTCAACCTCCGCCCCTTGTCCGGCGAGGAAAGTGGCCTTCCCGTGGCGCTTCTTCCAGGTGGAGTGTACGGGTTCACAACATCGGCCGCAACCTCGGAGATCGCCGTATTCGATAAGCCCGTCTTCAGGTGCTTCGAGGTCCACAAACTGGCGGATGGCGAAATCCGTTTCGCCGGCTACTTGAGGGAGGATGAGTACCGCGCGGTGGAGGATGGAGCTGAACCGGTTACGGTCAGCCTCTACCCGGATCCCTACGAAGAGGCCTCGGTGCTGGCAGTGATCCCCTTATCGAGGATCGACCGGAGGCGGCCTCCGCTGCGGGATGCAGGCAGCCCGATGAAGTTGGAGATTTCGCCGAAACCCTGAGTCCCTCGTCTCGGCCGCTCCTGGGCAAGCGGCGCCGCTTCGTCAGCGGGGCCTGATATCTTGGGAAACATGGCGCCTTGGTGGGTATTACCGTTGCTGTTTCCCTGTCTCGCCACATGGGAGGACGACAACTCCAGAGCCGCCGCGAGCAGCCAACCGCCACAAATTGTGCTTCCGGGCACGTCCATCACCGTCCGTGCGGCGCCCGGTCTGGTGGAAACAGCCAACGAAACGGCCCCATCCAGCGCAGCAATCACCGAGGGCTTCTCGTCGGGCCGGCCCATGCCCGTACTCGGCAACCTGCTCTCAGGTGAACCTTCGGTTCTGGCGCAACAGAGCACGGCCGCGCAGTCCTCCCCCTTCCTCAGGGGCCTGACCGGTTACCAGGTTCTGAACCTGATCGACGGCGTTCGGTTCAACAACGCCACCTTCCGTTCGGGGCCAAATCAGTACCTCGCCTTTGTTGACTCGAGCCAGGTCAGCCAATTAGAGGTTGTTTTGGGACCGGCTTCGTCAATCTATGGCAGCGACGCCATGGGCGGGAGTCTTCAGATCATCACTCCGGGACCGCGGTTCTCGACTAATCATCGAGTCGACCTGCACGGCGAGGCCAGGGCGTTTGCCGGTTCAGCCTACGCTGGCGGGGGCGGACACTTCAAGTTCATGGCAGGTACCGCCAAAGCGGCGCTCCTGGCCGGCGCCTCACTGCGCCACGACAATGACATCCGGGCAGGCGGAGGGACGGACTCGCGTCACGCTCTCAGACGCTTTTTCGCCCTGAACAATGATCAAATACGCCAAGTGACCGGACCGCGACAGCGGAACACAGCCTTCGGCCAGTCTTCGGCCCATGCGAAACTTGTTTTCCGGCCAGGTACGCGCGATTCCATCAGCGCCTGGTATCAGTTCGGCGAGCAGTGGGGCGTAAACAGCACAAAGGACCTGTGGGGAGGTTTGGGACGGATGCTGTCGACATTTGAACCGCAACGTCTCCATTTCGGTTATCTGCGGTGGGAGCGGCTGGAGTCCTATGGACTCGACCGCCTGTCTGCCACCTATTCGGTGAACCGCCAGACTGATGGCGGCTCCCGCCAGGGTCTGGTTTCAACAGGTCCCATTACCACCGATTTGAATACAGCCCTGGCGCATGGGACCAGTGTCCAGGCCGCCAAGTCCTGGTCGCCGAACGGCACTCTTGTTGCGGGGTCCGATATGTACCGCGAGACGATCGGATCAACTCGTTCCGTGGCCGGCGCCTCGGCCAGGCCGCTCTTCCCGGATCAATCTCACTACACTCTCTCGGGCGCATTCGCCCATGCCGCCCAATCCTTCGCCCGAAGCCGTTTGAGAGCTGCAGGCGGATTGCGTTACAGCCACGCAGCATTCGACTCGCCGGGGCAACCCGCCTTTGGAAGCGCTGAGAGCAAGCAGTCATTCCCCGATTTGACGATGAATGGGAGCCTAAGCTACAGGGTGAGAGCCGGACTCGTGCTCCACGTTCTTGCTGGCCGCGGATTCCGCGCTCCGAATCTGAACGACCTCGGCGCCATCGGTCTGAACGACCTGGGCTACGAAATCCCGGCTTCCGAGGCGGCTGGCGCTCTGATTGGTTCCAGCGCTGGCGAATCGGCGGTGTCCACTGGCAAGCGTGTGAACGCTTTGTTGCCCGAACGTGTCTGGAACTACGAGGCCGGAGTGACCCTGAATGGCGCCCGGCATCACTTGCGAATCCAGGCTTTTCGCGCCAATCTATATGATCCAATCGTTCGCCGGACGATCCTGTTCCCGTCCGAATCGGTTCCTGCTTCCCTGGCAGGGTTGCCCGTAACGCCCATAGCGCCCTCGGTGGGGCAACTGGGACAGGGCGTTGCGGCTGTGGCAACCGCTCTCGATCCGCGCGCCCTTAAGGCGTTCGTGAACGAGGGGCGTTCGCGTTATTCGGGCATCGAGGCGAAATTGGAGTTCTCCCCTGCCCAATCGTGGACACTGAGCACGGCCTACTCTTTCCTCGCCGGCGCGGATCTGGATCCAACGCGAAATATCCGCCGGCTTCCCCCTCAGGGCGGCTTTGCCGCGTTGCGCTGGAACCCGGCGCGGCGTGCTTGGTTTGAGTTCAGGGCGGATGCGGCCGGCGAACAAAAACTCCTGAGCGGAGGCGACCAGGATGACGAACGGATCGGCGCCTCACGCAGCCGGAACGACATCATCGCATTCTGGAATGGTAGCCGTGCTGCGGCTCTGAAAACCGCGGATGGCCGTCTGGCCGTGACCGGCGAAACCCTCCCCCAACTGCTCGACCGCGTACTGCCGCGCTCCGTCACAACATCGGATTCGACACGCGTTCCGCTCTATCGTTCAACTGCCGGATGGGTGGATTTAGGCGTCCGCGGCGGCTTCGCGGTGGACTCCCATTGGACGATCGAACTGGGAGTCTCCAACCTGCTCGACAAGAACTACCGCGTGCACGGTTCAGGCATCGACAGCCCCGGCATCCACGTCTGGTCCGCTCTCCGCTTCAGTTTCTGACTGGAGAAGCGCTTCCAGCGCCAGTTCTGCGGCACGCTGGCTGGCTGCCTTCTTCGATGTCCCCTCGGCCTGCTGCAACGCCACCTTTCCAAGACGCGCCTCAACCACGAATGTCTTGGCATGTTCTGGTCCGCGTTCACCAACCGTGACGTACTTCGGCATGGCCAGTTTGCGCGATTGGGCGTATTCTTGTAGCCGGCTTTTCGCGTCAGGCGGGGGTAGGGGAAACGGTTTGCCTTCGGGATCGAGCCGACGGAGAATCAGCCGCTCCACGACGGCGCGGCAGGCATCAATTCCTCCGTCGATATACACTGCCGCGATCACCGCCTCCATCGCATCAGCAAGCAGCGCGCGCTTCTTCCTCCCGCCGCTCAGTTCCTCGCCGCGGCCCAGACGCAACTGCTCGCCCAATCCTATCTCCAGGGCCACTTCGAACAGATGAGAGGAACTCACCAGATGGGACTTCAGTCTCGACAGTTCACCCTCACGCGCCTCCGGTTGCAGGCGTATTAAATCGTCAGAGCAGATGAACCCGAGGATGGCGTCGCCGAGAAACTCCAGTTGCTCGTTGTCGCATGCTTCGTCGTCGCCGGGTTTGAGTTCAACGACGAGTGACCGGTGGGTGAGGGCGCGGACGAGCAATCCGGCGTCTTTGAACCGGTACCCGAGCGTCTGCTGCAATTGCTCGAGATCCGCGCCCATTTGGATCAGGTGAGGATCAGAACTACTTCGCGGCGCCGGCCTTCTGCTTCATCAGGCTCAGCTTTTCCTGGGTCGCAGCCTGCTTCACAACAGGCGCGGCCGACTGATCGTTGATTGCGCGGTCGAGCGCCGCGATTGCTTCATCGAACTTGTTGATCTTCCCGAGGCAGTTGCCCAGCCGCACCAGCGTCGCGGGATCGGGCTGTGATGCGTTATCCACCGCAAGCTGAAGATTCGTGGCGCAACCTTCATAGTTCTTGCGGGCCATTGCCGCCATGCCAAGTCCTTCATATGCCTGGCCGGTGTAGTCTTTCTTGGCGCCTTCCCACTGCTCATCGGTGATGCCGGGGTTCGGCTTGGGAGCGGTCTTCACCAGTTCAATCGCCTCTTTGGAGAGCTTTTCCGCGCGGCCGAGTTTTTCCTCGCGGTCGAGATCGAACTCACGTGTACGCTGCGCCAGAGCAGAACCGATGAGGATCATCGCCCCATAGTTCTTGTTGTCGGCTTCGAGAGCTTGCTCTCCGTAGACGACCACATTCTCGAGGTCGCCGGTCTGCTGCGCGGAGAACGCCATGATGTAGAAGGCGGTGGACTTAAAGTCGGTGTCCGCGAACTTCGTTATCAGTTCCTTCGCTGCGGCAATCCGGGCGGTCGGATCCGGAGCCTGGAACATGGCCTGGATGGCTTCCGCTTCCTTCTGCGATTTGACTTTCAATTGCTTGGTGCTGGCGGTCTGTGCAAAGACGATACCGGCCGAAGCGGCCAGCGCCAGAATGGTGACGGCGATGCGAGTACGAATCATGGCTATCCTCAGGGTGACTTGTCCGGGGGCAGAGATGCAAGTTCCTTTTGGGCCGCTTGCCTCGCCGCATCGCTGCCGCCTTCGACCGCCAGCGCCGATTGGTAATGCTTCCGCGCCTCGGCCATATCGCCGGAGGCCCTGGAAAGACGCGCGAGATAGACGCTGGCCCAAGCCTTCTCGAATGGCTCGGGCGAAGATTCCAGCGTCTTCTCGAATAACTCTACCGCCAGTTCCGGATCCCGCTCCAGAGCGGCGATTCGCGCCAGGCCGAAGTAGGCCTTGGCATGCAATTTGGATGATTCCCGGGACTGCAATACCTGCCGGTAGGCGGGCTTCGCCGCCTCCAGATCCCTTTTCATGTAGGCCTGTTCAGCAGATTCTATGAGTTTCTCGGTTTCGCTCTGCACCGTTGGCGGCGGCGCTTGAGGCTGAACGGTCCGGCTTGCGCGCTTTTGGGCAAACTCAACCTTGGCGATCCGCCTATCCTCCTTGGCGAGGTCGATTGCATCGATCATCTCCGGCAAGAACAGGCGCAGGGCCCGTTCCTGTTTTTCGTACCCAGCCAGCGCTTCATGGAAGTAGGCGGTCAGGATGAATCCTTCGCTCATCGCCGCGTTGACCCTCTCCGGTTGCCGGTCCATCCTCGCCTCCACGGCTTTGACGAGGCTCATGCCGGCAAGCAGTACAAAGTCGTTCTTATACTCCTCGGCGAGGAGAGGCGAGGCGTGCGAGAAGTCGCCCAGTCCTCTTTTTTCATATAGACGCGCCTGATACCGGATGCACAACGGATCAAGGAGGTAATGAAGGTAGGCATGCCTGATCTCATCCACTCTGGGCCGCGCCGACGGCGTCACGACGACAAAGTAGTCGTCCATGTAGCTCCTGGCGTGGACCTGGTTCGGCGCGCCAAGCAGATCAATGAATACCTGGAACCGGCGCCCGCTCATGCCGCTGGTGGGATTCCTCAAATACATATTGGAGTTGAGGATGGCGTTGACCACCGGTTCGTGGTACCGGGCGATCGCTTCCTCGTATGCGGGCTGCGCCGCCATCCAGAGGTTGCCGAGCCCGGCCTCGGCCCAGAACTCCGCCAGGATTGGCCGCATCTGTTCGAGTGATGCCGCGTCAGGCGGCATTTGGTCCAGGGCGTATCTGGGCTTGAAGTCCGGCGGCGGACCCGAAGCCAGGGCGAAGCTGATGTAGCGGCTCAACTCCGAGTTCCAGTCGCCACGCTGTTGTTCCCGGATGAACCCGCGGATGCGGCTCAAACTTTGCGGATTTCTGGCCAGGATTGCCTTGCGGATCTCGTTCCGCAGCGGGTGGTTGGTGGGAGACGCCAGCTCAGCATCATAGCCCGACGCATTCATGGCAGCCAGGACGGCGAAGAGGGCTGGATTCCCGTCAAGCTGCGTTTCACTCTGCGCAACCGACGGAGGCGCGGCCACGGCACATAGCGCCCATATGCTCACGGCTCGGCACAGGAATCTCACCGGTCAGTGGCTCGCTCCACTATCCATAGGGTACCCGATTCATGGCCGCTCATACGCCCCGCCCCGTACTGGAACGCCAAGTCTTGAAGCATCAGTGACTTTCCGCTATTCTGAGGTGTCTGGCAAACTAAGGAACTTCCGATTTTCTGACGATACCAGTCAATGACGCGCCCGGTTTCCGCAGTAACGGATAGCGGGCTGATGAAGGGGGAAGTTGATGCGAACTCAAGTCACGCGGGCCGCTGTGGCGGTGGCGGTGATCCTGCTCTGTCCGGCCGCTCTTTTGGCGCAGTCGGGATTTGGCGGGTTGGGTGGATTCGGCGGTGGATTTGGAGGAATCGGGGCAGGTTCCGTACCGCCCGACGTCCCGTCGGTCCGTCCCTGGCTCGGCATCAACGGCCATGCCACCAAGACAACGTACGAAGACGAGCGCACCCGGTTCCAATACGGTTCCACGATCGCCGGCGGATTGAATGTATCGCGCGGATGGCAACGAACCGGGCTGGCGGGCTCTTACACCTTTATCGCGCCCCTGGCCAACAACTTTAACCGCAGTTACATGGGCCGTGGTTCCAGCCACGTTGGCGGCATCCAGGTGATGCATCAGTTTTCGCAGCGGCTGACGTGGAACCTGAGCGGCATGTTCGGATCCTCCAACGGCGGATACGGCTTCGGAGGCGGCATCGGCGGATTCGCCGGACTTGGGACGGGGATGATGGGCGGGCTGAATTCGCCGATTGGCATGGCGTCGGCAAGCAGCCAGGTGGTCAGCGCACAAAACCTGGCGGACAACGGACTGGTGGACAACGAGTTATTCAGCGCCCGTGTGAACTTCGCCGGCATCAACACTGGGCTTTCATACGCGGTCGACCAGCGTAACCATTTCTCGGTCAATGCGGGCGCCAACCGCGTCCGGCGCGATCTTGACTATCTGGTAGGAGTGAACAGCGTGGGATTCGGAGGAGGTTACTCACGCCTGATCAGCGACCGGCTCACCACTGGCGTTCAGTACGCGCTGAATCTCTTTGAGTACCCCGGCTACTATGGCGGCAATCAGATCCACTCCGTGGGCTGGAATCTGCGCTACACAATAACCCCCACTGTTCACTTCAACATGAATCTGGGCGGATACCTCTATCGGGTCAACAACATTACTACTGTCAGGCTGCCCCAAGAGATGGCCGACCTGTTGGGCGCTGCCACTGTCCAAACGGTGAACGACATGACCCATCGGGGCTTCATGGGTGGTGCGACGCTGGGTAAGTCTTTTCGCGTTGGCTCCGCTCGAGTCAGCTACTTCCGGGGCGCCCGCCCCGGATACGGCCTGCTGTTCGCAACACAGCACGAGAGTGTCACTACCGGCTACTCCGTCGGCGTCGGTCGTGTTTCGCTCGGCGCTTCGGCGCTATACTCGAGAGGCAAGAGCATCTCATCGCTGGCTGGCTCGACCCAGAACAAAGCCCTCATGGCAAATGCGTCACTGCGCCTGTTCGGAGGACTTCATGCGACGGGCTCGGCGGCGCATCACTGGATCAAGGTTGGAAACGGCTCTCACTACAAATCGGTTGCGGCAACCCTGGGCATCGCCTTCAGCCCTGGCAGTTACCCCCTCTGGTTCTAACCGGAGCGAGTTGTAATGGAGTGGCTGCGTCATTGGCGAGTCTCTTCTCACATCCAGGCGGAAAGCCCAGGCTCACCGGTTGCGAGCCGGTGCCGGACGCCTGAGCGAGAACGGCCTTTCAACGAACAAAAACAAGGGGATAGACACCATCGTTGCTGTCATCACGGTTAGGGGCAACGCAAGCCAGAAAACCGCGTCCCCCCAGCGCTCGGAAGGAAACCACCTATCTGCCGCCATTCCAGTTGCATGCACTCCAAGCGAATGAACCAGATAAAAGGAGTAACTGCAGTTGCCCAGCAGTCGCATCGGCCGCCAGCACAGGGCCCTGGCCAGCCAGTTCGCATTGCGGAAAGACGCCTGAAACAGGGCGAAACTGGCTGCCCCGAGAAGCAGCGCTCGCAGGATCGAAGGCCAGGGCTGCTGATACGCGGGATCCGAGAGAGGATGGCATGCCGCCAAGGCGCCCACCGTCAGGACGAGGGCTGCGGCAGGAGACCATGCGGAAGCGGGTCGCTTCCTTGCAGCGTCGAAACACTCCCACGCCAGCATTCCACAGCCAAACAGGAGATAGCGGGGCCGGTTCCAAAACTCATATGGGACCCAACCGAGACGGCCTGGGAACCAAATCATCGACCCGGCGCAGTAGGCGCAAATGGCAACGGCGATGAGAACAACTCTGCTCTCCCGCCCCCAAGTCTGCAGCCGCAACCCCGCCACAAACACCGGCAACACCAAATAGAAGGCAAGCTCGTAGCTCAGTGACCATGCGACGGTCATCACTGGCTCAAGGTCGAACACGCCCGGTAGCAGAAGTAGGCTTTGAACGGTGTACCAAACCTCGCCTCCAGCTGGCCATTTCGCCAGGCTCGGCGCAGCGAGAAACAGGATGACGTAAACGAGCATCGAAGCCAGAAAGGGCGGATAGATCCGCCTGAGACGCCTGCCGACGAATCCGGCCCAAGTCCCACGGCAGGCAAGGGCCAGTGAGTAGAGCAGGAAACCGCTGATGGCAAAAAACAGGTCCACGCCGGCCTGGCCCACAGAGTGGGCCACTGTTGCGTAGCGGTCGGTCAAGGAGCCAGCATCTGCCCAGCCTCTGAACTGGTAGGCGTGATGAACCAATAACACCATGAGAATCGCAACTCCGCGCAGACCCTCCATTGGGACAATCCGGCCAGGGCCGTCCAACTCGAAGAGCGTGCCGAACCGGGTCATCGCGGTTTTGATGGGAACAAACATTCCTGGTGAGTTACGATTCTAGTAGATCGGGCGAAATTGGATTGCGCAACATCCTGTCAGTCGATGTCGAAGACTACTTCCACCCGAGCGAAGTGCAGCGCTCGGTCGGCTCAGACGCCTGGGCCACACTGCCCCGGCGCGTGGCCTCAACAGCGGGTACCGTGCTCGACCTGCTTGCCCGCCACAACACCCGCGCCACGTTTTTCATCCTGGGCTGGGTTGCCGAAAAGGAGCCGGGCCTGATCAGGGAGATCGCCTCGGCCGGCCACGAAATCGGGTGCCACAGCTTCTGGCACCGGCTTGTCTACGACCTGACGCCGGAGGAGTTTGCCTCCGACACGAAGCATGCCTGTGACGCAATCGAAGCCGCTTGCGGCATCCGTCCCCGTTGCTACCGGGCCCCCAGCTACTCCATAACGAACCGGTCCACTTGGGCGCTTGGTGTCCTCGCCGAACTCGGTTTCACCCACGACTCAAGCATCTATCCAATCAGTCACGACCGCTATGGGATCTCCGGCTTTCCGCGCCAGGCATCGGTTTTGGAGACCGCAAACGGCAGAATTATCGAAGTCCCCCCGGCCTCGGTGGAACTGAAACCCGGATGGAATGTGCCCGTCGGCGGCGGCGGCTACCTGCGCATGTTGCCTTACCGCTACACGGCCGCCGGCATCCGCACACTGAATCACATCGACCGAATCCCCGCCAATCTCTACATCCACCCGTGGGAACTCGACAAAGAGCAGCCGCGGATCGCCCAGGGCCGGATCTCGAGGCTCCGCACCTACCTCGGCTTGGCCGCCTTCGAACGCAAAGTCGACCGGCTTTTGAGTGAGTTTGAATTCGGCCCGCTGGGCGAAGTTGTTCCCGCAGTCGAATGAACATCCTCTACATCTCGCACTGCGCCCCGGACCTGCCGGACAAGGGCGAAAAGATCCGCGCCCACCACTTTCTGAAGCGGCTGGCGCAACGTCACCGGGTCCATTTGGCCTGTCTTTGCAGAAACTTAGAGGAAACCAAACGAACTCAAGAGATGGCCTTTGGACTCGCGTCCGTTTACGCACAGGTTCTCAAACCGAAGCCCGCACTGGCCCGTGCGGCAGTACGTTACGGTCTGGGCGGTAGCTTGACGGTGGAGTATTTCCGCGGCGCGGCAATGAAGCGATACCTGGACACCGCCCCTTGGCGCAGCGAGATCGACGTGACGCTGGTCTACTCGGCGGCAATGGCCGGCTATGCTGACCCCGCGAGGCCCATGGTCCTCGATCTGTGCGACCTCGACTCAGAAAAATGGTTCGATTACGACCGGCTTCGCCGCATCCCCTTCGCCTATGCCATCGAAGGCCGGCGCCTCCGGGCGGTCGAGCAGGTGGCCTGCGCCAGAGCCATTTCGACGATCCTCATGACCGAAAACGAGGCGGGGCTGGTCCGTTCGGCCATTCCCGAAGCGAGGGTGGAAGTCATCGCCAACGGGGTCGACTATGAATACTGGCATCCGATGGATTCTCAGGCCGCAAAACCATCGCTCGCCTTTGTGGGGCAGTTGGATTATTTTCCCAATGCCGATGGCGTGGCTTGGTTTGTCCGGGAGATCTTCCCTTATCTGCGGACCGCCGTGCCGGGATTGGAGTTTGCCATCGCCGGACGAAATCCAGGACCGCAGGTGACTCAGCTTCAGTCGGTCGAGGGTGTCGGTATACTCGCCAGTCCCCCGGATGTCCGGCCGGTTCT
This sequence comes from Bryobacteraceae bacterium, assembly GCA_029975915.1. Next base: position 158,348 of record JARKOC010000542.1, read on the forward strand.
CGCCTCGGCAACGGCGGTCGCCGTGCCGCTTCGTTTGGCGCGCGGACTTCAGAACAAGGTACTCGAAGCGCTGGCCATGGGTAAGACCGTATTGACCACGTCACAAGTGGCTAAGACGTTTGGCGGCGCCGTGCCCAAAGGTGTCACAGTCTGCGAGACTCAGGACGACTGGCTTGCCGCCTTCCGGGCTGCCTCCTCGAAACCGAGGGACGAATTCCGGGATTTCCTGCGCCAGACCTACGATTGGGACGTGGCTGCGAATCGCCTCAGTTCGCTCCTCGAACGTGCCAAGCCGGCGCCAAGTCTGTAGAATGGCTGCGGAGTCACTGCCGCCTTAGGCATCGTACCGGATCCGCTGGAGCGTGGCTCCTGTTGTGTGACGAAAAACGCCTGGCGATGAATCCCTGGACGGAGGCCTCCGCCCAAGTAGCATCGCGGTGAAGGAGCATAGTTCAGCCATGACCAGACGTGATGCCGCCCGGGCCACCGCAATGACGGCTATTTCCTATTCGCGCGTCCTCGGCGCCAACGGCAAGGTCGGCCTCGGCGTCATCGGCACAGGAGGCCGAGGCCAGTACGTCATGTCGAGGTTTCAGATTCAGAGCGGTGTCCAGGTGATGGCCGTTTGCGATGTCTATGGCGTTCGGTTGGACGAAGCGCAGGGCAAGGCCCCCGGATCGAAGGCGTTCACCAAACACGAGGATCTGTTGGCGATGAAGGAGGTGGACGCCGTCCTGGTCGGCTCGCCCGACCACTGGCACAAGGACCACGCCTGCGACGCCATGAACGCCGGCAAGGATGTCTACGTTGAAAAGCCGCTTTGCCGCACCCTCGACGAAGCGCCCGTCATGGTCCGCACGGCGCGCAAGACCGGACGCATCTGTCAGGTAGGCGTCCAGCAGCGCTCAGGTCCAATCTACATCGAACCGCTTGAACTGTTCGTCAAGTCAGGCAAGATCGGCAAGGTGAACTGGGTCGAGGCCGTCTGGAACAGCGGTCCGCCCAGCCCGTCGCCGCGACTGAGCCAGGCCAGGGCGCAGCAGGAAAAGCCGTCCAATCTCGATTGGATTCGCTTCCTCGGACCCGTCGCCTACCGCGAATGGAACCCGCGCCAATATTTCAACTTCCGCGCCTTCCTCGATTTCAACGGCGGCCGCCTGACCGACTTCGGCCACCACTGGATGGATGTTGTCCATATGTACATGGGCGAGCGCCCGCCGGATTCCGCCGTCGCCGCCGGCGGCGTCTACTTCGGCGACGGCGGCCACGACGCCCCCGATACCGTCGCTGCCCTGTTCGAGTACCCCGGCTTCACGGTCAGCTTCCAGTCGCTCACCACTGGCAATCCGACGCCCTATGGCGTCGCTTTCTATGGCGACCAGGGCAAACTTTTCGTCGATCGCAACAAGTACATCTACACGCCCTTGGGCAAGAACCCGGAGATCGCCACCAAGACGATTCCCGGCGACATCACCACCGACCATGTACGCAACTTCCTAGACTGCTGCAGATCGCGCAAATTGCCCAATGGCGACGTCGGCATCGCCGCCATCTCTATCGTGCCGCCGCTCTTGGCGGTAAAGTCGTACCTCGAAAAACGCCGGCTGCGCTACGACGCCACGCACATGATGGTCCTGCCTGGGTGAGACTAAAAGTAATGGATTACACGTATCTCGACATCGCCAAGATGATCGACCACTCACTGCTGAACCCCACCCTCGACGAGAAGGCGCTCGAGCAGGGCATCCGCCTGGCTCTGCACTACGACACCGCCAGCGTCTGCATCATGCCTTACGCCCTGGCCTGGTGCGCCGACCTCCTCCATGGGAGCAATGTCCGCGCGTCCACGACAATTGGCTTCCCTCATGGCGGCCACACCACGGCCACGAAGCTCTCCGAAGCCGCCCAGGCACTCTCGGACGGCGGCGAGGAATTGGACATGGTTGTCAACATCTCCAAAGTCCTCTCCGGCGATTGGGATTACGTCAGGAAAGACATTCGCGCCGTCGTCGAACTCGCCCACCAGGCGGGCCAGAAGGTGAAAGTGATCTTTGAAAACGCCTATCTGAACGACGACCAGAAGATCCGCCTCTGCGAGATTTGTTCCGAGGTCAATGCCGATTGGGTGAAGACCTCCACCGGTTACGCCCCGGGCGGCGCGACGATTGAGGACCTGACACTGATGCGGAAACACGCCGCCCCGCATGTCCAGGTGAAGGCCGCCGGCGGCGTGCGTGACTTGGACGCTTTGTTGAAGGTTCGTTCGGTTGGCGCGACGCGCTGCGGAGCCACCCGCACCGCCGAGATGCTCGATGAGTGCCGCCGCCGCCTCGGCCTCGCCCCGCTGCCGCGCCTCGATTTCCAGACCCCCGCCGGAGGATACTAATAACCATGATGAAACTCGGATTCGTCAGCGCCATTCTGCCCGACCTCTCGCTCGAAGAGGTCGCCCAATTCGCCAAGCATGCCGGTTACGATTGCGTCGAACTGATGTGCTGGCCCGTCGGAAAGAGTGAGCGCCGCTATGCCGGCGTCACTCACGTCGACGTCACCAACTTCAAGAAGTCCGACGCCGCCCGCGTCAACGACATCATGGCGGCCGCCGGCGTGTCGATCAGCGGCCTGGGCTACTACCCGAATCCGCTCTGCGCCGACCCAGCCGAAGCCAAGGCCTACATCGAGCACATCAAGAAGGTGATCGACGCGTCGGCGCTGCTGGGCGTCGGCATCATGAACACCTTCATTGGCCGCGACCAAACGAAGACGATCGACGAAAACTGGCCCCGGTTCCTCAAGACCTGGAAGCCGGTTATCGAGCGCGCTGAAGGCAAGGGCGTGAAGGTCTGCATCGAAAACTGCCCCATGTCGTTCACCCGCGACGAATGGCCCGGCGGCAAGAACCTGGCCGTGAGCCCGCGCGTCTGGCGGCGGATGTTCGAGGACATCCCGAACGCCAATTTCGGGTTGAACTATGACCCGTCCCACCTGGTCTGGCAGAAGATGGACTACATCAAGCCCCTGCGCGACTTCGCCTCGCGCATTTTCCACGTCCACGCCAAGGACGCCCGCCTGGATCAGGAACGGCTCGATGACGTGGGCCTGCTGGCGTACCCCGCCGAATACCACACGCCAAAACTGCCCGGCCTGGGCGAGATCAACTGGGGCCGATTCATGTCGGTGCTGTCGGGCACGGGCTACCAGGGTGCCGTCTGCGTCGAGGTCGAGGACCGGGCGTACGAAGGGTCGCTCGAAAACCGCAAAGCCGCGCTGTATCAGAGCTGCCGGTATCTGCGGCAGTTCGTGGCGTAGGACGCGGCGGTCCTGTTGCATGGCGTCGTAGAATCGGAGAGGAGGCGCGCATGCAGAGGCAATTCGATGTCGTCATAGAGCGGGACAGCGAAGGCCACTACGTGGCGTCTGTCCCCCAGTCGCCCGGATGCCACACCTAGGCGAGGTCTCTAAGAGAACTAGAGGTGCGAATCTGCGAGGCGGTCCAGTGCCACACGGGTGCAGATGAGCGAGTTGAGTTGATCGTCACCCAGGTCTCAGAAGCGCGGTGAAGAAGCTCATGTGGGCGCTACGATTCTTCCTCGGGCAACGGAGGCGGGCTAAGATCACAGAGCAACTGAACAGGGCACACGAGGATGAGCCAAGCCCGGCTGAGCGCCGGTTGATCAGGAAGTTCAAGTCGAAATTTCCAATCTAGCCGCGCATCGAATGCACGAGCCGACAGCCGGCATCGATCCTACTTCATCGGCTTCTCCACCACGTCGGGTGTCCCGGTCGCAAAGTCACCATCTCAGGCGGCCTGGATTTCGACTGACTCGGCCACGGAGGACGGTTCGGGGACGGGGAGCCCATCCTCGCGGAGCCCGTCTATGTGGAACTGGATAGCGTCCTTGATGTTCTGGCGAACCGCCTTCAGCGTCTTGCCCGTGGCGATGCAGCCGGGCAGGTCGGGTACGTAGGCAGAGTAGTTGCGCGGTCCTTGCTCGATGATGACGGCGTACCTCTTCACTTCTGCTCCTCCGGTCCGGCGTGAAGAATAGCGATTCTGAGCGACTGTCGGGCGATTTCGTCCGCCGGATGCCACGCGACTGTTACTTCCCCGTGTGGGAGCAAGCTTCTTGATCGGCCGCGCTGCTAAATAGTGCCCCCTTACTTCGACCCCTTCGCGGCGACTGCCTTGGCCGGGTCGGGCGGCGCGACCGGGGCCGCGGTCACCTGCGGCGCCATGCCGAGAGCCTGGCGGACCTGCGTGTCGAGTTTGGCCATCGTCTCCGGATGATCGCGCAGGAACGTCTTGGCGTTCTCGCGCCCCTGGCCGATCCGTTCGCCCGCGTAGCTGTACCACGATCCGCTCTTTTCGACGATGTTATGCTCCACGCCCACGTCGATCAGGTCCCCGACCAGCGAGATCCCCTCGCCGTACATGATGTCGAACTCGGCCTCGCGGAACGGCGGCGCGAGCTTGTTCTTCACCACCTTCACCTTCGTCCGGTTGCCCACCACGTTCTCGCCGTCCTTGATGGCCGCGATGCGCCGGATATCGACCCTCACCGACGAATAGAACTTCAACGCCCTGCCGCCGGTGGTCGTCTCCGGGTTGCCGAACATGACGCCGATCTTTTCGCGGATCTGGTTGATGAAGATCAGGCAGGTGTTCGACTTCGACACTACGCCAGTCAGTTTGCGCATGGCCTGAGACATTAATCGTGCATGGACGCCCACGAAGCTGTCGCCCATCTCGCCTTCGAGTTCGGCCTTGGGCACCAGCGCCGCGACCGAGTCAACCACCAGCACGTCGATGGCGTTCGACGCGATCAGCGCGGCGGTGATCTCCAGGGCCTGTTCGGCATAGTCGGGCTGCGAAACCAGCAGGTTGTCCACGTCAACGCCCAGTTTGCGGGCATAGGTGGGGTCGAGCGCATGTTCCACGTCCACGAACGCCGCCATGCCGCCGGATTTTTGGGCGCTAGCGACCACCTGCAAGGCGATGGTCGTCTTGCCCGAGGATTCAGGGCCGAAGACCTCGACGACTCGCCCGCGGGGGAATCCGCCGCAGCCGAGAGCGTGGTCGAGCGAGACAGACCCGGTGGGAATCGCGTTCACGGAGATGACTTCCTGCGCACCAAGGCGCATGATGGAGCCCTTGCCGTAGGCCTTTTCGAGTTGGCCGAGCGCGGCGGCGAGCGAGCGTTGCTTTTCTTTGTCGTCCATGGTGGCTCCTGTTGGTGGCACGTGAAAGAATTTATACTACCACAGGTCTACGCCCGCGGCTAGTGCCTTCTTGGACATAGTAGCGCCTGCGCGAGGAGATTCTCTCGGAGCCTGCGGAAAATGCGGGAAGCCCGCCCGGCTTGAGACAATAGAGGCAGGGATGCATGAGCACACGGTTGTCATTGTGGGCGCTGGATTTGCCGGTTTGGCCGCCGCCAAGGGACTTGGCGGAGCCAGGTGCCGGGTGGTGGTGATTGACCGCCAGAATCACCACGTCTTCCAACCCCTTCTTTATCAGGTGGCTACGGGCGGTCTGTCGGCGGCAGACATCTGCGCGCCCATACGATCGTTGCTATCACCATTCCCGAACATCGAAGTTCGTTTGGGCGAGGTGACGAGGATCGACGCGGCCAAGCGGACAGTGATCTGCGGAGCGGATGAGCTCGCCTACGACACGCTAGTTCTGGCCACCGGCATGACGACGCAGTACTTCGGACATGACGAATGGGAGGCAAGCGCTCCCGGACTGAAATCGATCGCCGACGCCACCGAGATGCGGAAGCGGATCCTGATGGCATTCGAGATGGCGGAGAACGAAGCGGACCCGCAGGTGCGGCGCGAGTGGCTGACGTTTGTAGTCGTTGGTGGTGGGCCGACGGGCGTCGAGTTGGCAGGTTCGCTGGCCGAGATCTCGCGCGACACATTAAAGGGCGATTTCCGGCGGATCCGGCCAGAGGAGTCGCAGATTCTGTTGCTCGACTTCGCACCCCGGCTGCTGACTTCGTTTGATGAGGGCCTGTCGGATTATGCGCTGCGCCGGTTGATCCGAATGGGCGTGCGGTCGCTGGTGAGCCACCGGGTCTTGTCGATCGACGATCGGGGTGTGACGGCGGAATCGAACGGGTCAACACGGCACATTCCGGCCAGGACGGTCCTGTGGGCCGCTGGCGTTACAGGGTCGCCGCTCGCCCGGCAGTTGGGCGTAGAACTGGACCGGCAGGGGAGGATTCCAGTGGGCGGCGACTTGACTGTGACTGGTCATCCAGAGATCTTCGTCCTCGGCGATCTGGCGCATTTTGAACAGGATGGCAAGGCGTTGCCGGGTGTGGCGCAGCCGGCCCTGCAAGCCGGGCGGTACGCGGCCAAGGTCATCCGGGCTCGGGTGGAGGGAAGGAAAGCGCCTGGACCGTTCCGGTATGTGGACTTGGGCAGCATGGCGACGATCGGGCGTCATGCGGCAGTGGCCGATCTGTTTGGGGTAAGGTTGCGGGGGTATCCGGCCTGGCTCGTCTGGCTATTCATCCACCTGATGCACCTTGTCGACTTCCAAAACCGGGTTGTTGTCTTTATCCGGTGGGCGGTCAGCTACCTGACATTTCACCGTGGGGCGAGGCTGATCAGTTGAGCAGGGCGGACAGTGAAAGGCCCGCCGAGCCTGGTTCAGCTCGCGCGGGCCTCATCGCTCCTCTCCTGTTCAGAGAGACTGTAAAGACTTACTTCTTATAGTAATCGGCGTTCTTCTGAGCGAAGTCCGACCACTTCTCCGGCAGATCGTCCAGCGCGAAAATCGCGGAAACGGGGCAGACAGGGACGCAGGCGCCGCAGTCGATGCATTCAACCGGGTCGATGTAGAGTAATTCGGCCGTCTCGTAGCCCGGTTCGTCCTTCTTCGGGTGGATGCAGTCGACCGGGCAGGCATCCACACAGGCAGTGTCTTTGGTTCCAATGCAAGGTTCAGCAATGACGTAAGCCATGTAATCCCCTCTTCTCTAGTCCTCTAATGGTGTAGGCACGGATCCCAGTAGATCGTTCACTGAGGATAACATGAGGCGCGAAGAGCAACAATGGCATCTGAGCCGAGTGGTCACGTGTGGGAGGCGAACGGTCGTATTCGGCAATTGTCCGGCTACCCGATGCGACGATCAAAGAAGATCAAACTCGATGGTGGCTCCAATACGGCAAGCTGGATCACAGGCCTGGATGGTCAAGCAGGCCATTGGCCTACAATGGGGGTGTGATGACTCAAAAGGTGCGCAAAGCGGTCTTTCCCGCCGCTGGACTCGGAACCCGGTTCCTGCCGGCCACCAAGGCGATGCCGAAGGAGATGCTGCCTTTGGTCGATAAGCCGTTGATTCAATACGGCGTTGAGGAAGCGTTGCACTCGGGGATGCCGAACATCATCATCGTCACCGGACGCGGCAAGTCGGCAATCGAGGACCACTTCGACGTTTCTTTTGAGCTTGAACAACTTCTTGAGAGGAGCAAGAAGAAGGACCTTTTGAATGTCGTCAGGTCGGTGTCGGACATGATCGATGTGGCCTACATCCGGCAAAAAGAGGCGATGGGATTGGGCCACGCGGTCCTCCGTGCCAAGGACCTGGTGGCAAACGAACCGTTCGCCGTGGTGCTATCTGATGACGTGATCGACGCCGAAGTGCCGTGTCTGCGTCAATTGCTGGACATCCACGATTTTTACGGGTCTTCGGTGCTGGCGCTCATGGAAGTACCGAAAGAAGCGATCTCGGCTTATGGCGTGGTGGATGCCGAGCCAGTGACACACCAGGGTGGCTCCGGACGGCTTTACCGGATCAGGAACATGGTGGAAAAGCCAAGGCCGGAAGACGCTCCGTCGAATCTTGCAATCATTGGCCGGTATATCCTGACGCCCGAGATCTTCAAGTCGATTGAATCGATTGAGCCGGGCCGGGGCGGCGAGATTCAGTTGACTGATGCGCTCAAGCACTTGCTGCTGTCGCGGCCGGTTTACGGTTACAAATTCGAGGGAAAGCGATACGACGCGGGAGACAAACTCGGTTTCCTGATGGCCACGGTAGAGTTTGCGCTGCACCGCCGCGATTTGGGCGAAGATTTCCGCAATTACCTAAAAAGCGTTTCTTTGTAAGGGCTTGGGTCCGACCAAACGAACTCAAGCCCTACTGAGAAGGGCCGTAGCTAGCCTTCTATCTACATATCTCCATAGGGCATTGGGGGAATCTTGCCCAGGAGACGGGTATAAACGGTAAGAGCACCGCGGTGGTGTGCGGTGTGGTCCACCAGTCCTCCGATGATGACAAACCTGGGCACTTCGCCAAAGATTGGATTCGGCGGCAGGTGGGCGGCCCATTCCTCGGCGGACTTCGATTCGGCCGCGCCGATGGCCTTGGCGAAGGCTTCGTCGAGCATCTTGCGGGCTGCGGCCAGAGAAGTGATGGCCATGGTCTCCTGGGCGGCCTTCTCGAAGTCCATGTCGAAGCCCTCGGGGCGGAAAGCGCCCTCGAAGAACCAGTCGATTGTCTGGGCAGTGTGGGCGACCTGCTGCGCCACGGTGAAGGCTTCAGGGAAGGCTTTGAAGTTGGAATCCTCCTCGGCCAACGGGCGCGTGGACCGGTCAAAGAACTCCTTGGTTGATTTCAGTTGTTCGGCAATTGCCATCGGATGCATGTCTGTTGTCCTCCACGTTGCATTCGGGCCGGATGTCAGGGAACGGCCCGTCTCCACATTCAACCACAGATTTGGGGTGAACAGTGTAAATCTTTTCACATCATCTTGATTTTCGCGCCGCTGACTCCTCAGGCACCTGGTAGCCCATGGATAATAGGTGCATGTTGAGACGCGACTTCATTGCGGCGATTCCCGCCGGACTCGCTGCCTCCTCCCACGCCGAGACGGCGCCGCCACGGATCGGAGTGGACCTCTTCAGTTTGCGCAGCCAGGGATGGAGCGCCTTCGAGCACCTCGACTACTGCGCCAAGCACGGCGCCAAGGTGGTTCACTTTTCGGAGATCCGATTTCTCGGTTCGCTCGAAGACGATCACGTGAAAAAGGTTGCGGCTCATGCGCGCTCGCTTGGCATCGAGATTGAGATCGGGATGAGATCGATCTGCCCGACCTCGACGGCGTTTGATCCGAAGCAGGGGACGGCCGAGGAGCAACTGGCGCGGCTGATCAGGGCCGGGCAACTGGCCGGTTCGAAGGTGGTCAGGGCTTTCCTGGGGACGATGGCGGACCGCAAGACGCCAGGCGGTATCGAAGCGCGGATCGAGGATGCGGTGAAGGTGCTCAGGGCGTCGAAGCCGCGCGCCCAGGACGCAGGCGTGAAGATCGCCATCGAAAACCACGCCGGCGACATGCAGGGGCGTGAGCTAAAGACCCTGGTGGAGGCGGCCGGGGCCGATACCGTCGGCGTCTGTTATGACACCGGCAACCCACTGTGGACAATCGAGGATCCGCTACTGACCCTCGAAACGCTGGCGCCTTACGTCCTGACGGCGCACATCCGCGACTCGTATCTGTGGGCGACCGAGCAAGGGGCGATGGTCCGCTGGACGCGCATGGGCGAGGGCAACATCGGGATGGAGCATCTGCTGCGGCGGTTTGTCGAGCTTTGTCCTGGCAAGACGATGTCGCTGGAGGTGATTGTCACCGGTCCACGCCCGTTCAACTGGAAGCAGCCCGACTTCTGGAAAGGCTACGAGAACGTGCCGGCCTGGTCGTTTGCGAGGTTCGCGGCGCTGGCTGCGGCGGGCAGGCCGCAGGAGTATGCGCCCGTGCCGAAAGAACAGGCGCAGGCGCGGGAACGCGAGGACTTCGAGGCTTCCAATGTGTGGATGCGGAAGTTCTTCGGCGTGTAGGGGCTGAGTCGAGCCGGGCGGCGGGTGAATCTAGAAAGAGGCACACCATGCGTTGGCTTCTTGTTCTCGCCATGATCATCACGTTCAAGCCCTCGGCGTCCGCCCAGAGGCCCCAAATTGTCAGGACCGTCCGCTCGGCGATTGCCACGGGCGATTTCAACAAAGCCCAGTCGGCGCTGGACGCCCACCAGCCCAAAGACTCCGGCTACCTGGAAGCGCTCTCCTGGATGGCCCGAGGCCACCTTGGGGCAAAGCGGCTGGATGAGGCCGAGTCCTATGCGTCCCGCACACGCACCGAGGCTCTTGCAATGCTGAAGACGAGGGCGCTCGACGACGATACGTCATTGCCGCTGGCATTGGGGGCATCGATTGAAGTTCAGGCACAGGTACTGGACGCGCGCGGGCAGCGCATCGAGGCCGTCGCGTTCCTGCAGGACGAACTCAAGCGCTGGCAGTCCACCTCCATCCGGACGCGCATCCAAAAGAACCTGCATCTGATCTCGTTGGTTGGCAAGCCGGCACCGGCGCTGGATGTGAAGGAGTATATTGGCGCGGAGCCGCCCGCGCTGGCATCACTCAAGGGCCGCAAGACACTGCTGTTTTTCTGGGCGCACTGGTGCGGCGACTGTAAAGCCCAGGCGCCGATCCTGGCGAGAATCCGCAAGGAGATACCGGAGTCCAGGCTTGCCATCATTGCTCCGACGCAGCCCTACGGTTATGTCGAAGGCGGCAACGAAGCACCGCGCGCCGAGGAGATCAGCTATATCAAAGGCGTGTTCGAGAAATACTATTCGCGGATCGATGGTGTCACCGTGCCGGTGTCAGAAGAGAACTTCAAGGCTTGGGGGTCGAGCACGACGCCAACGATGGTGCTGATCGACGAGGGTGGGGTGGTCCGGCTGTATCATCCGGGGAAGATGACACACGAAGAACTGATTGCTGCGCTGCGTGATTAGTCAGCGACGCCTGGTCCAGGGTGTTGCGCGTCAGGATTCTCGACGTTCCGCTTTGCCGTCTGAACATCCGGGCGGACATGATTGAACACAGCCTGGCCTGAGCACTGATTGCGATCACCCGCTGAACTGCGCATCTGGGCGAGCCTCTCCCTCTGGGACTCACTCTCGCTTTATAGGGCCAACCGGCTCCGCAGCGACCCGGCCCCGGACCCGGCGTAGAAGTGCGGGAGTACGCGACGGACTATTCGCTGATGGTCCCTACCAGCCCCACATGACCTGCGCCGAGAACTCCCCCCAATCAGACTGGTTCTTCAGCGGCCAATCTCGCGCGCAGTGCGTCGATTTTCTCCAGATCCTCCAGTATCATCGGCGCTCGTTCACGAGTCCTGCCGATCAGCGACTCGACAGTTGACACAAACCTGTCTAGCCGCTGAGCAGACTCCTTCTCCACCACACGCAGGGAATCCGCCGCCAGCTCTTCCCACTGTGTGACCAGCCGCGACAGGTTCGCGGTCAAGACGTCGCTTGCCTTTCGCTCAAAATGGTGCAGAACGGCCCCGCGCACAAGGGGCATCGGGACAAGCCACGAAATCAACTCCCAATTGTGGTCGAAGATCTTGCCCACTCTGATATCCGGGCCGCGGGGAGCGGCGACTGTGAGATCGATCTCCTTGGTTTGGAGCGGCACGCCCAAAGCTTTGAGAGCGCTCAAGGACACCCTGTTCCGATAGTCTTGAAGCGACTGTGAGAGTTGCCGTCCAGCTCTCCGCACGGGTTCCACAAACTCGTTTGCGTGTGCCTCTGACAACGCAACCATCTCCTGCGCGAGTTGCTCGGCGAGCCAATCCTCAAAGCCGCCGATTGCGCCGGACAGGCTGCTGGCCCACTCCGGAAAGTTCGTCCGCATCCGCTGGAGGAGTCTCTGCCGGATGACTGGCTCCACCGGTCTGAGAATCGCCTCATATGCGGGCCGGAGCGAGGCTGCGGCGTGCCGCGAGATCAATCTCAACGCCAGGCGCACATCGTCCAGCCCTTCCTTCTGCCCAAGGATTTTCGCGCGGAGGTCAGCCCGCTCAGAATCGGCGGATTCGGCCGCTTTTAGCGCGACAGCGAGATAGCCGCGACACTCTTCAAGCAGCGAATCCAGTTTATGCCGCAGCGTCGATTCGGCCCCCGCGAGAGCGCCTGCCCGAACCATTTGCAGAAGGCTGGCATCCACATCCCGCAAGAATCGCTCATAGCCAGGACGCACCGAGACGGGAAAGACCTTCACCTCCCCGTCCCAGTATTTCGAAAGCTGGCCGCGGACAAATTCCATCACCTGGACTAGTTCGGGCTCGTTGAGGAGGTCTACCTTGGTGAGCAGGATTTCGACGTTCGGCGTGTACCGCCGAAGGCTCTTGATCAGCTCAATATCGTGACGGGAGAGCGGGGGATCGACGCCGACCGCCACTAGCGCAACCCCCACGTGCGGCAACCAATCGAGCGACGCGCCGGTGTTGTGCTCCAAAACGCTCTCAAGCCCAGGGGTATCCACAAGGCGGATCTCTCTGTAATTCCTCATCGACGGGAGCTTGACACGGACCGATTCGACATCCTTGGAGTTGCCCGGGTTCTCCAGCTCAGAGATGAACTCAGAGATCGCCTCCACCGGGACAATCTCCGCATGTCCATCCCTGAAGCGGATCTCGGCCCGCTCCTCCGGACCGTATTCAATCTCGGTCACAACCGAAGTCACCGGGATCGCGCCCACAGGCAGCAGCGCGTGTCCGAGCAAGTGATTGAGGAAGGAACTTTTGCCGGCCTTGAAGCGTCCGAGGACCGCGACGTTGAGAATACGGTCTTTCGAAAACGTCCGGACGCTCTCGATGAACACATCGAGTGCGCTGATATCGTATTTCCCGCAAAGCTGCTCAACGCAGCGGATCGCCTCTTCGGCGAACTCCTCTGGGCCGGATAGTCTGAATTGGTCAGCGGCCAAATGCCGATCTCCCGGCGAACTTTCCGCGTCCTCCCAGCCGCTCTTCGATTCGCAGAAATTGATTGAATTTTGCCACGCGCTCACTCCGGCAGCCTGACCCTGTCTTGATGTGGCCCGCTCCAGTGGCCACAGTCAGGTCGGCGATGAATGTGTCCTCTGTTTCACCCGATCTGTGCGAAACAAAGCACTTGTATCCATTCCTTCCGGCAAGCTCTATCGTCTCCAGCGTCTCGGTCACCGTCCCGATCTGGTTCAGTTTGATCAGAATCGAATTCCCGACCCCTTGCCCGATCCCTTCACGCAGGATTGCGGGATTGGTGCAGAAGATATCGTCGCCGACGAGTTCGACCCGGTCCCCAAGCGTTTTGGTTAGAATCTTCCAGCCATCCCAGTCGTTCTCTCCCATTCCATCCTCGATGAGAATAATCGGGTACTGCCTGACCCACTCCTCCCACAATCTCACCATCTCATCGGGGGCAACCGCCTTTTTGGTGGACTTGAAGAAGACGTACTTGCCGTCTTCCCACATCTCGCTCGTCGCAGGATCCAGGCAGATCGAAATTTCCTCGGCCGGGCGATAGCCCGCCTTGGCGATCGCCTCCAGTATCAGCTCCACCGCCTCGACATTCGACTTCAGATCAGGTGCAAATCCACCTTCGTCGCCGACGGCAGTGCTGTACCCCTTCGTCTTCAAAACGCCCTTGAGCGCGTGAAAAGTCTCCATCCCCATGCGGATCGACTCTTTGAAGGTCGGCGCATTATGGGGAGCGATCATGAACTCCTGAAAGTCGACAGTATTGTCTGCGTGCTTTCCGCCATTCAGCACGTTCAGGCAAGGGACCGGCAGCGTGGCTGCATTCGACCCACCCAAGTAGCGGTAGAGCGGCAGGTCATGTGCATCGGCGGCGGCTCGTGCTGTCGCCATGGAAACCGCCAGGATAGCGTTCGCGCCCAGCTTGCCTTTGTTCGCGGTCCCGTCGGCCGTGATCATCGCTTCATCGACGGCTCGCTGGTCGGAAGCGTCCATTCCGGCGACTGTCCCGGCAATCTCACTATTGATGTGATCGACCGCCTTCAGAACTCCTTTGCCGAGGTATCGGCGTTTGTCTCCGTCCCGGAGTTCAACCGCCTCCTTTTCACCTGTTGACGCACCGGACGGGACAGCCGCCCTGCCGGTACTGCCGCCAGCCAGTTCGACTTCCGCTTCCACCGTCGGGTTTCCGCGAGAATCGAGGATCTCTCTTCCATGGACCTTGATGATCTCCGTCATATCGCCTCCTGCTCAGTTGCCAACGACGAGGCCAACAAAAAAGCCCCTACCGCTTCGGTAGGAGCTATCATTCCCGAGCACTCGGGACGGTTCCGGGTGAGGCCCCATCACCACGCCTGGACACCTTCACTATAGAACTCGGCACAAACCGGAGCAAGCTACCGCACCCGCTATACTGTCCTCATATGCGAGGGCTTCTCCTTCTGGGACTCACTCTTTCTCTATATGGCCAACCGGCGCCGCAGCGGCCCGACCCTGGCCCTGGTATGGACGTGCGGGAATACTCGCCAAAATCGTCGCTCGTCGTCCCGGCGCACCCCAAGACACGAGCCAAGTATCCGTTCATCGACGTCCACAACCACCAGCGATTTCCCATGCCGCCCGAGAGGTCGAAGAAACTCCTTGAAGACATGGACTCGATCAACCTCCAGATCGTGGTCAATCTCAGCGGAGGGTTCGGCGATCGTCTGAAAGCCGCCGTCGACTTCGCCCGCGCAACCGCGCCCAGGCGTTTCGCCGTTTTCGCCAACCTCGACTTCTCGAACATCGATGACCCGGACTATGGGAAGCGCGCCGCCGCCCAGCTCGAAGCCGATGTCAGGAACGGCGCAGCGGGGCTGAAGTTTTTCAAGAATTTCGGCATGGATCTCAAAGACTCCAAAGGGGAGCGTATCCACATCGACGATCCGCGCTTCGACCCCGTCTTCGAGACTTGCGCCCGGCTGAAGATCCCTGTTCTGATCCACACCGCCGACCCCAAGCAGTTCTGGGAGCCCGTCGACAAGTACAACGAACGATGGTACGAACTGATGGAGATCCCCGGCCGCCGCCGCCCCGCGGATCGCAATGCCCCGTGGGAGACGCTCATTGCCGAGCAGCACAACCTGTTCCGCCGCCACAAGAAGACGATCTTCATCAACGCCCATCTCGGCTGGCTTGGCGGCGATCTGGCTCAATTGGGCCGCCTGATGGACGAACTGCCCAACATGTACACCGAGATCGGCGCCGTGCTCGCCGAACTCGGCCGCCAGCCGCGCGTCGCCCGCGCCTGGTTCATCAAGTATCAGGACCGGGTCCTGTTTGGTAAGGACTCGTGGAACCCGACTGAATACCACACCTACTTCAGGGTTCTTGAAACCGACGACGACTACTTCGATTACTACCGCCGCCGCCACGCTTTCTGGCAGATGTACGGCCTGGACCTGCCCGACGAAGTCCTCCGCAAGCTCTATTACAAGAACGCATTGCGGTTGCTTCCCGGACTGGACGCAACGGCGTTTCCGAACTAGTCCACTTGTGGGTCCGCACTCCCGGAGCGATCTGTTAACCTTGTGCGGAAGCGCTCAATCTCCCCGCATAGGGTCCCGCTTCAATGAAGGAACCGCCATGATGACGCGCCGCACCTTGTTTGCATCGCCCACACTGCTTCCTGCCGCCTTGCAGCCGCAGGCTGCACCCACGAAGTTTGTCATGGCCTGCATGACATTGCCCTATTCGGCCTTCCCACTCGAACGGGCGCTCACCGGCATCAAGGCCAGCGGATATGATCACGTCGCCTGGGGCGTCACCCATCGTGAAACGTCAGGAACGAGACCTGTCCTGGCCATTGATGCCCCGCCATCTGAATCCGCGCGGCTCGCCTCCCGCTGTCGAAGCCTGGGCCTGGAACCGGTGATGATGTTCTCGACCTTCAACCTGGAAGCCCCGTATGCATTGGACGCTCATCTTCGCCGCATCGACCAGGCCGCGGCGGCGAAGATCCCCTTTCTGCTGACGTTCGGCAAGACGAGTCCGGGCGAGTACGAGACGTTTGTCGGCAATCTAAGGAAGATGGCTCCTCACGCCAAGAAGTCAGGCGTGATGGTTGTCATCAAGCAGCATGGCGGCAACACGGCCACGGGCGCCGATTGCGCGCGCATCGTCAGCGAAGTGGCCCACGAATCCGTGAAGATCTGCTACGACGCCGGCAACGTCCTGGACTACGAGAACCACGACCCGATCAAAGACATCCAGACCTGCTGGCGCGACATCCGGGCCTTCAACATCAAGGACCACCGCAACACGCCAAAAGATGAGGACTGCGGCCCGGGCTTCGGCGAGATCGATCACTACAAGCTGTTCATGCCCGTAATGCGCACCGGGCTGGCCATCCCGCTGACCTTCGAGAACATCTTCGAACCTTTGGTTCCCCGCCCGTCAGCTCCCGAAGCGGTGGACGCCTTGGCGCGCCGCGCCCGCGAGTATGTTGAAACGGTTATCCGCGGTTTGCAGAGCGCCGCGGTCTAGCAGCCGCTGGTTTGCGAGAACATCCCGCCGCTCTTCCATACGCCCTATACTCATCCCAGGAGGAATCATGCCTACACTCGACCAGTTCAAGGCGAAGTACGCATCCGTTCTCGACTACATCCAGTCCCACAACGTGCGCCTGGACAATCTGCATGTCGAAGGGGACAAGTTGGTGATGAAAGGGGCCGCGCCCACCGAGATCATCAGAAACGACGTCTGGAACGCCATCAAAGCGGTGGATCCGATCTTCGCCGATCTTCAATGCGAGATTGGCATCGACGCCAGCATCCCGCCGCCCGTGCGGACGTACACCGTCGTGGCTGGCGACTCGCTCTGGAAGATCGCCGACAAGTTCTATGGGAACGGGTCCAAGTATCCCAAGATCATTGCAGCCAACCCCGGCAAGTTGAAGGACGAAAAGAGCGTCATTCACCCCGGCGACGTGCTCGTCGTGCCCGAGTAGTTGACGCGCACGGCCCAGAGACCAGAACGGCCCAGTCCAACCATGGGCCGCTTCACGCTTGTGAAAGCCAGCGTCGCACCGGAAGCACGGCTCTTGCCTAGCGGTTGGGTCTCGACGCCATCAATTCGTCAATGTTGACCAAGTCGGTCGGGTACTTGCCCGTGTAGCAGGCATAGCAGAATCGCTCGTCGGTGTCACCCACGGCCTTGTGGAGATTTTCCAGGGATAGGTACGCCAGCGTGTCGCAGCCGATGAACTGGCGGATCTCTTCCACACTTTGGTTGGCCGCGATCAGTTCCCGCTTTGTCGGCGTGTCCACACCGTAGAAACAGGGCGACATCGTCGGGGGACAGGATATCCGGACGTGGACTTCGCGGGCGCCCGCTCCACGAACCATCCGGACGATCTTTTGCGAGGTCGTGCCGCGGACCAGCGAATCGTCCACCAGAACAACACGCTTGCCCTCGAGTAGCGCACGTACGGGGTTGAGTTTCAACCTTACGCCGAAGTCGCGGATCGCCTGCGAAGGCTCGATGAAAGTCCGGCCGACATAGTGATTCCTGATCAGGCCGTGCCGGAACTGGATGCCGGAGGCGGTGGCGTAACCGAGGGCGGCGGCGACGCCGGAGTCGGGAATCGGCACGACGACATCAGCTTCGACCGGCATCTCCTGGCTCAACAACTGCCCCATCCGTTCCCGCGATGCCAGCACCGGCCGTCCGAAGACGATCGAATCAGGCCTGGAAAAGTAGACGTGTTCAAAGACGCACTGGGCGCTTCTTCCAGGCGGCGCATAGAACTGCCTCGTCAGCCCTTCAGGGCCGGCGATGACCATTTCTCCTGGCTCGACGTCCCCGATGTACTCAGCGTCGATCAAATCGAAGGCGCACGTCTCCGAGGCGAACACATAGGCATAGCCGTCGTTGTGCAACTTCAATTGGCCGATGGCCAGCGGGCGGAATCCGTGCCTGTCGCGCGCAACGATCACCCTGTCGGCGGCGAGAAAGACAAGCGAAAACGCCCCTTCGATCGCCAACAGCGCCTCGCGCAAGGCTGATTCGAGCGTCTTCTGATCGCTCTTGGCTACCAGGTGCAACACAACCTCGGTATCCGACGACGCCTGGAAGATGGACCCGGAAGCCTCCAGGTCGCGCCTCAACTCCATCGCGTTGGTGATATTGCCGTTGTGCGCCACGGCGATCTTGCCCTTATTGCAGGCGACCGAGAACGGCTGGGCGTTCAGGATCGCGGTATCGCCGGCGGTCGAATAGCGGGTGTGCCCGATCGCCATGTGGCCGGGCAGCATGTTCAGCACGCCCGCCGTAAAGATGTCAGCCACGTGGCCCATGGCTTTGTGGCAATAGACGTCTTTGCCGTTGCTGGCCGCAATGCCGGCGCTCTCCTGGCCACGGTGCTGGAGGGCGTGCAGCCCCAAATGGGCCAAGTTGCCGGCCTCCGGGTGCCCGTACACTGCCACCACACCGCATTCCTCGTGGAGTTTGTCGAACGGAACTTCTTCGAACGGCAAATGCTCAGTCTGGTCTTGATCAGGCATGAACCTCGGCCTCGAGTTTGGATTCCAGTGCGTGTGCCCAGGTCTCGCGTAACGGGGCGAGAGGCGTCTCGATTAGAGTAATCCCCTTGTTGGTTATCGTCAACTGACCAGCCAAGGTCTTGCCGATCTTAACCGCCGGCGCGCCGTGTTTGGCAGCGATCGCTTCCACGGCGCCGGCATCGGCGGTCGAAACTACAACTCGCGACGGCCCTTCGTGATAGAGCAACAGTTCCGGCGCAAGCTCCGAATTCAAATCCAGCTTTGCGCCGATGCCGTTGTCAAACGACGATTCAGCCACTGCCCAGGCCAAGCCACCGTCGCTGATATCATGCGCGGATTCGACCGCTTTCGCCCGGACCATCTCCCTTACAGCCGCTTGGACCGTCTTCTCAAATTCCATGTCCAACGCCGGTGGCAGACCCCAAATGTCTTTCATGACCTGCTTGGCGTATTGCGTCCCGCCCATCCGGACCGGATCGGCCGCGCCGATGCCGCCGATCACGTAAACATCGCGGCCCGGTTCGCGGAAAGCGATGCCCACTGGCATCTCGGTCTTCATGAGGCCGACGATGCCCATCACCGGCGAGGGGAACACTCCCTCGCCCAGGGTTTCGTTGTAAAGGCTGACGTTGCCGCCCGTGATCGGCGTCCCAAAGAACGCGCAGGCGTCTGCCATCCCCTCAATGGCCTCGACAAGCTGCGCCATGATCTCGGGCCGTTCGGGATTGCCGAAGTTCAGGTTGTTGGTCGCGGCAACGGGTTCGGCGCCCACGCAGGACAGGTTCCGGCAGCATTCTGCGACCATGAGTTTGGCGCCTTCGCGCGGGTCGAGGTAGGTGTAGCGGCCGTTGCCATCCAGCGCCATGGCGACCGAGGAACCGATCTCCTTGATCCGGATGATGGCCGCATCTCCGCCCGGACCCGCGACGGTGTTCGTCCGGACCATGTAGTCGTACTGTTCCCAGATCCAGCGCTTGCTGCAAAGGTCCTCGCTAGCGGCGAGGGTGAAAAGATCGGAGGTGAGGCCTTTGGATTGGATCACCGGACCTACCATCGGCGCCTTTCTCATCGGCTTGGTGTGAGGCCTGTCATAAAGCGGCGCCTCGTCTGCCAGCGGACGGCTGGGAATCTCGGCGACCACCTCGCCGTGATTCCTCACCCGCATGATCCCATCCGACTTCACTGTGCCGACGATTCTGGCGTCGAGCCCCCACTTCTTGAACACATCAAGGACTTCGTTTTCGCGGCCCTTGTGCGCCACCAGCAGCATTCGCTCCTGGCTTTCCGACAGCATGATCTCGTAGGGCGTCATGCCCTGTTCACGTTGAGGCACGTGCGCAAGGTCGATCTCAATGCCCGTGCCCGCCCGGCTGCTCATCTCGCAGGTCGAGCAGGTCAACCCGGCTGCTCCCATGTCCTGGATGCCGGCGATGGCGCCTGTTTGCATCGCCTCCAGGCACGCCTCGAGCAGGAGCTTTTCCATGAACGGATCGCCCACCTGCACGTTCGGCCGCTTCTGCTTGCTCTCTTCAGTGAATTCGGCCGAAGCCATCGACGCGCCGTGAATGCCGTCCTTGCCCGTCTTTGAACCGACATAAATCACCGGGTTGCCTTCGCCGGTGGCCTTGCCGTAAAAGATCTGATCCTTGCGGAAGACGCCCAATGCGAAGACGTTAATTAGCGGATTGCCTGCATAGCTCGGTTCGAAGACTGTCTCGCCGCCGACGGTGGGCACGCCGAAACAGTTGCCGTAATGGGCGATTCCGGCCACGACGCCGTCGAGGATGCGGCGGTTGCGGGCGCCGGTTTGCGGATCGTCCAACGGTCCGAAACGCAATGCGTCCATCACCGCAACGGGCCGAGCGCCCATGGTGAAGATGTCGCGCAAAATGCCGCCCACGCCGGTCGCCGCGCCCTGGAAGGGTTCGATGAAGCTAGGGTGGTTGTGGGACTCGATCTTGAAGGCGATGCAGTAGTCGTTGCCTTCAGGGTCTTTGCCGACATCGATAATCCCGGCATTCTCGCCCGGGCCCTGGACGACGAGCTTGCTTCGAGTTGGCAGTTTCTTAAGATGGATGCGCGAACTTTTGTAAGAGCAGTGCTCGCTCCACATCACGCTGAAGATGCCCAACTCAGTGATATTCGGCTCGCGTCCGAGAATGGACACAATTCGCTCGTATTCGTCCGTGGTCAACTGGTGGGCCTGGACGATCTCTGGAGTGATCTGGCTCATGGCTTTACTTGGCGGCGGGAGTCAGGGCGCGGGCCCCTTCGTGGAAACGGATCAGCGACTCAAAGACCAGCCGTCCGTCGCTGGATCCCATCAACGGCTCGGTGGCGCGCTCCGGATGAGGCATCATGCCCATGACATTGCGGCCTTGGTTCAGGATGCCGGCGATGTCGCGCAGGGATCCGTTTGGATTCTCCACATATCGGAAGGCCACCCGGTCTTCGGCTTCAAGCATATCGAGCGTGGCCTCATCGGCGACGTAGCAACCTTCTCCGTGGGCAATCGGTATTCGGAGCACCGCGCCCGCGGGAATGGCGCTGGTAAAAGGTGAATTCGCCGTGGCGGCGGTCAGCTTCACTTCCTTGCAGATGAACTTCAGCCCCCGGTTCCGGACCAGAGCGCCGGGCAGCAGGCCGCATTCGGTGAGGATCTGGAATCCGTTGCAGATGCCCAACACGAAGCCGCCTTCGGCGGCGAACTTCTTCACCGACGCCATCACGGGCGAAAACTTGGAAATCGCGCCGCAGCGGAGATAGTCACCATAGGAGAATCCGCCGGGCAGGATGATGCAATCCGAACCCTTCAGATCGCTGTCGCTGTGCCAAAGGAATTCCGCCTGGTGCCCGAGATTGGCGCTCGCCGCATACCAGGCGTCGTGATCGCAATTGCTGCCGGGAAAGACGACGACGCCGAATTTCATGGGGAAGCACCAGTTTACCAGACCGTCGCCACGCCCGTGCCCATTGATCGGATGGCGCATCGAAGAACCTGCCGCCGCAGGCTCAGCGGATTTCGCGCAACTGGAGGCGCCGGAACATGACCACGGTGTTGGGGTCATGGAGTTGGAGCCCGATCGGACCAGATTTGGGGCGGTTGGGGTCGCCGGGGTGTTCCATGATCTTCTCGCCGTTGAGAAAAACTGTGATCAAGTTGTCGCGGACTCGGATCTCCATCTGGTTCCAGTCGCCGAACCGCTCGAATCCTGTCTTGGCGTCCTGGAAAAGGTACAGACTGCCGGTTGGGTTCTTCTCCGACTTAGAGCCAAGGATCTGGATCTCGTAACCGATGTGCGATGGCGTCTTTTCGGCAATGTGCGCATCTCCGCAGGCGTGGGCCGCGCGAGACGTGTCGCGGATCGAGATGCCTGAATTGGACTTGTGCCGGATCCAGTATTCGAAACGGAAGTCATATTGCCGGTAGTCCTTGCGGGTATAGAGCCACGCTTGGTGCTTCGAATTGAGGCGGTCGCGCTCGCCGATCAAAATCCGGTCGGACGTGACATTCCAGATACCCTCACCGATGTTCTCCCAACCTTCCAGAGACTTCTCCGGCGTGATGTCGCGCCATTGGGCGCTCAACAGCGTAGACGTCAGAACGGCTCCGGCGGCGAAGAAAGACAGGCGCATGGCGGATCCTTTTTGTGAAGATCCGCCATGATACCACTGTCTGGGAAGGCGGTGTCAGGCGGCTCGCTTAATGGGGACTGGAATCCGCCGGTTCAGCGAATTGCGCCTCAAGGAAGGCCTGGCGATTTCGGTTGTGATGGGGACGGTGTTCTCGGTGCGGCCGTTAAAATACTCGTCAATTGGAAACAGAGCATATGGACGAAGTTCGCGGTAGGTGCGGCCCAACTTCTCCTGGATCCGGTAAACGGCGTGGAAGAACCGGCCTCGATCGATGCCCAAGCGCCGGGCGCAGAGGCTCCAACTTGCACCAAGGATGTAATGAAAACGGAAAACCTGATATTCAAACGGGTCCAGCGTCCTCTGAGTGACAAGGAGGAAATCGGCGATGTACTCCTCGTTTTTCCGGCCCCAGGTGATGCGCCGCCCGCCTTTGGGCGTCGGTTCCAGTGAAACGGGAGTAAGCCGTTTCTCCTTTGCGACGCATTGATAGAACTTCGAGAGACAAATGCGGAAGATCGCCCGGAAAACACACGAGCACGGGCGGGGTCCGCCCCGTTCCATCTCCCTTATTCCGAAACCATGGCACCTTACACACTCTTCAGCGGCTAATGCGATCGTGTCTGAATGGGTCCACTCCATAATTCGTTTTTCTCACTTCCCTTTATTCCGCCGTCGCCTCCTCCTCACTGGAGGTCTGATCGGATCTGTGTTCCAGCGTCAGCCCGGTCTTCGTTTCCGTCAACGCGTCACCATGTCTGGTCTGCCAAACAAATGAGGAGCCGATCCCGCTCCTCGTCAATGAATTGATAAGAAAAGGATTATTTCAACGCAGAAATTCATTAAAGTTCGTTAGCGGTCAGACTTCGAGTGGCGATATAGTACTACTAGTACTACCCTATATCTGTGTGAAATATGCCCGCGCCGAATGTCCCGATCACCTTCGCCACATTCCAGAAACGGCTGCTGATGCATATTCGGGACCTTCTTTCCAATGGCGAACTGACTGAGCGTGGCCTTGCGCGAATGGTCGGCGTCTCCCAGCCACACATGCACAATGTTCTCAAGGGAGTGCGAGAACTGACGACAGAGGTCGGAGACTCGCTGTTGGGAACTCTTGGTCTGTCGTTATTGGAGCTGGCAGGCGCCGGGGAACTGGGTGCGGCGTTGGAAGCCAGGCGGGAATTCGCTGGTGGCCGGCGGCTGGTTCGTTTGGTTCAGGGCGAGATTTCTCCGAATCAAAGGTTCCCCGACGTGACTTCGGCAGAGGATTGGGTGCGCTTGCCATCGTCCATGCTGGCCTCGGTCAGGCGGCCTATTCTCACGGCTTTCTCGCCCGATCCGGAAGTGAATACCCTTTTCGGCAGCGCCACGCATTTGATCGTCGATCTCGACGACGCGGAGCGGCTGGCAGTGACACCGGGCAACTGGTATTCGCTGAGGTGGGGTGGGGCCGGCTACATCCGCCAGGTGCGGCGGGAAGCTGGGGCATTGGTCGTGTTGGGCCAGCGCAGTTGGCGCCCTCTCCATCTTCCGGACCGGATTCCGCTGGGCGACCTGCCGCTGCTATCGGTCATTCGGGGAAGGGTGGCGTGGTGCGGGCCAGATCCACGCAAGGCCGCGGCAATCAGCAGCCAAGGTTGCTACTTGGCGAAGACGACGCTTTCGTAAGTAGCCAGCACCTGCCGGGCAGTGTCTTCCCAATTGAACCGGCGGCACTGCTGATAACCCTTTAGTGTGAGTTGCTCCCTGAGCCCTTCATCGAGAAGAACTTCCTTGATGCCACGGGCAATCTCGAAGACATTGTCGGGGCTCACCAGGTATGCAGCGTCGCCGACAACCTCGGGCAGGCTGGTGACATTCGAGCAAACCACGGGCGTTCCCGATGCCATTGCCTCCAGGGGAGGCAGTCCAAACCCTTCATAGAGCGACGGAAACACAAATGCTGCAGCCGCCGAGTAGAAAACGCGCAGCGCGTCGAAAGGGACAAACCCGAGAAACCGGACGCTGGACTCCACCCGGCTGTGAAGGACCGCCTGGCGCAAAGCCGGGTAGTTGGAGATCTGGTCACCAATAATGATGAGCCGGAGATTCTTGTATACCGGGTGCGCCTCGAGTTCTCCTTTCAGCAGGGCAAAAGCCTCGACTAACCGAGCCACATTCTTATGCGGCTTCACGGATCCCGCGTAGAGCAGGAATGGATAGTCGATCTGGTATCGCTCGATCACGAGCTGGCGGTCCCGCTCGGACTGCTCCGAAGTCCGTCCCGCATCGGAACGGGCGTATCTCGGGTCGGCGGCCCCATAGATGCGTGTGATCTTGGCCGCTGGAATGCCGAGCATCTGTTCAACATCCTGCCGGGTTGATTCAGAGACGGCAATCACCCGCGAGGCGCGCATCAGACCGTGTCTCATCTTCGAACGGGCGAAGTCGAAGCGCCAGTTGTCTGGAACTTCGAAAAACAGCGGGCTGATGTCGTGTACCGTTACCACGTATGGGCGGGGCAAGAACAGGGGAACGACGTTCAGCGGGACATGGATCAGGTCCGCACGGACCCCTCGGGCGAATGCCGGGAAAGCGAGCTGGTCGAAAGCATCCGAGTCCTTGCGGTCGTAAGGCAGGCACTGAAAGTTGTTGGGCAGACCTTCGAACTCCTGCTGGTCCTGCCGCCCGCAGACAAGAATAAACCGGTGCGGCGAATCGAGACCCGCCAGGGCACGCACCAGATTCCGAATATAGGTGCCGAAGCCGAAGTCCTGGATGTGACGCGCGTCAATGAGGATTCGCATCGGCATAGGCACTCTCCTAGACTGGATCAGGCCTGCACAGGCTCCATCCGCCAGCGATAAAGCGGGAAACGGTCTGTAAGCGCGGCGACATCCTTGCGCACCGCGGCCAGATTGGATTCATCCGCCGGTGCGGAGAGGACGCGGGCGATGAGCGCCGCCACCTGCTTCATCTCGTCGACGCCGAATCCGCGCGTGGTCACAGCCGGGCTGCCCAACCGGATTCCACTGGGGTTCAGCGGCGGGTTTTGATCGAAGGGAATGGCGTTCTTGTTGGCCGTGATCCAGGCATCGTCAAGCGATTTTTCGGCGTCCCGCCCGCGGATGCCTTTCGAAAAGACGTCAACCAGGATCAGGTGCGTGTCGGTGCCACCGGAGACGATCCGGAAGCCCGCCTCGCCGAGAGCGGCCGACATGGCCTGCGCGTTGGCGACTACCCGCTTCTGATACTCGACGAACTCAGGCTGAAGCGCTTCGAGGAAACACACCGCCTTGGCCGCCATGACATGGACCAGCGGTCCGCCCTGGGCGCCAGGAAACACAGTCTTGTCGATGTCTTTGGCGTACTTTTCCCGGCAGAGGATCATGCCGGAGCGGGGACCGCGTAGCGTCTTGTGGGTGGTTGTCGTAACAATGTCGGCCCATTTGCAAGGATTCGGGTAGATGCCCGCGGCGACAAGGCCGGAAAAATGCGCCATATCGACCAGCATCAGCGCGCCAACCGAATCGGCGATGTCGCGGAAGCGCTGGAAGTCGATGATCCTTGAGTAGGCCGATGCCCCTGCAATGATCATTTTCGGCCTGTGCTCTTCGGCCAGTCGCGCCAGTTCCTCGTAGTCGATGGTTTCGGTGTCCTGCCGGACGCCGTAGGCAACCACCTTGTACGTCTTGCCGGAAAAGTTGAGAGGGTGGCCATGGGTCAGGTGGCCGCCGTGGGCAAGGTTCATGCCGAGGATCGTGTCACCGGGCGTCAGCACAGCCGCGTATGCGGCTTGGTTCGCCTGCGAACCGGAGTGCGGCTGGACGTTCACATGTTCGGCTCCGAAGAGCTGTTTGGCACGGTCGCGGGCAAGGTTTTCAACGATGTCGGTGAACTCGCAGCCGCCGTAATAACGCTTACCTGGGTAGCCTTCGGCGTACTTGTTGGTGAAGACGCTGCCGGTGGCTTCGAGGACCGCCTCCGAGGTGAAGTTTTCGCTGGCGATCAGCTCCAGGCGGGAATGCTGGCGGTCGACTTCTTTCTGGATCGCCTGAAAAACCTCGGGATCGACCTCGGCAAGCGGCCGGGACATTCTAATTTCGTCGTTCATCTAGCGATTACTCTCCTCGATGGAAGTGATCTTGCCGACGCGGCGCTCATGGCGGCCGCCCTCGAACTCGGTGGCCAGGAACGTGTCGACGATCTCGACGGCGACTTCGATTGGCGTGTACTTCGCCCCGAGCGCGAGCACGTTGGCATTATTGTGCGCACGCGTCAACTGCGCCTGGTCGGCGTTCATGCAAAGCGCGGCGCGGATGCCCCGGACCTTGTTGGCGGCGATCGACATGCCGACGCCGGTATAGCAGACCAGAATCCCCCGATCGGCTTTGCCCTCGACCACCTCACGTGTGACTGCGGCGGCATAATCAGGATAATCAGTGGATTCGGGCGAGTTCGTACCAAAGTCGGCAACTTCGAGGCCAGCCTTCTGGAGGCGGTCCCGAAGCTGCTCCTTCAACGCAAAGCCCGCGTGGTCGGAGCCGATGGCGATTCTCATGGGGAAGCCCTCAGTTTAACATGCGGCCGAGGCCCGAACTCGCCTCCAACCGCGCCCAAACGACCCCGCTACCGTGCTGTGATTCAATGACAGACATGCAACGCAGGCAGTTCATCCAATCGATTGCAGCGGCGGCGGTCCCATTTGAACTCCAAGCAGCCCAACGGCCCAATTTCGTGTTTATCCTGGCGGACGACCTGGGCTACGGAGACCTGGGCTGCTATGCCCAGAGTCGCATCGAAACCCCCAACCTGGACGCGCTTGCCAAGTCAGGCATCCGTTACACCCAGGCATACTCAGGCTCGACGGTTTGCGCACCGTCGCGGTGCTGTCTCATGACCGGCAAACACACCGGCCATGCGACGGTCCGCGGGAACAAAAAACCCGAAGTCGGGCTGCTGAAGGGCGAACCCACCGTGGCGTCGCTTCTCAAGAGTGCCGGCTACCGGACCGCGCTGTTCGGCAAGTGGGGCCTGGGCGGACCAGGTACTTTTTCCGTGCCCAACGACCATGGCTTCGATCAGTTCTACGGTTTCCTCGACCAGCAGCACGCCCACAATTCGTTCCCCGAGCACATTTGGGACAACCGCCACGAAGTCATGCTGACCGGCAACTGGTTCAATCGCCGCAAAACGTTCGTGAACGACCAATTCACCGAACGGGCGCTGAAGTTCATCGGCCAGCAATCGGCCGCCGATCCCTTCTTTCTCTACCTGCCCTACACCATCCCGCACGCCAACAACGAGCGCGGGCAAGTCGATCCCAACGGCATGGATGTTCCCGATCTGGGCATCTACAAGGACAAACCGTGGCCGGAGGTCGAACGCGCCTTCGCGGCGTCCATCACGCGAATGGACGCGCAGATCGGCGATGTGGTCAGGGCGCTGGAGGCGCGGGGGTTGCTCGGAAATACTCTCATCGTCTTCACTTCAGATAACGGGCCGCACGCCGAGGGCAATCACAAGGCTGGGTTCTTTGAATCCTCCGGCGCGGTGCGGGGCATGAAGCGCGACCTGTATGAAGGCGGCATCCGTGTTCCGGCGATCACCAATTGGAAGGGACGGATCGCCGGCGGGCAGGTCTCGGATGCACCCTGGGCGTTCTGGGATGTCCTGCCCACGTTCTGCGCCATGGCCGGGGTGACGCCACCGGCGGGCATCGACGGAGTGGATATCCGCGAGACCCTCCTCGATGGAAAGGCCGTGGATCACGACCATTTCTATTGGGAGTTCCACGAGGGCGGATTTGCGCAAGCGGTGCGCCAGGGTGACTGGAAACTGGTCCGGCAAAAGCCAAGGTTCGAAATGGAATTGTTCCGGTTGAGTGAGGACCCAAGGGAATTGAAGAACCTCGCGGCACAGTATCCGGACGTCGTCAAGCGCATGAGCCTGCTGTTCAAAAGCGCTCGGAAGGAGAATCCAAACTGGCGCGTATAAAACTCTCAAGCAGGTAGCTGTCCAACAGAAGTCCGGATGTAGACTGGTGGCGTGAGCAACCGCCGTTTCACCCAGAAAGCGGCTCTTCTTACTTTCCTCCTGTGCCTTGAGGTGTGGCCCCAAACCGACCGCACGAGGGCGGCTGATATGCGCAGCATGGAAGTGGTGATCGCCTTCTCGGGCAGGATTCTGCTGGAGAACCGCCAGCCACCGCCAGAACCTGTCGCCGTGACGGTGAATTGCCTCGGGCGGCCCGTGAGCGAGTGGACAGACAGTAAAGGCCGGTTCTCGATTCCGCTGGGCAGCGCGGCATGGGGCGGAGGTAGTTTCAGCGGTGATGTCAGCGCGTTGAACGGGTGTAACGCTGAAATCCGGCTGGCCGGTTATGCCTCGTACGAGAGGAACCTCGGCAAAAGCCTCACGATGAAGGACCTGGATGCGGGCGACATTGTGTTGAAGCCGACGGCCACCGGCGCCGCTGCCTCCTTTAGCCGCTTCACTGCTTCGGCTCCGGAGTCTGTGCGAAGAGAATACACCCGTGCGCTGGAGGCGGCCGGCTCAAAGGATTACCAGAAAGCCGTCAGTCTGCTTGACCGTGCCGCGGAAGCATATCCTCGGTTCGCTTCGGCGTTGTTTCTCAAGGGAGTTCTGCTCGAACGGATGGGCCGGCGGGATGACGCCCGTCAAGCCTACCTGCGGGCGGCCGAAGCCGACCCGGCCTATGTGAAACCGCTAGTCCAACTCGCGGAAATGTACGCCGAAGACCAGGACCCAGCTCCGGCTGCCGAGTGGGCACGCCGAGCCAATGACGCCGCCCCGGGGCTCGACCCAGGCATGTACTTGATCGAGGGCGCAGCATTGTTCAATCTAAACCAGTTTGAAGAAGCGGAACGGGCTGCCCGTTTGGGCGTGAAAGCAGACCCTGCCGGCAATCAGCCCAGGTTGTTCAAATTGCTCGGCGAAGTCCTTTTTCGCCGCCACAAGTACACCGAGGCGCGCCTTCAGTTCGAGCGCTATCTGTCCGCGGCTAACAACGCCCCCGATGCCGCCCAGGTCCAAGAGATGGCTGCCCGGTGCGAAAGATTGGCCAGGATTCTTGGCAATTAAAGCGGCGCCTCCTACCTGCTGCGTCATATGCCCCAATTCCGCACTCCTTGTATTTTACAAATCAATCACTTAATCACATTTTGACTCTGGTGTCCGGATTGCATCGTTGAATGGCATGAACCCAACGGGCGCGCAACTTGGCTATCGTCCCCGGCTGGTCTTCTGGGAACTCACAACTGGCTGTAATCTCAGTTGCATCCACTGCCGTGCTTCAGCCACGGAACTGATGAGTCCGGACGATCTATCGACTGCCGAGTGCCTTCGAATCGTGGACCAGATTGCGTCATATGCCCCACTTATCCTGGTCCTCAGCGGTGGGGAGCCGCTGTGGAGGCGGGATGTCTTCGAGATCGCCAGCCATGCTGTCGTGAAGGGGCTTCGAGTGGCACTGGCCACCAATGGCACGCTGATCGACGAATCCATGGCGATGCGAATCAAGGAATCCGGTATCGTCCGGGTCTCAATCAGCCTGGATGGCGCCGACAAACACACGCACGACGCCTTCCGGGGACACGACGGCGCATTCGAGTCCGCCATTCGAGGAATCGGCCACCTCCAGCAGTTAGGGATCTCGACACAGATCAACACGACAGTCTCCCGTCACAATGCGCACCAGCTTCCGGAGACGCTGGAGCTGGCTAAGAGACTGAAAGTAGACGCATTTCACTTGTTCCTCCTGGTGCCGGTCGGCTGCGGGTTGACGATCGCCGAGGACCAGTCAGTCGGCGCCTCCGAAGCGGAAGAGATCCTCAACTGGTTCTACGACAGAAGCCTGGATTCAGGCATGGAGTTGAAAGCCACCTGCGCGCCTCACTACTACCGGATCGCACGCCAGCGCCGGGCCGAGGATCGCCGCGCCGGACGGGACGTGCCCGAGATGATGCCGCACCCAAGGCACTCCCATCATCCGGGTGCACAGGACCCAACGGCACTCAACCAAATGACGCGCGGGTGTCTGGCGGGATCGGGTGTTTGCTTTATCTCCCACAAAGGGTTGGTCCAAGCTTGCGGATACCTGCCGGTGGAAGCCGGCGACCTGCGCAAGCAGACGTTTCGTGACGTCTGGGAGAAATCACCGCTTTTCAACGAGTTGCGCGACCTCACGCAATTGGACGGCAAGTGCGGTTATTGTGAATTCAAGCAAGTGTGTATGGGTTGCCGCGCGAGAGCTTTTGGTATTACGGGCGACTACATGGACGAGGAGCCGTTCTGCATTTACGAGCCTCGTACAGGCGGGCCGGCCACGTCGAATCGGGAGATTGGTCAATGAGAGAGTGCCGCTGCAATGATGGTGTGGTGTACGCCAGGCGCGACAGGCACGTCTTCGTGGTTTGCGGCGGGGACAAATGCCGCTGCGCCGGCGCCAGAGATCTCTTGGATTACCTGAAGGAGACGCCGAAGATCGACGGTGTGGACGTCCGCATCGCGGAATCGAAAGACTGCATTGGCCATTGCGCAGCCGCGCCGGCCATGGTCGAGGACGGGCAGATACTTCGGTGGGTGAGCCCGCGCAGATTGAAAGGGGAACTGCTCCGGCTCGGAATCACAGCATGACTCTCATCATCGCCATCGGCAATCCGCAACGCGGGGACGATGGCGCCGCGGTCGAACTCTGCCGGATCTTAGGGCCCGGACCCTGGACGATTCTCGAATCCTTGGAGTTGACGCCGGAAATGGCTGAAACCGTCGGTAGCGCCGGCAAGGTGGTCATCGCCGATGCTGACTATCGCGCCGGCGAACCACAGCTTCGGTTGCTGGATGGAAATGTGCCCGATTCATCGCCTCTCACGCACTCCCTGAGTCCCGAAGGGCTGATTGCCACAGCCAGGCTTTTGTTTGGCTTTCAGGGCGAGGCTTGGTTGCTTGGCATTCCCGGCGAGGACTTCGGTCTTGGACGGCCCCTGTCAGCCATGGCAAGGGCGAATATCGAATCGGCCGCCAGACTCGTCCGCGGCCTGCTCAGCGCGTGACCTATTGGCCAGGCGGACTCGGGCCGGAAGGCTGGGCCCGGCTTGGCTCGGCGATCGTCGCCTCCTCGTTGAGCACGACAATGTCGACACGGCGGTTTCTAGCCCGTCCTTCAGGGGTATCGTTGTCGGCAACTGGCGCGGTATCGGCGAATCCGGCCACGGCCATCCGCTCGGCCGGGATACCGAAACTGGCCGAAAAATGCTCAAGCATCGAAACGGCGCGCGACGATGAAAGGTGCCAGTTGGTCGGGAACCGCCCGGTGCGAATGGGGATTGAATCTGTGTGCCCCTCCAGCCGGATCGGATTCGGCGTCCGCTTCAACTCCGCCGCGATGGTGGCCAGCGTGGGAAGCGCCTCCGGTTGGATTACGTCGTTGCCGGGAGGAAAGAACGCCGCTTCTTTCAGGCTGATCACCAGCCCGCGGCGCTCCAGTCTTACTTCAAGCCGGCCGGCTTGTATCTCTTTTTCAAGTTGCCGGTTGAGCATCTGGAGCGACGGCAGTAACTCGACGGTCGCGACTGCCGCCGGCGGCTTGGATTCGATACGCTTCGGAACCGCTGCCGGCCTGGCCGCCTCTGCCCCAAGCAACTTCGTCAGGGCCTGTGCCAGTTTGCCCTCTGCCATCGCCTGTCGAAAGGACTCCGAGATCTGCTGGGCCATCTCCTTATTCATGTTCGAGTGGGCATAAAGAACGACGAAGAACGCGAACAGCAGGGTAATGAAGTCCGCGTAGGAGACCAGCCACCGCTCGTGATTCTCGTGTTCCTGTGCCGGTCTTTTTCGAGACATGACTAGTTCGCCACCGTCTTATTTCCACTGACCGGCGTTTGTCCGACGAAACCCTCCAGTTTCGTGCGGATGAGCTTCGGGTTCATCCCTTCGACGATGGCGCAAATGCCTTCCAGAACAAGTTGTTCGCGTTCGTGCTGGGCGTGTGCCCGGCTCTTGAGCTTCTGCCCCGCCGGCAGAAACAGGACGTTCGCCGCTCCCACTCCGTAAATGGTCGCGACAAATGCGGCCGCGATACCGTGTCCCACCTTGGTCATGTCGTCCAGATCGTTCATCACCAGGATGAGGCCAAGCACGGCGCCGATGATGCCGATGGTTGGCGCATAGCCCCCAGCCGATTCGAAAACCTTCGCCGCGCGTACCCACCGATGCTCGGCTGCCTCGGATTCGAGTTCCATCATCATCCGGATCTCCTGGATATCCGCTCCGTCCACGGCCAGCATCAGGACCTTTCTTAAGTAGGGATCGGCAATCGTATCCAACTCGGCGTCAAGTGAC
This sequence comes from Bryobacteraceae bacterium, assembly GCA_029975915.1. The sequence goes on from JARKOC010000542.1 coordinate 190,687, forward strand.
ACCAACCCGCTCTTCCGCGCCTGGGCGGCATAGGACACTATTGTTTCTATCTCTCCACTCAGATCGCGCACCTCCTCGAAGAAGATGTCCTTCGTCCTCTGTACAGCCATCCTCACAACCGAGGGCGGGTGCGACAGCAGGGTGGCTCCGAGGCACCCGCCAAAGACGATCAAGGCTGCCGACGGTCCAACCATGTCTTTGAATGGCTGCCCCCCTTCGTAGATGAACCCGCCGAGGATGCCGCCGGCGGCCAACACTAAGCCAGCGACGCTGCCTGAGTCCAGCCGCAGCCTTTTTTTCGTCGCCATAGCCACCCTAACCTTCGACCCCATCCGCCCCCGCAGCCAGCGGAGGCGTGTCCGCAAGCGGCGGAGTGATGGCGCCCCGCACAATTCGCTGCCGGTAGGCGATGATCCGTTCCACCACGACTTCGGCCTGCTCTTCCACGACGAAACGAACCCCAGTGGTGAGGCGGATGACTGTGTCAGGCGTACGTTCTATCTGCTCAACCAAGTCTGGATTGAGGAAGAATGGAACGTGGTTCAGTCGAGTGAGTTGGATCATCGCCGCTGTCGAAGGACTTATCGGCCGCACCTTCACGCGGATGAGGAATCTCACGCTAACTAATTGAAAAGAATTAGCCGGCCGATAGCTGCTGCCACCACCTCATGCTGGCTAAGGTGAAGGCCTGTCCGCAGCGTCTGCCTGCGCCGCCGGAAACGGGCGTGCGATCATGGAAGCGGCCCGGTGGAGTCTCCGGGCCGGGGTTAATCTCAGTACGAAGCCGGACTTCAGCTCCGGCGGGAGACAACTTGATGCAGGTAGACGACGCCATCCGGGCCATTGCCATGGCCCAGACGATCGAGAAGAAGCCAGTCACCAATCATCGTGTCCTGAACGAAGCATACGACTACGCCAAGCCGAGTTCATTCTCCCGCGGAATTCGTTTGGTACTCGGTAACTTCGTGATTCTATTGATCTCGGGTACGGCAAGCATTGATGAACACGGCAACTCAGTCCACGTGGGCGACTTCCGCGCTCAGTGCCGCCGCACCTTCCACAACATCGCCGGCTTACTGGAGAGCGAAGGCGCAACCTGGAAAGACATCGTTCGAACCACCTGTTACCTGCGTGACATCGAGCGTGACTACGAAGCCTTCAACGAGGAGCGGACGCGGTTCTACGCCGAGCAGGGGCTGGATCCGCTACCCGCATCCACCGGGATACAGGCGATCCTCTGCCGCCCTGAACTTCTGGTTGAGATTGAAGCGATCGCGATCTTCAAGAAGGCTTAGCGGCTCAGCAGATCGAGGACGAAGCCCAATTCCTCGCGGATTCGCGCCAAGTTTGAGTTTTTGGCCATCTCAGGGAACAGGCCGGCTTGCTTGGGGGCGGGTTTCGGGGCGATCTTGGGCCCGGTGCGGCTGCGCTGCTGCTGCAGGTGGGTGCGGGCGCCTTCGATGGTGAACCGCTTCTCATAGAGCAAGTGCTTGATTTCAAGGATCGTTTCGACGTCCTTGCGGCGGTACAGCCTCTGGTTAGCTCCGCTCTTTTTGGGATTGAGCATGGGGAACTCGCTCTCCCAAAAGCGCAGCACATATGGCTTCACGTTAGCCAGCTTGGCCACGTCTCCGATCCGGAAATAGAGCTTGTTCGGTATCTCGACCTGGTTTGCGCGCGCCGTGACTGCTGCCGTGGCCATGAGGAATGCCCGCTAATGGCCATCGTACGGCGTGGAGGCCCGCAGGTCAACCAAATTAACCTGGAAATGTTTCAGCACACGGGATTCCTGTTCGGCTAGGATGGAAACCGAATGGACACCATTGCGGGGATTCACCCGGTGCGGGAGGCTCTGCGGGCGGGCCGTCCGCTCGAACGCATTTGCCTGAGCAAAGATAGCCGCTCACCCCGGTTAGACGAGATTGTGGCTCTTGCGCGCAAGGCACGGATTCCTGTCCGCTTCGAGAGCAGGGAATCGTTGGACCGGATGGCGCGAAATATCCCCCACCAAGGGGTGGTGGCGTTCGGCGCCGCAGCCCGGCATGCTCAGATTGAGGACTTTCTGGACCAGGAAGGAATGTTGCTGCTTCTGGACGGCGTGGAGGACCCGCACAACCTGGGCGCGATTGTTCGCACAGCCCATGCGGCTGGAGCGCTAGCCGTGGTGGTGGGCGAACGGCGGTCGGCGCCGTTGAGCGAGACCACGGCCAAGGCCGCCGCCGGGGCTCTCTCGTTGATTCCCGTCATCAAAGTCACCAATCTCAACCGCACGATCGAAAAGCTGAAGGAGAACCGCTGGTGGGTCTATGGCCTGGACGAGCGCGGGACGGCCACGCACTGGGAAACCAGGTATGAAACCCGGTCGGTCTTGGTGCTCGGTGCCGAAGGCCACGGCCTGCACGAGCAGGTGAAGGCCAAGTGCGACTTTCTGCTACGGATTCCCATGGCCGGCGCGGTGGCCTCACTGAATGTCAGCGTAGCTGCCGGCATCGCGTTATTCGAATGGCGGCGGGCCGTTGCCGGGCTGGTTTGACCGGAATTCACAGTCGAGAGCGGTACAATCGAAGTTCATGAGTTTTGGTAAGGTTCTCTGCGTCCTATCGATTCTGGCCGCCGCCTCGCTTACGGCCTCTGGCAGGGAACCGGTCCGGACCAGGAAAGCGATGGTAGTGGCCCAGGAGCCGATTGCCGCCGACGTGGGCGTCGAGGTGCTGAGATCGGGCGGCAATGCGGTGGACGCGGCGGTGGCGGTGGCCTTCGCCCTGGCCGTGACGCACCCGTCGGCAGGCAACATCGGCGGCGGCGGATTTCTGCTCGCCCGGTTCGCCGATGGACGGAGCACGTTCATCGATTTCCGCGAGATGGCGCCGGCGAGCGCCTCGCGGAATATGTATATCGGCCCGGACGGCAAGGCGACCAGGGATAGCGTTGTTGGGTGGCGGGCGGCAGGGGTTCCGGGAACGGTAAGCGGTTTGGAACTGGCGCACAAGAAGTACGGACGCAGACCATGGGCCGAGCTCGTCGCACCAGCAGTCCGTTTGGCACGGCAGGGCGTGATTCTCAGTTACGCCGAGGCGCGAAGCATATGCGGCGCGAAGAAACTCCTGGCCCAGTTTCCAGATTCCAATCGCATCTTCCTGAAGGGCGGGACCTGTTTTGAAGCAGGCGAAAAGCTGGTACAGCCTGAACTGGCAACCGTCCTTGAGCGGATCGCGAAACTGGGAGCCAAGGACTTCTACGCAGGCCAGACGGCGCGCATCCTGGCCGCGGAAATGAAGAAGCATGGCGGCGAGATCACGCTGGCCGACCTCAACGGCTACAAGGCCGTCGAGCGGGCGCCATTGAAAGGGGTCCACCGCGGACATGAGATTCTCACCGCGCCGTCGCCGTCCTCGGGCGGTATTGGGATTCTCCAGATGGCGGAGATGCTCGAAGGCACCGGCTACGAGAAGTACGGCGCCGGATCGGCCGCTTCGTCACACTATATCGCCGAGGCCATGCGGCGGTATTTCGCCGACCGGGCCCGTTATCTGGGCGACGGCGATTTCGTGAAACTGCCCCTGCCGGGACTGCTGGATCCGGCCTACATCGCTACGCGAAGGTCGAGCATCGAGCCCGAGCGGGCGACTCCGAGCAGCGTCATTTCAGCGGGCGCGCCGGCAGGAGCCGAGTCAACCGAGACGACGCACTTCAATGTCATCGACGCCGGAGGAAACGCCGTCGCGCTGACCTACACCATCAACAACAGCTACGGCAGCGGCGTCACCGTGCCGGGCCTCGGATTTCTCCTCAACAACGAAATGGATGACTTCGCCGCCGCTCCGGGCAAGGCCAACATGTTCGGACTGATCCAGGGCGAGGCCAACGCCATTGCCCCGGCGAAGCGCCCGCTGTCGGCGATGACTCCGACTATCATCACCAAGGACGGCCACCTGAAACTGGTGCTCGGCGCTCCTGGCGGGCCGCGCATTATCAGCGGCGTTTTGCAGGTGATGCTCAACATTCTCGACTTCGGAATGAATGTCCAGCAGGCCGTGGATCAACCAAGACTGCACCATCAATGGATGCCGGACACGCTCTATCTTGAGCGCGGCTTTTCGCCAGACACCAGGGCGCTTCTCGAGAAGCGCGGCCACAAACTGGCCGATACCTCTTCGGTCGGAAGCGTCGAAGCCATCGCCATCACTGGCGGCTGGCTGGAAGGGGCCCAAAACGGAAGGAGCGCCGGCAAGGCTGCCGGATACTAAAATTCAACAAATGCAACGCGCCCTGTCGACACACCTGCTCGTCGCGCATCGCCTCAATACGATCTGGCTGGACCGGATCTGGAACGCCGGCATTCCACTGGTCGAGATCTTTTGCGCCCGCCAGCACCTGGATTACCGCAGCAAGTCGCAACTCGGAGAGATCGCCTCCTGGTTCGGCGACGCCGAGCTGAAGCTCCACTCCGTGCATGCACCGATTTTCAACGACGACTGTTCGGGACGGTCGGGCCCGTCGGCCCTGATCGACATCTCCGAAGTCTCGAAGCCCAAGCGCATCATGCATGTGGACGAGATCAAGAGGGCCATCGAGATCGCCGAGCGCGTTCCGTTTACTTATCTGATTCAACATCTTGGGGTCGCAGGCCAGCCTTACGACGAGAGCCGGATCGAAGCGGCATTCAACTCGATTGAGGAGCTGAGCCTGTTTGCCTCGCATCGAGGCGTCAAACTCCTGCTGGAGAATATTCCCAGCTCGATTTCCAGCGCTGAACGGCTGGCTTACTTCGTCAATGCCATGCATCTCGACATCGGTTTCTGTTTCGACCTCGGCCACGCCAACTTGATGGAAGGCGTCGAGCACGCGTTCTCCATCATGGGGCCGAGAATCCGTTCCACTCACGTTCACGACAACGACGGCGCCGACGACCGCCACCTGGCGCCGATGCCGGGCTGCGGCGGGACCATTGATTGGACCTCAACGATGCGCCTGCTCCGCACTCGGGAAGGCCAATTCCCATTGCTGCTCGAATTGAAAGATCAGGGAGACTCGGCGAACCCGCTCGATGGTGTTCGCGAGATCTTCGAGAGACTGGAGAGCCTGTAACCCATGTCCGAGATTCCCCGCATCCGTATCACCGATGCCTCAAAATACGACGGCCAGACCGTCGAAATCGCCGGCTGGCTCTACAACCTGCGCAAGTCCGGCAAGATTATATTCCCGCTGGTGCGCGACGGCAGCGGCATCATCCAATGCGTCGGCGTGAAGGCAAATCTGCCCGAGGAGTTGTTTGAGACGCTGAAGCACCTGACGCAGGAATCGTCGCTCATTGTGCGCGGAAAGCTTCGGGCCGAGCAGCGAGCCATGGGCGGCTACGAACTCGATCTCGAATCGGCCGAGATTGTGCAGCGGGTTCCGGAAGAGACACCGTACCCGATCACGCCCAAGGATCACGGCACCGAGTTCCTTTTTGACAAGCGGCATTTGCACCTGCGCAGCCGCCGGACGCACGCCATCCTGCGAGTGCGCCACGAGATTATCAAGGCGATCCGCGATTACTTCGATTCCAACGGATTCACGCTGGTGGATACGCCGATCTTTACGCCGGCTGCGTGCGAAGGCACGACGACGCTGTTCGAGGTGGATTACTTCGAGGACGAAAAGGTCTACCTGACCCAGTCCGGCCAACTCTACAACGAAGCGACGGCCATGGCGCTGGGCAAGGTCTATTGCTTCGGACCGACGTTCCGGGCCGAGAAGTCAAAGACACGCCGCCATCTGACCGAGTTCTGGATGGTGGAGCCGGAGATGGCCTATGCGACGCTCGAAGATGTCAAAAACGTAGCCGAAGCGCTCATCTGCTTTGTCGTCGGCCGGGTGCTGGAGAATCGCCGGACTGAACTTGAAACGTTGGAGCGTGACATTTCAAAGCTGGAAGCCATCAAGGCGCCCTTCCCGCGCATCAGCTATGACCAGGCGGTGGAGATCCTGAAAAAGAAAGGCAGTGAAATTGAGTGGGGCGGCGACTTCGGCGGCACCGACGAAACGCTGCTGAGCGAGGACTACGACCGTCCAGTGATGGTCGACCGATACCCGGCCCAGGTAAAAGCATTCTATTTCGAGACCGATCCCGACCGGCCCGAACTTGCCCTCGGAGTTGACGTCATCGCCAGTGAAGGATACGGCGAAATCGTCGGCGGCGGCCAGCGAGCGCACTCACTCGAACTGCTGGAACAGCGTTTGCGTGATCATAACCTGCCGGCTGAGGCATTCGATTGGTATCTGGACCTGCGCCGCTATGGTTCGGTGCCGCACGCCGGATTCGGCATGGGAGTCGAACGGACGGTGGCCTGGCTCTGCGGACTGGACCATGTCCGCGAGACCATTGCCTTCCCCCGGATGCTGTACAGAACCAGACCCTGAGGCTTGACCGCCATGGCGAAATCGAAACAGATAGCGGGTCCGGCGGTAGCCATCGTTGGAGCGCCATTGGATCTGGGCGCGGGGCGCCGCGGCGTTGACATGGGGCCGTCGGCCATACGCACTGCTGGTCTGAACGCACGGCTCGCCGCCCTCGGTTACTCGGTGGACGACCTCGGCAATGTCGGCGTTGAGCAGCAGGAATCGTCCAAACCGGGCCCGGCATCAGCACGATTCCTTCCAGCAATCGCCGCCACTTGCGCGGACCTCGCAATCCGCGTGGAGAGGGCTGCCAACCAGGGCAAGATCCCACTGGTTCTGGGCGGCGACCACTCGATCGCCGTCGGCACTTTTAGCGGAATGGCCGAGGCTTGGAAAAAGAGGGGCCAGAAGCTCGGCATCATCTGGATGGACGCCCATACGGACATGAACACGCCCGCCACTTCGCCCTCTGGCAATGTCCACGGCATGCCCCTCGCCTGTTTGGTGGGCACGGGTCCCAAGGCGTTGACTCACCTTTGTGGATGGGCGCCGAAAGCGGATCCCAAAAACGTAGTGCTGCTTGGCATCCGCGACGTTGACCTGGACGAGCGCCCGCTGGTGCGGCGTTCCGGCGTCAGAGTCTTCACGATGCGTGACATCGATGAACGCGGCATGAAGGCGGTGATGCACGAGGCGTTGGCCGTTGCCGGCGCCGGGACCGATGGCATCCATCTTTCATTGGACATGGATGGGGTGGATCCTCGTGAGGCCCCGGGCGTCGGCACGCCTGTCCGGGGCGGATTCAGCTACCGCGAGGCGCACCTTGCCATGGAAATCGTCTGCGACTCCCGGTTGATGAAGTCGATGGAAGTGGTGGAAGTGAACCCGATCCTCGACGAGGCTAACCGCACTGCTTTGCTTGCAGTCGAACTGGTGTTGTCGGCGATGGGAAAGAGGATTCTGTGAGCAAACTCCGGGTGGCGGTTCTGTACGGCGGACGCAGCGGCGAGCATGAGGTCAGCGTGCGTAGCGCCAAGTCCGTAATCGAGGCGCTCGACCCCGCGCGCTACGAAGCCGTGCCTTTGTTTATCGATAAGCAGGGCAAATGGGAACCGCGGCCGATCTCTCCGGAGCCAGGATCGAATCCGGGCATCGACGTGGTATTTCCGGTCCTTCATGGAACCTTTGGAGAGGACGGCACGCTTCAGGGATTGCTCGAAATGGCTGGCTTGGCATATGTGGGCGCGGGTGTCTTCGCGTCGTCCGCGTCAATGGATAAGGACCATTTCAAGCGTTTGTGCATGGCGCGCAGCTTACCGGTGGTGGACTACATGACGGTGAGCGGCCCATCAGCCGATGCCGATGCAATCATCACAAAAATGGGCCTGCCCGTCTTCGTCAAGCCGGCGAATCTTGGTTCATCGGTGGGCATCTCCAAGGCAAAGGACCATTGGTCACTTTCGGTAGCCATCGCCGACGCCATGCGCTATGACCACAAGGTGATCATCGAAAAGGCCATCACGGGCCAGGAAATCGAGTGTGCCGTACTCGGGAACGAATCGCCGGAGGCTTCCACGCCATGCGAGATCCTGCCGTCACGGGAATTCTACGACTACGAGGACAAGTACCTGCTCGACGCCGCGCGCATCGAGTTGCCGGCGCGGCTAAGCGAAGAAAAGACGGCCGAGGTTCGCCGGCTGGCGGTGGAATGCTTCAAGGCGGTGGAATGCTCAGGCATGGCGAGAGTGGATTTCTTCGTCGAGTCGGGAACTGGCGCCGTCTACCTCAACGAAATCAATACGATTCCAGGCTTCACGTCCATCAGCATGTATCCGAAGATGTGGGAACACGCCGGACTGCCGATGCCCCGGCTGATCGACCGTCTGATCGAACTGGCGCTGGAACGCCACGCTGCGCGCCAGGCTTTGCGGTTTGAGCGGTAATGCGCCGGGCTGCGATTCTAGTTCTGTTCCTCTCATGGCTGCCCCTGGCGGCCCAGCCGCCGTTACCCGACACAGTAGAACTGGAGAACGAACTCAGGCGCCTAGTCGAGGTGTTCAACCTCGTCTCGGACAATGCGGCCGAGCCGCAGACAGCCGACCGCCTCATCTACGGCGGTGCGATTCCTGGAATGCTCTCGAAGCTCGATCCGCACTCGGCTTTCTTCGACCCCGATCAATTCGAGCAACTGCAGCAGATGCAGACCTCCACGGTGAAGGGGTTCGGCTCCATCGTGAGTGTGTTGCCGGGCCGCGTGATCGTGCTTCAAGTACAGCCCGGATCGCCGGCCGAACGCAACGGACTCGCCGCCGGAGACGAGATCGTCATGATCAACGGCATCGCCCTGGCGAGGCTCGATATCGAACAACTGATTCAGTTGCTCACCATGGCGCGGCAGCAGGCGGTTCAATTACAGATCCGCCGTCCCGGCACAGCTGGGCTCCTCCCGCTCACCATGACTCCGGCCGAACTGCAGTCGCCCAGCGTCGATCGCGTCTTCCTGCTCAAGCCCGGCATCGGCCACGTCCGGGCCAACAGCTTCGATGCCGGCACCGCCAAGGAGATCAAGGATGCCATCGAGAAATTGGGCGGCAACAGCCTCAAGGGGCTGGTTTTGGATCTGCGCGGCAATCCCGGGGGCGTCCTGAGCTCCGCCCTGGAAACCGCGTCGTTGTTTCTTGCTCCAGGAACCCGTCTGATCACCGGCCGCGGGCGCGGCAAGGGGACGCAGGAGATCGACGTGCCGCCGGGCGGCTCCCCTTACACATTCAAACTGGCGGTACTCATCGACGCAAAATCGGCCAGCGGCAGCGAAATCGTGGCCGGCGCCGTGCAGGACAACGACCGTGGCACCCTGTTGGGCGAAACCAGCTACGGCAAGGGACTCGTCCAAAGCGTCTATCCGCTGACAGGCGCCACCGGTCTCGCTCTCACGACGGCGTTTTACTACACTCCAAGCGGACGTTCCATCCAGCGTCCGTTGCGCGATTCCGGGCTTCATGATGCCGCGCATCCGGGCCGTCCGGAATTCAAGACGAAAGCTGGACGGCCAGTCCGCGGCGGAGGAGGAATCGAACCGGACTTGGCCGTCTTCCCGGCGCCGGTGACACGCTTCCAGGCTGCAGTCGAGGCCACAGCCTCATTTCACGGTTTTGCAATGGAATGGTTGCGGGCCAACAGGGCCGGGGCCACCCCAGATCTGGAGATTACGCCCCGGATGATCGACGAGTTCCAGCTCTTCCTATCGCGGCGCAACATCCGGCCCTCACTCAGCGAATGGACGGCCGAGCGATCCTACATTGCATCCAGGATGAAACAGGAGATCCTCAATCTAGCCGTGAATGTCGCCGCCGGCGACGAAGTGGAGACCCTGCGGGATCCTGTGGTCCGGCGCGCCATAACGGCGCTGGAAACGCCGTAGCCAGGCTACGGCTGAGCCGCGGGTTCGGCGATTCGGAGTTGTGACAGCGCCAGGGTCCGGACAGTCCGCAGGCCTAACTTATCGATCAAACCCATATCCTCTTGGACAAGCCAGTATGCGTCAAGGCCGGGCCGCATCTCCTGGTTGACGGCGTAGTCAAAAGATCTCAGGTTCCTGGTCGTTTGATAGAAGACCACCGACGGCTGTAGCACCCAACTGATACCAGCGATCATCGGCCTGCCCGCCTGGACGCCTTGCCGGTTCAGTCCGTCTACCAGGAGGTTCGTTTCGGCATCGTATCGCCAAATGCGGAAATGGCTGGTTTGGAACTGGATGAGGAACGAAACGGCTAGTCCAGCGACAAGTGCGATGGAACCGAACCTGAGCGTCTTCGTACGGGAAGAGGCGAGCATGAGCAGTACAAGCAGAAACATCGGGAGCATGTAGATGCCCGTCCGGTCTGTCGGATAAGGGATGCTGAAGGCCATATGGGCTGGGATCAAGGCGATCCACGGCAATATGGCCGTCGCGGCGAAATAGAGCAACAGGATACCGCGCCTGCCGGGACCGGTCTTACGGCGCGCTCGCCAGCCGAAGAACAGTCCCGCCAGAAGCACCCCGGGATAGATGCCCAAGCCGAAGGTCTGCTTCACGATGTCATGCTCCATGACTGGCATATTGATCAGCGCGACCCCCTCGTTGTGCGCCAAGGTGTTCGCCCCGAGGTCTGTCAGGCTCAATGCCAGTGTGGGAAGACCCACGTAATACAAGTCCCGCTTAAGCATGTGTTTCACCGGCGCCATCAAGAACAACAACGTCAATGCGGCGGCCAGCGCAAGATGCACATCCGCACGGCTGGCCAGCCGCGGCTCGTTTTGCCGCCGGTTCCGCGGGACCTTCTGGCGCTCGGTTGGCCTCCACAAAGAGATGAACGTCGCCAGAACACCTGTTACCGGCAGGATGAACACCAGGTTGCAGCCGATCGACAGGCCCATCGCAGCGCCGGCCATCCACAAATCCCTGCGGCCAGGCTGCTCGATGAGCGCCGCCGCCAGTTTCTCCAATGCGAATACAAACAGCGCCAGTGCGAGCCCGTATCCACGCGCCGCCACCTGAAAATCCATCAGCAAAGGCGCCCCGCCCAGCAGAAAGACCGTAGCTGGCTGGAGCCACGTTTCTCCGAACAGCCTTGCACCCAGACGGACCAGACTCCAAAGGTAAAGCGCTGCACCGCCCAAAGCCGCCAGCCTGAGCGTGAACTCCGACACCCCGGTGATCGACGTGATCAGCCGGACCAGCCACGTGTGCAGGATGTGATGGTTGGCATCGTAGGTTGAAGTCAGCGCTGATAACGGCGTGACGATGTACATCCGCCAGGTGAGAGCTTCATCATGTGTGACCGATTGGGTCGCCGCCCGGTAAACGGCGACGGCGAACAGTAGTCCGGCGAGTATCGCCGCGGACCTCCTCACCGCTTCTTCCTCGATACCGGCATGCCAGGTGCGCCATCGGCTGGAGACCGCAGCAGCAGGAACAGACAAAACAGGAACAGGGGGGTAATTTGAAGTAACAACCGCGTGACTGAAGTCTGGAGGTGCCAGCCCAGATCCGACTTCGTCATCATGAACGCGCCAACATATCCCGCGCCGAGCGCTGCCACGGGCGCGAACGGCCAGAGGGGCCGTATTGGACGCCTCGCTCCGAGCAGAATCGCGCAGGCAGCCACGATCAGAATCGGATGAGCCGGGAAGTGGCCTAAACTGAGCAACTCCTGCCAGAAAGCGCTGAGGATCAGACCAAAACGGCTTCCCGCGTCCGCTGCTGGCGCGCCCCAAATCTCGGAACCGGGCGCTAGCGCCAGTTTGAACACGACGGCGGCGACGGCCACCGGAGCCGCCGCCAGCGCCCATGCCATCACCCGTTGCCGCGAAACCAACAGGAGTGTCGCGCCAAGCGCAGCGAAGAAGACCAGACCTTCATCCTTGGTCCAGGTAGCCATTGAGGCCATCACTCCGGAGAGCGCCATCAGTCCCGGAGCCCACCCGTGCTGCTCAGCTTGCGCCGCCAAGGTCAGCGCTCCCAACATGTACATCGCCAGGGGGATGTCGGCGTACTGCACGGCCGCGTACTGCCAAAGCGCCACCACAGAGATCATCGACAGTGCCGCCATCGCGCCCGAGGCTGCCCCCCGCAATGTCCACACTCCAGCCAGAAGGATGGCAATGAGCGCCGCGGTCGCCAATACGCTCGCCGCGGTTGGGGCGGAGGGGTCGCCGGCTTTGCCCGTCCAACTCCAGCTTTTCGCCACCACCGAGGACCACAGTAACGGATACTCGGGATGCGATCGTTTCGACAGCTCCGGCGATACGGCGCCTGTCCAGTCTCCCTCAGATGCCAGAAACTTCGCTCTCAGATTCCAGATTGCCCAGGCATCCCAATCCCCCTGCGGCATCGACACTGCCGTTTTGGCAATCGACCCGGCAAGAAATGCCGCGGCGATGGACAATCCTATCCACCCAAGCCAGGTCCAACGAAACGCCGGCAGGGCCACGGTGTTCGCGCGCTTCGCGGCTTTCCTTCGCCACCATAGCCCGGCGCCGCTAGCCAGCAGCGGCAAATCGGATACCACGGCAGCCACCCGCGGACCTGACCCTACCGCCAGCAACGCGAAGAAGAGAGTGGCGCTCACGCCCAGTCCGAGAGCCAGGCCGATCGAGAGATCCAGCAGCCAACGGGCTGGCGACGGTTCGCTGTCCGCCTTCCGCAACGCCGCCACCCAGAGCCAACCCGCAGCCCATGCAGCCAGCAAAGGGAGCTCGCTCATCGCTTCGCTGCTCCCCGGCGGTAGAGAACCACACCGTTGCCGAGATCGGCCACCAATTCCAGACCCTTCACCTCGCCGATCTTCGCGAATTCTCTCGGAGCCGTGAAGTCACCGACCCAGTACTGAATATCCTGCCGGTCCTCATCGTCGACCAGCAGCTTTGGAGCCAGTGCGAATTGCGCCGCAGATAGCGCCGCGCTTGCCCCGATCGAGCCCTTCTGCCGGTCATTGAAGTACCCGATCTTTGACTCCCCCGGCGTTCTGGCCAGAACCTGCGCATACCGCGTCACCTGAGCTTCAATCCGGTACGTGTCGCCGGCTTGCCCGGTTAACTTCTCGATCAGCCCGAAATACTCGATGGAGGCGCCCATGGAGAGGACGGAGGCGATCGCCAAAGCGGCGATCGGACGCCCACCGGTCACTGTCTGATTTGGCTCAGGCACCCTTCAATTGTAGCCATGAGGACAAGGCTTACTTCATTCCACATCTTCGATTTCCAACCCTTGTCCGTCTCGCCTCAGCCCGCCTGACCTGGGCTTCGCTCATCCCGAAGTAGTGCGCCACCTCGTGCCATACCGTCTCTTCAACGAGCCTCCTCAGGTGCGCAGCATTACGCGCCATCCGCTCATGCGGACCCTGGTAAATAGTGATCCTGTCCGGCATCGAGACGAACTCGGCCGTACTTCGTTCGGTCGCCGGCCGTCCCTGGTAAAGTCCAAGAAGCCCTGGACTCGGCGGCTCCGGCTCGACCACGAAAACCACATTATGCAGACGCCGCCTGAACCTGGGTGCGACGACACGCTGTAGAGCCTCTTCAACTAGACTGTCGAATTCTTCCGCGCTCATCGACATCAGCCGATTGCCTTATTGTAGAAACATGCCGCCGTCTGCCGCTCACCCGCGGCCGGCGCAGAGAGGGAATCATGGATCCACAATCCAAAGCAGCCAAGGCCGCAGCCGCATTGGGCATCGGCAAGCTCAAGCGCCACATCTTCATCTGCTCAAGTCCTTCCACCCCAAAGTGCTGCTCCGCCGAGACTGGCGAACTATCTTGGGAGTACCTGAAGGGCCGCTTGAACGAACTCGGTTTGACCAAAGGCGAAGGAGCCATCTTCCGCACGCGCGCCAACTGCCTCCGCATCTGCGAACAAGGGCCCATCGCCGTCGTTTACCCGGAAGGCGTCTGGTACCACAGCGTCACGCCCGCCGTAGCCGAGCGCATCATTCAGGAACACTTGATCGGAGGGATCCCCGTCGAAGAGTTCATCATCAAGCGCGACCCCCTGTCCGGGTCATGATCTACTGCGGAACCGGCATCCCCATCGACTTGTAAATACTCTCGATGAGCTTGATCTTCGCCGCGGCGTCCTTGTTCGCTTTGTCGTACTTGAGCACCTGACGGTACTGCATCAAGGCCGGGCGGTACTTCTGGCGCGGCGGAAGATTCTCATTGTTGAAAAAGCTGTCGCCGTACTTCAAATGCGCATCGGCCAGCGCGGCGCTCGCTTCGGTCCCTCCGGCCGCTCCGAGCGATTCCAGGAGCGCGATGGCCTCGGTGAATTTGCCCGCTTTCACCTTGGCCTGCGCTTCGCTGACTTTCGGGTTGGCAGCCAGCAGCACGCACGCCATGGCTAGTGCTGCAAACGTAATTTTTGTATGCATGACGTTATTGTACAGTTAACAGCGGCGGGTTCCCTTCGCTAGACTGGTGAGCAGACCCTCATTCGGCCGGGATCACCTCCTTGCAAGACCGTATCATTATTGCCATCGACGGCCCCGCCGGCGCGGGCAAAAGTACCATCGCCCGGGCGCTGGCCTCTGCCCTCGGCTTCGTTTACATCGACACCGGGGCCATGTACCGCGCCGTCGCGCTCAGCGCCGTACGCTCATCAGGGGACCTGTCCGACGAGCCGGCCATGACCCATTGCGCCCAGACATGTGCCATCGAACTCCTCCCTGACAACCGCGTGCTGCTAAACGGCGCGGATGTCAGCGAGGCGATCCGCACTCCGGATATCGCCCAGGCGGCATCAAAAGTGTCGGCGTTGCCCGGCGTTCGGCGCGCCATGGTCGCCCTTCAGCGCAAGCTGGCCGAATCGAATTCTGTGGTCATGGAAGGCCGCGACATTGGTTCGGTCGTCTTCCCCGATGCTCAGGTGAAGGTCTTTCTCGATGCCTCGCCTGAAGTACGCGCCACCCGGCGCGCCCTTGAAATGCGGCAGAAAGGCATTGAGGCGGACCCCGCCGTGATCGCCGCTGAGATTCGCGAGCGCGATCACCGCGACAGCAACCGCGCAGAAGCGCCGCTGACTCTCTCAAAGGGGGCAGAGTATGTGGATACGTCCGCCATGACGGCCGAACAAGTGGTCAAAACGCTCTTGCGCCTTGTGCGCGAGAAGACCGGAAAGGATGCGAAATCTTGAAAGACCTTGTCGTAATGAAATTCGGCGGCACCAGTATGGGTTCTGCCGAACGGATCAAGGGTGCCGCCGCTCTCTGCCTGGAACAGTACCGGGACCGGCCTGTCGCCGTCGTCGTATCGGCGATGTCGAAAGTGACCGACCTCTTGCTGGACACTCTGCGCCACGCCGAGGGCGGCGATTCCGCGGGCGTCGAGAGAAACCTGTCGGAGCTCGCGTCGAAACACCGCACATGTTGCGACGAACTGCTCTCCGGCCCTGTCCGCGACGCTACCCAATCCAGGCTGGATGAGATCATCGCCGAGTTCGCCCGCATCGCCAACGGTGTCTTGATGCTCGGCGAACGGCCGCCAAGATCGGTCGACGAAGCCATCGCCGTAGGCGAGCGGCTCAGTTCGACGCTCATCGCCGCGTACGTCGCATCGCAAGGAGTGGATGCCTTTGCCGTCAACGCCCGCGAGGTTGTCGTCACCGACGCCGTCTTCGGCAACGCGTCGCCGCTCCTCGAACAGACCAGGGAGAAAGCGCAAGCCATCCTGGCCCCGGCGCTTGAGGCGCGCCGCCTCCCGTTTATCACGGGCTTCAACGGCGCTACTCTGGACGGCCGCGCGACCACGCTCGGACGCGGCGGATCCGATTTCTCCGCCTCCATCCTCGCAGCCGTTCTGGACGCCGCCGAACTTTGGATCTGGACCGACGTGGACGGTATCATGTCCGCCGATCCAAGACTGGTCGACAATGCACGCGTGCTGAACGAGATTACCTACCGCGAGGCCGCCGAACTGGCTTACAACGGCGCGAAAGTCCTTCACCCCCGGACACTGGCCCCCTTGATGGAAAAGGGCATCCCGGTCTGGAGCAAAAACAGCTTCAACCCGGCGTTCCCAGGCACGCGCATCGTGCAGGACTCCCGCGATTCCGGCTCCGGGCCGCGCGCCGTCACTTCGATGACCAACGTCGCCCTGGTTTCGCTCGAGCCGGCCAGCGCCGTGCTGAGCGGCACCAAGGTGATGGCCCGGGCCATCGACGCCCTGGCCGCGACAAACGCCGAGGTCCTCGCTCTGTCATCGTCCAGCTATCAGCAGAACTTCTGCTTCCTCATCCGGCAGAGCGAGCTGCCCGCTGTCACCGAACACCTCGAGGAGGCCTTCTCGCTCGAACTCGCCCACGGTTACATGCACCCGATCGACGTCGATCTGGACGTCGGCCTGCTGGCCATCGTGGGTGAAGGCATGAAGGGCGCGGCCGGTCTCGCCGGACGCATCTTCACCGCCATCAGCCGCGAACAGGTCAATATCATCGCCATTGCCCAGGGGTCTAGCGAATTGACTATCGCCATCGTCGTCAGGAAGGCGGGTGTCGAGAAAGCTGTTCGCGCGGTGCACTCGGAATGCGGCCTCGGCTTGCCGCACTAAGCGCCCGCTTCGGGCTGGATATAATGATAGTTTCGAGTTTTCGCGTTCAGAACGCGCCAGTAGGAGACTGTTCTCATGTTTGATCTGTTCCGCAGCCGGGAGAAGTCGGTCCGTTATGTCCTCGGCTTTTTGCTTGGCCTCGTCG
The DNA here is from genome assembly GCA_029975915.1 of Bryobacteraceae bacterium. Next base: position 207,296 of record JARKOC010000542.1, read on the forward strand.
CCCTGTCGATGGTCATCACCCTCGTTCCGGGCTATAGCGGCCTTGTCGGCGGCGGAGCCTCGAATCCCCAGATCGTCGCCGAAATCGGCGACGAGGCGCTGACCATTCTTGACGTTCGCAGGGTGATCGACCGTGAACTGCGCGGCAACCGCATCCAGCGCGGCATGGAATCCATTTACATCCCGATGTTCGTTCAGCAGATGGTCTCCGAGCGCGCCCTCGCCTATCAGGCCAAACGCATGGGTTTCAATTTGACGGAGAAGGAACTCTCCGAAGCTGTCGCCTCTCTTGTTCCACAGTTGTTCGAGAACGGAAAGTTCGTCGGAAAGGAAGTGTACGCATCCTTCCTCGCCCAGCAGAACATGTCCATCCCTGAGTTTGAAGCGGCCGTCGAGAAACAAGCGCTCGCTTCGAAATTGCTCTCGCTGGCCATCGAGGGTGTAGTGGTCACGCCTTCGGAGGTAGAAGAGGAGTTCCGCCGGCAAAACGAAAAGGTCAAAATCAGTTACTTTGTCGTTGACCAGAGCAAATTCGCCGCTCAGGCGGCTCCGTCCGAACAGGAGATGAGGAATCTGTACGAACAGCGAAAAGCGAGTCTGCTGTCGCCGGAGAAGCGCGCTTACCTTATTTTCAGCATCGACGAAAATACCATCGCCGCCTCCCTCACCGTCCCTGATTCCGCGCTCCAATTGGCCTACCAGCAGCAGCAGGATCGCTTCCGCACTCCCGAGCGCGTCGAGGCCCGGCACATTTTGCTGATGACCACCGGCAAGCCTGCCGCCGAAGTCGAACAATTGAAGGCAAAGGCGCAGGACCTGCTGAAGAAGATCAGGGCGGGCGGCGATTTCGCCCAGCTTGCCAAGGACAACTCCCAGGATCCCGGTTCCGCTGTTAAAGGCGGTGACCTGGGCTGGCTCGTCCGCGGCCAGACAGTGCCCGAGTTTGAAAAGACGGCTTTTGGCCTCCAGCCCGGCCAAATCAGCGATGTCGTCACCACTCAGTATGGTTTCCACATCATCCAGGTCATGAAGAAGGAGCAGGCGCACCTGCGCCCCTTCGACGAGGTCAAGACGGAACTCCGAACTGAACTCGCCCGCAATCAGGTTTATGACAAGATGCAGTCGCTCGCCGAGCAACTGCGTTCTGCTCTGGTGCGTTCGGCTGCTGAGGCCGAAAAGCTGGCCCAGGCCAACGGTATCGCCATTGCGCGCGTCGCTTCGGCTGCAGCCGGAGATCCATTGCCTGAAGTCGGCGTATCGCCCGATTTCACGGATGCTGCGCGGTCCCTGCCCAAGGGCGGCGTCACGAGTATTGTCCCCATCGGGGACAACAAGTTGGTGGTTGCGCAAGTGACCGATATCTTCCCCCCGCGGCCATCCACTTTCGAGGAGGTCAAGGACCAACTGCGCGCGCAACTCAGCGCCCAACAAGCTCAGAACCTGATGAACGACAAGGTGAAGGAAATTGAAGCCCGCCTGAAATCGACATCCGATCTGGCCGCGGTGGCCAAACAGGCCGGCTTCAGCGTTTCGACGTCGGAGGCTGTGTCCCAGACCGGCAACATCGATACCATCGGCCCAGTCGTTCAGCTCGAAGAGATCTTCAAGCGCAACCCAGGCGATGTCGTCGGACCAATCCGGCTGACCTCGGGCGTGGTCTTCGCCAAGCTCATTGAGAAGGTGCCAGCCGACCTCACCCAGTTGGCTGCGACACGCAACATCCTGCTAAACGGCATCAAGTCACGCCGGGCCCAGCAGCGGCGCGATGTCTTCAGCGAGGGCGTCGTCAATCAACTCGTCAAGGAAAAGAAGGTCAAGATCTACGAAGATAACATCCGCAAGCTGACTGAGAGCTACAAGGGTTAATCTGGACAGAGCGGCCCAACACAATTGAATGATTGAATCCCTGATCGACTTCATCCGGATTCTGACCACGCCGGAGCGTCTTCTTCAACTGCTCACCACGGTCTTTTCCGGATGGTGGTCCTATGCCCTGCTGTTTGGCATCGTCTTCGCCGAAACAGGGCTGCTGGTGGGCTTCTTTCTCCCCGGAGACTCGCTGCTGTTCACCATCGGCGTAGTCGCCGGAGCCGGCGGACTCAACATCTTCGCCATCAACGCCGTCCTCATCGTGGCCGCTGTCGTCGGCGACGCGGTCGGCTACACGCTCGGACGGCAGACCGGGGCGCGCATCTTCGACCGCCCAGATTCCCGGTTCTTCAAGCGCGAACATCTCATCCGGACCCAGCAGTTCTACGAAAAGCACGGCGGCAAGACGATCATCTACGCCCGGTTCATCCCCATCATCCGGACGTTCGCGCCCTTCGTGGCGGGAGTGGCCGGGATGAGCTACCCCCGCTTCCTTTCCTTTAACGTCTTCGGTGGCATCGGCTGGGTCATCGCGATGACGATGCTCGGCTACTCGTTGGGAAACGTTCCAATGGTCCGGGCCCACTTCGAGAAGGTGATACTCGGCATCATCTTCGTCTCCGTCCTGCCTGTTGCCTTTGAGACTTTCCGGTCTTTCAAGTCGAAGCCGGCCGCAGGTCCAGGGACATCCACCGCCGATTGATCCTGCTACTGTTTCCCGAGACCGGGCCTCGGTCCGAACATCGGTGGCTGCTGTCCCGGCCCGCCCTGGCTACCCATCCCTGTGCCAAACGAACTCCCGAAGCCGCTTCCCGTCCCCGGACGCTGCTGGCCCTGGCCCGGTCCCCCCTGGTTTGGACCCGTGGTCTGCCCTGGACCGCCCATCATCCCCCTCGCTTCCATCTCTTTCTTCAGGTCGTAGACGAACTCCCACTTCTTATAGTTGGTCTGTTCGTTGTAAACCATGATGCCGTCCATGTCCTTCTTTGACGCCACTCCGGCCAGTCCGCCTATCCCGGTCGCCACATTCTGCCCACCCTGCTGCCCGAGTGCCCCGCCGGGACCAGTCTGGCGCGGTCCGCTTAAAATCTGGTTGATGAGCCGTAATGCCTGGTTCGGCTGACCCGCCGCACCGCCCGGTCCTGGGCCTCCCGTCACGGGGCCAAACCCGCCCATCGCAGGACCCCTTGGTGCATCTGCCGGCGATGGCTGGGTTGTCGGAGAAGTGGGGCCTTCCGGCCGCGATGTGGCCGCTCCCGATCCGAATCCGAACCCGCTGCTCATGCCAAAACTGCCCCCCGTTGAGGACCCGGCCTGGCCAGGCGTTGACTGTGCGGCAGTTCCCGGCTCCACTGTTCCGCGAACCGGCGCTTGTCCGGGGGCCTGAGGCGGTGCGACCGGCGGATTCCCCTGCGCCGCCTCAGCGGTCCCGGCCACGCCACCGGGCTGAAGCTGCACGCCTCCCTCCCCGGATGTCTCCACTCCAGGCGTCCCAGGGATGATCCGGTCGCTCGCCCGGCGTTGCAGCGCCGGATTTGTGCTCGCCCCATCCAACCCTGTATCCAGAATCTCCGCCGATGCCCCGATGCCCTGAACCCTCGCCGCCAGCACGTCCGGACGTTTCTCCTCCTCCTCGCCCTGCTTCTTGATCAGCGAGTCTGTATAACGGCCGGCGCCGTCAATGTGGACCAGACGCCACTCGTCCTCGCCTGTCATCGGATCTTTGTAACGCTTCCTCAAATACCGCGTCTCCTGCGACTTCTCCAGGTCGTCCAGATTCTGCGGCCACTTCTGGTTCTTGCGGTAATACAGCTTGATCGCCCGGATGAACTGCTCACCGCGCTCCACCAGCAGCCCCTCCTTGTTCCGCTGGTGCTCGAAAGCGACTCTCGGTATCTCAAGATAGAACTTCACTGCCACTGCTGCCGCCAGCGCGAACACCAGCAGCAGCGCATAACCGCCCTCGTTCTGTCTTCGCCTTCTCATCCCGCCTTTGGCGGCTCCTCGATCCTCAAAGTCTGTTGGTTCTTATGGTCAAGATCCTCGACCACCACTGTAGACGGGTTTATCTTCACAATCCGGTACCGCTTCTTGATCACCTCACCCTCTGAGGGCACGTGAATCTCGTCGCCATCCATGCAGAACACCCGCTTCACCCCGCCCCGCAGCGGCAACATGCTGCCATAGAACTTCAGCGTGATGGGCGGCGGCGGCGGTTTCACAACCGGCGGCGCCGGAGGGGGCGGCGGAGGCGGTGGCTCCGGCCCGATAAGCCGCTTCCGGACGACGATCTTCGGCTCCGGCTGCTTTTTGACCGCATTTTCCGGTTTGGGTGCGGCGCCAAAGTCGAACAGGCTCCTGTGGCTTCCTCCAACCGTCGCCTTTGCCAGTTTCTCCAGGAGGTCCAATCTCAGTGACGGATCGATTGTCATCGGATCGGCTGATTCCTTCGGCTTCAGCGTGGGCTTGAACTCGCTGCGACCGCCCGCCGTCCGCTGCGCCTGAGGTATTCGCGGGCCAGAAGGGATCAATGCGTCCCGCGCTTGCTGAGTCTGCCTTGCCATACCCGTCTTCGCCGGCGCCGATGGGCGCTTCTCCGCCTGCCCCCCCCCTGGGTCCTCAGGTCCGCTGAACAGATTCGTATAGACCAGATAGCTCGCCAGGCCCAGCAAAGCCACAAGAATGGCTACTTTCTTCGGTTCTGCGCCCAACTCCATCTTCAGCTTGGGCATCAGCTCAATCCTCCGTCGCGGAAGAAGGCATTCAGCTTGATGGTGATATTCAAGACCCCCCCGCCCTGCTGAGGCTGAGCTGCCAGGGAATCGATGATGAGCAGCCGCTTTGAACGGTCCAGCGCGTGCACGAACTCCACCAGATCCGCATAGGTTCCTTCGTAGTTCGCCGTGATAGTGACCATCCCCAGCGATTCGCTCCCCTCGATCGGCTCGTACCCGTAACTCCGCTCCCTCGGTTTCACCCCAGCCGCCTTGGCTGCATCGGCCAGATCAGTTTCCAGCGTCGAATAGGCCGACTGCCGGTCCAGAAAGTGGCTGGCCAGAAAACTGTCGCCCGCCTCGCGCGCTACGGCGGACTTGGCCGCGATCGCCCGCAACCGTTCCAGCGCCTGCTGCTTCATGATCAGATCCTTGCGCGCCTGCGCGATATCGCTCTCCAGCGATTCAAGCGAGCCGCCCGGCGTCTGATAGACAAAGAACAGCGCCGCCAGGTTGGCCGCCAGCAAAACGCCCAAAACTGCTCGAACCGCGGCCTGCGGTTCGCGGACGATCCTCTTCCAATCGAAACTAAAGCTTCTGGGCATAGTTCACGCTCAGCCTGTAACGGTACAGCGGTTCGTTCTGCGACGGCGGTTGTGAATTCACCAGCGACGTGGAACCGAATACCGGCGACGTCTCCAACCGCTTCAGAAGATCGATCACAAACTCCGGCTGCTGCGCGCCGACGATCATGTCCAATTGCACTTTGTTGTCTCCGGTCACGTACGGCCTCACAGTGACCAGCCGCACATTGCCTGGAACCACGCCCTCAAGATCGGCGAACATCTTGGTCCAACTGATTCCCTTCCGTTGGATCAGCAGGTTCAGGAAAACGCTGCGGTCCAGGACGGCGGCATTGGCCGGTTGTCTCAGTTCGGCCTGGATCCGGGCCTGTTCGCGATCCAGCGCGTTGCCCTGGCGCTCGATCGCGGCCAGCATCTCCCGGCTCTCCTTGGCCGCTTCACGCTGGCTGAGAATATTGGAAACCAGCACGGCCAGCAGCACGGCCAGCAGCACGGCGGTCACCGCCGAGGCAACCAGGATCGGCCGGTCTCTTCTGAACGGCTCGCTGGCGAGGTTCACCGATATGTGGACCCGGTTCATTGCTTACCTACACGCCCCCTTCCAGCGATTCGATGTAACCTAGCAGGCCGGCGTTCAACGAAGTGACGGCGCCGTGGCTGGAACGCATTCTTCCCGCCGTCAGCCCGGCTTCCGCGCCCCACCGCTCGATCTCCGCGCAGTCCTGGGCGCTGAAACCGCATAGCACCAGGTCCGTGGGCCTGGACGAGAGATGGTCTTCCGCATACGCCAGTGTCGGGATCAGGATGTCGGCAAGCCCGCCGATACTCACCTCGGCCAGTTCCACGCACCGGAACATCCGTAGCGAACCCTTTTCGATCAGAGCCACCGACAACGCCCCTTGGCTCCGTTTGGCCACCATCGCTGGTCCGGCGCCGCCGGTGTCCGCCGTTGTCTCCAGCGACAATGCCGGCAATGCCGACACTCCAATGAATCCGCAATGGTATCCCGCCGCCCGGAATGGCGCTTCATAGTGAGAAACCACGTCCATGCTCACCACCACCGTGGTGACATCCACCCGCTTCGAGCCTGGCCGCTGCTGCGCATGACAGGCAACCACGGCTTCGTCGATGTCAAACGGCACGGCCTTCTTCGCCCGGAAACGCGCCAGCGCAACCTGTTCTTCGCGCTCGGAAGGAAACGTATCGAAATCGAGAACGCTGACACGGGCGGCGAAATCCGGCAACAGCAAGGCCGCACGGCGCGGCTTCGCCCTCTTCGCTCCGTTCTCTGGAACCAGCCGGTCCACCGCGTTGGCGAACGCGACCGGATCGGCGACATTTGTCTTCAGCGGGCTCACCTCCAACACACCCGGAGCCAATGGTTCAAAGCCGAACGACAGGGGATGCGACGTCGCCGCCCAGCTAATTCCGGACGCGGAGATCTCGAAGACATACTCTGGCGGGGGATCCACCACCAGCCGTTTGATGCGCGTCAGCAGATTCATCTCCCTACCCCTCGATGAAGGTCACCTTGTTGACCTCTTTCAGCGTCGTCACGCCCTGCCTTACCTTCTCGATCGCCGACTCGCGCAGAAACGTCATCCCCTCTTCGCGCGCCACGCGCTTGATCTCAATCGCCGGACGCTTGTCCAGGATCATCTGCCTGCCCCGTTCGCTCAGGTCCAGAAGTTCATGGATCGCCGTCCGGCCGCGAAAGCCCGTCCCGCTGCACTCGAAGCACCCCTGGCCTTCATACATCGGGATGTTGCGCCAGACCTCCGGATCCAGTCCGCTCTCCCTGAGAAACTCGTCGTCGTAGTGGACCTGCGTCTTGCAGTACGGGCAGATCACCCGCACCAGCCGCTGCGCCAGGATGCAGTTCAGCGCCGAAACGAAGTTGTAGGCTTCCACCCCCATGTTCAGGAACCGCCCGATCACGTCCAGCACGTTGTTGGCGTGGACCGTGGTGAACACCAGGTGTCCGGTGAGCGCGGCGTTGATGGCAATTTGCGCCGTCTCCTGGTCGCGGATCTCGCCCACCATCACCTTGTCCGGATCGTGGCGTAGAATCGAGCGCAGCCCGCGGGCGAACGTCAACCCCTTTTTGTCGTTCACCGGAATCTGAGTGATGCCCTTCAACTGGTACTCGACCGGGTCCTCGATCGTGATGATCTTGTCTTCGTCGTTTTTGATCTCGCTCAGCGCCGCATAAAGAGTCGTCGTCTTGCCTGAACCCGTCGGCCCGGTCACCAGAACCATGCCGTAAGGCTCTTTGATGTACCGGCGGAACCGCACGAGATCCGATTCCGAAAAGCCCACCACCTCCAGCGACAGCTTGGCGAACTTTTCGCTCATCGACTCCTTGTCGAGCACGCGCAGCACTGCGTCCTCGCCGTAAATGGTCGGCATGATCGAAACGCGGAAGTCGATCAGACGGTTCTTGTAGCGCACCCGGAACCGGCCGTCCTGCGGGATGCGGCGCTCGGCAATGTCCAGTTCGGACATTACCTTGATGCGGCTAATGATGGTCGAGTGCCATTCCTTGGCGATCGGCGGCATGGCGTATTGCAGCACGCCGTCGATGCGGTACTTGATCGCCACTTCCTGGTCGCGCGTCTCAATGTGGATGTCCGATGCCCGGCGTTCGAGCGCGTTGTAAATCGTCGTGTCAACGAGTTTGATGACCGGCGCGATGTCGGAATCCTCAGCCGTCAGCTTGTCGATCGACAGCGTTTCGTCCGGGTTTTCTTCCTCCCCGACGACATCGAGCGTGAAGCCTTCGGTCACCTCTTCCAGAACCCGCTGCGACTGCTCGGTCTTCTTCAGCAGGTCCGCAATCTGCGACAGCGTCGCTACCTTCAGCCGCAGTTTCTTGCCAATCAGAATCGCCAGTTCGTCGATGAGATTAAGCTGGCTCGGATTCGCAAGCGCGATCTCGAGCGTTCCATTGTCGGCTGCCAGCGGGACGAAGTTGTAGCGGAACATCAGGTCCACGGGGATGGACTTGAAGAGATCGTGGTCGATCTTGGCTGCTTTGAGATCGACGAATTCGCAGCGGTAGCGTTCAGCCAGCGCGCGCGCCTGCGCCGCTTCACGCTCCGGATCCAGTCCTTTGATTGCGTCTGTCGCCATCAATACCCTCTTTACCCGAATGTGTCCGCCAGCGAGAAGATGGGCAGGTACAGGCTCACCAGAACGAACGCGACAAAGGCGCCCATGAAGATCATGATTGCCGGCTCGATCAGCGACAAGGTCGCCTGCATCCTCGTGTTGACATCGTCTTCGTAGAACTCGCTCACCGAATTCAGCATCGCCGGCAAAGCGCCGGTGGACTCGCCCACTTCGATCATGTCGATCGACAAGGGCGGGAATATGCCGGTCGATTGCAGAGCCGATGACAGCGATTGCCCTTCACGCACCATTCGTTGCGCCTTGCTGAGCGCGCCCTTCAGCAGCGGGCTCCCGATCGATTCCGCCGCCGTGTCCAGGCCCTGCACCAGCGGAATGCCGCCGCTGAGCAGCGTCGAAAGCAGCCGCGACATTTGCGCTACCTGGTACTTGGTCCAGATCTCGCTCAGTACCGGCGTCTTCATCTTGAGCCGGTCGGCAGTGGCTTGGCCCGCTTCGGTCCGCAAGTAGTAACGGCCGGCGACAATCGCCGCCACAAAGATCACAGCCGCGATGACGACATAACTTTGAGCCGTCGTGCCGACAGCGATCAGCCAGCGTGTCATGATCGGCAACTGCGTGTTTGTCGTGCCGTAAAGCTCGGCGAAGCGCGGCACAACGAAAGTCACGAGGAACACGATCAGCGCCGCCACTAGCACCAGAAGGATAGCCGGGTACATGAGCGAAAGCAGGATCTTCTTGCGGACCGCCAGCGCCAGCTTTTGGTAACTGATGTAGCGCTCCATCACCTCGCCCAAAGCGCCGCTCTTTTCTCCCGCCATGATCGATGTGACGTAGATCGCCGGGAAGATGCGCTGCTTCCGGAACGCTTCCGACAGCAGCGTGCCGCGCTTGACGTCGTCACGGATCTCCCGGACGTGCGGGCCGAGTTTCTTGTCCGTGAGCCGGTCGGCGAGAAGATCGAGCGCCTTCAGGATCGGCAACCCGGCGCGGAACAAGGTCACGAACTGCTGGTTGAAGATCAGAAACTTCTCCATGTCCAGCTTCCGCTTGCGCCGGCCCCCGAGAGTGGCCACCCCAGTCCGCTCCTTCACCGAATAAACGAGGAATCCCTGGTCGGTCATCCGGGTGCGCAGTTCGTTTTCGCTGGCGGCTTCGACAACCTGTTGTCGGATCTCGCCCCGGGCGTCGGCATACTTGAGGGTGAACTCGGGCATGGCTAACGGTCCCCGCCTTCCGAGATCTCTTCCACAGGCACGCCTGGAGGCGGCGCGAAGCGGAACTTGGCATCGTCCACCGCGCCGTTCATCCGCTGGTTGGTGAAAGCGTATTCGGTCACTGAGCCGTCGCCGTTGGCAACCTTGAGGCGCTGGATCTCACCCTCGCCGCCGACAGCAAACTCGACGCTGGTGTATGGAACCTTGTCCGATTTCGGCAGCGCCCGGATCACCGCCGCGCCGCCCGCTTCAATCAACTCAAAATCTCGGAACAGGCGGCTGAAGTCCAGTTTGCCGAGCAGGAAGGCGAGCGGGGCGCGTTCGTCGTCGCTGGCCTTGAGCTTGGCGCGTTCGGCCTTGCCGGTAGCTGGTGAATACATCCAAACGAATTTCCCGTCCGCAATGAACAACTTGCCTGCCGGGTTGGTGTATTCCCAACGCATCCTGCCGGGCTTTCTCAGCGAAAGTACGCCGCGTTCGACTCGCCGCCGGCCCTGGGCCAGGTACGCCTGCTCGAAACTGGCTTCCATCGTCCGCGCCGAGTTGTAGCGGCGCTCGACCGCGGCGATCATCGCCTTCAGGTCCGCGGCGGGGGCCGGAACGGTGAGCAAAGCCAGCAGACACAACACCTTCACATCAGAATTGACGACTCGGAGGGGCGGAACGTGCAGGACCGGCCCCGCATGATTCTCAGTCTGCCCAACGCCCGCCCCAATCGGCCTTCCGGGCGGCCTTGAACCGTGCCTTGTCACGTGAGCGAACAGACAGAGAAACCGTGCCCGCGGCCGGGGTGCAGAGTTGAAGCGTCACCATGCCTGACTCAATGTGCGGATGGCGAAGAATCCGCGAAAATGGGCCGGAATCCGGAGGCGGTTCCTTTAATGCCACGAGGTAGGTGAACTTCTCGTCCTCGAAGCCCGCATCGCCGCCTTTCAGCAGTTTGTGAAGGCGGGAGCGCTCGACACGGACAGCGAAATGGCACCAATCCGCGCCCGATACGAGCGGGCAATCACCCTGGTGCGGACAGGGAGCGGTGATGGTCGCGCCGAGTTCGATGAGGAGGCGCCTAGCACGAAGAAGAAAACCAAACGAATTCACCGTGCCTGCTTCGACGACAACTAAACCCTTTGTTGACAATGAATAAGACCGCTCCAGGACCTCCAGCGCAACACCTGGCGCCACCTCTCCCAGTGAGTATCCAAAGATAGCTAAATCGGGCCGGGCGAGTCCGGAGAGGTTTCGATAATCTCCACTACGCCATACTACTTTTCCTTGGAGGAGCTTCTCGCCGACGGCCCGAAGATGGGGATTAGGTTCGTTTGGTCGAACTTCCGTGGAGGCCCCGAAGACGGACATGGCAGCCCAAGTTGCCGCGCCCGTGCCGGCGCCAAGGTCCAGAACAGAGGAGATAGAAAGGCGAACGTCGCTCATTGCGCATACAGCGGCGGCGTAGGTGGCCGGCATCCGGGAGGCGGCGTAGGCGGCGGCTTCGACGGGCGAATCGATCCTGTATCCGCCGTGTTTCCTGTAGGCGCCGGAGAGCCGCCCGGCGGCGGCCTTGAGCTCGGCGAGCCCGTATTGGCCGGCCAGTTCATCAATGGCGGAACGAAGCCCGGCGGGGAGGTGTGCGGTGAGCATGGATCGGCGGCTGGTCGACAGATATATAAGGATTTGCTATTCTACGAATGTCGAGGCTCCCCAAAGAAAAATGGCCAGCAAACCTCCCTTCGCCACCGGCGCCCAGGTGGAACATGCCAAGTTCGGTCCGGGTTCAGTGGTTTCCTGCACCGACCAGCATATCGTGATCAAGTTTGACGAGGCGGGCGAAAAGAAGTTCGTGCTGGAGATCGCCCGCGACCACGTCAAGAAGATAGACCGGCAGCCCCCGGCCGAAAAGAAGAAGGCCCGGGCCAAGAAGAAAGCCGCGGCGGAAGCCCCCGAGGCAGCCGAGTAGCCTATCCCCTGCCGTCCGTTCCGTTGGCGGTGCATCCAAACGTCAGCGCAAGTTCTTCGAAGACAGGGCAATCTGTGTCTGATCGATTGTCCTGGAGTGGACCGGCTCCAGTGGGGAAATCCAGAGGAAGAAGGCGCTAGCGCGGGGCGGGCTCCGCACTCCAAGCGTTCAAACCCATCCATCGACAGCGGATCAGCAGAGCTGTTGCCCGGCGCGCGGCGAACAGGCGCGAGAGGCAACGCAGTTCGTCATTTGCGGCGGACGCCCAATTCCCGGACAATATGACTCAATGGAACCCGAACACGCCTTTCAGCCGCGCCCCGTTCCGCGCGTCGAGACAAAGTACCGCAAAATAGTCACCGATCTCCCTGCCCCAGCCTCCATCCCAGTCCTCGAAAAGCTGGCGAAGCACGAGCTTCGCGCCATGGGCGGCCAGCCGCTTGTGGTCTGGGATCATGCTGAAGGCTTCCAGGTTTATGATGCCAGCGGCAACTGCTGGCTCGACTTTTCGAGCGGCGTGCTGATCACCAACGCCGGCCACGGCCGCCAGGAGATTGTCGATGCCGTGAAGGCACAAGCCGACAAACACCTTCTGGCATCATACGCCTTCCCGACCGCCATCCGCGCCGATCTGTGCGAGCGTTTCGCTTCGGTTACGCCGGAGCCGCTGAAGAAGATCTTCCTGCTCACGACTGGTTCGGAAGCAGTTGAGTACGCCATCAAGGTCGCACGCAGCCACGGCCAGTTGGTGGGCGGGCGGCGGAAGAATGTCATCGTGTCCTATGAGAAAGCCTTCCATGGACGCACGCTCGGTTCTCAGCAGGCAGGCGGCATTCCGGCTTTGAAGGAGTGGATCGGCAACCTCGACCCAGGCTTCGTTCAGCTACCTTTCCCTGACGGCTACTGGGTGGAGGATACCAGTTTCGAGTTCTTTGAGCGTTCGCTCGCCGAGGCCGGCGTCGCCGCGGCCGATGTGTGCGCCGTCATCATGGAGACCTATCAAGGCGGCACGGCCGCATTTGCCCCGCCAGCGTACATCCAGATGCTGCGAAAGTGGTGTGACGCGCACAAGGTGGTGCTGGTGTTCGACGAAGTTCAGGCCGGTTTCGGGCGCACAGGGACGATGTGGGGCTTCGAACACTATGGAGTCGTGCCCGACCTGACCACCTGGGGCAAGGGGATCTCGTCGTCGCTGCCGATCGCGGCCGTTGCCGGCAAAACCGAGTTGATGGAGATCCACGCACCCGGCACCGCCTCGTCGACGCACTCCGGCAGCCCGGTGTGCTGTGCCGCCGCGCTGGCCAACCTCGACATCATCATCAACGAAAAGCTGCCCGAAAACGCGGCCAAGGTCGGCGCCGTGATGCTGGCCGAGCTGAATGCGTTTAAGGCGAAACACCCGGATGTGATCGGCTGCGTACACGGCAAGGGTTTAGTTGCGGGTGTCGCCTGCGTGAGGCCCGGCACGAAACAGCCAGATGGCCCTCTGGCGAAGGAGGTCGTCCGCCGTTCGGTCGAAAAAGGCGTGCTGATGTTCAATCCCGTTGGCCCAGAAGGCTGCACCATCAAAATCTGCCCGCCGCTCGTGATTACGGAAGAGGCGGTGAAGGAAGGCTGCGCCGCCATCGCCGAAGCGCTGGAAGAAGCCTTGGCTGAGAGAGGAGCATAGTCGTCATGCGGGTCACGATGATCGGCGGCGGCATGATCGCCCATGACCAGATCCTGCCGTCCCTCTACCACCTTCAACGCAAGGGAGTCGTTGAATCCATCGAAATCTGCGACCGCCGGGCCGACGCGCTGGAGGCATTGGCCACGGCGCCGAAATTGACCGGAGCGTTCCCCGGCCAGGGATTCCAGCCGAGAACGGAAGCCTACACCGAGGTGCTGGCCGGGCTGCCGCCGGGGCAGTTGGCCGTCATCTGCATCCCCGATCACCTGCATTACGACGCCGTGATGGCCGCGCTCGACGCTGGCCAGAATGTGCTTTGCGTCAAGCCGCTCGTTCTCAAAGCCGCCCAGGCCCACGAGATCGAGAACAAGGCCCGCCAGAAGGCGCTGATGGTCGCCATCGAGTATCACAAGCGCTTCGACGACCGCAGCCACATGGCCCGGCAGCGCTACCGGGCCGGGCTGTTTGGCGAGTTCAAACTCGGCACGGCCAGTCTGCTCGAAAAGTGGTACTACCGCTATTCAAACTTCCAGAACTGGTTTACTTGCGACGCCACCGACGCATTCACCTACATCGGCTGCCATTACGTTGATCTGGTTCATTTCATCACCGGGCTGATGCCGACCGCGATCAGCGTGTATGGACTCAAGGACAAGTTTCCGAATGGAAACGAAGGCTATCTGTGGACTGACGCCCGCGTGATCTGGTCCAACGGCGCTTGCCTGAACGTTCAGAACGCGCTCGGTTTCCCAGATCAGGCGCCGGGGTCGAACACTCAGGGCCTGACCATGTACTGCGCCGCCACGGAAAAGCAGACAGGCGCCTGGCTCAATCATGATGACCGTTACCGCGGCGTTTCTTACAGCCTGATTGAATGTCCGGCCGGTGACGGAGCGACGCAATACGCCGAGCCGAGCCCGGATTACTTCCAGTACGTGGACCATGGCGGACCGGGGTTGGTCCCGGTCGGCTACGGGTACCGGTCGGTTGAGTACATTGTCGAGCGGGCGATCGAATTGGAGTCCGGCAACAGAACATTAGACGAACGCCGGGCGCTGCTTGAGCAATGGGACAGCCGCGGCATTATGGCCACACCAGCCAACAGCCGGTTCAACGAACTGGTGGTGGAAGCGGCACGGCTGTCGATTACCAACGGCGGGCGTCTGGCGGCGATCGATTACGCCCCGGTTCCGGGAGTGAAGCTCGCCTGACGTACACCCGCCGGGCGGACATCCAATCCGTGAAGCGGGCAAAGAAAGACGGGACGCGCAAGCCGGTTGCGCGTGAAAGAATGAGGCTGCGTCATCGTTTGTAGTTACCAGGGAGTTAAGGCGGATGCGGCACACGACAAGGCGGAATCTGCTTCGTGCATGGGCTGGCGCTCATGCCGCCCTGATGGCGGAAGCAGCCGGTGAGCCTTCGCAGGTGACAGTTTTCCGATCGGGCGACGACGGATACCACACTTTTCGAATTCCAGCCCTCCTTGAAACGCGCCGCGGCAGCCTTCTCGCGTTCTGCGAAGGGCGCAGGAATTCGAGCAGCGACTCGGGCGACATTGATCTGGTGCTGAAGCGGAGCCAGGATGGCGGCGCGACCTGGTCGGCGTTGCAGGTGGTGGCGGATCTTGGAGCGAACACAATCGGCAATCCATGTCCGGTGCAGGACCGGAAGACCGGCCGCATCCTGCTGCCGTTGACGTACAACCCAGGCGCCGTGGTTGAGCGGCAGATCATCGAACGGACAGTGGAGGCCCGGCGCACCGTCTACCTTACCCATAGCAGCGACGACGGCAGGAGCTGGGCCACGCCGCGGGAAATCACCTCCACAGTGACGCAGCCGGATTGGACGTGGTATGCCACCGGGCCGGGCACCGGCATTCAGATGCGCTCGGGCCGCATCATCATTCCCTGCGATCACGTCGTCGAAGGCACACGCGGCCACTACTCGCACATCATCTACAGCGATGACGGAGGGCAGAACTGGCGGCTGGGGGGCAGCACGGCCGGTGGAACCAACGAATGCCAAGCAGTTGAGTTGCCCGGCGGCGAGCTGTTGCTGAACATGCGAAACGCCGGCAAGCGGAACCACCGGGTCATCTCGCGAAGCCGTGACGGGGGTCTCACGTGGTCAGAGCTCGAGTGGGACCAGGCCCTGGTGGAGCCTGTCTGCCAGGCGAGCCTGATCCGGGTGGGGAAGCAGCTCTTCTTTTCGAATCCAGCTTCGACACGGCGCGAGAAGATGACCGTCAAGGTCTCGTCCGACTGGGGCCGTACGTGGCAGGGTGAACGCCTGCTGCACGGCGGTCCTGCGGCATATTCCAGTCTGGCCCCAGTGGGCCGGAGGGATCTCGGTTGTCTGTATGAGAGCGGGGAGAAGGGCCCGTATGAGCGCATTGTGTTCGCCCGTTTCAGCCGCAAGTGGGTGAACAGCTGAACGGGGCTCCGGCCGGATCAGCCACGGGCCGTTTCGTACTCGACAATACCCTCCAAGGCGATTTTCGGCAGGCTGGTGCTGATGAACAGCTCCTGGCGCGACCCGGAGGCCAACGCGATCGCCTTCCACCCGTTTTGGGTTTGGACCGTGATCCGGATGGTCACCTGCTTCCCCTTGGCATCGCGGACGTGGCGGATGACGCCGGGGATAATCGATCTGATTTCGGGGTGCAGCAGGATGCGCTCCAGCACCGGGCGGAGATTTTCGATGATCGAATGTTCGACTTTCAGCTTGCCCTGATTGGACCTCAGTTTCATATCATTTGAACCGGTGGCGGTAAAGGAAGTCGACGCCGAACGCGCCGTTTTCATCGCGGACCGCGATGAGCGACCAGTCGTTGCTCAAATCCCATTCCATGCGAACGACCTGCTGTGAAGATCTTGAGAGGTTGATGGAGTAAGTGAAAACGATGTTGCGGGAGAGCGACTGCTCAATTGTGAGGCGCGCCTGCGGCAGGTTTTCGACGCCCGTCACATTCGGATCGA
The DNA here is from genome assembly GCA_029975915.1 of Bryobacteraceae bacterium. Next base: position 223,409 of record JARKOC010000542.1, read on the forward strand.
TCTTGATGCGCGATGCGCCAAAGAACTTCTGGACCCGGCTGGACACAGATGCGCTCAACGCGCCGCCCAGCAGTGTGTTCGCGTTTGATTCGCCGAGGACGCTGGAGCGCGACGAGATGGAGGCCGGGATGGTGGACGATGTAGCCGTTGGGGCGCGCCCTACGGTGAGCAGGGCGAGAATCTCCTGCGACTGCAAGGGAGGCTCGGAGCGGTAGTTGACGTCCAGGCGCGACAACGGGCCGCTGACGTTGATGTAGACAGTGACGCCGCGGATCCTGGTTTCGAGGTCGAGGTTAATGGACGGCTGGATGGCGGCAGTGTTGAAGAACAGGAGTTCGCCACGGGAGATGTTGTACTGGTTGCCGAAGAACTGAACTTCGCCCTGGTTCACCTCAACCGAGCCCAGGATGACGGGCTTTGCCGGGCTTCCGCGCAGGCGGAGATCGGCGCGTGTTTCAAGGTCGCGCGTATAGCTGGTCTGGAAGGTGGCGTTGGGCGAAGTGCGCACGCGTATGTCGAATTGCAGGTTTCGCAGGAAGGCGTTCTGGGTGGCCGGCACCGGGATCGGGTTGGTGGAGCCGGTAATGATGCTGCCCAGGTCCTGCTTCATATTGAATCCGGAGCGCCTGATGGTGAGGAGGCCGGAGAGCAGGCTGCGGGTGGATGAACCGGTGAGGGTGAGCGAGGCGTCGGCGGTTGTGGAAACGCCCTCCGGGTAACGGACGCGGATCGCTTCGGCTTCAGCGGCGAGCCGGTAGGTCCACTCGTGGGCGCCGAAACCGACGAAGCCATTGATCTTGAATTTGCCGCCTCCGCTCTGTCCAGTCAGGTTGTCGATCTGAGCGCGGTCGCGGTCGAAGCGAATCAGGCCCGAGGCGTTGTCGATTCCATTGGCGAGATTGCGAAGGAAGAAGGACGCGCCGGAGATTCTCATCTGGCCATTGATGGATGGACTCACCAGGCGGCCGCGCATATTGGCGCTGATTTGGGCGGTTCCGGCGGCGAGGAGATCGGGTTCGAAGGTAGACAGCACTTCGAGGTTCACGGTGCCGTTCAGACTCAGATCGAGAGGGGCGCTGGAGGAGAAGGTGTAAAGGCCGGCCGCGGTGAGCGAGGTATCTTTGGCGCTCAATCGGGCCGGGCGCAGGTAGGCGGCAGTGGCGTCGATGTCAATTGTGATGGGGGCCGCATTCCGGATCACCAGATCGTTCTTCTCGACATCGGCTTCGAGGATTCCGCCCTCACGTGGAGCGACGTGGAGGCGCGTTACGGCCACCCTGGCGGTGAGCGAATGGGGATTGGCCAGGTTCCCCTTGAACGTAATGTCTCCGCCCACGAAACCCTGTACGGGCCACGGTTCGCCGTCCGGTTCTCCGAGCGCAGATTGAAGATCGCGCAGCGGGATGCGCGGCAGCGCGAAGCGTCCATCGCTGGTGTAGCCCTGTTCGGGGCGGATGCGGGCCTCGCCGCCGAATTCATGTCCCTCAATGTTGCCCTGGACCCGGAGTTGGACAATCTGCTTGGCCGTGGAGGCGTCAACCCGCATGGCGCCCAGCGCCCTTGTTCCAGACTGGAGGCTGCTCTGAACGAAACCGTCGAGGGAAGTGAGCTGAAGCGTCCCGTCTCTGACGGCAATTCCGGATGACAGGCTGGCTTCGAGGTTCCCGCCGAGCCCCGGGCGTAGCGCCTTAAAGCTCTCAAGGCGCACCAAGTTGACCTTGGCCGCACCTAATTGAAGGCGCAGTTGGCCGTTGCGCCAATCTCCATGCGGATGGTTGTAAGTGGCGGCGAGCTTGATCATATCGCCGTCGAGTGTGACCTCGCCAGCCAAGTCAAGCATGGGATCGACCGTTGTCCGAAGGCTGGCGGAGATCCGTTGCACGCGCTCGGGGCCAAAAGCCGCGTCTCGCCAATCCAGATCGACCACGCCCGACGGCAGGTCCAGCGATCCGGCGACGGAAGCAGACGCCGTGATCCGGCCACCAAGCGGCGTGGGAAGACCGGCGATGCGAGCGATGTCTGAGGCGCCGACGTTGCGCAGGTTGACCGACGCCCGCATGGGCGCGGCGGTGTCGATTTTCCAATCAGAAAGCGCGAGGGAGACCTGTCCCGCCGACCGTGCGCCGGCGTGGGAGATGTCAAGGCGGCGCACGTCGAGCCGCCGTGCGTCCACCCGGAAAGTGGCAGATCCAGAGTCGAAATCCACGCCACCGGCCTTGAAGCGGGTCATCCCGATACGGCCTGAAATCGCAGGTTCGCCAAGGGGTCCGTCAATCACCGCGTCCACATTCGCGGCGCCTCCATTCAACTCGACGTATTGCGTGAGTGGCAAACCGTCTTCAAAAAACAGGCCTGCGGCGGTTTCTATTTCTGCCAAGTCGTGGGTGGACAAGGCGGCGTTCAAACTCTGGCCCAGCGTTCCGGAGAGCCGAACTTCGCTGGCCGGAAGCCGGATGACCGAATCATCGAGGGTCACTCGCCCATCTGCCTGCCTCCACGCTACGTTCAGCGCCCCTTCCGCCGGCAACCTCGCCTCGGCCGGACGTATTTCCAGACGCCCGCTGGCCTCGGCTTTCCTCACGCCCCACGGCCCCAGTTCGCCAGAAAACGATATCGGCCCGCTGATCGAGCCATCCCAAGGCAATTTCGTGCCAGGAACGGCGCTGGCGATCGCAGCCAATGACACCGACGAGACTACGCCATCCAGCTTGAGAAAGCTCCAGCGGCGAAACTCGGCGCGTCCAGTCCAGGTTCCGCCAAGTCCAGTGGCCTTTGCATCCTCCAAAGATATGACGCCGTCGATCAGAGATGCGTCTGCACGGAAACTTCCATTGGACAGGCGGAAGTCTTCGGACCGCCACTCAATCCCATTCGCAATGACGGGACCCCGTGCCGAGTAACCGCTTTCGTCCCAATTCACCTCGGCGTCCCAGTGGGCAAGGCCAGAGCGGAGGCCATCCATGCCGAGTTCTTTCAATGGCTGAGAGACCTTGGCGCTCACTTTGAGCGAAGGCTGCCTGAAGCCGGCCAATTCTCCTGACACTAGAGCCTCGGCGCCCAGCCGGCGGATGGTGCAATGTTCGATTCCTATACGCCCGGTCTCCAGTCTGAGACGGGCATCAAAGCCGACGCCGCCGAGATCGTTCAACCGCAAGTGGCTCGACGAGATGGCGGCCGCATAAGCCGGGCCCTTGGCCTGGTAGTCCAGGGCCGCGCCGAAGTGGTCGGCGGTGAGGTTGAAAGGAATCGAACGGCGGTCATATTCGAAGACGCCATCCGTGATTTCGATACGCCGGATTCGCGTTTTCAGCAGATTGGCGACGGGATCGGATTTGGGGCCGGGATGAGCCGGCGAGGGCAGATTGGTCTTGCCGCCGGGGCCCACATAGATATGGATGGAGGGGCGCTCCACGACCAACCGCCGCAGCACGACGTCGCGTTGCAGGAAGGAAACGACTTGCAGGTCGAGCGTAATTCCGGCCGCGGAAAAGAATGGTGGTTGATCCCGCTGTTCGAGCCCATGCAGGGTGAAGCCGCGCACGGTGGCGCGCATTGACGACCAGTCGAAATGGAACGACTGCAACTCCGCCCGGCCTCCGGATGCGGTTTCGGTCCGTTCGATTATGGCCAAACGAACCCTTTCGGCGAACCAGCCGCTCGACAGGATTCCTACAGTGGTCACCGTGAAGGCAATCGCGCCTCCCAGAAGCCACAGAATCCACCTGCGCCGGCGCACTTAGAACGCCTCCTCGAAATAGCGGATGCGGGTTTGTTTGCGTGTTTGTTCGAGCCACAACTGCGCCGCCTCAGTGGCGAGCTGAGTATTAAGAATCTCGATGATCCGTCCCCTGATGGCGTCGGTGGACGGAGGCGTGGCTTGGGGCGACAACTTCCGGAACTGAGGCAAGAAGACATTGTTGTAGTAGTTAGCGACATCGGCTTCGCCCACCTGAACTCCAGGGCGGAAACGATAGTCGATGAAGCGGGTGAGAATCAGACGCCAGGCCACCAAGTCGCGCAACTCCTGTTCGGAGAAGCCGTATTTGAGGGCGGCGGCGAACATAGTGGCTTTATCCATTCCGAGCGAGGCGGCCAGCTGCTCCAAGGCCGATTCGGTTTCCTCATAGGAAGGCGCAGGGTAGCGGCTTAATTCGGCTTCCCGGCGGATGAGGGCCTGATCAACCAGTTGGGCGGCCGCGCGCCGGAGATTCGATTCCGAGTAGTCTGTAGCCGACTTCTCAAGGAAGGCGGAGATTCGAATCAGGCGCCGGATGTCGCTCGCTGTAACCACTTCTCCGGCCACCGAGACGGCGATACGGTCCACGATCTCCGCGCTTCCGGTCAGGGCGCATGCGGCGAACAGGAGTGCGATCAAGCGGTTCATCAGAAGCTCTGCCCGATTGAGAAATGAAACTGGAACGGGTTGACCCTTTGAGGGACGTTCCTCTGGCCACCTCCACTGATCAGCTCATCCCGGGTTCCACGATAGCCGACAAACCTGGGCGAGTTCGGGGCATATCCGAAGTCCAGACGCACCGGCCCAACAGGCGTGCTGACTCGGAAGCCCAGGCCGAAGGAATGGACGGCGTAGTCGAAGTCCGAGCGGTCCCTCTGCCGGTAGCGGAAGGAGAGTTTGTCGAAAGAGGAATAGACGTTGCCAAAATCATGAAAGACCACGGCGCCGAGATTTGTTCCGACGAGCGGGAACCGGAGTTCCGTGCCATGGAACAGGAACGTGTTCCCGCCGATCGGGTAGCCGGTCACAAGGTCGCGGGGGCCGGCCTGGTTTTCTGGAAACCCCCGGTGCGTCGTCGAACCGCCGGCAAAGTAGCGCTCGGGAAGTGGCACGGGGTCGTTCACGAGGTTGTGAAGCCAGCCGATGGTCAGGGTCCGCGCCAAGATTACCCCCTTGCTGACACGGTGGTAAGACGAATTGCGCGCCGAGATGCGCGAATAACTGGTCTTGCGCGAGAGTTGCGCCGGGGCATAGCCAGCGTCAATCGTATTGAAGTAGCCACGAGTCGAGTCGAGTGGATCGTCGCGGCGGTCTTGAATGAATGATCCGGAGAAGACGGTCACCTGGACCGGCCGGGAGTAGATGGGGATCAGCTCCGGATCGATCTGAAGCGATTTGTCGTCGACGCTGACGTCGCGGAAAATGATGCGGTATTGCAGCGTGTTCGGCCTGGACAGCCGCTGGGTGATCTGGACGGCGTTTTCCGAGCGCGTGGAGGTGAACGTGCGCACGTCGCGCGAGCGGTCAAAGAAGCTGGATAGCGTGAGGCTGACGTTCTCGTTGCCCCGGAACTGGGGCGCGAGGTAGTTCACCAGGATCCTTTGCTGGAAGTTGGAAACGCGGAGGGTGGAAGACAGCGTATGTCCCAAGCCCCGGAAGTTCGACCGGCTCAAGCCGATCTGGGCGCGGGGGCCGAAGCCGGCGGCGCCCGCAGGCGCCGTGAAACTGTTGCCTCCGCCGATTCGGCCAAATTCGGCTCCGAAGCCGAAGTTGAGCGAGTACTTCCTCGCTTCGTCGAGTTGCAGGATGACGGACTTGTTCCTTTCCCGGCCTTCGGGGTTTTGCACGGCCACAGCGACGCGGGCAAAGATACCGAGGTCATAGAGGCGCCTTTGCGTCTCCACGATGTTGCTCTGCGACAGAGGTTCCTGTGCGGCGAGCGTCAGACGGCTCGTGACCAAATCCTGGCGGGTCGCTTTCAGCCCATTGACGAGGACGTCGCGGACGAAGTAGCGCCGGCCTTCATTCACGGTGTACTTCAACTCGACCATGTTCGGGTCGGAAGAGTCCGCGATGCTGGCGTCGAATGTTGCGTCAGGATAGCCGTTGTTGAAGTAGAAGTTCAGGATGTTATCACGGTCGGTGGCGACAGCGGTGACGCTGAACGGTTGTCCGGGGTTGGACATCACCATGCTCTGAATGGTTTCGACCAAGCGAAGGTCGATGCCCGACATATCGAGCGCTCCGACGAACCACTGTTTGCCCTCGGTGATGACGTAAGTGACGGCGAGGTCGCCGGCCTTGCCCAGATAGTTGTCGGTCACAACCGCCTCGACCGTGGCATCGCGGAATCCGTTCATACGGTAGAGCTCGATAATCGCGTCCTTGTCCCGGTCCACCAATCCGCGTGAAAAACGGCCCCGGCGGTACTGCGGAAATCTGGCCGGGATGATGGAGAGCCGCTCGCGAATTGTGGCTTCGTCGAAATACTTCGCGCCTTTGACGCCGAGGCTGACGAGCTTATAGCGCGGCCCCTGGGCGATGTTATAGCGGATCAACTGGCCGGTGCCGCCGGGTTCTTCCTCTACCGTGAAGGAGACCTTTGCATCGAAGTAGCCGTTTGCCTGGAAGTGCGCCTGGAGGTTGTTCTGCCCTTCGATGAGCAGTTCGCGGTCCACAGTCCGCTCCTGGTAGATCGGTATCAATTCGCGCAGGGTTCCCGCGCGCATCCTGGCTCCTTCGGTCCGGACGGCAACGCGAGGGCCGGCCTGGATGTCGACCGTTGGCCGCAAAGTGTTGGCCGCCGCATCATAGTCAAGCGAAACCAAACGGACCTGGGACATCAAGTAGTTCTTCTTCAGGTAGGATGACCGCAGTTTTTCGAGTCCGTCCTGAATGCGGCGCTCAGTCGCGGGCTGAAATCGACGCAGACCCCACCAGCGGCGCCAGTCGGTCGCGCGCAGCAGGGATGCCTGGCTTTTCTGTGGATCGCCGGTGAAAATGGGTGCGGCGAACCGTGCGCGGACACCCGGTTCGATGACGAATCGAAGGAAGACCTCCTGGTGGGTTGGCCGGTGCTCGACAAAGAAGTCGATTTTTGGACTCATGAAGCCATTAGCCTTTAAGGTTTCGCGAAGTCCGTCGACGGCGGCCGGAATATCGGTCTCGTCCTCGATGGTTCCACCCAACTCCAGGCGTGTCGCGCTATTCAGAACCGCGGGGTTGGGAGGGGTGGGGACCCCTTCGATGACCAACTGGCTGAGGAAGAAGGCGGGGACGGTTTTGAAGGTGAGGACCAATCCGGCGGGCGTATCCTCAACATCCGCCTGGACGTCCTTGTATCGCCCTGTGGCGAACAACCGGCGGACTGCGTCGCCGAGGGCAGCTTCGCTGAAAATGTCTCCTGGACGGATGACCACCCACTGCCCGATCTGATCCCGCGAGAGCGGTTGGTCTTTTGGTTCCAGCAGAACCTGGTATATCTTCCGCCCGTTGTAACGTTCGGCCTGTGCGTAAACGGGCGGACCCGCCGCCAACAGGACGCACGCAACAATGGCTCCAGCAAGGCCGGGGCTGTTCACGTAATGCCATGATACCAACGCGATTGGTAGGATTTCCTCTAGGGATGCCAACCACGAACCGCGATCGATACTCACGCCAGATTCGCTTCTCTGGCATCGGCGAGGCAGGACAGCTCCGCCTGTCGTCAGCCACGGTGGCCGTGGTGGGCTGCGGCGCACTTGGATCTTTTCAAGCCGCGGCATTGGCTCGCGCGGGTGTGGGGCGGCTCAAACTGATCGACCGCGACTATGTCGAACTGAGCAATTTGCAGCGGCAATGGCTTTACACGGAGGCAGACGCCGCCGCGGCGATGCCCAAGGCGGCCGCCGCCGCCGTTCGCCTGAAGGAAGCGAATTCTGAGATCGTTCTCGAAGCGCACATTGCCGACCTGACGCCCGGCAACATCGAAGAGGTCCTCGAAGAATGCGATCTCATCCTTGATGGGACTGACAATTTTGACACGCGTTACTTGATCAACGACTACGCGGTCGAGTCCGCAATCCCGTGGATCTACGGCGGAGCGGTGGGGTCCTACGGGCTGGCGATGCCAGTGGTTCCCGGACGGACAGCCTGCTTCGAGTGCATCTACCCGGAGCCTCCAACAGGCGCGCAGCCCACCTGTGAGACAGCCGGCGTGGTGAACACACTGACAGCGTCGGTCGCAGCCTGGCAGACGAGCCTGGCGCTGAAGATTCTCACCAGCGGCGCCGGCGGCGTGGAACCGCGCATTACGACGATCGACGTCTGGGAAGGAACGATCCGGCAGATCGACATGCCCGATCCCGACCCTCGATGCCCAGCCTGCGCACTGCGCACTTGCCGGCATCTTCAGGGCGAGGGCCGGCCGCCGATCTCGCTCTGCGGCAGGAACGCCGTCCAGATCCACGACCGCCGCCGGCCGGTCGATCTCTCCGCACTGGCTGCGCGGCTGGCTCCTCTTGGGGAGGTCAGGTCGAACGAATTCGCGGTCCGGTTTGTCTTTCCACCGCACGAGATGACGATCTTCGCCGACGGCCGGGCCATCATCAAGGGGACCACCGATCCTGGCCTGGCACGAAGTCTCTACAGCCGGTACATCGGCAACTGAGACGCCCGAAGCGATTTGCGGTAGTCTGAAAATGGACGCTTAGCTCAGTTGGTTAGAGCACCACCCTTACAAGGTGGGGGTCGTCAGTTCGAGCCTGACAGCGTCCACCACAGGCCTTCCCTAAGACGCGCGCAACGCCTCGAAGTGGGCTGATGACGCACTGGCCAATCCTGACAGGTTGTACCCTCCCTCGAGCACGCTGATCACCCGTCCGCCTGCGAATTGAGCGGCTATCTCCATGAGAATGGCTGTCATCTCGGCGAAGTCGGATTCTTTTAGAGTGAAGCGGCCAAGCGGGTCGCCACGGCGGGAATCAAACCCGGCGGAGACAAGGACCAATGCCGGCTTGTACTGGAGAGCCGCAGGCAGAAGACGTTTGCGAAATGCGCCGAGAACATCAGCATGCCCGGAGCCAGCAGCAAGCGGGCAATTGATCGTGTAGCCCCGGCCGGCGGCCTCGCCGGTTTCGTCCGCCGCCCCGGTTCCGGGATACCAAGGCCATTGGTGAACGCTGAAAAACAGGACCTCCGGATCGCGGTAGAAGATCTCCTGCGTCCCGTTTCCATGATGAACATCCCAGTCGACGATCAGAGTCCGGTCGACGCCGTAGACCTTTTCCGCGTAACGCGCGGCGATGGCGACGCTATTGAAGACACAGAAGCCCATTCCTCGAGACGCTGTCACGTGATGGCCGGGGGGCCGGACCACGGCGAAAGCATTATCTACCTTGCGCTGAAACACAGCATCGACCGCGGCTAGCGCGCCGCCGGCCGCAAGCATCGCGGTTTCAAGCGAATGTTCTCCAAGGCTTGTGTCGCCGGTGCTCAGGGTGCTGGCCTTGCGCTCCACGTCTCGGAGAACGTTCTTAAAATACGCCCGAGTGTGCACTAGGTGGATGTCGTCTTCAGTGGCCATTCGAGGCGCGATGCGGACGGCTGAGTCGAGGATCCCATTCTTGCGGAACGCCTCGGACAGGGCCATGTACCGGTCCGGCGATTCGGGATGGCAAGGCCCGGGATCGTGGCGGCGGTAGGCGTGGTCGAAGACGAGGCCGGTCCGTATGGCAGAGGCGTACCGGGACTCGGCCGGTGTCGAAGACGATTGGCTGGACCCAGGCATGGATGCCATTGTCGCACGCCTCACCCCCACCCCTTTGTGGAACAAAGCGATCAGGATGGCCGTATCTCATTCATGTACGGCCATGCCGAAGCAAACCAGTGAGAGTGGGCGGTTCGTGCTCGCCCCGGCGAGGCAAATAATGAAGCGGGAGCGCAGGATGCATCCCGCCGAACTTCTGATCGACCTCTGCCGGCAGACCTTGTCGAACCTCAAACGGAACAAACTGCGAAGCTTTCTGACATTGTTTGGAATTGCCTGGGGCATCGCATCACTCGTCTTGATGTCCGCCCTGGGTGATGGATTCCGCCAGGGCCAGCGCAAGAACATGTCGCAAATCGGCGACAACATCGTCTTCATCTGGGGCGGTGTCACCGAACGCCAGGCGGGAGGTCAACGAGCCGGGCGTCGCATCCGCTTGCAGCGCAAGGACGTAGAGATCATCCGCACCCAGTGCCCGGCCGTTGAAACCGTAGCCGCCGAGCAAAAAACCCGCCAGGTTCCAGCCCGCAGCGTCTTCAACTCCGGCCGGTTTCTCACCGTTGGCGTCACTCCAGAATATCTGAAGCTGAGAAACCTGCCGGCGGGCAAGGGCCGCAATATCAGCGAGTTGGACAATACCCAAATGCGCCGGGTTGCGGTGCTTGGCGCCACGGTCCGCAAGCAACTGTTCGAACATAATCCTGTACCTCTGGGCGAACGCATTTATCTGAACAACTACCCGTACGAAGTGATCGGGCTTATGGATGAGAAGGAACAGAACAGTTCCTATGACGGTTGGGATAACGATAAGGTCCTTGTTCCAGAGACGGTCCTGCTCCGAGATATGCCACCCAGCCGCGAGATCTATGCTGAGGGTCACGTCTGGGGGATTTTGTACCGGCCGGCATCGGTCGCGCAATGGGAGCAAGCGCAGGCACAGGTCAGGGCGGCGCTTGGCCGGGTCCACGGATTCGACAAGGAGGATGAAGGCGCGCTGGAGGTGTGGGATTCGGTCGAGTCGGCGCAAATGTTCGATTCAATCTTCACGGCCGGAGAGATCTTCCTGGCAGTCATCGCCCTGGTCACGCTCTCGCTGGGGGGTGTGGGGGTGATGAACACGATGATGATGGCCGTAGCCGAACGAACTCACGAAATCGGCCTGAAGAAGGCGCTTGGCGCCACCAGCCGCCGGATTCTCCTTGACTTCTTCCTCGAAGGGATCTTCCTGGCGCTACTGGCAGGCGCAGGTGGACTGATCCTTGTGCTGTGCTTAACCTCTATTGTGAACTCGCTTCCCATGCCGGTGATGTTCTCCGGATTGCCGGTTCATTGGAAAGTGTTAGCGCTGGCGACGTCGGCGCTCGGCATCGTTGCTGTCACATCGGCGCTGCCGCCGGCCCGGCACGCCGCCGCCATGACGCCAGTCGAGGCGTTGCGCTACGAGAGATGACATGAGATGACTTACGGCTACATTTTTAAGGAGGCGCTGGCGGCGCTACGCTTCCACCGCCGCCGGACCGTTACGACGGCCCTGAACCTGGGCTGGGGCGTGGCCTGTTTCGTTATCCTCATCAGCTACGGCAATGGCTTCGAGAACGCGCTAACGAAGTGCTTTACCGCCGTCGGCCAGGACCTCGTTCTGACGATTCCGCGAACCACGGGCGAACAGGCCGGCGGACAAAGGGCTGGCAAGAAGATCCGATTTGACATTGAGGACTGGCGGACGCTGAAGGAATCCGTGCCGCTGATCGAAGCCATCTCGCCCGAGATCATGCCGGGCGGGATGCGCGCGATTCACGGTTCGCGCGAGTTCGAAACGACGCTGCGAGCGGTCTATCCGGAATACGACTCCATCAGGAACATCAAGATCTCTGATGGGCGATGGATCAATGAGGACGACCGGACACACCAGCGCCGCGTAGCCGTGCTCGGCAGCGAAACCGCCAAGAAACTCTTCGCCGGAGCGCCCCCCATTGACGAAGAGATCACCATCAACGGAATCCGGTTCAGCGTCATCGGGGTCATCGACACCAAAGTCCAGATCGCCAACTACAACCGTCGCGACAACGAGTGCATCTTCATCCCCTACGACACCTACGCGCTGTTTGGCGACACCCGGTATCCGTGGATGTTTGTTTGGAAACCCGTCTCCAGCGAGGCGCGCGACCGCGCCATCGCCATGGTTCGGGCCAAGCTCGGCGAACTGCACCGTTTCCCGCCGACTGACGAGCGCGCCGTCGAAATCCTCGCATTCAGTAAGTTCATGACGATCGTCACCGGGATGGCCCTGGCAGTGAAGCTGCTCATGGGTTTCGTCGGCGCTCTGACGCTAGCCATCGGCGGAGTGGGGCTGGCCAACATCATGCTCGCCTCGGTGATTGAGCGGACTCGTGAAATCGGCATGATGAAGGCCATCGGCGGCCGCCGCCGCATGATCTTGTCGCAGTTCCTCACCGAAGCGTCCCTGGTCATCCTGAGCGGCGGTTTCATCGGCGTCTCCCTCGGCCTGCTTGCCACCGAGGCCATTGGATCCATGCCCTTCCTAGGCGCCGCCTTCGAGGACAGCAGCGGCTACGGCGATATTCAACTGGACGTCTCGGTGTCCGCCATCGCCATCTCGATGGGCGTTCTGTTCCTAGTTGGGCTCATCGCGGGGATCGTCCCGGCGATGAAGGCATCGCGGCTCGACCCGATTGAAGCCCTGCGCTACGAATAAAGCGCTTGACGCCTTAAGTCTATCTATATAGACTTAAGGCGTGCCCAGGAACCGCCCTCCATCGGAGCAAACGCAACGCGCACTGCTGGCGCTTGCAGAGGGACACACTGAGTGGCAGCACGGATACGACCTCTGTTTGCGGACCGGATTGAAGGCGGGATCGATGTATCCAATCCTGATGCGTCTCGCCGACCGGGGATTGCTTGAGTCCTCCTGGGAGCAGGATCCGCCAAATGGACGGCCGCCGCGGCATCTGTACCGGCTAACCGGAGCCGGAATGAAGCAAGCCGCGGAGATCGCGAAACACATAGCAGAAACCGGGCGGTTGAGGGAGGTCTTGGCTTGATGAGGCGTGACGTGCCAGCGATGATCCTGGAGCGGGCTGTGAAGTGGATGCCTGCCGCGCGCCGAGAATGGGCCGAGGCGATGATGGCGGAGTTGGAGCACGTGGAAGGTCGAATAGAGAGGTTTCGGTTTGCGCTTGGGTGCCTGTGGGTCGCATTGTCCCCGCCGGGAGAGCCAGGGAGGATTCTGGCGATGGCACACGGACCATCGGGACTGTTCTCTAAGCGCCCGCGGATGGCCGCGTGGACCGGGTTGCTGTTTGCGCTGCCATTCTGGCTGCTGAACCTGGTGGTGGTGAAGCGATTGGAGCCTGTGTTCTCATGGATGAGGCCGGGGCCGCACACGAGTACTCAAGAGTATTGGGCGCTGGCGGTAGTGTTGCTGTTGATGCCGGCCGGAGCACTGATTGCGATGCTGCCATCGCTGGCCCTGGAGTCCAACAGGCAGCGGCGGTTTTACGCCGCCAACTGTGCCATCGCCGCGATACTGTTCATCATCTTCGGGATGATTACCACAGCCCTCGGCTCTGAGATCTACTACTGCGAGTTCCTCCAAGTGCCGAACTGCGACTGATCGCCCCCCGTCTCCCGGCAGAACAACCCTACCGCATATTCGCCTTCAGCACTTTTTTCCTGAGCCGGATCGACTTTGGCGTCACCTCGACGAACTCATCCTCGTTGATGAACTCGATGGCCTGTTCGAGGTTCAGCAGCCGCGGCGGAACCAAACGAATCGCCTCATCGGCGGTCGACGCCCGCATATTGGTCAACTTCTTTTCTTTGACGATGTTGACGTTCAGATCGTCCGGCCGCGAGTTCTCGCCAATGATCATGCCTTCATAAACCTCGGTCCCTGGCGCAATGAATATTTCGCCACGCTCCTGGAGGTTGAAGATGGCGTAGGCGGTGGCGGCGCCCGGACGGTCGGCGACCAGAGCGCCGGTCAGCCGCATCGGGATGTCTCCCTGCCACTCGATATGGCCGTGAAAGAGCGAGTTCATGATCGCAGTACCCTTGGTGTCGGTGAGCATCTCCGAGCGCAGTCCGATCAATCCGCGAGAAGGAACAAGGAACTCGAGCCGCGCCCGGCCGGTGCCGTGGTTGACCATCTTCGACATTTTGCCCTTGCGCATGCCCAATTTCTCGATCACCACGCCCACGTAAGGCTCCGGCACGTCCACAACCAGCAGTTCCTGAGGTTCCAAGAGCTTGCCGTCCACTGTTTTGGTGATGATCTGGGGCTTGCCCACCATCAACTCGTAGCCCTCGCGCCGCATCATCTCGATCAGAATCGCCAATTGCAGCTCGCCGCGGCCCATTACCTGGTATGCTTCCGGCCCGCCCGCCTCTTCCACGCGCAGGCTGACGTTGGTCAGCAGTTCCTTGTCCAGCCGGTCGCGCAGGTTGCGTGACGTCACGTAGGCGCCTTCGCGTCCGGCGAACGGCGACGTGTTGATGGTGAACAGCATGCCGATGGTCGGCTCGTCGATCAGAATGTGCGGCATGGCCTTCGGCGTATCGGGATGCGAAACAGTTTCGCCGATGGTGATGCCCTCGACGCCGGCGATCGCCAGGATGTCGCCCGGCAGCGCCCGTGTCTCTTCCACGCGCTTCAACCCCTCAAACGAATACATCTTGGTAATGCGCGTCTTTTCAACCTTGCCGTCCAGCTTGGTGATAGAGACATCGTCTCCATTGTTCAGCGTGCCGTTGAAGACGCGCCCGATGGCGATCCGGCCCAGGTAATCGGAGTAGTCCAGATTGGCCACCTGGAACTGGAGCAGCGCGCCGGGATCTCCCTGCGGCGGAGGGATGTGCTTGACGATGGCCTCGAACAACGGCTCCAGCGAGGTAGACTCGTCATCGAGACTCAGCTTGGCGATTCCGTCGCGGGCGATGGCATAGACGACCGGGAAATCAAGCTGCTCCTCGGTCGCGTCCAGGTCAATGAAAAGGTCGAAGACTTCGTTCAGCACCTCCTGGCAGCGTGCGTCGGGCCGGTCGATCTTGTTAATGACAATGATCTGAGGCAGCCGGGCTTCGAGTGCTTTCGACAAGACGTACCTGGTCTGAGGCAGCGGCCCTTCGCTGGCATCCACAAGCAGCATGACGCCATCCACCAGCTTCAGAGCGCGTTCCACTTCGCCGCCGAAGTCGGCGTGCCCGGGGGTGTCGACGATGTTGATCTTGATGCCGTGGTAGCGGACGCCGGTGGTCTTGGAAAGGATAGTGATGCCGCGCTCCCGCTCCAGTTCGTTCGAGTCCATGACGCGTTCTTCCACGCGTTCGTTGGCGCGAAAGATGCCGGACTGGCGGAACATGGCATCCACCAGAGTGGTCTTACCGTGGTCTACGTGCGCAATGATGGCGATGTTTCTCAGTTGTGGGTTTGGAGATGTCATTTGGAACACCGGACAGGTGTGGGAATCTCTATTGTCCCATGCCGGAGAAGTGTGATGTTCAGCGCCAAACTAAGGGTCGAGCCTGACGACGAACGCATCTGGAGAGCTACGCCGCAGCGCCGTGGCCAGCGCCTCAGCCTCCTCCATCGTCGACTTTGCGCCCGCGAGGACGCGGTAGGTCGCCGGGTCGCCATCACGCCTGACTACAGTGACTGGCGCGTAGCGCTCTGAAAGCCGGTCGCGCAGCGCTTCAGCCCTCAACTTGTCCTTGAACGCACCCACCTGCACGGCGTAGGCCGCTTGCCCGGCGGCGGGACCATAGCCGAGCACGACGATCCTCACCTTCGCCGTACCCGGCCCGATCATCGCGATCCGTTCGGCAGCCGCGCGCGACAAGTCGATGATGCGGCTATCGACGAAGGGCCCGCGGTCGTTGATACGCACCTCGACTTCCTTGCCGTTGGTCAGATTCGTGACATGAACGCGCGTGCCAAACGGCAGAGTTCTGTGCGCCGCCGTCATCTTCTCCATGTCGTATATCTCGCCGTTGGCGGCGCGTCTTCCATGGTACGGATGGCCGTACCAGCTCGCCACCCCAACCTCCGCGGCTCCCACGGCAGGAGCAACCGGAACGCGAGGCGCGCGCCTCCGCTTCGAGCAGCCCGAAAGAAAAACGCACAGCAGCGCGAAAGCCGCCACAAGGGCCGCCTCGCGCCGGACCCGCGCCAGTATTGGGGTCGAGTGTTTCAAACGTTCTTGAGGCTTCTTGTTTTCAATCGCGGCGCCTCTCGCGAACTCACTTTTTCCTTGACTTTGTTTTGAGTCCAAGTTTATACAGAGATCATAATGCGATCGATAGCGATCGCAACAACTGATGTCAGGGAGAAACACTCAATGAGAAACGCGACCAAGAAGGCTGCCGCCCCGAAGAAGGCTGCTGCCCCCAAGAAGGCTGCGGCGCCCAAGAAGGCCGCTGCTCCGAAGAAAGCTGCTGCTCCGAAGAAAGCCGCTGCCCCGAAGAAGGCTGCGGCGCCCAAGAAGGCTGCTCCGAAGAAGGCTGCAGCGCCTAAGAAGTAACCACGCATCGCTCCCATTGGGAGCGCGGCAAACGGAATCAACCCAAGGGCCCTGGTGCAAGCCGGGGCTCTTGGCTTTTTACCCCTCCTTGCTCCACTCCGCCACGCGGAAACTCTCGCCCATCCCAAAAAGAATTGTCTTCAACTGCAACCGCAGCCTCACCCTCTCCGGCTCTGCATCCGCCTCAATCGCCTCTTCCAGCCCGTGCTCGCCGCACTCCTCCATCACCCACCGCGACAGGCTCCTCAACTTCGCGCCTGACCATCCACGGCCAGCGGCGCAGTCCATCAAATAGCTGAATGCGACGTGCGCCGTGATGTCCTGCTCGCCGGGATCTTTCAACACATCGCCGCTTGCCTGATGCCGCCGGTAACTCATCAACGTCCCGTCCGGGAAGCGTCCGAGTTCCTTTTCTGTATACCCGTAATCGATGGCTACGATAGAACCGCGCTCCAGCCGTGAGTCGATTCGCGCAAGGGTGTCCTCCATGCTCACGGGCAGCTCGATCCATGCCTCGTCGCGCTCAATGTTCGATCCGGCGCGATCAGCGTAATCGAGCCATTCGCCTTCCAGCCGCTCGCCCGCCACCCAGACGAATTCTCCATCCTTCCATCCAACCCTCATCAGTCTCCATTCGCCGCCGCTTCGCTTCGCCGCATCCACTGGAAGCGCATCGAACAGCTCGTTGCTAAAGGCCACGCCTTCAAACATTTCGGGTGCATCGTCTCTTCCCACATCGATGGCGGCATAGCCCAGCGCCTCCAGGTATTCCGCCATCTCACCGCGTCCAGCACCCCACTCCACCACGTTCCATGTTCCAGGCGCCGCCGGTTTGCGCCGCCCGAGCGCAGCGCGCATCAGACGCCCAAACACAGGCTGCAACTGCTCGGATGTGTAGAAGTCGCCGGACCGCCCGAAGACATCCCTGCCGCTGGTGTAGTAACCGCACTCGGCGCCGTAGAGCGCCGTCTGCATGAACTGCGAAAACCGGATTGCCCCGCCGCGCCGGATCGCCGCCGCGATCTTCTCTCCGGCGGCTGTCATGACAGGGAGTCCCGGCGCTGCGGATTCAGGGTGAACATCTCCACCAGGTAATCGTGCAGGCAGTCGTATAAGTAGCGTTGGAACTGCCATTCGAATTGCGCACTCGCTGCGTCGCGCTCGTGCACCGGCGCCGAATAGACATGAATCCCCTCGACGCCTTTCACCTTCATCCGCAGTTCGACGCCTTGCCCGCCCTGCTCGGCGAAGAACTCCACGAGTGGATGCTCGTACTTGGCCAGTTCCTGCTTCACCCTCTCCAGTGTGTTCATTTCGACTCCCGCAGTATAGACTGTCATTCAGTGCCGTTGCCTGCCACCATTCGCGTCAAGATCAGCTCCGAGGCCGCGGGCTATGCCTCGATGACGCCCGTTGTCGTGCAGGATATCGAGTTCGTTCAACTCATTACGCACATCGCCGCCGCCGCCGGCACCCAACTGGCCGACGTGGCGTCGATGCTCGAGCGCGGCGTTGTCGTCTCGGGAGCCTCGCGCTTCCGCTGGCTGGGATTCGCCCCCGATCCCTCAGAACTCTCGGCGTTGCTGGCCCGGCTGCCTGCCGACGATCCCACGCGGCCCTTCAATGCCACGCTCTGCCGCGCTATCACCTTTGTCTCGCCATCCCGCCGCTACCAGGTCTCGCGCGATTTCGCCTCGCGCTCCAGGCTCTTCCGCAAACCCTTCTGGGCTTCCTTTCTTGACGTCCTGCCTGCGCCTACTTATGTCCGCTACCTGCACGGCGAAAGCGCAGATCTGTACACATTGGCCATTCATCCACCGGTTGCCGACTCGCTCCGCCGACTCGCGCCCTTGCTACCCAACCGCGGCGCCGCCCGTCTGCTTGCCTCGCACCCGTTCACGTCTATGGAATTCCTGGTTTCGCGCTGATTCACACTTGCCATCGGAAGCCCGCGAGCGATAAACCTGTTAAAGACCTGTCTGTCCAGAATCGCCATGACCACTGACAAAAGCGAACTCTACGCCCAGCGGCTGAACCGCTACGTGACCGCCGGCCGGAACATGAAGCCCGACCGTGTGCCCTTGCGCCCATTTGCCGCCGAGTTCACCGCCACGCACTGCGGTATGACATGCCAGGAGGTCGCCCATGACTACAACAAGGCGTTCGAAGCCGTGATCCGTTGCTGCAACGATTACGACTGGGACGCCGTCGTGCCAAACATGGTCTATGTCTGGACCGGCCTCGCCCAGACCGCGGGACTTCGCTATTACGCCATCCCCGGCATCGACATCCCGCCCGATGTCGCCTTTCAGTACAAGGAACCGCCCAACGACAATGCCTGGATGAAGCGCGAAGAGTACGACCAGTTGATCGAAGACCCAGTGCGCTTTCTCTATGAGGTTTGGTACCCGCGCGTCGCCGCCGAACTCGCCCCCACCGGCGCGCCGCACACCTTCCGCCACAACCTCGCCCTCGTCAAGAGCACCTGGGCCATGGCATCCTACTTCAACGCCTTCGGACCGCAGCTTGAACGCATGAAGGCCGAGTGCGGAACCCCATCGTCGATCTGCGGCATGTTGAAAGCGCCGCTCGACGTCCTGGGCGACAAGTTCCGCGGCTACGTCGGCCTCGCCTTCGATCTTATGGAAATCCCGGAAAAGGTCGAGGCCGCCTGCCATGCTCTCATGCCCCACCTGCAATGGATTGCACTATCCGGTCTCGATCCCACCCGCAACATTCCGATCCCCATTTGGATGCACCGCGGTTGCGTCCCCTTCATCTCATACGACCAGTTCAACCGCCTCTACTGGCCGACATTGAAACCCATCGTCGAATCCATCTGGGAGCGTGGCAATCAGGTTCTTTTCTATGCCGAGGGCAAGTGGGACGCCCATCTTGATGCATTCGCCGAACTCCCGGCGGGTTCGATCATATACCACATCGACCGCGGTGACCCCGTGCTGACGCAACAAAAACTAGGTAAGAAGTTCTGCACTTCTGGCGGCGTCCCTAACGCCTTGCTCTTCCTCGGCACGCCAGACCAGGTTCGCGACCGGTGCAAGTTTCTGATCGACACGCTAGGCCAGGACGGCGGCTACATCATGGACGCCAGCGCCATCATGCAGAACGACGCCAAAGTGGAAAACGTCCGCGCCATGACGGAGTTCACGCGCGAATACGGAGTCTACAGCCGCCAGCCCAACTCCGCCCCGCCTCCGCCTCCGCCATCTGATCGTCTCAAGGCGCCCCCGGCTGTGATCCCGCGCGTTCCCGCCGGCGTCTGCTTCCCGTGGGAGGAGCGGCTGAAAGACATTCCGTCCATTCCAGGCGACCCGCTCCTGGCCCGCCGGATCTATGAGGACCTCGACGCCCTGGCCTACGTCTATATCTGGCACATGGTTTTGAGTTTCTAGCCGGCGCCAGCTTCGACTGCTCTGTAAACTCTTCGCCTCGTGCAGAACCGGGCGCGGCCCTGGTGCGTACTCACCATCAAGCGGGAGGTGTGTCCACATGGTCTTCGTGTCGCCATCTACATCAACGGGCGGTTCCGGCAGCCGCGCGATGGTTCAATCTCTGTTTGTCTCCACTGTTTTGCTGTCCATCGTCTCCTGGTACACCACCTACATGGGCATGGCGCTCTACCTCAATGGCTGGTTCGCTTTCCTTGCCTCGCTCGGCATCCAATCGGCGCTCGTCCTGGTGGCCTGGCTCATCGGCTTCACCGAGACCCGCCGCCTCCTACTGACATCTGTCTATGCCATCACGGCCGTGGTGTCCATCGCCTTCTCCTATGTCAGCCTGTACACCTGGTTCTCGGCGCGGGAACGCCCGGCGCTGGTCCAGCGCGGTCTCTATGACACGATTTCAGCCTCCGCGGGGCAAGCCGAGCAGCAACTTTCGACCGCCATCCTGGAAGCCAAAAAGCATGTGGTCGCGCTCGACGAACTTACCGCCGCCGAAAAGCTTCACGGCCATATGGCCCGCGCCCAGGACTCCGATCCTTACCTGGCCCGCATCCGCGAGGCCGTCGCCCGGGAGGCCCAGACGTACGGCGATTCCTACAAGGAAGGCGCCGGCCAGGGCGTCCGCTACAGCGCGTTTGACCGCCACGCCAAGCTCGCCCGCCAGTCGCTCGAACAACTCACCGCGGCCCAGCAGTCGCTTTCCGCGTTCCGCACTCAGTTGAAACCGAACGACCCCTCTGATGTCCAGATCCGCCGTTACCGCGAAGTCTACGACTCCATCCCCTGGGCCGAAGTCGATCAGCAAACCCATGCGGCAAAGGCAGAGCGGCCCCCAGTCCCCTCTCTCTCCGACCACCTGGACAAGACCGCATCCGGCCAGGAGGAACTGCTCCTGGCTTTCACCGAACTCGTTTCCGCCCCCACCGGCCGACATGTCTTCGCTTTCCTGCTGGCCACATTCATCGACGTGATCGTGTTCCTTCTGGCCTTCGCCTCAGGACCGTACTTCCACGGCGATCCCGAACAGCGCTGGCCGGCCGCGTCCGCCGCGCTCGACGGCGCCGACCCGCAGGTTTTCACGCGTGACTTCCTGCGCAAGTTCGAATCCGGCGCAGGCGGCTTGGCCGGTGTCGAGTTGCATAGCCTGACACCCGGGGAGCGCCAGTTCTGCATCCTGCTCGCGGGCAAGCAACTGGCCACGCTGGTGGAGCAGGATGGCGCGCCAAGGTATCTTCTGGATGAGAGAATCCACCGGCAACTGATCGAGTCGCTCGACGTCCGCGCCGCTTCACTTCGCACTTCACGCGTCGCAACCGCGCCGACCACTCCATGAATGGCCTGGGCAGCCTCTACTGCTCAGGCGGCGCCCCTCAATCTTTCTTTCCAAGTTGACGATACAACTGGTGCATAAACGTCGCGTTGTCGCATTGAACGTAGTGCATCTCCCCGCCCATGCGCGAGAAGCTCTTGCAAAAGCGAAGGTAGTACGCCGCATTGGTCTTCGGCGGTTCGCCTGCCGTCCAATCCCAGTTACCGCTGTCCTGCAAATCCACAACATAGATTGAATGGCCGGAGACCGTCGGCCTGCCCGTCTGCAGCCGCAGGTTGTTGACGCAACTTAGACTCTTTTCAAAGACCTGTGGCGCCATGATTGCTGAACCGACGGAAAGAACCACGCCGCCGTCCAGCGTCTCCACCGAATCGCCGAAGAGCCGGAAATCCCATTCTGCCGCCCGGCCCACCACGCCGCCGTCGTAAACCGGATGATTGGCAATGATGTCGTAGCCGATGCCCGGATGGACCGTCATGGCCACGTCATGGCGGAACGCCTGTGCCAGGATCGACGCGTGCTTCCATTTGTGTTCGACCTTTACGCGTCCGGCAGCGATGCCCTGTCCGCGCATGATCCGCAACAGATCGGCGCGAGCCGCCGTCAAAGGATGGGATGGCTCACGTTGAATGGCCGATTCAAGCTCCTCGGGAGCCGGAAGATCCGCCCCGTCCTCGTGGATGTACCGCCCCAGCGAAGTCCCGTATCCCTCTCCCCTCAATCCGCCCGCCAGCAACGCCAGCATGATGTTCAGGCCGGTTTCATTCCAGGCTCCAAACGTGCCCGTGGCGACGTTTTCGCGTACGCTCTCTGTGGATCGGCCAAGCCAGGCGTACTCCCAGTCGTGAATCGTCCCGGCCCCATTCGTGGCCAGGTGAGTCAGCCAGCCTTTGGCCATCATGCGCTCCAGGATCGGCGCTGCGCCATTTCGCAGAAGATGGGCGCCGTACATCAGGATGACGCCCGAACCTCGCTCACGGGCCCTTCTGACGGCTGCGGCGCATGCTCCAATCTGGCGTCTGGGCTCTTCGGCGCACGGAGGCGGATCGGACTCGGGATCGCGTAGGATTCCTTCAACCTGCGTCAGGCTCTTCCTCCCTGACACGGGGAACACTTTCAACTTCGTCCAATCTTGTTTTGGAGGCCGCATACTTCCGGTATAGCGCATCACGGCGGTTCTACACTGGCGCGCCGGGAGGTTTCCCAGCATGGCAGGGACCACGCCGGCTTCGTCTTCAGTCTGATCGAAGCGCCGCCGCTGGCCGGATCAGTCCGGCTGACATGGACAGGGCTCGAAAAGTCCGCTGCTGCACCGGTGGCTGCAATTGCCTGTTCCGTTCGGCGCCCAACTGTTGTATGTTTTCATCCACGGGAGATTCAAACAAATGAGAACCGCTGCGCTTCTGCTCTGCACTGCCGCTGCTCTGTTGACGGCCCCGGCCGTCCATGCCCAGGATGACTATCCTTACGGCAACGGTCTTTCGGTTCCCTATGTGCCGACCCCGATGAGCGTGGTCCGCGGGATGCTGGAAACAGCCAAGGTGACCAAGAACGACCTCGTCATCGACCTGGGCTGCGGCGACGGCCGCATTGTCGTCATGGCCGCCAGCGAATTTGGCGCTCGCGGCATCGGCTATGACCTCGATCCTGTCCGTATCGGCGAAGCCGAGGCAAACGCCAGGTCGGCCAAGGTCGAGGACCGCGTCAAGTTCATCAAGAAAGATCTGTTCGAGGCCGATATCAAGGACGCCACAGTGGTCACACTGTATCTGCTGCCATCAGTGAACGAAAAGCTCATGCCCCGGCTGATGGGGGAACTGAAGCCTGGCACGCGGATCGTCTCGCACAGCTTCCGGATGGGGCAGTGGGCGCCGGAGGTGACCAAGGACATCGACGGCCGGACAATCTACATGTGGACAGTCAAGCCGCGTCAGGAAACCAAGTGAGACTGAACGGCGCCTGACGGGCTGGCGCTACCCGCCCGTCTTTGGCTGGTTGGGTTGCCACAAGACTTCAGCCGTGCCCGTGGCCGCGCTCGTGTATCTGCTTTGCACAAACAGAAGATCGCTGAGCCGGTTCAGATAACGGATGTTGACAGCCTCGGCGGCCGTTTCGTGGTCAAGCGCCACCACCAAGCGCTCTGCCCGGCGGCAGACGGTCCGGCAAATGTGGAGTTGCGCGTTGAGAGCCGACCCGCCGGGAAGCACAAAGCTCCGCAATTCGGGCAGGCCGGCGTTCATTTCGTCGATTTCCCGCTCGAGTTGAGCAATCCCGGCCTCGGTCACCCGCGGTTGTTGCGGGCCGACATCCGCGGGAAGAGTCGCGAGGACTGAACCCAGGTTGAACAGTTCATGCTGGATTCGCGTCAGCGATTGCCGCAGCAGGTCCAGTTCGGGCTCAGTTGCCAGGGCCAGGGCCATGCCGATGTGGCTGTTGAGTTCATCCACAGTGCCGTAGCACTCCAGTCTTAACTCATCCTTACCTACCCTTTGCCCGCCAACCAGGCAGGTCTGCCCCGTGTCGCCTGTCTTTGTGTAGATCCTGTTCAGCGCCAGCACAGGTTCCCTGAATGGTTTCTCGTCCATCTTGAATCTACTATTCTAGGATGCTCCTCGACCCAGTCTCGGTCATCTGAATTGTTCAATTTCAAAACGAATGCCGCCGGAACGACTATACTGAAGACGGAACCGCCTTCTGACGATAGATTCGCAGGTCGGGGCGGATGGCCAGGGTATCCCGGCTGGTCTTCCGGCTGAGACACGATGAGAGTGGCCCGCGTATCATCGGAGACGCCGGCTGATAAAAGCGATCAACGCGGGCACCCGAGGGACGCTTGAGATGCAAGCTGCCGCGCTCCTTTCGAGCGCCTTTGAAACAGGTTGGTTGCAGAATATGGCGGCCGAATGGAGATGAGACTCCGCGTAAACGTTTAACGGCGACGAGAAAGTAAGGCGGTCCATAAGCCGCCGCAAGCGGCACGGTCCTGGAAACGGACGCCGCAACACAGGAACAAACGGAGGTCGGCGAGGCCGATGGCAACGGCGCACCCGGAACGAAGCGAGCGGATGACTTCCGCTGGGCGCTTCGACTGCCAGGCATAACCGGCGAAGCCATTCGCCCCGCCCGCCCCAGAGAACAATTTGTTAGGATTTTGATTCAACTACCATGCATGACCGACTCACCATCGCGGTGTTTGTCGATTACGACAACATCGAAATCGGCGTGAAGTCCACGCTGCGGCGCGACTTCGACGTCGCGCTCGTCTTAGACGCGCTCAAGGAGCGCGGCGACATCGTCGCCAAATTCGCCTACGCCAACTGGAGCAGGCAGGAAGGCGCTACCCGCCAGATGGCCGAGAACGCCGTCCAGATGGTCCAGCGCATCCCATCGCCGCGCGGCGACAAGAACGGGGCCGACATTAACTTGGCCCTCGATGCCTTGGAGATGGCCTTCACTCACGACCACGTGAACGCCTTCGCCGTCGTCAGCGGCGACTCGGACTTCATCCCGCTCGTCAACAAGCTGAAGGAATATGGCAAGACCGTCTTTGTCGTCGGTGGCCGGGCGTTCACCTCGACCATCCTCCAGCAGAACTGCCACGAGTTCATCAGCTTCGAATCGCTGCTCAACGTCGATCCTTCCCAGGTCCAGCCGATGCCTCAGCCGCAAGCCCAGCGTGACGACCGCGACCGGGGCGACCGCAACCGGTTCCGGAAGGATCGCGAAGAGCGGCGCCGCGAGCGTGAAGAGCGCCGCGAGAAGGACCGTGAGCAACAGCAACAACAGCAGCAGAACCGTCCGGCTCCGCTGGATCTGATCCTGGCCATGCCACTGGTCGAGCGTGCCCTGCACGTGCTCGAACGCCGCAATGTTCAGCCGCAACTCGGCCTGCTGAAATCCACCATGCTTCAACTGGACTCGGCATTCAATGAATCCGCCTATGGCGCGCGCAGCTTCTCGGATTTCATCGAGAGACTGAAGAAAGCCGACTTCGTGCAGGTGAAGGGTGGCGGCGGCCGCTGGTTCATCGAACGCAAGCACCATCCGCAGAACGATAAGCCCATGCCGCGGCCCGAAGAGGCGCTCGAGCACCTGCGCGAGGTCCTCGAAATCCACCGGATCGATTTCGAATACGACGGCGGCCGTGCTGTCGACGAACTCGAAACCTGGATGAAGGAAGAGTTCGCCGACTTCGACCACATGCGATACGGCTTCCCCGGCTTCATCGAGTTCCTCAATTTCGCACAGGATCGTTTGGTTGTGAGGCTCGAGCCGAACGCTGAATCCGGGCTGATCGTCCACCTCGGCGCGGAGTTCTATCCACCCGCTCCGCCGGAGAAGGAGATGAAAGAGGAGGATCTGCTCACCGAGCACGATTTCGTCCAGCCCATCGTCCGGGGCCAACCGACGGCAACGGGAGAGATCCCTCTGCCCGAGGAGGAACCCAAACCGAAGAAGCGCGCTCCGGCCCGGAAGAAGGCAGCCGCCTCAACTGCCACCGCCGGGGCGGCCAAAGCTCCGCGCAAGTCGCGCCGTAAGAAAGCCGAATAACAGGAGTCAAGCATGATCGAACGCATCTTTCCGCCTGAATCGCCGTCGCCGCGGGGGCCCTATTCCCCGGTGATTCGCGCAGGGAACTTCGTGTTCGTCTCAGGGCAGGGTCCGGTGGACCCTGCCACCGATCAGATGTCCTACGGCGACATCCAGCACGAAACGCGCATCACTCTGGGCAACGTGAAACGCCTGCTGGCGTCGGCCGGAGCGACGCCTGCTGATGTCGTGAAGGTCAACGTTTACCTTCGCGACGGCAACCACTTCGGGGCGATGAACGAGGTCTACCGCGAATTCTTCGGAGAGCGATTCCCGACGCGGACAACGGTCGCTGTTGCTTTCGCCGACCCGAAGATGCTGATCGAAATCGATTGCATCGCCTACTGTCCCCGCTGACGCCACATCCGGATGCCCAGAGCCGCCGCCAGTGCGGCGGCCAACGCGGCCACCCACGATGAGCGTGTGCCGGTGGAGTCTTCGTAGGACTCCCCCGGGCGCCACGTGAAGGCGTCGATCAGCCGCCCGGCGCTGGACGTATCCGCCCCTTGCTCGCTCACCAGTTCAATCTCAATCAAGCCGCGGCGTCCAAGGAGGTATGTGAACCTGTTTGCCACCTGCCGGCCGCCGCTCTCCTGCGAGTGGAGCACGAATTCCAAACGCCCGGTTTCCGCATGGAAAACCGGCCTTTCGGCCCAGTCTACTATTTCCAGCGTTTCCCGGCCGCTGTGTCGCCGGTCGAGGTTGGCGGAGGCGCTACCCAATCGGATCGCCTCGGCGATTTGCGCCGGGTCGGGGCGCTTGGCGTCGAAGCCGAGAGACTCGTACGTCCGCCATGTGATGACGGCGAACCAGTCCAGACGGACGGGTCCGGCAATGGCCGCCTCGCCTCCTGATGCCGGGTTGCCCGTGAACTCAAGAAACCGGCGGGCCTCTTTGCCTCCAGCCCAGATCAGACCTTTTGGGATGCTCACCCTGGCGGCCGGACCGGCATCCTTGACCAGCGGTCCAAACTCCCAGCGGATCTCGGGCGCCGGTTGCGGCTCCCCAGCCATGAACGCCAGGAGGATGAAACACAACCGCATAACGCTACCGCCGGGGGCGCGCTCGCCTGTTCGTGCGGCCGCCTGGCGGAACGGTTGCGGCGCTGGCCGGCGGCCCAGGCTGCTTGCGAACGATTCGTGAGGCCGGCCGGCGCATCAGGTATCGCACCCAGCGCGTTTCAGCGCCTGGCGTGTCGATTTCGTCGCGCCAAAACTCCTCAAACCGCTGCTCGAGATCGCGTCCCCTCTCCTCGCAGGCTCGCAGCGCGGCGAGCAAGGTGTCAGACGGCGCGAGTACATTCCGGAGCCGCGCGGACAAGACTGTATAGTCCTGCCGGTCGCCAAGCAGCGTCTGAATCCTGCGTACCGCCTCGATCCTTGGCTCAAGTCCCGGCCCATAGAGCGGTTGAAAGATCTCCAGGGTGTAACGGAAACGCTTCGCAGCCAGCCGGAATGCGTGCAACTCCGCGGGAGTTTCGCTCGCCGCTGCCTTTCTACCTAGCGCGAAGAACTCGGCAACGGCCACCGGCAGTCCCAAGCGCGCATTCTCCCCTACACCCAGCAGCGCGTCCCAAGTCATCGACGTTCGCTTCTTCATTGCGCTACCCCAGTCAAGTCGCGCTCCGGGCTGAATACCGGTGGCCACGCCGATTCCGGAGCGCTTGCCCTGAGCCGGAATACCTCGCCCAACAGCTCCAGGCTTGCGCGCCTGCGCATCTCCGCCATGGACCTCAAGAGAGGTTCCTCCTCGCCGGCGCCCAGTTTTCGAAGCCGCTCCATCCCCACGTCCAGATCCCGCACCGCGCCCGCCGCCTTCAACAATGCCCTCACTTGCTTGACGATCTTGCCCGCCTTCTTTGGCAGTAGCGGTTGGAAGATTCGTACCGCCTGGGAGAACCTCCTGATCGCCACCCTCAGATCGTGAACTTCGTCCTCGCCCGCCGACGCCGAGATCCGCTCAATCTCCTTGAGTACGCGCTCAAGCCTTGCCAGCGTTTCGCGCCTGGCGAATTCCCTTGCGGGCAAATCCCAGTTGTCCCGCCTTGCGCTCACGATCCCTCCCACCGGACCACCAGCCGCCGCCCGTAGACCTGTGCGAAATCGGCGGCAACACTCTCTGCCGCCCAGCGCTCCAACCCGGTGTCGTGCTCGGAGTACATTGTCAATGAAACCTCCTCGCCGCCGATCTCTCCTGTCACTGACTCTACTCTTTGATCCCTGCTGCGGTCCAGAGCGTCGGCCACTCTCAGTAACGGTGTTAAATGCAGCAGTACCCGGCGCTGCTCCTGCCCGAGCGCCTGAAACTCCGGGTGCCTGGCGGCGGGCATCGTCTTCCTGTGATAGCGGCACAGCAAGGCCACCAGTCTCCGCTCTTCGTTCGTGAATCCAGCCAGATCCGAATTCTGCACGATGTACTGCGAGTGCTTGTGGTGGCTGCTGTCGCTGATCATGTGGCCCACGTCGCGCAGATACGCCGCCGCCTCCAGCAGCCTGCCCGTCTCCAGCCCGAGTCCATGCAATGGCCTCATCGCTTCGAAAAGCTCCCTACTGAAATGCGCCACCTTCCTCGCGTGGCGCAAATCGACTCCAAACCGCCGGGCGAACTGCTCCACCAGCGCCCGGTTCTCCCGGCTGAGACGCGCCCGTTCCCGTCCCACGCCCCGCTCCGCCAGGTCGGCGATGAGACCGTCTCGCACTCCGGCGGAACAATAGGCCAGCACCTGCAGATCAAACGTCTCCATTGCCCGTAACAAGACAGCCACGCCGGGAACGATGATCTCGGCGCGCCTGGGACCGATCCCTACCGTCTGCCGCCGTTCGGCCAGTGTCATGGCCGAAAGCCGCCCCAGGAGCCTCCGCACCTGCTGCTGCGTCACCTGCCGCCTGTCGGCTTCCGGCCGCCTGGCCCGTGGAATCCTGTTCACCGCGCACACGATCGCCGAGGCCGCTGCCGATGTTCCGATCGCCTTTTGAAATCCGCCGCGCTGGATGCGCTTGGCGGGAGCCGCCAGCTTTTCATCGATATACTCACCCAGTCTCAATAGCTCGGCCGGCGCCGGCGGATCGTTCCTCAAGAAGACCGATTGCAACCGGACCGCGCCCAGCGGCCGTGAAAACGCCACCGTCATTCGGCCTTCCACTGCTTCGATGATCTCGGCGCTTCCGCCTCCGATGTCGATCAGCAGCACCCTATCATCGCGGTGAGGCCACCGCGCCTCGACGCCAAGGTGGATCAGCCTCGCCTCTTCCTGGCCGGAGATGACTTCCACGGGTACGCCCAGCGCCCGCGATGCCGCCTCGACGAACTCCTCCCCGTTGTTGGCATCCCGGATTGCCGCCGTGGCTACTGCACGCACAGCAATAGGTTCAGTTGGTTTCCATTCGGCCGCCATCCGCGTCAGAACCGCCGATACCGAGTCGATCGACTCCCGGCTGACTTTCCCCGTAAGGAAGACGCTCTCGCCCAGGCGGGTCACCTGCCGCCCTTCGGCCACCGTCGTCAGCCGGCGTGCCGGATCGGTATCGGCCACCATGTACCGGATTGAATTGCTGCCAATGTCGATTGCTGCGTAACGAGGCATGAGGGATTCCCGGAATCGGCGTTCGAGTACAATGTGGAAATCCGAGAATAGCCCGGAGCCGGTGTGTCGCGCCACCCCGCGCCACCACGCAGCTTTGGGCCTGCCCTGGGGGTTCCATGCGATTTGTTGCTGTCCTGATTGCCGCCGCAATCTCCGCTTCCGCTGCTGACGGCGTCATTGAGCGCGTCGATGCGCACGCTGATCGCTTCGGACGCGTTTCCCGCCAGATCTGGGAGAATCCCGAACTCGGCTTCGGCGAGTCAAAGAGCGCCGCGCTGCTCGCAGCCGAGCTCCGAGCATCCGGTTTCCGCGTGACTGAAGGCGTTGCTGGCCTGCCCACCGCGTTCACCGCCGAATGGGGCCAAGGCAAACCCGTGATCGCCATCCTCGGCGAATACGACGCCCTGCCAGGTCTATCTCAAGCCGATTTGCCGGAGCGGTCCCCGCGTGTAGCAGGGGCCCCAGGGCACGGTTGCGGGCACAACCTCTTCGGCGCCGCCTCGGCTCTGGCCGCGGTTGCCGCCAAGGAACAGATGCAAGCCGCTGGGATCAAAGGAACTATTCGCTTCTATGGCACGCCCGCCGAGGAGGGCGGCGGAGGAAAGATCTTCATGCTCCGCGCTGGGCTTTTCAAGGATGTCGACACCGTCTTTGCTTGGCACCCCGCCGATTTCAACGCCGCCGATAACAACTCCTGGCTGGCCAACATCTCTGCCCGCATTTCCTTCACCGGACGGCCTGCCCATGCGGCAGCCGCCCCCGACGCTGGCCGCTCGGCGCTCGATGCCGTCGAACTCACTCTCCATGCCGTGAATCTGCTGCGGGAACATGTCCCTCAGGAAACCCGCCTGCACTACATCATCACGAAAGGCGGCGCAGCCGCCAATATCGTTCCCGACGTGGCCGAGATCAGCCTGATCGCCCGCCATCCTGATCTCAAGACGCTTGAGTCGATCTGGGAACGGGTGCGAAAGTGCGTGGAGGCCGGAGCGCTTGCCACCGAGACGAAGGCCGAAATCCGTGTGACGTCGAGCTATGCCAATATGGTGCCCGTCCCGTCTTTGGTCTCCCTGATCGACCGCAGTCTGAAGACTGCTGGCGGCGTTTTCTATAACGAGTCGGAGCGCGGTTTTGCCGCCCAACTGAAACAATCCTTGGAGGCGGCCAGACCGCTTGAAGAGGCATCCACGATTCTCCCGCCGAGATCAGCTCTCTTCTCAGGCTCCACCGACGTCGGCGACGTGAGTTGGAACGTCCCGACTGGCCATCTGTACGCCGCTACCTTCTTCCCTGGAGTCCCGATCCATACCTGGCAATCCACGGCCTGCGCTGGAACCAGCGCCGGCCGTAAGGGCATGGTGGTCGCCGCCAAGGCCATGGCCCTGTCGGCGATTGCGCTGATGGGTGAGCCTGATCTGCTCAATTCTGTCCAAAATGAGTATCGCCGCGCCATGCAGCCTGGCCTTTACAGGTCGCTTTTGCCTGCGGACGCCCGGCCGGCGCTGCGGTGAACGGGGCCAGCCGCGCAATCGGATCTGAATTGCCTTTTATCCGCATTTCACTGGGATTATAGTAAGAACGGACCGGGTTGCCGGTTCATGGCTTTTCCGGCCGGGCGGTGTTCGTCTGACTCGCCGGATGGGACGCGCGGCCGGCGGTGTTGCGATTGAACAGCTCACAGGAGGCGTTCCATGCCGAACCCGCGATCTTATCTCAGAATCCCGTCGACTAAGCTGTTTATCGGCCTTCTGGTCGCCCTCGTCCCTTTCTGCATCATCGGCCTCTACACAATTCAGAGAGCGGAAACGGCGATGGAGGCCACCATTGGCACCCACTTCAGGACGCTCGCTGACATGGCCGCCAGCGAGGTCGCGTCTTTCATCAATGATCGAGTCGTTTCAGCCGGGGCGCTCGCCGCGAATGCGGTGATCGTCGAGGCTGTCCAATCGGCCAACCGTGCTCAGGAGGGCCTGGGAGAAGAGAGGCTCAAGGCGCAAATCCTGGCGCGCGAAAAAGATTGGAACAGCCCTGCTTCGGATACATTCGTCCGCCAGATGCTCGGATCCCCGGCCTCCCGCCTGCTCGGCCGGTTCCGTGAGGTTGACCGCCGCTTTCTCCGAATCACACTCACCGATTCCCACGGGTCAGTCATCGCGGCAACACACAAGACGCTCGATTACTTCCAAGGCGACGAGGATTTCTGGATCAGTATCTTCGCCAACGGACGGGGAGCCGTGCACATCACCGATGTGCTTTACGACGACGTGACCAAGTCCTACTACATCGGACTTGGTGTGCCGGTTGTGGACCCCGCAACCAACGCCTGCATCGGAGCCCTGGACGCCTTGATTGAAGTCTCAACGGTCTTCCCGATTCTGCGGCGCCTGGAACAGGGGCCCACAATGCGCGCGCTCCTGGTCAAACCCGATGGCACGATAATTACCGGCCCCAACATGGATCTCTCGGCCAAACTGAAATCCGAGGAGTTCTTGGCCATCAACGAGTTTCTGGCCACGGAGGCGGGCCGGAGTAAAGGGTACGCGGTTGCGCCATTGCGCAGCGGCGCGGTTTCCCTTATTGCCTTCGCCTCTCCAGGCCTCCGGTCTTCATACCCGAATCTGGATTGGACGGTCCTGCTTGCGCAGGATGCCCGGCAGGCTTTCGCCGCCACCCGTGGAGTCCAACGCTTGATCTTGTTCTCTGTCGGCGTCGGATTGCTACTGATTACCTTCTTCGGCCTCTATCTCAGCATTTACCGTAGAAGCGAGTACGTCGACATCGTTCAACCCCCGCCTCCCGCGCGGCGCGAAACCGAGCCCCAGGGGTGACCTTCCGATAGGGGAGCGTCGCGTGGCCGCAAGCCCGCGTCGCCGTTTTATTTAGTTGCGGGAATATGAGATTCTTATAATAGGCGGCACACAATAGTCTTGTAATAGGCCAGCACTCCACACAGAGAGAGTGAGATGAACGCGAACTTTGTCGTCCCCGAGCAGGTTGTCCGCGAGAACGGCGCCTCCCCAAGCTTCGACCTCGGCCCTGACCGGCCCGACTCGATTCTGTTGACCTTCGGCATCACGGGAGTTATCGAGCAGCAGTCGATTGACCTGGCTTTTTACGGTTCCGCGGACGGCGAAAATTTCGATGCCAAACCCTTGGCCGCCTTCCCGCAGAAATTCTACTGCGGAACCTATCGGCTGCAATTGAATCTCGCCGCGCACCCCGATGTCCGCTATATCCGCGCCGCCTGGAAGACAAATCGCTGGGGGCGTGGCGACCAGACCCCCATGTTCAACATTTACGTCTTCGCCGAGGCCGCCAGTGGCCAGGCTGCCGCTGCCGCCGTCTGATACGTTTTCGCTTGCTGCCTTTTTGACCGGCATATTGCCTTTGTCATTCGTCCGACTCTCCTGGATCTTGCCTCGATGGGCGCGGCCGGTGCTGCGACACCTGCGATGATGGAAAGGACCGGAGACTGTCCAGAATGATTCAACTGCTGTTTGCCGCCCTTCTCCTCGCCGCCACACCCCAGGACGACATTCGCGCCGTCCTCAGCATGCAGGAACAGGCCTGGAACCGCGCCGACATCGACGCCTTCATGACCGGCTACCTCGAGTCCGCCGAGATCACCTTCCAGGGACGCTCCGGCGTTACCCGCGGCTATGCTGCCGTAATGGAAAGATACAAAAAGACTTACGCTAGCCCAGAGAAGATGGGAAAGCTCAAGTTCACCATCGATGAGGTTCGTTTGGTCACGTCTGATTCAGCTCTCGTCCTCGGCGGATTCGCCCTCACGAGAACGAAAGAGGCCGGAGGGGCTGCCTCCGGCCGGTTCTCGCTTGTCCTGGTCAAAACGACGCAAGGCTGGAGGATCGTCCACGATCACACGAGTTAATCAAGCGGCCAGGCTGCGCGTGAGAATCTCGATCACCTGCTCCGGCCCTACCTCACCCTTCTCTCCCAACTTCACAAACCCGCGCCCCTTGAGTTTCTCCGCCACCAGCGACGGGGTTGACGGCTGGATGTTCTCATAGCGCGACAACCGGGTAGGCAGGCCCATCGCCTCGAAGAACTCCTCCGTCTTCTTGATAGCCGCCTCAATGCGCTCTTGATTCGAACCTTTAGCAATGCCCCAAACTCGATCGGCAAACTGGAGAAGCTTGGCTTGCTTCTGGGCCGACTGAACCCGGAACAAGTGCGGCATAACGACAGCCAGCGTCCGGGCATGATCGATTTCGTACAAGGCCGTCAACTCATGTCCGATCATGTGGGTTGCCCAGTCCTGAGGAACGCCGGCTCCGATAAGCCCGTTCAAGGCCAGAGTGGCCGACCAAACGAACGTCGCCCGGTCATCGTAATTGGTTGGATTTGCAAGGGTTCTGGGCCCAACTTCGATTAGTGTCTTGAGGATCGATTCGGCGAACCGGTCCTGGATATGCGCCTCGGACGGGAACGTCATGTATTGTTCGCAGACGTGGCAGAAGGCGTCCACAACTCCGTTGGCCACCTGCCGCGGAGGCAGGCTGAACGTCGTTTCAGGGTCAAGTACGGCGAACTTTGGATAGACGTGGACGGAGCTGAAGGCCAGTTTTTCGCCTGTCTCACGGCGGCTGATGACGGCGAAAGTATTTGATTCCGAACCAGTTGCAGGCAGCGTGAGGATCGAGCCCAGCGGTTTCGCTGATTCGATCGTGGCGCCCTTGTTGACGAAGTCCCAAGGCTCGCCCTCGAACGGGATCGCAGCCGCGATAAACTTCGATCCATCCAGGACGGAGCCGCCGCCGACAGCCAGAATGAAATCGACCTTCTCCTTGCGGCCCAGCTCGACGGCCTTCATCAGCGTGGCGTATTCGGGATTGGGCTCGATGCCCCAGAACTCGACGATGATGCGTCCAGTAAGCGCCTGAATCGTTTGGTCGTAGACACCATTGGTCTTGATGCTGCCGCCACCGGCGGTCAGCATCACCCTCGCGCCGATAGGGATTTGATTCGCGATTGAAGCAATCTGACCCTTTCCAAACAGGATCGTTGTCGGGTTGAAGAATTCGAAATTATTCATGGTCTTCATCCTTAATTCTACTCGTGGATCGAGCCCGCTGATTGCCCGGCCGCAGGTTCATCCGGTCAGGCGAGTTCGTTTGGCTCCGAAGCCTGAATTGCCCATCAGGGGAAGCACGAGCAGGCATGGCCAGAAGCCGGCAGCAACCGCACTGCGGCGGTTCCGCTGGACGCGACGTGGCCATGTAAACACAAGTAACTGGCCAATGGATACCTTGACATTAGGGGCTTGTAACCGCATTAAGGATCTGTTACCGTTGATCTCAGCGAAAGGGGTTTTGGCCGGACTCATGGCCGCCAGAGACTTCGCACGGCACAGCGGTTCACAGGTTCGATGGCGCCAGCAGCGATTGCAGGCGCAAGGATCAGAGCAACCACTCGGGCCGTCCGAAAGGCTCAGGAAACCCCAAGGGCAGCATGGGATTACGATGTGTACATCTATTGGAAGAGGTAAGTCTATGCACAGTAATAGATTCTTGCCGTACAGCTTCGCTCTAGCTGCGCTGGCCCTCGTCTTTATGGCGGCGGCGCCGGTGTGGTCGCAGGAGGTAAGCTCGAGCATAACGGGCGTGATCACAGACGCGTCCGGAGCCGTAGTGCTCGGAGCCAAGGTCACAGCAAGGGACCAGGCCCGAGGCACTTCATATGAAATGACGACCAACGAGGCCGGCGTCTTCCTGTTCCCGCGCATTCCGCCGGGACGGTACGAAGTGAAGATCGAAGCCAAAGGCTTCAAGACCGCGATCCGGCCCGACATCGTTTTGGAGGTCAACCAGCGCGCGCGTCTTGACACAAGCCTCGAAGTGGGCGCGATCACCGAATCGGTCAACGTGACCGGCGAACCGCCGCTGTTGCAGACCGATACAACGATCGTGGGGGCCACGCTCTCAACAAACAAACTGACGAATACGCCGCTTATCAGCCGCAACTACATCACGTTGACGCTGCTGGCCGCGGGCGTGACGACGACCAACCCGTCAGGCATGAACAACGACCAGAGGACCGGCGGCGGCGGACGTCCGTACGTGAACGGCAACCGCAAGGAAGCTAACAACTTCCTGCTGGACGGCATCGACAACAACCAGGTCTCCGACAACCTGACTTCGTATCAGCCGAACCTTGATGCGATTTCGGAAGTGAAGATGATTACCAACAACGCTTCGGCCGAGTTCGGCAACTTCCAGGGCGGCATCATCAACGTGATGATGAAGTCGGGCACGAACGAGTTTCACGGGTCGGCGTTCGAGTTTTTCAAGAATGACAAATTGAATGCAAACCAGTGGGCCCGCAATTGGACGATCGACCCGGCGACAGGCAAGAGCCTCCAGCGAGTCGGCGTCCGTTACAACGCCTTTGGCGGCACATTCGGCGGCCCGGTGATCATCCCCAAGGTGGTCAATGGCCGTGACAAACTGTTCTTCTTTGTTGACTTCCAGGCTGTCCGCAGACCGTACCCGCGCAATATTGGAATCAGGACCGACATGCCTGTGGCCTTCCGGAACGGCGACTTCTCGAAGTTGCTTGACCCGACATCAGACCCGGCCCTCGCAGGGCGCACTGCGCGGCAACTCTACAATCCCTTTTCCTTGACAGCCGACGGCACCCGGACTCCATTTGCAGGCAACTTGATCCCGCTGAGCATGCAGAGCCCCGTCGCCAACAAGTTGTTCGCGGACACGGCGCTGTATCCTGCTCCGTTGAGCACGGCGCTCCGTCAGAATGCTCAGAACACAAACTGGAACAAGCTGAACAGCGACCAGGGCGACGGGAAGCTCGACTGGAAGATGACTTCGAAGGACGACTTCTCGGTCCGCTATTCCCAAGGCATGCAGGACATTCCCGGCTTCAACAGCCACCCGCTGGTGTTCAATACCTTCAACCAGTCGCCATTCAAGGCAGGCGTGTTGAACTGGACGCGGACGGTTTCGACGAGCATCGTAAACGAAGCTCGGTTCGGCATCAACCGCATTGTTTTGTTCAACGGCGGGGCCAATAAGGAAGGCTACGGCGATTTGAACCAGAAGTACGGCATCGCGGGGGTCAATCAGCCAGGCCTACTGGCACTTAATTTCAGCAACCAGACCTTCACTACTTCAATCGGGAACGCGAACATCGGCACTCAGCAATTGTTTGCCAATGCTACGTTCCATTTTGCCGACAACCTGACGTGGATCAAGAACCGGCACATGATGAAGATGGGCGGCCAAATTTTGCGGCAAAGGATGAACACGTTCTACTCCGGCAACAACGGCCGCACCGGGTTCATGACGTATGTCGGGCGATTCACCGGCAAGAGCTCTGGCACGGTCGACGGATGGGCCGACGCGGACTTCTTCCTCGGACTTCCGGAAACGCTTGGGAAGGGCCTGCAGAGCGGGACGTGGGGCCACCGCAAGACGATTTGGGGCGCTTACTTCCAGGACGACTGGCGCGTCACCGACAAACTCACCTTGAACCTCGGGTTGCGTTGGGAGTACCACACGCCACTGGTTGAGGTAAAGGACCGCCAGGCGAACTTCCACCCGTTCACCGGCGCATTGCTGCTGGCCGGCAAGGACGGCAACAGCCGGGCACTCTACCAGCCATACAAGAAGGACTTCCAGCCCCGATTTGGATTTGCTTACACATTGATGTCGAAGACAGTCCTACGCGGCGCATACACCATCAGCTCGTTCATGGAGGGCACGGGCACCAACCTGCGCCTGCCGATGAACCCGCCGTTCAACTCGGAGTTTGAGGGCCGGTACGACAACCCGAGTTTCAATTTGCCGTTGACAAACTCCAGCCAGGGACTGAGCTCGCTTTCGGCCACTGATCCTTACCGAGGCATTAATGTCCGGCTGTGGGATCCCTTCATCCGCCCGGCCAACACACAGCAGTGGAACCTGACACTCGAACGGCAGTTTGGGTGGCAGACGGTTGCCAGCGTGGGCTATGTCGGGCAGAAGGGCACGCACCTAGTCGTTCCGATGCCTTACTACCAGCGGCGGCTGCTGGCAGATGGCACCACGGAACGGAGCCCTTACCTGTGCTGCAATCCGCTTCTGGCAAACATCACCCAGATTTCGGGCACGGAATCCAACGGCAACCAGCGTTATGACGCGATGCAAGCTTCGCTGACCAAGCGTTTGTCGAGCGGCATCGAATTCCAGGCGAATTACACCTGGTCTCATGGCATGAGCGATGCAATCGGCTACTACGGTGAGGGCGGCCAGGCGGCTTCACAATCGGCCTACTGGCAGTACCTCTATGACCGCAAGGCCGAGTGGGGCCCGACTTACTTCGATGCCCGCCAGATGTTGACCCTCTCTCACGTTTGGGCCATGCCTTTCGGCAAGGGCAAGAAGTACATGAGCGACGCCCCGGCCGTGGTCGACGCGGTCCTGGGTGGCTGGCAACTCGGCGGCATCCTGACGCTGCGCAGCGGCTTCCCGCTGACGATCCGGTCCTCCGACAACTCGACCACCAACTCGCGCGGCGCACGCGCCAGCGTGGTGGGCAAAGGTGGCAAGACACTCGGCCAAGTCGGACTCGGCTCGAAGTGGTTTGACACTTCTGCATATGTCCGTCCGACCGCCAAAACGCTCGGCAACGCCGGCGTCGGCACGGAGCGCGGACCGGGCTTCAAGGTATACGACGTCAGTATCCAGAAACAGTTCCCGGTGGGCGAGCGCGTGCGTGTCGAACTCCGCGGCGAGTTCATCAACCTGTTCAACACGCCCCAGTTCGCTGCTCCAAATGCCACCGTGACTTCGGCCACGTTCGGTGAGTTGACAGGCGCACAGTACGAACGCAATGGCCAGTTGGTGATGAGGATTACCTTCTAGGCCACTGAAGAGGGTCAGGATCTAAACTGACCCTACGTAATCGAGACCGGCTCCGCCACGAGCGGGGGAGCCGGTCTTTCTTTTTGTGGATGACAGGGTGGGGTCACTCGGGGCCGTTCGAGTCCGGTTTTGGCCACGGCGGCGGGGTGGCGGCTCCAGTTGGTTGGGCACAGTGGCCAACAGGGCCTGGAGAGAGAGATCACGAAGGCATTGGACCCGATCCGCCCATCTACGGCAGCACGGTCTGGTTCGAACGCCTGCCACAATCCAGGCAAGGGGATGTCAAACTTTCCAAAAACGTGGGCGCGGTGATCAAAGAGCCGAACCGAATCCAGCGTCGCTTCCGCGATACCGGCCAAGCGACACCGCACGACGGCGGGCCACGGCCGCGTGAATCGGCGAGAGCTACCTGGCTTCAGCCGCAGGGCGGAAGACGAAGTTCTTGATCGCGTACTCGTCGGCCCTGCCGAGCATATTGCCGGAGACCAGAAAACCGAAGCGTCCCGCTCCAAGATCCGAGTCCGAACCCTGGAACTGGTCCACGGTCGTCCAACCTGCGCCCTGGCGAAGATCCACTCTGACCCGGTTCGGCTCGACGACGATGCGCGCTTCGAACTCGTCCAGATTCGCGAGTTTGTGGTCGGTGGTATTGGAGTTGACGCGTTTGCCGTTCACCAATTCAACGCGGTTCAACTGGCGTCCTTCCAGGCGGTAGAGCACGTGATTTCTGGGGTCCTTGTAATTCACGACCCACTGCACGCGCTTGCCGTAGCGGAGTTGCAGCGCGAACTCATAAGTGCCTGGCGAAGGGGCGCCACCATAGATGACGTAGTTGCCTCCGCGGCGAACGCGCCACTCGCCGTCTGTCGCCCAGGAACCGATGTCCTGGAAGTCCTGTATGCCGCGCGGCGGCGCAGCAACGGGCTTGCTGGCGGCCTGGTCCACCAGGGGCCGCAGCGACACAGGAAGCGTGTTGTTGGAGCCGGCGGCGACCTGGAAGTTGACCACTGACGTGGCATGGCCAGGAGCGGAGGCGGAAAGGATATAGGCGCCTTCGGCGAGCGTCATGGTCAATTGGGTGACGGGCTGAGCCTGGTTTTCGGCTTCGCCCCGTTTGCGGAGCGTGAGTCTGGCTCCAGCAGGAGTGACCTCGAACCGCACGTTACCCGTAGCGGGCTGCAAGAATGCGAGTTCGGAGGACAGCGACAGGGACTCACCCGATCTGAGGGTTTTTGTCACTGGGGCCGAGCGCCGGGATTCGCGCCGCAACTCAAAGGTATGGCTGCCCGGAGGCAGGTCGATCGAGAGACTTCCGGAAGGAGGGATCACCCCGGCGGCGTTGCCGTCCACGATCAACTGAGAACCGGCCGGACCGGCGATGGAGACTGCCGCCAAACGAACCACTACGCGCGGACGGAGTTCGATCTTCGTCTCCTCTCCGGCCTTGACCTCGACACTGGCTGCGGGCGGCGATTCGAATCCATCTTTCACCGCTTCAACCTTATACACCCCTGGTTTGAGGCCTCCGATGCGCACACTTCCATTGCGCGATTTGAGCCAATGGGTGTAGCCGTTCAGTTTCACGCTGACTTGGTTCTCCCCGGTGACGACAAGGATGGATCCACGGCCGGCATCTGCTTTGCCGAGCAGAAATGCCTGGACGACAGGCGAGCCGCCGGAAACGACCATGGAGACGGTCCTGGAGGTTTTGCCATCGGAGATGGCGATCTGTCTGGTCCCAGGAGAGATTCCAGAGAAGGGTGCGCCTTCGGGGGGGACGGGATTGGGCGGTCCGCCGTCGAGCGACACTTGGGCAGATGGAATGTTGGTATACACCACAAGGCGGTCCCTGAACAGGTGGACCAGGAGGAGATCCACCTGGTTGGCGCTGATCGGCGCGCTTATGGCCGGCATGGCGTTTCCGGCAAGCTGCAGAGGCACTTTGACATTGCCTTGCGGACCATTGAGGTCCAACTCATAGCTTCCGTCGTTGAGTCCGCCGAGCAGGAACTCGCCAGTAGCTCCTGGGTTGAGGGGCCGGCCGGAGAGCGCTGCCGAAGCGATCTCGATATCGCTGAAAACGCGCACGCTGGGTTGCCAGGGGATCAGGACGAGGCCGACACCCGTTGGCACGCCTTGCTGGACGGAAAGCGGAGTAACCACGGGCTCGTAGCCGTCGAGTTCGGCGGTAATTTGATAGTCGCCGGGCGGCATTTCGAGCGTGAGGTTCGAAAGTCCCTTGTGCTCGCCTCCCACTATGATGCGAGCGCCCGGCGGCGTGGTCCGGATCTCGACCTGCACGCTGGACGAACCTCCCCAGGGCGACTTTTTCCAAAGGGCGAAGATGCTTATGAGGACGATCAGAATCGCGCCGCCGATAACGGCGTACCTGACCGGTTTTGGCAGGGCCTTCGGAGGGGGGATTGTTTTCGCTGGAGGTGGCGGCGGCTGCGGTGGTGGCGGCGGTCCGAAAGAGTCTGGAGGAACGGGCGGAGGGGGAGGGAATTGCGGGCCGGAAGGGGTGGGCGGAGCAAGAAGCGCGGACCGCGCTTGGCTGATTTTCTGGCGGACGCCATCAATCAGACGCTTCGAAGTGGGATCACTGGAAAGGGCGGCTTCAATTGTGGAGACTTCGGCGGAGATCCGGTCCAAATCAGAGGTTGAGACCGCCTTACCGGCAGCTTCGGCAAGAGCATCGAGCTGGCTGGCAGCGGCTTTCCGCTGTTTTGCCACCTCGGTTTCTCTTTTGCTGGCGGTGAGCCGGTCGAGCGACTCGCGCAGTTTGGGTTCGCCTGGGTGGGTGAGGAGGCCCTGCTGAATGACGGCGATGGCTCCGTCGAAGTCTCCCGCCGCCTCCAGCTTGCTTGCCTGGCCCGTGCTCCAATCGATGAACTCCTCGCTCTTCTGCCCGGAGCGTATTGCACGCAGATCCCTGAGTTCGGCGCTTGTGGGATCGGCCTGCATGAGTTCATCTAATGCAGCATCCGCATCACGGGATCGTTGCTCGACCAGTCTCCTTGCGCGTGCGGCCAGGGCAGCCGTCAAAGCTGCGTGAATCGCGGGGCTGCCCTGATCGTAGAGTTCGGCTTCGCGGATGGCAGTGATGGCCTCATCGAATTTGCCCGCGCTGGCAAGCGCGCTGCCACGCTCAAGGCACGCGGCGGCATCGGCGGCGAGATTCCTCTTGCCGGTTGCCGACGAGAGGAGTCTCTCGATTTCCTCGTCACCCGGGAATTCGGCCAGGGCTTTCTCCGCCTCGTCGGCCGCTTTACCGAAGTCACGCGCCTCCGAGTGCGCGCTGATACGCTTGATCCAGTCCGCGCGGCTGTCCGTCCGCCGGTGAGCCGATGCCCGATCACGGAGGCGATTGATTTCGGCTTCAAGGCCAGGGAATGAAGGATGGATTGCGCCGAGGATCTCCCATTGATCGATGGCCTCGTCGAGGTGGCCTTCAGCCTCATGTTGCCTGGCGCGGTTGACGATGCCAGAGACCAAATCGCGCTTGTCGCGCAGCGCGGCGAGGGCGTTCTGGAAATGGCTCTCGCCCGGGTACGCGCTCAGCGCTTCTTCGAGAATGGCAGCCTGTTGATCGAGGTCCGGCTCAGCGGCGAGTCTGCGGTCTGTTTCGGCGATAAAGCCAGCGAGTTGATCCCGGCCGCTTCCGGCGCCGGCCGAGGCAGGTGATTCGTGCAGGGCTTTCTGGACGGCATCGCCGAACTCCCGGGCGGTTTGGAAGCGTTCCCACGGGTGGCGCGCCAAAGCCTTGTGAACAGCCTGCGCAAGGCCCGCCGGAATCTCTGGAAGAAGGCTGGCCAAAGGGGTGGCCTGACCATCGGTGATGGCGCGGGAGAGCGCGGCAACGTCCCCACCCATGAACGGAAGGCGGCCCGTGAGAACCTCGTAGCCGATCACGCCAACCGAGTAAATGTCGCTGGCCGCTGAGGCGGGCTTCATTTCGAAGAGTTCGGGCGCCAGGTAGGCCGGTGTTCCACGGACGCTGGCTGGGGCGGCTGGTCCGGCGTGGGCGACGCCGAAATCGATGATCTTAATTGAGTCGTCGTCGAGAACGAAAATGTTGCTTGGCTTCAAATCCCGGTGGATGAGTCCGCGCTCGTGAGCCGCCTGGAGGCCCCGGCAGATCTGGACGATCATCCCGGCGACGCGATCGACGCTAAGGCGCGGGCTGGATTGGGCGATTAAGCCCGCGAGAGTCACCCCTTTCAGCAAGGGCATGACGAAATACGGCCGGATCTGGCCCTCCAGTTCCATCTCCCCGATGTCGAAGATCTCGGC
This sequence comes from Bryobacteraceae bacterium, assembly GCA_029975915.1. Next base: position 265,572 of record JARKOC010000542.1, read on the forward strand.
AACATTCGGATGAGCGATGGAAGACTGGAGTCCCCATTCCCGATAAAACAATTGCTGGGCGTCCTGAATTGTGACGTCGTGGATTGTCTTGAGGGCAACCTCGCGCCCCATGAGCGCATCCCAGGCGCGATAGACAACTCCCATTCCGCCCCGCCCGAGGATTTCCCGCAGTTCATACCTTCCGGAACCAGACGCAGATGGCTGCATACGAAAACCGGCCTCCGTTGCAATTCGATCTTACAATACCGGGCGCGTAGCGCTATCGCGGAAAACCTAAGGGAAACCCGCTATTTCTTATACTTTTCCGCCTTCTTCGGCTTCTTGGCGGTCTTCTTGCTGACGCCCTTGCCGCTGCCGGCAGCGCCCCCGGAGTTGATTTTGACCATGGTCCCCTGGATGGTCACGCCTGCCGGGCCGATATCGACAAACCCGCCGGCGGCCTTCAGAGACAACTGCATGCCCGCCTCGATCACCACCTTTGTGCCGCCCTTAATGTGGACTTCCATACCGGCATCCAGCGCCGCATCGGATCCCACCGAGACGGATGTGCTGGTGCCGGAACTGACCGAGATCTCTTTGCCCACCGTGATGACGCAGTTCTCGCCGATCGTGGAATCGCGGTTCTTTGCGACTTCGGACGTGTGGTCATTCCCGACATACTCAAAGTGGTCGGTGCCGGTCTCGAAGACCGTCTCCTTTTCAACTGAGATCTCCAAGTCCTTTTCGGCGTGCAGGACTATGTTTTCCGATCCTTTCGTGTCGTCGAACCGAAGCTCATTGGCGTTGTCCGCGGATCCGCCCTTGGTCGACCGGGTCTTGAAGCCGCTCCAGTTCATCTTTCCGGGAAGCGCCCAGGCTGGCATCTGATCGGAGTTGTAAACGCGGCCAGTAATGATGGGACGGTCGGGATCACCCTCGTAGAAATCGACGATCACTTCCTGGCCGATCCGGGGGATCCACATGCCGCCGTATCCCTGGCCGGCCCAGGGTTGAGACACCCTGATCCAACAACTGCTGCCCTCGTCCTTCTTCCCGACGCGGTCCCAGTGAAACTGGACCTTCACGCGGCCGTACTTGTCGCACCAGATCTCCTCGCCAGCCTTGCCGACCACCACGGCAGACTGCACGCCACGCATGATGTGCTTCGGCGTCTTGCGGGGGGCGCGATACGGCGTGTCCTGAGGAATGCACCGGAACGAATTGGAGTAACGCCCCGGACGCCCTTGATCCTCCGGCAGCAGGTTCTCCTCTTCTCCGGAGTGGACCACCTCAGTGACGACATAGCTCTTGTTCTGGTCGCGCCGCTCGTGCCCAGTCAGGTCGAACTTGAACCCTGGCATCAACGATCGCGCGCAACTGGTCCCGCGAACGAACTCGACATCGGTCTCCTCCTCCTCCATGCGGCACCTCACCCATGTGTCGCCGTCCTGCCGCTCCTCGTATTCGCCGGGGTAATCATAAAGCTCGAACTTCGAGTTGTCGGTGCTCTTGCACCTGGAGTCGACGGTCGTCATCAGATCCGTCTTCGGCTTAATGAAATCGTAGTCGGTATGGGTGTACTTGCCGCTGCGGACGTTCTTCTCTGACTCCCAGGAAAAGATTGTATCTTCCACGCGCATGTAGCCCCGGCCGAAGGCCCGTTCCATCTTCATCCGCGATTGGTGCGGGCAAGGCTTGCTGGCGGCCACCCTGTCGGCGATCACCATGGTGTGCTTGCCCTGCTTCTGTTCGAAGTAGTAGTAGATTCCCTCGATCTCCAACAGGCGATTCACGAACTCAAATGCGGTTTCGCGGTACTGCGTGAGGTATTCCCAGGGTCCATATGTGCCCGTGAGGTCTACCCTGTAATCTGTGAAGCCATACTTCTGAAAGACCCACTTCACGACATCCACCACGGATTTGTTCTGATGGATGTAGCAATCCGCTGTCCGCGTGAGCAGCCAGAGCCAGGGGACAACTTCCAGCCGGTACTGAAAAAGATAGCCCACGGGCGGGAGGTTCTTTGCCCGGCGGACATATCCGTTGAAGTAGCGCAGCGAAGTCTCGTCGGACTGGCGGATGGCCAGGGTAATCTGCTTGCCCACGATGTCTCCGACGTTGACGCGAGGGTCTTCGCTCACTGCGTCCACGCTATAGAAGAACGCTTCGCTCAGAGCCTCCCGGCCATGGAGCTTGCGTACCAGTAGCTTGTCCTTCCCCAGCGGCGTGTCGATATAAAAGAGTCTCTTGTTCTGGCTAAGCGCGGCCATGATGCACCTCCCTGTTCAGACGGGTTTGCGTCCGCCACGCGGGCGGACGCCAAACACCGCTTCTCCCTCCCGAGTTATTCCTGGCCAGTGGCAGGACCGGCCCGCCTACGAAACCGTGTAGGTGAATCCTCCATTTTCGGTCGTGGACACATGGAACGCGGCGGGTTTTTCTCCCTCCGCCATCCTGGACAACAACTGCCGGGAGATATCCGGCAGCAGGGTGTTTGTGAGAATGTTGTCTACGTTGCGCGCGCCGCTTTCCACTTCAGTGCAGCGGTTGGCGACTTCCTGGACCACCGCATCGTCCCAGGTGAGTTTGATCCGGTGGTTTTCATGCATGCGGCGCTGAACTTTGCCGAGCTTCAGCTTGATGATCACCTTCAGGGCTTCGTCGCGGATCGGGTAGTAAGGCACCAGCACCATTCGCCCGAGGAAAGCCGGCTTAAAGATCTTGTCGAGTTCCGGTTTCAGCGCCTTGATGAGGCCGGCGGGTGTGGGAGCTGTCTCCGGATCGGCCACCAGCTTCATCATCGAATCGGTGGCGGCATTCGACGTGAGCAGGATGATCGTGTTCTTGAAATCGATCTCCCGCCCTTCTCCGTCTTCCATCATTCCCTTGTCGAAGACCTGGTAGAACAGCTCGAGCACGTCGGGATGCGCCTTCTCCACCTCATCCAGCAGAACGACCGAGTACGGACGCCTGCGGACAGCCTCGGTCAGGACACCGCCTTCGCCGTAGCCAACGTATCCGGGAGGCGATCCCTTCAGAGTGGAGACGGTATGCGCTTCCTGGAACTCGGACATATTGATGGTGATCAGGCTCTTCTCACCGCCGTAGTAGATATCCGCCAAAGCAAGCGCGGTTTCGGTCTTTCCGACGCCGCTTGGCCCGATGAGCATGAAAACGCCGATTGGGCGGTTGGGATCGTCCAGGCTGGCCTTGTTGGTCTGGATGCGCTGGGCGAGCTGGTCGAGGGCGTGGTCCTGGCCGATGACCCGCTGTCCGAGGATCTTCGCCAGGTTGAGCGTGGTGTTGATTTCATCCTTCAGCATCTTGCCGACGGGAATGCCGGTCCAGGCTGAGATGACCTGACTGACGATCTGGCTGTCCACGCAAACACGCATCAAGGGCGTTTCGCCCTGGAGCGCGTTCAGTTCATCCTCGAGCTTTGCCAACTCCTGCTTCGCGTCGAGGGCAGCCGCCGGACCGGTCGCGGCTTCCCCGGCTGCCTCAGGGACGCCAGCCTGCTCACCACCGGTATCTTTCACGGCAGGCGTTTCCGCCAGTTCGGGCTCCTGGGTTTGCGCCTCCGCGATCTCCTGCGCGACTTGCTGCATGGCCGCATCGACAGCTTTGCGCGACTTCGCCGACTCCTCGAGCGTCTGGCGCAACTCGCGCATCCTTTTGACGAGATCGCTTTCCTTGGTCCACCGGTCGTTAAGAGCCGCCAACTCGGCCTCGGCCGCGGCTTTCCGGTTGGTGACATCCTCGATGCGTTGCGAGTGGTCGGCGCCGGCCGCGGCTTCGCGTTCGAGCACGCGGATCTGAACGGCAAGGTCGTCGATCTCTCGCGTCAAGTCCTCAATCGCCGCCGGAGTCGCATTCTGTCCCAGGGCTAGCCGCGCGCAGGCCGTATCTAGGATGCTGACAGCCTTATCAGGCAGTTGCCTTCCTGCGATGTAGCGGTGCGACAGGCTGACCGCAGCGGCGACTGCTTCATCGAGGATGCGTACATTGTGATGGCGCTCAAGTGACGAAACAAGGCCGCGCAACATTACCGCGCAAACCGCCTCGCTCGGCTCCTCCACCTTCACGACTTGGAAGCGGCGGGCGAGGGCGGCATCTTTCTCGAAGTACTTTTTGTATTCCGCCCAAGTGGTCGCGGCGATGGTACGCAGCTCGCCACGCGCCAGCGCGGGCTTCAGCAGGTTGGCCGCATCGCCCTGCCCCTCCGCGCCTCCCGCGCCGATCATGGTGTGGGCCTCATCAATGAAGAGGATGATCGGCGTTGGAGACGACTTCACCTCTTCGATCAATCCCTTGAGGCGGTTCTCAAACTCTCCTTTGACGCCCGCGCCGGCCTGCAGCAAGGCGAGGTCCAGCCTGCGGATGGCAACATTCCTCAAAGGCGGCGGCACGTCGCCTCGAGCCACGCGAAGGGCGAAACCCTCGACAACAGCGGTTTTTCCAACGCCAGCCTCACCAGTGAGAATGGGGTTGTTCTGGCGGCGGCGCATGAGGATGTCGATGATCTGGCGGATCTCTGCGTCGCGCCCGAGTACCGGATCGAGTTTGCCGCTGCGCGCCTGTTCGGTGACATCGATGGTGAACTGGTCGAGGTTTTCTGTCTTGCCCCCGCCCCGAACCCTGGCGGGACCTTCCACGCCACCTTCTTCCTCTTCCTCCACCTCGCCGCCGGTGTCTTCGGAAGTTCCGGAGACGATAGACAGGAACTCCGCACGCAGATCGGACGGCACAATGCGGCCGATCTCGCGGCTGGACTCGCGAACCAGGCGCCAGAGATTCGGCGCCTGGGTGAGCGCCAGAATCGCGTGGCCTGTGCGGATGGAACGGGCCCCGAACTCAAGGGAGCCGAGCGTCCAACCATCGGTGAACATCTGCATGAGATCCGGACTGAAGGCGGGTGTCCGTGAGTTGCCGCGCTTGAATTTGTCCAGACTCTTGTTCAGTTCGGCGCCCAGTCTCGACGGATCGATTCCGAAGTGGTGGAAGATCTTCGAGCTGTCGTCGTCGGTGTTTTCGAGCAGCCGGATCAGGAAATGCTCGATCTCGACGTTATAGTGCGTCCGCGCCACGCACAATCCGGCAGCGGACTCCAATGTCTGCCTGCACGTGTCGTTCAGCTTCGAGATCAAGGACTTGAGATTTGCAGCCATGGGTTCAATTCTCCTCTTGCAGCCGGAACATGGTTTCGTCCGGGTCTTTCGCCAGGGGCTTCCTTCGAGCCCAACTCAGCCATCCCAGCCGTGGGGCAGCCGCACCCACGGCCCCCAACTGGCACTTTGGGGCCTCTTCACGGCGCAGCACCAGTTGGATTTCAAAGTCAATATCCTGACCCGCATAGAAGCGGCACATCGCCTGCAGCCGCGGAAAGGCCGCTCCGTCGGGCAGAAATTCAAGGTACTTCTCCAGCGTCATCGGGCCAAGCCGGAGACGCACCGCGGACTGAGGGTCCCAGACCTCATCCCCAGCCACGGCCCCGCCGCCGAGCATGCTGGATTCGGTGCCTTCGACGTCTTCGTCCACCAGGCGGCAAAGCATTTCGGGGTCGAGGGGACGCCAGAATCCGAGGAACTGCACGACCTCCACATCGACTTCAAAGTAGTCTTCGAGGATCTGCTTCAGCCCCTGGGCAGAGCGCGGCTTCTGGCTGAGCAGACCGGCATAGTAAATGAAGGCCCGGTCGTCGACGGGTTGCCGGCCGCGTAGTCCGGGCGTGCCAAGACCAGCGATATCGAGCAGGTTGTGAGTCAGCCCGGCGATTTCACCGCGCTCATAGGGGACGGTGAAGCGATACTTTTCCCAGCAGCGGTAAAAGAGCGAGATGATGCGGTGGTTGAACAGGTCAAGGAAGTCGGCCAGCGTGTTGTCCCGCAGCCGAATACGTTGGATGACGTAGGCCGTGTAGAAAACGGGCAACTCGCCAACTGGGCCTGTCAGCCCCATGAAGTTGACCGTCATCTTGGGCGGCGCATCCTCGCGGAACTCCAGGTTGTGAATCTGGCTGGCGGGGAAGCCCAGACTCTGGCGCGATGAGAAACGGACGGCTTCATCCGACGGACTTGCGAAGCGGCCAACCACGCTCTGGCTGCCCGAAACAAGTTGCAGCAGGCGGACGGCTTGAAAGAACCGGAACTCCTGCGGCGTCTCCGACAATCTCTGCGGCAGCAGGCTCGAGACGCTCATAGCAGGATCCCCTGTCCGGCGCGCGCCGGCCAGCGCCGCACGATGCCTCGCTTGCGTTGCAGGCTCCTCAACTCAAGCTGGCTGAAGCTGTTCAACGAGGTGTACAAGCCAAGGAACCGTTCCATCACACAGCCGAAGATGTAAGCGCCGGCCCCGACGAAGTACTCCTCATCGAGGGTAATCGTGACCCGTGTACCCCGCACAAACGAAAGTCCCGCCTCGCTGGCGACTCGAGCAAACTGGCGTTTGCTCTCAACGGCCGAGACGCCGTCGATCTGCCGGTCGAATGATCCGCTCGACATCGGTGCGTAGAGCCTTAAGATCTCCTGCAATGCTTCTTTGCCTTCCTCGACGATGGAAAGGTAGTTCAGCGACAGATGCGAGATCAACCGCCAGAACGCCGCCGATCCGATGGCTGGCCGGATGGTGTTGGTCGGCTTGCGCAGGGCGACGATTTTCTCGAAGGGATTGGCTCCTTCAAGCTCGAAGTCGCCGTGCTCGTTGCCCATCGGCAGCCGCTGTGGCAATTCCCGGTTCGTGCACAGGCACCGTACCGTCAACGTGTCATATTCCGGCAATTTCGAGCGCCCTTCGAGGTCGACCATTTGCAGCATGAGTTCCGTGCTGCCATCCACGGCAGCCGCCGATTCGCGCCGCACTGCGTGCCAGAAGAGCCTTTCCGCGCCTTGCTGCTTGCCGGCGTGGCGGTAAGAGTAGAAAGGCTCGAACTCGACCACCTCCATCGATCGAGGGTTGGTGGCGACGACACTCTCAATGGAGAATACCTCGAGCATGTCCCGCCGCCGCGCATCGGGCACAACCGGATACTCGGGTTTGGTTTGATCGACCAGGATCGGGTCGGCTGTATGAGGGAACAGGTTGATGGCCGGAACGCAGTTCAATCTGACCGTCTGAGCGCTGACTCCTAATTGCAGGATCGGTTCCCAATCGGCCCGCTCGCACGGGCTCATCAGAAAGACGACTTCAACTGCTGGGCCAGCGTCAATCGCTGCGAGTTCATCCAGACCTTCCAGCCTGTAGAAGTGGAACTTCTCCGGGAAGGCGAAGTACTCCTGGAGGAGCCGGTAACCGGCGAACGATCGTTTCGGGTAGGGAAGCACCGCCTCGCTGTCTTCAAAGCCAAATGGAACCAGCTTGGACGGCGGAAGCGTGAGCGTCCGTCCTCGCGAGCCGGGCGACACATCGCGTACGAGGATGCGCCTGACATTGTTGCCCAGTAATTCGTAGAGCGGGCAGACCACGCCGGGCTCGCCATGAAGATGCAGTAGAAGCGACTTGATTTCTAGTTTGCCGAAGCTTGTGTTTGGGCCCGTTTCGATCCGCAGCCGCAAGGCATACGCCGTGTCAGAGGACTTGACCGGAGGATCGAGCCGCTCAGGCGTCGTCCATTGGGCTTCGGCCAGTTTCACGGGCCAGATATCCAAATCCGTACAGGTACGGAACTGGCAACGGTAGCCTTGCACGGGCTTGGCCAGCAACGACGAGTCGCGCGGCATCCGCATTGCCGTGGTCAGTTGCCCCTGTTGCGGGTCGAGGTGAAATTCCGCAATCGTCATCGATGGCAACGGGCGTACGAAGTGGGGAAAAAGAATGCCCAGAAGCGATTGGGTAAGTTCCGGAAACTCATCGTCTAGTTTCAGGTGAAGCCGGGCTGCAAGGAACGCAAAACCCTCCAGGAGCCGTTCCACGTGCGGATCCTCGCAGCGGTTCGGTTCCAGTTGAAGGCGCGCGGCGACTTTCGGATATCTCTGGGCGAACTCGGCGCCGAGCCGGCGCATGTAGGCCAACTCGCGCTCGTAGTAATTCAGCAGTTCGTCACGCACCGGCTCCTCCTTCGACCGTGTAGTTGCCGCTGGCGAGTTCCAGCGTCGTGTCGAACTGGATGCGCTCGGGACCGGTGTCGATCATGAGAACACCCTCGATCTGGAACCTCAGTATCCGGTTCGTACCCGCAAGAGGGATCATGCTGACGATCACATTGGAAAGTCTGGGCTCGAACTTGGCCACGGCCTCCTCGAGAAGGTGCGCCAGTAAGCCCTGGTCCTGCGACGAGCCCAAAGAGTATGTCGTAAGATCCGGCAGCCCGTATTGATACAAGGAGTACTGGACTTCCGTCATCCAATCCTCGGGATCCTCGATCTGCCGCCGGGTGTTGAGGAGCCATTCTAAATCACGCCGCAACGACGCCTTTATCGCCCGGACCAGTTGCGCCCTGCTTGGTCTCGCCTCCTGGCGGTTGTTTGGCTCGTCGTCGGTCAGGCGGTCCAGCAGGGCGGGCAGAATCTCCTCTCGTTCTTTCCAATCCGCCATGTGCCGTTCCTCGACCCGTCTAGCCTAACTCGAATGCCCGGACCGGGTCCAGACGGCAGACCGTGGCATAGATCCGCTGGCGTTCGTCGCCGTCGATACCCAACTCCTGGAGGCACCGGTAATACAGCACCAGTGGATCGACCACCACGGCGGCCGGTTCCCAGTCCTCCAGACGCCGTTCAAAAAGTTCGGCTGTCACTTCTTTGAGGATTGGGAATGCCACCGCCGCCCGTCCGGCCTGCATGAGGATTTGGGCTTGCTCGACTTTCCACTGGAAACGGGCTCGTCCGCTCGTCTCAAGTTTCATCTGCCGGGCGACAATCGCCAACGCCACCTCATGCCGTCCCTTTTTGACTGCCTCACGGATCAACTCCTCCGGCGTAGGCTCGGTAGTCGCGGGGGCAACTCGGCGGCCCTCCCCGCTTGAGATGCCCTGTTGGGCGAAAAACTCTCGCGTTTGCGGGCTGGCTGCCGGCGTGTCGTCATCGAGCGACGAGTTCATTAAATCCGGGTATTCAGCCAGCAGCGCTCTCAAGTCTTCTCTGATAGCGTCGGCCGCCTTTGCGTACTCCGCTCCCAGCGCCTCAAGCGCCAAAAGCGTGTAGCGTTGAATGTCGAGCCAGCCCCGGCCAGCCTCGCTGGCCATCGCCTCTTCGGACGCTTCGAGGAGCTTCTCCCAGTCAGGTTCGAGAGACAGTCTCTTGAGCGTTTGCCTCACCTCCAGCGGCGCCGCGGCCAGCAGAGCCCAATTGGGGGTTGGACCAGACGATCGCAATTCACCCCACCGCCAGCCTCTCAACAGGAGATACGACGCTGGGCTGGTCGGGTCCTGAGCGCGCAAATACTTGGCAGCCGCTGCGATGCGGTGCGAACAGTCCTCTGGGCTGTCCGGATCCACGCCGTAGCTTGACGAGGAGTAAGAAGGGCGATTGCTCTCGTACGGCGCGTACTGGGGTTCCGTCTCCTGGATGGCCGATGAGCCGCCGCCAAACGGGTCACTCTGCGACGAGCCGCCAAACGGTTCAGAAGGCGGCTCCTCAACTGCGGCGGCGGTGTCGGAGCCAAACGGATCCGGCGATGACGAATCGGACCCGAACGGGTCGCTGGAGGTGGATGCAAATGGGTCGGACGACGAGGCGAACGGGTCGGATGAAGAACCGAACGGATCGCTTGAGGCAGCAGGCGTGGCAGCCTGCTTGCGCTGTTGGGCCGGGGCGCCTCCCATCTCTTCCTTGCGCTGTTTGAGGATTCTGACTGAGTTCGCGATCTCCGCCAGGCAGTCTTTGATGGGACGGAAGTTCGGTGCGTTGTCTCCGAACTTGTCATTACAGAGGTTGTCCAACGTCTCAATCGCTTCCGTACACTCCGCCAGCAATGCCTTCTGCTCGTCAAAGAACGTGCTCTGCGTCTGACGCAGCGCCTCGTTCATGTCTTCGGGTGTGGTCTTGCCGTCCTGCACCGCCAGCGATCGCTGTCTGGATTTGGTTTCGTCGCTGGACGCTTCCTCCTCAGTCGGGACCGTAGTCGATTCCTTGTACTGATACCAGTCCAGCCCAGTGCTGGTGATGGGCGTCCGCCGCAGGGGAACTTCAAGCTTGGTTGAGACATAGAGCAAGGGAACGGCGCGCATCTCGCTGTCACCGTCCTCGAGTTCCGGGTGAATGGTGTCCCAGAACTGTTCCAACAGGGCAGTGATGAGGCCGATTCCGTCCAGGAAACCCGCAAATCCTTCCCGGTGCGTCTCCGACTCAACGAGCCAGGCCGCCAGTTGCAGGTCCTTGCTCTGTTTGATCAGCGCATCGGAGCACAACTTTGCCACTTTCGGCCAGTCGGCGACTTTTCTCTCAGTCGCCCACACGCCTTGAGAGATATCCTCTTCCTCGCGCGCGGCCTCTTTGATTTGCGTGTAGATGGGCGCGTAGCGCAGATTTTCCCCGCTCGGATTCTCTCCAGCGATCGGTTTCAGGATGTCGTCACGCGAGATCATCGGTCTCCCCGTCTTCCGGCGGGCCGATGGTTAACGTTCTGATCTCAAGCAGCGGAACTTCTTCACCATCGACCAGCAGCAGTTTCTGGCCGAACGGGACGCTTGCGCCATTTGCTTCACCCCAGACAGTCATCCTGCCCAGTCGGACCTGATCGTCCGGGTAGGCAGAGGTCTGCGGAGCTAACACGGGTAGCAATACCTCTCCCAATTCGAAGTCTTTGCACTCAGGACCCGTCCTCACCTTTGCCGGCGCCCACAAGAGGTCGCGCAGCTTCTTGGGCTGTTCCATGTGTATGGAGCGAATGTGCTGGAACGGCAGCCACATATACTCCCCGGCTGCGAAGACCTCCAGTTTTGGCCCGATCCGTGGATCGGCGTCTTCGATTTCTTCAAAGGCCACCCCGTTGAGCGTACCAGGCGGAGCGGTCGCGGAGCCGCCGGCCAGAGGTAGCGATCCGCTGGAGAACATTTCGGCCCGGGTTCTCTCGGCGTGCATTGCGCCGTGGTAGAGCAATGCGCCAACTTCCTTGTCCTTGCCGCCCTCGGCGAGAATCTTTAAGTGCTTCTCGGCGCGATCGTAGTCGCCGGCAAAACAGAGCAGCTCGAATAGAAACGTCCGCAGCCGCAGGTTCGACGGATCATCGCGCAATTGCACGCCAGCCGCCTCGATGGCGGCGCCTAACTGACCTTCCCGGTAAAGCTGTTGGGGATTCATAGCGACTCAGATCTGGGCCGCAATCATCACAAACCGGCGCCCTTTCGGGCTCCCGGCTCTGGCTGGATTGCCGCCACGGTTCTTAACTCCCACACACCAACGCCCCGCCACCCCAAAGAGCGGCCGGGCCGCATATCCAACACTAGGATACGAAGGGGACGCAATCTCCAGCGCACGGATGACCATCCCGCGGTTCCCGCACGCGCGGACGGCGCGGCAGCCCCGGACTTCGGGGCCGGCCGCGCTACTGCCGAACCGCACTGGTTAGACCTTGGTCATCCGGGCCATGTCGTAACCGGCCTGGACCATGCCCTCCTTCGTGCCGTCTTCCTTCATTGCCGACAACTGGAAGAACGCCTTGGAGAAGTTGATCGATCCGTTCTCCACCGGCACGCCAGAATCTCCAGCGCCACCCCCTGTTTGGAAGGAGCTGACAATGCAGTGCTCGAACTTGAAATCGAGCACCACCTGGTTTTCCGGCATCCTTACCATGAGGACCTTGATCTCCTTGAAGACCTGGCCCTTACAGCAGGCTTCAAAGAGCTTGGGCGTTGCCTTATCGGTGATCTTGGTGAAGTGGAAGTCCTGCATCTGCACCTTGCCGCCAATCAGGCCGCCTCCGCGCTCGGCTTGCCCGGACGTCGAACTCCCCCAACTCCATCCGTCCAGGTGGATCCAGTCTTGGAAGTTCTTCTGTGTCGCTTCGCCTGGGATCCCATCAATCTTCATGTACGCATCCATCGCCATAGGTCATTTCCTCCTTGTCTATGCCCACACGTCGTTCTTGCGAAGATCCCAGCCGCCGGATATTGCTCCAGCGGGTGTGCCGTCGCCTTTGATCGCGCGGTAGTGGACCTTGCATTGGCCGAATCGGAAGCTGACCGCCTCGGTGGGAACCTCCGACGATGGCCCGCTGTAGGAGTGCGATGAGATTACGACATCCTTGAACTCCCAGATCAGGTAGTCCAGAGGCTCGCCGCCCTTCAGCCCGATCCGGCGGGCTGTCATCTTCACGGTGTCAATGTGGTCGCCGCTGAACATCGTTTGGGCGATCTTCGGACCAGCCTTGCACATCATCTTCGTGAAGTGGAAGTCCTGCATCGAAACGCGGCCAGCCGTACCTTGGCCGCCGCCGAACTCGCCCAAGGCGGTCTGGGTGCAGCCAAATCCCCAGCCCATGAGCTCGATTTCGTTTTCGTGGCCCTTGCGCCGGCTCTCACCCGCAATGCCGTCAATCTTCAAGAAATAATCAGTTGATGTACTGATTCCTGCCATGGTCTTTCCTCCGTCAGTGCCGGGCTTCTCGCGAAGCCCGGCGCATCCCTCTTTCTATGACTTACTTGCGCGCTGACTGCGGAAGTTCGGCCACCAGCCTGAGCGAAACGCTCAGCTCGTCAAGCTGGAAGTGCGGCCTCAAAAACGCAACAGCCCGATAGGCCCCGGGTTTGCCCGGCACATCCAAAACTTCAACCTTGGCCTCGCGCAGCGGGAACTGCGCTTTGGCTTGGGCCGAAGCGGTGTCGTCGGGCGTGACATAGTTAGAAATCCACCGGTTGAGGAACGACTCGCAGTCCTTCCTCGACATGAAGCTGCCGATCTTGTCTCGCATCATGGACTTCATGTAGTGGGCGAACCGGCTCACCGCCAGAATGTAAGGCAACTGCGCCGACAACCTGGCGTTGGCGTTGGCAGCTTCCTTGTCGTATAGCTTCGGCTTCTGGCAACTTTGGACGCTGAAGAAGGCCGCGTAGTCGGTCCCTTTGCAGTGAACCAGGGGCGCGAAGCCGAGATCGGCCAGTTCCTTCTCGCGGCGATCGGTAATGATTGTCTCGGTCGGACACTTCATCGCTACATCGCCCGAGTCGGTGTAGAAGGTATGTACGGGTAGCCCCTCAACAAGGCCGCCGCCCTCGACACCGCGGATCGCGGCGCACCAACCGTAGCGCGAAAACGCCTGGCTGATCCGCGCTCCCAGGGCGAAGCTGGCGTTCCCCCAAAGGTACTTCTCGTGCGTCATTCCGTCGACGGCTTCCTCATAGTTGAATCCGTCGACCGCCTTGGTCTCCCGGCCATAGGGAACCCGCATCAGGACGCGCGGCATCGTCAAGCAGACGTAACGCGAATCCTCGTTCATGCGGAAGCCCTTGTAGCGGGCATACTCGGTCGTGTCGAATACCTTGCCAAGGTCGCGCGGCGTATCCAGGCTCGTGAAATCCTCGAGATTGAACATGTCCGCGCTTGAGGCGGCGATAAACGGAGCGTGCGCCGCCGCTGCTACCTGGCTGATTCTCTCCAGCAGTTCGATGTCCTCCGGACCCTTGCCAAAGTAGTAGTCGCTGACAAGCGCGGCGAATGGCTCGCCGCCAAAGACGCCGAACTCCTCTTCGTAGATCTTCTTGAAAGCGTTGCTCTGATCGAACTCCGGCACGCGCTGCAAGTCGCGCAACATCTCCTTTTTGGAGACGTTCAAAACCTTGATCTTGCAGTTCGGTCCAGTCTCGCTCTGTTCGAGCAGGTAGCGCAGTCCGCGCCATGTGGCTTCTAGTCTCTGGAAATCCGGGTGATGTAGAACCGCGTTCAGTTGGAGAGACAGCAGGTGGTCGATCTGGGCGATCCGCTGGTTGATCATCGCCTCGATATCGGCCGAGACCATCATCTCGCCCTGCAGGATCTGGTTGACGAACTCGCCCACCAGCGTCTTGCCCCACTGCTTTTGCTTCTCGTCCTTGGCCAGCCGGCCCTTTTCGACAATTTGGTCGAGAAGGCTGACCTCTTCCACTTTCGCGGCCGCCGGCGCAGCCGGAGCGGCTTGCTTCTGAGCTTTCGCCATGGCTTACTCCTCCTCTTCCTTCTTCATGCTGCCGAGTTCACCCTTGAGCTTTTCCAACGATTCGGTGTTCGACATCACATCCTGCAGAAGATGCTCCAGCTTCTCATTGCCTTGAAGAGTACCCCTCAAGTCGCTCAGCTTTTCGCGCAATTCCAGAAGGTCGCGCAACGGCTTTACCTGGCGCGCGACGCGTTCCGGCTCGAAATCCTCCATACTGCTGAAACGCAGATCCACGCCAATCTTGCCGGCATTGGGATCTTCGCTCAGCTTGTTTTCCACGGTGAAGGCCACCCGCGGATTCATACTCGCCAGGACACTATCGAAGTTGTCCGGCGTCACCTCGACGAAACGCCTCTCCTTCAGGCGTGGCAACGGCTCCTCGGGCTTACCGCTCAAGTCCGCCAGCACGCCCATGACGAACGGTATCTCCTTGATCTCGATCGCGTCGCCCACTTCCACGTCGTAGGTAACGTGGACACGTGGCGCGCGGACGCGCTCGAGCTTCGCATGGACACTTTCTCTAGCCATTCTTCCTCCTAACGCTTCGGCTGCATCACACTAGCGATGGTCTGACTCTAATTCCAAACTGCGCCGCCGTCAAGCGTGGCGGGTTGAGCCGTTCTCTACCTCATATAGCGGAATCATTGTGCGGCTTGACTCACACATTGGAATCCCGCGAGGTAGTTTCTTTGGAAAATTGGCGCCGAAGTCCCCATGTCCAGGTAATACCGGACCGTGAGCGGACGTCCATCGCCCAGCCGCATCGGCTGGCCAGAAGTCTTCGGCACCCACTCAAAACTGAATCCAGAGCCGCTTGGCTGCCAGCGTTCGGCTTCAGCGAACAGCCGGAAAACGGCCCACAGCCCGTCATAGCTGAGCCAGCCCAATTCCGGCCCGCCCAGGCTCCCAGCGAGCCGCGCTTCCCTGGCGCCCCGGCCGGGCCAAGTAAAGCTGGCCTGCTGCCCGCCAGCGCCGGTGGACTTCAATTCCTGCCCGTCCAGCCTCAGCGTCAACCTCTGCACACCTTCCGATCCAAGCGCCCGGATCGTGTAGTTGACCATCGGCTCCTGCGAAGCGCCGTTCTTATAGAGCGCATCCGAGAACGAAGCCGCCCTGTTGAAAAAGCGCAGAAACGCTGGCGTGATCCGGATACCCGACGACGACGGATTCGGCACGAACTGCGCGCCCTGACGGATCAGGTGATTCTTCAGCGTCGATTCGTAGAAAACCCAAAGCGACCCGTTCTGCGGCCGGAACACCGAGTTCACCTCTTCGATCGAAGCGTCGATTCTCGAGTTCGTATCGAACGGGTATTTCTTAGTCAGGTTCCCGAACTCCACGCAGAACTGACGCGCCGCCCCGTTCACCTGCGCCGGCCCAAGCCGCCCCAGCAGATTCTCCACATACGTGATCGGATCTTCCAGATGCTTCTGCACCATCTGGTCCACCCGGCCTTCTTTGTCGATTCGGAAGCCCTGAGCAACTTGGCGCGCCGCCTGCTTGGCCTGCGCCGCCATCGACAGCGTCTGCCCAACCGCCGGATCCTGCGGATTGTTCGCCCTTGCGGCCTGCTCAAGCGATGCCTGGAGGCCGAGCAACCCATTCATATACATCTGGTTGGTCTGGCCGATGTAACGGTCCGTGCACCCGGCCGGGGTCACGTACTGCGCCGGCTGCAACGCGTCCTTCACCTCCTGCACCGTCGCCGCGGACGTGTTCTCACTGGCGACGCAGATCATCGCTAGCAAGTAGCTCTGCGCGCCTGACAACTGGCCCAGCTTCCGCACCGCGTCATCCAGGCTCGCATACCGCACCACCGCCCCGCCGCGAATGTACTCGCGCCAGTTGCCCATGAAATCGGCCCGGTACCGCGCCAGCAGATCCTGTTGGATCTTGGCGCGATCGACGGCCGAAGCCGTCTGCGGCCCGAGCACCCACTCCTCTCCGGCGAAGTACTCGTCGAACTTCTTTGTGATCGCTTCCTCCATGAACAGCCAGCCGCCCTTGCTGAAAGCTCCCAGAATCTCCTTGTTGTTCATCACGTAGGAGGCCGATCCGGGGAACTGGCGGTTGAAGTTGATCGACGGATGTTTCTTGCCAGCCTCGGCCAGCATGTACTGGTAGATCCTCTCGGTCGCGGCGAACTGCGCCAGGTACTTCCGCGTCTTCTCGATCGCTGCCGCGTCATTCTCTGAGCTGAACGGGTTGGCGATCTTCAACTCGTCGGAATAAAAGTCAAACTGCATCCGCGCAAGACGCCGGCGTTCCTCGTCAGCCTGCGCCTTGCCCTGCCAGCGGCTCAACAACAGCGGAGACAGCCACATCCTCGTGCTCTTGTCGTGATGCGACGTCGTCATGAGGTAGCCCTTGAGCGTGTCGTAGGTGTACTGATAGTCGTCATTCGGCCCCGGAGCCGGCGGCAGCCGGCGCATCCAGTCCAACCAGCCGCCTTGAATCTGCCCGAACAACAGTTGGTGGAACTTGCCGAAATACAGCTTGCGCACCGTCGGCAGCAGCGAGTCCCCGGTGTAAAGGCCCCACCTCATGCTCCACGGCGCCCCCTCGCGGGAGTAGCGGGAAAGCAGTTCGGCATTTTGCCGCAAACCTTCCAATCGCCTTAGCGCATCGGCCGGCGCCAGGTTCTGGCTGTCGGTCTGGGCCATCCCGATCGCCTGAACCGACTCCTTCACCTCGGCCTGCAATCCGCGGTTCTTAAAATAAGATACCGTCCAGGCCGTCAGCAGCAGCAGTGACAACACCGCCGCCCCCGCGAAAAGGCCCCGCCGCGCCATGTCGGTCCCAACGCTCCGGGCGCTGGCCCCGAATGCGGCCTGATCTTTCAGGATCACCTCGTTGAACAGCCTGTGGGTGAAAACCCATTGCGGCAACCGCCTGGTTTGGACCGATGGCGCCGCCTGAGCTTCCATGGCGGCTCCGCCGAACACTCCAGTGGCGTCGGAGAGGTTTCCTTGCGCCGGACGCCTCTGCCTGACCGCCTCGCGCACTTCGATCGGCCGGACACCCGAAAAATACAGCCCCCGCAGATACGGGCTCGTCTGCAACTGGCTCGGCCGGCACAACTCGACCGTGAATTGCACCAGCATCTGGCGCAATTTCCGGAACTCCCTCGGGAACTCATAAATCCCCGGCAGTTTCGCCGCGTTATGCTCGCGCTTCAGCATCGGCGAACGGTAGTCGGCCAGCCCCAGGAACAGATCCCGCATAGCCATCGTCAGCCGCCGGGTCTCTTGCTCGGCGTAGACACCGGCCCCCTGGCCTAGAGCCAGCGGAACCGTCACGCCAACCACCTGGCGCGACTCTTCATCGCTCAGGTTCGAGACATACTCCGTGAAAAACGGAATCCTGTCGCATCGCGTGAACAGAACATACACCGGCAACTGAACTCCAAGCGCCCGGCTCACTTCGCCCAGCCTTGCGTTCAACCGCCGCGCGATGGCCGTCGTGTTCTCAAGCGCGCCAGGCTGCAGGAACTTCTCCGCATCCATGAACACAACCACGGACCTTGGCGCCTGCCGGCCCCCGCCAAACAGAGATCTCAGCCGTGCCGGCTGAAGACGCCGCAGGATTGCGTTCCACCGGCCAGCATCCTCGAGGACCTTGCCTCCGGCCTCCACCACCACCACGTCCCGCGCGAACCACAGGTTCACCGCGCGCGTCGGAACGACGTAGCCTTCCTGATAGACGTGGCCTGCGAGCAGTTCCGCATCCAGGCCGCTGTTGACGATTGTCGACGACTTCGCCGATCCCTCATCTCCCAGCGCCAGCACCAAAGGCAGCGTGCCGATGCGAGCCTCGCGTCCCAACCTTGAAGCTGCCAGTTTCGCTTCCGCGTCGCGGAACATCGGCTCCAGCATCTCGGCTTCCGCCGGCAAAGCTCCGCCCCCTCCCGACAGGCCGCCGCCACGCTTTGCTTTCCACCAAAGCCACAGGCCTCCGGCCAGGATGCCCAGGGCCATCAGGGCGAGCCTGACATTGAACGCGGCCCGGCCGCTCAACCCCATGACGTCGACCAGCACCCACATCATCGCGGTGTAAGAGACCACCGACAATGCCGCAATCAGGTAATAAGACATCGGCTGCATCGTCTTCCTCCTTACCGCGCCATGGTCCCAGCCATGCTCTCAAGACCCGAAAGGCCCGAACTGAGCAGCGCTTTGTACATGACGAAACAGATCACGGCCAGCCCGGCGCACCCGCACGCCACCCACATCAACCGCTTCACCCAGGCGTCCGTCGCTCCCTGGACAAACGCCTGGTGTGGAATCCTCCAATAGGGGGAAATCTCCCCGTGCGGCTGCCGGATCCTCCTGATCTTGTCTTCCACCGCCTCAATGATGGCGTGCAACTCGCCTCGCCCGCTCAGGCTGTAGCGCCCCGCGAAACCCAGCAATAGACATTGCTGGTGAACTTCCAGCAGGTCGGCTAGTTCCTGAGTTTCACGCCGGCCCAGAAGGTGTTTCAGATTCTCGAAGAAGATCTCGCCTGCTGTGTGGCGGCCGAACATCTCTTCCTGGAGCGGCTTCCGGACCCACTCGGCGAATGCGGGATTCTGCAGGTTGAGGATGGATTCGTCCAAAAACGCCACCGTCGCGAAGACCGCCAGCCGGATGTCCTCCTCGACGTAGCCCAGCCGCGTCGCCTCCTGATGGGCCGCTCTCATTGCCGCCCTCACCTGCTGCCTGAACAACTCCGCATCGCTGACGTCCTGCCGGCCCGACCTGAGCCGGACGATCGCCGTCAGCACCTCCTGAAATGCCAGCGCGAGGTTTTCCGTTCTTCTCTGCTGGGGCGCGCTCGATTGTGCCTCATTCGGATTCATGTCTCTATGACTCCAACACCACCAAAAGCTCCACGTCCGGATCGGGCAGTTCGCCCGGGACGTACAATCCCAGTTCCCGCGTTGCCACCATGTGATCCCAACAGGGACCGGACCGGTCCACGCCAAAATACTGGAAATCCACCCGCGGCGAAATCGCCGGAGGCGCCACCGGCAGGTGCTTCATCGTCAGGCCCGGCAGCGCGCGCTGAACCAACTTGGGCAGAAACTCCTTTGAACACAGCTTCACCAGCCGGGGCGTGGCCGACAATATCTCGGATTCCCCGATCTTCGACCGGATCGCGAATATCCACCGGGAGTGTGACAGGACTCGCTCATCCGTGATCTTTGCTTCCCAAAAGTACGCCGCCCGGCGGGTGAGCGGAATCGAAACGAAGTTCGAGGGAACCACAAGCTCAAGATGGGTACGGATGTGGTGGTCGAGGTTCGCGAACACCTCGGTCAGGTCTCGGTGGTTGTACAGCGGCAGTGATGCGGGGTGTGAATCGATCCCAAAAGTGCAAAGCGCCCCCGCCAGACGCGCCATCTCACGGTACAACTCCTCCGGATGTGACGCCCTTGTCGAAAGCAAATGGCGTAACGGAGCCAGCCCGGCGTTGACCGAATGCAGAAACCAGGCGTTGCTGATGCCCTGCGCCGAGAAGCCTGCCGCGGTGCCTGCGGAGAGGTCCTTCGGTTTCACCACCGACCGGCTCTTGTCCTCAAGCAGTTCGACCAGCCTGCGCAGAATGATCAGCAGCCGCTCGCTGCCCTGAATCTGGAGCAGCGGCGGAATGAACTGCGGATCAGTCGCATAATTGCCGCTGCCCTCCCGCCGCACCCTGGCCACGGCCAGGGCGACTTCGCCTTCGATTTCGTTCTTCGCCAGCAAGCGGAAGTTCTTGCTGGCCATCTTCACCGGCTGTTCGTCGCCGCCTGTCCATTCATCGGTCAATGTCACTTCGGTGGACGAATAACGCGCCTCTCTCTCGCCCCCATCCACCAACTGCGTCCTGTCGGCGGCCGGTTGGATCGCCAGGTAGATGTCGGCATGATCGTCGATGGGAGAGATCAGATCACCCAGGTTCCTCGGATCGGGAAGTGCGTCGGACTCAGGCAACAGGAAGACGAGCCCGTCCGGCATGATCCCCCGCGCGTAGTTCAGAGCGAACACGCCGTTCTTCAGCGCTTCCTGATCTACCTGCACTCCGCTCAGCCCCCACGGCTCGAAGCCTAACGCTTCCGAAGAGAAGTGCAAAAGGCTCTCGAAATAACGGTTCTGCGCCTGGAAGTGTTGAGGGCCAAGGTGCATGCCCTCACTCCAGACGACTCGCGAAAGGCTCTTCATCCCTCCTGCCTTCCTCCCCGCCTCACTGTTTCACTCCTCCATCGATTCCGCCTCCGGCATCCCAGCCGAAAGCACTCTGTCTGAGTCCTATAATAGTAACTACTTTTTAAGGGATGGATGCACGCTATGAGCTTCTACCATCGATATGAGCTAGTCAAGCTGGTCAACAAGGGCGACCCGAAGTCCTTCGAGGCCCGCCAGCTCCAGACCGGCCAGCCCGTCCTGCTCCATCTCTGGAGCATGGGAGGAGACTCGCCTGGCGCTGTGTTGCTGACGCGCATGCGGCAGTTGCTGTCACACGATCCGTCCCTTGCCGGCCGGATATTGGAACTCCAGGAATCTGAGCAGCCGCCCTACGCCGTCACGGTAGTGGAGCCGGGTTTCGTCTCGCTCGAGACGTGGCTGGCGGCGCTTCCGGCGGCCAGCTCCATCCCCGTCCCGCCACCCGCCCCGCCCGCCGCGCCGCAGAGAATGACTGATCTCGCAGGTCCAACCCTGGATATGCCGATCTCCCCACCGGCCGTTTCCCCGGCTCCCGCTCGCCCGCCCGCCGCTGTGCCTCCCCAACCCCCGCCAGCGGTCCCGCCTGCCCCTGCTCCACAAATGGCGCCACCCGCACCGGCCCCCGCTGCCGAGGTCGGCGAATTCACCCGGATGTTCCAAGGTTCCATCGCGCAACCCTCTCCGAGGACGCCCGGCGCGCCGCCACCCCCCCTCTCGCCTTCGCCATATGTCCCACCCCCGGCTCCGGCCTCCCCTGCTCAGGAACCCGGCGAATTTACTCGCTTGTTCGCCTCTCCGGCACAGCCCGCGCCACCCGCGGCTACCCCGCCGGGCCCGAGCTTCACGCCGCCCCCGCCCGCGCCAGCCGCCCCCAGTGCTGGTATGGGCGAGTTTACACGCCTGTTCGCGTCTGCGCCGGCCACTCCCCCGCCGCCGCCATCTACCCCCGTGCCGCCAGCCCCTGCCCAGGCTTTCACTCCCGCGCCGGCTCCGGAGTTCACCGCGGCCCCACCTCCAATGGCAACGCCTCCCCGTCCCCTGTTCGAGACGCCAGCCCCACCGGCTGCCCCGGCGGCGTTCACGCCTCCTGCGCCGCCCGCCCAGCAGCCTGGATCCAGCTTCGACGACCTGTTCGGCGGCCCGGTCCAGCCTCCCGCATCTCCTGCGCCCCCTCCGCCGACCCCATCGCAGTCTGGCCCGTCCGATTTCGAGAAGTTCTTCGCCAGCCCATTGGGCGCCAGCCCGATGCCCTTGGAGGAAATCGAACGGGGCAAGATGCCGGCGCCCGCCCCGGGACCTTCAGCCAAACCGTTCCGTGGACCGGGCGACTTCACCCTCCAGTTCGGCCGTGACGCCGTGAAACCGCAGCCCGCCGCCCCTCCCGAACTCTCTTATTCGCCGCCGCCGCCGCCAACTCCCCAGGCGCGCATGTCCTCCGGCGCAACCGGCCTCTTCTCCGCTCCAACACCAGACTATGGTTCCGATTTCTCCGCGCCCGTAGCTCCCTCGGGTCCGAGCGAATTCACTCGCATCATCCAGGGCCCACCCAAACAGAGCGACGCCCCGCCGCCGCCCGCCCAGTACTCCGCCCCGCCCTCGGCCGTGGCCGCCCCACTGCCCCAGGCCAAGAGCAAAACCATGCCCATCATCATGGGCGTGCTTGCCGTTGTCGTCGTCGCCCTGATTATTACCGTCGTGATCCTGCTTGTTAAGAAGTAGGAAGCAGGATGATCAGCTCCACCTGCGGATTCGGGAAATCGCCCGGAATGTAAGCCGCAATATTGCGCGCCCGCTCGATCGCCTCCCACGCCAGCCCGGATTGGCTCAGGCTGAAGTACTGGTGGTTCAGCTTCAGCGGGATCGAGCTCGGCGGCGAAGTCTGGTGCAGCATCGGCACCCCAGGCAGCGCCTGCCTCACAAGGTGCTCTACATGCGTCGCGGAGCAGACTTTGATCAGGTGCGGACCCTTCTGGATCAGGTCCACTTCCTCCACCTCCGCCGTCACTGCCAGATACATCCGCGTGTTGCGCAGATACCGGTCCTCGTTGAGCGACGCAGCGTAAATCGAGGGCCTCACCAGCTTGAGCGGGATCGAAATGAAATTGCTCGGAACCACCGTTTCCAGCAGGTGCAGCAGCTTCTGCTCCAGTTCGGCGAATCTCTCGCCGAGTTCTTCGTGATCGTAGATCGGCAAATCCCTCGGCTGCACTTCCATGGAGAACGTCGTCAGCACCGATGCCAGCGAGATCATCGTGTTCCAGAGCTCTTCGGGATGCCCGCCGCGCGATTCGTAAATGTGCCGGATCACCGGCAGGTGATTGTTCACTGAATACAACAGCCAGAAATTCGCGATGTCGCCTGTCGTGAACTCGGCAAGGCTCTGGTTCTTCTGCCTGCGCAGCGCCGCCAGCATCGAGCTTTTCGCCGATAGGATCTCGAGCAGCCTCCTCGTCATGCGCGTCAGCGAGTCGCTCGCCTTCACGTTCAGCACCGGCGGCACGACCGCCGGATCGAATTCAAACGTCTCGGCCTCGGTCTTCCTCACCCGCGCCATCTTCAGCAGCACATGGCCTTGCCGGTTTTCGCCCTCTACCAGAAGACGCAGGTTCCTCTTGGCGATCTGCACCGGCCGCTCGATGACACCGTTGTTCTCGTCCCGCCACGTCTTGATCTCAGCCACATACCGGGCATCGGCCGTCATGCCCGGAGCGGTCACGTTCAACGTGTTCGGCCGGTACTCCGGGATCGACAAGTACACATCCACCGACTCCTGGCCCTGCGCGAAAAACTCAGCCAGCGGCCTCGCCTTCGGCGCCTCGTCCGACTCCGGTATCTCGAACGGCGTCCCGTCAGGGAACAAGCCCGACGCCGTCTTTACCCCCGCCATCCCGCCATCCAGCGCCTCATGGTCAAGCGACAGGCTGGTGAATCCCCATGGCCTGAAGTTGAGGGATTCCACTCTGAATTGCAGCAGACTCTCGATAAACCGGTCCTGCGCCTGCAAGTGCTGCGGCGTCAGGAACGTGCCTTTTGACCATAGAACCGGTTGCAGCACCCTCATGCGATCAAACCTTACCACACCACGCGCCGCATTGCCCATGCGCTGCCGTGATATCCTCCTACCAATAAGGCCCGGCCTTGCCGCCGGCGTCCAATAATCCTCAAGTTGTTGGTCCATGGACGCCCCTGACAAAACCGTCGAACTGCTCCGTCGCTGGAACACGGGCGACGCCAACGCCCGCGATCTCCTCATCGAACAGTTCTATGACGAGCTTCGCATCCTTGCCCGCCGCGCTCTCATGCGGGAACGCCAGGACCACACACTCCAGGCCACCGCGCTCGTCCATGAACTCTATGTCCGCCTCTTCGGCCAATCCGAAATCGAGATCAAGGACCGCGGCCACTTCTTCGCCCTTGCCGCCACGGTCATGCGGCGTATCCTCGTCGATCATGCTCGCGCCCGCCTCGCGGAGCGCCGCGGCGGGGGCGCTGCCCGGGCGCCCCTTCAGGACGCATCCGCTACCACTCATTCCGATCCCGACATCATCGCGATCGACCAGGCGCTCGAACGCCTTGAGGAGGTCGACCCCCGCAAAGCCCGCGTCGTCGAACTCAAATTTTTCGTTGGCCTTACCGAATCCGAAATCGCGGAGACGCTCGGCATCGGCCGTGCGACTGTCGAACGTGATTGGGTCTTTGCCAAAAGCTGGCTTCAGCTTCAGCTACAAAATCCTTACCACTCCCACCTCAGGCGATGACCGACCCCCGCTGGATCCGCGTCGAAGAACTCTTCCATCAGGCCATGGCCCTGCCCCCTGAACAGCGCCGCCAGTTCCTCGCCCTTCAATGCCCAAACGAACCGCGCATCCTCGACGCCGTCCTCCAGCTTCTGAACGTGTCGCCTGAGGCCGACCGCCGTTTCGAACAGCCCATCGATCCGCCTGCCTTCCTCCTTGACCCTAAATCGCCCTCCCCCTCGGTCTCCTCCCTTCAGGGCTCATTGCTTGGTCCCTGGCGCCTCCTCAAACCGCTTGCCACAGGCGGCATGGGCGCGGTTTGGATCGCCGAACGCGCCGACGGCCAGTTCACCATGGCCGCCGCCGTCAAGCTCCTCCGCCAAGGCTTCGATACCGACGAAGCCCGGCGCCGCTTCATGGCCGAACGCCAGATCCTGGCCTCGCTCCAGCACCCTTCCATCGCCAGACTGCTGGACGGAGGCATCTCCCGCGACGGGATGCCCTACCTGGTCATGGAACTCATCGATGGCCGCCCGTTGAACTCCCACTGCGCCGCGCTTCAGTTGGATGTCAACGCCCGCATCGCTCTGGTGCGGAAAGTCTGTGAGGCCGTCCGCTTCGCCCATTCCCGCCTCGTCGTCCACCGCGACCTGAAACCCCAGAACATCCTTGTCACTGCCAAGGGCGAGGTGAAACTCCTCGACTTTGGTATTGCCAAGCTGCTCGATCAGGCCTCCGCCTCCGACCAGACCTCCGCCACCGGCGTGATGCTGACGCCCCGGTACGCCAGTCCCGAGCAGGTCCTCGGGTTGCCTGTCACCGTCCAGTCCGATGTCTACTCGCTCGGCGTCATCCTCTATGAACTGTTGACTGGCCTCAGCCCCTACTCCTCTACCCAACACACCGCCGCCGAGTGGATGCATACCATCAACAATGAGGAATGTCCTCCACCCAGCCGCAAGGTTACCAATCCCTCCTTAGCCCGCGCCCTGGCCGGCGACCTTGATTCCATCGCCCAGAAAGCTCTCGAGAAGAATCCCGCCGACCGTTACCGTTCCGTCGAAGAACTCGACTCCGACCTCGCCCGCTACCTTTCCGGCCAACCCGTCACCGCCCGCCCGCAAACTCTTGCCTACCGCGCGCGGAAATTCGTCCGCCGCCACGCCCTCCCCGTTGCCGCTTCGGTCTCCGCTCTGCTCCTGCTCCTGACGGCCTTCGCCATCACGCTATATCAGTACCGTGTCGCCTCCAGCGAGCGGGAAACGGCTCAACGCCGCTTCACGCAGGCCCGGGAACTTGCCCGGCTGAGCCTCTTCGATCTCTACGACGTGGTCCAGCAGATCCCCGGCTCAACCGCGGCCCAGCGTCTGCTTGTCTCAAAAACACTCGAACACTATAAGCGCCTCGCCGGCCAGTCGCAGGGCGATCCCGAACTGCTCGCCGAGGTCGCCAGCGGTTATTCGCGTCTGGGCGATTTACAGGGTAACCCCTATATGCCCAACATTGGAGATCCGCCGGCTGCCATTGAAACATACCGCCAGGGCTTGGCCCTCCTCGCCTCCATCCCCGCCGGAAAGGGGCCTGCTCACCTCGAACTCGCCCGCGCGCGGCTGCTTGGCAGCCTGGGCGATGTCGTTTCTCTGTCGGGTTCGGTCCAGGATTCCATTAAGTATCTCCGCCAGGCCGAATCCATTCTTCTGGCCGCCCGCGAAGCCTCTCCGCGCGATCCGTCCATCCAGGCCGAGCTGTGCTCGCGCCGCGAATCCATCGCCGACCGCCTTGCAGGCGTCGGTACCGGGTCCGCCGTCGATGAAGCCGAAGCCATCCGCGTCTACGAGTCAGCGCGTGCAGGCTGGATCGAGATGCTCACCTGGCCGAATCTGCCTGCCGACACCCGCGCGCGCGCCTCTCGCGCCGATGCCGTCGTCCTGATGAAACTCGGCAATGTTGACATGGCCCATGAACGCTATAGCCAAGCCGTCGCCCGTTACCGCGATGCCCGCACCGCCATCTCGAAACTCGACCGCGCCACCCGCTCCTCGCTGACCACCATCCGCACGCAAATCATGATTCTCAAGGGCGAAGGTTACGCTCTTCTCTGGTCCGGCAAACCTTTGGAGGCGTTGCCCATCGTCTCCGAGGGTCTCGCCCTGAGCCGCCAGCTGCTCGCCGGTGACCCGCACAACGAACAACACCAGTCCGGCCTGATGACTCTTCTCTCTGCCCATGGCGACACCCTCTCCGGCCTTGGCCGGCGCGCCGAAGCCGCCGCTTCGTGGCGTGAAGCAGAGCAAATCGGCGCCGCCTTGCTCGCCCGGAACCCATCCAACGCCGTCGCCAAAAGCCGGCTGGACGACATCCGCGGCAAGCTCGCCAATCCTTAGCCGCGTCCAGGCCGCTGTACGATGTCTTGCAGAGGTATCTTCCCGATGAATATCCGACGTCGCAGCTTCATGCCCCTCGCCGCCGCCACACTCGCCGGCCCCGCCTATTCACAGCCGGCCCAACCTTCCGCCGGCTGGACCAGCCTCTTCGACGGCTCCTCCCTCAGCGGCTGGACCATCGTGGATGGCTTCGAATCGCAATACTACGCCGCCGATGGCGCGATCTGCCTTGCCGCCCATGCCGCCTTCCCGGCCTGGCTTCGTTCGGCCAGGCAGTATGAGAACTTCGAGCTCGAAGGCGAATTCTTCATTCAGGGCTGGACTGACGCCGCCCTCTACCTCCATGCCCCCGAACACGGCCAGCCGTCCAAATCCGGCTTCCAGATCAAAGTCTTCCACCAGGTGAACAATCCGCCTACCCCTTACTCGGTCGGCGCCGTCTTCCCCACCGTCGCGCCTTCAAAGATCAACGTGAAGGCTGGTTGGAACCCCTTCCGCATCCTCATGGACTGGCCCGTGCTCAGGGTCTGGATCAACGGCGAAACCGTTCAGGACCTGAATCTCGATTCGGTTCCGGAGTTGAAGGACCGCCTCCGCGCCGGCTACCTCGGTATCGGCGGCGCTTCCACCCCCTGCCGCTTCCGCGCCCTGCGAGTCCGTGAACTCCCGTCCAAACAAACCTGGATCACCCTATATGAATCGCCCGCCGATCTCGAAGCGAACTGGCAGGTCAGCGAAGGCAAGCCCGAGTTCCAGGCCCTCGGACCGGTGCTGCGCTCGGCAGGGCTGGGCCATCTGGCGACGAAGCTGAAATTCCGCGACTTCCAGTTCCAGATGTATGCCCGCACTTGCGCGCAGCACAACGCCGGCGTCATCTTCCGGTCCACCGGGCGCGGCAATCCGAACGCTCAAAGTAACGAAATCCAGATCCATAACGTCGAGGAAGCCCATTTCCCCACCGGCTCGCTCTATCACATCAAGCGCGCCATCTACCCCAGGATCGAGGATGAGAAGTGGTTCTTCTTCCAGCTTGACGTGCAGGGAAAATCAGTCCGGGTCCGCATCAACGGCGACCTCGTGATGGAATACGATCAACTCGACAACCTCGCCGAGGGCTTCATCGAGCTCCAGGCCCACCGCCGCGGCTATTGGGGCGAATACAAGCACATCCGCGTCCGCGCGATCTAGGTTCCGCGGGCTGGTGTTCGTCGATGGATGGCGGTCACGTTGCAGGAGCCGCTGTCGAAATAGCGCGCGTCCGCGCATGAAGCGCCGTGGCGAGCCGCCGCTCACACGGGCGGCACGCCGGAACAATCACTCCGTTTTCAGCGCCTTGATGTATGCGCCCGGAAACACGAACGCCGCCACCGGTCGACCCGATGGCGGCGATTTCTACACGGCGCGGCCGGGTGCGTTATGCGAACGAGTACTTGTCGGTCTTGGTGTCGTACAGAACCTTTTTCCCCTGCCTGTAGCTGACCACCGACAACAGGCCCAGCACCACTGCTTCATAGCCCGCCTGCACCGGAGCGATCGGCTTTTCCTTGCCGGCGATCGAATTCAGCCAGTTGCGGATGTGCGCCTCGACGGCCATGTTGTCGCAGAACGGAATCGTAACCGACATCTCCTTGCGGGCCTTCACGTGCGCGGGAACCCCATTGTAAGTCTCCGGGTAGAAGTTCAAGGTGTCGCGGTTGATCACCTCGATCGTCCCCTCGTTGCCGCAGAACTGCTCGCCGTAGCCGAACCGGGCGTTGCCGAGGTAGCAGCTATAGTTCACGTGGAACTTGTCGGCGTAGTCGATCAGGCAGCTCCAGGTATCCGGCACATCGCGGTCGTCGTTCTCGGTCCAGCGGTTATTCCCGCCTGACGTGATGATGGAGGACGGGAACGCCTTGTTCAGCACATAGGCGGTGACGTCGGTCTGGTGGACCATCAGGTCGGTGGCGATGCCGCTCGAATAGTCCCAATAGAGGCGCCACTGGAAGTAGCGGGCCTTATTGAATTCGCGCTTGGGGGCCGGTCCGAGGAACCGCGCGAAATCGGTGTTCTCCGGCGTCGAATCCTTCGGGATGGCATAGCGCCAGGCGCCCGAACCGTCGGGCAGCGCGTTGCGGTACCAGAAGGCGCGGGTGTAGTGGCAGTCGCCGATCATCCCCTGGGCGATCATGTTTTTCGCCATGTTGTAGAGGGCGTTGGACCGGTTTTGGGTGCCCACTTGAATGACGCTTTTCGACGCCCGGGCCACTTTCATGATCTCCTGGGCCTCTTCGAAGGTATGCGAAAGCGGCTTTTCAACATAGACGTGCTTGCCAGCGGCCAGGGCGTCGAGCAACATCCGGTGATGGAGATGCTCGGGCGTGGCGATGACAACCGCGTCCAGCGTCTTGTCGGCCAGCAGTTCACGGTAATCGGCGTAGGTCTTGGGCGCCGTGCCGCCCTTGGTGGCCACCAGGTCCTTGCCGCGGGCGAGGTTGCCGGTGAAGGTGTCGCAGATGGCGGCAATGTTGATCCGGGAAGCGACTCCGGCGTAGGCGCGCTCGGTCAAGTAGCGGCCACGGCCTCCAGTGCCGATAACGCCGATGGTGACGCGGTCGCTGGCGCCGAGCGCGGGCAGGATGGCCGGGCCGGCGGCGAGAGCAGCCGCCTTGGCAGCCTTGCTCAGCATGGTTCTGCGGGAAAGCTCCTGGCTCATTGATGTATCTCCTTGCAGGGATCGGCCGTCTCGCATTCGCGGCCTGTCGCTTACAGCATATACCGGGCGAGGGGAGCGGTGGAAAAACCAGTGTGGGGTGGATCTGTTCATTTGTGCAGGCTTTCACGTGGCGTCAGTGCGGTTCTTGCGGTCGGAGAAAGGAACCAGTGACTCGGCGCTGGTGTACACTGAGGGCGTGGAAGCCTACTACGCGAACATCGTTAGCTACCGCGTTACCGCAGACGAACTCGTTTTGGAGTTCGGTTGTTTCTTCCCCGGACAGGACGGGCGCTCGCAACCAAGCCCACAGGATACTGCCGTTCGTGTAGTCATGAGTGCAAACGCGGTGGAGCAGTTCCAGGCCGCCTTGAGCATTGCTAGAGAAGCCAGGGACAAGCATCGTAATGAGGCGGCCAGGCAGACTGTCCGCAAGGAGGGGCCTTCGCAGTGACAACGTTTATTCCTCTCCCCCCTACTTCTGCTGGAGTCGTAATGCAGGGGCTGAGCCCCGCCGATGAGGGTATCGAGGGAATCATCCGCATGGCTGACTCTGAGAGCACTGCAGAAATGCTGCATATAGTCGGCACTCTGGGCTGGTCACTCACGGCCGGGCCGTGCGCGCTTGAGTATGCGCTTAAGCAGGTTTCGGAGGAAATTCAGGCTGAGCCAAATGAAGACAAGCCCACTCCGTTTGCGCTGGAAACGGCGGCGAAGCTCCTGAGATCCGCTCAGCAACTCTATCCCAACTCTGTTGCCCCGGGTTCGATAGAGGGATTCGAGGGAGACCTGATTCTCCATTGGGAGTTTGGAGATCGAGGGGCTGCGCTTGTTTTCCCTGCGTGGGCGAATAAGCCCGTGCGGCTGTACCGCGAGGTCTTGGCCGATGGGATTCCCGTTAGAACAGAGCTTCTGGATGATCCGACTGGTGCAGACGTCGCCGGCTTGATGGCGTGGCTGCAGAACCTCGACTGATGGCGACTTGGCCACCTCTTCCCGATAGCCAAGTTCTCCACCGCGCCTATCGGAACGAATCCGACAGAGATATCAAGGCTGGCAAGCCGAAGCCAAAGGTCTTCTACCGGCGGCAAGCAGAGTCTGGGCTCTCCGTTGGTCTGACCATCGACAGGATACTCCGGACAATTGTGGCGGCAGGCAGATGCGAACTCCTGACTGGCGGAGTCAGGTTGTGTGTTCCTCCCTTGGACGTGATCCAGGATGAAATCGACCACGCCAACATCCTCGGTGTGCCTCTCCGGGAAGAGAACGAAGAAGCTGCATTGGCCATCGCGCGCTACCTCGCAAGGATTTCTGAGGACAAGCCGCTTCCATGACCTTAGAGACTGCCGGATTGCGAAACCCTGAATTCCCTCCTGCATCTGACAGAATAGAAGGGTAAGGAATCCACAAAATGAACGGCCTCAAAACCACCTTGTTGCTGGCGCTGATGAGCGGCCTGTTTGTCGTCGGCGGAAACGCCCTCGGCGGCGAGCGCGGCATGACGATGGGCCTCATGATGGCCGTCGTCATGAACTTCGTGAGCTACTTCATGTCTGAGAAGATCGCCTTGGCGTCGAGCGGCGCCGTGCGGGTGAGTGATTCTCAGAATTCCGAAATCTACTGGCGCATCGCCCCTATGGTGAAGCGCCTTTGCGAGCGCATGGGGCTGCCCGAGCCCAAGCTCTGGGTGATCCCGCAGGATGCCCCCAACGCCTTTGCCACGGGCCGCAATCCGAGTCATTCCTCGGTCGCGGTCACCATGGGCCTGTTGCGGCTGATGAACGACGAGGAGATCGAGGGCGTTATCGCTCACGAGCTCGGTCATATCAAGAACCGCGACATCCTCATCAGCTCCATCGCCGCCACCATGGGAGCCGCCATCACCTACCTGGCCCACTTCGCCATGTTCTTCGGGGGCCGCCGCGACGACGACGACGCCCCCAACCCGATCGTGGCCATCGCCATGATGCTGCTTGCCCCGCTGGCCGCCGCCCTGATCCAGATGGCCATCTCCCGGACGCGCGAATACGGCGCCGACGCCTCCGCGGCCAAGTACACCGGCTCGCCGCGCGGCCTGGTCTCGGCCCTGACCAAACTCGAAGGCTACTCGAAGCGCATCCCCATGGACGTTTCGCCGGCCATGTCGCACATGTACATCATCAAGCCGTTCACCGGCCAGACGCTGGCCCGGTTGTTCTCCACCCATCCGGCAACTGAAGAGAGGATTGCGCGGCTGAACCAACTCCGCCAAGCGGCCTAACTTGCCCGATCCTGCCCAAGTTGTCGTCACCCGGAAAGGCGAGTCGCGCCTGGAATCCGGTCACCTGTGGGTCTATTCAAGCGACGTCGCGGACCGGGGCAAGGCGCAGCCCGGCGATCTGGTCCAGGTCGTCAATCAACGCGGGCGGAGTCTCGGCACAGCCCTCTATAGCTCCTCGTCGCAGATTACCTTGCGCATGCTGTCGCCCGGCAAGATCGATTCGGTCGAGGACTTTCTTTTCGCCCGG
The DNA here is from genome assembly GCA_029975915.1 of Bryobacteraceae bacterium. The sequence continues at coordinate 297,120 of JARKOC010000542.1, forward strand.
CTCAGCGACGCCCTGGAGCACAGGCGCCGGGTGGTGCGGGACTCGGACAGTTACCGCCTGGTCCATGCCGATGGTGACCTGCTGCCGGCCTTGGTCGTCGACCGGTACGGCGATTACCTTTCGGTCCAGTTTCTGAACCAGGCGATGGACCGGCTCTCAGCAACGATCGTCACCTGCCTGAGGCGTCTGATCAATCCCAAGGGAATCGTCGCCAGAAACGATGTCTCTGTCCGCCGGCTTGAAGGCTTGCCGCTGGAGATCCAGGCCGTTCACGGAGAGATACCAGGCCAAGTCGAGGTCCATATGAACGGGCTGAAGCTGCTGGCCGATCTCACCGGCGGCCAGAAGACAGGCATCTATTTGGACCAGCGTGAGAACTATCTCGCCGCCCAGCGTCATGCCCGCGGCCGGGCGCTCGACTGTTTCACGTCGACAGGCGGCTTTGCGCTCCATCTGGCCCGCGCCTGCGAGTCGGTCGAGGGCGTGGATTCCAGCGCCAAAGCCATCGAGTCCGCGCGCGCCAACGCCGCCGCCAACCAATTGATGAACATTGACTTCCGCGAAGCCGACGTCTTCCACCTCCTTTCGGGTTATGTCTCGGCCCGGCGGAGTTTTGACACAATCGTCATTGATCCGCCTGCTTTTGCCAAGAACAAGGCCACCGTCGATCAGGCCATCCGCGGCTATCGCGATCTGAATCTGCGGGCGCTGCGGCTGTTGGGCAAGGGCGGTGTGCTGGTCACCTGCTCCTGCTCCTACCACGTCCCGGAGGCGGATCTGCTCGCTGTGACAGCCGAAGCCGCCCTCGACGCCGGCAAGCGTTTGCGGATTCTCGAACGCCGCGCGCAGGCCGCTGACCACCCGATCCTGCTCACGGTTCCGGAGACCCTGTATCTGAAATGCCTCATCTTTGAGGTCATCTGATCGGGAAGATCCTGGGAAGATCGATTTCGATTTGTTCCGTCCGTAATCCCTGTTAATGTTGAAGCGAGCATAGGCGCAGGGAGGTCCGGTATGTCCGGTACGGTTCTTTACCTGTGTGGGCGGCGGGACTATACGTCCGAATGCCTCGCCGTGGCGGCCCGCCACGCGGGGATTCGTTTCGAGCCGGCCGAGATGGGCTGGATGGCCAGCGACAGGACCCCGCGGTTGGACGAAATCCGCGCTCATGCCCAAGACCGCATTCCGTCTGGGCCAATCGCCGGATTGCTGGCCGGCGACCGGATTTCCGCCATCTGCGCCGCCTACCTGGCTGAGCGCCAGGGACTTCTTTTCCATCCGGTGGAGGCGATGGAGACCTGTTCCCAGCGGCTGCTCGCCCGGGAGTGCCTGCGATCCGCCGGACTCCAGGTCGCTTCGGCATTCCTCATCTCCTCGTCAGCCAGTTTCGAAGACGCCATCCACCGCACCTCCTTCCCTTGTGTCCTGAAACCGGTCCGGTTCACCGGCGGGCAGGGCGTGATGAGGGCCGACTCGCCGGACGAATTCCGCGAGGTCTTCCGCCGTCTTCAGCAGATCACCGGCGTCGCACGTGACGAGTATTTTCTCGTCGAGGAATACATCCCCGGAGACGAGTGTTCGTTCTATGGGTTCGCCGTCTCATCGAAGCTTCATATGCTCGCTCTCTTCGACCGGCCGCTGGGCGATGAGGGGCCCGCCTTCCAGGACAAGTTGCTCACTTCGCCATCGCGCAAGCCACGGCATGTGGCCGCCGAATTGGTGCACACCGCAGGTCTGGCGGCCCAGGCGATGGGCCTCAATAACGGTCCGGTGTCTGTCGAGATGCGTTGGGATGGCAGGCGGGTTGTCGTGCTCGAAGTGAACCCGTTCCTGCCGCCGCCGGCTGTATGCCGCGCCCTCTCTCCCAAGGGTTCCTATTCATTTGGGGAGTTGATGCTGCTCGTCTCGGCGGGACGGACCGCGCCGGTTCTGGAAGCGCGCCACTCGGTTGGAGTTGGCTATTTGGCGTTGCCGGGACCAGGGGTATTCGAGGGGCTCGGCGGCGTGGCGGCGGCTCTTGATGTCGATCTGATCGACGAAGTGGTTGCCTGCCTTCCAGAAGGAGCGATGGCGTGCCCGCCGCCGGACGGAAACCACCGCGCCGCAGTCCTTATCGCGCGTGGGGGCACTCCGGACCAGGTGGAGGCAAGTTTGCTTGAAGCGCTGAAGAGGCTGTCGGCACGGGTGCGCCCCGCGAGTTTCGCCGGCGCCATTGGTTAAAAGGTTCGTCTAGCTCTTCGGTTCGCCCGTCTGCCCCTCGGGAACGTAACCGGGTGGGACGTTCAGTCCCTCTCCGAAGAAGTACTGCTCCATTTGCTTCAGCAGGAATTCCTGGGCTTCGCGGGTACCGAGGTTGAGCCTGTATTCGTTCATGATCATCTTCATGTGCTCGACCCACATGCCCCAGGCCTGCTTGGAGACGTTGTCGTAGATGCGCTGGCCGAGCGGGTGGTTGTCGAAGGGGGTCTCTGTGAGCCCTTCCAATTCCTTACCTAACTTCACGCAATGGACCATTCGCTTCGGGGCGCCTTCTCCAGACATGCATACTCTCCTTAGTTATCAGGATAACAGCAGCAGATGGGACGCAATTGGACGGCGAACAGAGCGCGCGGAGAATCCTGTAGCGTTTTCAGCCTCTCCAGCGCCGCCACGCCCGGCCAGCCTTGGCAACGCCAGCTCAGCCGTTCGCGGAACCGCCGTTGCGTGATTGTTGGCCGCGATGCTTCTTGGCCAGGTACTCAGACAGTTTCAGTAATGTTTTGCCTCCCCGGTCGGCGTACCGGTTGGCCGCACGCTGGTATCGTTTCAGCACCTGGCGTCGATTGCCGTCACGCAGGTCGCAGGATTCGATGTCAAGCAGGATTTCAATCTCCCAGGGCTGAAAGGTCGTGCGCTGGATGCGCCCCCGGATCAACTCCGCGAGGAGCTTGTTGAAGTGGATCAGCCGCGTTTCGAGCTCGTAAGGAGAACCGCGTTCAATGGACTCCTGCTCAATAGGCATATGGAAACCAATATCAAGAGCATTGTATCGGCAAAAGCGGACAAGGCCAAATCCAAATGCTCCTGCTTGCCTTCTCATGGAGTGGATTCTACGTTAATCCCTGGCCGTGAGGGCTCCAACGCCGCCAGGTGGCGTTGCCGGACAAACCGCGAGACGCAGTGCCGCGAATGTGACAACCAGGCCGAACTGATCCGCCTCCAACCGTCGCTCGAAGGAGCCTGCGGCCCTGTCCCTGGTCAGTTTGTCCGATCCGCCCGGCGCGTCTCGCGGCCGATCCTAGATGGATTTATCGGAACCCTTGGGCGGGGCTTTAAGGAAAATGCGCGGCGGTTCACTTCTCCAAATCGCGGTGAGTGATTCTGGCGTGGTAGCCAGCCTTTTGCAGGCGCTTGCCGATCTCCTCGGCCATCATCACTGACCGGTGGCGGCCGCCCGTACACCCAAAGGCAACGGTCAGGTAGCTCTTACCCTCATGGATGTAGTGGGGCATGAGGAACAACAGCAGCGACGAGACGCGCTCGATGAACTCCTGCGTCTGCGGGTAGCCGCGAATGAAGCGGGCGACCCGCGCGTTGCGGCCGGTCAGATTTTTGAATTCGGGGATGTAGTTCGGATTCGGCAGGAAGCGGACGTCGAAGACCAGGTCCGCGTCGGTGGGCACGCCATGCCGGAATCCGAAGCTCATTGAGGAGACCATCAGCCGGACGTCCGAGGGCGAGCCGAAGGTCTCGACAATCCGCCGCCGAAGCTGGTGCACGTTCATTTCCGATGTGAGCAGAACATGATCGGCAAGGGCGCGAATGGGGGCAAGCAATTCGCGTTCGGCCAGCACATTGCCAAGCACCGAGCGCTGGCGGCCGAGCGGGTGCGGCCGGCGCGTTTCGCTGAAGCGGCGGACCAATGTGTCGTCGGCGGCGTCGAGGAACAGCAGGCGTGTGCGGATGCCGCGCTTGATGGATGCGTAAATAGACGGAAAGTGCTTGAGCGAAGCGCCCTCGCGGATGTCGACGACGAGCGCGGCGCGGCGGATGGTGGGCGAATCCTGGGTCAGTTTGGCGAAGGTGGGGATCAGGTCCACCGGAAGATTGTCCACGGCGTAATAACCGTGGTCCTCGAAAGCCTTGAGCACGGTCCCTTTACCGGAACCGCTCAATCCAGTGATTACAACCAGTTCCGGCGCCTCGCCTTTGCCGTTGATGGGGGCGGCCGGCTCCGCCCCCGGTTCTTTCTTTCGTGCCATCGCCGGTCAGGACTCGATGAGATCGACTTTACCGTCGCGGCGGCGGACCAGGATGCCGTTGCGTCCGGTCTCAGTGTCAGTGAAGACGACGTAATCGCTGTCTTGATCCATGGTGAGCATTGCTTCCTCGGCCGTCATCGGCTTGCGGGGTCCGCCTGCTTTGACGACGCGGGCCGGTTTGGGCGCCTTCGCCTTAGCAGGCTTGGGCGCGGCCTTCGACGCCGGTTTGGCGGCCGGTGGCGCAGGCTCTGGCTCGACGGCCTTGCGCACAGAATCCCGCTTCGAGTCGCGGTACTTCGAAAGCATTTTGAGGGCCTGCTTCTCCACCTTTGAGACGGCATCCATGATGGCCGAGTATTGATCGGCGGCGTTGGCCACGCCCACCAGCGCCTGATCGTGGAAATTGATCCTGACTTCGGCATGCTGCTGATGGCGGACTGTCTGCAAAGCCACTTGGGCGACCTTCTCGCCGCGTTTCTCGATCAGTTTGGAGAGCTTGGCGAACTGTGTCGCCAGTTTGCGCTCCTGAGATGCGGTGAGTTTGTCTTGCTTTCCAGTGAAGGTGATATTCATGCCAGTGCCTTTCTATTGGATCTTCAGACGAACGGAGCGCCACCGCGCGGCAAGCGGGATTGGGTCAATCCTTCAACCTGCGGTGGTGCGTGGAGGGTATCTTCATATCCTCCCTATATTTGGCCACGGTGCGCCGGGTGACCTTGATGCCCTGCTGCTGGAGCATGCTGGCGAGGTGGTCGTCGGTGAGCGGACGTTTGGGATCTTCATCCTTGATCATCTGTTTCACCATGCGCTTGAGATTGACCAGAGAGAGGTTGCCGCCAGTGGGACCCTGGACGGCTTCAGTGAAGAAGAAGCGGAGTTCATAGACGCCGCGCGGGGTGTGAGCGTACTTGCCGGCGACGGCGCGGCTGACCGTGGAGGCGTGGACGCCGATCTCTTCGGCTACCTCCTTGATCATCATCGGCCGGAGTTCGTCGATGCCGGATTCGAGGAATCCGCGCTGGCGCTTCACGATCACCTCGCAGACGCGCAGGATGGTCTGCTTGCGCTGTTCGATGTTCCGAATGAGCTGAAGCGCCGAAGCATAGCGGTCTTTAATATAGGCTCGAGTCTCCTTGTCGGCGCCCTCGCCGCGTTCGAGCAGGTGGCGGTAGCTGCCGTTGATGCGCAATTGGGGCAGACCTTCGTCGGACAGGCTGATGAGATAGTCCTCGCCGTCCTTGGTGATGTAGACGTCGGGTTCCACAGCCCGGGCCCCTGGGCCGGAGTATTTCAGGCCTGGCTTGGGATCCAAATGAACGATCACGTCCAGGGCGATCTGGATGTGCTCGACCGGGCGTTTCAAAAGGCGGGCGAGTTCCTTGACGCTCTTGGACTCGACCAGTTTCAGGTGGTTTTCGACGATCTGCCAGGCGACGCTGCCGGTGGCGCCCCGATCCTCCAACTGGAGGAGCAGGCACTCTTGCAGGCTACGAGCGCCGACGCCGGCTGGATCGAGGCTCTGCACTTCCTCGAGGGCTTTTTCGAGCGTTTCCACTGAATGGCCCTCGGCCTGGGCGATGTTTTCCAGAGAGTCGGCGAGGTAGCCGGTCTCGTCGAGGTTGCCGAGAATCGCCTCGGTGGCGTCGCGGATTTCGGGCGGCACAACCAGCAGGCTGAGCTGCTGGCGCAGGTGCTCGGTGAGAGTGACGGGCGAGGAGAGGAACGTTTCGAAACCAGGCTTGTCGGGATCGTACTCGGACGGTGAATGGACCGGCGGGTCCATGAAGTCCTCGAAATAGGTTCCAAAGTCGATCTGCTCGAAGGGGTCCGGGGCTTTTTGGGCTTCTGCTGCCACGCCGGCCTCCCCGGCGTGGGCCTCCCCGTAGGCCTGGGCCGTGACATCGCGCAATTCGGCATCGGCAGGTTTGGGGTCGGGATCGCCTCGTTCGAGCAACGACTGGACTTCGGCGGGCGTGAGTTCCTCGGCGCCCTCGACGACCTCTTCCAGGACCGGGTTCTGGGAAATCTCCTGGGTGATGAGTTCCTGAAGTTCCAACTTGTTCAGTTGGAGGACGGTGACCATTTGCACCAGTCCAGGCGTAAGAATCTGCTTCTGTTTGACCGCGATCTGGAGTCTCGGCGACAGGAAGCTCATCTGAGCTCCATTTTACCAGCAAAGCTCCAAAAGCAAGCCTAAAACTCCCTGATGGGTCAAACAGTTATGCTTTCCCAGGGAAAAGCCGGGCCCACGTCGAGCTTGTCGGCACGGAAGTTCTGATGTGAGGCGATTCCCGTGAAGTCTTTGAAGTAACCGGAGGGACTCGCAATGGATAGCTGGGCCGGTTCGGGCAGGCGGGCGGGGATGGAAAAGCGCCGGCAGAGGGTCTGAATCAGCGGCGAGAGCGATCGCACCTGTGCCTCGGGGAAGGAGGCGAAATGGCTAAATCCGCGGTAGGCCCGTTTCACATACAGGTCCGTTTCGGAAGGGCTGCACCATTTCCGTTCGAAGCGGTTCTGTGGCGGCCACCAGCAGAGGTCGCGGGCGGCATTGGGCTTGAGTGGTCCGACGTTGGCGATCTCAATGCCGACGCTGCGCTTGTCGTGGTGGTGGCTCAGGGATGCAGCGCCCTTGATGCCGAGGTGGTAAGCCCAGTAGCTGGGGTCGAAGGTTTCATAGACGGTTCCATCCACATCCACGATGTAGGCGGTGGCGATACGCGAGGAAGATCCGGCCCAGGTGTTGAAGGCACTGCGGGCGGATGGTCCAGCGGTGAAGTGAAGGACGATGAGATCCTTCGGGTGACGCTCAGCGAAGTAACAGGAGGAGGGAAGGCGAAGCGTGGACTTGTCAATGGCCAGCGGAGGGAGCGAGACTGCCGGGATGCTGAGGCGCTGGCCGGCCTTGATCAGGTTGGAGTCAGTGATGTGATTGGCCTCGATCAGCTTTGCAAGAGGAACACCCAGACGGCTCGCGATGGCAGAAAGGGTGTCGCCGGCACGGACAGTGTAAGTGGCCATATTTTACTTTCCCTTCTAGTGAAGTTTGATTGTAAGCGGTCCGACTGGGTGAGAGGAAACCGGCAGGCGGACAAGAACGGGAGGAAAGAGATGAAGCTGGCGCCAGGATCCGGAGATGGCAGAGGACGGGTCAGCATCGTTTGAGGTTGAGGCGGGAAGAGTGGGCGGAAAGGCGGTCTCCGCGCATGCGATCACCAGAACTTGCAGCTGCGACACCGGCGGTGTGGGTTTTGGGGTGTTTCGAGAGGGATTTCAGGTGGGCGAAGAGGGGATTCAGCTTGACGGCGGGCGGGATGTGGGCGGGGAGGGCGGCTGTTTTGTCTGTGGCGAGAAGGGCGCGTTCCTGCTGTATCTGCTTGAGTTGATTGAGGCTGCGGAACATCAGCCGCTCGTGGGAGCCGCGGTAGCGGGCCAGCTTTTCGCTGCGACCAAACGAACCGGGCGCGCCGAGGTCGAGGTCCGAGAAGAGCTCCATTTCGCGGATTTTGTAAAGCTGCCAGGCGGCGAAGATGACCATGTCGAGCAGGGTCGATTCGATGGCGCCGGAGGGTCGGAATTCGTCGAGGTACTGTTTGCGGAGGGCATCGTAGGCGGCGCGGAGTTCGGGGGCGACGGCGTTGTCGAGTTTCTTTGCGCGGAGGCCGTGTTTGAGGGCGTTGCGCGAGGAGCGGGCTTTGCCGGTGGGGGTGCGGGGGCCGGGGGAGAACTGAGCGTTGGCGCGGTTGGCGGTGGTCTGCGCTGCGGTTGCCATGAATCGGTTTCCTTTCCGAAAAGAAAAAGCCCCGCCGCGGAAGGCGCGGAAGGGCGTGAGGGCGGGCTGAGCCGTCCATGGGCAGAATAGCAGGGG
>JARKOC010000543.1 GCA_029975915.1 Bryobacteraceae bacterium
AGCGCCTGCAAACGCTTCTTGAGCCGCCTCGGGGGAGTCCTTGGGGCGGCTTTCCTTATCGCTCAAGCCCTCCACCTCCGGGCGTCCCGAGCATCTCCAAGAGCTTGGGGACCGGCACAAGCAGGCGCCTGCCGAGCCTCAAAGTAGGGATCTGGCCGCTAGCAGCAGCACGGTAGGCAGCGTCTTTGCTGATGCCGAGGAGCTCGGCAGCATCTGGCCAGACGCGGATCGTCGCCTTGCCGCGGATATCGTCGAGGGTGGTCATCGAGCTAGCCGATCGAGTAGGGCGCCATAAGCGAGTGCGGGTTTGCCAGTCGGCAGTCTGTTGCCTGATTCCCAGCGGGAGACGGTTGACGCGTCGACGCCCACAGCGCGGGCGATGTCGGCACGGCGTAGGTGGGCACCCTCGCGGATGGACCGCGCCTCGCCGCTGACAACCCGCTCACGGACGGCGGCGAGCCGTTCGGCGTGGGTCGTGATGTTTGTAGCCATGCCACCAATCTAGGCCTATATGTGACGCAATCATGCCTAGATAGACAGGCGTAATTCGTAGTCAACAAACTCCGCATGCCGATATGGCAACCCCTAATGGTCGCCATGCGTGACACAATCATGTTAGGATCGTGACATGAGCACATCAGGCGGGCCGTACATCGTTAGCGGAAGCACCAACGGATTTAAGATCGTGGATGGCAAGCTGCAGGCTGTTCCGTTCCCGGCGTCGGATGCGGTGATGGAATTCGATCAAGACGGCAGACCGGTGGTCACGGACCTGGAAGCTTTGCGCGCCGGCGGCTACTACGCAGACATTCAGGTCGATGTTGAGATCTGGAAAGACCGCGACGGAACGCTTTTCTGCGGCGGCCTATCAGTCAAGACCGTCCCCGGTGCGCTCGGAGTCACGGACTTTCTCGCAGAGATGTCGGAACTCAACGTGCTGGGTCACGACGTGACCGCGCAGGTCACTGCTCGACTGATGCGACTGCTACCCGTGGGCGCCCTTGTCGAGAATGCCATGCAAGGCCCCCGAAGAACGCTTGAACGCTTCGGTGATCGGATGCCAGCCGATATGCGGCAGAGCCTCGAACAGGATGCCAATCTGCCATCCCGGGACACTGTTAAGCCAGGCCCGAAGCCGTTGCTATCCGACGAACTACTCAGGACTGTTGTCGTTCCGGCGTACCTCGCAGGTGGACAGGCACCCGTTCGCGCAGTGCAGGAAGCCTTGGCGGCGGCAGGATTCAACAACGGGCACGTATCAATCGATCAGGCACGCAAGGCGGTCTCGCGAGCAAGGCATGCAGATCCACCTCTGCTCGGCCCGGCGAGAGGAAGGAAGAGGACATGACCGAGAGCAGTGACAAGCGGCCGGCGATGAAGGACGGCCTGGTGAAGCGCGGTTCGACCTGGTCCTACGTCGTCCGGGTTAAGGATGTTGCCACCGGCAAGACGAAGCCTGAATGGCACGGTGGGTACCCAACCCGCAAGGCAGCGATGACGGCCCGTGATGATGCGCGCTCAGCGTCGAACAAGGGCACCTACGTAGCTCGTAAGAACATCACGGTAGGCCAGTGGCTCGATCAGTGGGTCAAGGCTCACAGCGTCGAGCTGAAGCCGTCCACGGCTCACTTCTATCGCCACAAGATCGATATCTATCTGAAGCCCGCGATCGGCGGTGAGCAGCTGCAGGCGCTGTCGCCGATGATGCTGTCAGTGGTGTTCGCGAAGATGCAGGAATCCGGCGGACACGATGGCGCCGCACTGTCGGCTACCACCGTCCAGCACGCTCGTGCGGTGTTGCGTAAGGCGCTGAACGATGCGGTCGTGGAGCGGATCATTCCGCTCAACCCGGTGACTGGTTCGAAGGCGCCGAAGACCACGAAGCCAAAGCAGGTGACCTGGACCGGTGAACAGCAGCGGGCCTTCCTCGGCGCAACCGAGCAGACCCGCTGGGGCATCGTGTGGCTCGTCGCTTTGGCTACCGGCATGAGGCGCGGCGAGCTGTGCGCCCTTACCTGGGCCCACGTCGATCTGAAGGCCGGTCTGATCAGCGTGGAGCGCTCAGCCACCCAACTCGGGCAGCAGATCGTGACGACCGACACCAAGAACCATGAGAACCGGACTGTTGCACTCGACCCGAAGACGGTGGCAGCGCTGAAGGCATGGCGTAAGCAGCAGGCCTCCGAGCGGCTCGAGTGGGGACCGGCCTACGAAGACACCGACGGCTTGGTCTTCACCTGGGAGAACGGGGCCCGCGTGTTCCCTGACTACTTCACCAAGGCATTCCTGGCAGCCCAGAAGGGCACAGGTCTGCCTCGGATGACGCTGCACGGGACTCGGCACACCCACGCGACCACGCTGCTGCGTGAAGGCGTCCCCGTCCACATCGTCAGCAAGCGCCTGGGTCACAAGGACCCGAGCGTCACCTTGAACGTCTACGCCGACGCGATCCCCAAGGACGATGACCGCGCAGTCGAGGTGTTCGCCAAGGCGGTCTGGGGAGCCTGATCGGGCGCCCAATCGTTAGCATCCGACCGGGTGTTAGCAATTCGTTAGCAAACCAACCATCACAGAGGAAGGCGGGAAGCAGGTAACTATCATCTGCCTACCGGTTTCACGAGCGGCCCCAGCAGGAATCGACCCTGCGACACAAGGTTTAGGAAACCTCTGCTCTATCCCCTGAGCTATGGGGCCATACCGAACGCAGCTAAGCGTAGACCCAGACGCCGACTCGGCCAACCC
>JARKOC010000021.1 GCA_029975915.1 Bryobacteraceae bacterium
ACTATGAAGGCGTCGTCTACCAGAAGGATCTGGGAAAGAAAACCGTCGAGATTGCATCCGCAATCAAGGCCTTCGACCCCGGTCCCGACTGGAATAAAGTTGAGCCGCCCGCGGCCAAATAACCATCAACCAAGAAAGGAATCAAAAAAACATGAAAAAAATCGTACTCTTCCTCATGCTGGTCTTGACCCTGTCCATTTCCGTGCCGGTAGTCGCCGCGCAGCAGCCGACCGACAGCGACATGCAGATCCTGCTGGAAAAGGTGAAGGCGGACAAGAAACTGCTGGTGTCCCTCAATATGGAGCTCAGCGACGCCGAGGCCAAGAAATTCTGGCCGGTCTATGACGCCTACCAGGTCCAGTTGGGGAAGATCAATGACCGGATAGCATCGCTCATAGAAGGTTACGCCGCCGAATACAACAACAATTCCATGACGGACGCCAAGGCGAAAAAGATGATCAGCGAGATGATATCCATCGATCAGGCGGAAGCGGCGATGAAGAAGTCGTTCGTACCGAAACTGTACAAGGCGCTTCCGGCCGTAAAGGCTGCCCGCTACCTGCAGATCGAGAACAAGATTCGGGCCGCCGTTCGCTATGAACTTGCCGATGCCGTGCCGCTGGTGAAATAGAGGACAGTGTTCAGTGACAAACAAACATCCATTGGAGGGAAAATGAAAAAACATGACAACACCTTGAAAAGAAATACCGCCGGCCGGCTCCTTCTGTTCTGCCTGATCGGCGCGCTCCTTGCCGGCTGCTCGACCATTCAATCGGGTTCCAATGAAGCCAAGGAAGCACTAGTCGCTCCCGCGCCAGATGCCGGATTCATCGAGCGCCCGGAACTGCAGAGCAAGCGTGCGGACCTCCCCTTCCAGAAGGTTTGGATCAAACCGGATTTCGACAAGAGCGGCTACACGGCACTGGTGGTTGCCCCGGTCAACACCCGGTACATGATGGAGATGGATTGGCTGCATGCCGCGGGCACGGCCAACTGGGTCGGGAACGTGAAAAAGGATATCGAAAAACTGGCCGTATACTTCCACGACGAAGTCGTGAAACAGTTCAAGGAGGATCCCAAGCAGCGGTTCCAGGTCATCGAAGACCCGGGGATGCCGGTACCGGCAACCCTGCGCATGGAACTGGCGCTGATTGAGATCAATCCCTCACAGCCGGTGTTGCACGCGGCCGGTTGGCTGGTGCCCGGCGGCGGCGTCGCTGCCGGCGCCGTCAACAAACGTACGGCCGCCTTCGAGGGGCGTCTGAGGGACCTGCGGACCGGCGAAGTGGTCGCCACCTTTGCCGATCGCGACACGCAGGACGTCGGCCCGATCGACCTGACCCGGTACACCTGGTACGGTCCCGCCAAGGGCATCATGGACCAGTGGGCGAAGCAGTTCGTGCAGATCGCCAACCGCAAGCCGGGAGAAGTGATAACGGATCCGACGGCGTTTACGCTGCGACCTTTCTGACTGATGCCCTGGTGACT
>JARKOC010000037.1 GCA_029975915.1 Bryobacteraceae bacterium
TTTCTTGTGTGACGAACGCGCCCGCATTCTGGGGATTCGGCGAGGATGCGTCAGGGGAAAAAAGCGGCCTTGACTTCGATCGTGGCTATGACCGGAATACCGAGACAACGGTGAAGGGAACGGTGACCTCCCTGGAAACCGAATCTGGAAGCGGTCCGGTCCTTATTGCAGTGCGGCAGACGGGCGGTGACGTGGTGCACGTAGTAGGCGCGCCTCAATGGTTCTGGTCGGACAGGGGGATCGACGTTAAGCCGAATGATAGCCTGGAGGCAACCGGTTCCAAGGCACAGGGCAAGGATGGGAAGATCTACCTCATAAGCCGCGTTATCACCAATCATACCGACAAGGAAAGCGTCACCCTGCGCGACGAAGCCGGGCGGCCGGCATGGCGGGGCGGGAGCAGGGGCCGGCATGGCTCCGGCGGTGGGCAACGCCGCATGGGAGCAGGTGGAAGGAGAAGGTGATGAAAAGAATGACCCGATTCATTTCGCTGTGCTTCATCGGCATTGCATGCTCCTTGTTGCCGTCCTTTGCCGTTGCCGGTTCCGGTGACACGGTGCTGTCCGTCGGGCTCGGAGTCGAATACGCAACCGGCGACTACGGCGCCGGCGTTACCACCGACTCGGTCACCGTTCCCCTGACTATTGACTGGTACCCCCTGCAGCGCCTGGAGTTCAAAGTGGAGGTACCCTTTATCTACCAGAGCAACAGCACAACGACGTCCGCAGCGGGTATCCGTTTCCGAAGAGGCAAGGCAGCCGGCGGCCACGGGACGGCTGGAAACGGCAGCGGCGGCCCGTCCCCTGCGAGCGATTATGACACAAGCCGCTCCGTGAGCGGTCCGGGCAATGTGTCCCTCAAGGCGGGGTACATTGTACTGGAAGAAGACAAGAACCTGCCGCGGATCATGCCGAAGGTGTACGTGGAATTTCCAACCGCGGACAAGGACAAGGGGCTGGGAACGGGCGAGTTCGTAACCGGACTGGGCCTTGAGATGGACAAATGGTTCGGCGGCTGGCATGCCTACCTGGATGGAACATACAATTTCCAGGGAAGATCCGATGAATACCAACTGAAGGATTTCCTTTCCTATGAAGGCGGCATCGGCTACCAGGTAACAGACCGCCTTCTCACGACCCTTCTGATGCAGGGAGCGACGGATTTGACGGACCTCTCCTCAGGTCTCCTGGAAACGAGACTGAAACTCGCGTACCGCCTGACCGGGCGGGCCGGTATCCAGGGCTTTCTCGCCGCCGGCCTCACCTCCGGGAGCCCGGACTTCGGGGCGGGCGT
>JARKOC010000040.1 GCA_029975915.1 Bryobacteraceae bacterium
ATCGCTTTTCAGGCGATTTTCGCTCGTGCACCAGCTCCAGAATTCATCCAGGATCGGGCTGCTCCGTTTCCGGCGCTCGTTGAGCCGCTCGTCGGGGGACAGATCGCGAAATTCGCGCTCCAGCATGAACAGCGCCTCCACGAGATCAAAGCCCTTTCTCAGCCCGGTTCCCTCGTCCGGGATTTTGCCGCTCGCCGACTTTAGAAATTCTCTCCTCAGATGCGCCCAGCAGCCGCAGTTGGTGACCGTCTTAAGCACCGGATAACTCGCCATGCCGTCCGTGACCAGATACCCCGTGAAACCCTCCAGGAACCGTTTGGGATGGCGGGCCTCCCGGCTGGGCTGGTAGTCATAGATCACACTCGGATGCGCTTCGTACGCGCCCGTCCGGTAGACCCACATCTGCGAGTTGACCCGGTTCTTCTCGTCCAGCACGTTGACCGGCGTTTCGTCGCTGTGAAGGACCTCCGACGCGAGCAGAATCTTCCGCAGATGCGCAACCAGATACTGAAAATAGTCGCGGTGGCAAAGGATCACCCAGTTCGCCAGTGTCGCCCGGTTGACCGTAAGCCCCGCCATCTCCCAGTCCTTCACCTGCCGGTACAGGGGAATGGCCTGCACGTACTTGGCGTACAGCACATAGGCGACGGCGGCTGCGCTCGCCAGGGAGTGGGCGAAGACCGGATACCGCTTCTCCGGCGGAAGAGGCGCTTTGACAAACACCGTGCGCGGGCCGTTTTTGCAGTCCCCGCACGCCTCGGTGGGCTTCTGACAATCCGCGCATCCCTCGCCTCCGCCCAGGCAGCTGCGGCAGGTGTAGGTGGCGCAGTAGTACGCGTGAACCTCGACGTGCGCGGGGATATAATCGCACTCTTCCCGGATCAATTCCCTGCCGACCTTCTCCATCTCATGCCCACAATGGGGACATCCCATGTCTTCCGGCGCAAGGTCATATTCGTGCACCTCGTGGGGAAGACCGGCCAGAATCCCCTCCCGGGAGCGGCGCTTTGCGCGCGCGTGCGCCCGGACGGTGGTGTTCGTCTGGCGCGGCAGATCCTCCGTTTTGCCGTCCGCCGTCGCCTCGGCCTCGTCAAAGATGGATAACTGGTCGCAATCCGCCGGAATGGAAAGATGCTGCTTCTCGCTCTTCTTCCCAAAGTACAGCTTGCGCAGGTAATTGAGCTGGCTGGTCAGTTCCGCGATCTGCCGCTCCTGGAACTGGATGTATTCCCTCGCTTCCGGCGACAAAGCGCCGTCGTTTGGTCTCTCCATACGGGGTGCATCCCCTTCGTTTCCTGCTGCTCTCATGGTACAATAAAGCGGAGCCGGTGTCAAACCGGCTCGAGTTGGGACGATGCCCCAAAAGAAGATAAGTTCTTACATTTCTGTGTCATCCCCACTCTTTTGGCGCATGCA
>JARKOC010000046.1 GCA_029975915.1 Bryobacteraceae bacterium
CGGCATTATCGGAGGATTCGGCATTGCCCGCATCAACAGCATCAATGAATCCTACTCGAAAAACCAGGCCCCGTATGCCGCCCTGGTAAATATCGCGGCCGCCTCCCAGAGCGAGCGCGCAGCCTTGCGCGATATCATCTCAGCCAAAAACCAGGCGGACGTGAACAGCAAGGCGGCAACCATCAAGGAATTGGACGCGAAGATCGCGGCCGGCGTCACCCTGCTGGAAAAACAGGCAGCGTCGCCGGGAGTGAAATCAGGTGTCGCAACGCTGAAGAAGTCTCTCGCGACGCTCTCTTCCAACAAAGACAAGGTCATCCAACTGGCGCGGGACAACCGGCAGGAAGATGCCGCCAAGGTACTCCGTGACCCGGAGATCCAGAAAGCATCCGGAGTACTGTCGGTCTCGCTCCAGAAGCTCATGGAAGACATGTCCGCTGTCATGGATAAGCCTTCAGCCGCCTCCGTCGCGACATCCGGGTCACCGGACAAGACCTTGCTGATTGCCATTGTCCTGGGCATGCTTGCCGCGCTGGGTCTGGGAATCGTCATCAACGGCATCGTCCAGCGGCAACTGGGCGACGACCCCAAACATGTGGCGGAAATCGCTCAGAGAGTCGCGGCGGGCGACCTTTCCCTGGAGATTGACATGACAGGGAAAGACACCAACAGCATACTGGGCTCGGTTAGTGAAATGGTCCGGGCAATCAAGGGGCTGGCAGGTGACACCCATATGCTGGCGCAGGCCGCGGCTGCGGGAAATCTCAAGGCCAGGGCCGACGAGAAGAAGCACACCGGCGAATTCCGGCGCATCATCTCCGAAGTCAACGGCATGCTCGATGCGACCCTCGGACCCGTCCACCACGCGGCCGAGCACATCAACCAGTTGAGCCGCGGCGAGATATTCGACGAAATCACGGACGGCTACAACGGCGACTTCGCGGAACTGAAAGAAAGCCTGTATCGCCTGAGATACGCCCTGGAAGCAGTACGCCTCGACGTGCGCGAGGTCTGCATCGCCTCCTACGAAGTATACCTGGACACACGCGTCGACACCACCAAGCACGAAGGCTTCTTCTCCAAGGTCGCCGGAGGCATGAACAATAT
>JARKOC010000058.1 GCA_029975915.1 Bryobacteraceae bacterium
TCCATCGGCTCGCGCCTTTGCTCCGCGCTTCTTTCAGACCCCGCCTCGCGGCGACGCCCTTGCGCTTCGCTATGACTTCACCTCCATCAGGTTGTCAAAGGGACTTCCACCCTCAAGCTGTCGAACATGCTCGGCACACAAACTAAACGGCGGCGCATGATACGCCGCCGTCAGTTTGTTGAAATGGTTTCAGGCCATCCTGCGCACGATTCAGCTCTTAGAGAAGATCAAATCGGTCGAGGTTCATCACCTTGGTCCAGGCCTTCGCGAAATCCTGAATGAACTTGGACTGCCCGTCCGACGCCCCATACACCTCGGCAATGGCGCGCAGTTCCGAATTCGACCCGAAGATGAGATCAACCGGCGTGGCTGTCCACTTCACGGCTCCCGTCTTGCGGTCGCGGCCTTCGTAAACGCCTTCCGCCGCCGATTTGCTCCACTTGGTGGACATGTCGAGCAGGTTGACGAAGAAGTCATTGGTCAGCGTGCCGGGACGGCTCGTAAACACGCCGTGTTGAGCCTGGCCGGAATTCGCGTTCAGGACGCGCATTCCACCGACCAAAACTGTCATTTCAGGGACCGTGAGTTTCAGCATGTTCGCCTTGTCCACCAACATTTCCGCCGGCGAAAGGCTCTGCCCGGCCCGGTAGTAGTTCCGGAAACCGTCGGCGGCCGGCTCTAGAACAGCGAACGAGGCGGCGTCGGTTTGCGCCTGGGTTGCGTCAACGCGTCCCGGCGTAAATGTGACCTGCACGGTGTGGCCGGCGATCTTTGCGGCCTGTTCGACGGCCGCAGTGCCGCCCAGAACGATCATGTCAGCGAGCGAGATCTGCTTGCCGCCCGCCTGGGCTTTGTTGAACTCCTTCTGGATGCTCTCCAGGCGGTTTAGCACTTTGGAAAGTTCAGCCGGATTATTCACCTCCCAGTCCTTCTGTGGAGCCAGCCGGACGCGCGCCCCGTTGGCGCCGCCGCGCATGTCAGTGCCGCGGAACGAAGCCGCCGATGCCCACGCCGTCCGGACCAGCTCCGGAACAGTCAGGCCCGACGCCAGAATCTTTGTCTTCAGTGCGGCGATATCAGCCGCGTTGATGCGCGCTGCCGAGGCTTTCGGCAGCGGGTCCTGCCAGATCAGCTCTTCGCTCGGAACCTCTGACCCCAAGTATCTGGAGCGCGGCCCCATGTCCCGATGGGTCAGCTTGAACCACGCCTTGGCGAAGGCAAGCTCAAACTCTTGCGGCTTCTGCCAGAACCTCATCGCGATTTCTCGATAGGCAGGATCGAACTTTAGTGCGAGGTCTGTGGTGAACATGATCGGAGCATGGCGCTTCTTGGGGTCATGAGCGTCGGGCACGAGGTTTCTCGCCTGCCCCTTCGCTGGAATCCACTGGATCGCCCCGGCCGGGCTCTTGGTCTGTTCCCACTCAAACTGGAAGAGGTTGTCCAGGTACTGGTTCGACCACTTCACAGGGCTGGCGGTCCAGGCGCCTTCCAGCCCGCTGGTGATCGTGTCGCCTGCGTTGCCCTTGCCGCACTTATTGTCCCAGCCGAAGCCCTGCTGCTCGACGCCGGCGGATGCGGGGTCGGGACCCACACACTTGCCCACGTCATGAGCGCCGTGCGCCTTGCCGAAGGTGTGGCCGCCGGCGATCAGCGCAACCGTCTCTTCATCGTTCATCGCCATCCTTCCGAAGGTGTCCCGAATGTCCTTGGCGGCGGCCAGCGGATCGGGGTTGCCGTTCGGGCCTTCCGGATTCACGTAGATAAGACCCATTTGCACGGCTGCGAGCGGCCGCTGCAATTTCCGGTCCCCGCTGTAACGCTGATCAGCGAGCATCTTCTGTTCGGGGCCCCAGTAGACCAGATCCGGCTCCCAATCGTCGGCCCGCCCGCCCGCGAAGCCGAAGGTCTTCAGCCCCATCGATTCCATGGCGACATTGCCTGCCAGCACCATCAGATCGCCCCATGAGATCTTCTGGCCATATTTCTGCTTGACGGGCCACAGCAAGCGCCGCGCCTTGTCAAGGTTCGCGTTGTCCGGCCAGCTGTTAAGCGGGTCGAAACGCTGTTGACCGCCGTCGGATCCCCCTCGCCCGTCCATCACGCGGTACGTGCCGGCGCTGTGCCAGGCCATGCGTATGAAGAAGGGGCCGTAGTTGCCGTAGTCGGCCGGCCACCAGTCCTGAGAGGTCGTTAGAGTTTTCTGAATGTCCTGCTTGACAGCTTTCAGGTCAAGGCTGGCAAACGCTTTGGCGTAATTGAATTCCTTGCCCAGCGGGTTGGATTCTGAAGAATGCTGCCGGAGTGGCGAAAGGTTGAGTTGCTCAGGCCACCAGAACTGGTTCGACTTGGGCATCTGTGCATTTACGGCTTGCGTCAACACAAGAGGCGCTGCTGCAACCGCGAAGACGGTAACAATCGACTTCATGGTCAGTCTCATAGCAGGAGTGTAGGCCTGATTCTTGACATAGGTCAATACGACTGCGACTATCATACGTATCGGCATATCCTATGTCACTCAAATTGCGGACCCGCGGATTTGACCTGCGGCAACTCGAATACTTCTGCTCTGTAGCGCGGACAGGCAGTTTTACGAAGGCGGCGGAAGAACTGGGGATCGCACAGCCATCCCTCTCCGAGCAGATCGCGAAACTCGAAAAAGGTCTGGGCGCGGCGCTTTTCGAGCGGCTCAACCGGAGAATCGAACTGACGCCACTGGGCGAGGCGATTCTCGGCAAGGCGCAGGCATTGCTCGCGGACGCTGCTACGTTGCCGGAGTATTTCGAGCGTGCGCGGGAAGGTGTTCATGGCCCGTTGCGAGTTGGGGCGATCCCAACCGTTCTGCCATATTTCGTGGCGCCCCTGCTCAAGGGATTCACCGATCTCTACCACGATGTCGACCTCCATGTCCGTGAAGGCACAACGGCGGAGCTGGTCGGCCAGGTGCTCGATGGCATGATCGACGTGGCGGTCCTGAGCTTGCCAGTGGAGGGTGCGGGACTGGTGATGAAGGGACTGTTCCGGGAACCACTTTATCTGGCCGTCCCCGAAGACCACCCATTGGCGAGTGCGGAGAGCGTGCAACTGCGGCGCCTTTCGAAAGAGCGTCTCCTTATTCTTAAGGACGGCCACTGCCTGCGGGACGAGACTCTGGCCGTGTGCGACCGCGCCAGGGCCCGCTTCACCGGGCAATTCGAGGCCGATCAGTTCTTGACGGTTTTCGAGTTGATTCGAGCCGGGTTCGGGGTCAGCATTGTCCCGGAAATGGCGCGCAGTCTGAGCCAGGGGTGTAAGCTCATCGATTTCGAGCCCAAGGCCAGCCGCCGGATCGGTTATGTCCGCCTGGAACGGCGCTATCTGTCAAAGCCCTTGGAGGCGTTCACCGGGTACCTGAAGGAGTCAGCGTCAATGACAAAACGATCCGCGCCTCCGGCCGCGAAGTAGGGGGCGGCCCGGCGATTGGCGGCGAATCCGCCGAAACCATTGACAGGCGGCGTACATAATAAATGTAGGTGCAAACATGATGACCCCAGTTCGTTTCGCCGTTACTGCCCTGCTGGCAGCCGCATTGCCGGCATTGGTTCTCGCTCAAACCACCGAACGCAAGGAGGGGCCGCTGACCCGCGCGGCAGGGGCCACCGAGAACGCAGCCAAGAAGACCGCCGACGCCACGGTGACCGGAACCAAGGCAGTCGGGTCGGGGACAGCCAAAGCAGCTAAAGTGACCAAGGAGAAAACCGTCGAGGGGGCCGAGGCAACGGCTGGCGGCGCCAAAGCGATCGGCCGGGGAACGAAGAAAGCCGCGACCGTGACTGCGGACAAAACGGTGGAAGGCGCCGAAGCGACGGCCGAGGGCACGAAGAAGATCGGCAGGGGTACCAAGAAGGCCGCGGCCGTAACCGTGGACAAGACCGTGGAAGGGGCCGAGGCAGCCGGCGAGGGAACAAAGAAGATCGGCCAGGGTGCGGTGAAAGGGACCAGAGCGACCGGCCGGGCGCTTAGGAAGGGCTGGCAGAAGACCGTACAGGGGACCGGGACGGCGCTTGAAAAGACCGGTGAAGGTCTCGGCAAAGTCGGCGAGAAAGTGAAGAAGTAAGCCAGCCGCGCTCAGCAGCGCCGCGTCACCGCAATTCCGCAGGAGTGCAGGATCCTTTCAACGTCCAAAACCGTGAGCCGGGACGCGTCGAAGGTGACGGTGAGGCGATCCATCGAAGGAGCTAAAGCGACGTGGCGCAGTCCGTAGTTGGATGGCGCGCCGGCGATAGCCATCAGTGTTTGGTCACTGACCGGGGACTCCAGCAGATACTCAATTTCGACTTTCGTCATGCCTACCTCTGCAAGGATATCATTTGCCGCCTGAGTTGAGCTTCCACAGGATCTGGCGAAGCATTCCAGTGAGGACAGTGGCGTCTTTTGCCGGAATGTTCAGACGGCGCACGAGCCGGTGGATCTTCTCAGACGAGGACGCCGATGTGAGATCTTTCGTGTACTCCGCTTGCCGCAGCACCTCTTCCAAAAGTTTAGTGAGCCGCTCGATTTCGCCGGCATCGGCGAGCGAGCGTCTGGCAGGCAGATTTCTGGCGGTGGCTGGTTTGCGGACCAGTTCGTAGAGGCACACGGCGACGGCCTGAGCCAGATTCATCGACTCGTGTTCGCGCCGGGTGGGAATGTGCAATAACCAGTTGCAGTGGGCCATGTGGTTATTGCCAAGGCCATGTTTCTCCGAACCGAAGAGAATGGCGGCTCGGGCGCCGGCGAGGTGGCGGCGCAGGAGACGGCCGGCTTTCTCCAACCGGTGAAACGGGTGCTGGGGGATGCGGTGGGCGCTGCCGGTGGCGCCGGCAACCAGGGAGCAATCAGCAACCGCCTCAGCCACCGAACTGAAGACCTGGGCCTCCTTCAACAACTGTTGAGCGCCCACCGCCGAGACTGCCTCCTGGAACGACGGCTCATAGGGACCGACAAGCCGCAGATCAAAACAGCCAAAGTTGCTCATAGCGCGCGCCACCGCGCCGATGTTGAGCGGATTCCTGGTCTCAACCAGGACAATGGTCAGATTGTCGAGCGGCGATGGGGCCATTGACGGGTGGCGGGCGGCGCGTAGAGATTTTGGAACTATTCCGGCCGCGGCGGACAATTCTAATTGTAAGCGGCGAATGACAAGTGAATCCGAACTGCTGAGGCGGACACGCAACGGCGATGATGCCGCCTTCGGCGAACTCTACGCCCGGCACAGCCCGGTGGTGTACCGCTATGCGTTGAGGATGTCGGGCTCGGAGGAGGCGGCTGAGGAGGTTGTTCAGGAAGTCTTTATGCAAGTGGTGAGGGGATGCCGGGGATACGACGCCTCGATCGGTACGCTGGCGAGCTACCTGTATGGGGTGGCTCGGCACACGCTGACGCGAGTAGCTCCGGACCGGGGCGAGATCCCGATCGGGGAGATGGAGTTTGCTGAAAATGAGCCGGATCCGCTGGATGGCCTGGACAGGGCGCAGCGGGTGGAGGCGGTTAGGACAGCGGTGGCGAGCCTCCCGCTGGCATTTCGGGAAGTAGTGGTGCTGTGCGACCTGGAGCAGATGAGCTATGCCGAGGCGGCTGAAACGCTTGGACTGGAAACCGGCACGCTGCGGTCGCGACTGCACCGGGCCCGGAGGATGTTGCTCGAAAAACTGAGCCGGACAGGGGTGAGGGCATGACTGAAGAGAAACGGACGGCTTCGTTGCTCAATACGCTGAGGGATCTGGCTGACCAGACCGAGGGAGCCCGGCCGCCGGACCGGATCGAGCGTGAATTGAAAGCGCACCTGCGGCGCAAACAAATGGCGAAGTTCCCGTGGTGGCTGGCGGCGGCAGCGGCGCTGGCCCTGGCCGGATTCTGGGCGGCGACGCGCCAGGGCGGGCAGGTTGTCGAGCGCGCGGGTGTTGTCCCGGCGGCGGTGCAGCAGCCGGTCGCCGAGCCGGCGCAAGTGGCGGATGAAGCGGTGGAGGCGATTCCAGTGGCCAAGCCGGTGCCGGTCAGGTTGGCTCGAAAATCGCGACCAAACGAACTCTCCAGAGAGATAAGCCCTTTGACGCCATGGTATTACAGTGAAGGGCTGCCAGCTCCGGCGCAAGGGCAAATTGTTTTTATCCGGGTAAATCCACAGACAGCCAGACGATTTGGTGTAGTTTCCGACGGTCCGGTTCCGGCGCAGTTGTTGATTGGCGACGACGGGCTGACGCGGGCGATACGGTTTGTCCAGTAAGTTCTACAAACATAGGAGATGAGTCAGATGATCAGACAAATGATCCTTGTGTGCGCGGTCGCGGCGCTGCCGGCGGCCGGTCAGCAGGTGAAGCAGGAAAAGGAATTGAAGGTCGAGCGGAAGTTGCACGACAAGATGGTTTTCTCCGGGACCGCATTGGGTGGCGGCGGCGTGATGCACACGATCGAGTTCCGGGGCACTCTGAAGAAAGGCGCACCGTACGCCGCCGAGTCGGTTACCGAGACGATTCAGGTGCTGGCCGACGGAAACCGCATTGTGAACAAACAGACGGGTAGGGAGTACAGGGATTCGGAAGGGCGGATGAGGCGCGACAGCACGATTCAGCCGGCGGGTCCGTGGGTGGCCGGGAGCAAGACAAGCATGATGTCGATGATCGACGACCCGGTGTCGGGCGAGCATATCACGCTGAACCATGACGATAAGACAGCGTACAAAATGAAGACGCCCGCGCTGATCCACGAGCCTCTGGCGATGTCGACTTCAGAGAAGAGCGTTCAACAGGAGGTGCGCAAGGAGGTGAGGATCGAAACCCGGCGCGAGTCAAGTTCCTCCGGGGGGACGGCCACAGCCATCGCGACGGCTGAAGTGGCCGGATCGATTCCCCACCAGCAGCACACCATGACCTGGGTTCATGCGGAGGGTGGAGAAGGTGTAACGCCGAAGGTGGAGCAGTTGGGCAAGCGGATCATTGAAGGTGTGGAGTGCGAAGGGACGAAGGAAGTCGTGACGATTGAGGCGGGCAAGATTGGCAACGAACGTCCGCTTGAGATCGTGACCGAGCGCTGGCAGTCGCCGGAACTGGGCGTGGATGTGCTGCGCAAGCACAGCGACCCGCGATTCGGTGAGACGAATTACCGTCTGCAGGGAATCGTGCGCGGCGAGCAGCCGAGGTCGCTGTTTGAAGCGCCGACGGACTACAAGGTGGAGGAACTTGGCGGGAACACCGAAGTCAAGATCCTTCGAAGAGCCAAGGAAAAGGAATAGTCCGAAAGTTGAGTTGATCTGACTGGATGGATCGGGCCGCCGGATGAACCGGAAACGGGGCGCCGGGCGGCCCGTTCGCATTGGCGGGGGTAGTTTATCGATGGCGTTAGCGATCAGCCGGATGCCGGCCGGGGGCCAGGGGGTCCAGGGGGACCGCCCTACTGGGCGCGGGTGTGATTGAGGGCGAGAAGGTGGGCGAGGGCGTCGTTGACGGAGATGTCACTGACGACATCGGAGGCGCGACGGGCGATGTCGAGCGGGTTGGGCCGGTTATTGCAAAATCGGTTGAGTCCGCGAGCGGCGTGGCATGCAGGTCGACAGGCTGCCAGCCCTTTCTCGAAGCGCTGGGGACGTGCTGAATGCAGGCGAGATCAGAATCCCAGGGATTGACTTCCTGACCGAAGTTCCACAACATAAGCGAGAATTACCGCAGCTCGAGGAGGCGACAATGGAAGGCGCCGCAAAGCTCCCCCGCTCGCTCAAGTTGATCTACGGCTTCGGGTTCGCTGCCGAGGGCGTCAAGAACAACTCATTCCTGGTGCTACTTCTGTTCTTCTACCAGCAGATCATGGGGCTGGATGCTCGGCTGTGCGGACTTGCGATGATGATTGCGCTGTTGGTGGACGCGGTCGTGGATCCGCTCATTGGCATTTGGTCGGACTCGACGTGTTCCCGTCTGGGACGCCGGCACCCGTTCCTCTACGCGTCTTCACTCCCCTTTGGTCTGTTCTTCTATGCCGTCTTCTCGCCGCCTGCGGGCTTGAGCGAGACGGCGCTATTTGCGTGGCTGCTTTGTACTGCTGTAGGAACGCGCTGTTCGATGTCGCTGTTCGACATTCCGCATCAGTCTTTGGGTGCAGAATTGACCAGCGACTACGACGACCGCGCAATGCTCCAGACGCTCCGCTCCGTGTTCGCGTGGCTTTCGGGTCTCTTCAACGCGTGGCTGATCTACCATATCTTCCTGCCCGATTCGGAGAGTTACCCGCAGGGGCTGATGAATCCGGCGGGGTATCCGAAGCTCGCCATCTGGGGCGCGTGCGCCGTCTTTTCGATGACACTGCTGTCGGCTCTTGCGACACAGCGCGCGGCGCTGCGCGCGCAGCCGGGCCTGGCGCGAATCCCCTCACAGTCGCTACGGGAGATTTGGGAGGCGGTGAAGTCCGCCTTCGGCAACCGCTCGTTCCGTAGTGCCTTGATTGCAGGCGTGGTGCTTATGACTGCCTTTGGCATTACCGAACTGCTGGTTCCCTTTCTCTCCACCTCCTTTTGGAAGCTCAACTCCGCGCAACTGGAGATCCTGCTGTTGGCGATAATCCTCTCCACGCTCGCCGCTTCACCGGTCACCAGTTGGCTGCTTACGCGGTATGACAAGCGGACGATTGCCGTGCTGGGCTGCATGACGTTCGTTATCCTGCGCTGTGGCGCGATCATGGCCCGCTATCTGGACATCCTGCCTGGAGGCGAGGACCCGCTGCTGATGAGGGTGATCGTAGTCACGTGCTTCTTCGAGTACACGGCGCTAATCATTGCGATGGCAATGATCGGTGCCATGATCGCCGATGTGACCGACGAGCACGAACTCCGTACCGGTCGGCGGCAGGAAGGCCTGCTGTTTGCGGCGAATGCGTTTGCGATCCAGGCCTGTGTCGGGCTGGGGAGCCTGATTAGCGGCTTTGTGATCGCGGCATCGGGGCTGGAGGCAGGTCAGGCGGCAGCGGGGGTGGCAGGTGAGGCAGCCCGCCGGCTGGGGATGTTGACCATGGGGATGATCATCCTGCTGTATAGCACGGCGGCGTTCTTCTTCAGCCGGTATGGCATCACGCGGGAGCGGCACGCCGACGTGCGGGCGAGGCTGGAAGCCGCTGCTGCTGCCGAGGCGCTGTAGGCCCCAGCAGAAGCAGGGTAATTCTCCAATCAAGGCGTTTCGGGTTCAGTGCTCGCCGCCCCCGGTGCTATACGCGCTCGAAAACCGGATACGGGAGCGAGTGGGGGGGACGCCGCCATCCCGATGGATATCCCAGCGGGCTCATCGAGACGATGTACGATGTGCTCGCATTCGATGCCGGCGACGTGACCGAGGTCCGGATCGAGGCGCACATGAAGGGGGCGTCGATTGCGAGGAAGACCACGTTGGTGAGGGATGGGGCAGAGATCTGGGCGCCCGCCCTGAGCGTGATCAAGCGTGCGCGATAGACCGGCGCGATGGTGGGGCCGTGCGTCTTCATGAGATTGCGGAATTGTGCTGGCGCGGGTCTGGGGTTCGAGCAGGTCATCGAGCCGCATGTTGTGAATCAGTTGGACGGAGTTGGTGAAGTTGGTATGGAGTCTGATGGTCGCCATGTCAGAGACGACGAGGAGCGGCGGGTTTTCGAGGGCGACGGAGTAGTTGAGGAGTTGGGCGCAGGCCTGATGGAGGTCGCGTTTCTTGCCTTTGTATTCCCAGCCGAAACAGACGCGTTTCCACACGTCGGCCGCGCCTTCGCCGCCAAGGGTTTTCGAGACGGCCATTTCAAAGCGATAGAACGTGCCGGTGGGATCGGCCTGGACGTGGGTGGGTTCGTCGAGGAGGCGGCAGAGATCGATGATGTGCTCCTGGGAGGAGGCACGTTCGTTGAGGGTGGAGGCTCGCCATTTGGAGATGAATTCCTGGGGGGACATTCGCCTGGCTTGGAGTGAAGTTTACCAACGTAGGGCAATTCGCACGATGGCGGGGAGCGACGGACCTCAACACGATTGCCGGGACGGGCGCCAGCGGATTACGCCCCAGCACGGAGGCATCCCGATCGAGCGATCGTCCCGGTTGGGTAGCCGCGGTTCAGAGTCAAACATGACGGGATATAGGCGTATGTTTTGCTGACAAGGTTTCGTCGTAAACCTAAGATAGTCACACAATATACAAATGCGCTGATAGTAATCCTCTTTTGCCTGTCTTTCAGCCGTGTGAAGCGCTTACGCTGTAACCCTCACTGCGCGCTGGCCGCCGTCTCAACAGCCGCACCTGGCGGCCGGACCATGTGGCGTGCGGCCAACGGAATATGCTGGCGATCTCTCACGCGGACTATCTCCATGCGGATTATTTTTATTTTTTATTTAATTCTATTTATCAACTCGGCAGCGGCAGCAATTCACTTCGCCGACGTTCCCGCCAACAAAGGTTTCCCTGACGCCCGCGAGGCGGGCTCGCTGCGCTTTGCCTGCGCGCCTTCCCAAGATGAACTCGCTTCCTATTTCGAGCGAGAAGGGCTCCGCTTTGCTGCTTCGCTGGTGCGCGTCAACAAGGACAGCGTCTGTCACATCCACTATGTGCCGACGCTGAAGGGTTTCCGGGCGCATCCGGATTCGTTTCCGGCGAGCCAGTTGTTTCTCGATCTCGACCATAAGGTCCTACTCAGCCGCCGCACGATGGAGTTCGGCGACAGCATGGACATGGCGAAGACGATCCTGGCCCAGTTGCCGCGCCCGATGGATGTGACGCTGAGCGTTCCGATGAAGGTGAACGGCTCGCATTTTGAGAACGCTCTCCAGCACCACTTTCCGGCGAATGCGGCGCATCTGTGGCTGCGGAACCGTCCCGCTGATGCGCACCAGACGTGGGCACAGGACTACATGAAGAGCGGCACCGCCGGGGGAGAGACTCGAGTGCTGATGCCCAGGCGCTCCTTCGAAGGGCAAGCCGAGTATGGCCAGGCGTTCAAAGGGCTCCTGAAGGGCTTTGCGGAGAAGACGTGGGTCCGCTCAAAGCTGGCTTGGGAGGGCGGCGACCTGATCTTCACGCACGATCCGCGCGACCCGTCGCGGTTGCTGCTGTTCTTCGGCGACGCCGCGCGGCAGTACTGGGGTGCGACGCTGACGGGCGGAGAGTACGGCTATGTGCTGGCGGCCGAGTTTGGCGCCGACGAGGCCATCTATTTCGGCGGGATCACGCCACATGTGGATTACTTCGTGTCCTTCCTTCCGGAGGACGACATCGCGCTGGTAGCGACCGCTTATCAGGAAGACTTCGAGGTGAGCCGCAACGCGCTCGAACTTCTGTTGGCCTCGGTGTCAGCGCCGCTGCCGCCGGTGCTGGAGCGCTTGCGAAAGGTGTTTGAGTCGCCGGAATCCGCATTTGGAGCAAATGCGGAGTTGGCACGGACGCTGATTGCCCAGGCGCGGGAGGTGGCGCACACATGGAAGACACCTGTAAGCGCGGAGGTGTACCAGCGGCTGGAGTCCTACATCGCAGCGAATTGCAAAGACAACCCTGCGGCGTGCTTATCGGAGGAACGCCTGCCGGGCTTGGTTGAGGAGGACCCTGAGGTGCTGAGCGACTGGGTCGAGATGGCGACACATCTGCGTGCGGCGGAATTGTTGCCTAGAGCCTTGCTTTCTGTCATGGAAAGCCAGATCCCCGGCACGCCGATCCCTGGCCAGGTGAGGACAGAGGAGAGAATCCTGGAGTTGAAGCAGATGGGGTACTCGGTGATCCGAGTGCCTATCCTAGGCGCCGACATGATGTCGGAGACGCGTTGGGCAGGGATCAGTTACGTGAACGCCGCGCTGATCGACCATACGCTTTTCGTGCCAGTCTTCGGGTTAGGCGCGCCAGAGGAGCGGATCCTGAACCAACTGCGCACGAAGCTGCCGGACAAGTACCGCGTGGCGCCGGTCTACGCGCGCTATGCGCAGTTGTTCAACGGCGGGGCGCATTGCATTCTGGCATTGATTCGCGATGCGAGCGCCATAGTGCCGACCGAATGATTCGCTATACACTCGATGCCGGTCCAGGGGCTGCGACTCGCGTGGCTATTCATCCGCGCCGGCCTGCTTACAGTGGCCGTCAGGACATTCCAGGCTTCGCTAGACTTGGTTAAGGGCCGTGGGCATACCAAACGAAACTGAGAAGGCTATTCGGGGCCGGATGAACGAGGAGTTCATTCCGGAATGCGAATATAGGCAAGGCGTTTCGCCGTGGCCGGAAGCCTGCCGGGTCGAGATTCGCGATTTAACGTACCGTTACGACGGTGCACGCGAGGCATTGAAGGGCATTTCTCTGTCGATCAACCCCGGCGAGCACGTCCTGCTGGCCGGCCGGTCAGGTGCGGGCAAATCCACGTTGGGGTTGCATTTGAATGGCATTCTGTCGCCGGCGTCGGGCGAGGTCCGGATCGATGGCCGGAAGGTCGAAAAGGCGAATTTGCCCTGGGTGCGGAGCCGTGTGGGGATCGTCTTCCAGGACCCGGACGACCAGTTGTTCACGCCGTCGGTGGGTGAGGATGTTCAGTTTGGGCCGCTGAACCAGGGGCTGACTGGCACCGAGGCCCGGCAGAGGATGGATACAGCGCTCGAAGTAGTTCGATTGTCAGGCTTCGAAGACCGGCTGAACCACGAACTCTCGCATGGAGAAAAGCGCCGGGCGGCTCTGGCTACAGTGCTGGCGATGCGGCCGGGACTGGTCGTTTTCGACGAGCCATTCGCTAACCTCGACCCCTCGATGGTCCAGCGCCTGGCCGGGATCATCGCCGGGATGCCGGTGACGGTGTTGCTCATTTCGCACGAGATCCTGCCGGCTCTGGAATGCTGCCAGAGGATGGTGGTGATGGGAGACGGGGTGATCGACGCGGACGGGCCAGCGCTGGAAGTAGCGCGGGACCGCGCGCTACTGGCCAGACACGGGCTGGACTTCTACTCCTACGAAAATGTCTGGAAGGCGTTGCAGGTGCCGTTGCCACGACAGTCAGGCGCGACGGGCTCGGAAGCCATACCAGAAGCCGCTGAAACCAATTAATAAGGCGATGCCAAGAACCGTTCGGTGCAGGCGGGAGAACGGTTCCTTTGCAGGTTGCGCAGGAGATAGGGCAAAGGGTTCGGGGATGAGTACGGCGCTTCGCTGAACGTGGCCCATTTCGTCATCGACGCTGATTTGCCACTCGCCTGGCGAGGAAGGGCGAAAGCAGAAGTAGCCCTGAGCGTCGGCGTTGCCGGATTGATAAACGGCGTCCGATCCGGGGGCGGAGACAGTCACCTTTGCGAACGCCACGGGTTCGGCTTCTCCGTAGAGGGCGCGGGCCACGACAGCAGGAGGGGCGAGGGCCGCCTGAATCACGAGATCGTGAGCGGCAAGCCGGACACAGCAGACGAGGGCGAATGATGCAAGAGCCAAGGCGGGGCGCGGCATAGGACTAGTATCGCGAATTTTCAATTCGTGCTACCATCCATCGGCAGAAGGAGACATCGGATTGGATCGGAACAGCTTGGGGAGGTTCGCGGTCGGCCTGTTAGCGTTCGGCGGGCTACTGGCGGCACATTACACGTGGATCGCGCCGCCGGCGCAACTGGCGCAAGGCAAGGAATGCAAAATCCTGATCGGTCACGGCCACCAGTTCCCGCTGAGCGAGGAGGCGATTGCGGCGACGCAGGTGAAGGCCTTTGCTGTCGCTCCAAGCGGCCGCCGCACTGAACTGAAGGCCATGAAGGCAGGCAAGGTCGTGGAGGTGACCTACACGCCGCAAGAGCCGGGCACGCACGTGTTGGGCTTTGTTCAGGATCGAGGGGTGACTAGCAGAACGCCGGCTGGGGTGAAGCCGGGTGGACGCGATGTGAACCCAAACGCCCGGCAGGCGTTGCGAATGGTCCGGACCGCCACTACATACGCATCGACCTCCAAAGCGCACGCGGCGGGCAAACCGCTGCGGCTCGAACTCGAAATCGTAGCCGAAGTCACCTCGGCATCCATCGTGTTTCAAGTGCTGCGGAAGGGGCAGCCTTTGGCTGGCGTGCCGATTCAGATGCTGGCCGGCGGGCAGGGCCAGCCGAGGGAACTGGGTAGGACCGGCGCCCAAGGAAAACTGACCTATGTGGTTGCCGCCGGATCGAGACCGCCGGCGCTGTTCCTCGCATCGATGACTGAGCCGGCTCCGAAAGGCGCGAGCTATGACACGACGGATCTAAGCACGTCGCTGTTGCTCAATTGGTAGGCGCCAGATGCATATTGCCGACGGAATCCTTCCCGTGGCCTGGTGCGGCGCGGCCTATGCCGCGGCGGTTCCTCTGGTGTACTGGTCGGGCCGCAACGCGCAGCCGCCGGAGATCGTAAAGATGGGCTTCATGGCTTCGGCGCTGTTTGCCGTGTCGCTGGTCCATATCCCGGTCGCGGGGACTGCGATTCACGTGGGGCTGCTTGGGCTGTCCGGGATTCTGCTCGGTTCAAGGGCGCTAGTGGTGGTGTTCGCGGCGCTGCTTCTGCAGGGGCTGCTTTTCCAGCACGGGGGACTGCTCGCGTTAGGTGTAAATACGTTGAACATGGGATTGGGCGCGCTTCTAGGTGGCTGTCTTTGGCGCTTGCGGGTGGGATCGCCGCCCATGCGAGCATTTGGCGCAGGGCTGGCAGGCGTGATGACGCCGGCCGCGGCTGTTGCCTCCGAGTTTGCCCTGGCCGGATACGGCAAGGGATTCTTCGCGTTGATGGGGATCTATGCGGTAGTGGCCGCCGCCGAAGGGCTGATGACATCTGCGATCGTCTCATTTCTTCTGCGTACTAAGCCTGCCGTTCTAATGACATCGTTCAGCGGAGATCGGACGAACGGAGCGCAGCCATGAATTCCCCGCGCAGGATCATCAAGATGCATCCGGCGGCAAAGCTCGGCGCGTTTCTTATCTGCGCGATTCTGGTGGCGACCGCACCGGGCTGGCGGCCGGCGGCGCTGGCGGTGTATGCGGTTTTGTCCGGACTGTTGATCGTCGTGTTCAGGGCACCGGTCCGGTTGGTGCTGAAGCGAGTGTTGGCGGCTTCGCCAATTGTCATCTTGACCGGCGCGATGCGGGCCTACACCGCCGGGGACGCTCAGGCAGGACTTGTCATGGCCGCCAAGGCAGGAATCGTCATCCTAATGTTCGCCATCCTCACCACGACCACGCCGGCTCAGGACCTGCTGGGAGCGATGCGGCGGCTCGGCATGCCCGCGGCGGCAGGATCGGTGCTGGCGTTGATGGAAAGGTATGTGCGGCTTCTGGGAGAGGAGTTGAAACGCATGCACCGTGCGCGGGCCAGCAGGACTACACGGTCCAGGGACGCTGTGAGCAGGTTCCGGGGTGAAGGGCAATTGGCAGGAGCTTTGCTGCTCAGGGGATGGAACCGGTCGGACCGCGTTTACCAGGCGATGCTGGCGCGGGGTTTCAATGGGGACTGGCCGGGGCCGAGCAGAAAGGATTTGAGCGCTCAAGACGTGGCCATAGCCTTACTGATGACTGGCGGCTACGCCCTTGCTCGCTGGACAGTCTGAACTGGCGTCCCCAGGGGGATTCGAACCCCCGTTATCGCCGTGAAAGGGCGGTGTCCTAGGCCGGGCTAGACGATGGGGACGCACATGCAGAACGATGAGGAATCGACTGCACTATTAGTAGTTTAGCGGGTCGAGCCATCCAGGTCAAACCGCACCCTGAACGGCCGTCGCAATCCGCCTGGGTCCGGCGGGTGAGTCTAGTGTGCCATCGCATTCGACAAGGCCCTGAGTGCGGCCAGTCGGCACCGGCTCTCGGTTACAATCGAAGAGCCCATGATTGCCATCAACTACGACCTCACCCCAGCCGCGCTTCAGGTCGGCATCGGCCGGATGTGGACTGCATCGGCGGCCAAGATCCGGTCCATCGAAGCTAGTTACAGGCCGTCCGCCGGCACGCCGGTTTTTACCGTCAACGGCCGCTACACCAGCCGCGGCTGGACTGAATGGACGCAAGGCTTCCAGTTCGGGGCGTCGATCCTTCAGTTCGACGCCACCGGCGAGCAGGAGTTCCTCGAAACCGGCCGCCACCGCACTCTGGAACTGATGGCGCCGCACCTCACCCATGTGGGCGTCCATGACCACGGCTTCAACAATGTCTCC
The DNA here is from genome assembly GCA_029975915.1 of Bryobacteraceae bacterium. The sequence continues at coordinate 16,111 of JARKOC010000058.1, forward strand.
ACCTACGGCAACCTCTACCGGCTTCAAAAAGAGGGACGCATCCCACCGGATGCCTGGGAGACGGCCTTCTATGAACTCGCTCTCAAGGTGAGCGGCGCCGTGCAGGCCTCCCGCTGGACAACCACCAGAACCGGCGGCTTCATTCACTCATTCAATGGTCCGCACTCCCTGTTCGTCGACACCATCCGGTCGCTCCGCGCGCTGGCCGTCAGCTACCGGCTGGGCCACGTCCTTATGGGCGAAAATGACAAGCCCGTCTCGCTCCTCGAACGGCTCGTCCAGCACGCCAAAGCCACCGCCCAGTACTCGATCTTCTACGGCACGGGGCGCGATTCCTATGACATCCGCGGACGGACCGTCCACGAGTGCGTGTTCAATACCACCGACGGCAACTACAGGTGTCCCAGTTCGCAGCAGGGCTATTCGCCCTTCACAACATGGACCCGCGGACTGGCTTGGGCCATGTGCGGTTTCGCCGAACAACTCGAATTCCTGAAAACCGTTCCCGAGGCGGAACTTGAACCCTTCGGCGGTGCGGCAAGCATAGAAAAGACATTCCGCGAGGCGGCCCTGGCCACCTGTGATTTCTATATTTCAAACACGCCTGTAGACGGAGTCCCCTACTGGGATACCGGCGCGCCCGGTCTGGTTCACTTGGGAGACTACCTGAACCGCCGGTCAGATCCATTCAACGACCACGAACCGGTGGATTCCTCTGCCGCCGCCATCGCCGCGCAGGGATTGCTCCGGCTGGGGCGTTATTTCAACACGGAGAAGCCGGGGTCCGGCGGGAAATACCTCCAGGCAGGCCTGACCGTGCTGGAGACGCTGTTAGCTGAGCCCTACCTCTCCGCGGATCCGAATCATCAGGGCCTCTTGCTCCACTCGATCTATCACCGCCCCAACGGTTGGGACTACATCCCCGAAGGCAGGAAGTCGCCGTGCGGAGAAGCCTGCATGTGGGGCGACTACCACCTGCGCGAGCTGGCGCTCTACGTCCAGCGCCTGGCGACCGGAGCGCCGTATCTGACCTTCTGGGCTTGAGGTAGGCGCGAACCATTTGAACGGGAAAGGGGCAGGCCGAAGACCTGCCCCGTGTGTTTGTTCGTGGAGTGCGGGATCCTGGACTATTCGCCGCCGCTTCCGATCCGCATGCCATAGAAGCTGCGGTACACGAAGACATTGGCGACCAGGAAGAACACGACGGCGAGCACGTGCGTCAACATCTCGTTGCCGCCGTTGCGCATCGACACCGCCAGTTCAACCGCCAGCAGTCCGAACAGCGTGGTGAACTTGATGATCGGGTTCAACGCCACCGAGGAGGTGTCCTTGAACGGATCGCCCACGGTATCGCCGATCACGGTTGCCGCGTGCAGGTCGGTGCCCTTGGCCTTCATCTCGGTCTCGACGATCTTCTTGGCGTTATCCCATGCGCCGCCGGCGTTGGCCATGAAGATGGCCTGGAACAGACCGAACATGGCGATGGAGATCAGGTAGCCGATGAAGAAGAACTCTTCAATGAAAGCAAAAGCCAGCGCCGAGAAGAACACCACCATAAAGATGTTGAACATGCCCTTCTGCGCGTACTGCGTGCAGATGGCCACCACTTTCTTGGAGTCTTCGACCGAGGCCTTCGTCGCGCCTTCAAGCTTGATGTTCTGCTTGATGAACTCGACCGCGCGATAGGCGCCTGTCGAGACGGCCTGGCAGGCAGCGCCGCTGAACCAGAAGATGACTGCACCGCCGGCGATCAGGCCGAAGAAGAAAGGCGTGTGCAGGATGGAAAGCTTGCCAACCAGTTCCGGCGCCAGGCCGTTGGTCAGAGCCACGATGATCGAGAAGATCATCGTCGTTGCGCCGACCACCGCCGTGCCGATCAGAACGGGCTTGGCAGTCGCCTTAAAGGTATTGCCGGCCCCGTCGTTCTCTTCGAGGTTGTCCTTGGCGCGCTCGAAGTCAGGCTTGAAGCCGAATTCCTTCTCGATCTCGCCTTCGATGCCGGGAAGCTCTTCGATCGTCGAGAGCTCATAAACGGACTGGGCGTTATCGGTCACCGGGCCATAGCTGTCCACGGCGATCGTGACCGGGCCCATGCCGAGGAAGCCGAACGCCACCAGGCCAAGAGCGAATACCGCCGGGGCCATCATGATGGCGCCCAGGCCCATCGTGCTCACCCAGAACGCGATCACCATCAGCGTCAGCATGGCAAAGCCCAGCCAGTAGGCCGAGAAATAGCCCGCGATCAGGCCAGAGAGGATGTTGAGAGAGGGGCCGCCTTCTTTCGACGACGTGACCACTTCGCGGACGTGGCGCGATTCGGTGGACGTGAATACCTTCACGAACTCCGGAATCACTGCACCGGCCAGCGTGCCGCAACTGATGACCGTGGCAAGTTTCCACCACAGGGAGGAGTCGCCGCTCAGATCGGGGATGACCAAAGCGCTGATGACGTAGGTGGCGACGATGGACAGGATCGAGGTCAGCCAAACCAGGTTCGTGAGCGGCTGCTCGTAGTTCATCTTGTCCGCGTTCAGGTACTTGGCTTTCGCCATCATGTCGTTGATGTAGTAGCTGACCACTGACGTGACCACCATCATCACGCGCATGACGAAGATCCAGACCAGCAATTGGACCTGAATCAGGCCGAAGTTCGGTCCGGCGTACTTTTCGTTGATGCCAAGCAGGATGAAGCTGATCAGAGCTACGCCGGTGACGCCATAGGTCTCGAACCCGTCGGCCGAGGGTCCAACCGAGTCGCCCGCGTTGTCGCCAGTGCAGTCGGCGATGACGCCAGGATTGCGGGCGTCGTCTTCCTTGATCTTGAAAACGATCTTCATCAGGTCGGCGCCGATGTCGGCGATCTTGGTGAAGATGCCGCCAGCTACGCGCAGGGCGGCCGCGCCGAGCGATTCGCCGATGGCGAAGCCGATGAAGCACTTGCCAGCCAGTTCACCCGGGATGAACAGAAGAATGAACAGCATGATCAGCAGTTCGACCGAGATCAGCATCATGCCGATGCTCATGCCGGCCTGCAGCGGAATCGCGTAGCAGGGGAACGGCTTGCCCTTGAGGCTGGCGAACGACGTGCGCGAGTTTGCGAACGTGTTCACGCGGATGCCGAACGCGGCGACGAAATAACTGCCGCCGATACCGATCAGCGAAAACAGCAGAATGATCAGCACATTGCCAAAGCCAGACTGCTGTAGAACGCCGAAGTAGAAGATGATGATCACGCCGATGAAGGCTTCGAGGATGAGGAGGAACTTGCCCTGCGTCGCCAGATAGGTTTTGCAGGTCTCATAGATCAACTCGGAGACTTCGAGCATCGACTTGTGAACCGGCAGGTTGCGCAGCTTGGTGTACATCCCCATGCCGAAAATCAAGCCGAGCAGGCTGATAGCCATGCCGATCAATAGTAGAGTGCGGCCACCCATACCGCCAAAGAACGTGGCCTGGTCGAGATTCGGCAAGACGAGGTTGGCTTCGCCTCCGTGGTGCGCTTCCTGCGCCACGACAGGGGTGGTAAGAGCCAATAGGATCATTGCCGCGAGCAGCAAGGGTTTCACCGCGCTGATCGAGAAACTAAACAACGCCCGCAGCTTTGGCGCGGGCGCACAATCGGAGCCAAACATGGACAGGTCCTCCCGGAGGTGTTGGTTGTGGTGCCCGATGGGTAGGGTCGGCCCATCGGAGAGTTTAAGGTCTGAAATTAAAGATGACGAGTGACCCAAGACCCACTATATAAGAGTAGAGTATCCCGGTTCAAGCGGAGCCTCCCGGCCCGGCCGTATTGCTTCGCCGCTCCCATGCGGCAATGCGGAGATAAACTGCTGAAGCGAGCATTCACTTTAGTTCTCGCGCCGCCTCGACTTCCATGCTAACGTCTGTTGAATGGATGCGCGGCTTGAAATCACCGACGAACGAGGTTCGACACGCGTTGTCTCCCTTGCTGGCGATGCGATCACCATCGGGCGCGCGCCTGACAATGCCTTCGCCTACCCCAACGACGCCCGTCTGTCCCGCTACCACCTGCGCTTCGAACCCCGGGCTGCCGGCTGGGCCGTCTCCGACCTCGGCAGCAAGAACGGAACTCTCCTCAACGGCGTCCACCTCACCGCTCCCGCGCAACTCAAACCAGGCGACCGAATCTCCGCCGGACAGTTGAACATCGTCTTTGCCGCAAACCTCCCTATCGCCGCCCCTCCTATCTATGATGATGCCGAAAAACCTCTCCGTCCCGATATGACCTTTGCGGTCCGTCTCGACAGCATCCTCCCTCCGACGGGTGTCCCGTCGACAGCCTTCGGCCATGAGGCTGACGCCGCCCGCCGCATGGCCGCCCTTATTGAAGCGGGCCGTGAACTCGCCGGCCACCGCCCCCTCGACGACCTGTTTCCTCTCATCCTCCAACTCGCCGCCAAAGCTGTCGGCGCCTCCCGCGGCATGGTACTTACCCGCTCCGGCGGAAATCTCATCCCGCGCGCCACCATGGGCGCCGGCCTCAAGGTCAGCCGCGCCGTAACCGAACAGGTCCTCCGCGATCGAACCTCGATGCTCGTTCGCGACACGGGAGCCGACCAGGCGCTTGCAGGCAGCATGACTATCGTCGCCCAGCGCGTGAAAAGCCTAATGGCCGCACCGCTGCAAACCAAGGACGAAGTCATCGGTCTGGTCTATGTCGATTCGCCCGGTGTCATCCGTGACTTCACTCCTGAAGACCTCAACCTGCTCGCCGTCATGGCCAACATCGCCGCTGTGCGTATCGAGCACGCCCGGCTCGCCGAAATCGAGCAAACCGAACGCATCCTGGCTCGTGACATGGAGCAGGCCGCCGAAATCCAACGCAGCCTCCTGCCTGCTGAGATCCCGATCCTCGGCGGCTTCGAAATCGCCGCCCGCACCATACCCTGCCGCTCTGTCGGGGGAGACTACTACGATTACGCCTGGGCGCCGGATGGCCGTTTTGTCTTCGTCGTCGCCGACGCCTCCGGCAAAGGCGTTCCGGCCTCGCTACTGGCATCATCCATGCAAGCCCGCTTGCTCACTCTGATCGAGGAAGGGCTCCCTCTCCACGAACTGGCGACACGCCTCAACCGGGGTCTAACTGCCAAGTGCCCCGGCAACCGCTTCGTGACCGCCTTCATCGCCTGTCTGGATACCTCCAGTGGCGAACTCGAATACGCCAACGCCGGGCACAACCCGCCTCTGCTGGTCCGCGCGTCTGGAGAACTCGAACATCTCAACACCGGCGGCCCCGTCATGGGACTCATCGGGATCGCGCCGTACACTTCCGCCCGGATTCAAATGAATCCCGGCGACCTCCTGCTGGCTGTCAGCGACGGCGTCACCGAGGCTGTGAATCAGGACTATGACGAGTTCAGCGACGAACGTCTCGTCCGCTTTGCCCTCAGCGCCCGCCCTCATCCCGCATCAACAATCGTTCAAACCCTCTGCACGGCCGTTGAACAATTTGCCGGTGAAATGCCCCAAGCCGACGACATCACAGCCCTCGCACTTAGGCGCATCGGGTAGCGTCGGCCAACCTTCCATCACCGGTCCCGGCGTGCGTCGGTTCGCTGCCCGCAGGGAGTCAAGGCGTCTTCCCCGTGACACGGCCATTGCGGCACAGGCTGGCGGGCATATGTAACGTTCAGCAGATCTGCGGACTCCATTGATGGAGTTCCAAGTGCTGGTTGACGTTTTGGGTACCCGTTGAGCACAAGCCAGCGCGGGTTCAGCTTTTGAAATGGGAGCGCCAGATCGCACTCGAGCAGGGTTTGCAAGGCCCCAGCCGGGCATGTAAGATCGTGGCGACGGAGAATCGCCCATCATGTGTTGTCACGATCATGGTTTGAGCCGGCGGGGCTTTGTTGCTCTGGCGGGCGCCGCGGCAGCGCCGCTGCCTGCCTTGGATCCGGCGGCTGCGTGGGACCCGGAGCGTCCGTTTGAAAAGCGGTACAAGACGTTGCGTGTTCGTCCCGTGCTTCTGTACGCGACGCCAACGCCAAAGAAGCAGACTTCATGGAAATCATGGGGAGGCGTGCTGACAGAGGACGCCGCGACTGAGGAGCTAGGCCGCATCAGGCGAGAATGGGTAGCCCTGCAAAGTCAGGCCGATTTCCCGCTCGAAGTCCTGCCCGCCGCAAAGGCATCCAGCGTGGACACGGCGGCAGCAGTCCCTCGCGACGGCGAGGACATCCGCGTCATCTATCCGGCCGCGGGCAGTGGCGCCATGCTGCGTGCCGCCCTGGGGGACAATTCGGATGCCCTGATCTTTGCCAGGCACCGGTCGGGGCCGGTCTATTACTGGTATGAGGCCCTCAGCACGCGGTATCTGAGGAAATCGGAAGTCCCTTACGGCACGCAAGGAACGCCGCGCGTCTCGGTGAATGACGTCGTGGTGGACGATCTTCGGGAGTTGTTGTGGCGGCTACGCGCCTTATGCGGCCTGAAGACTTTTCTCGGGACTAAAATCCTTGCCCTTGGGGGGCCCTGGGGCAAATACGCGCCCGAGGCGCCTCAAGTGGCAAAGGAGAAGTTCGGACTGCAAATCGTCAACTACGGCTACCCCGAGTTCGAAAAGCGCATCGCGAGCGCCCTGAACGACAGCGCCCGCGTCACCCAAGCCCGCGCGTCGGCTGAACGGTATCTCCGGATGCCAGGCACTCGCCTGGAAACAGAACACAACTTCGTCGTCAACGCCTTCGTTCTCTATACGGTCCTCAAGGAACTGATGAAAGAGCACCAGACAGAGGCGTTCACCATCCAGAGCTGCATGGGAACTGTCCTCCCAATGGCCCAGACCACCGCATGCCTCACCCTCGGCCTGATGTGCGACGAAGGAATTCCCGCGTTCTGTGAATCGGATTTCGTGGTAATCCCTGCATGCCTTTTCCTTCGCGCAGTCAGCGGACGGCCAGTCTTCATGCACAACTCGACTTTCCCGCACAATGGGATCGTGACATGCGCGCACTGCGCGGCGCCGCGCCGCATGGATGGCGTCCGTTACGAGCCTGTGCGGATCCTCACGCACTACGAGTCCGAGTATGGCGCGGCCCCAAAAGTGGAAATCCCCGCCGGCCAGCAGGTCACGTTCATCAATCCCGAATACGCGACGTGCCGGTGGCTTGGGATGAAAGGTGTCGTCGAAGCAAACCCATTTCTGCCAATCTGCCGGTCACAACAGGATGTCCGAATCGCTGGAGACTGGCGCAAACTCCTCAACGAGGTGCGGGACTCGCACTGGGCCATGGCTTATGGCGACTGGCTGAATGAATGCGGATACGCGGCCGAAAGAGCTGGTGTCCGGTGGGAGAGCATCGTCTAGCAGGCTCCCCGATCTTGAGTCTGGAGCCCACTCGAACTCCTGCCAACCGGGATAGACGCATACGGACCTGCCGATGGCTTCGACGGGAATGGCAAGGCCCAGGAGTACAAACAGAGCCACCTCCTGTGGCGCTGGAGGTGGTGACATGCTGTTGTACTGTCAATGGTGATACTGAGCCATGAGCCGCGACAATATTAAGCGACGATCATTTCTCCAAGCTGTTGGCGCGGCCGGGCCCGCCGTGCAGGCAATGGGAGCGGCGGAGGCTGGGCGATTCACGCCCGTGCCGCTGAATGCGTTGTTCAACGCCTCCACCATCGACTTCGGCCCGCGGCCATGGGCGCGTCGCTGGCCCGCCGTCACCGACAACCTGATTCGCACGCTTCGCGGCCCGCAAGTTCTCAGAGGTCTTCCTTTCGAACTTGGACCGGAGGGCCTCGACCGGAAGGCTTGGATCGCCTTGAGCACGCGCGGTCAACCCTGGACAGCGCGAATCATCGAAATCCCAATTGGCTGCAAAGCCCGGTTCCTTTGCTTCGCGCACTTCTGCGACTGGGAACTGGAGGAGTTCGACCCGGCCGATGCTGACGCCATCGAGGGAATCGGCGAAACCCTGGCCGAGGCCACCCTTGTTTACGGAGATGGCTCCACACGCGCGGCGCCCATCCGCCGCCGGTTCGAAGTCGGTCCTCCAGCCGCGGCCTGGGGCCGCGAGTGCTTTAACGCAATGCAGAGCAACTCATGGCGCGGCGCCAGACTCGACGATCCTCTGCCTCGAGGTTCCGACTGGGGGTGGCAGCAACAGGCCGTACTCTACCAAACGATCAGCCGGACGGCGCTCTGGATCTGGGCCTTCGAGAATCCCCTTCCGGAACGGCCTGTCAAAATGATACGCCTGGAATCGAAGGCTGAAGACTACCTCCTTCTGTGCGGCTTAACGCTCTTTCATGGGCACGAGCACCCACTGCGGCACGAGCGGCGGCGTCTTTTCCGCATCACGCTTCCGGATCAGGCGGACCCGGATCGTTGGTCTGTGGAGACCGACCTGGGCATCGTCGTTCGCACCTTCCCCAGCGCAGGGTTTCTGCCTGAGGAGTGGCTCAAGTCCGGTACGGCCGGGCTTGGCGAGGCCACGAGATCCAAACCGGATACCCGCCACATCTACGCCGAAATCGCTTGTAGTAACGGCGCCAGAATCACCCTGCTCGACAACAAGACCGGCGCTCGTCACACATTCGACGTTTCCGGCAGAGAAAAGAGCGCGCTACGCGTCGAGGTTGTGGAACCACACAAAGTCTGGGTGCGCGGCAAAGTGGTGGATGGAGCGTCTGGCCGGCCCGTGCCCGCTCGCCTGGCCTTCCGGTCAAAAGACGGCCACTACATTCCACCATACGGACACAGGACAGAGGTCAACACCGCCTGGTTCCAGGACTATGGCGCAGATCTGCAACTTGGCCAATCGCCGTTCGCTTACGTGGATGGCAACTTTCAGATCGAACTGCCCGCGGGCGAAGTCTTCGTCGAGTTGAGCAAGGGCTTTGAGTACGATGCTGTCCGGCAACGGATCATGATCGCGCCCGATCAACGCGAAGTCGAATTGCGGCTCAGCCGCATGACGGATTGGCGCGCCAAGGGCTGGGTGACCGCGGACACGCACGTTCATTTCCTGTCGCCGTCCACCGCATTGCTCGAAGCCCAGGCCGAGGGCGTCAACCTGGTCAACCTGCTGGCTGCCCAATGGGGCGACTTGTACACAAACGTCGGCGATCTGCACCACGGACCGCTGCTCTCAAAGGACGGCGAGACGCTGGTCTCGATCGGGACGGAAAACCGTCAACATCTCATGGGGCATCTGGGCCTGCTCGGCGGCCACGGCGAACCGGTGTTCCCCATGTCAGCCGACGGCCCGAGCGAAGGCCACATCGGCGATCCGATGTGGTCAAGCATGTCGGATTGGGCCGACGCATGCCGTAAGCGCGAGGGACTTGTCGTCGCCGTTCATTTCCCTAGCCCGAACGCCGAGATGGCAGCTGAAATCGTTCGCGGCAAGGTTGACGCTCTCGAACTCAATCCGCGCGAGGACGGCAGTTTCCGCTCGATTGCATTCCAGGACTACTACCGCTACCTGAACTGCGGCTACCGCGTGGCAGCCGCAGGTGGCACAGACAAGATGGCCGCGCAAACTCCCGTTGGCGGCAACCGGACCTATGCCTATATCGGTGGAGCGGAGTTCAGTTTCGCCAACTGGGCTGAAGCGGTGCGCGCTGGACGCACATTCTCCACAACGGGCCCGCTTCTCGACTTCCGCGTCGATGGCCGGATGCCGGGCAGCGAGATCCGACTGCGTACCGGAAGCGGTTCGCTGGAGGTCCATGCCACAGCAACCAGCTATGTCCCTTTCCACCGTCTGGAAATCGTCTTCAACGGCAAAGTGATTTTTTCGCGCGAAGACGCCGCCGGCACTCGAAACATGGCGCTGAAGGAGACCGTCAGGGTGAAAGGGCCAGGTTGGCTTGCCGCGCGGTGCTCCTCGCGGCTCCGCACCCCGCGTTTTGGCGTGGCTGCCCACACTTCGCCGGTCTATTGTGTCGTCCCAGGAGAGGAGGCATTTTCGGCGCCAGCCGCGGCTTACTTCCTGCGCCTCATCGAGGGCACGCAACTCTATGTCGAGAATCTCGCCACCAGACCGGGCCAAGCGCAGTTCGAACGAATCCGCCAGGTGCTGCGGGAAGCGCAGGCACACCTGCATGCCAGGCAAATCAAGCACGGGCACTGATGGGAGCGGCTCCTGCCGCATGCCGAGCGGTTTGTGAAAGCCTACAGGTCGATTAGCCTCCAGCACCTCTACGCAAAGGGTGCTCCGGTGGCATTGCCACTACTGGGACATTCCCCGGGCGGAGATCCTCCAGGAGGTCTCCACTTGCCGGCCTCGGACGCCGTACATTCTGTCGTACAGGTTCACGGTGGGATCGCAGTGTGGAATCACAAACTCCACGCGGTCGCCAACCTTCAGTGCCCGGGACGCTTTGGCGATGTTCAGCTTACCGTGCTCGTCTCCTCCCCAGGAGAACCCAATTCCTTCGATGCCGCGAGCCTCTGGCGGGAAGGGCTTATCCGTGGAAAACGCCTTGAGTCCGCCGTCGACCACCGCCTCAGTGTCCGACGGCTTGCTGACAACCGTGGTCAGTACGGTCAGGGCGTAGCTGAAGTCGCTGAACACCGGCCCGCCCGGTCCGCCGATTCTCGCATAGTCAATGTCCATGAAAACAAAACTGCCGGGCTGAAGCTCCGTGATGCCATCGATGTCGCAGTCGATGTTGTATGTGCCCGTTGAACCTCCAGTCAGGAGTGGACACGGTATTCCGCCGCTCTCGATCATGCGCCTGGTCTCGGCGGCCGTCTGCATCACCGTGTTGGAGAGCGTTCGTCGCGCTTCGAACCCGTTCCTGTGTGACGCGTGTCCCGCATAGGCCTGCAACCCGGCGAGGCGCACGTTCCGGAGCCTGGAGATATCCTGGGCCAGAGCGAGCGCAGGCTTTCCAGCGGGTATGCCGGTCCTATTGCCGACATAGAGGTCGATGGCCACGTGGAGATTCAACTTGGCTGCCCTCGCGGCCTCATTGAGATCTGCTGCATTCGCCTGGTTGTCCACGCAGAAGATCGTCTCGGGCCTCAGCCGGGCCAATCGCACGGCTCGTTCGATTTTGTGCTGCCCGATCACAGCGGTTGTGATCAAAAGGCCTGCAACCCCGCCCTGGGCGAATGCCTCGGCCTCGCTCAATTTGGCCGCACAGCTGCCCACAGCGCCGGCTGCGATCAGCCTTCGCGCAATCTCAGGACACTTGTGGGTCTTGCCGTGAGGACGCAACGCCCGGTTTTTCGTTCTGCAATGGGCCGCCATCTTCGCGATGTTGGCGTCGAGAGCGTCGAGATCCACGAGTAGCGCTGGCGTAGGCAAATCGTCCACCGAAAGCCGGCCCTTGAAATTGCCGCTCCCGATGATTCGTTCCACTTCCGCCCACGGACGCCTGGCGCCGGCCAGCAGCGCCGCCGGAGCCAATGCAAACAAGGTCCTTCGCAGCATAGTGGAGATGATGATAACACCACTCTCTAGCGGGACCGCTCGCTAGCGGCTATCCGCAAGGCATGTCGTTTCACCGAACGCAGCATCCCCCGGAAGACGATGCAGTGCAGCGGCAACACCGCATACCAATACATCAGGCCGGATACGCCCTTTGGCTCGAAGAAAGCGGTCTGCGTCAGTGTGCAACCTCCAGCCCCGTCAGCCCTGATCCTGAAGTCCAGCAAAGCCTCCCCGGGCAGTTTCATTTCCGCCCTCAGTGAGAGAGACTTGTCGCGCTCTAAGCCCGCCACGCGCCAGAAGTCGAGTGCGTCTCCGCACCTCAAGGAATCCGGGTCGCGCCGGCCCCGCCGGAGCCCCGGACCTCCCACTATTCGATCCATCGCGCCTCTGATCCTCCAGAGCCAGTCAGCGTACCAGCCGTGCTCGCCGCCTAACTGGCAAACCGCGCTGAATACAGCCGCCGCGGGCGCTTCAATTTGGATCATCCGCTCATCCTTGAAAACGGTTCCGCCTGACCAGTCCGGGTCGCCCGGCATCGGCCCAGCCATCGACCAGTTCGTCTCCACCAGGTGCGACTCCACCTGCCTTAGGGCCGCCCGGATGGCTTCCCTCACATTCAGGAGCTTCTGTGGGACGAGGCGGGTGATTCGGTCCTCCCGGCAGATCACTTCGTTCTTCAGTCCCTCCGCCAGAGGCCTCGCGATGCGGTTGCTCAGTGGCGTGACCAGGTGAATCCAATAGGAACTGAGGCGCGGTGTCAGCACCGGTACCGGGACGATCCATCGGCGCCGCAAGCCCAGTTCATCCGCCATCACCCGCATGATTTCTCGATACGTGAGGATCTCCGATCCGCCGATGTCGAAGGTCGCGCCGGCGCACTCCGGTACGGAAAGCGCGCCTACAAGGTAACCGAGCACGTTATCGACCCCGATTGGCTGGCACCTCGTGTTCACCCATTTCGGAGTGATCATGACCGGCAACCGCTCGACAAGATACCTGAGAATCTCGAACGAAGCCGAGCCTGACCCGATGATCATCGCCGCCCGCAACACAGTCACAGGCACGCCTGTGGACGCAAGTGCTGTCTCAACGTCCCTCCGCGAGGTCAGATGCTCGCTGAGCCCAGGACCCGTCTCGCCGAGGCCGCCAAGGTAAATGATCCTCCCCAGCCCGGCTTCCCGCGCGGCCTGAGCGAAGGTGGCGGCCAATTCCAGGTCCCGCCGCGCATACTCTCCCTTTGCCGACATCATTGAGTGGACGAGATAGTAGGCGGCCGTGCACCCAGTTAGCGCCTGTTGAAGCGCCTCCTTGTCGGACAAATTGGTCTGACGGACTTCAACTCCTTGGCCGGACGTCCACCACCGGCCTTCCAACTTCTTCGGCGATCGCACGAGACAGCGCAATTGGCGCCCGGACTGAAGCAGCAACGGCGCCAGTCGTCCGCCGATGTAGCCAGTGGCGCCTGCGATAGCTATCCTTTCTGGTTGAGCGCCTGCCATGGTGATCCTCGACAAATAACTGTAGCGCTTCCCAGCCGGCCTATGACCTCGCCGGCTGAACGCTTTCCCTGTGGCACGCCGAGCCCCTGCGCCAACACTTTTGCCTCTGGCTGCCACCCCCCTGGCATCCGGGGCCGGATCGCAGTATGATCGCAACCGAATCACCAGTGTGACAGGCGGTCGAATGCGGGTTCGGTTGCAGAGGACGGGCCCTATCACGAAAGACGAAGTCGTGTAGGGTCAAACACTTATGACAAAACGGAGCAGACCGCATAGCCGGATCAGAAATCAACTTAGATCTGCCTTCAAACGAATCCGAATCGCACGGATCCAAAGCCTAATGGCAGGCATTCCGCGCACGTCTAAACTTTCTTGGGTCGCATTGCAAATTTTGGTATCGCGTTTCACAAAATTGGAGTATAGTCTTCCCAGTGGGCTATCGTGCGATAAATGCGACCCCGAAATTCGGGATACTCTGTCCGCACTCGATCGGCTGCCTCAGGCCATGCCGGCCTTAGATTGGAAAGGGAGTAAACGATGTCTCGCTTCAGCAGGATACTTCAAATAATCTTCGTTCTGTCGCTTTGCGCGGCGACGGCGTCCGCCCAGGAGGTACGGGCCAGCATTACCGGGCTCGTGACGGACTCGAGCGGAGCTGCACTGGCAAACGCCACAGTGCGTGTAGTCAATGTTGCGAACCAGGTCGCCGTAACGGCGGTGACCAATGCGACCGGCAACTATGTCACCCCGTTCCTCGCGCCTGGCTCCTACGAGATGAGCGTCGAGGCCACGGGCTTCAAAAAGTTCGTCCGTCAGAATATCGTCCTTCAATTGCAGGACAGGGCGCGTATCGACATCCAGTTGGAGTTGGGAGAACTTTCGCAAAGCGTCACCGTCTCAGAAGCCCTCTCCAACCTCGAAACCGAAACCGCGAGCCGCGGCGCAACTATCTCAAACCAGCTGATTGCGAACTTGCCGACACAAGGCCGCAATCCGTTCCAGATCGCCTGGGCGGCGCCCGGCGTCTTCAAGGCCGGCGGCTGGCGCTATCTCCGCAGCTTTGATATCGCCGGCACCTCGGGGTTCTCGGCCAACGGAGGGCGCTCGAAGGAAAATGAAGTTCTGCTAGACGGCATCAGCAACGTCCGCTCGGACCGAACCGTTATTCACGTGCCGACTATGGACTCCATCCAAGAGTTCAAGATCTTGCTCAACACCTACGACGCGCAGTATGGCCGCACTGGCGGCGGCATCGTGACAATGGTAACTAAGGGCGGGACTAACGATTTCCACGGCACGCTGTTCGAATACTTCCAAAACGCCAAGATGAACGCCAATCAGTTCGAATTGAACGCCGCCGGCACGAAGAGACCCCCCAACAACATTAATAGTTACGGTTTCCACCTCTCCGGTCCGGTGTTCATCCCCAAGGCGTATGATGGCCGGAACAAGCTGTTTTGGATGCTGTCCTACGAGGCCATGAAACAGCGCTCCGCCGACCCGGCCGTAGCCACAGTGCCCGAGATGGCATGGCGCAACGGTAACTTTTCGACACGCTACAATGCAGCCGGCGCGCTAGTCCAGATGTATGATCCGCTGACGACGCAAAGCGACGGAACGCGCACCCCGTTCGCGGGTAACATCCTGCCCTCCAGCCGTCTGTCGAAGATGGCTCTGGAAGCATTGTCCTACTATCCAGCTCCGACCTCGGCCGGCGTTGGAGCAGCAAAGATTCAGAACTACCCATTCCCATCTCGCTGGATCGGTGACATGGCACAGTGGATCGGGCGAATGGATCTGGCAATCAATTCGCGGAACACCGTGTTCTTCCGATACGGGCAGAATCCTTTCAGCGAATACCGCGGTCTCAAATTCATCCAGAATATTAGCGACGCCAACCCGGCCGAACCGACCGGTAACGCTCCGCTGATTCGCAACGGCCGCAACTGGACATTGGACTGGACGTCGACTCTCACTCCTAGGATGACGTTCAGCCTCCGTGCCGGTTTAAGCCGATGGGAAGAGACCACCGGTAGCAGCTACGGCACAGGCTATGACCAGAGCCGGATGGGGGTCGCGTCTTCTCTCCTGTCTCAATTTACCAGGCAAGGGTTCCCCAACATCAACTTGGGCACTTATCAAAGCATGGGGACCGACCGGCTGATCAACTACGGCGCCAACGACGCCTACACACTGCAGCCAAACCTGAACATGGTTACAGGAAGACATGTCCTGAAGATGGGCCTTGAGGTTCGCCGATACAACGACAATACTATGAACCCGGGTCTGGCCGCAGGCGCCTATGCGTTCGGTAAGAACTGGACGCAAGCCGTCTCCAACCGCGCTGATGCGGTCTCTGGCGATGAGCTGGCCACCTTCCTGCTCGGCTACCCGACTTCAGCCTACGTAGACCGCAACATCGATCCCGCCTACAAGAGCCTCTATTATGCCGGTTTCTTCCAGGATGACTGGAAGGTGACTTCACGCCTGACCGTCAACCTCGGCTTGCGTTGGGACTATGAAGCGCCAGCCGTTGAGCGGTATGACCGCCAGGTACGCGGACTCGACTTCAACGCGCCGAGCCCCATTGCCTCACAGGTGTCGGGCTTGACGCTCAAAGGCGCTGTTCTGTTCTCGAATCTAAACGGCGAGCCGCGCGGCGTGGTCCTGCCCGACAAAAACAACTGGGCGCCACGCATTGGCGCCGCTTACCGAATTGGGGACAAATGGGTAGTACGCGGCGGCTATGGCCTCTACTACCTTGGCCAAAGCGCCCGCGGCCCGGAAAACGGGTACAGCCAGCGGACTAATGCCGTTGTCTCGACAGATGGCAACCAGACCCCGGCTGTCACCACCGCGAACGCGTTCGCCCTTCAACCCGGCGGGCTGCTTCTGGCCGCTGTAGGCAATTCCAAGGGAGCAGCCAGTTTTCTGGGTGAATCGATCTCGCCCAACTACCAGAACCGGCCATTGCCCTATTCGCACCAATATTCGTTTGACATCCAGCGCGAAATGCCGGGCGGAATCCTCTTGGAAGCCGGCTATGTCGGCAACCTGACCCGCAAACTCCCGCTGGGCCTAGGAGCGAACTATGTACCCATTTCCGAACTCGGCAAGCGGACCGCGGCAGGCGTGATCGACACCGCGTACTATACGGGCAGGATTCCGAACCCGATGGCTGGTCTGATCCCAAACAACGCGAATTTGAACGGCACCACCATCCCTCGCCAGAACCTGATGTACGCCTTCCCGCAGTTCTCGGGAATCACTTTCAATAATGTTCCCATCGGTAAGCAGCGCTACGACAGCTTCCAGTTCAAGTTCACCAAGCGCTTCTCGCACGGCGTGACTTTCCTCGGAAGCTACACCATTGCCAAGACTCTGGAACAGGTTGCGGTCCAGAACGCTCAGTTCTTCAACCTGGCCGATCCCGATTCCACCATGTTGATGAAACAGCCTGCGGCTGACATTGACATCCCGCAGAAGTTCAACTTCACCTCCGTCATCGAACTGCCGTTCGGAAAAGGAAGGCGTTTCGGAACGGATATGCCCAAGGCTCTCGACCTCGTGGCGGGCGGATGGGGTCTCGATATGAACATCACTTATATGTCGGGCGCTGCGATCAACTATCCGAACGCTAACCAGGTCACTTCGGGCAGCGCCAAGCTCGACAACCCGACCATTCCGAAGTGGTTTAACACCGACCTTTGGACTGATCCGGCCACCGGCCAGCGCGTCAAGGCGCAGGAGGCTTACACGCTCAGGACCTTCCCACTGCGCTTCAGCGACGTCCGCTTGCCCGGCTACCAGAACTGGGATCTGGGCCTGTCTAAGACATTCCCGATCCGTGAACGCCTCAACGCCCAGTTCAAGTTCGAGGCGGTCAACGCCATGAACCATCCCTGGTTCACGTCGATTGCCAGCGTCGATGTCACCAATGCGTCATTCGGCCGGCTGAACCCGACGCAGAACAACCTGCCGCGGTTCCTGAAACTCGGCCTGATCTTGAGATGGTAGCTCTGTATCTGTAACGCTTGGGGGCGCCACCGCCAATGGCGGTGGCGCCCCTTCCTTTTTAGCTATGGCTTTGGGCGCACCTCACCCTCCGATCCTGCATGAGGAGGCCGCGGATGCAGAGTCTGAGTCACCGGGGTAGTTCTCGATAGAGTGGGTCACCATCCGTTTGTCACGCGAGTGGGCCGCGCTGGCTTTTCAGCGCGGGAAGGGCCTACGCCTGTCCGGCCCGCCCCCGCGCCTGGACCTCCTCCGCGAGCGTAAGCAAGTCGGCCACTTTCTCATCAGGCATGTCCCATGGAATGTCAGCCACGACTACGTCGCACGGCGCAAGTTCCCGCCAGACGCGTTCGAGGAATCTGCGGGTCCCGACAGGATCTGTCAATCGGCCCACTGTAAATAGGACAGCCCGGCGCGCCTCCGGAAACGCGCTCTTCGCCTTCGCCAGGTCTGTCTCCCCTCCCATGTCCAGGTAGCCCATGGTGGGCAGTTCGCGCAATACGGAGAGGTACGGCGTCGCGTCCCAATTGCATGTGTGAACGCCAAATCGGCCGAACGACTGTGCGATACGGGCATCCAAACGAAGCAGCATCCGCCTGTACATCGCAGGCGAGATCATGCTCAGTGTGCAATTGCTGACGCACATCCAGTCGATAGCGAATCCGGACTCCCGCTGCCGTTGCTGGATGCGCTGCGCCAGCCGGATCGTCGTTTCGGCGATTACTTCGAATAGGAGCATCGCGAATTCCGGTCTCTCAGCCATGTCCAGAAAGACCTGTTGACCCCGAAGATGGAATGCCGTATTAAGGACACCCTGCCAGTTCAGGTCTCCGTGGATGGGGCCCCATCGCGCAGCCATTGACTCAACCTGGGCCAGCAACTCTTGTACGAACTGACCGGCCAGCAACCGCTCCGGATCAAGAGATTCGACCGTGGCATCGGATAACTCGCTTCCGGGTTCCGGGTGAGGCCACCGGTCGGCGTAATAACGGAGCTTCATCCCGAACACGGCTGGCATCACGCCGACGCCGTAACAGCCAGCGATTGTATTGACATCTCGCGCCTCGTCGCCGCTCCACTGCGAAGTTCCTGGAAACGATCGCCTCAGTTCGGCGCGCATCGTCAGCAAAGTGTTCCGGCGGTAGTCAGGGTCTTTGTGCCAGCGCTCGCCAAAATCGATCCCGCAACGTGCATGGAACCACTTCGGCTCAAAGCCCAGAACCACTCGTAGCGGAGATTCGGTTCCATCTGCCGCCTCGCGCCGTGCCGGCGCAGCAATTGGAATGCAACTGCGCAGTTGTCTATTCATCGTTGCGGCGTTCTCACTCCATTCCGAGGGCGGCCCGGCCGAATGTGACTCAAGTAGCCGATCGCCGATTCCCAGGCTATCGTGTTTCTCGCAAGACGGGCCCGTCGCGTATATGGCACGAGGGCATCACAAACAGTAGCACGCCGTGAAGGCCGGGGCGTCAAGCGCATTCGACCCGGCGGTATACTCTCAGCTGATGAAAGGGTTGATCTTTCCGGGCGCTTGGTGGAGGCACATTGGCGGCCAAGGGCGTCTGACGAAATCGAAAGCCGGACAGCCTGCTGAATCACGGAAGTGAAGGAGGACTAGGCAATGACGACAAGACGATGGACGATTGCGCCGGGCGCCGCGGTGGCTCTTCTGACATTCTTGCAAGAAGTCAACGGCCAGGCGCCGAACGCACCTCCTGCCGTAGTGGCTGGCGTTCCCGTCAATTACGATGAGAGCAACGCAGGCGGCTACATCCTTCCGGACCCGTTGGTGTTCACCAATGGGAAGCCGGTGAGAACAGTGAAGGACTGGCAGAACAAGCGGCGGCCTGAGATCATCCAAATCTTCGAGGAGAATCAGTTCGGCAGGAGTCCGGGTAAGCCGAAAGACATGGTGTTCGATGTCTTCGACAAAGGATCGCCAGCGTTTGATGGAAAAGCCCTGCGGCGGCAGGTGACCGTATACTTCTCGGCTGACAGGAGCGGGCCGAAGATGGATCTGCTCATTTACCTGCCGGCAGACGCCAAAAAGAAGGTCCCGCTGTTGCTCAACCTGAGTTTCATGGCCAATTCGAGTGTAGTGAGCGACCCGGGAGTGAAGCCGGGCGAGATCTGGGGCAAGGAAAAGAAGCGGGTGCCAGCGCCCACGGGGATGAATTTCGGCAGATTGAATGTCGAGCCTCTGCTGGCAAGAGGCATCGGAGTGGCAACGGTTTACTATGGCGACATCGATCCTGACTTCGCCGGCGGTGTGCAGCTTGGCGTCCGGAAGCTCTACCTGAAACTGGGGCAGAGCGAACCCGAGCCAGACGAATGGGGGTCGATCGCGGCCTGGGCCTGGGGCCTCAGCCGCGCGCTCGATTACTTCGAAACTGACGAAGGAGTTGATGCAAAGCGGGTGGGGATATTCGGAATCTCCCGGCTCGGTAAAACCGTGCTCTGGGCCGGCGCGCGCGATCCCCGGTTTGCGCTCGTCATTGCAAGCTGTTCGGGTGAAGGCGGAGCGTCGTTGAGCCGCCGCAATTACGGCGAACTCGTGAAGCATCTCAATCTCCGCTTCGGATACCAATTCTGCGCCAACTACCAGAAGTGGGGCGACCGAACCGGTCAAATGCCGATGGACGCGCACATGCTTGTGGCGCTCATGGCGCCGCGCCCGTTGCTGCTTCAAACCGGCGACAAGGACTTCTGGTCGGACCCGAAGGGCGAGTTTCTGGCTGCCGTGGCGGCGAGCCCGGTGTTCAAGCTCTTGGGACGGCCGGGCATTGGAACCAACCAACTGCCGGCGGCAGGTGATTATCTGCCGGGCGTTCCCGCTTACTACATGCACGCCGGCGGTCACGGCACGGTTCCATCCGATTGGGAGGTGTTCCTCAAATTCCTTGAAGCCAACTTGAGGTAGGCGAATCGGGCATCCTGCGCGTGTCGTCACGAGTCAGACTGGGCGTTTGGGAACGGCCGAGCAAGAAGGGCGCGCGAATGCTAGATTGTCACGCATGACCCGGATCCATCGGAGAACTGTTCTGCATTCGTCCCTGGCCGCCGCCTTGGGAGGAACCGCCGCCTCCGCGCCGGCCGAGACAGTGCCTCCGATCATCGATTGCCACATCCACCTGTTCGACCAGACCCGGCCGCAGGGCGCTCCCTATTCGGCCGGCCCGCGGAACACGACACCTGCGTTGCCGCCGAGGTATCGGCGGCTGGCAGAGCCGCTTGGCATTGTCGGCGGCATCGTCGTGGAAGCCAGCCCGTGGATCGAAGACAACCTCTGGGCGCTCCAGGTGGCCGGGACGGACCCCATGATGACAGGAGTCATCGGAAACCTCCGGCCCGAGAAACCCGAGTTCCGGGAGTATCTCGAGCGGTTTCACCGGAACCGGCTCTTTCTCGGCATCCGGTACGGCAATCTATGGGGTTACAACCTCGCGCAGCAGATTTCCAACCCTCCCTTCATCGAGGGGTTTAAGCTGATGCAACAGGCCGGCCTGACGTTGGATACGGCGAACCCCCAGCCGGACCTCCTGGCGGCTGTGTTGCGCGTTGCGGACACTGTTCCGGGACTGCGGATCGTCGTTGATCATCTGCCGGCCCTGCTGTGGCGGCTGGACGCGAAGACCAGACCCGGGGTGGAAGCATTGTTGCGCGAACTCGCCCAGCGGCCATCGGTATACGTAAAAGTCTCAGCGGTGATGCGCACAGTGGAAGGTAAGGCGTCCACAACACCGTCTATGTACAAACCCATCCTGGATCAGGTGTTTGGAACATTCAGCGAGGACCGGCTGGTGTTTGGAAGCGACTGGCCGAACGCAGACGCCGTCGACAACCTGCCAGCCATCGTTCAAATCGCAAGGGACTACATGCGTTCAAAGAACCGGTCAACAGCAGAAAAGGTCTTCTGGAGAAACTCCGTGGCGGCCTACCGGTGGGTCCATCGCCATCCTAGCCAACCTAGGACCGGCGTCAGCGGGGAGTGAGCGCTCCGCAGTGTAAGATCGGCGCACCGACCGGCTGTGCCCGGCGGAACTGGTTGAGCGGCCAGTCCATTCACAATCATGCAAAGATGCGCCTCGAATTTAGCGTTGCTGCGAATTCTACAGGCCTTTTGAATGAATACGTAGGAGTCCGGCTGCGGCAAAATGCTGAGACCGGCCTAGTGTCGGCTCAGAAACCGAATCGAGGAGGACGCCCAATGGACAGTGTGTATTAGCTCGGCCTGGATGTGCACAAAAAAAACGATCAGCTATTGTCTGAAGCAATCCGATGGGCGGTTTGTCGAGGAAGGTACGGTGGAGGCGCGGCGCTTTGGAGCGCTGGCTCGAGCAGTTGCCAAAACCATTGAAAGGCGCCCTGAAGGCCACGCTGTTTACCGGCTGGATCTATGATTTCCTGCTGCCACACGCACACAGCCTTGATGTGACACACCCGGCCATGATCCGCGCAATCGCGCCTTCGAAGAAGAAGAACGATAGGGTTGATGCACGCAAAATCGCTGATCTGCTGCGCTGCGATCTGCTGCCGGTCTGCTACATGGCTCCGGCTGAGATTCGCGAGTTGAGGCGCTTGCTGAGGTTCCGCAACCTGATGGTGCGCCAGGCGGTGCGGATGAAGAACAAGGCATCGGGCCTGCTGATGGAGGTGGGCGCCGAGTACAGCAAGGAGAAGTTGGACCAGAAGCGCTACTTCCAGCAACTGCTCGACAGCGTTGAGAATGTGCCGGAATCGGTCAATCAGATGCTCAGGATGAGCCGAGCGGCGAGGGATCTGTTTGAGGAGTCGCAACGGCGGCTGGTGGCGGCGCTGCTGAAAGAGAATCTGCTGCGGGAGCGGGTGGCGCGGTTGCAAAGCATTCCGGGGGTAGGCCAGATTCTGGCGTTGAGCTGGGCGCTGGAGGTTGGCGAGGCCGAGCGGTTTCAGACTGTAGGCCAGGCGTTGAGCTATTGCGGGCTGACGAGTGCGCAGATCAGTTCAGCGGGCAAGGAGCACAGGGTGCCGATTTCGAAGCAGCGCAACAAACATTTGCAGTGGGTTTCGATTGAAGCGGCGAAGGTCGCGCCGCTGTGGAATCCGCAACTGAAACTGGTGCACGAGCGCGAACGCACCCGCGGCAACGTCAATCGCGCCACGCTGTCGGTGGCGCGCAAACTGGCTGCTTATCTGCTGGCTGTGGATCGCTCGGGCGAGCCTTTCAGGCTGCGCCCGGCGGCCGAGAGCGCGGCTCAGAACCAGGAGGAAGCGGCCGCGGCCTGAACGGCAAAGAGATGAAACACGACGACGGCACGAACCAGCACCGGCCGTTCCTCCCTGAACCGGGTCTGCGCGAAGGGCTTTACGGTCCGGATGCGCCATCAGGCTGTTTGAGGCCGACCGGTCGCCCAAATACAATCTTCCTCGACGGCTGATGGGTCTGATGAGGCAAATGGATGTCTGGTCACGCTGGTAAAGCGAGCGTTGACACACATGGAAGCTGGGAAGGGTTGAAGTCGTGACGCGTTTGGTGGACGGGTTCTCGGGATGTGCGAGAGCGACACAAGAAGTGTGTTTTCTGTTGACTTCTACTTATCATGGATGACCCGTTCGCCTATCTATTCCCGTCCCGGTTAGTGGTTGCTCCAATTTCTGCTCCAATTTCCACTTCCGGCAGCTCCGCCGTTATTCTAACCGTTCTCGGCAATGTAATCTCAAAGCTCTCCCGACAACTGCTGCCACGGCAATTCCCCTCCAAGACGAATCGCCACTCCAGCATCGTCTTATGGGTGCCAGCTTCCGACCGACAAGTCCGACGAAAGAGCCATGTTTTCACTGCTTCCGCCGCAGCGGATGCCAATGTAGGATGACCTGACAGTGTTTTAACCGACTGCACTCGGCCTTCCCCTGACAAAGTTAGTTCCAATGTTACAATGCCGGAGACTCGGCCGAATTTAGCAACCCTGGGGTACGCTGCTGCTTTTACGTGAACAGGTTCCCAGGAAGTATCATCCCCGGCGAGAGCCGAAACACAAAAACAATACAGACACAAGTGGATACAGGCTTTATCGAAGCTTCTTGGACGCATTGATAGTCTTCCCGCAATTGTCGTTCACCGTACGATCATTCGTTGCTCCAGCGACTGGGTTGCCAAAATCTGACAGAAATCCAGGAGCGTTGAGAAAATGAGCCAGTTCGTGGAGTAGGACGTAGACTTGCGCCTGATTTGAGCCTCCCACATACCCCCCTGGACTCAGGTCTTGACTCTTTCCCGCGCTCAGTGTCGCGCTGTTGAAAAATCCTCCAGTGTCATTGATAGTGATTGCAAACCCGATGGGAATATTTGTTTGTTGAGTATTGTTACCAGTAAATGCTGATACAAATGGGGTACTGAAGTCGCCATGCCCAATGTATACAGTCGCACTGTCGGTTGGATCTCCAAGCAGGCTGGCGATTGCCGTAGAAAATGATGAGCCGAGCCAATTTCTGCAATCTTCGTCCGTATTTTCAGAAATCCAAGAAAGTACTTTCCTGGTCCTATCTTGCTTAGGTCCGGACTTCGATGGATTCTTTACCTTAATAAACAGGCCACCGCGACCTCCTCCCCAAGGCTCCGAGGCTGTGTCAACGCCTCCGCCGCTGCCTCCTCCGCCAACGCCCAAGCAGACGTACGCTGCCCAGTCAAAGCCCCCAAGCCCCGCCGCCATATTGAAGCACTGGAATTGTGCCCAGTCGCCCCACTGCATGGGACTCGCGAGCAGTCCACTCGGATCCCCGTAATTCACCGGATCCCCCTGCACGTAGCTATACCGGTTCCAGCTCCCCGGATCGGCGGGGCCGCCGCTGGCGCGGTATGGGTCTGGGCTGGTGAACCGGCCCCACCAGCTTTGGTAGTACCGGTTCATGGCATAATCCAGCCCGCTGCTGGCGTCCCGCGTATACGTCCCGAACTTGGCCACGTCGTTCGCCGTTGCCGTCCCGACCTCCTGCCCGTACGGGTAATACCGCATTTTCAGCCCCGAGATCACGTTCGCGCCGTTAACCAATTCGACATCATCCCACAGCAGCGCGCCGGTCGTGTCCCACTTCGCCAGAAAGACCCAGGCCGTGCCCCTAGTGGCGGACTTCAAGGTCCGCTCCAAGCCTGTACGTCTTTCCTTGCTGAGCCGCTATGCTGATTTCGCGGCCCGCGTACCTCACCTTGAGCAGCTTGGCTTCTGATGCTTTGATGGCGGCTGAGACCAGTCTCCCGTCGCGCCAGGTCAGCGATACAGTGAAGCCGCCTCGGGCGGTGAGTCCAGTCGCGGACCCGGAGTTGAACTCCTTCGGCAGGGCAGGGAGCAGGTGTATAAAGCCGGCTAAGCCCCGTTGGACCTCAGTCAGCGATGTTGGCGTGGCGTAGGGATCGTGGGACTGTACCAGCATTTCAGCAATGCCCGCGGCCGCGCCGAAGTTGCCGTCGATTTGGAAGGGCGGATGGGCGTCGAACAGGTTGCGGTAAAGGCCCGACCGGGCTTTGCCGCCCTCAAAGGCGGGGCGAATCAGGTTGCGCAGGATGAGATAGGCATGGTCGCCTTCGAGCAGGCGCGCCCAGAGATTGATCTTCCAGCCCATGGACCAGCCGGTGGCCTCGTCGCCGCGCAGTTCGAGCGATTTGCGCGCGGCAGCGAAGAGATCCGGAGTGCCGTAGGCAGTGATCTCGGAACCGGGGAAGAGGCCGAACATGTGGGATACATGGCGGTGCTTGTTGTTGGGGTCGTCGATGTCGTCAAGCCATTCCTGGAGTTGGCCCAGACGGCCGATCTGATTGGGCGCGATGCGCGGACGGAGATCGTTCAGTTTGGCGCGGAGGTCCTCATCGGTTCCCAGGATCTCCGAAGCTGCGATGACATTGCCGAAAAGATTCCGCACGATCTGGTGGTCCATGGTTGGACCCATGACGAGTCCGCCCTGCTCGGGCGAGTTGCTGGGGCCGGAGATGAGCCATTTCCGCTTGGGATCGGGGATGAGATAGGCGGCGAAGAACTCGGCCGCTCCGCGCATGAGCGGGTAGGCGGTGTCGCGGAGGAATGCCTTGTCGCCGGTGACCAGGTAGTGTTCCCAGGCGTGCTGGGCGAGCCATGCGCCGCCGGTGGGCCAGATGCCGTGGTCAGAGGCGTTGATGGGGGCAGTGCCGCGCCAAAGGTCGAAGTTGTGGTGCAGAACCCAACCAGGGGCGCCGTAGTGCTCGCGGGCGGTGACGGCGCCCGACTGAGCCACTTCCTTCAAAGCGTCAATCAGCGGCAGCTGGCATTCGGCGAGATTGGCCGTCCACGAAGGCCAGTAATTCATCTCGGTGTTGATGTTGACGGTGTACTTGCTATCCCAGGAGGGTTTGTTCGAATCGTTCCAGATGCCTTGAAGATTGGCCGGCTGACCTCCGGGACGGCTTGATGCGATCAGCAGGTAGCGGCCATAGTGAAACAGCATGGCCGCGAGTCCCGGGTCACGATGGGTTGCGAAATTGGCGACCCGGATGTCGGTGGCGAGCCGGTCGGCTTCGGTGGTCTCAAAGTTCAGGGTGACGCGGCGGAACAGGCGCTGGTGGTCTGCGATGTGGGCAGCGCGCAGGGTTTTGTAGGACTTGCGAGAGGCGGCGGCGAGCGCGGCCTGAGTTCGCTTGGATGGATCGGCCGAGACGTCGCGGAAGTTGACATGGTTGGTGGCGGCGCCCAACAGCAGAGTGACTGCGTTCGCGCCGCCGACGATGATCTGGCCGTTTTGCGCCGCCAACTGGCCGCCTTCGATGATCACCCGAAGCCGGGCTTCGAAACGGATGGCGGAGCCGGCAACGGCGCCTGCCATGACGATTTCGTTCCCAGCCGATGTGACCGAGGCGTTCGCGTGCGCAGGCTTGAGCGAAAGGGTGAAGTTGAGCGCGGCTCGCTTCGAGGCGGACAGACGGACGGCGATGACACGGTCTGGATAGCTGGCAAATACCTCGCGCTGGTAAGTCGTGCCGCCTGGAGCGGCGTAGGTCGTCCCGGCGATGGCCGTATCGAGATTGAGCGACCGTTCGTAGCGGTCAAGAGCCGGGGTCTGGCCCGAGTGGTCGATGACGATCTCACCCAATGCCTGATAGGCCTTCTGCCGCAAAGGCACGCTCATGAATTCGCGCAGTGCCAGGTCCTGGGCCTCCTTCTGCCGGCCAGCGAAGAGGAGTTCACGGATCTGAGCAAGATACTTGGCTGCGCCCTTATGCGAGTAGTCGTGCGGACCGCCGGTCCACACCGTCGATTCATTGAACTGGATGCGTTCGGCAGGGACCGTACCGTAGACCATTGCGCCCATGTGGCCGTTGCCAACAGGCAAGGCCTCGGTCCAATCCCGCGCCGGCGAGTTGTACCAAAGCAGTGTGGGCGGTTGGGGTTTTTCCTTCTGAACCGGAACCATGAACGGCTTGGGCGCTGCCGCCAGGGTGAAGGCTGCGAGCGTCAGAATCAGGATGAACTTGCGGGACATGATCAAGAGCATCATGACACGGACGCGGGTGGCGAACCGGGTTGGCCGCAGTGTGTTTGGGTAAGATCGGGTCATGCGAGTACTGTGCGGCATTGCGTTGTTGACGGGTCTGCTGCCTGCAGCCGAGCGGCCCGTGGACCTGGTGAACCCGTTCGTGGACACGCACAAGTCGAGGTGGTTCTTTTTTGCCTCCGCCGGACGGCCTTTCGGGATGGTGAAGCTGAGCCCGGATACGCAGATGTACGGGACCTGGAACTCAGGTTATCTCTACAACGAGAAATACGTCCGCGCCTTCTCGCACATCCACGACTGGCAGATCGCGGGCGTGCCGGTGATGCCGGCAACCGGCGGCTTGCGTGGGCACCAGGGATTCGAAGCGGCCAAATCGGCCTTCTCGCACGACAAGGAGATCGCGCGGCCCGGCTATCACAAGGTCTTTCTCGACGACTACGGCATCACGGCGGAGTTGACATCGACCAAGCGTGTTGGCTTCCACCGCTATCACTTCCCGGCCAGTGAACAGGCGCACATCAATTTCGACGTTGGCGCGCGCATCGCGCACGGCCCGATCTCGGATGCGTGGCTGCGGAGAGTGTCGGATCGCGAACTCGAGGGCTGGGCCGTGATGGCCCCGACAAACCGCCGAAAGAAGCCGCTCAAGGTATTTTTCGCGATTCAGTTGAACCGGCCGTTCAGCCGGTTCACGGTGTGGCGGCCGCTGCCGGGCGAGGCGGCGAAGGAAAAGCCGGTGCGGGAAGTTGTTCCCGGAAATCCCGAGGAAGTGGCCGGGGCTGAGACCGGCGGTGCTGTGAGCTTCAAGTTCGCAAAGCCCGAAATGGTGCTATTGAAGGTGGCCATCAGCTATGTCGGCCAGGAGCAGGCGCGGCTGAACATGGCGGCGGAACTCCCGCATTGGGATTTCGAAAGAGTGGTGCGGGAATCAGAGGACGAGTGGAACGAGATCCTGGGGCGGATGGAAGTCACTGGCGGCACGCGCGAGCAGCGGGTGAAGTTCTACACCGACCTGTGGCATGCATTGCTGGGGCGCGGGGCGTTTAGCGACGCCAACGGGAAGTACATCGACAACACCGGCAATACGCCAAAAGTGCGTCAGGTCCCGCTGGACGGCTCGGGCAAGCCGGTTCGCGACACCTACAATTCAGACTCCTTCTGGGGGTCGCACTGGACGCTGAACGTACTATGGCCGATCGCCTGGCCCAAGGTGATGAACGATCAGGCGGCGTCGCTCGTCGATTACTACTCGATGGGCGGAATGATCGCGCGCGGGCCGAGCGGAGGCAATTATACGTTTGTGATGATCGGCGACCAGGCCTTGCCGTTGATCGCGGCGGCATATTTCAAGGGCATCCGCGATTTCGATTTGAAGGCGGCCTACGACGGATCGCGCAAGAACGCTTTTACTGGCGGCATTCGCGACCACGCGGGCTACGAGGCGGGACCGAACGCCGAGGGCGGCGGGATGAAGTATTACGTTGAGAGGGGCTACGTTCCCTTGGGGCAGTTCGGCACGGGCAGCCACCGCGAGGGAGCCGCCCAGACGCTCGAATACGCCTATCAGGACGCGGCTCTGGCGAATCTGGCGCGCGCCCTGGGGCATGTCGAGGACGCAAGGCTGTTTGGGGAGCGCAGCCGGAACTGGCGCAAGCTGTTTGACCCGTCCACGGGCTACATCCGCCCGAGGAACATGGACGGAAGCTGGTACGAGCCGTTCACGCCAACCTGCGAGGGCTTCAACTGCCGCGGATTCGTCGAATCGAACGCGGCGATCTATACCTACTTTGTCCCGCACGATCTGCCGGGTCTGATCGATGCCCTGGGCGGCAATGAGAAGTTCGTTGAGAAACTGCAAAGGCAGTTCGAACTGGCTGCGCCGGCGCGCTTCATCACTCCGCACGGCAAGCACGGCGAGAACTGGATCGACTACGAAAACCAGCCCGCCTGCCACATGGCGCACCTGTTTTCGCACGCCGGGGCGCCATGGTTGACGCAGTATTGGGTGCGGCGCGTGAAGCGCGACGTTTTCGGCAACATCACGCCGCAGGGGGGCTACAACGGTGACGAAGACCAGGGCCAGATGGGCGCGTTGGGCGTATTGATGGCGATTGGGCTGTTCGATTCAACCGGCGGCATCGCGCCGGAGCCGAGATACGAAATCACCACTCCGTTGTTTGACCGGGTAACGATCCGTTTGGATGCCCACGGAAACAAGGGCCGGCGGTTCGTCATTAGAACGGTGAACAATTCCGCATCGAACGACTACATTCAATCGGCCCGGCTCAACGGGCGGCCGCTGGAAGGGCGGTTTTGGATCACGCACGCCGAACTGATCGCCGGCGGTGAACTTGAGCTGACACTTGGACCGGAGCCGGACAAACGGTGGGGCGTAGCGAATCGCCGAGCTAATTGATCGAACTCCGAAGGTCCCGGCCGAGGCTGGCAGCGCGCAGAGCAAGTTGCGCCGCTGTGCGGATGTCTGCGGACTGCATTTTCTCGGCTTCAGCAATGAAACCTCGGACGCGCTCGGCTGTGTTGGTCTGAGCCCGTGTCAGTTGCACCCCCGAAATTGCGGCAAGACTGGAACGGGCCGCGGCAATTGCGGATTCGTACTGCTGCTGGTATTGGTTGCGCTGGTTATCGTCGAGCAGTTCGCCAAACTGGGGAACTTTCGCGGTAGCGGGAGCGGGATTGGCGGCGGACTTTTCCGCTGGAGTTGTGGAGGGCGTGGCCGCCTGAGTGGCAGGCTGGCTCCTGCGCGGTGAACGGGACCGCGGCTGAGGCTTAGCCGCCGGCGCCGGAGGCGGGGAAATCTTGCCTGGCTCCTGCGGGACAATCTCCTCAGGCGGCGTCTTCAGCGGAACGGCCGGAGCCTGGGGCTGCACCGCGGGCGCCTCCACCACAGGCGTCTTGCTGGGCTCGATCGGCGGAGGAAGTGTGACAGGCGGCAGAGGAGGCGCGGGCTGTTTCTTCCGGCATCCGCCGAGCAGCGTCAAGAGGAGCAGAACTACCAGCAGTGCGCGTTTCATTCGGCAGGCAACCTCAAGGTGAACCTGGACCCTTCGCCGGGCCCGCCTCCAACTTCGATCGCGCCCCCGTGGAGTTGCACGGCGCGGAAGGTCATTGCCAACCCGATGCCTGAGCCCTGTGGTTTGGTCGAGTAGTAGAGCTGAAATATCTTTTCCCGTTGCTCCGGAGCGATCCCAGGTCCTGTATCCGAGATGGTGATGGTGGCGTCGCTGCTTTCGTGGGACACTTCCACCTCCAGTATTCCACCATCCGGCATGGCCTCCAGCGCGTTCCGGCAGACGTTCCAAACAGCCTGCTTCAGGATTCCCGCATCCCCGCGGACCACGATTCGTCCGGCCGGCCTGACCCATTTCACTTCGATTCCCGATGCCGTGGCCTCCGGGGTCAACATGCTCACGGTCTCATCGACGAGCGCGCCGACGTCAACTTCAACGGTTTCGATTTCGAGAGGACGCGTGAAATCAAGGAACGTCCTGACGACGCGATCCAGGCGATTGATCTCCTCCGATATCACGGAAAACTCGTCCGTGGCATCAGGGACTTCCGGCAGGACCCGGTTTTTCAGCAGTTCCAGTCTGAGCGCGATCGAGTTCAAGGGGTTCTTTATTTCGTGCGCCACGCCTCCCGTGAGGCGGTTGATCGCCGCCAGGCGTCTCTCCATGGATCCCCTCAGTTCGGTCGCTCCTTCGCGCGCTCCACGGAACTGCTCGCCGAGCAACCGCAGCTTCTGTTCCACCACCTGGAACTCGGATGCCGAACTGACATGCGCCTGCCCGACCAGTTGGCCGCTGGAAATCAAGTCGATGGCCGCTCCCAGTCTGGCCAGCGGGCGGAGCGAGATGCGGGCGACGAAAAACGCGAGAACGGATGCGATAATTACCGCCCCAAGTGAGGCCAGCGCCGTTGATCCGATGGAGGGCAGCAGCGCTTCGCGCAGCAGCACTGAAGAGACCAAGACCTGAATGCGGAACACGGGCAGCGGTTGGCCGAGAACTCCCAGATTCACCCGGCTTTCATAGTCGATGCCGCCGCCGAGGATGGCGAGCATGCGGTCGAGCGGGCCCAGTTCGAGCAGATTCCTGAGCGTCAGCCGGCTCGGCATTTGCGCGCCAACCCGGGCGCGGTTGGTCGAGGCGAGGATCCGGGATTGCTCGTCAGCCACCGAGATCTCGACGATCGACCTGGTCTGCGCCAGCAGGCCGGCAAGCATGACGGGAAGTTCCTCATCCGCGGCCAGAGCATCCCGCCAGTTGGACCTGATGTTCTCGACCGAGACATCGCCTCGCGGGGCGGGACTCTCCTCGACGCGGTGCATCACCCACCTTTTCACAAACTGCGCCGTTGTATTGGAACGCTCGTTTACATGGGTCAGCCAGGTGGCCGTGACCGCGTTTAGATGCATCGCCGACAGGACGACCGAAGTGACAACAACAAGGGCGACCATCGTCACCAGAAGCCTGAGTTTGAGCGACATGGCGTGTCTGTTGTCCTTAGGCCGAGGTCTCGTAATCCTTCAATTTGTTGAACAACGTCTTAATGCTGATGCCGAGAATGGCGGCGGCGCGTGTCCGGTTGCCCTCCGTATGACGCATTGTCGCTTCAATCAGAGCCCGCTCGGCCTGCGCGACGGTTGAGCCAACCGTCAAAGTCAGCGATGGCAACTCGGAATCCAACTGCGGGGTCTGGCCAGGCAGGACCGCGAACCGCGGAAGGTGCGCCGGGCGAATCTCTCCCTGGCCGGCCAGAATGACGGCGCGTTCCAATGCGTTGCGCAGTTCCCTGACATTACCCGGCCAGTCATGCCCGCGGAGGATTTCGAAGGCGTCCTGCGCGATCCCGGTGACGCGGCATCCATGGCGCGAGTTCATCTCGGGCAGCATGGCGGCGCAGAGTTGGCCAAGATCCTCAATCCTTTTGCGCAGCGGAGGCAGGTGGACCTCGAAAACGTTCAACCGGAAGAAGAGGTCCTCGCGGAACCGGCCTTCGCCGATCGCCGACTTCAGGTCGGCGTTCGTTGATGCCAGTACGCGGACATCGACCGCGATCTCCTTCGAGCCGCCCAGCCGGCGGACCCTCCTGTCCTCGAGCACACGCAGCAGTTTCACCTGCGTGGTCATCGGCATGTCTCCGATCTCATCGAGAAGCAGCGTGCCTCCGTTGGCAAGCTCGAAGCATCCGCTGCGCCTTTCCGCGGCGCCGGTGAATGCTCCTTTCTCATGTCCGAACAGTTCGCTCTCGATCAGAGTCTCAGGCAGCGCGGCGCAGTTGAGGGCGATGAACGGGCCGGCGGCGCGGGGGCTCAGCCCGTGAATCGCTCGCGCGGCGAGTTCCTTCCCTGTTCCGCTTTCGCCGGTGATCAGGACCGTTGCCGACGTGGGCGCGACCTGCCGGATGAGAATGAATGCCTCTTTCATCCCCGCCGACGAGCCAGCCATGTCGCCCAGAACCCCCTGCGAGGAGAGTTGGCGGCCCAGGCGTTCGTTTTCCGCTTCGAGCCGGCCGAGTTCGATCGCTCGTTTGAGCAGAATCCGTAACGCGCCGGGCTGCAAGGGCTTTTCGAGGAACCAGAAGGCGCCCAGATCGTGGACCATCTCTATGGCGGTCTCGATGCTTCCGAACGCGGTGAGCATGATCGCGGGCGGCGCGCCTTCCATCTCTCCGAGACGGCGCAGCAGTTCCGGACCGTCCATCCTCGGCATCATGAGATCTGTCACAACGGCCAGGGGTTTGAAGGTCTCCATCAGTTCAAGGGCTTCCAC
Organism: Bryobacteraceae bacterium; assembly: GCA_029975915.1. Next base: position 48,322 of record JARKOC010000058.1, read on the forward strand.
GCCATCGGCCGCCGCCTGAGTTTCGTAGCCCCACGATGAAATCATGCTGGCCAGGGCTGTGCGCTGGTTGGCCTCGTCGTCAACCACAAGCACGCGGGCCCGCGTTTGTTCCATACTCCTCCATTCTGCTGCAAGGGGCGGGCTCAGTCGATGGGCAAAACCCTGAGGTGGTTCGAACTATCGCCTGCCGGCAGTGTCACGGTAAAGGTTGCGCCGCGGCCCTCCTCACTCTGCACCTGGACCCGGCCTCCATGCGCTTGTGCGATCCACTGCACGAAACTCAGACCAAGGCCAATCCCCTTATCGGCATCTCCTCCATCCTCGCGAACCCTATAAAAGCGATCAAAAATGAACGGCAAATGCTCTTTAGAGATGCCCGGTCCGGTATCGGCCACCGTGAGCAGAATCTCGCTCTCGAACCGCCGGACCGAAACCCTGATCGAGTCGCCCGGCCGCGTGTATTTGAAAGCGTTGGAGAGCAGATTCATCAGCAGGCGCTCGAACTGAACCGGATCGACCTCGGCAGTGCAATTCTCCGGGACCTCGATCGATAGATCCAGGCCTTTCGCCGACGCGGGCAGTTCGAAGTGAGCGGCGCATTCTCTGACAAGCCGTGAGACGTCCACGAGAGAGGTCTGTAGAACGACTTGTCCACTTTCCGCCTGGGAGAGCAGCAGCAGCGACCTGACGATCTTCGACAACCGCTCCACGTCCTCCATGGCGGTTTCCATGGCCGTCCGGAATTCTTCGGCCGTCTTCGCTGTGATGAGCGCGACCTCCAACTGGCCCCGCACCGCCGTCAAAGGAGTTCTGAGTTCGTGCGAGGCATCGATGGTGAAACGCTTCACGCGGTCGAAGCTGCGCTCAAGCCGGTCGAGCATTTCATTGAAACGGACCGTGAGAACATCAACTTCGTCCCGGGCGCCCCTGGGTGAGATGCGAAGCGACAGGGTTTCGCTCGAAACAACCTCCGCGGCTCTTGCCAGTTGCCGCAGAGGGAGCAACGCCCGTCCGGCCATCTGCCATGCCACCCATCCGAGCAGCCCGATTAGAACAGGCAGCGACCAAAAATACCACTTCAGCACGAGCCTCGTCTGCTGGTGAATGCCCTGAAGAGGTTGGGCCAGGGCGAGTACAAGGAGGGTGTCGCCGTGGGGGAATGGACCGCGCCGGATCATGAAACTGCGGCCCTGGGCGGTCTCGCGGAACTCGAACGCCGGTTCTCTAAGCACGGCTGCCGACCTGAGCGCGGAGCGCGTTTCGAGATCCGGAGAAGGGAAGTGTTCCGAGATTTCGAGCAGATTGCCGTTGGCATCCGCGATGAGAAGCCGCCGCCTCAGGCGGTTGACTGATTCCACTTGCACCGAATCGCCCGTCTCATAGACCCACAGCGGACGGCCCTCGGAGAGATGAAGGTAGCCGCGAACTGCGCCCCATCGTTCCGTGAGCAGCGCCCGGGCCTCCCTCTCGATTGAGTTTTTCAGCGCCACCTGGAAGGCAAAGCCGGCTCCTAGCAAAACAACCGTCACCAGCGAGACATAACCCACCGCCAGCCGGAAACGCATGCTGCGGGCCAGGATTCTGCCCGCCGATATCCATCGCTCGAATCGCGGGGAGCGGTTCGGCAGGACGGTCGTCGTCAAACTCATTGCCGGGACGGCACAATCAAGCTTCCGGGCTCGGCTCGTCGCCAGGGCTCGTCAGCATGTATCCTGTGCCCCTCACCGTTTGAATCATCTTGACGGGGAAATTGTCGTCGATCTTACTCCGCAAGTGGCGGATGTAGACGTCGACGATGTTGGTCAGGCCGTCGTATTCCATGTCCCACACATGCTCGACGATCATCGTGCGCGACAGCGCCTTGCCGCGGTTCCGCATCATGTACTCCAGGATGGAGAACTCCTTCGGCGCCAGATCGATCACCTCGCCTGCACGGACCACCCGGCGTTTAATGCAGTCCATCGTGAGATCGCCGACTGTCAGCTTATCCGCGGAGGTTTGCCCGCGGCGGAGCAGAGCGCGCACTCGTGCCAGGAGTTCGACAAAAGCGAATGGCTTCACCAGATAATCGTCGGCGCCCATCTCGAGGCCCTTCACCCGGTCGTCGATGCCGCCCCGCGCGCTGAGAATGAGCACCGCCGGACATGCCTTGCGGTTCTTGATCTTTGCCAGCAAGGACAGCCCGTCGGTGTCTGGAAGCATCAGGTCGAGGATAAGAAGGTCGTAATCGAGCTCGTGGATGCGGGCAAGGCCGGACTTGCCATCGGTCGCCAAGTCCACCTTATAGCCCGAACTCTCCAAACCCCGCTGCACAAAATCGGCGATACGGGCTTCGTCCTCAATCAGAAGGATTCTCATTGTCCTCTCTACTCTCATTCTGTCGCAGCCCTGACCTTCCGGGCAAACGGCGGTTCTTCGCGATGATGGCTACAGCCGCGAAAAGTCATTCAATTCCCGCGGATCCGCTGCAACATCGACAACGCGGTCTCCACCAGTTTCTCTCCCGACCCAGGAGCGCAACGTGCGCTCACAGCCTCGTAATTGCCTTCGCCATGGGCCTTGCGATCCGGTACGTAACCGATGCTGCCATTGGCGAGTTCCACGACGAATGTCCGTTTGAACGGGGAGGCCTGCTTGATGGCCAAGCCCAGTTCGGTGAAGATCTCTCCTGGCAGCATGACCAGCGCCGTGTCCTCGTTCAGCTTCATCACCTGCACCTCGGCCTGCAGTGGACCGCCCGCCAGCGCTTCCACGTCGAGAATCCGGAAGGCTTTCACCAGCTCCAGAAACGGCGCCGGCTTCGTTTGGCCGTAAGTCGCTGATGTCTGCCTGGCCCAGGCGACCTCCGAAGGATCATGAACCGCCGGACTAAGGGCGACGGTTGTGGACACAGCCGCCAGCCGGGTGGCGGCCACTTCGAGGCGCGAAATTGTGCGGATCACCTCAGCGCCGAGCGCCGACCCGATGCGCGCGGCTTCCCCGTGGCCCTTCTGCGGCGAGGCGGATTTCACATCGATGTGATTCAGATTGCCGGCGCAGCCGATGGTGAAAATAGTCAGTCCGGGCCGTCTGGCAGCAACAGTCCGGGCCAGTGTATAAGGGTAATCGGCGGAAATCTCCAGCCCTCCCACCGTGTCCAGGTGCAACGCGTAATTGACCAACGTGGCCATCGGCGTGCCGTCCGGGGATTCGACCGAAACCACACCCACCTCGGGGTCGATCGGACCCGCTGGTTTGACGATTTTGGGATTGAGCTTGCCCGGATTCCAGCCAACCGTTCCATCGGCCATGTGGAACCGCCGGTTGAAGGTCAGCGAGGGCTCATGGCCGGACGCGGAGCCTATACGCGCCGGTTTCAGCGCGGATTGGGCGTTGGCAACCGCCTCCGCGATCTTCCCGGGCAGGCTCTCCGAATAGGCGCGGGCCAGTTCAGCATCCTTGCCCCGGAAGTCGAGCCTGGCGGTCGCCCCAGGAATAACCGGACCTGTGTGCGCATGGGTCGCCGAAATCATGACATGGCTCTCAGGAATACCCGTTCTCGACCGGATCAACTGCCGGGCCCGCGCGGCCACCGGCGCAGGCATATGGATCACGTCGCAAACCACAAGCGCCAGGCTGGTCTTGCCTTGGCGCAGAACCAGCGCCTTTGCGTACAAGTCGTCATGAACGCCGGCCGATGCGCGCGGCGAGTAGTACCCCGCCATCGGAGTGCCCTGCGGCGGTGTGATGGCAATTTGCGCCGCACCGGCCATAAGCGGCTGCCCGTGCGATGGAGACACTACCAATGTAAGCAGGAAGAGGAATTGAGCCTTCACCAAGGCGATTGTCGATCCTTCAGAAAGATTAATCAAGCTAAAGAATTGGGCCGATCCGCCAAGGCACGAATTCGGCATGGCCAAGCCGTTCGCTCGCCGTCTTTTCGCCAGAGGCGACTCTGAGCAGGGCGTCGAAGATCTCGTGGCCGACCTGGGGAATTGTAGCCGTTCCGTCGGCGATGCGGCCGGCGTTCAAATCGATGTTCTCGCCCATCCGCTTATACAAGCCGGTGTTTGAACTGATCTTGAATACCGGCACGGTGGGGAAGCCAATGGCGCTGCCCCGGCCCGTGGTGAAGGCGATCAGATTGACGCCGCCGGCGCCGAGTCCGGCCAGCGAGACCGGGTCGTAGCCGGGCGTGTTCATGAAGACAAACCCGGGCGCGGTGACTCGTTCGGCGTAGTCGAGCGCCTGGTTCAGAGTGGACGTCCCGCTCTTAGCCGCCGCACCGAGCGACTTCTCCAGGATGTTGGACAAACCGCCCTCCTTGTTGCCGGGCGAGGGATTGTCGTCGAAGCTTCCGCCGAAGGGGCGAAGGTAAGACTTATATTTTTCAATGAGTTCGAGGAGCCGCTCGGCGACCAAACGATTTCGGGCCCGCCGGACTAGGAGATGCTCGGCGCCGAAGATCTCCGGCGTTTCCGCGAGGACGGCGGTGGCGCCCAGACTGGCCAGAATGTCCGAACAAACACCCAGAGCAGGATTCGCGGTGATGCCCGAAAATGAATCCGACCCCCCACAGTTCAGCCCGAGAACCAGTTTGGAGGCCGGCAAGGGGACGCGGCGTTCAGATGCAGCGCGGGCGATGAATTCGTCGATCCTCCGCCGCGCATCGGCCACGGTGGCCGAGGTGCCGCCGGATTGCTGGAGCGTGAGTCCAAGGATCCGGTCAGGCGCGGGATTCCTGACGCCGAGGTAGTGCTCAACCTGGTTGACCTCGCAGCCGAGTCCCACAACCAGGGCGGCCGAGACGTTCGGATGGTCCAGAACTCCCGAGAGCGTCCGTTCCAATTGTTCGGTATCGGGGCCAATAGAATGGCCGCAGCCGTCGCCGTGAGGAAAGGCTGCAACTCCATCGACATTATCGGGTAGGATTTGGCCGGTGTAGGAGCGTGCGATTCGATCTACGGTATGTGCCGAACAATTCGATGCGGCAACTACTGCGATGTAGTTCCGCGTGCCCGCGCGGCCGTCCTGGCGCAGGTAGCCCTGAAACGAGGGCTGAGCGGCCGGAGGTGTAGGCGGGAGGATGTCGCCGGTGGGGAATTCGTAGGCGCGTGAACCCTCCTCGAATGCAAGGTTATGCGTGTGGACCCATTCTCCGGGCTCGATCGTCTGCGTGGCGCGTCCGATCACCTGGCCATACCGGCGGACCTCCTCGCCCCGATTGATCCGGCGCAGAGCCGCCTTATGGCCCACTGGAATGGCCTGTTTCAGAACGACCGATTCTGAACCAGGACGAATCGTTTGGCCGGCGGCTAGGGCGACCCGCGCAATAGCCACTTGATCGTCCGGATGCAGGAGAAGCGCTGCGTTTTCTTCGGAAGGCGGCGGGAGGATTTCGACAAGGTTCATGGATCGGCTTTCAGCGGACGAGGGCGGTCTCGGTGATCTGGTCGCCGAGGTGGACATGGTATCCGCCTTCGACAGGGTGAACCCAAATGCCGCCCTCGACCGGGGCAGGGATGTCCTCGATTCGCCTGATCAGAATTCCAGAACTGGTTTCAGCGGCCTTGATAAACCGGCCGACGTGCAGGTGGAGATGGCATTGGGTGCGAGCGCGTTCTCCGTTATACGCCAGACCCCACTCGTCGCCGAACTTCTCCCTGGCCACGCGAATGGCTTCACGCCAAAGTTTGTCGCGCTGGGCCTTTGGCAGGTCGCGGAAATGGTGCTGAGCCGAACCGTGGGCCACCGGAAGCACCAGCCAGCGGCCGGGTTTGCGCGGGTTGATGTCCTTCAGTACAAAGAACTCCTCGCCGGCCGGGCGTTTCTCGGCTTCGTTGCACAGACTGCACTGGCGGGCCTTCATCGACTCTGGATTTTTCGGATCGCAGGCGCAGTTCGAGATGTCGGCGCGCAACAGCGCCGTTGATGATAACAGCAGGATAAGCGCAATACGTCGCATTGGGGCCATTATACTGGTGGGTGTCCTCCGGCCGCCTCACCGAGTTGAACTGGTTCGCCCGGATCCTTGCATTCTTTTTACTGGCGGCCTTCACCTATTTCGCCTTCCTGGGCGGTTGCGGCCTGCTCGGTCCGGACGAGCCGCGCTACGCGAACATCGGCCGCGCGATGGCCGAATCGGGCGATTGGGTGACGCCGCGGCTTTCCGGCCAACCTTGGTTTGAGAAGCCGGCTCTTTCTTATTGGATGACGGCGGTGGCGACATCGCTTGGATTCGACGGTGAATGGGCAACGAGAATTCCCGTCGCGGCCATGTCTTTGGTTTTTTTGGGTTTCTACGCCTGGGCGCTGGCGCGGTTGGCCGGGCGGCGGGAAGCGGCGGCCGCGACCATGATGCTGGCATCCTCGGCCGGATGGCTGGCCTATTCGCACGTGGCAGTGATGGACTTGCCGCTGGCTGCGTGCTTCACAACGTCTCTTCTGGCCGGCTTGCTCCGGCTGAACGGCGGAAACAGATGGACCATCTGGTTGAGCGGAGCAGCCGCCGGTCTGGCTTTGCTGGCCAAGGGCGCTGTGGCCTTGGTCCTGTTGGTCCCGCTCATCTGGTTCGCCAGAAAACAGTGGAAGGATCTGGCGACGGCCGGGGCGGCGGCAGTCGTGGTAGCGGGACCTTGGTACGCCGCTGTCACCTGGGTCAATGGCTGGGCGTTCGTGGACGAGTTCTTTATCCGCCACCATCTGTCCAGATTCGCCAGTGAAGAATTACGGCACGTCCAACCGTTCTGGTTTTATTTGCCTGTGATGCTAGGCTTGGTTTTCCCTTGGACTCCGATGGCCGCCAGTTTGCCTAGAGCGTTGTGGGGCGAGCGATGGGCGCGTGTGGCCGGCGTCACCCTGGCCTTCGGCATTGCGTTCTTTTCCATTTCGACCAATAAGCTGCCGGGATACGTCCTGCCGCTGCTCCCGGTTTACCTTGCGCTGCTGGCCACAGCGGCGGTTCGATACGAACATCCTGGGCGTTCGTTTGGTCTCGCCGGGATCCTGCTGTCGCTTGTTCCGGTGGGAGCCTCGGCGCTGCCGGGAGCGATGCTGCACGGCTTAAGCAGGACCGAACTCGGCGGGCTGCCATGGCAGTACGTCATCACGGCGCTGCCTGTGGGCGTTGCGGCCTGGATGCTGGCGCGAAGGGAGCGAATCACGGCGGCGGTTGCGGTTATCTCAATAGCGATGTTGGCTGGGGCCGGTTGGGTGAAACTCAGCGCCTGGCCGGTTCTCGACGAGGTTGTGTCCGCCAGGGGATTGTACAGGAAAGTGCATACGAGACAGGCGGATGCCTGTATTGAGAGTCTGCACAGGAGTCTCCGTTACGGGCTGGATTACTACACCAGAACGCCCGTGCCGGACTGTGCGCAGGATCCCCGTCCAGTCAGGATTACCCAGAGACCGGGCGGCCTGCCTTCGGTTCGGGTTATGGAATAGCCCCGGCTGAGCAGGGATAGGGTTGTCAGAGGAGTCCGGCGTCGATCAGGGCTGCGCGAATGCGGTCGCGGACCTCGTCCGGCACAGGTTCGAATGGAGGCGCGAAATACGCCTGGCAGATTCCGCGAAGTTCCATCGCGCATTTGAGCCCCCGGAAGTAGCCCGAACGTTCGGGCAAGGCATCGTAAATCCGCTCCGAGATGGTATTGACCTTTGCGATCAAAGGCGCGGCCAGGTCGAAGCGGTTGGCGACGGCGGCGGCATAGAGCGAGGTGTAAATCTCCGGGGCCAGATTTGCGCCGCCGGTGACGCCGCCGTGAGCGCCCATCCGAACCGCTTCCCACAATTGCTCCTCCGGGCCGATGAGGATTGTGAACTCGGGACGGTCCCGAAATGCGTCGATCAACCGCTGGAAGAGGTCCATGTCGCCGGTGCTATCCTTCACGCCGAGACAGCCGGGCAGTTCCGAGGCTCTCCGGATGGTCTCGATAGCGAAGGAGTCCCGCGTACAGAACGGGATGTTATAGAGCAAGAAGGGCAGCGGCAGCCGGACGGCGAGAGCGCGGACGAAGCCGGAAAGTTCTGCCTGGGTCATGGGATAGTAGTGCGGAGCAGCGAACACGACGGCATCGCATCCGGCCTCGAAGGCGCGTTCGGCCATCCATGCCGCCTCGTCCACGCTTGAATCGGTGATTCCGGCGAAGACGGGCACACGGCGATTTGCGACCGAGGCGGCCAATCGCAGGAAGGCGGCGCGAAGGTCGCGGCCCAGATGAGGAGCTTCTCCGGTTGTGCCAAGGGGGAAGATCCCGTTCACGCCCGCCGCGATCATCGACTCGACCAATCGTTCCAGACTTCGCTCGTCGAGCGAGCCATTCGCGTTGAGAGGGGTGATCAGGGGCGGAATGATGCCGCGGATGGGGGCGCTGAGTCGAGTTGCCATGAGAGCCGAACAAACACTCTATCACTTCGAGTCCGGCAGAGAACTCTTTTCATCCTGTTGATTTTCCGTGTATAGTGTGATGGAGAGGGTCAAGGCTGAGGCTTCTCAACCAAACGAACTCGACCAGCCGGTGGCAGGCGCACAATAGTAAGCGATTGGTGCGTCCGCACGCCACCGCTCCGCGCAAAACCAATCAAAGGATAATCTCCCGCTAGCCGAATCCCCGCATGTATCCACCCAGATTTGTACGTCCCCGAGTCAGAGTCAGAGAGAACGTCAACGAGGCGATCCGGGCCCGCGAGGTTCGAGCCGTCTTCCCCGATGGCGTGGTCGAAGTCATGCCGACCCAAGCCGCAGTGCGCAAGGCATTGGACATGGGTTTGGACCTCATCGTCGTCTCTCCAACCGCGGAACCCCCTGTCGCCAAGGCCATGGACTATGGCCAGTGGCAGTATGAGCAGAAGAAGAAGCAGCACGACGCACGGAAGAAGCAGCACGTGATCCAGGTGAAGGAGGTCAAGTTCCGGCCCAACACCGACGATCATGACTACGACTTCAAGCTCAAGCACGCCATGCGCTTCCTCGGCGAGGGCAACCGCGTGAAAGCCATCGTGCAGTTCCGCGGGCGCGAGATCGCCCATGCCGATTTGGGCCGGAAACTGCTCATGAGACTGGCAGCCGATCTGTCCGAGGTTGGCGCGGTGGAAGGGACGCCGAGGCTGGAAGGCCGAAGCGCGCACGTCGTCATCAGCCCGGTGAAGAAGGACGCCAAAGAAAAGAAGAAGGACACTCCGGCTTCGCCGCCAGCGGCCCCCCCGGCGGCACCGGCACAATAGCACAGGGCGGGAAGATCAGGCGGGAGCATGGGCAAGGCTTTCCGGGTACACGAGTGTGCCCGGGCCGCCGCTTAGCGTACTTTTGTGCGCCAGCGGCGCCTGGGCGCTCAATAGAACAGGTACTTGCGCCACTGCTCGTCGGCGCGGCCAACCAGACGCATCAGGTGCCTGGATGTATGCAGGCTGAAGGGTTTGGGGTAGCGGAGCAGGCGCATGCCTGCCTCCTCTGGCGTACGGTTGCCCTTGCGGTTGTTGCATCCGTGACAGCAGGCCACGAGGTTCTCCCAACTGGATTCCCCGGAGCGCGAACGGGGGATGACATGATCCAGCGTGAGTTCCGCGCCGGCAAAAGTCTTGTGGCAGTACTGGCAGGTGTAACGGTCGCGGATCAGGATGTTTTTCCGTGACAAAGCGCGCGTCTGGTGTGGAATCCGGCGGTATTCGAGCAACCGGATGACGCTGGGCATGGCAAAGTCCCGGCGGCAGGCATGGATTGATTCGCCGGCGTGCGCCTCCGCAGCGGCGACACCCTTCAGGATCAGGACCAGCGCCCGTCGGGCGGCACAGATGTTGACGGGTTCGTAACTCGCGTTCAGCACGAGGACGGGCCGTTGTAATGGCTCAGCATTTGCGGTCATGTCAGCGTGGTCTCCTCTGCTTTGTAAGTGAGCTTGTAGCCGGTTCCCAGAGCGGCGAAAGCCCTCCGGTCTACTCTGGCGACAGTGAGGACGGCGACTCGTAGCGCCCCCTTGCGTTTCAACTCGGCGGCGGCTTCGTTGACGGTGGAGCCTGTCGTCAGGACATCGTCTACCAACAGCACGCGCCGGCCCTGCACATGATTTCGCGAGGCCGAGAAACTGCCCTTCACATTGCGCCGCCTCTGGGCGCCGGTGAGGTCGGACTGTTTCCTGGTCCGGCGCGTGCGCTGAAGCGCGGTCAGGACGGGCAGGCCAGTGTGCCGTGACAATTCACGCGCCAGCAACTCACTTTGATTAAATCCTCGGCTGAGGCGCCTGGTCCAATGGATCGGCATGGGCACAATCGCGTCAATGCGCTCGTTCCGGGGCATGGCTTCAGCCAAACGCGCGCCGAGATGGCGGCCGAGAGAGCGCATCCCCTGGAATTTGAAACAATGGATCAGGCTCTTCAGAACGCCATCGTAGGGGCCCCATGAGTATGCCGCGTCGAATGCGGAAACGCCCGCCGCGCAAAGCCGGCAGAGGCCATTTTCGTTGAGCGCGCGCTCACGCAGAAACGGAGTCCTGCACCTGCGGCAAAAGATCTCCGGATTCAGCGGCTTGGGATCATTGAGGCACTTCGGGCAGATGGGGGCGCGGCTATAACCGGTGAGTTCAGATTCGCAAATCCGGCAAGTGTCGGGGAAGATTGACGCAAACAGAGAAGAACAAACCTGGCGAACCCAGGTTGCGAGGGGCGACCGGGCGTGAGCGAGACTTCGACTGAAGACTCACCTCCAATCCGCAGTATACACCACGGGGATCCGGAACATATCCATTTGGTTTCGTGCTGAACTGGGATTAGGTCAATGGCGCTGCTGCTCAGTTCGTTCGACATCACGAAGCAATACGGGGTGAAGCCGCTGTTCACCCGGATTTCCCTGGCTGTCAACGAAGGTGAGCGGCATGGACTGATCGGTCCAAATGGGGCAGGGAAATCAACCCTGCTGAAGATTCTGGCAGGTCTGGAAACGGCAGACACGGGCGAGGTGTCGCTGCGCAAGGGCGCCCGGCTGGTTTACGTCGAGCAGGATCCGGAGTTCGATCCGTCGCTGACCGTGGCGCAGGTGGCGGGGTCGATTGCCCACCCTGAGGCCGTCGTGCAGGCGCTGCTGGGACAGGCGGGGTTCGAAAACCCGGACGTGGTGGCCGGCACGTTGTCGGGAGGATGGCGCAAACGTCTGGCGCTGGTGCGTGGACTTGCGGCCATGCCAGATCTTCTGCTGCTTGACGAACCAACCAACCATCTGGATATCCAGGGTATCCAATGGCTCGAACGAACCATCGCCGCGGCGCCGTTCGCCTCCATCACGATCAGCCACGACCGGTACTTCCTCGAAAACGTCGCCACGCACATGATGGAACTGAACAAGGCCTATCCCGACGGCTTGTTCAAAGTCGCCGGCAACTACAGTGATTTCCTCGAAAAGCGGGAGGCTTGGCAGGAGGCCCAGGCGAAGATGCTGGAGGGCCTTGCCGCGCGTGTGCGCCGGGAAGTGGCCTGGCTGAGACGAGGCGCGAAGGCGCGGACGCGCAAATCCAAGGCGAGGCTTGAATCAGCGGCGGCGATGATCCGCCAACTCGACGAGATGGAACAGCGCGGCCGAACCTCGACTGCAGCCATCGATTTCACCGCCAGCGACCGGAAGACCAAACGGCTGATCGAACTTGAATCGGCGGCATGCGAGATCGGCGGGAAAAAACTGTTCGAGGGGGTAAACCTGGTTCTGGCGCCTGGCCGGCGGCTTGGCCTGGCAGGAGCCAATGGCAGCGGCAAGACGACGTTTCTCCAGATGTTGCGGGGGGCCATCGCGCCATGCGAAGGGTCCATCAAACGGGCTGAACACCTGAAGATCGTTTACTTCGATCAAAACAGGGAGCGGTTCGAGCCATCCCTGACGCTGCAACGGGCGCTTGCGCCGGAGGGCGATGCCGTCCTCTATCAGGGCCGCCCGATCCATGTGAATGCCTGGGCGCGGCGGTTTTTGTTCCGCGAGGAGCAACTTACGCAGCCGGTCGGATCGCTATCGGGTGGCGAACGGGCGAGGATTCACATCGCCAAACTGATGCTTGAAGAGGCGGATGTCCTGCTGCTGGATGAGCCGACAAACGATCTGGATCTGGCCACGCTGGAAGTGCTTGAAGACAGTCTGCTGGAGTTCACAGGGTCGCTTGTGCTTGTCACCCACGACCGTTATCTGCTGGAACGAGTGACATCGGCGATCCTTGGACTGGACGGTCAAGGACGAGCCGGGCTTTTCGCGGATTTGAGCCAGTGGGAAGCCTGGCTCGAAGAAAGGCGGGCGGAACGAAGTCAGGCTGGCCGGCCCGCTGCGAGACCGGAAGCGGAAAATGCAAAGGCGTCAGCAAGCAAGAAGCGGCTCTCTTATCTCGAACAGCGCGAGTATGACGGCATGGAGGAACGGATCATGTCGGCCGAACAACGGGTGAAGGAGTGCGACAAGGCATTGCACGCACCCGAGACCGTCTCCGACCCGGTGCGCCTGGATGTGTGCTATCGCGATCTCCAGCAGGCGCAGGCCGAGGTGGAAGCGCTGTACGCGCGCTGGGCGGAGTTGGAAGCAAAGCTGAACTGAGATCGGGCGGGCGTTTTACTGGAACTGTTCGCGGAATCTCTCGAATTCCGCGCGCAGGGCGCGCAGTTCAGCTTCGAGATTTTCCACGCGTTCGGCCAGATCGGCCGGGCCGGCTTGTGCAGGCGCCGGGGGCCGATCGGCGGTCCACTCCGGCTCGCCGCCCAGAAGTTGGGCCCAGCGCGGCTCTTTCATCCCTTGCAGCCGCGGCAATAGCTTCACAAGTGGCTGTTCCTCTCGCGATTCGAGACGGTGAAGAGTATGCTCGACGGCCAAGTTGTCGTCGAATACATGGAGGCGGGCAGCCCGCTCACGCAGTTCCGCGACGGTCTGGGGTCCGCGAAGCATTAGCACTGCCATGACGGCCAGTTCGCCGCGAGTGAAGTTGAACGACTCGCCCAAACGGTGCCGGTATTTTTCGACGCGGCTGCCCGATTCGTGGACGAAAACAGCCAGTTGCTTCCCGCGCAAGGCTTCCAGAGCTTCCAAGACCGCACTATCTACATACCCCGTGACGGGCTCGCGATTGGTCTTCTGATTACAGGCGTTGACCAGCGAATTGAGCGACATCGGGTAGTAGTCCGGCGTCGTCATGTCCTTTTCGATCAGCGTGCCGAGTACGCGGACCTCGACGGCGTTGAGTTCCATGCTGCTCTTAGCTTCCCACCCTGGCCGGTTCGCGCGCAAAACCCTGTCCGCAACTGTGCTGTCATGGAATTGTAATAAATGCGCATCACCTCTCTCGCCCTCACGTTCGCACTGTGCGCGATCCCGGCAGCCGCAGAGGACGACTTCGGCCTATTGCACATTATGAACGGGAACATTGAACTCAACGGGAAATCGACGCTGCAGATCCACACGAGGGTCAGGACGTACCACGAAAGCAGCCAGTTTTTCCAGTTCCGGGCGGGGCCCATCTACATGCACGCCTTCTCACCGCGCGTCCTGGGACTGGCCGGGTACTACTTCATGTCCCAAGACAGCGAGGATAAGCCTGCCAATACCGTGACTCACCGCATTTGGACGGGGCCGCAGTTCAGGGTTCTGGAGGAAAAGCGCTGGGCCATTGACACGCGCCATCTTGCGGAGCGGTTTGTGGTGATGGGTAAGGACGACTTCACCCGGCTTCGCAACCGCGCGATGTTGATCTATCGCAACGGCCGGCTGCAGCCGTTCACCAGCTTCGAGGCGTTGGTGCAGAATGGCGACTGGTATGAGCGGCACGCCGCAGGGGTGCAAATTGCGACACAAAACCAGGTGAGTTATTCGATCAGCTATGAATACCGCGCTTCACCCACGGGGCGTGGCATCCATCTGATCGCCACGACGATTCAGTTCCGGGCCTTCCGCTTGGGTCCCCCCCACATCGACTAGGAGCCGCCACTAATGGGTTTCGAAGACGGCTAAGACGGCGAAATGGTCTGAGGGAAAAAGTGGCGGCCGCCGATCGTCGATAGTCTGCGCCTTCGACACCTTCCAGGGAGCGTTGAACAGAATCCAATCGATACGCGCCTGCCCGGGGGTCCCTTTGAAGCCATGGAAGGTGCCCTCGGGGCCCGATTTTTCGGAGGCCGCTGTCCAGGCGTCCTTCAGAATGGCGGTCAACTCGGCATAGGGGGGCGTGCCGGAGCCGGTATTGAAGTCGCCTGTGAGGACGACTGGCAGCTTTTCCTTTCGTGACTCGATCCACCGTCTAATGACGCGCGCACTGTTCAAGCGGGCCTCGTCATCCTCACGGCGGTGGGCGAAGTGAGTGTTCACAAAGAGGAACCGCAAGCCAGATTTCGTCCTGAAGACACCCCATGTGGCCATGCGCGGCAGGCTCATGTTCCAGGCGATGGAACCAGGCTCGGAAGGCGTTTCGCTCAACCAAAAGTTGCCTGAATCCTCGAGCGTTAGCGCAGCTTTGCGATAGAAGACGCCCATATGCTCGTCTTGGTCGTTGCCGCGGCGGCTGATGCCAAACCACGCATATTCCGGCAGCCGGGCCACGATGTCATCGCCCTGGCGCTTGAAAAGTTCCTGGGTGCCCATGACGTCGGGCGCGTACTTTTTGACAGTCTCCGCGAAGAAGTCGCGGCGGTTTTCCCAGATGTTCTCGCCGTCCTGCGAGGAAGGCATTCTGACATTGAAGGACATGACGCGCAGCGTCTCAGCCGCGCAGGGCAACAGGGCCAGAAGGCCCCCTGCGAGGATCAGCTTGTGAAGTCTCATCCGTTATAGAATCGCACGCATGGAATGGAAGCGCACCACACCCGCCTTGCTCCTGCTTGTGTCCCTCGGATGGGTCCGGGCGGCTCCGCCGGAGAGCTACATCCCGGCGCTGAAGGCGACGCTGGAAAGCAACATCCTCGACTTCTGGCTCTCCCGGTCGCTGGACATGAAGAATGGCGGATATAAGATCCGCTTCGGTCCCAACGGCGAGGATCAAGGCGATGGGCCCAAGGCTCTGATCACTCAATCACGAAATGTCTGGCTCTTTGCGCGGGCGGCGAGGGCCGGCTACGGGGACCGGAAGAAACTGCTGGCCGCGGCCGACCACGGCTACAGGTTCATCACCACGAAGATGTGGAACTCCAAGTTTGGCGGGTTCGCCTGGTCAGTGGATGCCACGGGGAATCAGAGGATCCAGCCGAAGATCCACATGTACGCGCAGTCGTTCGCCCTCTATGCGATTTCGGAGTTTGCGATGGCCTCAGGCCGCAAGGATGTGCTGGATTTCGCGGTCAAGTTCTTCAACCTGCTCGAGGCGAAGGCCCACGACAAGGAGTACGGGGGCTACACCGAGTTTTTCAATGAGGATTGGAGTCCGGGCGAAGGACAGAACTACATGTCGGCGCCGGCAGCGTACAAGCTCATGAACACGCACCTCCATCTGATGGAGGCGATGACCACGTTCTACCGGGCTTCGAAACTGCCGCTGGCGAGGACGCGCCTGATCGAACTGATGTCGATCGAAAGCAATGCGGTCGTCCGGAAGTCCATCACCGCGTGCACCGACCAGTACAGGCGCGATTGGACACCGGTTCTCGACGGACCGGCCGCGCGGGTCAGCTACGGCCACGACCTAGAGAACATCTGGCTGCTCGCCGATGCAGCCGACGCTGCCGGATTGCCCGTCGCGCCGTATATCGACTTGTTCCGCGAGAACTTCGCTTACTCGATGAAATACGGCTGGGACGGCGTCCATGGCGGGTTCTGGTACACGGGCTGGTTCCGGCAGCCTGCGAACGGGCTTTCGAAGAGTTGGTGGGTCCAGTCCGAGGCGATGGTGAGCGCGCTGATGATGTATAAGCTTACCCGTGATCCGCAGTACTACGAAGTTTTCGAGAAGACCTGGCAATTCATAGACAAGTACCATGTGGATCGCAAGACGGGCGAATGGTGGGAGTCCGTTGATGCTCAACTGAAGCAATCCGGCAACAAGGCTCACGCCTGGAAGGCAGGCTACCACAACGGACGTGCCATGATTGAAGCAATCAACCTGATTCGATCGATTGGAGCATCGCAATGAAACTGAAAGTGACTCGCCGCCGTATGTTGGCGGCCGGTTTGGCTCTGCCTGCGCTGGCCAGGCAGGAGGATGGGTTCACGTCCCTATTCGACGGGAAGACCTTGAACGGTTGGAAACTTGTGCGCGGCCGAGGCCGAGGCTACGTTGTGGAAAACGGCATCCTGGTTTGCCCGGAGGATGGCGGCGGCAACTTGTTCACTGAGGCGGAGTATTCCGACTTCATCCTCCGGCTGGAATGGCGCCTGTGGGCAGGAGGGAACAACGGAATCGGCATACGCGCCCCTCTGGAGGGCGATGCTGCCTTTGTCGGGATGGAGATCCAGGTGCTCGACGACAACGGGCCGATGTATAAGGGCAAGTTAAAGCCGGGGCAGTACACCGGATCAGTCTATGACGTTGCTCCAGCCAGGACCGGCTTCGTCAAACCGAACGGCGAATGGAACTCGTATGAGATCGTCGCCGACAAGAGAAGAATCAAG
Source organism: Bryobacteraceae bacterium (assembly GCA_029975915.1). The sequence goes on from JARKOC010000058.1 coordinate 64,847, forward strand.
GTCACGCTGAACGGCGAATTGATTACGGATGCCGATCTCGACAAGGTGACAGACCCGGCCGTGCTGGCCAAACATCCTGGCTTGGCCCGCAAATCGGGCCACGTTGGATTCCTTGGGCATGGCACGCGCGTGGAATTCCGTAACATCAGGATCAAGATCCTGTAAGGAGTTGCGCAGGACTTGCCGGGAGACACGAGCGGCAGAGGCTGGATCGGCAGGTTATGGAGGGACCCCCCCCCAACCGCGCCGGACCTTGCTGCTTTGTTGGATGCGCTGCCGGTCAGTGTTCTGGCCTACCATCCCCGCCGTGGGGTCTTATATGTGAACCAGACGCTCGCCAAACGGCTCAGCCGCCCTGCCAGCGAACTGGTGGGACTCACCGCGGAGGATCTGCTGCCCGAACATGTCGCGGCTTATGTCCGCTCCCACGAAGATGAGGCACTCGCAGGCGGCCTGTTCAGTTGCGAAGTCACTCACAGCTTGCCCGAAAGCAGCGAGGAACGCACCGCACTGCTGACCATGTCCGCCTGTACGATTGAAGGATGGGGCGACGTGCTCGCGGTGTCGGTTCGAGACGTGACCGGGGAGCGCCAGACCGAACTCGAACTTGCCAGGGAACGAGACTTTGTACAGGCGTTGTTCGATAGCACAGACATTCTGCTGGTCGTGGTGGACGAGAGTGGCAGGATCGTTCGATGGAACCAGGCATTCGAGCGAATGACGGGGTTCCACATCTCTGAAGTCGCCGGCCGCCCATTTCAGTCGGCACTGCTCACGCCACAATGCCGCGCGCGTGGCGAGTCGCTGCTGAGGAGAGTGGCCTCGACCGGGTTGCCCCAACGCGAGAGGCTGGAGATCGCCGGCAGAAATAGCGAAATCTTCCATGTGGCCTGGTCCGCGGCGCCGCTCGAGGCCGATTCACAGTTCGCCGTGCTGACCGGAGTTGACGAAACGCAGGCCGTTCGCGCCAGGCGGCAGCAGGCGGAAATCGAAATCGAACTAAGGGCGGTCTGGGAGTCCGTCGCTGACTTTATGATGTTCCTCGACGCCTCGGGCGTCATCGTCGCGGCCAATGGGGCACTGTGCGTCCTGGCCGGCATGGACCGGTCGAGCCTCGAGGGGCGTGTCTTTCTCGAAGTCTTTCAGCAGTGGCCGGGGCATGAGTCCGACGAACTGGATCAGTTCCGGCGCCGGTTCGAAACACGGTCCATGCCGCAGCGCGAGGTGGCTGAGTACAAGATCTGCACCGGCAAGACGGTCTGGCTGGAGATCACCAGCACATTTGTGGAGAGACCGGGTGAGCCGGTTTTGTTGCTACAGATCGCGCGCGACATCACTGACCGGGTCGAACGGGAGCAACAGTTGCGGGAAACCAACGAGTTCCTCGAATCGGCGACGCAGTGGGCGAAGGAGATGGCTGCCAGCGCCGAGATGGCATCAGCCGCCAAGAGCGAATTCCTGGCCAACGTGAGTCACGAAATCCGCACTCCCATGAACGGCATTCTTGGCATGACCGAGCTTGCATTGATGACCGGGCTCACGGGAGAACAGCGTGAGTACCTGAGGATCGTTCAATCCTCGGCCGAATCCCTGCTGACGCTGCTCGACGACATCCTCGACCTCTCCAAAGCTGAAGCCGGACGCATTGAACTCAAGCCCGAACCATTCAACCTCCGGGCCGAGGTTGAGAACCTGACCAAGCAGATCGCCCACAGAGCTGCAGCCAAGCTTCTCTCATTTGAGTACCGTCTGGGTGAGGATCTGCCGGAGTTTCTGACCGGCGATTGGAGCCGGCTGCGCCAGGTCCTTCTGAACCTGTTGTCAAACTCGATCAAGTTCACAGATGAAGGGGGGATCCAACTTCAGGTCGACTGCCTCGGCTACGTTCAAGGCTTGGCCCGTGTCCGGTTCCTGGTGTCTGATTCCGGCATCGGCATGCCTCCTCGCAAGATTGGCGACGCCTTTGAGCCCTTCACCCAGTTGGAAAACTCAAGCACGAGACGGCGTGGGGGCACCGGTCTCGGCTTGCCGATCTGCGCCAAACTGGTAGACCTGATGGGAGGTTGGTTGGTTGCGAGCGGATCGGAAGGCAACGGCATGGTGTTCGGCTTCGTGCTTGCTCTTCCGCTGGCCTCCGAGGATTCAGCGACGTCGCAGGCGCTCTCTCAACCCGCTCCCATCCCCTTCGACCGTCCTGTCCGGTGCCTGTTGGCGGAGGACAATCCGGTGAATCAGAAACTCTTCACGGCAATGCTGGAACGCGCCGGCATTCAGGTGTCGCTGGCTAAGACGGGCAGCGAGGCTGTCGAACTGGCCCTCCAGGAGAGCTTCGACGTCGCGATCATGGACGTGCAGATGCCTGAGATGGACGGGTTGGAGGCAGCCGCGGCCATTCGGAGCAACGAACGTGTCGCCGGCGGACACCTGCCGATCATTGCCATAACGGCCCACGCCATGCCTGGCGACAGGGACATGTGCTTCGCTGCCGGAATGGACCGCTATCTGAGCAAGCCGGTGCGAATGGGGACACTGCTCGGAGAGATACAGCACCTTCTGGCCACGCGATCTGCGAAAATGAATAAGGACACCCCGGACGCGTCCCCCAGCCATCCGATGATTGACTACGCTCAAGCCCTGGACCGTGTCGGCGGAGATCGCGACTTGCTCGCCGAACTCGCCGGCCTGTTCCTTGAGGAGTATCCTCGCCTGCTCGCCGAGATCTCCGAGGGAGTGCAACACGGCGATTTGGCCATGGCGGCCGGTGCGGCGCACCAGCTAAAAGGACTGTTGGCCCAATTTGGCTCCGAGAATGGGCGGTTACTGGCCCTGGAGGTGGAGACGGCATCCAAGTCAGGGGATGTGGGCGAGAGCAAGGCAGCAACTGAGAAGTTGTCAGGCCACCTTTCCGAACTCCACGAGGTCCTTGTCAGGCTCAGCCGAGGCGAGGACATCGTCTAGGCGCGTCCGGTCTGCTATATTGTGAGTTCTCTGACTATGCACCCATCACCCACCCGGGAGTTCATCTGCGCCCACAGTCCCGATTCAGACGACGCCTTCATGTTTTACGCCATGGCCACCCGCAAGGTGCGGTCCGCCCTGGTCAGCTTCGAGCACAGGCTGGAGGATATCGAGTCACTCAATCGAAGGGCAATGAGTGGGGAGTATGAGTTCACCGCGATCAGCTTTCACGCTTACCCCTATGTCGCCGATAAGTACCGGCTGGTGAATTCGGGTTGCAGTATCGGCGACGGATACGGACCAATGGTGGTTGCAGCCACGCCGATGCCAACGGCCAACCTGAAAGGCAAGCGAATTGCCATCCCGGGCAAACTCACAACGGCGTACCTGACTCTGCGCATCCTCGAACCAGACTTTGAAGCCGTGGTCGTGCCATTCGACAAGGTGCTCGACGCTCTCAGCGAAAAGAGCGTGGACGCCGCACTGGTGATCCATGAGGCGCAATTGACATACAACCGCGGCGGGCACTGCCTGGTTGTCGATCTGGGCAAATGGTTCCGCGAAACCTACGGCCTGGTGCTGCCGCTTGGGGCCAACGCGCTGCTGAAGACCGTGCCCGAGCCGCTTCAATTGGAGATATGCAGGTTGATGAGGGCGAGTATCCAGTACGCCTTGGATCATCGCGATGAAGCGCTGAACTATGCAATGCAGTTTGCGCGGGATCTGGATCCGATGATGGCCGACAAATTCGTCGGCATGTACGTGAATCACTACACAGTCGACGCTGGGCAACCAGTGCGGTTGGCGGCCCAAAAACTGCTCGATCTCGGATTCGAGGCGGGCGTGATTCCGAGCCGTATCGAGGTCGAGTTCATCGGCTAGGCACAGTGGATGGCGGCGTGTCCCGGTCCCATCAGCGGATGCTAACCTGACAATTGAACCCTCCGATGAGCGCCAACGGATCTTTGTACGCCCGCTGGATGAACCGATGGGAAGAGAGCCTTTGTTTCCGGGCCACAAATCGCGTGGTGCGCCCTTTCGAATGGGGCCTGGAGTGGGCCGAATCCTGGCCGGCGGCGCGAGAAATCCCACGTGGGGAGATGAGCGAGGCCCAGTGGCTGGCGGCTGTCGGCCGCAGATCTATTGAGCGAAGCGAGGAGTTCTTTGCCTACCGGACGCCTTCGGATTTCCGGCTCCGCGACGGCGTCCTCCGGTTCACCTCTCCGGTTCAGACGCCCTACCCGGAAAACAACATCGTCCACGGCCAGTGGTTCCCCGCCGCGAAGCGCCACAAGGCGGTGCTCGTGCTGCCCCACTGGAACGCTCCGCACGAAGCCCACAACGCCCTGGCACGCGCCTACCAGCGCTTCGGGACGCCCGCATTGCGCTTGAGCCTTCCGTATCACGACTACCGCATGCCAGCTGAACTCGAGCGCGCCGACTATGCCGTCAGCTCAAACATCGGCCGCACGGTGGATGCGATGAGACAGGCGGTGATCGACATCCGTGCGGCTGCTGACTGGCTCGCCGGCCAGGGCGCCGAACGCATTGCCATCGTGGGTACGTCGCTCGGTTCCTGTTCAGCGTTTTTGGCCAGCGCCCACGACGAGCGCTTCGTGGTGAACGCCTTTAATCACTGCTCCACCTATTTTGGCGACGTCGTTTGGACAGGGCTGTCCACGATTCACGTCACTCAAGGGTTGAAGGACTATGTAGACCGCGACACCCTCCGCGATCTGTGGATGCCGATCAGTCCGACGGCGTACTTCGACAAGTTCGCCCGGTTCAAGAAACGGTCGATGTTCCTGTACTCAAAGTACGACACCACCTTCCTGCCCGAGTTTTCCCGGGAGACCATCGCCATGGCCCGGCAATACGGCCTGGACATCAAAGAAGTCGTCTTGCCGTGTGGCCACTACACGCTTGGCGAGACGCCATTCAAATACATCGACGGCTACCACCTGGTGTCGTTCGTTCTGCGGAATCTATAGCGGCCGCGGCGCCCCGTGCGCGGTTCATTCTTCCTTAAGAGAGCGTTCCATCAACTCACGCAACGCCGCCCTCGCCGGCTTGTTCTGATAAAGAACGGCGTTCATCTGCGCGGCGATAGGGACCTCGACGCCATGCCGCGCCGCCAGCGCGACGGCGGCCGACGTCGTTTGCACGCCCTCGGCGACCATGCGCATTCCGGAGAGAATCTCGTCCAATGTCTTGCCTTGGCCAAGCTGGTAGCCAACCGTGCGGTTCCGGCTTAACTCGCCGTTGCAGGTGAGTACCAGGTCGCCCAGTCCGGCCAATCCGGCCAGCGTCCGCGCGCTTCCGCCAGCGGCGACGGCGAGGCGGGTGATTTCAGCTAATCCGCGGGTGATGAGGGCGGCCATGGTGTTGGCGCCGAGTCCGAGCCCGGCGCAGACGCCTGCCGCGATCGCAATGACATTCTTCAGCGCCGCGCCGATCTCGACTCCGACTGGGTCTGAGTTCGTGTACAGGCGAAGCGAAGGGCCGGCAAACCGCTGCTGGATTGTGCGGGCGAGATCCGGGTCGTCTGAGGAAATCACAATCGCCGCCGGTTCCCCGCGAGCGATCTCCCGCGCGAATGTGGGACCGCTCAACACGCCCACCCGCGGCTCGAAGCGCGGTCTCAGCGATTCCTTGATGACCTCGGACATCCGCAGCAGCGAGTCCGGCTCAAGTCCTTTCGTCGCGCTAACGAACATCATCTGAGGCGCCGTGTGCGGGGCCAGTTGGGTATAGATGCCGCGCGCATGATGCGAAGGCATGACGCCGAGGACGGTTTCCGCGTCCTCCACCGCCCACTGTAGGCTGTTGCCCGCCTCGATGTTCTCCGGCAGAGTGAAGCCAGGCAGGAATACCCCATTCTCTCTGGTCCGGTTGATTGACTCGCAAAGATCGGCTTCATACACCCACAGGCGGACGCTCGAGTACTTCCGCGCCAGAGCCAGCGACAAGGCCGTGCCCCAGCTTCCGCCTCCGATCACCGCCAACCGGCTCATTTGCCGCCTCCGAAGCGGAAGACGTTCTCCGTGCCCGCCCGCAGCCGTTCGATGTTCGAGCTGTGACGCCAAACGATAAAGAAGCCGCAGAAGGTGACCGCAGCCATCACCTGCCAGGCGGGGTGATAGAGCAGCCACACAGCGAGCGGGAATAAGGCCGCTCCAAGGATTGAACCGAGCGAGATAAAGCGCGTCTTCGCGACTGTCAAGACGAACACAACCACAGTCGCCAGCAGTGCCAGCGGAGCCAGCGCGGCGGCGACGCCTACAAAGCTCGCCACTGCTTTTCCTCCCTGGAACTTTAGAAAGATGGGGAAAGCGTGCCCGAGTACGACAGCGACACCGGCCGCGGCCATCCACGCCGGGTCGGAAGAACTGAACCGTCCCATCAGCCACACAGCCGCCCAGCCCTTGGCGATATCCAGCAGCAGCGTGAGCACGCCAAAAGCCCGGCCCGTGGTTCTCAAAACGTTGGTCGCGCCGATATTGCCGCTGCCCATGTCGCGGACGTCCTTGCCCGTCTTCAGCCGGACCAGGAGATATCCGAAAGGAATACCGCCGAGCAGGTAGGCGGCGACGAGGACAATCAATGGAGTCATGTGATCAGGGTGTAAGTGGCCAGTTTGGTATAGATGGACCCGCCAGGGCGAAGCTCGCTCTTGTACAGGTGGAACTCAGTGGATTGAAACTCGCCGAACCGGTCATCAGGGAGTTCGGCGATTGCGCGCTTGAGTTCGAACAAGGGCTTCGGTGTGCGGATGCGGGCCAGCGTCAAGTGGGGGCGGAAGTCGCGCCGTTCGGCGGGGATGCCGAGGGTCTCGCAGACCGTTTCGGTCTCCGCGGCCAGGGCGGCGAGTTCTGGCGGACCCTGGATGCCGGCGTAGAGCACCCTGGGCTGATGCGGATTGGGAAACCACCCAATGCCCCGGATGGCGATCTTCAGTTCGCCGGGTGGCGCCACCGCCGACAGCGCAGCCTTCAGTTCGTTCACACGCTCGTCGGGCCATTCGCCGACGAACTTCGTTGTGACATGCAAGTTGCCCAGCGGGCTCCAGGCGATCTCCGCCTTGGGCTTCAGGTGTTCGAGGAGAAGCTCGAGGTTGCGCCGGATCTGCCAGGGAACGTCGAGGCCGATGAAAAGTCTCATGCGCGAGTGCTACTCTCACATAGCGTAACCCGACATGAAAGGACGAGTCCTGCCCAGGAATTTCTACGCGCGCCCCACCGTCGAAGTGGCGCGCGGGCTGCTGGGCTGTACGCTCGAATTCAACGGCCGCCGCGGACGGATCGTCGAGGTGGAAGCATACCTGCCGGAGGGTGACGAGGCGGCCCACGCCTGGCGTGGCCGGACGGCAAGGACAGAGGTGCTGTTCGGCGACCCGGGCCACGCCTACGTTTTCCTCTGTTACGGCATCCATTGTTGCCTCAACGTCGTGGCGGAACCACGCGGGATCCCTGGTTGCGTTCTCATCCGTTCGGTAGACGGACTCGGCGACGGTCCAGGCAAGCTCACCAAGGCAGCCGGCATTACCTTGGCGGAGAATGGGTGCGACTTCACCCATGGGCCACTTTCGATCTGCGCAGGCCAGCCCCCAGCGGGCATCGACGTGACGCGCCGCATCGGCATCCGGCGCAGCCCGGATCTGCTGCTTCGATTCGTGGCGCGGCAGGCGTGACCGGAACTACGTTGCCGGCTCTCCGCCAGTTGCTTTTTCGGGTTTCATGAGCGCCGAGAACCCGGCGAGGCATTTCGCGACGAGTTGATGGACTGATCCATCCTCCGCCGGTGAGCCCGGATGAACGCCGGTGAGCAATTCGAGGGCCTCGTCAACAGTCGCCGCCGCATAAATGTGGAAATTGCCATCCTCGACTGCGGCGATCACGTCATCACGGAGTGTGAGGTTCGCCACGTTGGTCGCCGGAATCATGACGCCTTGCGTGCCGGTCAAGCCCTTGGCCTTACAGAGATCAAAGAATCCTTCGATCTTCTGCGTCGCGCCGCCGATTGGCTGGATCTGCCCATGCTGATTGACCGACCCGGTGACGGCGATCTCCTGGCGCAAGGCAACGCCCGACAGCGAAGACAACAGGACAAGCAATTCGGCCAATGAGGCGCTATCGCCGTCCACCATGCTGTATGTTTGTTCGAAGACCAGACTTGCCGACAAACTCAGCGGCCCGGCCGCTCCGTATTGGCGCAGGAGATATCCGCTGAGGATCAGTACGCCCTTGCCATGGATTGGGCCGCTCAACTCGACCTCGCGCTCGATACTCACCACGCCCGACCTTCCAGGTCCTGTCGCGGCGGTAATTCGCGCCGGATGGCCGAAGGCGTAGTCGCCCATCGAGATTACGGTCAGGCCATTCAAACGGCCCACCGCCATCCCCTCTGTCTCAAGGATGATCGTCCCCTCGGCCATCATCTGCTGTACGCGTTCCTCGGCCAGGTTCTGCCGGAAACGCCTGGCTTCCTCGGCCGCCTTCACATCGGCAGACGTAACCGCTCCATTGCCGTTGCGCTTGGCTCGATGGGCCGCTTCATGGACCAGATCGGCGATCTCTCCGAAACGCGTCGTCAACCACTGCTGGTCATCCGCAAGACGTGTCCCGAACTCAATCACTCGGGCGACGGCGCCCGGGTCGAACGGCATCAACCCGCCGTCTCGCGCAATGCCTCCAACAAAGAGCGCATAGCTCTGCTCGGACTCCGCCGTGCGGCGCATTCTCGACGCGAACTCCGCCTTTACCTTGAACAGCTTCTGGAAATCCTCGTCATAAGCGGCCAAGAGATAGTACAGATGCGAACTGCCAACTAGAACCACCTTCACATCCAGCGGAACCGGCATCGGGTCGAGCGTCACCGTACTGACCAGACTCAACTGTGTGCCAAGTTCTTCCACGTCAAGTTCACGCGACTTCAGCGCGCGCTTCAGAGCCTCCCACGCATACGGGTTCATCAGGCACTCGCGGGCTGGTATCAGAAGGTATCCGCCATTGGCGCGGTGCAATGCGCCGGCTTTGATCATCGTGTGATTGGTCTTGACGTCGCCCAGCATCGCCTGGTGTTCGATCCGGCCGATCAGGTTGTAATAAGTCGGATTCGTCTCCACCACCACAGGCGCGCCCTTCGTGTTCGAGTGATCCACCAGCACGTTCACCGCATAGCGAATCATCGGGTTGTCCTGATTTGACTTCATCAGGGCCAGGATTGGATTTTGTGCCGTCTCCTCGTCTTTGCCCTTGATGAAAGTCTCGGCGTTTTCGACGACGTCCTGCTCCAGCCGGCTCAGGAAGTTCAATACGCCGTCCATCCCCTGGTACTTGGCTTTTGTGTCGTCCACCAGGTGCCGGACCGCCCAGGCCGCAGTCCGCGTGTCCAAATCCCGCAACTTTTCACGGGCCGACTTCTCGGCTTCGCGCGCGGCGCGGATCTTGATTTCAATTGTCTTCTGGATCTTCTCGCGCGCAATCCCGATCTTCTCCTTCTCTTCTTTTGGAAGTTGATTGAAGACCGCTTCGGGCATGAGCACGCCGCTGATCGCCGGTGCAAGCACCATACCGGATTCGCCTTTCAGTAACTTGAATCCGGCTTCGGTCACCAGTTTTTCCATCTCCTCAAAGATCGTCTTGCGGGCCGTGTCGACGTCAGCGACGATCGCGTCCCGGCGCTCTGCGTATTCCGGGGCTTCGAATGCCTTGGGGATGGCCGAGGTCAACTCGGACACCAGTGCCTCGACGTCCTTACGCAACTCGCAGCCGCGCCCCGGCGGGAGTTGGAGCGGCACAGGGCAACGGCCGTCCTGGAAATTGTGGACAAAGCAAAGGTCCTGCGGCCGGGCCTGCTCGGCCGCCCGCTTCTCTAGGTACTCGCGAATCAGAGTCGTGCGGCCCGACCCGGGTTGCCCTAGCGCGAAAAGGTGAAACCCTTGGCTGGTGATGTCCAGGCCAAACTCCAGCGCAGCGACCGCGCGCGGCTGGCCGATCACCTCTCCGAGCGGAGGCAGTTCGGCGGTCGTTTCGAACTTGAATGAATCAGGATCGCACCGGCGGTGAAGCTGGCCGGGTTTGAGTTCAATCGGGAGAGCCATGAGCTGGTTGAATCCTCGCGCCCATGATACTCCGGACCGGTCCGCCGCGATTGGACTAAATCAAGCCATGGCTTTCGAGCAGAGTTTGGTCGCCGAGCAAGTCCGGTAGCGGTCCGTCGGCCCTGATGCGGCCCTGGTCAAGGATGATCAGCCGGTTGCACGTCCGGCGGAGAAATAGCAAGTCGTGCGATGCCACCAGCCGGGTGGCCGGATTCGATTTCAAGGTCTCCGCGAACAGCCGAGCCGAACGGGGATCGAGTTCGGCCGTCGGCTCGTCGAGGAGGAGGAGTTGGGGAGACCGCACCAGCGCCAGCGCCAGGGCCGCGCGTTTGCGCTGGCCGAGGCTGAGCTCACTAGCCGGCGTCTGGGCGAGCGTGTCCATCTCGAACTCGCTGAGGGCGTCCAGAGCTGCGACTCGGGCGTGCCTGCGGTCCTGCCCCGCGCAGAGCAGAGGCAGCATCAGGTCGTCGAGCAGCGTGGGCATGAAGAGCTGGTCTTCGGGGTTTTGGAACACGGCGGCGGTGGCCTCAGGTTTTTCGATGCGGCCTTTTCCACGATGCAGTCCGAGGATGCACCACAGCAGTGTGGACTTGCCTGCTCCATTGGGTCCAGCAAGCCCGGCGCACTCTCCCTCCGCCAGCGAAAAACTGACGCCGTCGAGCACCAGGCGGCCACCGCGCGCCAGGCTGAGCCCCGTGACTTCGAGTACCGGCTTCATTGGGCGATTCCCGAGGCGGCCAGCGACGCATAGACACGCTCTGCGCGGGTCAGCGATCGTTTCAGAATCCCGGATAATGCACGGCCGAGTGAACGGGTGGCTGCAATCCGGCCCCCGAAACCCAGAGGAGCGGCCGCTGACAACCGCCAGACCCTCAACGCTCGCATCGTTTCCTCGCCGATGGCGTGGAAGAAGTGGCTGGTCAACAAAACAAACAATGCGGCGGGAAACCACTTCGATCCCGGCCGGACCCTGGCCGCCGCCCGTGCCGGGTGCATGAAACTCGATGCCAGGACGGCCACCACGGCCACGGTGATGCTTTGAGCGGCTAGCCAGGTGATGCGGCCACTCTTCCAATATTCCAGGCCGGCCAGCGCCGCGGCAAACCACACCGCGCCAAGCAGAGCAGCCAGCCGGTAACTCACCTGAGTGCTCCCGCCAGGACGAAATAGGACTCGGGGCCTTCCTCCGCCGCGAGCACCGTCGCGCCTATGGCGCTCAGCATCCTGCCCACTTCGGAGGCGGGCGGCAGGTGGTCATCGCCGACGGCGCCGCCGATCGTACTGTGAAGTTCATTCAGGGCCGTGCTGTTCATCATGTGGCCGATCGCCAGACGGCCGGATGGCGCCACGCAATGCATCAGTGCCGCTAGCGCGGCATCCACGGGCCGTGCATGAGGCAACGCGTTGAAGCATAGCACGGCGTCAAACGCGCCGGGCTGGAACGGCGGGCAGAGAAGGTCGCCGCAAATATATCCCTGTGGCGCGCCACCGCATTTCCGGCGCGCAGCGGCAAGCATCTGTTCGGCGAAGTCGAATTCCACAGCTCGGCAGCCGCGGCGGCGCAATCCTTCGGCGAGGATGCCGGTCCCGGCTCCTGCATCGAGAACCAGGGCGCCGGGCAGCAAGCCGATACGATTGAGAAACTCTTCCACCCTCGCCGGAGCGTCGGGAGGCCCGGGGAGCGAATCCCATGCCGCGGCAAGCTGGTTAAAATACTCCCGTTTCAATCGTCACCTCCAGGACCAAACAGGGGCCCGCCCCGACGGCGCGCCCACAGTGCGGCTGCGGGCGCCACGGCCAGCATCAGCGCCACCCCTGGCAACCCCTGAACCAGCATAGCGGCGGAGGCGAAGGCGGCGGGAAGATCGAAAGCCGTGGCGAGAATGTAGGACAACCCGAAACCCGCCAGCTTGCTCGCAGTCACGGCGGCGACCAGGGCGCTCCAAAGAGACCCGCGCCCCTGGCGGTAAATCACCGCCGCAAGGCCGGCGGCAACGGCCGCCTCCACCGAAAGAAACGCGGCGACCGGCGGATACAGCGGGGGCATCCCGGTCAGCAGCGACGAAACCCATGGAATCAGCGCGGCAGTTGCGGTCGCCCAGCCGGGCGAAACCAGGAATCCGAGGACCAGCAACGGTTGGAGCAGCGGCAAGAACCGGCTGCCCAGGCCGACAGCGTGAAACGCCATGGGCAACACCAGAGCCAAGGCGCCCATTGTGGCGCTCAAGACGGCATTGCGAAGAGTCGTCCTCGTCATTAGAAGTTGATCATCAGGCCGGCCGAGGCATTCGCGCCCGGCATCGGGTAACCGGCGAGTACCTCGTATCGCTTGTTCAACACGTTGCCGGCCGTGCAGAAAACCATCCAGCCTTCGCGCACCGGCATCGACACCCGTGCCGAAAGGTCCGTGTACCCGCCGAGACGCGCCGTCTTGGCCGTGTTTGCGAAGCGCTGTCCTAACGTCATCGACGACAGGCTGAATGTGGCGCGCCGGATCATGATGTCGAGTCCAAAGTTCAGTTTTTGCGCGGGCACGAGCGGCAGCAGATTGGTGGACCGCAGGTAGGCATAACCGCCGTGAAACTGCATGCGGCGCGAGGGGCTCCAGCGGGCCGTCGATTCAAAGCCCCGGTTCAGCGCTGCGCCCGTATTGCGGAGTTGAAGGTTGGGGTACCGGCCGACGGTGGCGATTTGGTCGCGAAGATCAGCGTAAAAACCAGTAGCCGTCAAAGCCAGCGATCGTGCCGGGTGGGCGCTCAGCGTCGCCTGGTAATTCAACATCGATTCAGGCTGGAGCTTCGGGTTGGGGGCGGGGAATAAATACAACTCGCGGATCGTCGGGTTCCGGAACCCGCGCGCCAAGCCCACGGTGAGTGCGTAACCTTCGGCGATCCGGTACGTGGCGGCGGCTTCGGGCACCTGCATCGCGCCGTAGAGAGAGTTGCCGTGCTGGCGGTAGCCGGCTTGAAGGATCCATCGCGAACCGGCCGCATACTTCAGGCGGGCGAATCCGGCCCCTTCGTGCAAGTGGTGGCCGCCATACTCAAGCAGGCTTCTGACATTACGCGCCTTGCCGCCGTATCGCTGGAAGTCGCCCCCGGCGTCCACTTGCAGGCGCGGGCTCAGGAAAAAGGACTCCACCGCGCGGACCCCGTTGGTCGCATCGGTTGAGCGGAAGCCGTCCGTGATGAAATGCCGGCCGAAGTTGCCGAACACCCGGATGGACCCGGACATCCGCGCATAGCCGTTATCCAAATGCAGGCCGTACCCGCCGCGGGCCACGCGCGCGTAGCTGTTGTGCAGCGGCGCGTAATACGGTCCTGGGTCCTCGACATGGAAGAACCCGAAGCGTCCTTGAATGGAAGATCTCCAATGTGATCCGATGTCCCGGCCAACGGCTGCCGAAGCGTCCTGATCGCGGAACCGCGAACTGGGCCGGTCGCCCGAGGTCGCGCTGACCCCGCCCGAAAGTTGGTAGAACCAGCTTTTGTACGCGCCTCCATGCGTCAGCTTGTTCTGCGTCGTCCAGAACGAACCGAAGCTTGTGCGCAGCGACGTATGAGAACCGGGCGACGGCCGTGTTGGTTCGATCTCCACCGCCCCGCCCATGGCATTGCTCCCGTATAGGACGGACGCCGGACCTTGTGTGACGCGGACTTTTGAAGCGTCGCTGAAATCATAAAAATCTGGCAATGGGTGCCCCATCAAACCCTGGAAGTCGGGACGGCCGTCGACCACCACCAAGACCCCCGTGTTCGGCTGGCCGCCGACACCCCGCACCGTGATGCCTCCCGTCCCGTTGGTCGATATCCCATAGCCCATCACGCCTCGTCGTGTCACGAACGCCCCCGGGACCAGTTTCTCCACTGCGTCAAGTACGGTGCGGGCGCCGGTCATGTCCATCTGAACCCGGCCTGCTTCAACTGGTTCAATCCCATCTGCCGGCCGCTTCACGACAACATCCACCGATGTGTAAACGACTGGCAATTCCACAGGTCTACTACCTGATGCTGTCTTTCTGCCGCCGTCAGGCGCCCCTGGGAGGCAACTGGCGAAGAGCAGGATCAGGATCAGGGCGTTCATGATATCCAGAGCGTAGCACGACTTTTAGAAGCGTGCTACTAGACCGCAAAGTACACAATGAACAGCCGCCTTTCGCTGTCCGCTTGAACCAGCGGCACCGGCGTGAAACAATAGATCTTGTTCCCCACAAATCAAGCAGGAGAGAGTGTGCCAAACACCGCCATCCTTGCCCTGGAGGACGGGACCGTCTACAGGGGGCGCGCTCACGGCGCGCGCATTGTCCGCACCGGCGAAGTCGTCTTCAATACTTCGATGACGGGCTATCAGGAAGTCTTCACCGATCCCTCTTACACCGGCCAGATCGTCGTGTTGACCAACCCTCAAGTCGGCAACTACGGAGCCACCTCAGCTGACGACGAAGCTTCGAAGGCTTGTATTGAAGGCCTCGTCGTGCGCGAGTGGGCCGAAACGCCGTCGAACTGGCGTTCGGAGGAATCCGCCGATCGCTTCCTATCACGCAACAACGTCCCTGTCATTGACGATATCGACACCCGCGGTATCGTCCTCAAGCTGCGCTCTGGCGGCGTCATGCGAGGCGCTTTGTCCACAGCCGGTCACACCGCCGAGGAATTGATCGAGATGGCGCGAAATTCACCGTCCATGGCGGGTCTCGATCTGGCGACGGGAGTCTCCACGAAGCAGCGCTACACCTGGGACCGGCCGCTTGAGCCATGCTCCCCGTCAGAGCAGATGCATCCGCCGCCGTCTCAACGCTTCAACGTTGTCGCCTACGACTTTGGCATCAAGCACAATATCCTTCGCTGCCTGGCCTCGATCGGAGCCGCCGTCACCGTGGTGCCCGCGTCCACCAGCGCCGAGGACGTCCTGTCGCTGGATCCCGACGGCGTCTTTCTCTCAAATGGTCCCGGCGATCCTGAACCGCTGCAATTTCAAGCTCAGCAGGTCCGCAAGCTGATTGGGAAGAAACCCGTCTTCGGCATCTGCCTCGGACACCAGATCATCGGACAGGCCATCGGCGGCAAGACCTATAAGTTGAAGTTCGGCCACCGGGGCATCAATCATCCAGTATTGAACAAGCGGACCAACAAAGTAGAAATCACCGTTCAGAACCACGGCTTCTGTGTCGATCCCGATTCCCTCAAGAACACCGACGTCGACATTACCCACTGGAACCTCAACGACGACACTGTGGAGGGCTTGCGGCATCGCAACGAACCCCTTTTCTGCGTCCAGTATCACCCCGAGGCCGCGCCCGGCCCCCACGATTCCCAATACCTGTTCGACGACTTCGCTGCCATGATGCGCGAGTTCAAGAAGTCCTAAGCCTGGAGACCCAAGACCAAGGTGCCCCGCAGAAACGACATCCACAAGATCCTGATCATCGGCTCCGGCCCCATCGTCATCGGACAGGCCTGCGAGTTCGATTACTCCGGCACCCAGGCCTGCAAGGCCCTGCGCGCTGACGGCTATGAAGTCGTCCTGATCAACTCCAATCCGGCCACGATCATGACCGACCCCAACACCGCCGACCGGACCTACATCGAGCCTCTGACGATCGAGTATGCCGAAGAGGTCATCCGCAAGGAACGTCCCGACGCCCTGCTTTCCACCGTCGGCGGACAGACCGGACTCAACCTCTCGGTCGCCCTGGCCGAGGCGGGTGTGCTCGACAAGTATGGCGTTGAATTGATCGGCGCCAAAATCGAATCCATCAAGAAGGCCGAGGACCGCCTCCTGTTCAAGGACGCGATGCGCAAGATCGGCTTGGAGACCCCCCAGTCCCGGCTGTTGACTTCGGTCGAGGAGGGTCTCGATTTCGCTACGAAGATCGGCTATCCGATGATCCTTCGTCCGTCGTTCACCCTCGGCGGCACCGGCGGGGGCATCGCCTATAACCGCGAGGACCTGGTCACCATCCTCGAACGCGGCCTCGATCTCTCGCCCGTCCACGAAGTGCTGGCCGAAGAGTCCGTGCTCGGCTGGAAGGAATACGAACTCGAAGTCATCCGCGATCTGGCCGACAACGCCATCATCGTCTGCCCCATCGAGAACTTCGATCCGATGGGCGTCCACACCGGCGACTCCATCACTGTCGCCCCCGCCCAGACGCTCTCCGATCGCGAATACCAGATGATGCGCGACGGCGCTCTGGCCTGTCTGCGCGAGATCGGCGTCGATACCGGCGGTTCCAACGTCCAATTCGCCATCGATCCCAAATCCGGCCGCATGGTCGTGGTCGAAATGAACCCGCGCGTCTCGCGCAGTTCTGCCTTGGCCTCCAAGGCGACCGGATTCCCCATCGCCAAGATCGCCGCCAAGCTCGCCGTCGGCTATCGGCTGGACGAAATCAAGAACGACATCACCCGCAAGACGCCTGCCTGCTTCGAGCCGACCATCGATTACGTCGTTGTCAAAATCCCCAAGTGGCAGTTCGAAAAATTCCCTGGCGCCGAACCCGTCCTCACCACACAGATGAAGTCGGTCGGCGAGGTGATGGCCATCGGCCGCACCTTCAAGCAGGCGCTCAATAAAGCTCTGCGCGGCCTTGAAACCGGCAAGTCTTCAGCCTCGACCAACCTCGATCCACGCCTCATCGCCCAGCGTCTCATCACGCCGAACCCGGACCGCATCCACTACCTCCGCTTCGCCTTCGAGAAGGGCTACACGGTGGATGAGATCTTCGAAATGACCCAGATTGATCCCTGGTTCCTTAATCAGGTGCGCGACGCCATCCTCTATGAGGACAGCCTCCAGGAGACAACTCTCCAATCGATCTCGAAAGAGGCCATGCGCCGCGCTAAGCGTGACGGCATCTCCGACAACCGCCTGGCGCGCTTTTGGAATGTCGATCCGCTCGAAGTCCGCGATCGCCGCAAGCAGCTCGGTGTCACGGCTGTATTCAACCGCGTCGACACCTGTGCGGCCGAATTCGAGAGCTTCACGCCGTACATGTATTCGTCGTTCGAAAGCGTCTGCGAGGCGGCGCCTTCGGATCGCAAGAAGGTCATGATTCTCGGCTCCGGGCCAAATCGCATCGGTCAGGGCATCGAGTTCGATTACGCCTGCTGCCACGCCAGCTTCGCGTTGCAGGAGTTTGGCGTCGAGTCGATCATGGTCAACTGCAACCCGGAGACCGTCTCGACCGACTACGATACCTCCGACCGGCTCTACTTCGAACCCCTGACGCTCGAAGAGGTCCTCAACATCTACGACACCGAGAAGCCCGACGGCGTCATCGTTCAGTTCGGCGGCCAGACTCCGCTCAATCTCGCACTGCCGCTCAAGGCCTCCGGCGTGCCCATCATTGGCACTGATCCCGAAAACATTGATCTCGCCGAGGACCGCAAGCTCTTCGGAAAACTGCTCGAAGACCTCGGCATCCCGTCGCCCAGTTGGGGCACGGCGACTACGGTCGAGCAGGCCTGCGACATCGCGCGAAATCTCGGCTATCCCGTTCTCGTCCGCCCCAGTTACGTGCTCGGCGGCCGCGCCATGGTGATCGCTTACGAAGAAGACACCGTTCGGCGCTATATGCAGGAGGCCACGCTTTACTCGCCCGGTCGCCCGGTTCTGATCGACCGTTTTCTCGAAGACGCCGTTGAAATCGACGTCGATGCCTTGTCCGATGGCCAGGACGTCCTCATCGGCGGCGTCATGGAGCATATCGAGGAAGCCGGCGTTCACTCAGGCGACTCCTCCTGCGTGATGCCGCCGCAGTCGATCGGCAAGGATGAGCTCGACGTCATCGTCGACTACACCGAAAAGCTCGCCCGCGCCTTGAACGTCTGCGGACTGATGAACATCCAGTACGCCATACAACGCGGCAAGGTCTATGTGCTTGAAGTCAATCCCCGCGCTTCACGCACCGTCCCTTACGTGTCCAAGGCCACTGGCGTGGCTCTGCCCAAGATCGCGGTCGGCCTCATGCTCGGCCGCTCGCTCAAAGAGATGTCCTATCTCGCTGGCGGCCAGACATCGGGCGTGCTGCCGCCGAAGAAAGTGTCGGTGAAGTCGCCCGTCTTCCCGTTCGCGAAATTCCCTGGCGTCGATCCTGCGCTCGGCCCTGAAATGCGATCGACTGGCGAAGTGATGGGCGTTGGCGAAAGCTTCGGCGAAGCATTTGGCAAGGCCCAACTGTCAGCCGGCGTTCCGCTGCCCCGGTCAGGTTGCGTGTTCTTCAGCGTCAACGACCACCACAAGCCGGCTGCGCTGGAACTCGCCCGCAAGTTCGACGACTTGGGCTTCGAACTCGCCGCCACCCGCGGCACCGCCGCCTGGCTGAAGAACGCCGGACTTCGCGCCCGCACCGTCTTCAAGGTGAACGAAGGCCGTCCAAACGCCGTGGACCTCATGAAGGGCGGCTCGCTCCAGTTAGTCATCTACACGACCACCGGCGCAACCTCGTTCCCCGACGAACAGGCCATCCGCCGCACAGCCGTCCAGCACCGTGTCCCCTGCATCACCACCATCAGCGGCGCCCGCGCCGCAGCCGAAGCCATCGCTTCGCGCGTCAAGGACCCGGTCCGCGTCTGGAGCGTGCAGGAACTCCACGCTGCTGTCTAGCAGATTCTCGGAAGTTGCTCGCCGCTGAGCATGTCCACCACGCGACGCCCGCCAATGCGCGTCTCCATCACCACGCGCGGCGTCCCTCCCGCGACACGCCCGATTGACGAGGCGCCTGACGAAACGGCGACGCACTGCAACACTTCGACGGTCCGCACCGCCTCGCGCTGCGGCACGAAGACGCAGAACCTCCCTTCGTTGGCAACATAAAGCGGATCCAGCCCAAGAAACTCGCACGCCCCGCGTACGGGCGCGGCTACGGAGATCGATTCCTCCTGAATCGTGATCTCTACGCCTCTTGATTTCGCGATCTCGTTCAGCGCGCTCGACAACCCGCCCCTGGTCAGGTCCCTCATGCAATGGATCTCAATGCCGGCTTCAACCAGCGCTTCCACCGCCGGCCACAGAATCGCCGAGTCGCTTTCGACCGGCGCTTCAAACCGCAGCCCCTCTCGCGCGCTGAGAATCGCAATGCCGTGCCGGCCCAGATCGCCGCTGACGATCACCGCATCGCCCGGCTCTACCCGCCACGGTCCCGTCTCCCCAATCACGCATTCGCCGATGCCCGTTGTGTTGATGAAGATCCCGTCGCCCTTGCCTCGTTCCACCACTTTTGTGTCCGCGGCCACGATCTCGACGCCCGCCTCCTGCGCCGCGTCGGCCATCTCGTGGACCACCCGCCGCAATAATTCGATTTCCAGACCCTCTTCAAGAACAAAGCCCGCCGTCAACGCCAACGGCCGCGCGCCGCACATCGCCAGGTCGTTCACCGTCCCATGCACGGCCAGCGAACCGATCGATCCTCCTGGGAAAAACAGCGGCTTCACCACAAACGTATCCGTGCTCGCCGCCACCCGGCCCGCCAGCGTCAGATACGCCCCGTCGTGCTTCCGTCCCAATTCCTTGCTTCTGAAGGCCGGCGCGAACACTTCGTCGACGAGCCGTTCCGTCAGCCGCCCGCCGCCGCCATGGGCCATAGTGACGCGGCCCGCCCCGTCCGACGGCGTCGGGCACGCAAGTTCGAATCCTGGTCTACGCTCGTCCGCCATAGAGATAATACGCCGCGCAAGCGCCCTCGCTGGAAACCATCGGCGCGCCCAGCGGCCGCTCCGGCGTGCAGCGCGTTCCGAACGCCGCGCACTCGGGCGGCTTCATCCGGCCCTGCAACACAAGACCCGCCTGGCACTCCGCCGGTTCGTTCACTTCCTTCTGCCCGATGCCGAATCGCACAACTGCGTCGAACCTGGCATACTCCGCTCGCAGCTTCAACCCGCTGCGCGCGATCGGTCCGATTCCCCGCCACTTGCGTTCACCCGTCTCAAACACCTCCTCCACCACCCGCCGCGCCACTGCATTGCCGTCGTTGCGCACAGCCCGCGCATACCGGTTCTCCACCTCCGCGCGCCCCGCCTCCAGTTGCTCTACCGCCGCCAGGATCCCGTCCAGCAAATCCACCGGTTCGAAGCCTGTCACCACAACCGGAACCTTGTGCCGTTCCACCACTTCCCTATACGCACCAAGCCCTTCCACCGTGCAGACGTGGCCCGGCGCGAGAAATGCCTGTACCCGGCAACCGGGCGACGCCAGCACCGCCTCCATCGCGGGCGGCACAAGCACATGCGCGCAAAGGATTGTGAAGTTATCCACACCCTGCCTCGCAGCCTGCCACACTGCCATCGCATTGGCCGGCGCGGTTGTCTCAAATCCGACGGCGAAAAACACAACTTGCCGGTCCGGCAGTTCCATGGCCACTTTCACGGCGTCCAGCGGCGAGTAGACAATCCGCACGTCCGCTCCTCGCGCTCGCGCATCAAACAAACTCAGCTCCGAACCCGGCACTCGCAGCATATCCCCGAACGACGTGAACACTACTTCTGGCCGCCGCGCGATCTCCACCGCCGCGTCAATCAACTCCAGCGGCGTCACGCACACCGGGCACCCCGGACCATGTACCAGATGCACGTTCGGCGGCAGCAATCCCTCTAGGCCCGTCTTCAGAATCGTGTGCGTCTGCCCGCCGCACACCTCCATCAGCGTCCAGTCCCCACGCGCGCGGTTCGCAATGTGTCTTGCCAGCACATCAACCGCTGCGCGGTCCCTGTACTCGTCCAGAAACCTCATTCACCCTCTTCGAGCAATCCCATTTGCTTCAGATCGTCGAACGTCTGCCGCGCCTCCTCCTCGTCCACAACCTGCAAGGCGAATCCGGCATGAACCAGTACATACTGCCCCGGCTTCACCTCCGGCGTGAAGGAGAACGCCACTTCTTTCCTTACCCCTGCGAAATCCACCGTCCCGCGCAGAAACGCCGGCTCATCGCCCTGTACGTCGATCACGCAACCAGGCACTGCCAGACACATCGTTATTGCCCCGCCTTCAGTTGGTCGATCCGGCCAGCCAGCCAGTCCACCCATTCCCGCAATCCCTCGCCCGTCCGCGCCGACACTGTAAACACCGCCGCTTCAGGACTCACATCCCTCACGTTGCCCAGCAGCTCCGCCAGCTCAACCCCCGAGTACGGCAGCAGGTCGGCCTTGTTCAAAACCACGCAATCCGACGTCCTGAACATTTTCGGATACTTCTTCGGCTTGTCTGCTCCCTCGACGACTGAAAACAAAGTCACCTTCAAATGTTCGCCGAGGTCATACGACGCCGGACATACCAGGTTCCCGATGTTCTCAATGAATAGTACCTCGGGCCGCGATTCGTCGAATGTCTCCGCCGCGCCCTGCACCATC
Source organism: Bryobacteraceae bacterium (assembly GCA_029975915.1). The sequence continues at coordinate 86,252 of JARKOC010000058.1, forward strand.
CGCGCGTCCAGATGGCAGCACGTTGTGTTGATCTGATGCGCCCGCACGCCGACGCTTCGTATCCTCTGCGCATCCAGATCCGTCTGAAGATCCCCTTCGATCACGCCGCACCGGAACTTCGCGCCGAACATCGGCAGCGTCTTTTCGAGCAGCGTCGTCTTGCCCGCGCCCGGCGCCGACATGATGTTGATCACCGTCACGCCGCGTTCGGCAAACCGGCGCCTGTTCTCGGCCGCGTATTCGTCGTTCTTCTTCAGAACTGGCGTCTCCACGGCCACGCGTTCGCTCATTGATCACCGTCCTCTAACACGACCGATTCTACCGTCAATTCCTCTCCTTCCAACACCTTCAACGGCCGTCCGCACTGCCCGCACCACAACACCAGATCCGATCCCGGCCGGCTTTCAGCCTCGCACGCTTCGCATCGCGCCAGCACTTGAATCCGTTTGATCTCCAGCTTCGCCTGCGCCGCCGGACCATCCCTCAACGCCTCGAACGCGAACTCAAGCGCCTCGGCCACCACACCCGACATCTCGCCCACCCGCACAGTCACTTCGCTCACCCTCATCCGCCCATGCTCCGCCGCCTGCGCCTTCACAATCTCCAGGATCTCGGCGGCGATCCCCGTCTCGTGCATTTGAGTTCGTGCTCGCCTTCCTTTGGAACGTCCCGCCCACCTCAATCAGGACGGCGCTCAGGACCATGATGCTATTGTTTCAGTAGAAGGCCACCTTCCGCAGCATGGGTTTAACTGACCGCTCCACGACCGCCACCATTTCCTTCAGCCCTCTCACGCCCGCCGTGAAGTGGCTCCTGATCATCAATATCGCCCTTTTTGTCGTCCATTTCTTCGTCGCCCGCTCCGGCCTCGCCGCGCCTTTCCTTGCTCTCGGCCTGTCTCCCCGCGAATTGCTCACCGGATTCGCATTCTGGCAGTCGTTTACCTACATGTTCATCCACAGCGCCAGCTCGTTCTCCCACATCCTCTTCAACATGCTGTCGCTTTACATGTTCGGCGCTCCCATCGAGCAAGCTTGGGGCACCCGGCGATTCCTTCGTTTCTATTTCGTCTGCGGCCTTGGCGCGGCCGCCTTCATCGTCGTCCTGAACCTCTTGTTCGGCTCCATAGACGCCCGCACCATCGGTGCCTCCGGCGCCGTCTATGGCCTCCTGCTGGCCTTCGGCATGCTTTTCCCAGAGCAGATGGTCCTGTTCGCTTTCATCTTTCCCATGAAAGCCAAGTACTTCGTGGCGATCATCGGCGCCATCGTCTTCTTCAGTTCCATTGGCGATGCCGGCGGCGGCATCAGCCACTTTGCCCACCTCGGCGGCATGGCGGTCGCTTGGCTCTACATTCGCAGCGGCCGGGTCTACAAACGCTCGCCCGGCTTCGCATTCTCGCTTGAACAGGCCTACAAGGACTGGAAACTCCGCCGGGCAAAGAAGAAATTCCAGGTCTACATGCGCAAGGAGAAATCCACCCGCGACCGCTGGACCCACTAAGCCTCCGTCGCTGCGACTTGCCCGGCCACGGCAACCGGCCCCCATCGACATTCGCCTCGCCTCTCTTCCGATACCCCATCCTCTGCGCGGTTCAATCGCCGTCCCAGCATTGCTACCATGGTCACCGTATGAAAGTCGCAGTTGCTGGTCTCGGTTTCATGGGCCTCACCCACTTGAAGGCCTACAACAGAATTGAAGGTGTCGAAATCGCCGGCGTCGCCTCGGTCGACCCAAAGGCGCTCGCAGGCGACTTCTCCCACATCGGCGGCAACCTGGATATCTCCGGCCCTGCCCTCGACATCTCGGGCGCCGCCAAGTTCGAGGACCCGTTCGCCTGCGTCCGCATGGAAGGCGTCGATGCAGTCGATCTCTGCCTGCCCACCAACCTCCACGCGCCAGTGGCCATTGAGGCTCTCGAACACGGTAAGCATGTCCTGGTCGAGAAACCCATGGCTTTGGATTCCGTTGAGTGCGCCCGCATGATGGACGCCGCCAAAGCCAATGGCAAGATCCTCATGTCCGCGCAGGTTCTTCGCTTCTTCCCGGCCTACAAGGCGCTGATCGACGCCGTCGAGTCCGGCAAGTTCGGCCGCGTCCATCATGCCCTGTTCCGCCGCCGCTGCGCCGCCCCGGGCTGGTCGGCTTGGTTGACGGATAAATCGCTTTCCGGTGGCGGCGTCTTCGATCTGCTCATCCACGACATCGACATGATGCTGGTCTGCTTCGGCATCCCCGACGCCGTCCGGAGCTGGGGCCACGAGGATCTTGGCCGCGGCATTGACACCATCACTTCCCAGTTTGAATACCCCGGCTCCGGCGCCGTTACCGTCACCGGCGGCTGGCACCACCCGAAGGCTTACCCATTCTCGATGGAGTACACCGTCGTCGGCGAAAATGGCGTCATGGACTTCTCCTCCGAAGGCCGTCCGGTCCGCTGGTTCGACAACGACGGCACAGCCTCCGACGTCCAACTCTCCGAAGTCGACGGCTACCAGGCCGAAATCGAGTACTTCGTGGAGTGCTGCCGCACCGGCCGGCAGCCGGCCCGTTGCTCGCCCGAATCTTCCGCCGCCGCCGTTCGCATCGCCAAAACGGCCGAAGCGGCCCGTTCCAAGAAAGGAGAACCCGTCTCATGCCTACTCTAAAGGACCGCGAAGTCGGCATCTTTTTCTGGGTCGAACCCGACGCCCAGGCCGCGCTGAAGGCGCTGAAACAGTGTGGCGTCGTATCCGGACAACTCGGCGTCGATGGCACGGTCGATATCAACGACGCGACCATCAAGGCCTGGCGCGACGCCCTCGCCGCCGAAGATTTCCATCTCTGGACCGTCTTTGCTGCCTATACTGGCGAGTCCTACGCCGACATCCCCACCGTCGAGCGCACGGTCGGCTTCATCCCCCGCGACACCCGCGCCGAGCGCGAAATCCGCACCCGCCAGGTCATCGAATTCGGCGCCGCTCTTGGCGTGAAGAGCTTTGGCTGCCATGTCGGCTACATCCCGCATGACAAGTCGCACCCCGACTACGTCGGCGTCCGCGACATGGTCCGCCGCATCGCCGACTTCGCCGCCACGCACGGCATGACCTATTGCCTAGAAACCGGCCAGGAACCCGCCGCCCAGCTTCTCGAGTTCTTCAAGGACGTCGGCCGCCCCAACGTCAAGATCAACTTCGATCCCGCCAACATGATCCTTTACGGTTCGGGCGAACCAATCGAAGCCTTCCGCCTGCTGCGCGACCATGTCATCAGCGTCCACGGCAAGGACGGCGACTGGCCCGACAAATCCACTCCCGGCGCCCTCGGATGCGAGCGCCTCCTTGGCGAAGGTTCGGTCAACATCCCGAAGTTCATGGCGACGCTCAAGGAAACCGGCTATTGCGGGCCGATTTGCGTCGAGTCCGGCGTCCACGGCGAGGCCAACCGCTGGGAAGTCCTCAGCCGCGCCGTCGGCATCCTGAACTCTCTCCGGTAGCGGGGACCTGCTTACGGGCTTGTCAGCTTGTGAGGCTGACCCCAGTCTGCGCAGGGCTTCAGCCTGCCGCGTCGAGACTCGTCTCGACGCCTCGCCGTCGGCTTCGCGCGGGTCGACTTTCACCGAATTTGTGAACTTCGTTTCATCGGCTATCGTCTTTGACCGTAGCCCCATGATCGAAGTCGACCACCTTCGCAAAGCCTACGGCCCTCTCCTAGCCGTCGACGACGCCACATTCACCGCCCGTCCCGGCGAAATCTTCGGCCTCCTCGGCCCCAACGGCGCCGGAAAATCCACCACTATCGGCTGCATCTGCGGATTGCTCTCGCCCACTGCCGGCTCCGTCCGCGTCTCCGGACATGACGTCGTTGCCAGTGCCTCGGCGGCCAAACGAACCATCGGGGTTGTCCCTCAGGAAATTGCCCTTTACGAAGACCTCACCGCCGGCGAGAATCTCGATTACTGGGGCGCAGTCCAAGGCCTCTCGGGAGCCGCGCTCAGGTCCGCCATCCAGTCCGCTCTTGACACAACGGGTCTGGCTGACCGTGCCAGGGAGCCCGTGAAACGCTTCTCGGGCGGCATGAAGCGCCGCCTCAACTTCGCCGCCGGCATCCTCCACCAGCCCCAAGTCCTTCTCCTCGACGAACCCACGGTCGGCGTCGACCCCCAAAGCCGCGTCCACCTGCTCGATCTCGTCCGCGCCCAGGCCGCTGCCGGAGCCTGTGTCCTCTACACCACCCACTACATGGAAGAGGCCGAGATCCTCTGTGACCGCCTCGCCATTATCGACCACGGTCGCCTCATCGCCAAGGGCACACTCGATGAACTGCGCTCGATGCTCGGAGAGCGTGACCTGCTCCGCCTGGCTGGCATATTCCCCGAACACCAGGTCCGCGCCGCTCTCGCCTACGAGCCGGAACTGGAACTGCTCGGCTTCGAGGACGGCCAACTCCGCCTCTCGCTCGCCCGCGCCTCCGAACGTCTGCCCCAACTCTTCCAGGTTCTCGCCTCCGCCGGTGCCGAGGTCCGTGGCACCACTCTGACCCGCCCCAATCTCGAATCACTCTTCATCAAACTTACCGGCAAGGAGCTTCGCGAGTAGCCATGCGCCTTCTCCTCGCATCGTTCCGCAAGGATGCCCGCCGGACCCTCCGCGACCCCTTTGCCCTGGCCCTATGGCTCGGTATCCCCTTCTCGCTACTCCTCCTGATGAACCTCGCCTTTGGCGGCCGGGGGGCCTCTGGGCCGCGCCCGCAAGGCGTGATTCTCATCGCTGATCTCGACGGAACTCGCCTTAGCGGTGCGCTCAACTCCGCCTTCTCCCAAGGGCCGCTCGGCGATATATTCAAGCCCGAGAAGATAACGGAACCCGCCGGCCGCGCCCGCATGGCCAAGGGCGAAGCCTCGGCCCTGATCATCATTCCCAAGGGTTTTCAGGCCGCGGTCCTCGACAACCGCCCAACGTCCATCCAGCTGATTAAAAACCCTTCCCAGCGCATCCTGCCGGCAATCGCCGGCGAATCGCTCACCATGCTCGCCGAGGCCGTGCACTACCTCCACCTTGTCGCCGGCGACGACATCCGCATGCTCTCCAGCCAGACCGGCCCGCCCAGCGACGCCGGTGTCGTCAAAACCAGTCTTGCCATCAACGCCACTGTGAAACGCCTCCGGCAGTATCTCGACCCCCTTCTCCTCGACCTCGAAATCAAGCAGCCACCCAAAAAAGAACAGCCGCAGCCGTTCAACCTGTTGGCCTCGATGTTTCCGGGCATCGTCTTCATGTCGATTCTGTTCCTTGGCCGGGGCGCCAGCGACGACATCTGGGACGAACTCCGCTTCGCGACACTGCGCCGTTCCCAGTCCGCTGGACTGCCCCTGGGCGCGCTCGTTGGCGGCAAACTGCTGGCTGCCATGCTCACCGCCGCCCTGGTCTCTATACTTGCCCTTGTCCTCGGCCGCCTGTTCGCCGGCATCGCCGTCGCCAACTGGCCCGCCGCAGTCTGCTGGATGCTGGCCGGAGCGGCTGTCTGGTATTTGGCCATGCTGATCATTCAGATCCTGGCAGGTGCGCCCGAGCGCGGCGAGATCTTCACCTCTTTCGTCGTTTTCCCGTCAATGATGATCGGTGGCAGCATGTTCTCCTTCGAGATGATGCCAGCTTCGATTGCCGCCATCGGCAAACTCACGCCGCTTGGCTGGATGATCATCCGGTTCACCGCCATCCTCGGCGGCAGCGCTTCCGCCGCCAGCGTCCTCGCCTGGCTCGGCGTCATGGCCGCCGTCACGGCGGTTTTGTTTCTTCTGTCGGCGCGCTTGCTGCGCTGGAAATTTCTGAGAGGCTAGCCCCGGCATGTTGATACGCATCTTCCAGATCGCCCGCCGCGACTTCCTGTATCTCATCCGCCACCCGGTCACCCTCGTCTGGGCCTTTGTCATGCCGGTGATCTTCTTCTCTTTCATCGGCCGCATGACCGGCGGTTTCGCCCCTGGACCCGACCGCCGCGACGTTCTTGCCATGCTCGCGCCCGCCGATGCCGGCTTTCTCGCCCAAGCCCTTCAGCGCCGCCTCACCGCGGCCGGTTTCGACGTTCGTTTGGTCGCCACCGAACCAGAACTGGCAAAACACGGACGCAAGTTGCGCCTCCCCGCGGCCTTTACCGGCAATGTCCAGGCTGGCACGCCCCAGAAAGTGGTTTTCGAATCCTCCGGTGACGGCCTGGGCCTCGACTTCGACAAAATCCGCCTCCAGCGCGCCGTTTACGGCCTGCTTGCTGAGACCATCGGCGCCAAGACCCGGTCCGGAGACCTGTCGGAAGCATCGCTGGACGAAATCGCCAGGCTGAATCGCAGTCTAACGATTGAAGTTTCTTCGGCCGGACGCCGTCGCACCATCCCCTCCGGCTACCAGCAGGCGGTGCCAGGAATCCTGGTCATGTTCATCCTCATCGTTCTGCTGACCAGCGGCGGCGTCTCCATCGTTGCCGAGCGCAAATCGGGCACCCTGCGGCGGCTGGCCTCAAGCCCAATGACCCGTCCGGCAATCGTGCTGACAAAATGGTCCTCTCGCGCCGCTCTCGCCGTCGTCCAGACCGCCGCCGGCGCCGCGATCGCCACCATGCTTTTCAAGGTTGACTGGGGTGAGTCGCCGTTTGCCATCGCCGCTCTGCTGGGCGCGTACATGGCGCTTTGCACCAGCGTTTCCCTCTGGCTTGGCTCGGTCGCCCGCACGGCGGCTCAGGGTTCGGCGATCGGAGTGATCGCAGGAAACGTCCTGGCGGCCCTCGGCGGGTGCTGGTGGCCCATCGAGGTCTCACCACTATGGATGCAAAAGCTGAGCCTCATCTTTCCCACAGGAATCGCGATGGACGGCCTCCACCGCCTCATGAGCTTTGGCGAACCTGCCGCTTCAGTTCTGCCTCACATCTCCGTTCTGATGGCCCTGGCACTAGGCGCCGGTTGGCTCGCGGCCCGGTCTTTTCGTTTCGAATGATTGCAAGTCGGCGATACTCCATCAGAAATTTCTATCGGGTCGATTCAAAACTGTTATAATTGGGTTGGGACGCACGGAAGCGGTTCGGACGCCCCGTATTCCGATCTTCAACTTTCTTTCGCGCCTGCGACGGACAGATCCACCCGCTTGCATCCACCCGACGCAAGTCCTGCATGCGGCCATCGGCGTTGCATCATTAGAATGAGGAGAATTATGCTTACAGCCATTCGTTTCTTTTCTCTCTGCCTCGTCCTTTCTGTGGCGGCACTCGCAGCCGGACCGAAGAAGACTGTCTTTGTGGACAAAATGGGTGGATTCGAGGAGGTAGTTGCGGAGGCATTGCATTCGGCTGAGGCGCCGCTTGAAGTCATCGAGGAAACCGCTCATCCCGACCTGAAGATCCTCCTCGGAAAGTCTTTCACCTCCGTCCACGCCCAGGTTCTCTATCAGAAGCAAACCGGCCGCCGGGACGAGAGCGTCCTGAAAGCGGTGGACATCAAGACGGGCAAGGAGATCGTCACCTACCGCTTCCACATGGAATCCGACCGGGCCGCCCAAATGAAGTCGGCCCGTATCTTCGCCGACCTGCTCCGCGCGAAATTGTCCAAGTAGAAGTTTCTAAAGAGCTTACCGTGCTGCTGGAGTTCGTTTGGTCGCGCTCCGGCCTCGGCGTGCACCCTACATGTACTCCGGCGCCGGGATGCCAAGCACGTCGAGCGTCGCCTCAAGTTGACGGTGGAAGTAGCTCGCCAGCCACAGCAGGAACGTCCGCTTTTCCGCATCCGATTCTTTCAGGATCGGGTAGTCATGATAAAAAGCATTGAATGCCTGTGCAAGTGTGAACGCGTACTTGGCCAGTTGTCCAGGTTCACCTGATCCCAGTGCCGTCGCTAGGGCTTTGTCCAGTTTCATCGCGCCCAGGAGAAGTTGCCAGAATGGCTCGAAGGCCAGTTGGCGAGCGAACGCCTCCCGCGTCAGAAGAGCGCCAAAATCCGGCATCGACTCGCCGCGCTCCTCCATCTTCCGAAAGATGTTGCGCGCCCTGACAGCCGCGTACTGAACATACGGACCAGTCTCGCCCTCGAAACTCAGTGCCTCCTGTAAGTCGAAAGCAATCACGGTATTGCGAGTGAACTTGAGCATGAAATACCGCAGCGCCCCGATGGCGATCCTCCTTGCAACCTCGGCCCGCTCGGGCTCCGGCTTGTCCTGGTGCCTTGCATCCACCTCGGCCTTCGCCTTTTCGATCAGCTTGTCGATCAGATCGTCAGCCTTGACGCCTAAGCCCTTGCGTCCTGACACCTCGACGTAGCTCTTCTTTGAATCCTCATCGGAAAGCGGAATCCCCAGCTCCACGCACGTCCGCGGGCTGAGCGCCACCATCTCGTAACTGAAATGGACCGACTTGTCGGCCTGCTCGTCGTATTTGAGCGCCCGCAATCCGGCCACCACGACGTCCTGCAAGTAGCTCTGCCGCGAGTCGATGACGTTGTAGACCTCCGATCCGCGGCCAAACGAAGGCGCCTCCCCCTCGTAGGCTTCCTCAGTCGCCACCCAAGCCACGTGGCCGCTCGGGTAAGTCCGCAATGGCTTGTAGTGAAAGTCCTTGCCCAAGATTCCGAACTTCCACATCTGGTAGGCAATGTCCTTGCCGACGTAGGTCACAGTCCCGTTCGATCGGACGATCACCTTGGCATCATCATCGCCCTCCTCGCCCGTTGTATCGTCCCGGAAATGTGACGCAGCCATCACCCAGCAGCCCTTGTTCTTCCCTTCATCCACGAGATAGATCGCTTGCCGTTGCTTGAGTTGCTCAAACGCCGTTGCCCAAAACTGCAAGTGCAGGATTTCGCTTTCGCGCGGCAGCACGTCATACTCGATGCCCAGCCGCAGCATGGTGTCCAGGTGGCAGTTGACGATCGCGTCCGCGACCACATGCGCCAGTTCGGCAATCTCGCCTTCGCCGTGCTCGATGGCATGCAGCGTGTCCCGGCGCCATTGAATCGCCTCCGGGTTGCCCGCGTAGAACGCCGACGTCCTGGCGTAGAGATCCCAGCACAGGTAGTCGAATCTTTCAGCCCTGGCCAGCGCCTCCACCTCGGCTGCGGTCTTCTTCTCGATGTAGTGAAATCCCACCACAACGTCGGCCACCTGCACGCCCGTGTTGTCGATATAGTTCTGGACTTCAACCTCACGGCCGGAGGCCCGCAGCATCCGAACGAACGTGTCGCCCAACACAGCGTTCCGCAAGTGCCCGATGTGCGCCGCTTTGTTTGGATTGATGTTGGTGTGTTCTACGATCACCTTGCCGGAGCCACGGTCCGTCTCGGTCTGGACTCCTTTCAGTAACGCCTCGCCCACTGCGCCCCGATCCAGACGGATGTTCAGGTATCCTCCGCCAGCCACCTCGATTGCGGCCACGCCCGGCAGGTCCTTCAGCCCCGCCGCCAGCTCTTCCGCAATCAGTCTTGGCGCTCGCCTTAGTACCTTTGATAGGGCGAAGGCAAGGGGAAGAGCCAAGTCGCCGTGACGGGGATCTTTCGGCTGTTCCGCAGCCACCTCTACCTTAATGCCACGCGATTCCAGGTGCTCTTGGATGGACCGCACTAGGCGGCGTTCTTCTTGGGCGTACACAACTGACAGTCTATCAGGCGTCCTAGCCACCCCTCCCATGACCGGCCGCTCCAATTCCAGTACTGAATGCGCCATTGCCTAGCTCCGATGGCCCTATGTGCTTGATTTATCAGCCACGTACCGTTGAGGTGTCAGGCCCGCAACCGGGCCCATTTCTCGGTAGTAAAGGCTCATTCAATGAAAACGGCCACGCGGATCTTACTCGCCGCTCTCCTGGGCGCTGCCCTGTCCCAAGCGGCGATCATCGATGACTTCGGCACGGCGCAAGACTATGTCATGGACATTGACGCTGATGGAGTCAGCGTATCCGGAATCCTCGGCAATCGCACCATCTGGACGAATGCCCTCAGCGGTCTTGGCACCTCGGCCATCTTCATCAATGCCGGCCAATACCTCGGACACATGGGAAGCGGGACCACCGGCCAGACTGGCGTCTACTACGACGGGCTCTGGAACCTGTCCGACGCCACTGGATTCTCTCTGGACATCCTGAGTCTGGAAAATTACGGCGGCGGTTCGATCCAGTTCCTCATCACGCAAGGGGCAACCACGGCCTCGTATTCAACCGGCGTCCCATTGACCGGAACACTCCTGGTGGATTTCGCCGATTTCGTCAACATTGATGCCCTAAACCTCTCCGCTGTCAACCGGCTTGGTTTCACCTTTACCCATGTCAGCGCACAGGACATCGTCATCGACAACTTCGGCACACAAGTCATCCCAGAACCGGCCACATACGCGCTCATGGCTGTCGGCCTGCTGGCCCTCGGAGTGGCGCGCCGCCGTCTCTCCTAGGTTCTGCCACGCGGAAGCCCGCTCTGGGGTGCAAAACGCCCACTAGGACTAATCTGGGAATCACTACTAAGGCTATTGCCGAGACTCGGTAAGTCAAGCACCTGAGCTCCTAAGATATTCTTAAGAAACTCTTTGCATCCTATAACTCCGCATGTATACTATTAGAGTTCGGCCGTAGGCCTGAACCCCTGTATGTGTAATGTCCGCGGAGGAGCTCTTAAATGAAGATTGCGGGTAAGCTGCTCGTGGTTGCGCTTTGCGCTGCAGCGTTGTCGTTTGGAGCCATCATCGACACGTTCGGGACCCCACAGGGCCCGGAGACCGATCTTTCATCGGTCCCAGGCGTCTTCGATTCATCTACTCTCGGCAATAGGACAATCGCTGCCGACATGACCTCCGGCACGGGCCTCGTTACTGTCCTCGTAAATGGCGGCATTTTCTATGGCGCCGCCGGCCCGAATACGATGGGTACGACTTCGGCGTTTTACACCAGCTTGTGGGATTTGACGAGTCCCAATGTGACCACGCTCCGAATTGAAGCCTTGGATCTGGAAGGTTACACCGGCGGTACGATCACGTTCTCGATCCGGGACACCGCCAACAACATTGCATCTCTCACCGTTCCCGCTGCCGGGCCGGGCATCATTGCGGCCAACCTGAGTTCATTCCTGAACATTCAAAATGTGGACCGGTCCAATATCAACAATATCGGCTTCACGTTCAACCACGTCACCGCTCAGGACATCAGCCTCGACAACTTCGAGGCCACGAACTACATTCCCGAACCGTCCACTTATACCTTGATGGGTGTAGGACTGCTCGGTATCTTCGCTCTGCGCCGGAAGACGGCGCGATAACGGAATCTTCCGCTGTGCCCGCGAACCGCGCCCATCGGGGCGCGGTTCGCATTTATCGTCCCTCGTCCGGCCCCGAGCCCACCACCCGGCCATTCGCATCAATTTGAGCTATACTTATATCTATAGATAGCGCCGCCTCCCGTCCGAGCGCGGCCATGCGGGCCTAGTCTGTCCCCAAACTCTTCCCCCGTTCCTGGAACCGGACTGTGACCGTACAGAATCAAACAATTCACACAGCTCTTGTAGTGTCGATTCAGAGGAGAAATAGCATGCCAGTGAAGAAGCAATCCGCACAAACCTCCACGCCTGGTGCCGAAGGAACTGCCAAACCGGCCAAGAAGTCCACCGCCGCCGCAAAACCCGCCGGCGCGAAGAAGACTACCCAAAAGTCAGCCGCCACAGCGACTGCCGCCGCCACCCATAAGGCCCCGGCTCGCAGGGCGGCTGCGAAGAAGCCAGCAGCGCCAGTCTTCGATGTGGAAATGCACCGCGCGGAAATCGAACATGAAGCTTATCTGATGTGGATCAACCGCGGCCACGAGCACGGCCAGGCGCACGAGGATTGGCTCGCGGCTATCGAACTGGTGAAGGCCCGTCACCAGGGCTAATCGAGTCAGATCCTAGGCCGATTCAAGGGCAGAATGAATTCTGCCCAAGCCTAGCCTCAGCGGTACTTCCGCAGAACCGCCAAAACCCGCCCCTGGATCTGAAGCCTGTCTGGATCCACCAGGATGGGCTGCATGGCCGTGTTGGCAGGCTGAAGACGGTATTGCCCACCCGGCTCCCGGTAGATCCGCTTCAGTGTCGTCTCTAATCCGTCCACGAGGGCCACGGCGATCTCTCCGTCCCGGACCTGCGCCGTTTTCTGCACCAGAACGTAATCGCCGCTGAGGATGTGATCGTCGATCATCGAATCGCCGCGAACCTCAAGCGCGAAGGTGTCCGAGTACCCGGCGAAATCGGCGAAATTCAATGTCTCCGGGTTTTCGATCGCTTCCACAGGCGCCCCTGCCGCGATCCTCCCCATCAACGGCACCTCGCCGGCGCCCGCCGCAGCCCCGCTCACGCGCTTCAATTCCGACTGCTTGTACTCGGCCGCCACCTCGAGCGAACGGCTCTCGTTAAACTTGCGCTTGAGGTAACCCTTTTGCTCAAGGGCGCTTACGTGCTTATGTACGGTCGCCAGAGAGGCCAGATCGACTCCTCCGGCGATCTCCTCGAAGCTTGGGCTGTAACCGTGCCGCTCGGAGAATTTCAGGATGAAGTCGAGCACTTCCTTTTGTCTGGGTGTCAGGGCCATGCTCGTATTCTTAGCGAATACAAGGCGAAAGTCAAGCCCTGTGGAAGTTGCTGGCCGCTAGTTCAAACCGCAGCGGCCCGGCGTCGGGCACATTTGGCCGCACGGGCCTGGCTGAGGCGATGAAGTTGATCCGTGGGCATGGGCGGCGAACGTCGACAGTTCCTTGGACACATCCTTATGTCCACATGCCGGGCAGGCCAACGTGTCGATGTCCGCGTCCCGGCGAATCAACTTCTCGAAGCGTGCGCCGCACTCCTGGCATTTGTACTCGAAGATCGGCATGGCTACTGGGTCGTTCTCCTCAGAATCTCTAATGCGATTGTATCAACCAGTTTCCTCACTTCGGCTGGTTGCGCTGTCTGGTGGTTCGAGACAATCGAGAACGCCACCATGCGGCTGGGGTCGTCACCCGCGTAACCGCTCAGCGCCGTGACGTGGCTGATGGTCCCTGTTTTAGCGCGGATGCGGGCGGCATCAGGCGCCCCCCGAAAGCGCGCCGCCAAAGTCCCCTCATCGCCGCCAGCCGGCAAGAGGGCCCTGAAAACTTCCCCTTGGGTTGCATACATTCTTGCCAGCACCCGTGTGAATGTTTCCGCCGTCACCAAAGTCTTGCGGCTCAGCCCTGATCCGTCGAAAAGATCTGTGTCCTCAACCGCGGCTCCCAAGTCGGCAAGAAAAGCCTGCATCTCTTCCAGCGCCTTCCCCCGGCTGGCCTCCCCCCGCTTCTGCCGGGCTGCCTCCAATAGTACGAGTTCGGCGTGCAGGTTCTGGCTCATCTTGTTGATCACTTCAAGGATCTGAATTAGTGGAGGGGAAGTCCTGCGGGCGAGAATCGCCCCCTCTGGCACGACATATGCCTCCCCGGGAATCCGGTGTTCGACACGAGCGGCCCTCCGTACAACCACGCCGCGCTCCTCCAGGAGCCGCTTGAACGTCTCGGCGGCATAGAGTGCGGGATCGTCTATGGCGAGCAATACCGAGGCCGCGCCGCCTTCAGATGGCGCCGTTCCCCTCACTTGGACAACTCTCGACCCAGGTTGCCTGGCCACCTCGATCCGGCGCGGCAGATCCGGACCCACCCTGAGCGCGTTGTACACGGTGTAGTAATCAGACGGCGGCCTGAGCGTCACCGCAGCCAATGGGCTGGTACTGACGGGCCGCACTGTCAACAGCACCGCGTTGTCGTGTACGGTGAGTGCCGACACTGGCGCGCCGTACTCCCATGTCCCGTCGTCCGAGGTCCATCCTTCGGGCACCGGCTCATGGGGATAGATCCGGTCATCTCCGATCACCTCGCCCACCCGCCTGACACCCATCTGGACCACCTGGTCCGCCAGGTCCTCCAACCCCGCCAGGGGGTTGCCGTTCTCGGCCTGCTTGTCGTACGGGTACCTGCGTCCGGATAGCGATGGATCGCCTGCACCAAGGATTCGCAGCGATGCCACCGCTCCCGACGGGCTCGGGAGCGCAGGAGCCAGCACCCGGGTTTCGTAACGGTAGTCCGCGCCCAGCCGGTCCAGGGCGAGCGCCGTGGTGAGCAGTTTCATGTTCGACGCCGGGGTCATCGGCATGCGGCTGTTGCGTGCGTACAGCGTGGCGCCCGTCGCCAGGTCAAGCACATGGATGGCGATCGGTCCTCTCAATTGGGGAGCCGCCGCGAGTGTTCGTTCGATCGCTTCGCCGAGGGCCGGGTCCTGGGCTGAGGCAGTTAGGGCCGAGGCGACGGACAGGAGAATCGCGCGGTACATGAGTTTTCAGTTTATCCTGGGGCCATGCGGAGACTTGTGGCCCTTCTGAGTCTGACGACGGCGATCTCCGGTGGGGTCGACCCCCGCAAGTCGGCGGCAGAGTACCCCGCCCACGCGACGTCTCCGGCCGGTTCGATCGGCGCCGAGTATGCCGGCCGGTTTGTCATGAAGGACGGCCAGAGCCACCAGACCGGCGACTATGTCGCCATCGAAATCGGATTCTTTCCGGCGATTCCTGGACCAGTTTCCCTTCGCGGCTCCGACCTGATGCTGCGGATTAACGGTTCGAAACAACTTGTCTATCCCCAATCGGCGGGCTTGGTAGCGGGTTCCGTCCGTCATCCTGAATGGGAGAACCGCCGCGGATTGGAGGCCGGCGCGGGAATGGGTGGAACCGGCGTCATAATCGGGCGCCCGCGCCGCACCAGCCGGTTCCCAGGCGATCCGACCAGCGACCTTCCAGCGCGCATCCCCACCGAAGCAGACCGTCAGGGCGTTTCCGATCCAACAGAGGACCCGCTTGAAGCAGCGGCCCGCGCCATCAACGCCCAGGCCTTGGATGAGGGCAGCTATCCAGGGCCGAGGGCCGGCTATATCTACTTCATTTACAAAAAGAAACTGACTACGCTCAAGAAACTCGAAATCGTCTGGGTTTCTGGCGGTGAGCGAAGGACTCTGACATTGAAGTAGCGCGTTTCTAAATCTTCTTCGCAGGGCGAGAGAGCCGCGACTCCAGCCAGATCATCATCAGCAGAAGCGCCACCATCGCCGAACCAAGCAGCGGCAACCCCATCACCACTCCCACTCCCAGCCAGTGGGCGAAGTAGCCCAGTGAGGCCGGCGCCAGCAATCCACCCGTAATTGCCAGGGAGAAGATGCCGCTGAAGAATCCTGGGTGGAAGTAAGGGAAACGATCTCCGATCTTTTCAGTCACCAGAGGCAGAATCAACGCGAATCCCGTTCCTGCCAGGAGAGTGGCCGTGATGACGCCAAACAGATTGTCCGTGAAACTCAGGATCAGGCAGGCGAACATGGGCCCCACGACGGCAATGGCCAGCAGGCGGCTATGGGCTACGCGCGGCAGGATTCGCTGTCCCAAGAGCCGGCCAATCAGCAAGATGAACCAGTACAGGGCCAGGACCGCCAGCGAAGTTGCCGGACTCCAGCCGAGTTTCTGAGACAGGAACAGCGCCAGCCATCCTGCCAGCGCGCCCTCGTTGCCAAACTGGAAGAAAAGCAGGGCGGAGAACAGGATTGCGGCCGGGCTTTTGAAGTCGGCCAGCGCCTGTTTCAGGTCCGGCTGATTCAGTACTGGGTCGTCGGGCATCTTCAGGCGGATGAAGAAGCCGAAAGCAAACGCGGGAGCGAGCGACAGGAAGATCAGAATGCTTGGGGTGGTGTAGGCAAAGAAGATGCCTCCCACGACGAGCGCGCTGGTCAACCCGCCCAGGGTGTACAGAGTCCCACTCAACGTCAGCGTCGACGCGGAATCAATGCTGTAGGCCGGCTCGATGGCGTGCAGCGACGCGTTCTGAACCAGGCCTGCTCCCATCCCCAGAAACAGCAACCCGAGCAGGAGACCTGCCGTCGACATCGCCGGAGTGGACCCCGCCAGGATCAAGAGCCCGGCCGCCGCCACCAGGCAACCCATCCACAATCCAAATGCGATCCCCTTTTGTCTGAGAACACGAAGTGCAGCCGCATGGCCTGCGACGATTCCAAGATTCTGAACCAGGAAGTAGGTTCCAATCAGGATGAAGTCCGGTTTCAGGTGGTGTTGCCACGCCAACAGCAGTGGCCCCAGCGCGGCCGTCAGCAGGCCGCCGATATAGAATCCCCACAACCCGCGGCGCGCCCCAGCCATCGTCCGCCGCGCAATCTCCACCCTTTCGGTCAGCCCATCGCCGGGATTGGGTGTTTCAGGCGGCACCATCCGATTCTATCCCTTTTGATCCGCTGCCTGCCGCCCCAAAATGAGTGTACTCCCCAGTTTTGTAGACGGACGCCAAAATCTATGTAAAACCATAGTCTCAGCCGAACCTGACCATTTATTTTCAATGGCTTAGAATCGGCCCTCAATTTGCTCTTTACAAACCGGGTCACGTTAGTTATTCGCTTCCTGGTGGGGTTGCCTCCGCCAGGGTTGACCGGCCGCTCTCGCCGCCGGTCCCCTTCAATATGCCCCGCGCGTTGCGTGGGGTTTCTTTTTGCGCCAGCGCCAGGCTGGACTGCACCACTGCCGGTTGGCTTCATCAGCAAAGCTATACCAAATCTTGTAGCCTGCTTGATTTTTTTGTTGACATGACGCACTCCCTTGTTTAGCATGGGGCCATCACTGAAGAAAGGAGGTGATCCAGAACACATGAATCCTGGTAGTAATCTGTCGCGCGAGGTGGCTGATAGCTGATTCGGCTGCTCTATTGCACGGATCCCTCATTCAGTGACGGGATCGACGCTCCTGTGGACCAGCCATAGTCGCGCGTCTCTCAGACCGCGGGTCTGATTCTCAGGCTACCTGAAGGCCCCGCCGCCGGGTTTCGGCTGCGGGGCTTTACTATTTATATAAAATGTTTATTTTTAACGCATTACAGGGATGGAGAATTCGTTTGGTCGAGTTCCCGGTAGAGCCGTGCTTGCCGCTCGGCGATCCGGTCCCAGTCGTAGTCGCGTTCGACGGTTCGCCGGGCCGCCGCTTCGATTTGCTTCCTCTTCGCCGGGTTTTCGAACAGTGACCGGATTTCGGCCGCCATCGCGGTGGCGTCCGGGACGACGATCACGTCCTCGCCGGGATTCAGTTCAAGCCCGTTGACGCCAGCCGGGGTCGAGACGATGGCCTTGCCCATGGCCATTGCTTCCATGATCTTGATGTTGGTTCCGGCGGAAGCGAGCAGTGGCGCGATCACGACCGCGGCCCGCTCGTATGCCGGCCGGACATCGGATACGAACGCGTCCATCTCAATTCCGGGCTGGTTCAATTCCACGCTCACCCGGTCTTGATAGAGTTCGAGGTAATGCTCCGGTCTGGACCCGGCGATGACGTGCAAAGTGGCGCCAGCTTCGTGCAACGTGGGCCAAGCCTCGTCAAGGAAGTACCGCAGCGCCATGATGTTCGGCAGATGGGCGAACGAGCCGATGAACAGGATGCGTTTCGGTTCCGGTTCCAGATCTGCGGGCTTGAATCGCTTCAAGTCCACTCCGTTGGCCAGGGTCTCGACTCGCCGCGCCCCTTTGACCATGGCGCGGTCCTTGTCCGACATTGCCACGACGCAATCCACGTTGCGCCAAGCATCCTGTTCGAATGTCCGCCAACGGGCAAGCTGCTGTAGCGTCTCCCAATCGCCCCGCTGACTGGCGAGCTGTTCGTAAAGGTCAATCGTAATATCGTGCTCGACGAGAATCGACGGAACCGGCGTACAATCCGGCGCATAAAGCCCCATCTGGGTGAATTCGAGCTGAACCAGGGCCGGCTCGTGCTTGCGAATCATCTCCCTGAGAGCCGCCCGGAACGGCATCGTGTCGTGCTCCTCGACCACCTCGGGACGTTGCGTCATCGGCCTCAGGTGCGAACCTGTGCGGCGGACCAGCACCACCTCCCGGCAGATCTCCAGCACCTCAGGAGCGGGCGTGAACGGCTGATCGCAGAACGAAATAAGGACCTGGTCGAATTCGGCCGCCGCGCGGCGCATGAGATTGAACATCCGCACCGCCCCGCCATGAGAGAGCGGGAACGGCACATACGGGCTGGCCACGACCACAGTCCGCCGTCCGCTGGACCGGCTCTGCCGGCCGGGAAATGAGAACGTTTCTCCTCCGGCGAGATGCAGGGCCATTCGTTCTGAGGCGAGCCGTACCGGAGGCGCCTCGACATAGCGCTCGGCGAGGATCGCCGATTCCAGAGCCGGCATGGCCCACTCCGGTTGCGGTTCCAAGGCGGCGTGCCAGTTGATGCGCAGCACGGCCCGATTCCAAAGTTCTGTAAATAAGGCAGGATCGGACACCGAACGGACAAGGAAGTTCAGGTAGTTGCGCTCCACCGCAAGCCGGATCTGGGCATCCGTGAAATAGCGTGAGGTGGTCGCGCGGTGGTGATGCAGCACTTGAGCGCCGGAGACGAACACCGTAGGCCAACCGCGCGCCCAGGCGCGCCAGCCGGCGTCCAGGTCTTCGACATATGCCGGCGTGAAGATCTCGCCGAAGCCGCCGATGGCCCGCAGCTTCTGAGCGTCGTAGAGCGAGCAGCCGCCGCTGCCATATGTCACGTAGGTCAGATCCTCACCCGGCAGGGGCGTTTCGCAGCGGACCGGAAACTCTTTCACGTCCGCAATGACCGAGAGCACGGCCTTTCCCGTCTCTTCGCGCCGTCTGCCCTCGGGGAAAAAGATCTGGGCCGTGGCGCAAAACAGGTCCGGGACCTGGCCGAACGCATCCAGCAGAGCCTGGAAGAAGCCCGGCCGGATTTCCATGTCGTTGTTTAACAGGCAGACGCGGGAAAAACGGGCGCGAGAGATGCCGCGATTCACGGCGGCCGCGAAACTCAGCGGCTTGAACTCGCATTCAATGAGCACCGCCGGATAAGCCGACTTGAGCCACTCGACTGTGCCGTCGTTCGAACCATTATCGACCACGATGATTTCGCCGGATTGGTCCTTGAGACCGGCCAGCAGACCCGGCAACATCGATGCGAGCAACTCCCGGCCGTTGCGCGACGGGATGACGACGGAAATGCCCTCTCGAAGCGGCGCAAGTTGTGGGGGCTCCACCGGCTTGAGCCGTGACTTAATCCGGGCGATGATCGCGCCCTTGCGCAATGTGCGCCGGTACAGAAACGGGCGAACAAACGCCATTGGATGGAAAAGCCGCCAAACCTGCGCGTAGAGCCATCCGCCCGGGCTGGTCTCCCAGCGATACCAGTTATCCAAACGCCACCGGATGTGCCGCAGCATCTGTGGCAAAGCGCGCGGATGCAGACGAAAGTGGTCGAGATTCTCGTTGAAGATCAGGGTCCGGACGCCTCCGATCGAGGCAGCCAGACGGCGCATGGGCCAGTAAGGCATGCGCGGCTGAAGCAGCAGCGCAGTCCAGGCGATCCTTTCGTGCTTGATTGAATCGAGGACGCGGGCCCGATTCTCCTCGTAAGTCCTGGAAGGCATCCACGGGATCCACCGCCCAGCGGTCTGCGGGAACTCGGAGACGATGACCATGGGCAGATCGGGAGCGACGCGCTGGAAGTTGATCAGGAACTCCTCGATCAGGTCTTCGGTTCCCGACGTGAAGGCGAGTAGGACCGGTTTGCCGCCGCTCACACTAGACCACCGACTGCCAGGAAGACAGGGGCCGGCCCGCGCAGCGATCCTGCCAAAGGGAGAGAGCCTGCAAGCAGAAGGCCGTCGAAACAGGGTTGACGAAGGACGTCCAAACCCCATTCCGGCTGCCGAAGCAGAATCCGCCGTGAACGTTCGGAGGTCCGCTCATCTGATAGGCCGCCGCCCATGCTGCTTCCTCGGCGGCTGCCTCGCGATCCAGTTCAACGGCTCCAGCGGCTTCCGCCCAGAGGCGTACTCGAAGCAACTGAGCAGGCACGTCGGACCGTTCGAAGACCGGCCTGACACGCCGCAGCAGGGCAGCGTCCATTTCTATTCCCTTCCGGAGCGCGGAAACCACCTCAGGATCGCTGGCGCGCGACAGGCAGGCCTCCAGGAAGTAGCCATAGGCGTGCAGGCGATCCATGACGCGGGCGCCGGGCTCGCCTTCAGGGAAGGCTACGTGGGCGGCCAATGCGCGCTGGAACGCGGCATTGAACGGCGGCATCCAGGTCTCGTCTCCGGTGGCCTGCGCGAGATCGTGCCACGCCAGAGCGGACTTGAGCTGATAACAATCCGACTGGCGCGACCATCGCGAGTCTCGTGGACAGGGTCGTTTCGACGGGAGTTCAAGGATCGGATGGATATCGTCCGTGTTCACGAAATCGCGCCTCATCGACTCGCCAGTGGCGATGGCTACGCTGAGAAACTGATCGTCCCCCGTGGCGCGCCACAGCCGCAACAATGCTCGAACGATGATCCCGTTGTCGAAGAAATAAGTCCAGTTGCCCGAATCCGTCTTCTCCGCGGGCCATTCAAATGGCATGGCGTCGAGGTTACGGTCCCAGGCTCTGTCGCAAAGGAACCGGCCGGCACTGATGGCCGCTTTCAGAAGCTCAGGCGAGGAATACCGTTCACAAAGGTCGAGCGCCGAACTGATGAAGTATCCGGTGATTTCAGTGGAGACGCGCGCGTTTTCAGCGCGATCGGTGTGGTGGTAGCGGGCGACTCCTCCTTCAGGCTCCTGAATGCCTGAGTGGAGCAACCATTGAATGCCACGATCGTGAATCGCTGGGGAAGCGGGATCGGCAGGTATCGCGTTCGTCAAAAGCAACTGGGATGCCTACTTCTAAGTGGTGAGAGCCTTTTCATTTTAGCAGCCGGATGAAAGGAACTTCAGCAGAATCAAGGCGCGGTCGGCGGCTGGCCCGGCAGCGCCCTCCTCGATGGAGCGGAAGACGAGACGGACGAGATCCGCGGCGCGCCGGTCTTCCCAGCACATCAGAGAGTCGGCCAGCCGGGCATCGCTGGGGGGAGAAGGCGAACCCGCGGCCGGGTTTTGTAGCAGGCTCAAACTGGCGATGGCAACCAGATCGCCGGGCAACAGCGCGAGTTCGGCGATTCTGAACGCCGTAGGAGGCGAGGCAGCCATGGCCGCGCTTGATTCGGGCAGCCGCAGAACCTGGGCGCCGTCGGCGGAACGTCTGAGGACCAAGGGCGGCATCGCGCCTGCGTTGACGTAGGTGAGTGTGCGTTTCTCGCTCGAGTACCTGGCGCAGAACAAGCGCACGGGCAATGGCTTTTCACTGGATGCCATTAAAGCCCGCTCGGTGGATTGAAGCAGCTCGGCCAGATCTTCAGCGTAGGCGTGGAAGCGGCTGCGGAGGAGAACCTGGAGTTGGGCGATTTGCACGGCGGCTTCCATGCCTGCCGTGCCGACCTCAGCCATCACCACGCCAAGCGCGCCTTTCGGAAGGGCGATGAGATCGATGAACTGGCCCTCAGGCGATTGACCCCGCCAGTATTCGGCGCCGTAATCGAGGCCTGGTATCTCGGGCAAGTCGGGTGGCATGAGCCGGGCTACGGCCCTGCGCCAGAGTTGCTGCTCCTTTTGCTGCGTCAGTTCATCTGACTGCTGCCCGGCGAAGTCCCTCGCCGACTGTAGCGACGCCAGAAGCGCGCCGGCGTGCAGAGCGCAGATCTCTGCGTAGGCACGGGTATCGGCGTGAAAGCCGGCTCCGGGCAATAGGGCGACGGCCAGCCATTCGGCGCTTTCGGCGGACAATGGAATTGGGAAGAGTCCGACGTCAGGACTGTGCCGAGGGATGTGGGGGTGGAACGGATCGAGCGCATCGAGGTCGATGCCTGCCAACAAGGGCGGGTGCCCGACCTGTGCGGGAACCACCGAGGCGGCGCAAACCCATCCGCTTCCGTTCGTCGAGCGGTAGACCGCGGCCATTGGCGCCTCAAGCGCCTCGGCGGCGAGCTTGCACAACGCCCCTCGCAGCGCATCCTCGTTCAACTCGGCGCGAAGGCGGTCGCACGTGTAATAGGCCCGCTTCCGCCACATCTGCAGAGACTCGGTCCGGGCTTCCGACATGTCCCGGAGCCACGTGAACAGCCACCACGCGCTCGTGAACAGGACGGTGGCGCCGGCTGCTCCGAAACCGACCCTTAGCGCCATGGCTTGATCCGGGGCGAGGGAGAACAGCACGACGCCGAAGATCATGCATGCGACCACGGCCAGAGCCGTCTCGATTCCGAGAGCGGATGGATGACCCCGCCTGCCCAGCCGGACCACCGAGCGCACCTCGAAGCGACGGCCGGTGAAGGCCATATGGAGAGCCGCCAACAGAAGAAAGGCGCTCAGGGTCAGCCACGCTGCGGCAGTCCAAATGTAGTGCTCATCCATGGCGCTGACGGCCTGGCGCTCCGGCTCAACTTTTCACGCCGCCGCGGGCCAGGGCGCTGTTTTTTCTCCCGAAGACAAAGTAGATAATCAGACCGACGATACTCCAACCAAAGAACCGAATCCAAGTCTCAAGCGGCAGGGCCATCATGAGGACCAAGCAACTGGCGATGGCCAGGAGTGGAAACAGCGGTCCCAAGGGCACAGTGAAACCCCGCTGCCGGTCGGGCTGCGTACGCCGCAGAACCAGGACTCCCGCGCTCACTACCGCGAAAGCGAACAAAGTGCCGATGTTGGAAAGGTCGGCGAATGTGCCCACATCCCATACGCCCGCCGGGATGCCCACGGCGAAGCCGGCAATCCATGTGCTGACATGCGGCGTCTTGTATCGCGGATGCACCTTCGAGAACAACTGAGGCAATAACCCGTCTCGCGACATCGCAAACCAGACCCTGGCCTGGCCATATTGAAAGACCAGCAGCGAACTGATCATGCCGCCCAGGGCGCCGATGTCCACCCACTTCCACAAGGTGTTCATTTTGAGCGTTTTCAACGCCCCGACGACGGGGGCGGCGTTGTTAAGCGTTTTCCAGTCGGCGATGCCGGTCAACACAAGCGCCACGCCGATGTAGAGCAGGGAACAGACCAGAAGAGTTCCGAGTATTCCAATGGGCATGTCCCGCTGCGGGTTTTTGCACTCCTCCGCGGCGGTGGAAACCGAGTCGAATCCGATGTAAGTGAAGAACACGATTGCGGCGCCGGTCAGCACGCCGCTGAAGCCGTTCGGCATGAACGGTTCGTAGTTCTCCGGGACTATGGCGCGCGCGGCGCCGACAATGAAGACAAGAATCGCCGCGATCTTGACAATCACCATGATGTCGTTGGCGCGGGCGCTCTCCTTGATGCCGTGAACCAGCAGCACGGTCAGTAGCATCAAGACGACGAAGGCGGGCAGATTGAACCAGGCTCCCGTGTATGAGCCGCCGGCGATGGCAGGCTCACAGAGTTCCCTAGGCAGGTTGAACCCTAACACGCCGGACATGATGTGGTTGACATGGGCCGAAAAGCCGACGGCGACGGCCATGTTCGAGACGGCGTACTCCAGGATCAGATTCCAGCCGATCATCCAGGCCGTGAGTTCGCCCATGGTGGCGTATGCGTAGGTGTAGGCCGAACCGGCGACCGGAATGGTGGAAGCCATCTCCGCGTAGCACAGTGCGGCGAAGCCACAGGCCAGGGCGGTCAGGAAAAAAGACAGCGCGATGCCTGGCCCGGCCCCGGGCCTCCCGATGGTGAACTCAGACTGGCCGCCGTTCATCATCAGATCAAGCAACGGCACATGGAATATCGAATGAAAGGAGCGGATTTCGCCCGCCGCGGCCGTCCCAGTCAAGATGAAGATCCCGCTGCCGATCACGGCGCCGATGCCCAGCGCCATCAGGCTCCAGGCGCCGAGATGGCGCTGGAGGCGTTTACCCTCCTCGTTGGAGGCGGCCACAAGCGCGTCTATGCTTTTGGTCCGGAATAGCTGGTTCACCGCGACTCCTCCCGTGATCGGACTGTCAGGTTCGAGGTTCACGCACACGCTCCATGATCCGGTTGATTCGACGTGGAATCCCCGCCGACGGAGGCGCTCCGGATGCGGCGGGGACCGGACAGCGGCGTTGCGGCTCTAGCGGCGGGTCTTGCCCTTCGAAACGGTGCGGACCTTCTTTTTCTGGGAACCGCGGTCCACATCGGGGGCGCGTTTGGGCTTGGCCGGCGCTTCGGCGCGGGCTTTCCGCTTGGCTTCTTTGCGTTCTTCGCGGTCGGTGATGTTTTTCGTGTTCATGGTTCTGCCTTCAGTTGAGCAAATTTTGCGATCAGTTTCTTAATGCCGATATTGGCGAAGCTGACGGTAATCTTGGCGTCGTCGCCGTCGCCTTCCTTGCGAATCACCGTGCCGCGGCCGTATTTTGCATGATACACGGTCGCCCCGGCGGAGATGCCTCGCTTTGCCGTTTTCGGTCCCGCATGAGGCCTCGCGGCCGGCGCTGGCGGCGCCGGGGTCCTCACGACAGGCGGAACTGGAACGGAGCCTGGCTGAGCCGTCTGCACAGGCTTAGGCGCCAGCGACGGCGCCACAATCCCGCGTTCGGCGAAGAACTGCGAGATGTGATCGAGCGAGTTATATGTCTTTCCAGTATAAGTATTGCGGCGCGCCGCCTCGCGCACTTGGGCGCGCTCGCCGTGGAGGTCGAGGACGCCTGGCCGGCTCTGGATGTGGAGTTCCTCGATCAGCGACTGCGGGACCTCATCGAGGAATCGCGAGCGCTGGCACGCCTCCAACGGAGATCCCCCATACCTCCGGCGGAACCGGGCGCACGTCAGGTAGAGCTGGCGCTGGGCGCGAGTCATGGCGACGTAGCAGAGGCGCCGCTCCTCCTCGAGCTGACTTTCGCTCTCCCGAGATCGTGAATGAGGGAAGAGCCCCTCTTCCAGGCCGGCGATAAAGACGACGGGAAACTCGAGGCCCTTGGCGTTGTGCATGGTCAGCAGCGACACGCGCGCCTTGTCGTCGATCTGGTCTGCGTCGGAAACCAGAGCGGCGTGGTCGAGGAAATCGGTGAGCGTCTCGCCGCGTTCATGGGCCTCGGCCGCCGCCGAGAGCAGTTCCTCGAGATTGCCGAGCTTGGATTCGGAATCAACGCCCGCATCGGCAGAGATCATCTGGCGATAGCCGGTGCGTTCAAACAGCTCGTTCAGGGTCTCGTGGACTCCGCGCTGAGCCAGATACTCCCTCAATTCCGCCATCATCCGCAAGAATGCCACGACGGATGCTTCAGCGCGGGCGCCCAGAAGTTTCTCCCCACAAGCCGCCTCGCAGGCATCCCAGAGCGTGATTCCGCGTGCACGTGCCAGCGCTTCGATCTGCTCCAGTGTGGTCTTGCCGATACCACGCGCCGGGACGTTGATGATGCGCGAAAGACTGACGCCGTCGCCGGGATTGGCAAGCAGTTTCAAGTACGCCAGGGCGTCTTTGATCTCGGCGCGCTGGTAGAAGCTGAACCCCCCGACAACGATGTAGGGGCGGTTGTAACGCCGCAGCGCCTCCTCGATCTGGCGAGACTGGAAGTTGGTCCGGTAGAGGACCGCCACCCGGTTGTCCGGACTCTCGCGCAGCAGTTTCTCGATCGTGTCGGCGATGAACAGAGCCTCGGATTCGCCATCCGCAGCTTCATAGAAGCCGATGGGTGAGCCCGCGCCGTTTTCGGTTTCAAGCCACTTGCCGATGCGCGCCTGATTGTGGGCGACCACGGCGCCGGCGGCGTCCAGGATGGTCTTGGTCGAGCGGTAGTTCCTTTCAAGCTTGATTGTGCGGGCGTTGGGGTAGTCCTTCTCGAAATCGAGGATGTTCCGGATATCGGCCCCCCGCCAGCCGTAGATGGATTGGTCCTCGTCGCCCACCACGGCCACGTTGTCGTGTTGCTGGCTGAGCAGGCGCATCAACTCGTACTGCGACCGGTTGGTGTCCTGGTATTCATCGACCATCAGGAACTGTATGCGCCGGTTCCAAAGCGAACGCACCTCGGCGTCGTGGCGCAGAAGACGGACGGCTTCAAGCAGCAGGTCGTCGAAGTCGAGCGAATTCGCGCGGCGAAGTTCCTCGTTGTAGAGTTCAAAAACCTTGGCGAGGCGCGTTGCCTTCGGGTCAGAGGCGGCTCGCGCAAGGTCCTCAGGACCCTGTTTGTGGTTCTTGGCGTGGCTGATGCGGGACAGGGCCGCCCGGTGCTGCATGAACTTGTCGTCGAGACCGAGCTTCTTGTAGATCTGCTTGATCAGGACCACCTGGTCGTCGGCGTCGTAGATCTGGAATTCCCGGGTGAATCCGGGCCGGAGATGCGCCAGAGAGTCGCCGTCGCGCCTGAGCAGACGGACGCAAAAGCTGTGAAAAGTGCTGACCAGGGGGCCGGCATCCGAAATCCGCCCGGCGAGCAGGCCGGCCACCCGATCCCGCATTTCGCCGGCTGCCTTGTTGGTGAAGGTGACGGCGAGCACTGATGGACCGTAAATTCCTTTATTTTTAATCAGATGTGCGATGCGGTGGGTGATTACCCGGGTCTTGCCGCTGCCCGCGCCTGCCAGAATGAGCAGCGGCCCTTCGACGTGGCACACCGCCTCTTTTTGCCGTGGGTTGAGCCCGGAAAGGAAATCCATCGCGAGGAGACTCAGAATCCGTCATTGTAGCATGCCAGCCGCCATCGATAGAGATAACAAGCT
This sequence comes from Bryobacteraceae bacterium, assembly GCA_029975915.1. The sequence continues at coordinate 112,800 of JARKOC010000058.1, forward strand.
GAAAAGACAGGGCTTGTTGTTACATCCCGGGCGCCGGTAAAGAAAACAAGACGGCTGAGATTGTTGTAACCTGGAGCCAGTGCCCTCCGCCTTATCAATCGAGCCCAGGCAGGGCTTGCGGACGGGCCGAAATGACACCGCATGTTGGTCGACTTCGAGGTAGTCCGGAAGGCGAAAGCCGGCGACGGTGGTGCGTTCAACGAGGTCGTAACGGCCTACCGAAGGCGCATCATGGGTACGGTTGCGCGAATGATTGGGCGGCCCGAGGATGTGGAAGACGTCGCGCAAGAGGTCTTCCTGCGGTTGTATTATTCGATGGATCAATTGAGGAGCCCGGAGGTATTCGAACCGTGGCTCTACCGGCTGACAGTAAACGCTTCGCTCGATTATCTCCGGAAGCGGAGGCGGCGGGGCGAGTCCAGGATGGCGGATTTGAGCGAGCAGCAGGTGATGATGGCCGATGCGGCCGCCGGCACGAGATGGAGCAACGAAGAGGCTCAGAAGGCGAAGACGCGAGAGTTGGTGGATGCCTTGCTGAGCGAGGTCAGCGAAAGCGACCGGGTGCTGTTGACATTAAAAGAAGTGGAAGGGCTATCGCTCAAAGAGTTACAGTCGATCTATGATGTAAACGAAAGTGCTCTCAAGGTCCGGCTGTTCCGGGCCAGACAAAGGGTGCTCAAGGCATTTGGAAAGGCCAAAGACGAGCGGGCGAAAGCGGCGGAAAAGATAAACGCCGCCGGGCAATCGGCTGGAGATGGGCAGGGTTGAGTTGAAGCGTTGAAGCAGCGATGATTGGGAAGGGCAATATGGCACGGGATCAGAGAGAACTCGAACGGGAGTTAGACAGCCTCTTGGCGGCCTACCGGGATGCCTGCCCGGCGCCGGAGGCCTCTGTTGACTTCATGCCCCAACTTTGGGCGCGGATCGACGCGCGCCAGAACTCATCCTGGTTCCTGAAGCGCTGGACTGAAGGGTTCGTGGCGGCTGCGCTCGCGGCCTGCCTGACAGTTTTTCTGCTTCAGGTAACGACCGACGACGGGCGGAACGCGGTCTACCAGACGACCTACCTCGAAACATTGACGCAGGATTCCACGCCAGAGAATTCCATCTTCGTGGACGTGGCGGCGGTCGCCTACCCTGATCACTACTCCACCGGCCGTTGATTTCCATGAAGCCGTTCAACCGAAATCTCGCCATCTCACTGACGCTGGTATTCCTAAGCGGACTGGCCCTGGGTGCGCTCGGCTACCGTTACTATGCGCAGAAAACCGCGGTTACCCGCGAAAACCGTCCGCCGCGCAGTCCCAAGGAGTTTCGAGCCGCTTACACCGCTGAGATGCAGGCTCGCCTCAAATTGAGTGACGATCAGGTCAAGCGTCTCACCACGATACTCGATGAGACCGAAGCCAAATACAAGGAAGTACGTGAGCGGATTCGGCCCGAGATGAAGGCAATTCAAGACGGTCAAGTGGCCGCGATCAATGCAATGCTGACCGCGGATCAGCAGGCTGAGTACGCCAAGATGCGCGCGGAGCGTGAGGAGCGGCGCAAGAAACGCGAGGCTGAGCAGGGCAAAAGAGACTGACGGCCTGCGGCGAAGCCGCAGGCACACCAAAGACACAAAAGGCGTGGAGCTTAAAACTCCACGCCTTGTTTCTATCCGAATCTGTTTGGCAGGCGCCTAAGCTTGGGCCTTTTCCGAGACGCGGTCGGCGATCTTCTTCTGCAACGCTGCGGTGCGGGCCAGTTTCTTTTGGAACCTGTCCACGCGGCCTTCGGTGTCGATGAGCTTCTGACGGCCGGTGAAAAACGGATGGCAGTTGGAGCAGATTTCCACGCGGATGTCGCCCTTGTGCGTGGAACGGGTCTTGAACGTGTGGCCGCAGGCGCAGATCACGTTCAGTTCATTATAGGCGGGGTGGATGCCAGCTTTCATGTGGGGAATACCTAAGACCTCTCCATTGTAGCAAGAGAACTGCCGTATGGAAAACGGCCCCGCATCTCGGCGCGCGGGACTCAAGCCGGCGCACGCAGGAGGACTTTCAGTGAGCCGGGCCGTTGCGCCTCAAGGAATGCTTCGGCCGCCTCCGCCAGCGGGAATTCGGCCGTGATCATGTCATCGAGCAAAAGCCGCCCAGACCGGATCAGTCTCATCGCCGGCTCCATCCGTCCGCAGCGGGACCCAATCAATGTAATTTCGTTCACAACCACCGGTGCAGCATCGAACGATACATCGCCGTGAATTGTCGATTTCATGATGACCGTGCCTCGCGGACGCGTGGCGGCGATGGCTGCCCTCAGTCCCTCTGCTTTCCCTGTCGCCTCCACGGTGAACTGGAACCCTGAACGAGGCGGCACCTCATTCATATGAGCCTGAATGCCGCCTTTGGCCGCGATGGCCAGCTTGTCAACGTGGCGTCCGAACAGGTGAACTTCGGCCCCGTTGAGCGACAACACCTGGGCCGCCAGCAATCCGAGCTTCCCATCGCCAAGCACTGCCACAGGCGCGCCTTTGGGGATCTTCACCTGTTCGAGGATCTCGCAGGCTGCGGCGACGGGTTCAGCGAACACGGCGTGTTCAGTCCCGACCGCCGCGGGCACCGCGACCAGATTCGATTCTGGCAGGGTGAAAAACTCGGCGAAGGCTCCGGGGTGGCCCGCTATGCCGAGAACCTTACGGTTTGGACAATGCCTGCCAAGGCCGTCAAGACACCAATCGCAGCGGCGGCAGGGTAGATTGATGCCGCCCACCACACGCTTGCCCAGCCAGCTTTTGTCATCGCAAGCGACTACCTCCGCCACGAACTCATGGCCGGGCTGGCCAGAAAAGGAATAGTACCCCCGTAGCAGTTCAAGATCCGTGTTGCAGATGCCCCCACAGATCAACTTCAGTAGAGCATGGCCGGGCTTGCGTCTCGGTTTAGGTGACTTGCCAGCATAAAGAGCGCCATTCTCGATCCAAAGCCGGATCATCAGTGCACCTCCTTCACTGAGGCCTTTCTGATTCGAGAGTAGTACCACCACTGGCGCTGTTCGGAGGGCAAGCATGGATTGCGCGCCTGTGCCACGGCGCACACCAAAGTGTCCTCGACGCAGGGATCCTGTCGCGTGCCGGTAAGGCGGCACAGTTCCTGATAGAGCCGCTTGCCGTTCTTGCGGGCCAACTGGGAGACGCTGGTGATGCCGAGCAGTCCGAAATCCTTGAGAAAGGCCGGCCCGATGCCCGCCAGATCCTTGAGCTTGCGCTGATCTGCCATAGCACTCGATATGATGCCAGAGATGCAACGTGTCTGTTTCACGCTCCAAGTCAAGCCGGACCGGCTGGAAGAATACAAGCGGCGCCACCGCAACGTGTGGCCGGAGATGCTCGACGCGCTAAAACGCACCGGATGGACAAATTATTCGCTATTCCTGCGTCCCGACGGGCTTCTGGTCGGCTACCTTGAAACGCCCGATTTCGAAGCCGCCCGCGCCGGCATGCAGCGCGAAGAGGTCAACGCGCGCTGGCAAAACGAAATGAAGGAGTTCTTCATCGACGATGCAGGACGGGCGCCGGACAAGCAGATGGCGCCGTTTGAGATGGTCTTCCATCTCGACTGACGCTCATCTGGAATAATGGAGGCTTGTCGTCCTCTCTAGCCTGTATTAACTCCAACTGCGCGTCGGTGTTCGACATCGGCGAGGTGATCTACACGTGTCCCAATTGCGGAGCTCTGATCGAGCACCGCGACGAGGGGCTCTCGCTCGACCCGGAAAAGACGGTGCGTCTGTGGCGCGCCCGGCGCATTTCGAATGCTCCCGAAGACCAAAGCGGCGTATGGCGCTTCCGAGAACTGCTTGGCTTCGCCGACACCTCCCGCGACCGCATCGTCACGCTCCGCGAGGGCAACACGCCGCTGCTCGACGCTCCGCGCGCCGCCGCCTACGCCGGACTTGAGCGGCTCACCTTCAAGCATCAGGGATTCAATCCCACCGGATCGTTCAAGGACAACGGCATGACAGCCGGCGCCACCGTCGGTCTCCGCCTCGGCATGAAGCGGGTCGCCTGCGTTTCCACCGGCAATACCTCGGCTTCGATGGCCGCCTATGCCGCCGCCGCCGGCATGACGCCAATCATCTTCCTGCCCCACGGCAACATCAGCTACGGCAAACTTGCTCAGGCGCTTGAGTACGGCGCGCTCACCCTCCAGGTGGAAGCCAACTTCGACCAGATTCTGTCGCTGGTACGCGTCCTGGCAACCGAGATGGGCATCTACCTGTTGAACTCGGTCAACCCGTTCCGCATCGAGGGCCAGAAGACGATCATGGCCGAAATGATGGACCAGCGGGATTGGCGCGTGCCGGACTGGGTGGTCGTCCCTGGCGGCAACCTCGGCAATATCTCCGCCTTCGGCAAGGCGTTCCGCGAACTCAAGTCGCTCGGTTTTGTCGAACGCGAGCCCCGCTTCGCCGTCGTACAGGCCGAGGGCTCCGCGCCCTTCTGCAACTATTTCCGAGACCGCGGCGAATTCCAGCCCGTCACCGAACCGGAGACCCTCGCCACCGCCATCCGCATCGGCGACCCGGTTTCCTGGCCCAAGGCCATCCAAGTGGTCGATGAATCGGGCGGGATTGTGACGAAGGTGTCAGAGCAGGAGATCGCCGACGCCAAAGCGGTCGTCGGGCGGTGCGGCATCGGCTGCGAGCCAGCTTCGGCCGCCACACTGGCTGGACTGAAGCAATTGGTTGCCGCCCGCATCATTGATGAGTCGGCTGACGTGGTCGCCGTTCTTACCGGGAATGTCCTGAAGGACCCTGACTACATCTTCAAGTACCACTCCGGCCAGTTGAAGACGCCCTCAGGCGAGCTGCTGAAATCCGCTTTTGGCAACGCGCCTATAGTCGTCCCCAACGAACCAGGCAGGATCGCTGCCATCATCAATAGCCGCACGTGATCCGGCCGCTGAGAACTTGTTTTGCCGGAACGCCGCCACCCCGCCAACGCGTGAAGGTTGGTTCCGCGCCACGTCCGGATTGAGCCGCGCTCGCGGTCCTGGGCTGGCTCAATGACCCGTGCGATGTGTTGTTGCGCCACACTCCTGGTGCCGATTGCACGGTCCTGTGTTTCTCCCAGAACAGTTTGGGGACCAGACGGTTTGGAATTCCACGTGCCCATCTCTCCAGCGTGAGAACGCTTGCCGCCATCCTCTTATTCATTCAGGCTCTCCCCGCGGCCGCCCAGTTCACTGACCTGGCCATCGACCGCTCGGCGAGAAGGATTCTCTTCTCCACTACCCTCACCCTCAAAGGCGAGGAGCGTAACAATGAGTTCAAACTGATCGAAGCGGATCAGACGCGCAAACTACGGACCTTTCTCAACGTCAAGGCCGAATGGCTTCCCGGCGACCGCGCCCCGCTGAACTTCCCCTCTCTCCACTCCACCGTGCTTAGTTCCGACGGCCAGACGGTGGCCTGGACTGCCACTCGCACCTGCACCGGAGGCAGCGGATGCCTGGGGGTGGAACGCCTCATGGGGACCATCCGCCACGGCCGCTGCGCTCAGGGAGAGCGGTGCGAAACGGCCGCGGCCGGCTGGGCGCGGTTGAGCGCCAATGGACGTTGGGCGGCGTTCGCCGGTCCGCAGTCGATGGCTCGCCAGTACGGCTTGAAGCTCCTGGACCTTGATACAGGAGCCTCCTCTCAATGGATGAGCCCGCCGTCCGGGATCTCCGGAGCCGGACGGCGATCAATCGCGAATGACGGAACCCTGGTAACTGGCGGCACTGGGCCGGGGCTCCTGGTCTTCCGAGCCGGCGCGGAACCGGTCCAGCGAAGGACTACCTGGAACCTCACCGAAGTCGTCGTCAGTGACGACGCCCGGTTCGCCGTCGGCCAGACGCTTGAAGAAAACCCGTCACTTGTCGCCGTGGAACTTGCAACGGGGTGGGAAACCGTCCTGATCCAGGCCGCCGAAGGATGCCGCAAGCCGGCCTTAACCGAAGACGGAACGGTGCTGATGTTCCTGTCGGGAGCGAACTGGGAGGGTAAGAATGACTCGCTTGCCGTGCAGGTCTGGACTGCCGATTTGATCACCGGGAGACTCCGCCAGTGGACCTTCGAGCCCGCGGGCGTCCTGGATGCGGCGATCTCCGGCGACGGCATGACCGTCGTGGCGGCGGCCGCCGGAGGAAGGCTTATCGTTGTTGACGGGCTTTCGCTGGAGACCTCGGAAATCGCCAGCGGAACCGATGCCGTGTCGCAGATGCCCGCACAGGTGGCCCGCGGCTCCAGGTATGAACTCACAGGAACCGGACTCGACCAGGCCGAATTGGCTTGGAAGGATAGATCAATTCAGCCTGTCTCCATCTCAGCAAACCGGATCGAGTTCATCTTCCCCTGGGATGCCGAAATGGGCGAGGCGGTCTTGGTGGTATCGAGGAAAGGAAGTCAGTTCGAGCCGCAATCGTTTACGGCCCGCTTGTCAGACGTGGCCCCTTACTTTATTTCGGCCAATTACAGGGTCAGCGGACTGCGGCCGGACGGCAGCGAGATCTCGGACATGAATCCGGTGAGGCCGGGTGAAGCGATCACTTTGCGGATGGCTGGCCTCGGTCCTGTTGACAGCCAGGGCAGGGTTCTGACGGCGCTGGAAATCTACGAAAGTACAGCCGGCGGCGGACCAATCGAGATCTTGAGCGCCCGCGTGGACCCGGATAAGGAGGGCCGGTACTTGATCACTGCCCGCGTCCCAGGGCGGATGTACCTCTACTCGCCTGTGTCATGGGTGATCCGAGCCGCTGGCTCGGGCGACTACAGCGATACGGGCAACCTCCCCATCGCAACTCAATGAGCCTTCAATGGATGTGTGGTGGTAAGTCCGCCAGTGTATCTAGCATCAGATCCGGCGGCGCTTCGTCGAGCGTGTAGGGCTTCAACCCGTATGTCACGCCGACCGCCTTCACCCCCGCGTTGCGCGCTGTAAGCACGTCCACGGATGAATCGCCCACCATCCACGTCCTATCGCGCGATGTCCCAGCCTCCTCAATCAACGTCTCGATGCCGACCGGATGCGGTTTCTTCTCGACGAAGCTGTTCCCGCCGTATACCTGGAAGAAATAATCCCCTAGCTTCAGTCCAACCAGGATCTCCTTCGAGAAACGGACCGGCTTGTTTGTCAGCACGGCCATCTTGATTCGCCGGCCACGAAGTTCCGCCAGGCATTCGCGCACGCCGGGGTAGTCGCGCGTGTAATCGAGCATGTGCTCGCGGTAGTAGCTCAGGAAGTAGGCCAGCGCCTGCTCCAGTTGGGCCTCGGTGGCGCCTTCGCCCATGGCCCTTTTGATGAGGACTGGCGCGCCGTTGCCCACGTATGAAGCAACGACGTCGTCCGGCAGCGGTTCCATGCCCATGTAAGACCGAGTTGCGTTGACCGAGTTGCAGAGGTCCTGTTTGGAATCGACCAGCGTGCCGTCCAAATCGAATATGACTAGAGCCATGCCCTACATCCCAGTGTACGGGATGCGGCTCACCGGCTCATCGCTTCACGCTCAGCCGAACATCGCTGCCCAGCCTGTCTTGAGAATCACCCAGACAAACCAGGGAACCAGGATCGCGCCAAACGCCTTGCCCGTCGTCATCTTTGGGATCGCGCGCGAAAAGCCGATAGCCAGCAGGAAGATCGTCCAGAAGGTGAACAGGTCGATCGAGCCGAGTAGCGATTTCATCCAGGCTGGCGAAGTGGCGGACAAAAACGCCCCGGCGTTGAAAGCCAGTGGATTCTGGATGTCGAACTCATCGGGCGGCTTCAAGTACAGCACCATGATCATGACCAGCGTTCCTACGATTCCCGGAGGCAGCATGGCGTAGGAGTAGATATTGAGCGCGTTCTTGTACTTCAACTTGCCGTCCATCAGCAGATTGAAGACCAGCAGCAGGACGCCTGCCGCGATGAACAGAATCACGGCACTTCCGACGAAAGCCCCGGCATACAACCCGATGGGAATGATCTTCATCTGCTGCGCCATGACCGCGTCGCGCTGATCGGCGGGCAGTTGCTGCATGCGTTCGTTGGTTTCCAAGATCTTGGCGACCATGTCCTCGACGGAGATGCGTGACTGGATGGCGGTGACGGAGCCGAGCGAACACAACACGATGATCAGCAGCGGGATGACCCACTTCCCGGCCACCGCAATGTTGCCGAAAACGGAGCCCGGAGAATGGAAGACGCCCGTCAGGCGTTGGATTTCACTTACCTGCTGGGACTCTGGAGCGGTTTCAGGACTCATTCAATTCACCTCTTTCTCGGATCCCGAACAATATAGCAGCCCGGCGGAACGGAGTGAAGGCAATGTGTGTAAAACTTATCGCGCCTGAGCGCCGACCTGCTGCGTATCTCTTCCACGAGCCAAAAGACCCGTTGGTGGAATTGGATATGATGGCAGGCGGCCAAATCGGGAGGTCAACATGAATCGCGGAATCTTCATTCTCATCACGGTTCTCGTCCTGGCGTCGGGTCTTGCGGCCAAACCCAACTTCACGGGCGATTGGAAACTGAACCCCGCCAAGAGCGACTTCGGCCAATTCCCGGCCCCGTCCAAACTGACTATGTCAATCGGTCACGACGATCCGAATCTGAAAGTTAGCACTTCAATGGCAGGCGACTACGGTGAGTTCACCTGGGAAGCCGCCTACACCACCGACGGCAAGGAATGCATCAACAAGATGCGTGACAACGAGTCTAAAAGCACGGTCACCTGGGACGGCGACATACTGTTGATCAACACCAAGACGTCATTTGGCGGCAACGACATGACCATCAGCGACAAGTGGACCCTGTCCGCCGATGGCAAGACCCTGACCATCGACCGCAAGTTCGCCAGCAGCCAGGGCGAAATGGTTCAGAAAATTGCCATGGACAAACAGTAGCGGCGCAACTGCCGGGCAGTCCATGGCGATGACGCGCGTGAAGGCAAAGCGAGTGGTGGCCGTCAATGTGAACCTGGCGGTAGCCGCCGCCCACCTGTTCACCGGACCCGGCTACCGGGGGCCGTTCCGCACCTTCGTGACAGGCTACGCGATCGACATCCTGCTGCCGTTCGCCGCCTATTTTCTGCTGATTCTTTGCGATGAGATCGTACCCGCACTGCGCCGGTGGTATTTGCGCGCAGCGGTGGTGGTGGCGGTGATGTCGTCGGCGGAGTTAGCCCAGTATTTCGGTTATCCGGTCTTCGGGAATACGTTCGACCCTCTGGATTTCGCCGCCTACGCCACGGGCGCCCTGATGGCCGCCATTGCCGACCAGGTCCTGCTGCCGCGCCTAATGCCCGCCTGGCTCGTCGCCGAACCGGCATGAAACCGCGTTGAGCGTCAGGCTATTCCCAGCGCAACGCCCGGTTCGGATCGATCCGCGAGGCTTTCCACGCCGGCGCGAACGCCGCAGCCAGCGAGACGGCCAGGATGATTGCGACTCCGGTGGTGAACGACGCCGCGTCCAGCGCCTTCACCCCGAACAACTGGCTTTCGACATATCGTCCGCCGGCCATGCCGCATCCGACGCCAACGGCCACCCCGGCGATGATCACCGGCGCAATCTCCTCCAGCACCAGGCCGATGGCGCTCGACGGCGCGGCGCCCATCGCCATGCGGATACCGATCTCCTTGGTTCGCCGCGTCACCACGAATGCCAGCACGCCATAGAGTCCAACCGCGGCCAAGAGTGTCGCCAGAATCGCGAAACCGCCCGAGAGGTACGATAGTAGCCTCTCGTTGGTCAGGCTCCGGTCCAACTGTTCGTCCATGAGCCGTAGGTCTGAAACAACGAGGTTTGTATCCAGGCGGCGCAGCGCGGGCCGGATCAACGGCATCACCTGGCGCGGGTCGCCGTTGGTTCTCACATAGACGGTTACCGAGTTGATCCTTTCAATGAACCTGGTGCTGCCAAGGGCGACGAACGTCTGCCTTGGGACTTCCCCCCTGACTTCGTGATAGTGGGCGTCGCGGATCATCCCAACAATTTCCATGTCCGGGGTATTGGCTCGCCCCATCGCCATCAGCCGGCCAACCGGGCTTGACCCGTTCAGATACTGCTTCACCAGCGCCTCGTTTACCAGGCAGCGGGCTTTTTCCGTACCCCAGTCGTTCCAGGTGAAATCTCGTCCGGCCTTCACGGGAATCCCCAATGCCTCGAAGTAGCCCGGCGAAACTGCATTGAAGAAGCTCCATGTGCTTTCCAGGTCCGGCACTGTCGCGCCGGGCAGAGTGATGGAAGTGTCCCACCTGCCACCCGTCAGCAGGCGTTGCCGGCTGGCGCCCGCGGCCGCCACCCCAGGCAGCGACCGCAGGGCATCCAGCGCCTCGCGGTAGACATACAGCTTCCTGCCGGTGTCATACACCATCGCCGGGCCCATGCCGAACATGATGACGCTGCCGCTCTCGAAGCCGAGATCGACGCGCTTCAGTTCATTCAGCGAACGCGTGAAAAGGCCCGCGCCTATCACGAGGAGCGTGCAGAGGCTCACCTGCAGCGCCACCAGCGTCTTCCTCATCCGCACGTGGCCATGGCCGCCGGCCACCGAGCCAGCCTCGGACTTCAACGCCGCCGCAGGCTCGGCCCGGGATCCCTTCAACGCTGGCGCCAGTCCGAAAATCAAGGCGGTGAACGCTGTGACAGCAGTGGCGAACAGCAGGATTCGCAGGTCCGGCGTCGCGGACAAGGAAAGATACTCCGGGTTGTAAGGCAGGAAACCGATCAGCCCGCGCGCCATCCAGTAGCTCAGCGCCACCCCGGCTGCGCCGCCCGCCACGGCCAGGATTGCACTCTCCCACAAGAACTGCCTCACCACCTGCCACCTTGTCGCCCCCAGCGCCACGCGGATAGCCACCTCCCGCTGACCAGCCGCAGCCCGCGCAAGCATCAGGTTGGCCACGTTCGCGCACGCGATCAGCAGCACCAATCCCACCAGGCACTGCAATACGATCAACGGTCTCTCGGAGCGCTCACGCAGGTTCGACTGGCCCTTTTCAGCCGGAATCAACGAAAAGGTCTGCTTCAGGAAACGCTCCTTCATGTCCGGGAACCGGGCAAACAGCGGTCCCTTGAGTTCCTCCTGCTGCATCTGGCTGTACAAAACTCTGATCGACGCTTCGGCCTTCTCGCGCGTGACGCCAGGTTTCAGGCGGCCGAACAAATAGAACCAGGAGTCGCGCTCGTCGTCCAGGGCATCCCAGGTCGGTGTGATCGCCGGTTTCATCATCACCGGCACCCACATCGCGGTGGGGATGCCAGCCTCGGTTCCTTCAAAACCCTGCTGGGCGACGCCGATAACTGTGAAAGGCGTTCCGTTTAGCCGGATCTGTTCGCCGGCGATGTCCGCCCTGCCGCCAAACCTGTTCCGCCAGAAGTCGTACTGGAGCACCACCACCGGATGGGCGTTTCGATTGAGATCGTCTGAGGGTTGCAGCAGACGGCCCAAACGAGGCCGTATGCCGAAGACCTGAAAGTAATTGCCGGCCACCATGGTCACGCTGACGACCTCACTCCGATCGCCGGCAACCATTCCGGCCCTCTCCGTTCGAGTCCCGGTGAGCCCGCCCAACACCGTGTTCCGGTCACGGAACTTCAGGTATTGCGGGTGCGCGAAGGTGTGGCGGCCGTCGCCGTTCTGCGAGCCGAATCGCCCGCCCTCCAGACGGAACTGGACCAATTCCTGGGGCCGCTCGACCGGCAGCATGCGCAAGAGGATCTGATCGACGAGCGTGAAGATCGCCGTGTTGGCGCCAATCCCCAAGGCCAGTGAAACGATCGCGGCCGTGGCGAAAACAGGGGCTTTGGCGAGCGAACGCAGAGCGAACCGGAGATCCCTCATAGCCAGAAATACGGACCACAGGTGCGATAGTTCGCGGAAAGCGCGTGAATTTACACGGCGGAGACAGCCGCTTGCGCCGCCTCGCGTTGATGTAAGCTATCCAAGTCAAGCCAGGAGGCCCATCTATGAGAGAAATCAAGACATCCGCCGCATCTCGGCGCGAATTCCTCACCCGCACAGCCAGCGTCTCCGCCCTCGCCGGCGTCTCGCTGCCGCACGTCCATGCGGCCAGCACGGACACTCTCCAGGTTGCGCTTGTCGGCTGCGGCGGCCGCGGCACCGGCGCGGCCATGGACGCGCTCCGCGTCACCAACGGTCCGATGAAACTGACCGCCATGGCCGACGTCGTCCGGGCCAAGCTGAACAACAGCTACGACCGGCTGAAAACCGAGTTCGGCGACAAAGTGGACGTGCCTCAGGAACGCCGCTTCCTCAGCTTCGATGCCTACAAACAGGCCATGGACGCGCTCAAGCCGGGCGACGTCGTCATCCTCGGCACGCCGCCGGCGTTTCGCTGGGTCCAGTTCAGCTATGCCATCGAAAAGGGTCTGCACTGCTTCATGGAGAAGCCGGTCACCGTCGATGGCCCCACGACCAAGCGCATGCTGAAACTGGCCGAGGCGGCCTCGGCGAAGAACTTGAAAGTCGGCGTCGGGCTGATGGTCCGTCATTGCCGCGCCCGCCAGGAACTGCTCAAGCGGATTCAAGACGGCCAGATCGGCGACATCATCGCCATGCGCGGCTACCGCATGGGCCAGGGCGGCGGCACCGCCGGTCCGCGCCCGGTGGACGAGAGCGAACTCACCTACCAGATCAAGCGCTTCCACGCCTTCCTCTGGGCCAGCGGCGGCGTCTTTTCGGATTACTACATCCACCAGATCGACGAGTGCAGTTGGATGAAGGGCGCATGGCCCGTCGAGGCGCACGCCGTCGGCGGACGCCACTACCGCGGCGATTCGCTCGACCAGAACTTCGACACCTATTCAGTCCAGTACGTCTATCCCGACGGCACGCGGCTCTACTTCGACGGCCGCAACATGAAGGGCGCGCGCGACGAATTCGCCAGCTACGCCCACGGATCGAAGGGGTCGGCGGTCATCTCGACGTTGTCGCACGCGCCGGGCATGACACGCATTTACAAGGGCCACAATATCCCGCGTGTGGATAACCGCAAGCAGCTGCCGCTGCCGCCGGATCCGAACCTCGTGTGGGCCTTCCCGCAACCTGAAAAGAGCCCCTATCAGTGGGAGTGGGACGACCTGACCGACGCCATCCGCCAGGACAAGCCTTACAACGAAGCCAAGCGCGGCGCCGAGGCGAGCCTCGTTGCTTCGATGGGCCGCATGGCTGCCCATACAGGCCGCATCGTGACCTTCGAACAGATCCTGAATTGCCCGCACGAGTTCGCGCCCGACGTGGACAAGTTGGTGATGGACGGACCCCCGCCGCTGCGCATCGGCGCCGACGGCCGCTACCCGATCCCCGAACCAGGCGTCAAGATCGACCGGGAATACTGAGCTTGGTGGGGCGGCCTTTAGGTTGCGCGGGGCTTTCAGCCCCGCGTCTCCGGCTGCCTACAAGAATGCCGGTCTCACAGGACTTCATAGAGCTACGCGGGGTGGGTTAAACCTGCCGTTGCGCGCCAATACTATCGGATGCCGAATGAAGATATTCTTGATCCCTATCGCTGGCCTGATTGGCTTATGGCTTGGCTTCTACTTAGGGATCCTTTTCGGCGCATGGTTGTTTCCCAACAACGACTGGATCGTCGCCGAATTTGGCCTCCTCATCGGACCTACGCTCGGCGCCTTTGCTCTTGGATGGTCGATGAGCAAGGCCATTTTCAAAAGGCGGAGGCCGCTTGCGAGTACCTGCAATTGTGTTGGGCTCAATCGATACCGCCCCGCTCCGCGAGCCTCGCGTGTCGGCGCGAGGTAGATCCGAATTGAGACCATCCGCTCACGAGAAGCAGCCCCCGGCCCCGGTCGCCGTGTCCACGAGCACCGATGCGCCAGGAGGGCGGACGCCCTCGTCCGCAGCCGGCGCGCTCTCTCGTAGCGCTGGCCCGTGGCCTGCCGCGTCGAGACTCGTCTCGACGCCCCTGCTCGGCCGGCTAGCCGCGAACCGAAACAGCGGGCGCCCACATGCGGCGAGCCTCGTGCTCGGGCGTGGGAGAGACCACGCGCCACCGCCCGCTCACCAGTCTTCGTGAATACATATAATCACCGCTTCTCGTCTTCTGCGGCTTGCCGTTCTCAACGGATGCACGCTCAGTGAACAGACCTCAAAGGGAGTTTTCACGCGGACTCTCTGCGGCGGCGCTCGCAACACCAGCGGGTTGACGAGCCGGTTGCATCAACGCCTCCGCCACCTGCCTGGCTCTCAGCCTGCTACCAGCCCTTGGCTTTTGTCTTCACGCGGCACAGGTACATATCGGCGGTAATGTACAACGTGGAACCGTCATCGCCGAAAGCGACATTGGCCGTGGACTCGCCAATTTCGATCCGGCCGAGCAATTTGCCTTGCGGCGTCATGATATGGACTCCGCCCGGGCCAGTCGCCCAGAGATTTCCGTCGCGGTCTACCTTCATCCCGTCCGGACCGCCACGGAGCTTCAGCGGAGTCGCATCCACAAACACCCGGCCCGGTCCCACGTTACCGTCAGCCAGAACAGGGAAGGCCATCCAGATCGCCTTTGTCCCTTCGGAATTGGCGACGTACAGGGTTTTTTCGTCGGGAGAAAGAGCAATGCCGTTCGGCCTCGGCAGTTCTCTGGTGAGCAGGGTGACTGAGCCGTCGCGGGCGCTCCAGCGATAGACGCCGCAGAAATCGAGTTCGCGGTTCGGGTCCTTTTCACGCTGCGGCAGACCGTAGATCGGGTCCGTAAAATAGATGTCGCCGGATGAGTGGACGACCGCATCGTTGGGCGAATTCAGCCGCTTGCCCTGATACCGGTCAGCGAGGGTCACCTTGCCTCCGCCGGGCTCGAGGCGCGCGATGCGGCGGTCGCCGTGTTCGCAGAGGATGAGACGGCCTTGCCTGTCAAAAGTGAGCCCGTTTGAACCGGGTTCCTGGCCGTAATCGGCTACGCCCGTATAGCCCGATGGCTTCATGAACACACTGATGCCCTTCTCCGCCGTCCAGGCATAGATGGTGTTCTTGGGGATGTCCGAGAACAGAAGTTGGGCATTGCGCACGTCCCAGACCGGACCTTCTGACCAATCAAATCCGGAGGCGAGGACCTCGATCTTCGCATCTGGGGCAAGCAACGCATCCAGGGAGGTATCCATGCGATGGATTGTGCCGATGGTGGGGTACGACCGGGGCGGTTGGGCGGCGGCCAGCGCTGCCATTGCGAGGACGAGCGTCACGAGTCTCATGCGGTGATATTGTAAGGCCAATGACCAGCCGCCGCGAATTCCTTTCCGCGCCCGCGGTGCTTGCCGCCCGCGCAAAACGCCCGCCGAATGTCGTCTTTATCATCACCGACGACCAGGGCTACGGCGATCTGTCGCTGCACGGCAATCCCGTGCTGGGGACGCCGCACTTGGATACGATCGGCCGTGAAGGAGTCCGCTTCACGCAGTTCCGCGTCAGCCCGGTGTGCGCGCCGACGCGCGCCAGTCTGATGACCGGCCGCTGGAATTACCGGACCGGCGTGACCGACACGTATCTGGGCCGGGCGATGATGCGGCCGGACGAAGTGACTTTACCCGAGTGTCTGAAGGCTGCCGGATACCGGACCGGGATCTTCGGCAAGTGGCATCTTGGCGACAATGCGCCTTTGCGCGCCACTGACCAGGGCTTCGAGGAGGCGCTCACGTTGCGAGGCGGCGGACTGGCCCAGCCGTCGTCGCCGCCGGGAACCGGCTACTTCGACCCGCCGCTGGAACACAACAACCGGCCGATCACCGGCAAGGGGTACTGCACCGACATCTTCTATGACAAGGCGATGGAGTTCATCGAACAGAACCGCGCCCGGCCGTTCTTCTGTTACCTCTCCTTGAACGCGCCCCATACGCCATTGCAGATCGGCGACGAATGGGTGGCGCCGTACCGCGGAAAAGGTTTGGACGAAACCACTGAGAAGATCTACGGCATGGTGTCGAACATCGACGCGAACACGGGCCGGTTGCTCGGCCATCTGAAACGGCTCGGGATTGAGCGCGACACGATGCTGATCTTCATGACCGACAACGGTCCGCAGCAGCGCCGCTACAACGCCGGGATGCGGGGTCTGAAAGGAACCCCATACGAAGGCGGGATCCGGGTACCCTGCTTTATCCGCCATCCCGGCACGGCCAGGCCGAGTGACTTCAGCGGCCCTACCGCGCATGTCGATTTGATGCCGACGATCCTGGAAGCCTGCGGGGTTGCGTTGCCAAAGGACCGCAAGATCGACGGTTTCTCCCGCCTGGCCTGGGTGAAGGGATCTCCGGTGAAGGCCGTCGCGCCAACCCACTTTTTCCAGTGGCACAGAGGGGATGAACCGGAGGCCTGGAAGAACTGCGCTGTCGTTCAGGGCGACTGGAAGTTGGTGAATGGGACCGAACTGTACAATCTACGGCAGGATCCCGGCGAGGCCCGGGATCTGCGGCCAAACGAACCCTCAGTTGCTGCAAGCCTAAGAAAAGAATACGAAAAATGGTTTGAGGGCGTCGGGCGGGCCGGGTATGCTCCGCCCAGGATCTGGATCGGATCTGATATTGAGAATCCTGTACTGTTAACGCGACAGGACTGGCGTGGTCCAAAAGCGACCTGGGATGCGGACGGATTGGGACATTATGAGGTGGAGGTGAGGCGGGCGGGGCGGTATCGAATCACGCTCAGTTTTCCGCCGTTGATGGAAAATGCAACAGCGATTTTTGAGGGCGCCTCCACCCAGATGAGGACATTGGCCGGCGCAGGAGTAGCCGAGTGTAGCTGGGATACCGGCGTACTCCAGGTAGGACCGTCGAGGTTTGAGGGACGGCTGGAGGCCGGAGGGCGGGCTTGGGGCAGCCACTACATCAAAGTCCAGCGGCTGGAATAGATCGCATGGAGCGAATTTGTTTGGCGGGCCATGCGAAATCTGGTATTCTGCCCTTGTATTTGGCTGGTGATAGCTTGTTGAGACAGAGTTCGACCCCCGCTGGTGATTCCTACCTTCCCCGTTGATCTCTCGCCCTCAGTCAGCCGTCCATTCAGATACAGGTAAGACGCACCTCCGGGCGAATCCCGGCAGGAGCAGTAGTCCGGCCGGAGGCACGTCCCGAGGTTGGGTCCGAGGAGAGTTAGTTTGAAGAATATCTTTGTTGGCAACCTGAGCTTCAGCACGACGGAAGATTCCGTTCGTCAGTATTTTGAACCCTTTGGCACGGTTGACCGTGTCAGTATCATCACCGATCGAGACACGGGGCGCAGCCGCGGCTTCGCCTTTGTCGAGATGCCCAACGATGAAGAGGCCGAGCGCGCCATCCAAGCCCTGAACGGCCAGGAACTTGGCGGCCGCAGGCTGAACATCAACGAGGCGCGGCCTCGCGAAGAGCGTGGCGGCGGCGGTTATGGTGGCGGCGGCGGCCGTCAGGGCGGCGGCTACGGCCGGCGCGAGAACCGCTGGTAGGAATCCTCCGGCTACACCAAAACCAAAACGAGATCAAGGGACCCCGGCGCAAGCTGGGGTCCCTTTTCTTCGTGTGCCGAGCATGTTCGACAGCTTGAGGGTGGAAGTCCCTTTGACAACCTGATGGAGGTGAAGTCATAGCGAAGCGCAAGGGCGTCGCCGCGAGGCGGGGTCTGAAAGAAGCGCGGAGCAAAGGCGCGAGCCGATGGACAAGAACCGGATCAGAGGCATACGGCGCTGGGCGAGCGGGCAAAGGACCGCGAAGCCCATATCCATCCAGGGCGCTGGTTGTAAATCCGGCGGTTGTGCGCTGAAGGCGGTCGAGCTTACCTCGGGAGATCTGCCGTTTGTCCTGGAATCAGGACTGGGGGCGAAGCGATTCGTCCTGACCGGGCGGCAGAAGTCAGCAGAGGGCGTAGTAGGCACGTCAGTGTTGAAGGCCCGAACGGTCCGGCAAAAGCCGGTGAATGGGAGCGGCAAGTAAGCGGCGCGACTCATGAGCGACAAGCGGCAGAAGAACCAGTTGGAACTGGCCTTTATGGCGGAGGATACGGGTGAAGCCCCAAGAGCCGTCAACGAAGGGACCGAATCGCTCGCGGCGAAGCGCGGGACAGAAAGCCCGGCCATAGGCGAACAGTTGATGGAGGCAGTCTGCGAGCGGGCAAACTGCAAGCAGGCGTTGAAGCGAATCAAGGCCAATAGAGGGAGTCCGGGCGTGGACGGGATGACCGTCAACGATCTGACGGACTTCCTGAAGCAGCATTGGCCAGCAATCCGGGAACAGTTGATGAGCGGGGCCTACAGGCCGCAACCGGTGAAACGGGTGGAGATCCCGAAGCCGGACGGAGGGGTGCGCAAGCTTGGCATCCCGACGGTGCTGGACCGATTCATCCAGCAGGCGGTGATGCAGGTTTTGCAACGCAAATGGGACCGGACGTTTTCCGAACACAGCTATGGGTTTCGCCCCGGGCGGTCGGCGCATCAGGCGGTGGAGCAAGCGCAGAAGTACATCGCTGAGGGCTGCCGCTGGTGTGTGGATCTCGATTTGGAGAAATTCTTCGATCGGGTTTCGCACGACAAACTGATGGCGAAGATCGCCGAGAGGGTAGGCGACAAGCGTGTCTTGAAGCTGATCCGGGCGTTTCTCATGGCAGGTGTCATGGAAAGCGGGCTGGTGTGTGCGACGGACGAGGGGACGCCGCAAGGCGGCCCTCTTTCCCCCTTGCTCAGCAACATCGTGCTGGACGAGTTCGACCGGGAGTTGGAGCGGCGCGGACTGCGGTTTGCGCGGTATGCAGACGACTGCAATGTGTACGTCCGCAGCCGGCGGGCCGGAGAGCGAGTGATGGAAAGCCTGAAGCGATTCATCACGACGCGGCTCAAGCTCAAGGTGAACGAGCAGAAGAGTGCGGTGGCGCGGCCATGGGAGCGAACGTTTCTGGGCTTCAGCTTCACGGCCGGGCAGCAGCCGAAGCGGCGGATTGCGCCGAAGGCGGCGGGCCGGTTCAAGGAGCGGGTGCGGGAACTGACGCGGCGGACGCGAGGTGTGAGCATCGAACGGATGGCGGAAGACCTGGCCCGGTATCTGCGGGGCTGGATCGGCTATTTCGGGAGATGCGAGACGCCTTCGGTGCTAGAAGGTCTTGAACAGTGGATCAGGCGCAGGCTGAGATCTGCGCTCTGGAAGCAGTGGAGGCGAGGTTCGGTGCGGTTTGCTGAATTGCGGAAGCGGGGTGTGGGCAAAGTTCTCGCCGCCAGAACGGCGGGCAGCGCCCATGGCCCATGGAGGCTGGCCAACAGCCCGGCACTCGCCATTGCGCTGCCCAACGCCTATTTCGACTCGCTCGGGATTCCGAGACTGACTGTTCGTCGGTAGCTCAACCCGCCGAACCGCCCGGTACGGACCCGTACGCCGGGTGGTGTGACAGGGAAAGCTCGTGAGAGCCTACCTATGTCGATTAGCCCTTCACAAGCGCATAGTAGATCACATAGATCCAGCCCAGCAGCCCGTGGATGATCGCCCACAGGATACTCTTGTTCGCCGACCATGAAATCGCAATTGCGAGCGCGCTGCCGAACGTGATCCCGCTACGGGCCGCCTCGTGTCTGATCTGAACCGCCACGATTCCCTCCTTTGTGTGCGACCGCATGCATCGCGCTAGAATCTATACAAAGAAGTAAATCATCTGGGAGCAAGGAACAGCCGCACATGAACACTGACAGGCGAGAGTTTATCCAATCCGCGCTGCTTGGCGCCACAGTCTATGGAAGCCTTCAGGCTGCCGCGACTCCAGTGGCCGGACTCGGCATCCCCGGGCCGTGGCCCGGCCGCGTCATCGAGGTTCATCACCCTGCCAGCGCCGTCAGTTTCAAGTACAACCGCGAAGCTGTCCGCGGCATGCTCTCGAAGGGTCTGACGGAACTCACCGGCGCGCCGGATGCCGTTTCGGCATGGCGAACATTTTTCGAACCTTCCGACGTTGTCGGCCTGAAACTGAACCCTGTCGGCAAGCCGCACGTCATTTCCTCACCCGAAATGGTACAGGAGATCATCGCCGGGCTTGAGTCGGCGGGAGTGAAGCGCTCGAACATCATCGCCTATGACCGCTACAAACGCGAATTTGTTCAGGCCGGTTTCGACAAGTGGCTGCCCGAGGGTGTCCGCTGGACCTACGGTACGGACGCCCCGCACCCGCTGCAACTCGACATGGAGATGTACGACGAAAACGAATACGTCGAACTGCCCCTCGTCCTGCCCCGCGCCGACGCCAAGAACCCTCACCACCGCCGAAGCTATCTGGCCAAGTTCATCACCAAGGATGTGAACAAGATGGTGAACCTCTGCCTGCTAAAGCACCACCAGTCCGCAGGCGTCACGGCGGCGCTGAAGAATCTTTCGCATGGACTTGTGAACAACGTCAGCCGCAGCCATTCGACCCCGACCCTGAACACCTGCGGCACCTTCATCCCGTCCATCGTCGACCACCCGGTGATCCGCAAGAAAGTGGTGCTGAACATTCTTGATGGTATTGTGGCAGGCTACCACGGCGGACCCGGCGGCAAGATCGGCAAGTACATGTGGGAGCACAAGACCATGTATTTTTCCACCGATCCCGTCGCCATGGACAAGGTCGCCTGGCGGGCCCTCGATGCTAAGCGCGCTGAGGTTGGCATGAAGTCCATCGCCGAGGGCAAGCCTGATCCCGACTCCACCTTCCTCAACATGCAGGTGGAGCATATAGAAATTGCCGGTGCGCTCGGGTTGGGCGTTTACGCCGACTCAAAGATCGACTTGCGCAAGTTCGAACTGGCTTAGGACGCGAAAGGTTGCGCTGGCGCCAGGCTATTGCTTCTCCGCGCCGAAGATCCCGGTGGGGAGCGTCCAAATCCCTTCGACGCGCGTCCGATCCGCCCTGAACGTCCCGCCCGCAAGCACGGATGCGAGGCTCGACTTGGGCGCCATTCTCCCTTCCCGCGCCATCAGAGTCTTCAACGCTTCGGTCGCATCGCGCAGACGTTTCGCAGATGCCTCGGCCCGCAACTGATCGTCGAATGGCGCGACGAGCCTGACCTCGTAGCCTTCCCTCCCCGCGTTAGCGGCGAACGTCGCCCGGCTGGCGCCGCTCAGCGAACCCAAAAGTGCGCTGAATCCAGGCGGTAGCCCCTCCTGGGCCTCCAGCACCGAACCCGGCAACGCCAGCCATACCGGCGCTGGCGGCAGCGGCTCAGGCGCGCGGCTGCCTTTAGCCAGCGCCGTGGCGGCCAGCGGATCTTTCGACACGGCGACGCCCAGGATGTCGCTGTCAAGCATAACCCAAGAGATCTGCCGCTCCCGCGCGCTCCCTTCCACGGTGCAGAGTTCTCCGGCGCATCGCCCACCCTGGCTTTTGGCGAAGGCTGCCAGCTTGGCCTGGTCAAACCGTCCCCGCACGACTATGAGTCGCGCCTCGGGCGTAAAGTAGGCGGCCACGGCGTCCAGTCCTGTCCTGTAATCGAAACCGGTGGCCGCGACGAACTGCTTGTAGTCCGGCTCCTCGGCGGTGGCCGGTCCGGCTATCGCCTCGAGGATGCCTGCCTCGCGTAACGTTTGGACGTCGACATATAGCGTAGGGTGGCCGCCGGCGGGCAGGCAGGTGAGCAGCCGCTGTGGGTCACGCGCCCGTCTCGGCGCGAACACCAGAAAGTAGAGGACAAGCGCGCCCGCAAGAAGCGCGGCCATATAGATGATGATTCGCCGCCGGGTGGTCACTTGAATCCTCAGGCTACAACAGGGGCATACGGGAATAGAAACCGGCCAGGGTCTGAACTCGCAGAGAGATTCGCCGTTCCCTCATCGTGTCGAGGTGTAGGCCTTGTATAACTGCGCCACCCGGCCTGTCCCGGCGTCGCCTGGATGAATCACGACCCGCCATTTGAACGACAGCTTCTGCCCGGTGGCCAGCTTCGTGATGTTGTCCTCCAGGTCAGGGTTGAAAGCGCTCTGGCCAAACGGATTCAGCGAAAAAAGGCCGTAGTCGCGGACATGCCAGTACGCCGGGTAACGGCGGTTTGACGGATGGTCGAAGATTGCAACACCCAACCGCTCTCCATCGATGACGCCCGTGTAATCCACCCATGCCGAACGCTTGCCCCAGGCGTTCACCATCCCGGTCAGTCCCTCCGCATTGACGATCTTGCCGCCTCGCCGTTCGGTGAACTCCTCGGCCAAACGAATCGCAAATGCGCCTTCCTTTGTGTCGCCGATCGTCACGTCCACCGCCGCGGTCAGCGTCACCACAATGTCAATGATCCGCAGATCACCTTCGGCCCGGAAGGTCATGTCTCGATTCTCAACCAGCAAGGTTTTGCCCGCCGGGTCGCGCCAATCCATCACAGCCGTGAGCGTGCCAGATGCACCTCCGTCTTTCCAGGATGTGCTGCGCACTGTCACTCGGCCCAAATTTGGCCTCGTGTAGGAGGGGTCATTCTCCCAGAACCTGACGCCATTGACGTCGTTGTAAGTGAACCACAGTCCGCGGTGATGCAAATGGTCCCGGCTCTCGCCTGGGATTGTCTGCATCGGGAAACGGCGAGTTACGATCTTGCCCGAAGCGGACCGCAGTGGCGCCAGATAGGGCTTGGCTGCCTCCGCGCCGTAGTGGAAAGTGGAGAACGGCTTGCCGCCAATTTCGACCGAAACCGATTCAGCGGCGAACTTCACTTGCGCCGTGGCGTCGGCCGCGCTTAAGGCAAGGATGAACAGGAGAAGTCTCATATCTGGGCACCAAGTATATCGCCACAGGGGGCCGTCGGATTCGACTCCCGCTTCACCCGCGCTTCCACCCGCGTCCGGTGTGTGGATAATGGCAGGTATGCTGTGTCGCGTTATTGCAGTCTCATTGCTAGCCTCGATGACGGCCATGGGCGCCGAGGCGCCGTTGCCCGGATTGAAAGTTGAGGCAATCGACGCCGGATCGGTCCTCCGGGTCAGTAACCCGTCGAGCCAGCCGCTCTCCGCGTTCCTCATCGAACTCGTTGGCTATCCGGGAAGTTATTACGCTTTGTGGCGCGACGATCCCGCTACGCCAATCGCTCCGGGCGCCGAACTTCGCATTCAAATCGTGAACATGACCGTCGGGGCGGCGCCGGAGTACGTCAAGATGCAGGCCGCTGTCTACTCAGACGGCTCGTTGGCGGGTATTCCAGAAAAAGCAGCGCAGATCGTCGAACGGCGGCGCTTCGTCCTCCAGACCACGCGGGACCTGATCCAGCGTCTGGAAACAGCTGCGAAGGCAGGCGCCGCCAGGGACGCCATCATCGCCGGTCTAAAGCAGTGGAGCGAATCGCTGCCACCCGCCGGACGGCCCAGGCGCAACACCCAGCCGGCGATTAACCAAACCGCGGGCCGGGAGTTGATTGCTGATGCCTGCAAGAAACTCGAAGTGGACACGCCCGAAAAGGTCATTGCCTCGCTTCGTGCCTCAGAGAACGTCCTGGCGTCCGCCAAACCCGCGCTCTGAACTGACCTTGGAAGGCTAAACCGCTGCACCCACAGGCGCAGTGCGCGACCGCTTCCACAGTTCAATGTATGGTTTCAGTTCGTTCATCATCTCCAGCCAGTGCGGCGGATCGAGCGACTGGGCGCCGTCCGACATCGCCCTCGCCGGATTCGGGTGGATCTCGACGATTATCCCGTCGGCGCCGATCGCCACGCCGGCCCGCGCCAGCGGAGGAACTAGGCTTCGTTTGCCTGTGGCGTGCGACGGATCGAGGATAAGAGGCAAATGGGTGAGTTCACGGAGTGCGGCGATTGCGGCGATGTCGCAGGTGTTCCGCGTTGCGGTTTCGAACGTCCGGATGCCCCTTTCGCAGAGCATGACGTCATTGTTGCCGTGCGCCACAATGTATTCGGCCGACATCAGAAGCTCCTTGATCGTCGAACTTAAGCCGCGCTTCAGCAGCACAGGCTTGCCACACCGGCCCAGCGCCTTGAGCAATGCAAAGTTCTGCATGTTGCGGGCGCCCACTTGCATCAGGTCGGCGTAGCTCGCCACAAGATCGACATCGGCATCGGTCATCACTTCCGTGACGATCGCCAACCCCGTCTGTTCCCGCGCCTTAGCGAGCAGTTTCAGGCCCTCCTCTTCCATCCCCTGAAAATCGTATGGCGAGGTCCTCGGCTTGAACGCGCCGCCTCTGAGGATTTTGGCGCCGCCTCTGGCCGCCAGTTCGGCCGTCTCCATGATCTGCTTCTCGCTCTCCACCGAGCACGGGCCGGCCATCATGACGAACTCATCGCCGCCAACCTCGACTTTCTTTCCTACCTTGATGACCGTTCGGGAAGGCTTGAATTCCTTGCTGACAAACTTGTACGGAGCCGAGATCGGTACCGCTTTCTCGACGCAATCCATCGCCGAAAGCGCTTCCAGGCAACTCGAAGTGTCACCCACGCCTATGGCGCCGATCACCACCCGCTCTTCTCCCTCGATGGTGTGGATCTTGTAGCCGAAATCGCGAATTCTACTAATGACGGACTCGATCTCCTCCGCCGTCGCATGACGCTGCATTGATATGATCATTTCGACTTATACTAGCATGCTGTGACACCTTTGACAAGTGCCATAAATAACTAAGTCTATACATTACAGTGCATTAAAGCACCACTTCTTGTTGGTGTATCTTCATCGCGGCCCATTCGTCTTGACCCTGCGCTAAGCTGAATAGCCATGTGGCGAGGTATCTTTCTATTAGCCATGCTGACGGCAGCCACGGTTCAGGGCAACGAGAGGGCGGTGGTGGTTGAACCGGTGGTTAACATGTACTCCAAGCCGTCCGCGGAGGCCGATGTGGTCTCCCAGGCGAGGTTGGCATCCACGGTATCGGTTGTGCAGCACCAGGGCGATTGGGTCCAGATCAAGACGCCCGATGACTATCCGGGTTGGGTCTTTTGGACAGCGATCCGGCCTCTCGCATCGGGTGAGGCGTACGGCGAATCTGGGAGGACCGTCTCCACCGTCAGCCTCCGCACGCACATCTATCCAGTTGCCTCAGTGACTCGCCGGGCCCCACTTCTGACGGCCCCTTTCGAGAGTCGGTTGGAGGTGGTTGAGCAACGACCGGAGGAAAACGGCCGCTGGATCGGCGTCCGTCTGCCTGACGGGCGGCTGGCCTGGCTTCAGCGAGGCGACGTCGAGTTTGAGACTCGCATCGCTGCAATCCCGGAACTGATTGAATTGTCAAAGCGCTTTTTGGGCCTGCCCTACACCTGGGGTGGAACCAGTTCGTTTGGTTACGACTGCTCAGGCTTCACCCAGATGCTTTGCCGGCGCGGTGGAGTGAGCATCCCACGTGACGCTCAGCCGCAGGCCGATTGGTCTGGTATGGTCCATGTCGGCAAGGCGGAGCTTCAGCCCGGCGATTTGCTCTACTTTGGCTCGTCGGACAAGAAGATCACACACACCGGGTTCTATTTGGGAAGCGGCGAGTTCATCCACTCGACGACAAACCAGCAACCGGTGTTGCAGATCAGCCGCCTAACCGAGGAACACTGGACGAAGTTGTTTGTCGCCGCGCGCCGCTGGAAGAAATGAGGCATCCACCATGAATCGCAGACAACTGATCCTGAGTGCGGCCACGTTGCACGCTGCCGGCGCTCCGGCGAGAAACCAGTTTACAAGCCGGAGATGGACCGGCGAGGTGAAGCGGCTCAATCTCCGCCACACCTGGACCACTGTTATGTCTTCGAGCGAGTTCCGTGACACTTTGCACCTTCGCTATGAACAGGATGGCATCACCGGGCGCGGCGAGGGCGCAGGCATCGTCCGCTACGGTGAAACGGCGCAAAAGGGCCTGGAACTGCTACAAGCCAACAGTTCCTGGATGCTCCAGCGCGACGCTTGGCAGTATGCCCGCATCATGCAGGAGGTCTTCGAGAAGATCGACGGCAACTTCGCCTTCAAAGCCGCCGTTGACATCGCCCTGCTCGACTGGGTTTCGCAGCGGGCCGGCGTTCCGTTGTGGAAGTTCCTCGGCCTGGACGCCGCCGCCGCGGCCACCACAACATTCACCATCGGCATTGACAAAGCCGAAGTCATCAAGCAGAAGGTCCGCGAAGCTGAACCATACCCGATTCTCAAGATTAAGGTGGGACTGGACAACGACGAGGAAGTCATCTCGGCCGTACGCAGTGTTACGAAAAAGCCGCTGCGCGTCGACGCCAACGAGGGCTTCAAGTCCAAGGAACAGGCCGTCGAGAAGATCAAATGGCTCGAACAGCAAGGGGCGCTGTCGATTGAGCAGCCGCTGCCCGCGGTAAATCTTGACGATATGAACTGGATTCGAAAGCGCGTTCACATCCCGGTGATCGCGGACGAGGCGTGTTTGCACCCGTCCGACATCCCGCGCCTGGCGCCGCATTTCGACGGCGTGAACGTCAAAGTGGATAAGTGCGGCGGTCTACTCGAGGCCCGGCGGATGATCGACATGGCACGGGCGCTGAAGCTTCAGGTCATGATCGGCTGTATGGTTTCCTCGTCAGTGGCCATCACGGCCGCAGCCCAACTCTCGCCGCTGGTCGATCATGCGGATCTGGACGGCAATCTCCTGATTGCGAATGATCCCTTTGAGGGAGTCAAAGTGGTGAATGGAAAGCTGGTCCTGTCTGACCGGCCCGGTCTAGGCTTGGTCGCAAGGGTGGCATAGGCTCCTGTTCCGATTTGGGATGGGGTGCTGAACCGGAATGAAGGAACCGTAATTATCTCCTGATTTGAAACACAACCAAACGAACTAAAATTATTATTTTCAATAACTTATAGTTTGGTCTGGATCTTGCTTTATCAAGTACGTGCGACTTCCGCAGGGCAGGCTCGAAGCTGATGGCGTTCCCCACAACGTCAAGACCTACCTCTCTCTCCCTCTCTTGCCCTGCATTTCCTCGTTCCCCTGCACCGCCCCAGCTTCGAGCCTTTGATTTCAGAACCTCATGTACCCTAAAGCTCCATTCCGGACTGGCCGATGAAATTAAAGCAAATGAGACCCGAAAAACAAGAACTTGGGGAGATCCTCCGCTTCCAGGAGAGTCTCTTGCGATTGGTCGCTGTGAATCCGAACGGGAGCGGCCAACCTGCGCCCGTGAGGAAGCAGGTGGCCGCCGAACGGATCGCCGAGATGGCCCGAAAGCTGACTCAGGCGTCCTAGAATCGCGGCTAGGAACACGGAAAAGCGCCGAGCGGCTAAACTGAACGCCGGCGCGGGGGCTTGGGGGCCTTCGCGCCGGCGTTCGTTCTTCCAGTGGTCTAGAACTCAGGCGGTGACGATACCGAAAGGTGGCCGGGACCGCCATTTCCCCCGTGTGAAATCGGGGAAATCGACGCTCTTGCTCCGGTTCGAGATCGAGCGCTCGCTGAGTTCGGTGACCGCACTGAGGGCTGCCGCGTCGTAGACATCCATGTCAGGCGGCTCGCCTTTGAGCAGACACTGCATCAGGCGATAGTTCATAACAAAGTCCATGCCGCCGTGGCCGGCGCCTTTGGCGCGCTCCTGTAGTTCTTTCCAGAGGGGATGCTCGAACTCTGCGGCGTAGTTAGAGAACAGTTCCACCCACTCATCATTCTTGTCGCGCCCTTCGATGTAGATCTGCGGCTTTGGGTACTTTTCGAGGACGCCCTTTGAACCCTGCAGCAGGATCTTCCGGCTGTAGGGACGCGGCAGGTTGGTGTCGTGAACAACCAGGATCGTCTGGCCGGCCCGCGTCCGGATAAGCGAACTGACGACATCGCCCAGCTTCACGTCCAGCTTCGATTGCGGGCTGTCTGGTCCGAACTTGCCACGCGCGTATTCGCGCAACCCTTCCGACTTCGACGCCATTGAGACCATGTGATCGAACAGGTTGCCGCGGTTGACGCCGAGCGTTTGCGCGACGGGACCAAGGCCGTGCGTCGGATAGAGGTCGGCGTTGCGCCGGATGGCATGGTTCAGCCGCCACAGGCCCTCACCGCGGTCGCTGAACTTGATCGATCGGAGGTCGTGCAGATAGCCGCATTCGGCGTGGACAAGTTCGCCGAAGACCCCCTTGCGGGCCATGTTGAGAGCCATCAACTCGACGCGGTCGTAGTTGCAGTTCTCGATCATGACGCAGTACTTGCCGGTGGCCTCCGAGGTTTCAACCAGTTCCCAGCACTCTTCGATGGTGGTCGCGGCAGGCACTTCGACGATGGCGTGCTTGCCGTTCTTCATCGCCTCGACGCACATCGGAACGTGCAATTCCCAAGGAGTGGCGACGTAAATGGCATCCAGGTCGGGATTGGCGCACAACCGTTTGTAGTCGACCGGGCCCCTGGAGTACCCTTCCGGCCTGGCCTGGCCCGCCTTTTGGGTCCAATTCTGAATGGCCTCGACGCGCGTTGGATTGATATCGCAGACCGCTTTGAGTTGTACCTTCGGGATGCGGAGCACATCGCGGACGTGGCCCGATCCGCGGCCACCCACGCCGATAAAGCCGAGCCTGACGTTCTCCAGCGGCTTCGCCTGAGCCGCCTGCACGGTTTGGCCGGCCCCGGCCATGGCGGCCGCTACGCCGGCAGCGCGCTCAAGAAACCTCCTGCGATCAAGACCTGCGTTCATACCTGGCACTCCTTTCCACTCCGAAAGCGTACGCCGCCATCTTTCCACGGCGTACAGAACAGGCCCAGTCTATCGGCCAGTCCGTGTCGAGGTCAATCATCAAAGGGGATAGGTCCTGCCTTGGTCTGGGCGGTTACACTGACTCCATGCGGATTATTCTCAAAACGGTGGTGACTGTGGCACTGCATACGATGTGTGTGTGGGCGGCGGGACCCGAACATGACGTCATCGCTGCGGTGCAACGGGTCTTTGACGCCATGGCGGCCAAGGATGCGCAAGCTCTCAGCGCCGCGTTCCTCCCGGATGCAAGGCTGGTGGCGTTGTCGCCAGAGGGCCGGGTGACGAGCACACCCGCGGCCGAGTGGAATGCGCGGATCTCCACGATGCAGGAGACTCCGCTGGAACGCATGTGGTCGCCGAAGGTGCTGATCGACGGTTCGCTGGCCACCCTGTGGGCGCCGTATGATTTCCACCGCGGAGGCAAGTTCAGCCATTGCGGGACCGACCAGGTGACGCTTGTCCGCCAGGACGGCGTTTGGAAGGTGGCGGCGCTGGCCTACACCATTCAGCGGGAGGGTTGCCAGCCTAGCCCGCTCGGGCCGCCGAAGCCCTGAGGCTTGCCGCGCAACATGCATCCTAGTCAGGATTGAAGGCGACGCTGGCAGCCCAATTGCCCCGTCGCGTATTTGAACTTCCCATGCGCACCGAGTCTCTTGTTGGTGTTCAAATCGTGCCGGCCCCAATCGCGAAACTTCGCGCTGCACGTCAAATTGAATTTCACAGGCTCCGCTATTGAGGCGCCCGAGACGATTGCACAGCGCGGGCATTCCGGAACAGATTTGCGGCGAATACCATGAGCGATAGCAGCACCACAGCGGAACCGGCGCCAATGACGGGTTCTACGTCCTTCCGTCCAAAAGCCTCCATTGCGAGGCTTGCCAACATGACGGGCAGTCCGAGATTGTGTCCCCAGAAATGGACAGGCGCCAGCCTGGAATTCGCACATTCTGGAAGCACGAGATAGACGATGCCGCTGATCGCCATCGCTGCCCAGCCCAGCAGCAGTGTGTGCGAATGGACCGAGGCAAGCCAGAAACTTTTGGAGATCCCCATGGCGAGGCCGAGAACCAGCCCAGCGGCGAGGTAGATGACCGACATATGGAGCATTCTGATGCCAATGTTCGGCTTCATGCCCGATTGACCCTCCTTGCAGGGAGCAGTATGCGCCCGGAGGCCGGTTTCGCCAGTGACTGGAGTCACACGGTCGGAGTGGAAGCGATCGAGTCCAGCGGAACGGGGCTGGTCGGGCGGCCCTGAGTGATGTCATGCCAGCGA
Organism: Bryobacteraceae bacterium; assembly: GCA_029975915.1. The sequence continues at coordinate 142,680 of JARKOC010000058.1, forward strand.
TTGCTGGGCGGCCCGCGGCAACAGGTTGGAGGGCCTCACTGGAGGCGCGCCTTTAGCGTATTCAGAACGGCGGCCCAGGCGTCGCGCATTCCGTCGGCGGCGGCGCGGGTCTGGAGCCGGTCGTGGTTGATCATCAACGATGTTTTGCCTGCCGCATCCGTGCACTTGATTTCAACAACCTCGCCGGGGTGGTGGTTCGGACCGGACCAGGTAAAGCGGATGACCTTGCCCGGCGCCACCTTCTTGAAAACGCCCCTGTGACCGTCGCCGGCGTCGAATTCAGCGCCTTCGGCCACCTTGACGCCTTCGCCAAGCCACCATGATCCATCGGCGAACTCATTGATGGCAGCTTCATGGGACACTGTGAGGGCCTTGGTCACGCAGATGTTGTAGCCCTTGGGGTGGCCGTCCTTTTCATAAACGCCGCGCGCCTTTTCGTATTCGACGATGAGGGTCGTCGCCCACCAGGGGTCAACTTTCATCTGGCGATACAGGTATTCCATCAGAACACGGCGGCCCTGGGATGGACCTCCGCGGGAGTCAAGATGGGCGTACCAGTCATCCAGCGTCCTGCCTGTGGCGGCCCTGGCGGATGCCTGCGAAACTTCGTTTTGAGACTTGTACTCGACTTTCATGCAACACCCCGTTCGACCCACAGTAGATGTGCCGCGTCCGAAGAGGATTCAACTTTGACACCCCTCAGTTCATGAACGCGTGGTGAAAGAGCTTCCACGAGGCTTTTGTTCGGTTTAGAATTGCGTGAACGAGGAGGCATCCGTGAAGCAGCAGCTATCCACCCGCAGAGGATTCTTTCTGGCCGGCGCGCCGGCGGCGCTGGCGACGGCCGTGATGGCCCAAACGCAGCCTTCGGCATCTGGCATCCCGACCCGGCCGCTTGGCAAGACAGGCGTGCGAGTATCGTTCCTGGGCCTTGGAGGTGCGCATGTTGGCCGGGTCCAGCCGGAGGCGGAGGCGGTGAAGATCATCCACGCATCGATCGACGGCGGCATGACGTTCATGGACAACGCCTGGGAGTACAACAAAGGCCGAAGCGAAGAGGTGATGGGCAAGGCCTTCTTGACGCCTGGTTACCGTGGCAGGGCATTCCTGATGACAAAGGTCTGCAGCCGCGAAGGCAAGGGGGTGATGGAGCAGATCGAAGACGGGCTGAAGCGGATGAACACGGATCGCATCGACCTCGTCCAGTTCCACGAGTGCAATTACCACAACGACCCGGAGTGGATCGTCGAGAAGGGCGGGCTGAAGGCGCTGCTCAATGCGCGCCAGCAGGGCAAGGTGCGCTTCATCGGATTCACGGGCCACAAGTCGCCGGCGATCCACAACCGGATGCTGGCGCTCAACGTCGAGTGGGACGCCTGCCAGATGCCGAACAACGTGATGGACGCGGGCTTCCTCAGTTTCCGCCATGAGACGATGCCCATCTGTCTCGAAAAAGGCATCGGCATCATCGGGATGAAGGGCTGCTGCGGCGATGGGAAGATTGTCAGGGACGGGCTGGTGACGTTGGAGGAGTGTTACCGCTATTGCCTTTCGCAGCCGGTGAGCAGTCAGGTGGTTGGGCTGACGACGATGGAGATGCTTGAAACGGCGCTGCGCATCGGACGGTCGTTCACGCCGCTGACTCAGGAGGAACACCAGGCGCTGATCACGCGGCTGCGCGAACCGCGCGGCGATGGGCGCTACGAGCTGTTCAAGACGAGCAAGCGATACGACAGCGGGTATCACAGGACGCAGCACGGTTTCGAAGTGCAGGGGGTGTGAGCCGGGACTAGAGTTGGGCGTTCAGCCGGCGGAGTTCGGCGAGATCGAGACGGCCGGTGTAGACGGCCATGCCGAGAGCGGCGTCGATCTTGAGTTCATTCAGGGCAAGGATTTCTTCCATCGTGGTGATGCCGCCGGCGGCGGTAATGGGCAGGGAGGTGCCGGCGCGAAGGCGGCCGAACCAGCCGAGGTCAGTGCCCTGCATCATGCCCTCCTTGTCGACGTAGGTGCAAAGGAAGCTGCCACAGTAGGGTTCAAGTTGCGCAAGGACCTGTTCAGCGGTGAGGTCGATCGCTTCAGTCCAACCTTTCACGACGATGCGGCCGTGCTTGGAATCGAGCGCGACGGTCACTCGCTCGCGGCCGACCTCGGCGGCAATCGATGACAGCAGGGCGTGGTTGACGCCGTTCATTGTAAACGCTGATGTTCCGACAATGACACGGTGGGCGCCGCAGTCAAGGAGCGTCCGTGCTCGTTCAGCAGTTCTCACGCCGCCGCCGACGCGGCAGCGCGCTCGCGAGGCGAGCAGTTCCACGATGGCGTTGTTTTCGCCGCGGCCCAGGGCGGCGTCGAGGTCGATCACCTGGATCTCAGGGAATCCCTCGAAACGGGTCAGCATTTCGAGCGGCGCGGCGCCTTCCAGTGCCTTCTCCTTGCCCTGGATGAGCTGCACGACTTTGCCGTTCATCAGGTCGATGCAGGGAACGATCAACGGGTCCTCCTTACCGGAATGCCAGCCTTCTCAAGATGGTCCTTCAGTTGATCGACCGTATATGTCCCGTAGTGGAAGATCGAGGCGGCAAGCGCGGCGTCGGCTTCGCCTTCAGTGAGCACACGGACGAAGTGCTCAGGCTTGCCAGCGCCTCCGGAAGCGATCACCGGGATCTTTGTCGCCCGCGAAATCGCGCGTGTCAGGGCGCAATCAAAGCCGTCCTGCACGCCGTCGGTGTCCATGGACGTCAGGAGGATCTCGCCCGCGCCGAGCGCTTCGCCGCGCTCGGCCCATTCAACGGCGTCGATGCCTTCGTCGACGCGGCCGCCCTTGGTGAAGACGTTCCAGCCGCCGCGGGTGTTGTGTTTGGCGTCGATGGCCAGCACGACGGCCTGGGCGCCGAATTCGTTCGACAGTTCGGTGATGAGTTCAGGGCGGTGCACGGCGGCGGTGTTGACGGAGACCTTGTCCGCGCCGGCATGGAGAATGCGGCGGGCGTCGTCGACGCCGCGGATTCCGCCGCCGACGGTCAACGGGATGAAAACCTCGCGAGCCGTACGGGCGACGACATCCACCATTGTGTCGCGGCCATCGCTTGATGCGGTGATGTCGAGAAAGACCAGTTCGTCGGCGCTCTGCTCGTTGTACCTCGCGGCCAGTTCGACTGGATCGCCGGCATCTCGCAATCCGACGAAATTGACGCCCTTGACGACTCGGCCGCCGGTGACATCGAGGCAGGGAATAATTCTTTTCGCCAGCATGGTTACAACTCCACGAAGTTGCGCACGATCTTCAGCCCGAGCGGGCCCGACTTTTCGGGATGGAATTGGACGCCGAAGATGTTGTCCTGCTCGAGCGCGGCTGTGTAGTCGAGCGTGTAGTTGCACACGGCGGCTGTTTGCGGCGTCACCGGGCAATAGTAACTGTGGGCGAAGTAGACATACGGGTTGGGTCCGATGTCTGCCAGGAGCTTGCCGGGCTTTGACGGGACGATCTCGTTCCAACCCATGTGGGGCACGCGGGCATCGGCGGCGAAGCGTTTGACCTGGCCGGGAAAAAGGCCGAAGCCGGTCTCCTCCGGCGCTTCCTCGCTCACTTCAAACAGCGCCTGCATGCCGAGGCAGATGCCCAGGAACGGCGTGCCCGAACGCAGCTTGGAGATGATTGGCTGTCGCAGGCCGAGGTCATCGAGCGCCCGCAGCATCTGGCCATAGTGGCCGACGCCTGGCAGGATAAGCTTTGCGGCTTTCCCGACACCCTCGGGCGAACAAGTGAGTTGGTACGCCGCGCCGATGGCGCCGAGCGTGTTTTGGACCGAGCGCAGGTTGCCCGCGCCGTAATCGATGATGGTAATCACAGCAAACCCTTGGTTGACGGCAACTGGTCTCTCAGGCGGGCGTCAGTGGAACAGGCGTAGCGCATGGCGCGCGCCCAGCATTTGAAGATGGCTTCGATCTTGTGATGATTCGACCGGCCATGCATGATCTTGGCGTGAAGGTTCGCGCCGGCGTGTGTGGTGAACCCGTGGAAGAAGTCTTCCATGAGTTCTGATTGCAGATCGCCGACCAGGCGCGTCTTCACCTTGTCTTCGTAGACGAGGTACGGGCGGCCGCCAAGGTCAACCGCGACGACGGCGAGAGTTTCGTCCATTGGCAGGACGAAGTAGCCCGCGCGGTTGATGCCCTTGCGGTCGCCGAGCGCCTTTGAGAAAAGCTGTCCGAGAACGATACCAATGTCCTCGACCGTGTGGTGTTGATCGACGTCCATGTCGCCCTGGGCGTCGATACTCAGGTCGAATCCGCCATGCTTGGCGAAGAGTTCGAGCATGTGATCCAGGAAGCGGACCTGCGTAGAGACGGTGTAGCGCCCCTTGCCTTCGATCTTCAGCGACCCTCGTATCTGGGTTTCGCGCGTGATCCTTTCAACCACAGCCGATCTCATGGCAGCACCTCCTCCAGTTTGTTGATGTCCTCGATAATTGCGATGGCCTTCTCTTCGCGCATGGCAGCGACGAGCTCGTCGAAACACGGGTTCGACCGCGCGGCGATGCCGATGAAGGGCACGCCGGCGGCACGGGAACTGCGTGCGTCGTCCACGGTGTCGCCGACGTAATAGAGCGAAGAGGCGCCAGTCTTCTCACGGATCATGTTCAAGCCGTCGGGAGCGGGCTTGCCGTTGACGACATCGTCCGAGGTCAACAATGGATCGAAGCGTATGAAGGGCGCGTACTTGTTCAGCGTCACCGCGGCCTCGGCCCGGTTGCGCCCGGTGAAGATCGCCAATTGATAACGCGCCGCAAGCCTGTTCAGCAGGCCGTCCGACGGAACCCACTGTTCGCGCGAAATCAGACCGTCATTGTTCTCGCCGAAGAAGATCTTGCAGAAGTACTCGACGACGGTCTGATAGGGCAATTCGACGCCTAGGTCTCGGCAGAGTTGCTGCGACAGCAGCCAGTCGTTATTGAAGCCGCCGCGATTTTTGTAGCCATAAATCGTTTCGCGTTCCACCGTGGCGCCGGTAAAGTGGCGCACCGTCAGGACAATGCCTTCGATATAGCTCTCGCTCACTTCGGCCAGAACGCCGTCCATGTCGAAGATCAATACGGGCCGTAATGCGCCGCTGCGGCTCATTTCCACACCTCGTCCAGCGCGGCGAAGAAGCGGCTGGCTTGCTCGGGCGTTCCCGCCGTGACACGGACCGTGCCGGGGATCTCATAGCTGCGGTCGCGGATGAGAACGCCGCGATCGCGCAGTCCGTCCCGGATCGATCTGGCTTTGTCTCCAGCATGGAAGAGCACAAAATTCGCCTGGCTTGAATAGAACGGAATGCCGCGCTGGCGGAATCCCTCGTAGATCGCGTTACGAGCCTCGACCGCGTTGCGAACATACTCACTCACATATGTTTCGTCTTCCACTGCAGCCCGGACGGCGAGGGCGGCCAGCATGTTGACGCTGTAGGGCGACTGCGCCTTGCGCACATAGGCGACATTCTGTTTTTGCGAAAACAGGCAGCCGACGCGCATTGCCGCCATGCCGAAGGCCTTGGAGAAAGTCCGGCTGACAAACAAATTCGGGCAGGCGTCGATGAGCGGTAGTGCGGTTACGCCGAAGAATTCGAAGTAGGCTTCATCGATGAGGACCGCCGCGCGGGGCGCGGCCTTGAGGATGGTCTCAACCGCATCGAGGCGGATGGCCGTGCCGGTTGGGTTGTTGGGGTTCGAGATGAGAATCACTCGCGTTGCGGGCGTCACGGCGGCGATCAGTTCCTCCAGCGGGAACGAAAGATCCTCGCTCCGATAGGGAACCTCGATTAGGCTGCCTCCGGCGACCTCGGCGTAGAAGCGATACATGGCGTAGGACGGGTGCAGGATCAGCACTTCATCGTTGTCGTCGACGTAGGTGTTGATGAGGACCTGAATCGCTTCGTCGGTGCCGTTGGTGATGGCGAAGCGCTCTTCCGGCTGGTCGAAGTACCGTGCCAGTGCGGCTCGCGTGGCTTCGTATTCGGGGTAGATTGACAACTGCTCCTGGGTCAGCTTCTCCGAGAGAAATTTGATGACGGCGGGCGAGCAGCCGACCGTATTCTCGTTGAAATCGAGGCGGAGCTTGCCGGCACGGCCGGCGGTGGGCGGCGAGTAAGGCGCCATGCGCTCGATGGCGGAGCGGGGTTTCAATGCATCAGCCACGGGTGCGCACCTCCACCGAGCGCGCGTGCGCTTCCAATCCTTCGGCGCGGGCCAGCGTCGTGATCGCACCTTCCAGCCGCTTCAGCGCAGGCCTGTTCAGCTGCTGGACCGAGATCGTCTTCACGAAGTCGGCGGCCGACAGGCCGCCGCGCAACCGGGCCACGCCTGAAGTCGGCAGGACATGATTCGGGCCTGAAGCATAGTCGCCCGCAGCCTCTGTACTCATAGGGCCGAGGAAGATGCTGCCCGCGTGGCGGATCTTTGCGAGCAAACTCGCATCGTGCAGGCTCAAATGCTCTGGCGCGAAACGATTGGAGAGTTCGACTGCCTCGTCAAGCGATGAGACGAGAATGATGGCGCTGTTGCGGTCTATGGCCTTGCGGGCCACTGGCGAAGTGGGCAGCGTGGCGAGTTGCGCTTCGAGTTCGTCGAAGACAGCTGCCGCCAGGGCCTTCGATGTTGTCAGCAGGATGGCCGATGCGTCGGTGTCGTGTTCGGCCTGTGCCAGCATGTCGGCGGCCAGCCAGCGGGGATTGCCATCGGCGGCAATAATCAGGATTTCGGTCGGACCGGCGACGAAATCAATGCCCACTTCGCCGGCGAGCAACTTCTTGGCCGCGGCGACATAGATGTTGCCAGGCCCCACAATGCGGTCAGCGCGTGGGACGGTCTTGGTTCCGTATGCGAATGCCGCGATGGCGTGTGCGCCGCCCATCTCGAAGACGTGAGTCGCGCCAAGCATATGGGCCGTCCCGAAGATGCCGTCCACGGCTTTCGGGGCGCAGACCAGAATGTTCGAGACGCCGGCGACGGCGGCCGGCACGACGGTCATGATGACAGTCGAGGGCAGGGGATAGCGGCCGGCGGGGATGTAAGCGGCGACGGTGTCGAGCGGCCGAACGATCTGCGACAGCTTCAATCCCGGCGCGGGTTCGGTCTTTTTCGTCTGAGGCAACTGGAGCCGGGCGTAGGCGCGGACGTGTCTGGCCGATTCCTTCACCGCGCGCTTGAACTCAGCGCTCAACCTGGAGGCGGCAGCGGCCAATTCCTCCTCAGGCACGGCCACGCTCTTGCGCGCAAGATTGTCGAACTTCCGCGCGTAGCCAAGCAAAGCCTTGTCGCCCTTCTTCCGCACGTCATCGAGAATCGGGCGCACCACGGCTTCCGCCTCGCTCATGCGCGCGGCGCGGCGGCTCAGCAGCCTTCCTGCATCCTTGCTTTCAATGATTCGAAGCATCGCCGGTCCTCACATCACGATCTTGTTCAACGGGTACTCAACGATGCCTTGCGCACCGGCCTGTTTCAGGCGGGGAATGATGGTGCGCACGGTGGATTCATCGAGAATAGTATTTACAGCCAGCCAATCGCCGTCGCTCAGCGGTGAAACTGTCGGGTTCTTCAATGCCGGAAGGACGCCGAGCACAGCGGCGAGCTCCGCTTTTTGAACGTTCAGCATCAGTCCGACTTTGCCCAGAGCGGCGATGGCGCCGTCGAGCAGAATCTTCATGTCTTCGAGCTTTTGCCGCTTCCACGGATCGGCCCAGGCTTGTTTGTTGGCGACAAGCTGGGTGTTGGATTCCATCACGGTCTCGACGATGCGCAACTTGTTGGCGCGCAGCGACGAGCCGGTTTCGGTCACTTCAACGATGGCGTCGGCCAGTTCGGGCGGCTTCACTTCAGTGGCGCCCCAACTGAACTCGACCTTTGCAGTGACGCCATATTTGGCGAGGTAGCGCGTGGTCGCGCCGACAAGCTCAGTCGCAATGATCTTGCCTTCCAAGTCCTTGGCCGATTGAATCGGCGACGCCTCGGGCACGGCCAGCACCCAGCGGACCTTCCCGAAACTCTGTTTCGCATACACCAAATCGGCCACAGTGACCACGTCGGAGTCGTTTTCGACCACCCAGTCGTAGCCGGTCAGCCCGGCATCGAGGACACCGTCCTCGACATAGCGCGCCATCTCCTGGGCGCGGATCAGCATGCACTCGATTTCGGGGTCGTCGATGGAAGGGAAGTAGCTGCGGCTCGATGTGGAGATGTTGAAGCCGGCTTTGCGGAACAGATCGACAGTCGCATTTTCAAGCGACCCCTTGGGAATGCCCAGTTTGAGTTTCATCGTCTAGTACACCTTCTCTGGATCGTATGTCTGCGCCTCGGTCACCTTCCACTCGCCTGCGTCGAGTGTGCGGAAGAAGCAGGATTCATAGCCCTCGTGACAGACGCCGGGGCCGAGTGACTCGACCTGAAGCAGGACACAGTCCCTGTCGCAGTCGGTCTGAATTGACTTCACCACAAGCTTATGGCCCGACGATTCGCCCTTCAGCCACAGTTTGTTGCGTGAGCGGCTGAAGAACGTCGCGAAGCCGGTTTCAACGGTCAGTCTGAAGGACTCTTCGTTCATGAATCCGACCATCAAGACGCGGCCCGATCCTGCGTCCTGAATGACGGCCGGGATGAGGCCATCGAGTTTGCTGAAGTCCAATGTCATTTTTTTCTGTCCTGAAACAAAAGTGGCCCGCCGGTTTCGCTCGGCGGGCCACTTGATCTCCGTCTTCTTGCTCGTCGCTAAGACGCGGATCGCCCGCCCATCGCATGATGGTGATGGTGAGCGTGAATTGCGTTCACAACGAACATCGAAACTTTAGTCTAGCGCAAAAGGATCGGTTTTGGCTATCGGCCCAGGGTGAAGTGGACGTCGACTTGTGTGACAACCTCCATCGGGACGCCGCTCAACAGTGTAGGGCGGTAGCGCCACTGTTTTACTGCTTCGATTGCAGCCGGAACCAGCAGAGGATGTCCGCTGATGACGCGCATTTGCGTGACACGGCCCTCGCGGCTGATCAATGCTGTCAACTGGACGACGCCCTGGACACGGGCTTGGATGGCCAGTTGCGGATAGCGGGGAATTACCTTTTCGATCAGCAACGCCTCCTGCACGCCCTTGCTGACGTGGATCGGCGCGGCCGGGACTTTCGCTGGTTCCACAGCCTGTGCTACTGGCGCCGGCGGCGCCTCAACAGTCCGGATTAGATCCATTAGCGACCGGACGAACTCCGAGCCGTGGCCGGAGCCGGAACCAGGGATGCTGCCAGGTACATACGGGCCCGGATCACCAACGCCGGTCGCAACCGGATCGTCGACAAGGATCGCCGGCTTTGCGGGTATCGCTGCCGGCTCATAGAAACCTCGCGGAACCTCCCTCCCCGGGGCGCGGGTGGCGGCGAGCGCCCGCGGCAGTTCTGGCGGCGGGCCAGGCGGAGGAGCGGGCGGTACGAGCAAAATCGCCGACTCGAGCACCCTGGGCAGGATTTGAGGGTTGAGGAGAGGGATCGCCAGCGCGACCGTTAACATCAACGCCTGAAGGCCAAACGATGTCACCAGGCTCCAGCCCGTTCGTACGCGCGAATTCGGCTGGACGAAGCTCTGTTCAAACATGGCTTCCTCACTTTCCGCCGTCCTCCGCGCCCCGCCCGACGGCATTGGGTCTGGGCGCTCACTCCTTTTGACACCTTCCCTCTGGAGTTGTTCCCGCTCGACGCGAGACTTCTGATGAGTTCGTTTGGGCAAAGACCTTGGGCCAACGGCTAGGTCGCGTGTTGGAAATCCAGACTGCCTGAGCAGGAGAATCCAACACGACCAATCGAATTCGCGAACGGTAAATATGCGCTAAGTATCTGATTTCATTTCCGTCAAGAATTTTGCTGGCAGGTGGCCCGACGATTGCATGACACCTTGTGGCGAGAAGTCCGTGTGGGAAAGCCGGACAGCTCGGAAGACGAAGGAGGTTCAGTATGTTTGGACTTGATTGGAATGACCCGCAGACGTTGTGGTTGAACCTGACCAACGTGGGGCTTGGGATCGTGACTCTGGTCTGTGTCGTCGCAGTTGCCTACAACGTTGTCAATGAACTCTGGATTCGCCGTCACGCGACTCAGACCAATGACGCCCACGCGATGCATGTGCCGGAATTGGGCTGGACCATGGCCGACGGCGGCGAGCCGTTGGAAAAATCCACTCCTGAGAAGAAGGCCAACTGAGCCGGTTTGGCGGCGGGGATCTGAAGATGAACTGTCCGTTCCTCAAAGAGGCTCACGTGCGCACCTGCGCCGTGGCGCCCGTGCGGAAGATGCTCGTAGAGGCGCCAGACCTGAATCTGGCCGGCGTCTGCGGGTCGGATGCGCACACTGGTTGCCGGGTTTTCCAGAGCCGCGGCGAGGATGGCGGCCAGGGTGCCTGCCCTTACCTGGATGAGCAACTGGTGCAGTATTGCTCGGTGGCGCCGGTGAAGAAGTACATCCCGTACAGCGAATCGGTCATGAGCCGGTGCGGCGGCAACAACTACCAGTACTGCAGCCTCTATCTGGCTCTGTCGCAGCCCGGCTATGCGCACCAGGCGGCGGGCGACAGCCGGGACCCGCTGGTCGAAGGCATTCGGGTTCCCCGGAAGTTGTACTACGCGCCGAACCATATGTGGCTCAATCTTGGCGACAACGGCAGTTGCCATGTGGGATTGGATGGATTTCTTTCACGAATGCTGAGCAATCTGGAACGCATCAGCTTCGTGGCGCCAAAGGGTGTCAGGCGTCCCAGTGTGACGTTAACCGTGGAGGGCATGACCTGGCCGCTCATCTTTCCCAACGACATCCTGATCAGCAACGCCAACCTCTATTTGCGGAGCGATCCGGCCCGCCTTGCGGCAGATCCCTACGGAGCGGGCTGGCTGTACGAAGGATGGGAAGCGCCAGGCCAGCATGCATGCGACGGTCTGATGACTGGCGACCAGGCGGCCGAGTGGATGGCGCAAGAGATGGAACGCCTGGGCTGCTATGTCCACAACTGCGCGTCCAGGAGCCAGGGTGAATTAGGCGTCGTTCTGAATGACGGCGGCGCGCCAGACGCCGGCTTACTGAAATACCTGCCGCCTGATGAACTCGCCCGGCTGTTCAACGAATTCTTCAGCCCTCAGGCCTCGTGGAAAATTGCTTAGACGGAGAAATAGATAAGATGCGGAGCGCGATCTTCTTCCTGACTGGAGCAGCGGTGATGCTAGCGGCAGGCTGGGCAGGCTTGCCGAAAGTCCTATACAAACAGAAGCAGCAGCCGCTCGAATTCAGCCACAAAGCGCACAAAGTGAAGGCCGATATGGACTGCACGGCGTGCCACGATTTCCGGCAGGACGGCTCATACGCAGGCTTGCCTAAGCTGGAAGGTTGCGCCGCTTGCCACCCTGAGCCGGTCGGAGAGACGGCGGCGGAGAAGAAGTTCGTCGAATCCTATGTGAAGCAGGAAAAGGAAGTGGACTGGCTGGTCTATGCTAGGCAGCCGATCAATGCGAGGTTTTCGCACGCCATTCATGTCAAGAAGGCAGATCTGAAGTGCGAGCGTTGCCACGGAGACCATGGCAACACCGAGAAGCTCAGGCCGTATGAATACAACATTGTGAGCGGCTACAGCCGGGACATCTGGGGGCCGAGCATCTCAAGGCTGCGCAGGGCGAGCCACCAGGGCATGAAGATGGACGACTGCATGGGATGCCACAAGGAGAAAGGCGCCGAGGCCGGGTGTCTCGGATGCCATCGCTAACAGGACGAACTGAGATGATCAAGCGCAGAGACATTCTCATGCTGGGCGGCGGATCCATCGCCGCGCTTCCACTGACGCCGATCCCGTACAAGCTGCTGGACGACGTATCGATCTGGACGCAGAACTGGCCGTGGATTCCCGTGCCCAAGGCTGGCGAACTCACGGTTCGGAATAGCGTCTGCACGCTTTGCCGGGGTGGTTGCCCGATTCGGGTCCGATGCGTCGACGGACGGCCGATCGGCGTGATGCCAAAACGGAACGAGGAGGGATCAGTGAGCCCCGTCTGCGCCCTGGCATTCGGTTCGCACCAGTTGCCTTGGCACCCGGCCCGGTTGAAGAAATGCTTGCTCAACGGAAAACCGGCGACGCCAGACGAGGTGTCGGCGGCTGTTGCCGAAGCGTGCAGGAACGCGGGAGGGAACTCGATTGCGATCCTCGACGAACGCCCTGGCAGGGCGATGTCGGCGCTGTACAGGAGATTCACCTTGGCAGTGAAGGGCGGGGTCTATGTGACGCCTCCTATGCAAGAGCGGGCGACTCTGGATGCCGTGGCGGCGCTATGCGGGGCAAAATCAAGGCTTGGCTTTGACTGGTCCAAGACGGCGACGGTCCTGAGCATCGGCGCGCCGCTGCTGGACGGATTCCCTGGAACCGCTGAACTCGCCGGCCGCAGGTCGAGAGGCGAGGTCAGGCTGTTTCATGCCGGGTCCAGTTACTCGCGCCAGGCGCAGCTCGCCGAGCGGTTTTTCCCGATCCTGCCCGGCGGCGAAGGGGCGTTTGCGCTTGGCTTGGCGAGCGTCCTGGCCGAAAAAGCCCCCGCGATGGCGGGCCTCGCCGAGTTTCAATCGCTCACCACGCGCTTCCCCCTGGAACGGGCCGCGGCACTGTCCGGCTTGAAGCCTGAGACGATCCGCCAGTTGGCGTCGGATCTCGCGTTGGGCGCACCAGCCGTGGTGGCTGGCGGAGGCGATTATGCTTCCGGGCCTTACGGGGTTGAAACCGAAACGCTCATCGCGGCATTGAACATGTTATTGGGCAGTGTGGGCATAAACGGCGGGATCCGGCCGTATACCGGGCTGGATTCGCAGTCCGGCTCAACGCCGCTGGCACAACTGCCCGACCACAGCGTTGGCGTCCTGTTCGCGGACCGCGCTCCGGCTGGGTTCGCACTTCCCTGGTCTCTGATCGAACGCAAACTCGCAAAAGGCGCGATGGTTGTCGCGCTGACGTGTTGGCATCGGGAATTGGCATCGAGAGCGCAGGCCGTCGTGGCGGCGCCGGCGCCGATGGAGGACTGGACAGAGAGCTGTTCCACCGCGCAACCTGCCTACAACGTCGCGCCTGCCGTCCTGAAGCGGCCCGAAGGCACAGTCCGCGCCGACGAACTCTTGCTCTCGGTTGCTGGTCAGCTTGGCGCGAACCCCGGGGAGGGATTTGACTTGGAAACGGCATTGAAGGGCAGGGCCGGAGAGATTCTTGCGGCCAGGCGCGGCTCCGTTGCCGGTCAGAAGATAACTGAATTCGCTACAGCCGAGGATGTCTGGAAGGCTCTGTCGGAAGGCGCGGAATGGACCGATTCTGAGTCATCGGCAGAGCGGCTCAAGGCGTGTCTCCCCGGCGTGTCTGCGGGCGAAACCGACAGGCTGCTCGCAGCGGTCAACGGCCGGGCGTCATCGAAGCGGCCTGATGAATTCCCGCTGGCCCTGATCGCCACGGGATGGATTGGTGAGGCGGGCGGCCTGCGGCTGCCGCTGTCCCGAATCCTCGACAAGGAGTCGCTGCTTCGCCGTCCATCCGGACGGGCGGCGGTTCATCCGTCAACAGCGGCAAGCCTTGGACTCAAGGGCGGAACGCAAGTGCAAATCGAAACGCCGAAAGGGCAGAGGAGAATGATGCTGGATTTGGACGACGCTGTACTGCCTGGAGCGATTGAAGTCACGCCGGAGGCCGCGGACGGCGATTTCGCGCTCGATTTGATGGAGCCTGGCGCTGATGGAACATGGGGCCTTGCTTGGGCGCGGATGAGGAGGGCGTAGCGATGGCGGCCGGAACCATGGAAACAAAGAAAACCAACCGCAAGTTCCGCTACGGAATGGTGATCGACCTGGATGCGTGCACCGGGTGTGGTGCCTGCATGATCGCGTGCGCGGCGGAGAACAACGTCGCGCCGTCGCGCGAGACGGTGAACGAACGGACATCGATCACACCGATGCGCGTGTTCAAGGTGAACGATCCGGCGCCGATGCCGGCGCGCAAGACCGTCTTCGCGCCGATGATGTGCCAGCAGTGCGATGACCCGCCCTGCGAGCATGTCTGCCCGCAGCAAGCCGTTGAACTGGATGCCCGGACTGGCATCGTCACACAAATGCCGCAACGATGCTTCGGCTGCCGGTACTGCATGGCTGCTTGCCCCTATCATGCGCGGTATTTCAACTGGTTCGACCCGCAGTGGCCAGAAGGGATGGAACAGACGCTCAATCCGGCGGTTGCGCCGAAGATGCGTGGCGTGGTGGAAAAGTGCAATCTGTGCCATGGGCGCTTCCACCAGGCGCAGGATCTGGCGGCGATTGAGGGATCAGAGAAGATCTCCTACACGCCCGCGTGCGTCGAGGCCTGCCCGGTTCAGGCGATCCGGATCGGAGATCTGAACGATCAAGAGGATCCGATTCAGCAAGAAATCAAAAAGTCCGAGACCTTCCAATTCCTGGCCAAGCTGGGCACCAGACCGAAGGTGTATTACAAGTCGCGCCAGGAGTGGGTGCGGATGCTCGCAGGCCGCGCGGCCGGTGATGGATCCGGAAGGAGGAACGGCTGAAATGGCGACCAACACCCTGGAACCGTCAATGGGCATCCAAGCTGCCTCAAGTGAACGGCGGTGGATCGCTCGCGGCCTTTCAAGATGTTCGATGGCCATGTTTTCGGCCTGGCTAGCGCCGTGGCTGATCATGCTGGGCGTCGGCGTCTATGCCACCTACCTTTGCCTGAGCCAAGGGCTGGGCGTGACCAACCTGGACAACCGCTTCGGATTCGGGCTTTGGATCTTCCTCGACCTAGCGGTGATCGCCCTCGGAGCAGGAGCGTTCTTTTCCGGTTTCCTGCTTTACATCATGAAGTGGAAGGAGATCAAAGCGGTCATCAGCAGCGCGGTCGTGCTCGGATTCCTCTGCTACAGCGGCGCGATGGCTGTTCTCGCCGTGGATGTCGGCCAACCGCTGCGTGCGTGGTTCACCTTCTGGCATCCGAACGTGCATTCGATGCTGACCGAAGTCACCTTCTGCATCACTTGCTACCTGATCGTCCTTTCGATCGAGTACCTGCCGATCATCCTCAAGAACCGGCGCTTGAAGCAGGTTCCGTCGTTCCTGGTTTTTGAATGGGAGCTCCACAAGCTCATTCCCGTGCTCGCCGGCATCGGTTGTCTGCTCTCGTTTTTCCACCAGGGATCGCTTGGCGGTCTGTTTGGGGTGATGCGCGGCCGCCCATTCGCCTTCCGCGAAGGATTTGCCATCTGGCCGAGCACGTTCTTTCTGTTCGTCCTTTCGGCCGCAGCCGTCGGGCCGAGCTTCATCATCCTCACCACAAAACTCGTCGAGTGGATCACCAGCAAGCGCCTGGTCAAGCCGGGCGTCTATCTGACTCTGGCGAAGACCACCGGGGTGCTACTAACCGCCTACGTCGCTCTGAAAAGCATCGACACGCTCATCTGGCTGAACTCGACGTCGGTCAACGCCGGATTCGCACCGTGGGAATACTACGAGTGGAAGCCGTTTGGAGGCTGGATTCTTTTCGCCGAGATCGTCATATTCGGCATGGCGCCGGCGCTGATGCTCCTCTCCAAGCGGCTGCGGACGAAGCCGGCGATTCTGATCGCGGGCGCAGTGCTGGCCTGCACCGGGGTTGTGCTGAACCGCTTTGTCATGACGATTCAAACGCTAGCGCTGCCGACGCTGTCATTCGATCAGTTCCTCACATACACGCCGAACTGGGTCGAGTTCGCGGTCTTTGGTATGGTTATCGCCTACGCGGTGATCGTGTATTCGCTTTCATACAGGTACTTAAATCTCTTCCCGCAGGAAAAGGAAATCGCTGCGGAAGTCTTGGAGGTGGCTGATGTTCCCGTTCGTTGATGGTTTTCACTGGACATTTGGACACGTTCTGTTCCTGAGCGTCTTCGGGGCCGTGCTCGCTGTGATCGGCGTCACGTTGCTGATGTCACTGCGGCGTTCAGCGCGCGTGGCCGCGTCCGGCCAGGCGGAAACGATCCGCTGGAAGAGCGATTTCCACGATCTCGCCGAGTCCGAGCGCCAGTGCCGGCACGAGCTTGCTGGCCGGGTGGATCACCGGCAATGCCACAACGAATTCGACTGCCGAAAGTGCGAGACTCATCCGAAATTGGTCAATGCCATCGCAGCGGACGAATTCGATGTAAGCGCCTATGGGCTGTCCTATCCGGCCGACAGGCTCTATCATCGGGGCCAGACGTGGGTCCGCCAGGAAGCGGACGGGACTCTGACTGTCGGCCTGACGGACCTGGGGCGGCGCTTGCTCGGGCGTCCGGACAGCTTAGAATTGCCTTCACCGGGCGACAGGTTGTTCGCCAATGGCAAGGGCTGGACGTTGACGCGCAACGGCGTGACAGCCCGCCTGCTGTCGCCGGTCGACGGCGAAGTCCTGGAAGTGGGCGGCCCGGATCTGGAGTTCTATCTGCGAGTGAAGCCGTCCACGGCTCACCCGAATATGGCTCATCTGCTGCGCGGAGCCGAGGTCAGCGGATGGGTGCGATCGCAGCTTGAGCGGCTTCAGATTCTCACCACTCCCGAAGGCGCCAAAGCGTCGCTGGCCGACGGCGGCGTACTGATGGACGACCTCCCGAAAGCTCAGCCGGATGCCGATTGGGACAAAGTCTATGGCGAGATATTCCTCGAGCCTTAACCCCGCTCAATGTTGTACTTTTTGATCTTCTCGTAAAGCGTCGAGCGGTCGATACCGAGGGCGGCGGCGGCCTCCTTGATGTTGCCCTGGGTCCGGCCTAGGGCGGCCTCGATGGCCAGCTTCTCGAGTTCCTGAAGGGGCACGGGCGGCAGGGCCACGTTCGCCCGGCTGCGCATGAGCGAATCGAGGAAACTGAAGTCCTCGGCGCACAGCACGCGGCTGCGCGTCGTGACGATCGCGCGTTCCACGGCGTTTTCGAGTTCCCTGATATTACCCGGCCAGTCGTAGTCGAGCAGGATCTTCAAAGCGTCTTCGCCGATCCCATCTACGTTCTTGCCGATTTCAGATGAAAGGCGCGCGACGAAATGCCGCGCGAGGTGCGGAATGTCGTCGCGCCTCTGCGAGAGCGGCGGGACGTTGATCTCGATCACGTTCAAACGGTAATACAGGTCGTCACGGAATCGGCCCTCGCGCACTTCCTCCGCAAGGTCCTTATTCGTAGCAGCGATCACGCGCACATCCACTTGGATCTCCACCGTGCCGCCGACCCGGTAGAATCTCCGCTCCTGAAGAACGCGCAACAGGTCAGCCTGCAGTTTCGGCGAGATGTCCCCGATCTCGTCCAGGAATATCGTGCCTCCTTCGGCCAATTCGAACTTGCCCTTCGTCTGAGCGGCAGCGCCGGTGAAGGCTCCCTTCTCGTAGCCGAACAGCTCGCTCTCTAGCAGGGTTTCGGCCAGTGATGCACAGGAGACGGCGATGAACGGGGCATTGGCCCGGTCTCCCGAATAGTGGATCGCCCTTGCGATGAGTTCCTTGCCAGTCCCGCTGGCGCCCTTGATCAGCACGGTCGAGCGCAGGCTGGCGACGTCCTTCACAAGTTCGAGGATGGATTGCATCTTCGCGTTCTTTGTGATGATGTCGCGGTATTCGTATTGCCCGGTGAGGCGCTTGCGCAGCATCTGGTTTTCAAGCTGGAGGTTCTTGACCTTGATAATGCGGTCCACCAGCAAAGAGATCTCCTCTGGGTTGCATGGCTTGACGATGTACTCCTGCGCCCCTTCCTTCATCGCCGTAATCGCCGTATCGACGGTGGCATAGGCCGTGATGATGATGACCGACGCATCGGGGTGCAAACGACGGATCTCCATCATTGTTTCGATGCCGTCCATGCCCCCCGGCATCTTCAGATCGACGAAGTAGATGGCGTAGTCTGTTTCGCGGCTCCGGGCGACCGCCGCACGGCCCGAGGGAGCCGTGTCCACGCTATAGCCATCCTCACGGAGCCATGCCGCAAGGGATTCGGCCATCACTTCTTCGTCGTCGACAATCAGAATCTGCCATCTCGATTTCATGATTCTTACCTCACCCATCTTCTTCCATGAGCGACTTCATCCGTGCGTCCACGTTCAAGGAGCACGGACGGCAGAAGCTGTCCCTTTTGATGTCAACTTGCTCAAGAGTCGTCGAAAGGCACATGGCGCATGACCTGTCCGGACAATGGACGAGCCCAAACGTATGTCCCATTTCATGCAGGATCTCCTTGCGGACCCGCATCATCAGTAATTCCTGGTTTGGCGGCAGGCCGTAGAACTCCTGCCGCAACCGGGCGGTCGAAACGAGCGCAGCCGCACCGCCCAGTTGGGCCTGTCCGAACAGGAAGCTCAACACCGGGACGAAAAGGTCGTCCGACGTCAGTCCAAGGATACGTGACGCGCCTGGCGGGCAGATTCGAACCAGTTCCTTCATGAACTCGACGGCGCTCCACTGGCCTCTTGACGCGTCAAAGGCTCCCGCTGGCGGGGGGGGTGCCGGCAGGCGCCCGACCTCGAATCCGAATGATCGTTCTATTAACATCTGCGCTTCACTAAGGATCGCCTCTTCGACGAAGCCAAACGGGACGATGCAGGCCAGCCTCACGCCCAAGACTCCGCCCCGCTCAGGCGGGCTCCTCGGTCCGGATCGATGCAGTCAACGGCAATGTGACGCTGAATCTGGAACCCATCCCTTTGCTGCTCTTCACCTCGACAGTCCCGTCGTGCGCTTCCACGATGCCATAAAGAACGGCCAGACCCAGGCCCACCCCTTTCCCGTCAGGCTTTGATGTGAAGAATGGGGCGAAAATTTTATCGAGATTCTCCTCGGGAATCCCCTCGCCATTGTCTTCAACGACGAGTACGGCGCTATCCTTGGCCTGGTTCAAGTGCGTGGCGATGGTCACCTTTCCGCCTCCGGTCGGCTGTATGGCCTCGGCGGCATTGAGCACCAGATTCAGGATTACTTGCTGGATCTGAGAGGCGTCGCAAGGCACCAGCGGAAGGTCCGGCTGAAGATTGTATTCGATTGTCGCCTCGCACAATCTGAGCTTGTGCTCGACGAGCGACACGGTGGATTGGACGAGCCGGTTCAAGTCGGCGCCGGCGCGTTGCGGCTTGGATCTCCTCGAAAACGCCAATAGATCGGAGACGATCCGCCCGACACGGGCAGTCTCGCGGCTGATCTGGTTCAGGTATTTTTTCAACTCGGGTACGCGCTCCGGAGGCAACGTATCGTCCTTGAGGATGCGCTGGCACAGCATCGAAAGGTTCAACACGCCCGAAATCGGGTTGTTGATCTCGTGCGCGACGCTCGCGGACAACTGGCCGAGTGAAGCGAGACGGTCGGAATGCAGCAGTTTCTGGTGCGCCGCCTTGAGCTGCTGCGTCCGCTCCTCTACCTTGTCCTCCAGGCTCTGCGTGAACAGGTTCAGCTTGCCCATGGCGTCGGCCAGCCGTTCGCGCATCGTGTTGAAACTGGCAACCAGCTCGTCCATTTCCTCACTGCGATGCTCGATTTCGATCGGCTTATCGAGTTCCATTGCGCTCACCGCTTTGGTCCCGGCGATCAGCTCGTCGATTGGCTTGGTGACAAAGAAACGCGTGAAGAAGACGATGCAAACAGCCACCAGGAGAATCTGGACAATCGTTGAAAGCGCCGTCTGGAATTTGATGGACGCCTCTTCCTGGGCGATCGGGTCGGTCCTTAGCGCGACATCGAGGACGCCAAGCACCTTCACCGTAGAGGGGTGCGCGTGGCAGGCCGCTTGGCTGCAAGAGGGCTCGTTATAGATCGGCGTAATCATGTTGAGGGTTTGGAACCCCTCGGGTGAGCGGCTTCTCCGCGCGCGGGCCTCTACCGTTAGTTTTTCGCGCACGATCCCTTTGGCATGGCAGGAAGCGCATGGTTCATCCTTCAGGGACCTGGCGCGTCTTGAGTCTTCCGGCCGGGTCGAAAAAGTGAGATCGCCATTGCCGTTATATATCCGGATCCGGTCTACGCCCTGCTTCTCCGCGATCTTGCTCATGATGTCGTATGCCACTTCACGGTGATCGTCGAGCATTGCCTGCCAGGTGGCGCTTGTGATGCTCTTGGAAAGCTGGTCCGCGCCCAAAATCATCGTGTCGAGCAAGTGTTTCTGTTGGGTATCAAGATAGATGAAGCCGAAGATCGACTTGATCAAAACAACAATGAATGTGAGCGAGACGATTAGCTTGACCGAGAGTTTTCGCCTCATGACTGGACTCTACTTCATTTCTGAAGGTGGAGTCCATCGATGCCCGCCTGCGCCGCCGCGCCTCGCGCCTCCTGCCCCATCCCGCCCTTGGCAGGAGTTGGATGATCGGCTTCCCCGGCCCATTCGTGACTTCAATCACTGCGATGCGCCAACCTGGGCCCGAAAATGGACTCATGCACCAGGAACCCATCCAAGGCACTGTCAACGACTGGGCCTCCCGCAGCTTCCGCGCTCTGCTTGTCGTCGAACGCTACGGCATCGACTTCCACGACCAGGGCAACCGGTCGTTCTACGAGGTCTGTCGCGAGAACGGCCTGGACCCGGCCGCGGTCGCCGCCGAGATAGAGGGCGTCTCGCAGCCCCGCGTACCTGTTGAACTCGACCCGTCGATGACCCTTCGCGCCCTGATCCAGCACATCAATGCCCGCCATCACGAATATCTGAAGCTGGAGCTGCCCCGCCTCCGGGCGAGGCTGGATCGCATGGCATCGCGCCACCCCGATCGCGATGATGCTCTCCTGCCCCGGCTCCGCGAGGTCTTTGTGGCGATCCAGCAGGACCTCGAACTGCATCTGCACAAGGAAGAAGACATCCTATTCCCGGCCATCGTCCGATTGGAACGCGCAACCGCCAGCGGGGAGCCGCCGCCCCCCACGCCCTTTGGGCCAGTCAGGAATCCCATCAGGATGATGGAGCACGAACACGCAACCCTGACGCAGCTGCTCCTCCGCATGCGTGAGATCGCTCGCGATTACGTCGCGCCCGAATATGCGTGCGCCAACTTCCGGGCAGTCTTCAATACGCTCAAGGAACTCGAGGCCGACCTCCACGAGCACATCCGTGTTGAAAACGACATCCTCCACGTCAGAGCCGCTACCCTGGAGGCTTGAGTCTACTCCTGCAGAACTCACTCCTCCCGGCGCTCGCCGATATGTTGAGTTGCGGGCCTTCCACAGGCGGGCCGATTGCCCACGAGGAAGCATCTACATCAAGTTTGGCGGATTCCCTGTCCCTGTCGACAAGACAAAGTTTTTTCGGATCAATGTGTCATGCGACTATGCCAAGCCGGGACCCCAGGCTATCCCGGTCAGAGCCACACCGGTGGTTCCAGATAGATCAATTCGCAAACGCCGCTCTCTCGTCACCCATACCGCGGCTCGAACACTGTTCTCGTCCTCCGGCACGAAGGGAAAGGGGTTGAGTAAGTTTGGCCGCGGATCCTCAGACGCCAGCGCGCGGCCTGTAGCCTGGCCTGGCACTCACCCGGAGCTTCTTGCCCGGATCATTCACCAGCTCCACCTTGATGCTTCGGAATCCTTCGTTCGGATTCGGCTGCGGGTAGTAAGTGACCGTGTAGGAATTGCCGAGATCCTCGCGGATCGATTCAAATGCCTCCACCTGCTTCTGCCAGGTCTTGGCGAAGAAGGATTTGCCGCCCGTACGGCTGGCCAGACGGCGGAACACGCCGGTGGAGATTGGATCGCGGTTCACGTCGCTGGTCGAAATCACGTAAATCGGAATCCCTTCGTCTTCGGCCACAGCGCGCACATCGTCGGGCGCAACCATTGAGGCTGAATCAGGGCCGTTCGAGAACACGATGATCACCTTGCGCCCTGGAACCTTCGCTGCGTCGCGCAACGCCAGTAGCAGGGCGTTGTAGAGTGCCGCCTCGTCGCCGGCGACGGCCTTTCTCAAGCCCTGCAATACTTCGTTGCGTTCCCGGGAAAGCGGAGCCGCCCTGCTGAGATTCCGCGAGAAGGTGTAGACGGCTACTGAGTCTGCGCGGTCCAGTCCCCGGATGAAGTCGGCGATCGCGTCCGAGGCGTACACAAATCCCCGGTACATGTAATTGCTTGTGTCGAATAGCACGAAAACGTTTGTTCCCACGAGGGCGTCCGTGGCGATGCCGCCGCGCTCAGGATCGCCTTGCGGGGCTTCAACAGGCTCGGTGCGGCCGGACTCGAGCACCCTTAACGGCGGACGGCTGCCCTCAGAGAACGTAGTCAGTCGTTGGGGGATGCCGTCCTCAAGGATGCGGAAGTCGCCCGGCTTGAGTCCGTTGATGTACCGGCCGCGGCTGTCGGTGACCGTGAAACTCAGCACCACCATGTCGACCTTTACGCGGAAAGTCGGCTGCTGGGCGATCAAGCCTCCAGCCAATGCCATCAATCCGGCGACAGATGCTGCAGTCATCAGGATTCTGGTTTTGCTGTTCATCATGGTCTCTGTCTCCGAATGGGTTATTCAAGCGAAGCCTTCTGTTGTTGCGTGCTGGCCTGGCGGGCTTCCGCTCTCGCCCGGTCGGCGATAACTCGCATCGAACGCAGCACAGCGGGCCAATCCTCCAAATGCGTGGCGAAGATTTGCTCTACTGTCTGCTGCGTCCATTCCGGAATCCGCACATTCAATTCCGCGGGCCGCAATTGAAGCTCGTCGGCCAGCGCGGCAAAGAAGAGATTGTTGGACTCCCAACTCTCAGCCATGATCCGGCTGGAGAAGCCCATCAAAGTAGGAAAAGTCCTCAAGTTCAGCAGGTGTGGTTGCATGGTGTTGGCGAGTGTCGGTTTTGGCGTGCCAAAAACCTCTGAGATCACTTGATGATTCAGCCTTTCCGGGTCGGCTGCGGCAAGACTGGCGATCACCGCTCCGAATCCCGCTGGCAAATCGATTTGCTCGCTGGCGGCGTGCCGGCCCAGGGCATACAGCTCGGCGGGATTGACATCCTCGATCGCCTCCGCTACTTCGCCGGCCGCCAGAGCCGACACGATTCTTCGCAATCGGACCGGTTGCGCGGTCCGGTCGAGCACTTCGGTGGCTTTTGCCAGCATCTCCGGCGAGAGCGCCGCGGCAGCCAGCAACTCCTCTCCAAGCCTCAGATGAAGACCCACATAGTGAAGCTGTGGCTGGGTCACATTCCACCATCGTGGCAGTTTGGCGCTGACAAGCATCTGCGGCACCAGGTCGCCCCAGATCAAAGCCTGTTCGCGTGTTGGAATCAGGAAGTTCTGTTCTGCCTCCGCAAGCGCATACGGCAGCGTAGAAAGCGATCCGACCAGGCGGCCCCCAGCCGAACTGGGCCAACCGCTTCCCAGCACTTCGGTCTGTTTCCAGGTTTGCTGCGCGCCCTGGATGCCGATGAAGTCATGGCTTCGCGCGAATAGCGGGTTCGTGTATAAGATCTGGGCGCCAGGCGGGGCGTAATGCACATAGAGAAGTCCCACAAGGGTGTCGCGAAGTAAGGGCGCCAGGAGCCCTCGCGCCTCTCTCAACTTGTCGGCGTTGCCGGCCGCCTTGTCGATCACGGCCCGGAAGTTGAGCTTGCGCTGCGCGTCTATGTGCCTTTCGGTCCAGTATCCAAGAGAATACGCGTTGCGCTCCTGCGCCGAAAGAGAAGCCCGGGGCAGGTTCAGGTCGGAAACTCGGGCAGCCAGGCGGTTGAACAACGTGGCGTTGAGCCTCTCTCCGCGCGTTAAGCTCTCCAGATGATCGGCAAGGTCGAACAGGATTTTCAGGCTCACCAGTTTCTGGGCTTCAAAGACGCGAAGCATGTCGCCTCGAATGGTGTCGAGAGTCTGTTGATCGCTCGATCCGGGCGCTCCAGCGAGCAGATCGATCATGCGGTCCTGCACATTCGCTCCGGGTGCGGTTCCGGTCGCTCTCAGAAGCGTCTCAACTCCAGCCCTGCCGGCATCGAAGAGAGAATTTCCCCCGCGCGCCTTCATGAAAGGATCGATGATTGCATTCAGAGCCGCGTCCGCCTGAGATTCCGGAATCAACTTCTGCCTGTAAAGCACTTGCCAGAGGCCAGCGAGCGCCTGCATGGTGCCGGCTGAGTCCGCCTTGTCAACGGAGTCGCCGATGTCGCTGATCGCCTCGGCGGTGTTGAGGAACTTGAGTATCGTCTCATCCTTCAACACGCCCGCTTCGCTAAACAGCGAGTACTGCGCGCCATAGGCGCGATAGGACCGGGCCAGCCGGTCAACGGTTTCGGGTGACAGCGGCGTGGTCCTCCTCCGCTCGATGTCGCTGATGGAAAGGAAGATCTTCAGGGGCTCGTTCTCCACCGCTTTGCGGGACAACCCGAACAACGCCTCCAGCAAATCATCCGGCGCTTTCCAACCACTCGCCGCCTTGGTGAGCTTGCCGTCGTACTTGCCTTGCGGATGCTTGATGAACAGGTTCTTCCATACCTCCAACCCCCCCGGGATGTGAGGCTGATTCGGCGCGGCCATTCTCAAGCGCGTGGTCAACAGCATCAGGTCGGTGTTTGAACGGAAGACAGGCCTGGCTGGACCGGGGCTGGTCACCCGGCCACGCAGCGCAGCATAGAACCGTTTCAAGCGGGCTGGTTCGGTGAGGTATGCCTGAACGGGGCCGTCGATGCGGGAAAGCGAATCAAAGTAGCTGGCCAGCCAGCCGTCGTCCTTCATGATGAGCTTCTCGATAAACTCGACGCCCTTGTCCGGACTGGCTCCTACAAGATCGCTCCAGGCCGCCGCCGAGTGTTGTCCTCCCGGCACAATCGCCTTTCCCCCTTGAAGTCTCAGCATCCCGCCGAAGAAGTCGAACACATGTGCAAAGGCGCGCACCCGCGCCACGGGCATCGCTGCCCGAACCTGGTCGGCGGTTTCCGGATCGAGTTTCACCACCCCGAGGTACAACCGGCAGAGCGCCGGATCGGAAAGAAATGCGTCAATCAACTCGCCGGAGAACTTCTCCTTTGCGCTCAACCAGTACTCGGGCCCGTAGAGCACTGCCACCCTGGAAGGCTTGTAGTCAAATTCGAAGGGACGGTTGCTCCGTAGCGCCTGTTCCAGTTCTGCCAGCGGAAAGCCGGAATCGATTGTCAGAAATGCGCGCGAAGCGTTCACGGTCTCGAGCACAACTTCGCTACCGCACCCGCCTCTCATCCGGAAGCCGAGGATTCGGAGGAGTTCTCCGGTCTGCGTTGACTCGCACTGCTCGATTCGAACGACGCGGTTGGCGCCGGCAAGCGCTTCGATCTCACGCGCCTGGCTGAGATAGCGCACGATCAGTTTGAGATACTCGGTCTGCTCCAGTCCCTGGTTCCCGCTGGTCGCCTGGTACCCGCTCGTCACAATGTTGCGCGCCAGAGCCGCCAGGACTTCTGCTGGAGGCAGATCCGGCGAAAGAGCTGCCATCCTGGAGAATCCTGACATCGGCCCGGGGATCAACACCTCGCCGGTCGCAACTCTCGGCTTGGAAGGCGGTGAAGGGAGGCTGGCCGGAGTTGAGAGAGCGCTCAAGCGTTTTGCAGCCGAACTCCTATCCGCCTCCAAGAGATCGAGCGCCGCCAGGCGGCGTAGCGCCCTGTCTCTTTCCTGAGTGGACAATCCTCCCGCGGCGGCGTAGTCTTCGTAAGCCTTCCTCGTTTCGGGATGCCTGCGCGAATCGAGCATCCTTGCCCGCACTCGGAGCAATTCGACGTTGCCGGGTTCGGCAGCCAGAGCGCGTTCGATATCGCTCAGCAACACTCCGGCCTCGCCTCGGAGCTCGGCCTGCGTCGCGCGCGCTTGCCAGTCCACGGTCTGTCCACTCGCGCTTGCCTGCGCCGTCAAGGCAATTACAAGCCCTAGAGCCAGATGCACGAATCGGTCGAGTCTCATGCTTCCCCTCCCTGAATCAGGATGGTCGTAGGCTGCCCAGCTGTTGGCTTAGAACTTTACCACATTTCTTTACGGAAGTCGCCGCCGCTTGGACTTATTACAATACAGATGCACATCGTTTACATTCGATCCGCGAATCCTGGCCGGGCTGGCCGGTCAGCGGAGAAAGAAGGCATTTACTTATGAAGACACTATTCGCGTCAGCCGTCCTGATGGCGCTGCCCGCCATGGCGGCTGAGCACACCATCGCGGTGGTGGGCCTAGTGCATTCCCACGTTTGGGGCCACCTCGGCAAAATGGTCAAGGGCCAGCCGGCGAAACTGGTCGGCGTGGCTGAAACCGTTCCTGAACTGGTTGCGGAGGCGCAAAAACGTGGCGTCCCCGCCAACCTGATCCAATCGGACTGGAAAAAGATGATCGACGAGACGAAGCCGGAGATCGTCTGGGCCTTCGTCGAGAACAACCGCCACATGGAGATCGTTCAGTACTGCGCCCCGCGCAAAATCCACGTCATGTTCGAAAAGCCGCTTGCAGCCACCGGTAAGGAAGCTGTTGCCATCCGCGACCTCGCCCGCAAGAACGGGATATACGTCATGTCGAATTACCAGATGGCCTGGTGGCCGTCGAACTATGTCGCCAAATCCGTTGCCGACAAAGGCGAACTCGGCCAGGTCTACCGGATCCGCGGCATCGTCGGCCACGGCGGCCCCGGCGGACCGAAAGGTTTGAACAAATGGTTCTTTGAATGGCTCACTGACCCGGTGAAGAACGGCGGCGGCGCCCTGGTCGATTTCGGTTGCTACAACGCCCTGTGGAGCCTCTGGTACCTCGGCAAGCCAACCACTGTCTACGCCACGGTGAATCACCTCCGGCCTGAGGAATTCGGCAAGGTTGAGGACAATGCCACCATCATCTTGCATTACCCCAAGGCCGTAGCCGTGCTTGAGGGCAGTTGGGACCTGCCGCGCAGCTTCCAGGACCTCGAGGTCTTTGGCCGTCAGGGCAGCGTCTACATGACCCGCGAAAAGGTTGAACTACGAAAGGGCCGCGCCGTCCAGGAGGTGAAAATCGATCCGCTGCCGCCCGAAGCCGCCGAGCCGATCGCCAACATGATCCACTCGATCGAAACAAAGACTGAACCGGGCGGCATGGTGGCGCTCGACATCAATGTTCAGGTGGTCCAGATTCTCGACGCCGCCAAACAGAGCATTAAGACTGGCCGTGCGGTCGCCTTCAAGTAGTTGCTGAACCCACTCCGCCCCTCCTCCCGGTGCGGACGCCCTCCGCGCCGAGGAGGGGCTTTTTCTATTTCTTCGCCACTGAGTCGTCCTGGTGCCGGCTGCGCAGAACGATCCACAACCCAACCAGTGTCAACCCTGCGGCGATCCATTGCGTCCAGGTGAGCGGCCCGCCGAAGGGCATGGCTTGGTCGTGCTCCCGGAAGAACTCGGTGACAACCCGGACGGGTCCATATAACGCCAAATAAAGGCCAAACGTCCATCCGGGAGTTCGTTTGGTCGAGAATCCGCGGTACAGAACATACGCCACGGCGAAGGTCAGAGCCGCCTCGTAGATTTGCGTCGGATGCAAAGGGATGTTCAATGGGACGCCAGTGATGTCATGGGCGTCCCGGCTGGTGAAAGTCACGGCCCAGGGCCGGTCGCACTTGTCACCCCAGCAACATCCGGCGGCGAAGCAACCCAATCGTCCGACGGCGTGTCCCAGCGCCGCCCCCGGCGCCAGCACGTCCAGGGTCCGCAGCCAGGGCAGTTTCTGGCGGCGAACGTAGAACCAGGCAAAGGTCAGGGCAGCCAAGAATCCGCCGTGAAACACCCCCGCCGACAACAGTGTGCCGAAGCTGAACAACTCGCCCGGATTGGCCATGTAGTAGCCGAAGTTCAGGGCAAACATCATCAACTTTGCCCCGGCCAGTCCGGCCAAGGCGCAATAGATGGCCAGGTTTGTCACCGTTTCGGCGTCAAGTCCGGCCCGCCTGGCGAGTTTCGTCGTGAGCCAGACGCCGGCCAGGAAGCCGCCGGCTACCAGCGCGCCGTAGGTGGGAAGGAAGAAACCGTCGATTGTGAACAGCTTAGGGAACATCGGGCTTAGCCATTCCTCCTTGCCAGAACAAACAAATCCGCGCCGCGCATCTCACAGACGTCCACAGCGAAGCCTTGCTTTTCGAGTAGCTTGGCATATTCTCTCGGCCTCGGCGCATAGTAGGCGTCCAACTCGCGCGCCGTCTGGTTGGCCCCGCCCAGAGCCGCTGCCAGCCGGCCGCCCGGCTTCAGCAGATCTCGAATTCGTTTGGCGGCACAATCGGGCGGCGCGATCCAATCGAGCACGGCATTGGCGAAGACGGCGTCAAAAGCAACCTCTGGCGTGTAATCGAACAGATCGGCCTCGACGAATTCGATATTGGGAAACCGGAATCGTGCCTGTTCGAGCAGGACCCCCAAACTGTCCAGCCCGACAACCACCGCGCCGGACTCGGCGATCCGTCCGGAAAGCTCACCAATGCCGCAGCCGAGATCCAGAATCCGCTCGCCATGCTGGGGCGAGAGAAGCTCAATGAGCTGTGTCGAGGGGTCCAACTAGAGATGGTACAGCATCAGGTAGATGATGACGCCCGTCACGCCGACGTAGAGCCAGATGGGTAGCGTGATCCGTGCCAGCGACTTGTGTCCGGCGAAGTTAGCCTTGAAACCGCGCCGTAACACCATGATCGCCATCGGCGCCACGGCCGCCGCCAGCACTGTGTGCGACAGCAGGATCGCGAAATACACCATCCGGATCGCACCCTGGCCCTGGAACTTCACCGAGCCAACGCTGTAGTGGTAGACCAGGTAGCTGATCAGAAACAGCACCGACGTGGTGAAGGCCATCAGCATTGTCCGTTTGTGTTCCTCGCGCCGTCCCTGGCGGATCAGAAGGTAGCCACGGATCAGAAGTCCCGCGGACAGGGCGTTCAGAAAGGCGTTTAGCGTGGGCAGGTTGCGCATGGAATCCTCAGAAGATCTCCTTCTCCAGCTTGCCGATGTCGCGGGCGAGTTCGGCGAGTCCGTTGGCGTCCAGCGAGTCGTAGTAGCCGCGGATCTGCATCTTCTTGTCAACCAGGGCGAACTTGGTGGAATGCTGCAATGCCCCGCCGACCTCGGACAGGTGGAACGTGTCCCAGCTCAGGACTTTGATCTTGTCCAGTTCGCCTGTCAGGAACCGCCAGCGGACCGGATCGGCTTTCCATCGTTTGGCGTATGCGGCGATCACCTCCGGCGTGTCGCGCTTGGGATCGATGGAGAACGAAACCAAACGAACATCCGCCCGATCTTTGATCATGCCCTGCAACTTATTAAATTGCGCCGACATTCGCGGACAGGGTCCGTTACAGGTTGTGAAGAAGAAATTGGCGACCCAGACGCGGCCTTCGAGGTCCGCGGTGCCAAACGATTGGCCTGATTCAGCAGTGAGGCTGAACTCGGGGACCGTGCCGTAGGTGGGCAATCCTGAATGCCATCCGCAGCCGGCGAGCGTGGCCAGCGAAGCAACGGCGAACGTTCGGCGTTTCATTGACTGTCTTTTCCGAGCGGCCGGCGTTCGACGTTCATGATCGCCGCCGTCAGAAACAAGATGCCACAAACCGAAGTCCAAAGCAGGCCCGCACCCAGAGCCGGTCCTGCCCAATTCGGGTCGGCAGGAATCGTCCTTTGCAGGGTTGCCAGGAAGTACGTCATAGGGTTGAGCGACATGACCGAACGAATCCAGGGCAGCGCCGTCGAGGCGTCGAACAGCGCGCCCGAAATCAGCCACAGTGGCATCAGGATCAGGTTCATCATGGCGTGGAAGCCCTGCGGCGTCCTGCTCTTCCAGGCCATCCAGAAGCCGAGCGATGTGAACGACGCCCCGCAGAGGACCAGCGCTCCAGCGGCGGCGACCACTTCTCCGAGACTCATCGGCCGCCCGGTCACGATCAGCAGCGGGAGAAAGAACAGCCCTTGCACGCCCGACATCACTGCCCCGGCGAGAACTTTGCCAGAAACCAGCGCACACCTTGGCGCTGGCGCCGACAGCACCGACAGCAGGAATCCCTCTCGCCGGTCCTCGATCACAGACATGGTCGAAAAGACAGCCGTGAACATCACGCTCAGCAGCAGAGATCCGTTGAAGAACTTGCCCATGTCACCGAATCCGGCGCCCAATAGTAGCCAGAACAGCAGTGGCGAAGCGACAAAGCCGATCACTCTGCTGCGTTCCCGCCAGAAGTGCAGCATGTCCCGCACAAAGACGGCCCGGACGGCGAGCAGATAGGTTCTAAGCACCTGTGGCCTCCGTTTCCGTGCCTTCCAGATGCTCGCCGGCCGCCTTGAAGAAAACGTCTTCAAGGGTAGGCCGGTGCAGCGAAGCTGAGGTGATGCGCCCCGGAAACGCCTCGAACGCCTCGGCGATGAACCGGTGGCCGGCCGGCGTCTCCACCGAGATCTTTCCGCCTCCTTCGTTCACGTCGACGGGAAACCGTTTTCTCAAGGCCTCGGCGAGGTCCGCCGAGTCCGATTCAAACACGACCACGTCCCCGCCTACCCTTGACTTCAGCCTCTCCGGCGTGTCTTCCGCGACCGCCTTACCGCGTGACATCATCAGCAGTCGCGTGGCGTTTTCGGCCTCGTCCATCAGGTGCGTGGTGAACAGGATGGTGACCGGCGATGCCGAACGAAGCCGCCCGAGCGCCGCCCACATCTCGCGCCTCGCCGCTGGGTCCAGCCCGGTCGAAGCCTCATCAAGCAGCAGGACGCGCGGTTTATGGATGATCGCCTTGGCGATCTCGACTTTGCGCTTCAACCCGCCTGAAAGCGTCCTTGCTTCATCGGCGGCGCGTGATTCCAGGCCGAACTCGGCCAGCAGCTCAGCGACACGGGATTTGAGCGCCGCGCCGCTGATCGATTGCAGATGGCCCTGTGCAAGCAGGTTCTCGCGGACCGTCAGCCGGGCGTCCAAACTGCCGTTCTGGAAAACAACCCCGATCTTCCCGCGCAGCCGGATTCCACCTTTCGCGATGTCCATTCCGGCGATAATTGCCGTGCCCTGCTGAGGGCGTTCAAGAGTGCAAAGGATACGGAATAGAGTAGATTTGCCGCATCCGTTTGGTCCCAGAATGCCGTAGACATCACCTTCGGAGACGGCGAATGAAAGCCCATCAAGCGCCGCGCGGCTGCCATAGACGTGGCGCAGGCTGGACGCTTCGACGATTACGCCGGCCATTATCAGAGCCCCAGAGAGCGGCTGTCGAGCACCAGTGCGAGATAGATCAGCGGCAGGTACATCACCGACGCCTTCAGTACGCCCCTCGCGTTCACCGCGGTCCGCTGACGAGCGCAGAGTGCGGCCGACTTAAGGAATAGGCCGCCCAGAATCAACGCAGCGGCCAGATACCAGTGGCCCGTCATCGCGAAGAACGACGGCAACAGAGACACCGGAATCAGGATCGCGGCGGTGAGCAGGATCTGGCGCGAAGTTGATATCCCATCCGGCTCCACGACTGGCAACATCCGAATTCCAGCCCGCGCGTAGTCGTCCCGGTACATCCAGGCGATGGCGTAAAAGTGCGGAAACTGCCAAAGGAAGACAATGGCGAACAGAATCCACGCTTCTACCGTTAATTCGCCGCGGGCGGCGGCGAAACCAATTAACGGCGGAGCAGCACCCGGGAATGCGCCCACCGTCGTCGACCACCATGTCCGTTGCTTCAGAGGCGTATAGAACAACAAGTAGCTGACCACTGTTGTCAGTCCCACCAAGGCGGTCAACGGATTCACCCCGAACGCCAGTTCGAACTCTCCCACCACCAAAAGCGCCAGCCCAAACACGAGCGCGTTCCGCGGAGCGACTTCACCTGCCGGGATCGGCCGCCCGGCCGTCCGCTTCATCCGCGCGTCGGCGTCCCGCTCATACCATTGATTTAGCGTTGCCGTGCCCGAGGCGATCAACGCCGTGCCGAGCAGGGTGTGGATCAGCAGCAGCCAGTCGAGCGCTCCCTGGCGCCCGAAATAGTAGCCGATCCCTGTGCTCATGAGGATGAGCCAAGTGATTCGCGGCTTGGTGAGGGCGAGATAATGCTTCATTCGTTATGCCCCGTTGCGGGCGAGCCCCGCTTCGCCGGCCGGTTCGACGTGGCGCAAAGTCTGCGCGGAGAGCGCCAAAGTCAGCGCCAGAACGGTGGCTCCGGTCAGCACGTGCGAAGTCGTTGCCAGCACCTTCCAGGCGGCTTCTCCTTCGGCAAGCCGTCCAACCAGCGCAGTCACGCCGAGAATCAATTGGACGCCCGTCACTGCGATCAGCCCGAGCGACAGTTTCCGCAGTGCCGGGTGCTTTCCGCATTGGGTCAAGGTGAACGCTGCCGTCATGATCACTGCCATGGCGGCCACGAACGCCCAGGAGACGTGCGGGATCAAGCCCGTCAACTGATGTCGGTACGCCGCTCCCAGGGCCACCTGAACCGAGACCGATGCCGGAGTAAACCATGCCAGCGATCGCAAACTTGGGAATCCACCGTCGGCTACCGCCAGTTTGGCCTCCCAGGAATCCGAGGTCATCGCCACCCCAGCCGCCGTGAGCCCGAACGCTAGGTGGCTGAAAACCGCATGGACCACCTTGGCCGTCGGAGTCAGAATCATCCCGCTCCAACCAGACGCGGCGATGGCCGCAAGCACCAGCATCGCTAACGGGAGCGCTTCTCGTCTCGACTTTGCCACAGCCGCCGCCCACACGATCGCCAGCAGTCCGATGCCCAGGCCCACGACCAGATGCGGTTGCGACGCCTGCGTCTTGCCGGACTCCACCGCGCCCTGGGCCAGGACCAGGAAAAGTCCGGCGGTGAGTGCCAGGCTGAGCCGATGTGTGAACTGTCTGGTCATTTGAATGAACAGGGTTCGATCCCAGTTTAAGGATGTGGCGTCCCTTGCTCTTGATTCTATCCTGACAGGAATTTTTTCGCACTAACCGAATGCGCCGGTGGGTGAGTTTTCCTGCCGGCCGTGTGAAAAATGATACAACCAACACCATGAACCGCCGCACGATGATCTCCACAACGCTCGCACCTGCCGTTCTTCGAGGAGCCCGGAGCGCGGCCCGTCCGAACATCCTCTACCTGCATTCGCACGATACGGGCCGATACATCCAGCCTTACGGCCATGCGGTCCCTACGCCGAATCTTCAGAAGTTCGCCGCCGAGTCGGTCCTGTTCCGCCAGGCCTTCGATGCCGCGCCCACATGTTCGCCCTCCCGTGCCGCGCTGCTGACCGGGATGGCGCCACACTCCTGCGGAATGTACGGCTTGGCGCATCGCGGATTCGCGCTTACAGACCCGAGCCAGCATCTGGCCAACTATTTGAGAAATCAGGGTTACGAGACAGTCCTGAGCGGCGTTCAGCACGAGGCTGTGGCGGCCAAGGTTTCTGAACTGGGCTATCAAAGAGTCCTCGAAACCAAGGGCAACCGCGGACCTGCCATATCCGAAGCGGCCGCCTCGTACCTGGGATCGCAGCCGAAGGGGCCCTTTTTCCTGGCATGCGGCTTCTCAGAGACTCACCGAGAGTTTCCAGCGCCCGGACCAGCCGAGGACGCTCGATACACCCTGCCGCCCTCACCACTACCTGATACGCCCGCCACACGCGCCGACATGGCGGCTTTCAAGGCCTCGGCGCGGGTCTTGGACGAGTCCATGGGGCGCGTGCTTGACGCAGTGTCGCGCGCCGGGCTGGCCGAAAACACGCTGGTCATCGTCACCACGGACCACGGCATCGCGTTCCCGCGGATGAAATGCAACCTGAACCAGCACGGGATGGGCGTCATGCTCATGATGCGCGGTCCGGGCGGTTTCGGCGGAGGCAAGGTCCTGGATTCGCTCGTGTCCCACATTGACCTGTTCACGACCATCTGCGAGGCGGCGGGTTTACCGGCTCCCGGATACCTCCAGGGACATTCATTGATGCCCTTGATCCGAGGCGAGAAGGCCGAAATTCGCGACCATCTTTTCGGCGAAGTCAGCTATCACGCTGCCTACGAACCGGCGCGGTCGGTCAGAACCCATCGCTTCAACTATGTCCGCCGGTTCGATGGCCGAGGCAAGCCGAATCTGCCCAACTGTGATGACGGGCTGAGCAAGTCCCATTGGCTCGACCAGGGATGGCGCAGCGAGTCCATCGAGGCCGAAGCGCTCTACGATCTCGCTTTCGACCCTGACGAATCGCGAAATCTCGTTGCGTCGCCCGCGCACCGGGCCACGCTGGACCGCATGCGCGGGATGCTCAGCGCCTGGATGAAGCAAACTGGCGATCCGCTGGTCGATGGCGCCGTGCCCCCGCCCAAGGGCGCCCGCGTGAACGACCCGGAGGGCACCTCGCCTCGGGAACCTGCCAGGACTCTAGATTGAGGCGACTCCGAACTCGGGCCAACCGCATTCGCGGGCGGCGTCCATGGCTGCTTTGTAGGTCTGGACGTGCAACTCGACGGTGTCGGAAAGTTGGTGGGCATAGCCTCCTGCCAGAGTGACGCACACCGGTACTCGATGGCGGAAGGCGGTCTCGAAAACCAGCCGGTCGCGTGTCAGCATCCCTTCCTTGGTCAGCGACAGGCCGCCGAGTTGATCTTCAAGAAAAGGATCGGCTCCTGCGACGTACATCACGAGGTCTGGTTTGTAGCCGGCGATGATCGGCGAAACCGCCTCGCCGAGCCTGGAGAGGTAGTCCTGGTCCCCAGTAGCGTCAGGTAGGTGGATGTCGAGCGAGGACGGCGGTTTTTCCGACGGGTAGTTGTCCCGCTGATGGATTGAAAAGGTGAAGACCGTTGCGTCCGACCCAAAAATCGATGCCGTCCCGTTGCCGTGGTGAACGTCGCAATCCACGACAGCAGCCTTACGGATCAGCCCCTCGCTTTGGAGTAGCCGGATAGCCACCGCCACGTCGTTGATGGCGCAGAAGCCCTCGCCATGTCCCGCAAAGGCGTGGTGGAAGCCGCCGCCGATGTTCATCGCCATACCGCGCTCCAAAGCCTTTCTCGCGGCCAGAATCGTCCCCCCAGCGGCGAGGAAGTAGGCCTGGACCATTTGCCGGGAGTAAGGCGCTTCGAGCTTCAAGACCTCTTGATAAGAAAGCGTGCCGGTGGTGAGCTTAGTGATCCACTCCTCGGTATGGGCGAGGACCAACTCGGCCCGTGTCGCCGGGATCGGCACGGCAAAGTCGCCCATTGTGGCGCTATAGGCAGCCATCAGCGCGTCCCGGATCAGCTTGTACTTGACGGTAGGGAAGACGTGCTTGCCGAAGTTCAGGTCGTAGCCTGCGTGGTAGATAGCGGGGAAGGGCAGCACCGTCGCTTATCCCGCTTGGAGCGCGGTCACAATGGCCACGCGATAGATCTCGTCAGACAGGCAGCCGCGCGGCAGGTCGTTGGCCGGCTTGGCCAGTCCCTGGAAAAACGGTCCGGTGTTGACCGAGCCGCCCAGGCGTTCCACCAGCTTCACGCCGATGTTGGCGCTGGCAAGGTCGGGAAAGATGAGCGTATTGGCGCGCCCGGCCACGGTCGAGCCCGGCGCCTTGGACCGGCCGACAGCCTCCACCAGCGCCGCGTCGGCCTGGAGTTCGCCATCGACGTGCAGTTCCGGCGCACGCGCCTCGACGATGCGCCGCGCCTCGCGGACCTTCTCGACAAACGGATGCTTGGCGCTTCCTTTGGTCGAGAACGACAGCAGTGCGACAGCGGGTTCAACGCCCATGACGGTCCGCACGGTATCGGCGGTGGCAATGGCCATATCGGCCAACTGTGATGCTGTCGGATCGACGATCAGAGCCGGGTCAGCCATGGCGATGACGCCGTTGGCCCCATATGTCTGGTCATGCACACAGACAATCATCACGCCAGAAACGGTTTTGACGCCTTGTTTTACGCCGACTGTCGAAACGGCCGCCCTGAAAGTTTCCGCCGTAGTGGATGCGGCGCCGCCGACAAATCCGTCAGCGTCCCCGGAGGCCACCATCAGCCCGGCGAAGACCAGCGGGTTCAACGCCGCCAGGCGTGCTTCGGTTTCAGTCATGCCCTTGGCCCGGCGGCGTTCGTGATAGAGGCGGGCGTACTCGCGAAATCTGGCGTGGCCGGCCGGGTCGATGGCCTCGACTCCGCCCGTGTCACCCTTGCCGCCAATCAGAATCGGTTCAACTAGTCCTTCCCGTTTTAATTTGGCGGCGGCTTCGACTACTCTAGGATCGCTGCCCTCGCCAAACACAATGCGGCGTGGCTTGGCTTGGGCGCGCAGGCGTTCGAGTTGGCGGTCGAGAAATTGTTGGGCTGATGCTGGCGGTTCCATTCGAAATAGCAATTGTACCGCCGCAGGCGGCTCAGCCGTTATAATTCGATGTGGCCAGTTGCCACTTTGGCGGC
Source organism: Bryobacteraceae bacterium (assembly GCA_029975915.1). Next base: position 178,976 of record JARKOC010000058.1, read on the forward strand.
AGCGGCCGGCAGCACTCTGGAAGGGATTAATTATGAGGAAAAAAGTAACTGTCGTAGGCGGAGGCAACGTTGGCGCCAATTGCGCGCTGCGCATTGCCAACAAGGAACTCGCCGATGTCGTTCTGGTCGACATCGTGGAAGGCGTACCGCAGGGCAAAGGGTTGGATCTTCTCCAGTCCGGCCCGGTTGAAGGCTATGACGTTATGGTGACGGGCGCAAACGACTACGAGCTCACCACCGATTCCGATATCGTCGTCATTACTGCCGGCTTCCCGCGCAAGCCGGGCATGAGCCGTGACGACCTCCTGATGGCGAACTACGAGATCGTCAAGAACGCGACTGAGCAGGCCGCAAAGTATTCGCCCAACTCGATTCTCGTTCTCGTCACAAACCCGCTCGATGCCATGTGCTGGGTCGCCCACCAGGTCTCGAAATTCCCCAAACACCGTGTTGTCGGCATGGCCGGCGTGCTTGACACGGCCCGTTACCGCACGTTCCTGGCGATGGAATTGGGAGTCTCCGTTGAATCGATATCCGCGCTGGTGCTTGGAGGCCACGGCGATACGATGGTTCCGCTGCCTCGCCTGACCACCGTCGGCGGCATCCCGCTGCCCGAACTGCTGCCGCAGGACCGCATCGACGCCATCGTCGACCGGACCCGCAATGGCGGCGCGGAAATCGTGAAGTACCTCAAGACCGGTTCAGCTTATTATGCCCCGTCGGCTGCCGCGGTTGAAATGGTCGAATCCATACTGAAGGACAAGAAGAAGGTTCTGCCTTGCGCCGCGCTGGTCGAAGGCGAATACGGCCTTAATGGCCTGTTCGTCGGCGTGCCGGTGAAACTCGGTTCAACCGGTATCGAAAAGATCTATGAGTTGTCGTTGAACGAGACCGAGAAAGCGCAACTGGACAAGAGCGGCGCCGCCGTGCAAGAACTGATCACTGTTCTGAAAGAGAAGACGGGCCTGTAACTTGCATCTGCCCGGCTCTGTCCTCCGGCCGCGCCGCCCGGTACGGCCGGAGGGCGGGCGTCTCGCACGTGGTTCACTTGTGTCTTGCATGACGTCCCCCAAAATGCCAATTGACCCCGCGCCGGCGGACCGTCCGCCGGAGATCAACCAACGCTACGCAGCTTTCAGATTGAAGATCGATGCTTCACCTATTCATCGCTGGGGTGTCGTTGCGGCCGAATTCATCCCCAAGGGCCACAAGGTGATCGAATACACCGGCGAACGCATCAGCCGGGTCGAGACGGCGCGCCGGGCCCGGCTCAGCACGAAGCTGAACTACCTCTTCACGATCGACAAGTATTGGACGCTCGACGGCTCGGTTGGCGGTAGCGGCGCCGAATTCATTAATCATTGTTGCGAGCCGAACTGCAAAGCGAGGATCCTCGGCGGCCGGATCTACTACTATTCGAAGCGCGACATACAACCCGGCGAAGAACTGACGGTCGATTACCGCTTCGATCATGACGTGGAAAAGGTACCCTGTGCCTGTGGCGCGCCTAAGTGCCGCGGCACCATCAACTTGAAACGGGAAACCAAACGATCCAAGCGGATGGCCAAGAGATCCGGCCGGAGTTGAGGTCATGGATTGAAGGCTGGCCGGGCTTGCCCATCGGGGAGGCGAAGACCGTGATCCTACTGTGCGGCGCTGGCGCCGATCGGATGTTCCCCACGGATTCCTAATTCTGACGTGAGATCTGAGCGAGGCTGTGGACACTATGGTTACCGGATAGGCGTTGCATGGCGCAAACCGGTTGGTTCGCGGTACTCCTGGGCAATCTAGTGCCCACTCGTTCCAATTTGGGTCCAGACCGCAATTCTCCTCACCAGCCTGCCGGTCGTGAAACGCCGCTGCGCCATATCCGGTTTCTGAGCGACAGGCCGCGCCCGGCGGGTCCGGCCTGTCGCGGGAATTGCAGCCGGGAGGTTGGCACGTCAAGAAGCGAGCTACTTGCGTAGGAAACCAAACAAGTTAGCCAGTGAAGTTGTCTTCGGGCTTTCGGAGCGGATGGTCTTACCCGTAAGCTTCTCCACAAGCGACTGAATGCTCCTGCCGACGGCTGTAGTAGTTGGAATCGCGCTTCCTTCGACAAGCGAACGGTTCACTGTCTCATAATCGCTCGGGATGGTGTGGTAAACCTCAGTGTGCAGCGCTGCCTCGATCACCTCCTGGCCGAGGCCGAAGTCCTTGCTGAACCGGTTGACTACCACCCTGGTTTTTGAGCGTTCGATGCGGTTCCGGTCGAAGTAGGCCAAGGCCTTCTGAGCAGCTTGAAGGCTGGCCAGTTCATTCGTTGTGACCAAAAGCAACTCGTCGGCTTGGCGCGCGATCGACAGCGCCCAGGCGCCAAAAGGCACATTCGTGTCGGCCACCGCGAAGTCATAGAGCATGCCCGCGAACTGGAGAAGTCCGGATGCGTCGCTTTGGAGGTCGATGCCATGCGCCGGCTGTTCTGGCGACAAGAGTGCGTCGATACCATTCCAGTTGGCCACCAGGCCTCGCCAGATGTCTTCATCCAAGGAATGCGTGCGCGTCAGGGCGTCGACGAAGCTGTAGCCGGATTTGAGTTTCAGCAGGAACGGGATGGTGCCTGTCAGCGGGTCCAAATCGGCAAGCAGGACACGCTGGTTGCTGGACTTCCGAGCGAAGTACGCGACATTGCATGACAGAGTCGATGCGCCGCAGGCTCCTTTAGCTGGAATGAGGGCTATAAGCTTGCCGCTTCGTTGTCCCGAGCCGTGAGTGGCGTTCAACCGTTCGATCACCGAAACGAACTGGTCCTCTCCAAACGGCTGGATAAGGACTTCAGTGGCCCCTGCGCGGAGCGTGCGAAGGATGAAATCCGGTTCGCTCTGGCCATGCACTGCCACCACGGGGAGCTTGGCATTTAGCATGGCCAGGTCGCTCAACAGCGCCTGCGCCCAATCCTGATTTGTGGTGGAGTCCACGAGGCAGAGGGTTACACCATAGTCGGTCAGGGCCTCTTCCAGGACAGCACGGGTAGGGTAGGATCGTAATTCGTTGACCTGCGAAAACGGCAGCAGCTTTGCTGCCAGCGTCTTCAAGCCCTCCAGCATCTCCTGGTCGGGCACGATCAGCAGTATCTTCCACTGTCCAAGTTTCTTAGGCGCCGCCGCCACGTCGTCTCCTGTCCGCGCGCTATGCCCGGTCCCGGTTCGTCCAGGCCATTCCCACTTGGTCTATCGTCGAGCCCGCCGGAAAACTTGAGAGCTTTCCAGGGTTCAGTGAACTAAATCGACGAAGAGCCGTACGGCGTTCTGGCGTGAGCTGGAGGCAAGCGGGTATCTCTATGACAAATGAAACTACAAACAGGACGATAGGTCTGATAGAGACGCAACCGGCGACGGTGGAGGGGTTGAGAGCCATCGCAAGCAGTGGCGGCTTTGCATGCCGTTGGAGCGCCGGTAGCCTGCTATTGGGCATGCAACTGGTACGCCAGGATCCCGTTGAGATTATCCTGATCGACAAAGCGTTCGGGCTGCAGGCGGTTCTCGATGCCCTTTCGCTTAACGCTTCGATGCCCGGCAGACAGCCAGTCGCCATCGTCTGGGGTACGTCGATGAGCGAATCGGAGGCCCTCAAACTGCTGCAAGCGGGTGCGCGCGGGATTCTGAGGAAGACCGCCGATCAGGGGACCATCCTTTCATGCTTCCGCACTGTTGCCAGCCATGCAGCCTGGATGGAGGACTGTGTCTTCCGTGAATCCGGGCCGGAAGACCGTTCGCTACGGACAGATCTGACCGTCCGTGAGCGGCAAGTGCTAGAACTCGTCGAGCAGGGCTTAAGAAACAAAGAGATTGCTGATGAACTCGGCATCCGCCCTGGAACGGTGAAAATTCACCTGAAACACATTTTTGAGAAGACTGGGGTTCATGGCCGCTACGGCCTGGCGATCAGCGGTTTCCGCCGTAGGGCGATTCCGGCCGCGTCAGTGGATGGGCCGGCCTCAATCAGCGCCGCCTGAACCTGAATAGCTGGTCCACGCCCTGACAGGCAGAAACGTGCCGCCGGGGCCCTGCATGCTATTCTGACTATCGTGTTGCGCACACCTCTGGCAGCGCTGGGAGCCCTGGGGGTCCTTGCCATGACAATGTCGCCCGCCGAGCCGGGCGCTCAGACCGCGGGAAGGGCGGCGAGTAGCCCCGCTGACCTCACGCAGGTGCTGTCATCGGAGTTGAAGCGGAATCTGGATTTTCTCATCAAGGCCGAACCCGCGGCTTACTATATCTCGTTGGAAGTAACCGAGGTAGAGTCGCATGACATGACCGCCAGCATGGGCTCGCTTCTGAGTTCGAATGGCCGCAAGAGAAGAAGGCTGGACTGTATGGTCCGTGTGGGATCGCCGGCGTTCGACAACTACAGAGTTACTGGCGGTGACCGGCAAATCCTTTCCACTTCGGCCGAGTTGCCGGTAGAAAACGATGAGGCCGCGCTGCGGCGTATCATCTGGCGGGAAATTGACCGGGCATGGCGAGCAGCCGCGCAACGGTACATTAAAGCGCGCAGCTCGGCCAGTCTGGCAAACGCCGAGACAACGCTGCCGGACTTCTCTGGTGAAAAGGCCAGCAAGGGGACCATTACCGCTCCACCGTTCAAGTTCAAGGCGCAGGAATGGGAAACCCGGATCCGCAAACAGTCGGCCGCGGCCGCCGCTTATGGCGTCTTGTCGGCGACGGTCAGCCTGAGTGTCCGCCGTGAGGAGCGTACTTTTGTTGACTCGGAAGGAAGTCAAATCACTCACGGCAGGAGCTTCGCCACCTGGGGCGCGGTCTCGAGAGCCAAGGCGCAGGATGGCCAGGATCTGTCGGCATCGGAGAGCTTCGAGGCGGCAGATGTCTCGGGTCTTCCGAAGGATGAGGCTCTCATCGAGGCAGCCAGAAAGACCGCCATGCTCGTCACCAGTCTCTTGAGAGCGCAGCCCGTGGACCCGTATGTCGGGCCGGCCATCCTTTCGGGCAAAGCAGCCGGCGTCTTTTTCCACGAGATTTTCGGGCATCGTGTCGAAGGCCACCGTCAAAAGGATGAAACCGAGGGTCAAACCTTCACCAATAGCCTCGGGAAGCCTGTTCTTCCACCCTTCCTCTCCGTCCTGTTCGATCCGACACGCAGGTCGGCGGCGGGCGCCGATCTGAACGGCTGGTACGCTTTTGACAACGAAGGACGTCCGGCCCGCCCGGTGAAGGTTGTGGACAAGGGAATCCTGAAGAGCTTTCTGGTTTCCCGCGAACCGGTAAAAGGTTTTCCCGTCTCGAACGGCCACGGGCGGCGACAGCCGGGTTTTGAGCCAATAGCCAGACAATCCAACCTGATCGTTGAGTCGGACAAGCGCGTCAGCGACGCCGAGCTTCGCCAGATGCTGATCGATGAGGTGGTCCGCCAGGGCAAGCCGTATGGCCTTTATTTTGAGAGCGTAACCGGCGGTTACACCACCACCCGGCGGAGGGGGTTGCAGGCCTTCACGGTCATCCCACTGGTGGTCTACCGAATCTATCCGAATCGCCCCCCCGAACTGGTTCGGGGGGTGGACATCGTTGGGACTCCGCTGGCCAGTTTCGAGAAGATCATGGCGACAGGGGATACCGACGGCGTTTTCAACGGCTATTGTGGGGCCGAATCGGGCCAAGTGCCGGTTTCAGCGGTTTCCCCCGCATTGCTGGTGTCAGAGATTGAAGTGCAACGTAAACCAGCGCCAACCGACCGGCCGCCGCTCCTGCCCAGACCCATGGTCTCCGGGGGGCTACAATGACCAGCCGGCTCGCGGCTGCCCCGGCCGCATTGTTTTGCTTCTCCGCGATGTTGGCTCAACAGAGCTCCGCAGCACCGCCACCCGGCCACGGCGAGCAAACCAACAACGCAGCGGTCCAGAAGCTGAGCGCGGCCATCAACGCCGATTTGATTCTCAGGGCGAGTGTCGAAGAACTGGCTCGTGCCAGGAGTCTGCGGCTCATGAGCGATCCGCCGTATTATGTCGAAATCGCGGTTGAGGATGCGAGATCATTCAGCGTCTCCGCCTCTTTTGGCGCTGTATTCGGCCCACAGGAGAACCACTTCCGGCCGGTTCGGGCGGCGGTGCGCGTCGGCCGTCCGGACTTCGACAACACCGGGTCCGTCTATAGCGACTTCTACAGCGGCACACGTTACGATTCCGATTTTCTGCCGCTCGACTCAAACCTTCTCAGTCTCCGTTCGGCGCTCTGGCTGACCTTGGACCGGACTTACAAGACCGCGGTCGAGGCCATAGGGCGCAAGAATGCGGCATTGCGAGGCGTCACGCTCCAGGACAGGCTGCCTGATTTTTCCAGCGCCCCGGCCACGATCTTGCTGGACACCGTCAAACCGGTCGCCGTAGACAAGGAGCTTTGGACGCGCCGCGTGCGCACTCTTTCGTCGCTGTTCAGGAACTCGCCCGAGACAACAGGCAGCGCTGTGGAGTTCCAGTTCACCCAGTCGGCCTCCTACTATGTGAATAGCGAAAACAGCTTTGTCCGGGTGAACGACCACATTGCCTATGTTCAGGCAAGGGCCACGCGCCAAGCCACTGACGGACTGGTCGTTTATGACGGTGCCACGATCGTCGCCCTGTCGCCGTCCGCCCTGCCGTCCGAGTCCGCGCTGGCCGAGCAGGTTGGCTCGGTCGCCAGGAACCTGGACAGCCTTGCCGGGGCGCCGGCCGGGGAGGCCTATGCCGGGCCGGTCCTCTTCGAGCCCCACGCGGCAGCCCAGATCTTCGGTGAGATCTTCGGGACCCATCTTACCGTTGTTAGGCGTCCTGTGGCGGAAGCTGGACGTGTGGTTCCTTTCGGCGGCAGCGACTTCGAAACTCGTCTGGGCTCACGGGTGCTTCCGGAATGGATGGATTTACTCGACGATCCATCCGCCACAGTGCATGAAGCAGTGCCACTCGCCGGCACCTTCAAAGTGGACATTGAGGGTGTGACGCCCGCTCCCCTCAACGTTGTGGAAAAGGGGGTCCTGAAAACTCTCTTGACCACCCGGCAACCAGTCCGGGGAGTTACCGCGTCAACGGGCCGCGCCCGGCTGCCCGGGGCGTTTGGCGTGCGGCAACCCAGGATTTCGAACCTTTTTGTGAAAGCTGCGCAGAGCGAGCCCCTTCCGTCGCTCAAGGCCCGCCTGATCGAGATGATCAAACAGCAGGGCAAGCCATACGGAATTTTGGTCAGGAAGATGGACTTTCCCTCCCACGGCTCGATCGATGATCTGCGGCGGTTGAGTCAGAGAACGGCTGGTTCGGGAGGCGGACGGCCGGTCAGCAACCCCGTATTGGTCTATCAGGTGATGCCGGATGGCAGCGAGAAACTGGTGCGAGGGCTCCGTTTTCGCAACCTGAGCACCCGGGCCTTCCGCGACATCCTAGCCGCGTCACGTGAAACCGCCGTATACAGCTACCTGGACAACGGACTGCCGCTCGCCCTGGCCGGGGCGGGGAGTTACGTCGCCGGCTGTTCAGTAATCGCGCCCGGAGTTCTCTTCGAGGATCTTGAACTCGAACCGGCCAGCGACGACGCGCCAAAACTGCCTATCGTCCCCCCGCCACCAACGCCTTAGAGGGGTACGCCATGGGGTTGATCGGGCGGACACTGTTTCTTGAAATTCTGGCCAGCGCCATGCTCGGCTCAGTACTGTTCATCTTCGTCCTCTTTCTCCAGAAGGCGGGTCAACTCTTCTCAATCCTGGTGAACGCCTCCACAAACCCGGCCAATGTCGGGTATCTGTTTCTGTTGCTTCTGCCCGCTACATTGCCGCTTACGATCCCATTGGGCGTGCTGTCGGGTACGCTGATCGCACTCTCGCGGATGTCGAGCGACGGTGAGATCATCGCCCTGAGGGCATCGGGCATCCCAGCCCGCCGCCTCGCCCTTCCGACCGCAGCTTTCGGACTCGCGGCCGTCCTGCTCACGGGCTTTTGCTCGCTCTGGCTGACACCCTGGTGCAATACAGAAACCATACGTGTCCTTAATGAGTTGGGAGCCGCACAGGTGACCGCCGAGATCCAGCCTCGCGTGTTCGAAGAGAGCTTCCCGAGGACGATTCTCTACGTGGGCGACGTATTGCCGGGTCAGCCAGTCCGCTGGCGCAATGTCTTCATTGCAGATATGACGCCGGCGGCCCAGAGGCAGTCGATGGGTTCAGGCGAACAGGGCGACGGCCCGCGGGTCACATTGGCCGGCGAAGCCCTTGTCACACCCGACCCCGCCCGCAACCGCCTGCAGTTGACCATGCGGCACAACAGCATTTACGAAGCTGGCCCAAACCCCGAGACCTACTATCGTGTGACCTATCCGAAAGGCGAGCAGGTGCTTGAGGCCCGGGAGCGCAGTGCGGTCAGGGCCAAGCTATTTTCAGCCACGCCTACACTGGCCCTGATCCCTGATCTGGACAAGTCGGTTGAAGCGACTCTGGAGTTCCATCAAAGGCTCGCCTTGCCCCTGGCGTGCCTGCTACTTGCGCTCACAGGGCTGCCTCTGGGGATCAGTTCCCGCAAAGGCGGCAAGTCGGCGGCATTTGTAGTTACGGTCGCCTTCGCGTTTCTCTACTACATGGCGCTGGTCAGCTTGGTCGGACTGGCTCGCGAGGGCCGGTTCGACCCCGCTTGGGCAGTCTGGATGCCAAACCTGGTTTTTGCTGTGTTCGGCTTAGTCGCCATGATCCGGCTGGAGCGCACCGCGGGGCGGGACACATTCGGAGCGGTGAGATTCTGGGCTGCCCACCACACCGGGCGGATTGCTTCCGCGCTTCAGCAGGCAACCTCTAGTCCTGGATCTTACCGGCGAATCACAGCGCTCCCGTCGGTGATTGATTCGATGGTTCTCTCCAGCTTTCTGTTTTACTTCGGAGTGCTGCTGGCCACATTCGTCCTGCTCACCGAGGTTTTCAATTTCTTCGAGCTGCTCGGCGACGTGTTCAAACAGCAGATTCCGATGGGAGACCTCATACGATACCTGGTGTTCCTTGCTCCGAAACTCATCTTCGACGCGGCCCCGGTCAGCATCCTCGTAGCGGTGCTGGTCACCTTCGGAGTGATGGCCAAGAACAACGAAATTACGGCATTCAAGGCCTGTGGCGTCAGCCTCTTTCGGCTGGCCGCGCCCGTCTTTGTCGCCAGCGCCCTGCTGAGCGGTGCGCTTTTTGCATTTGATCACTATGTGGTGACTCAGGCGAACCTCGTCCAGGACGCCCTGCGAAGCCGCATCAAGGGCAATCCTGTCCAGACGTACCTGAGTCCCAGCCGGCAGTGGATCTTCGGACGGGGATCGAGGATCTACTATTACAAACTGTTCGATCCTGAGAGCCAGATGTTGGGCGATGTCAGCGTCTTCGAATTCGACGATGCCGAATTCCGGTTGAAGCGCCACATTCGCGCATCGCAGGCGCGGTGGGAGCCAAGACTCAAGACCTGGGTCTTTCAGGACGGCTGGTCGCGGGTCCTCCAAGGCCCCAAAGAGGGATTCATCAATTTCGCCGGCGAGACGGCCACGTTCTCCTCGATCGACGAGCCCCCTTCCTGGTTCGCCAAGGAGGTGAAGACCTATAAACAGATGACTTACGAGCAATTGGGGGAATACATTGCCGAACTGCGTCAAAGCGGATTCAGCGTGGTGCCTCTGGAAGTTCAGTACAACCGCAAGTTCTCGTTGCCTCTGTTCGCGCTCGTCATGGCCTTGATTTCCGTTCCTTTCGCATTCCTGACCGGCAGCCGGGGTGCGATGACTGGGGTTGGCGTCAGTCTTTTCATTGCCATCGCTTATTTCTCTTTGAACTTCCTCTTTGAACAGCTTGGAAACGTTGGTTTGTTACCTCCGGCCCTAGCCGCGTGGTCACCGCACGCAGTATTCACGCTATCGGGTTCATATTTGCTGACCAGGCTCAAGACGTAAATCATGAAAATCTTCATCGGTCCACCCGGCTCCGGTAAAACGACAAGGATTCTGGATGCCGTTCGTTCAAGGATCGCTTCCGGAACCAACCGGTTCCGCCTGGTTGTCCCCACGTCGACCATGGCGCAGCATACCCGCAACCGGCTCGCCCGTGAAGGCCTGCTTGTCCGTCCTTCTTCAATCGTCACGCTCTCGCGCCTGATCGCCGAAATCCTTCCGGACCGTCGGGTGGTTTCATCGGCGGGCCTTTTAATCATTGTCGAGGAGGTAATGGGCAGGCTCAATCCGGCTTCATTCAAGTCGACTAGGGACGCTCCCGGACTACCCGCGGCCATCGCTTCAGCCATCGCCGAACTCGCCGGCGCCGGATGTTCGCCAGACACTTGGGCTGCACTCGGCTCCATGCGCGTATGGACTTCACCGATGATGGCCGACCTCGGGCGGATCTATTCCGAAGTGGAGGCAGAACTCGCTCGCCGGGGACTCTGTCTTTCGCCCGGACTCCTGGCGGAAGCTTCTCGGGCCATGTCTGAGGGTGCGCTCGCTCATTGCGACCAGTTCTTCTTTGATGGCTTCTTTACCCTTTCGCCCGCCGAATTGACTTTTCTCCGTGCAATAGCGAAATCCAGACAAATCACGTTGGCCTTGCCGGAATGGCCCGGAGCCGCTGAGGCCCAGCGCATTCTGCGGCAGGCCGGAGCGCTGGAGATGCGCCTTCATCCCTTGCGTCCGGCGCCGCAGGTGGAATTGGCCGCTCCCGCGACCATCCATGGCGAAGCCGCGGAGATTGCGCGGCGGATTCTCAACCTAAACGAACAAGGGACTTCGTTTGGTCAGATTGGCATCATCGTTCGCGCCGCCAGTTCCCATTCGGACTTGCTCACATCGACACTCGCACAGTTCGGCGTCCCTGTCCGGTCCTACCTGGCCGAACCCCTTTCCGCCCACCCTGCCGCGCAATGGCTTTCCGCCCTGGCCCAATCCGTCCAGTGCTGCTGGGACCACGAAGCTGCTTTACGCCTGCTGAGAAACCCTGCGTTCCGCTGCGGGCTGTCCCCCGCCATCGAGGCGTTTGCCGCCGAAGCCATCCGGCTCATGCCCTCGGCAGGAGTCGCTGAACTGATGACGATCGCATCCAAGCTGCCAGGCGCCGAGCCGGTGCGAGACGCTCTTGGCGCTTTGGGCGCGAGTGAATCCTGGAATCAGCTTCCGCTCACTCCCTCACAATGGGCGGCATCTCTCAAGCCGCTACTGGGCCTTGCAGCGCCGCCTGCCGGCGCATCGCCTGAATCCCTCCGCATCTCACAGATCCGCGGCGCCGCGATCGCCGCGTTGAGCGAAGCGCTCGACGAAACGGCCGGGTTCCTCGGCGATGAGCAGATCTCCTTCGAACGCTACTGGCGCCATGCCTGGCGGTTCATTGAAAGCGCTGAACTCCGTGTGGAGAGCGCGCGGAGAGATGCCGTGGCCCTGGTCGACGCGTATGAGGCCCGACAGTGGGAATGGCCCGTCACGTTTGTCGCCGGCCTGCTTGAGGGCGAGTTTCCTCGCCGCGCGCGCGTCGACCCCATCCTGTCCAACGACCTCCGGATCAGGGCCAATCAAGCCGGCATCGCCTTGCGCACCCGCGAGGACCGCAGTCAGGAAGAGCGCTTTCTCTTTTCGCTGGCACTCTCCAGGGCCACTCGCCTCACGGTTCTGACCTACCCGCGATTCGACTCGAAAGGCGAGCTCAACCTTCCCAGTTTCGCCCTTGAATCGATTCAAGCCGCGCCCATCGATCCTGTTCCAGTCCGTATCCGCCCGTCGAGACCCGCCCCGCCCGCACCGCCGCCGGCCCTCGCATCGGCAGCCGCCATGGCGGCGCTCAGAGAACTCCACCCCGAACATACGGGCACCGCACTGGAGCAGTTTCTCCAGTGCCCGTTTGTCTTCTTCGCCCGCAAAACCCTCTTGCTCGACGATCCCCCATCTCTCCCGGCGGAACGGCTTGATATGGCGCAGCTTGGGTCGCTCGTGCACGCCGTCATTGCGGAATGGCACAAACTCGGACGCGGCGCCATCGATGCGGTCTTCGATTCACACTGGAAGCGCCTGGTCGCCCGTCTGCGCATTCCCGAAGGATTCCAGCGCGAATTTGAGCGCCTCCGCGCACTCCGCGCGCTTCGCCACTACGCCGGTGATCCCCAAATCGCTGACGGCTTTGAGGCCAGTTTCGAAAAGCCGGTCCGAATCGAATTGCCTTCGGGCGAAACGGTCAAAGGCCGCATCGACCGCTGCGATGTGGGCCAAGACGGCCAGTGCCGGGTCATCGATTTCAAATACTCCCGCGTGACGAAACTCCAACGGTTGAAGCAACTCGACGACGCGGGCGCGCTGCTTCAACTGGGACTGTACCTGGCCGCCGTCCGTGATGGCGGGCTCACCCCGGCCGCAGCCGCCTATGTTCCCTTGCGGTCAGCCGAAAAGTGGAGGTTCAAGGAGGATGTGGCTGAAATGATTGACCTCGCCATCCGGCGTGCTGATGAGGCTGTCATGCGCATTCTTGCCGGCGATATCGCCCCTCAACCCGTCATCGCCGACGTGTGCCAGTACTGCGATCTGGCCGCCGCCTGCCGTATCACCGAGATGCGCCGCGGCGAAACCGCCATGCCTGCCTCCGTCTGACGCTCTCCTCGCCCGAATCCGAATCGCGATACACTCGATTCGATCCGCACTCACTCAACCAGCCAGGAGTATCCCATGCGCCGAGGCATCTTCTTCCTTGCGACTCTGCCCCTACTCGCCGCCGAAATGCCGCTGTTGACGCCCAAACCCGGCCTGGAGCCGCGCATCAATGGGCCACGCGTCTACGGTGTCCGTCCGGGGAAGCCATTTCTTTACCGTATACCCGCCACCGGCGCGCGTCCGATAAAGTTTGAAGCAACCGGTCTCCCCTCGACAATCAAGCTGGATGCCGCCACCGGCATTCTCGCCGGCACGGCGCCCTTGACGCCGGGCGTCCACAAGGTGATCTTCCGCGCATCCAACTCGCAAGGCAAGGCATCCCGCGAGTTCCGGCTCACGGTTGGAGACACAATCGCCCTCACCCCGCCCATGGGCTGGAACCATTGGTACACGCACTACGACCGCGTCTCCGACAAACTCTTCCGGGAAGCGGCCGACGCCATGGTGGCCTCCGGTATGGCTGATTACGGCTACTCCTATGTCTCCATTGATGACTGCTGGATGATGAAGCCCGGATCGAAGGACCCGGCGCTTAGCGGCGAGCCGCGCGACTCCTCCGGCCGTATCCGTCCCAACCTTCGTTTCCCCGATATGCCGGCACTGACGGCCTACATCCACGCGAAGGGGCTGAAAGCGGGCATTTACACCGGCCCCGGCCCATTGACTTGCGCCCAGTACACGGCAGCCTGGCAGCACGAGGAGATCGATGCCCGAACCTTCGCCGAGTGGGGCTTCGACCTGCTCAAGTACGACTGGTGCTCCTACGGACGTCTCGTCAAACCTGTCACGCGGGAGGACTATACCAAGCCCTACATTCTGATGGGCGAATTGCTAAAAAAGCAAAACCGGGACATCCAGTTCAACCTCTGCCAATACGGCATGGGCGAAGTCTGGAAGTGGGGAGGAGAAGTGGGCGGCCAATCCTGGCGCACGACCGGTGACCTCGGTCTGGAAAAGGACACCCGCCTGCCGGGCTTCTATTCCATTGCTTTCAAGAACATGGTCCTATCTGACTACGCAGGTCCTGGGCGTTGGAACGATCCCGACTATATCCTGATCGGAACCATCGGCAACGCGCGCAGCATCAGCGATCCACCGAAGATGACGACGCTCACCGCCTGGGAGCAATACAGCTATATGTCGTTGTGGTCGCTCATGGCCTCGCCGCTGTTCTTTTCTGGTGACATGTCGAAGCTGGACGAGTTCACGCTCAACGTCCTCTGTAACGCAGAAGTGATCGAAGTGAATCAAGATCCTTTGGGCAAACAGGCGCGCGTGATTCGCAGGACGGAAGACGAACTTGTCCTGCTCAAACCGCTCGAGGACGGCGCAGTGGCCGTGGGGCTATTCAATTTGAGCGAGAAGCCCCGTCGCATCGCTGTCTCGTTCGCCGATCTCGGTTTGAGCGGGAAGAAGAGGGTTCGTGACGTCTGGAGGCAGAAGGACTTGGCGCCCGTATCGGGTGAAATCTCCGCCGGGACCGAACGCCACGGAGTTGCGTTCTACCGGCTGCGGTAGGCGGCCAATGACCGCAACGCTGAGTGCCGTTGACCAGTCGTCCCACGCCCTGAAGGGCTTGAGATGGACACTTCCTCAACAAATGCGTAATCTCAAAGTCTGGATATGAGACTCGCAGGCGGAGCCACCCTCACGCCAGCCACGTATGGCATTGGCGGATCGATGAACCGCACCATCCGTCTGGTGTTTATCCCAGCCGTCGCGCGGCGAGACTCTCCCGGAAGGTATGATCCTTGGCCTCAAGCAGCACTGGCAGGACATCTTTGCTGACCTGGCTGGCCTGGCTCGCGTGCCTGCTCATGTCGCAACCGGCGGCGGGCATCAGCGTGAGCCGGCGCCGGATCTGGCAATCCCGGCTGGGCCTGGTCCTATTGCTCTCCGTCATGTTTGGCGCGACCTGGGCTTCCTGGCCGGACCTGGTCGTTGACTGTGGCCGCGAGTTGTATGTCCCCGCTGAACTGGCCGCGGGCAAGGCCCTTTACCACGACGTCACCTACCACTTTGGCCCTCTTGGGCCGTCCGTGAACGCCGTCTTGTTCCGGCTATTCGGCATCCATCTGACGGTGCTCTACATCGCCGGATTCCTTACGGCGCTGTCTACGGTGCTGGTTTTGCACGCCATCGCTCTCCGGTTTCTGACGGCGATGCCAGCCTTCATCGCCGCCTCGGTCTATGGCGTCCAACTCTTCCAACCCTCCTGGATGAACGGAATTTTGCCGTATAGCTTCTCCGCCACATACGGCAGTCTGTCGGCGCTGGTCTGTGCCTGGTTCCTGATGCGGTTTGCCTCCACATTTCGTCCGTCTTACACAGTCTGGGCGTCTGTTGCGGCGGCTCTGGCTATGCTGGCCAAGTGGGAGTACGGCGGGGCTGCCTATACCGCTTACGCGCTGAGTTGTATGGTTGTGGCGTGGAACCGGAAATCCTGGCGGATGTTGGCCGTGCCGGCGCTGGCCGGCGCCCTGTCGGTCTCGGCAGTGGTCGCAATCCTGGCCGCATATATCTATCCCGATACTCTGCCGAACATCATCGCCACGAACTGGGTCTCTCTGCCCGGGTCTCACTTCATGCGCGTTTACGGGCCAGCCTGGGTCGCCGCCATGGGACTGCGGTTTTCAGCGACGGAGATGGTGAAGGTACTCCTGTTCGGCTTGCTGTTCCTTGCATCCTGGGCTATCGCGGCGGCTACCACTGTCCGCTGTCTCAGGCGGGCCAAGTGGTGGCTTGTAATTCCGCCGGCGGCGTTGTTTGTCTGGGCCACCGCCGTCAAACCATCGGCGAACCCTCAGATCTACTCCGTTCTGCATCACCTGTTCTACCCGCCGACCATGTTCTATCTGACGGCGCTGGTGGCGCTGATCTCGCTTATTCTCGCCATCGCCCGGAATCCGGCGCTGCCGTTGGAAGTCCTGCCCGTGGCCTTCATGGCTGTGGCCATCGGAATCCGGGTGATGAACTACGTTTCTTTCTCCGGATACCCGATCTACTATTCGCCGCTCCTTGTCGTCTTCCTTTATTTCTGGCTTTGCGCAACGATGCGCTACTTTGCCAGCGAATACCGGCCGGGGTTTCGAGCGCGGGTTGTTGGAATCCTGCTTGCTGTCCAAACCGCAGGAGCCGCGCTTCTGATCTGGCAGCAGTGCTATTCGGGGCTGCCAGGTCTGACCCATGTGGTTGAGTCCAGCCGTGGCAAAGTCCGTACCAGCGAATCACGTGCGCGGTTTCTGAATGAGATTTCGCGATTCGTTGCCAATTCCAAGGCGCGAGGTGAATCCGTCCTGCTGTTGCCCGAACTGACTGGACTCTATTTTATGACAGGGACTTCAGCGCCAAGCCGTTATTACGTCCTGACTCCCGGCGAACTGACACCTGGCCCAATTACTGATGCCTACCTGAAGGAACTTGAGCGCAATCCGCCGTCCGCAATCCTGCTCACCAACCGCCGAACCTCGGAATACGGCGTGGACTATTTCGGCATCGACTATGACCAGGCCGTTCTGGCATGGATTGAGAGCCGGTATCAGGCCGTTGGCGAGATCGGCCAATTCTCCAGGCGGAAAGGAGCTCCCGACGGCGCGCTCATCTACCGTCCGATGCAATGAGTTGATCCGGGAATTTCTAAAGCAAGTTTACAACTTCAAAGAGCCTACTCCGGTGGCATTCGCAGTAAGCTGTGATTCCAGGGAGTAAGAAGTGAACAAGGTACGCATGGCCACGCTCTGCGTGGCGCTCCTTCATCTGGCGCTGCTCTGCGCGATGCTGCCGGACTACTTCGCCGACAATGACCTCGGTTACCACATCTCTCTTTCCAGGCAATACGGCATCCACGGCCAATACTGGTGGGACGACTTGAATTGGGCGCCCAGCGGCAGGCCAAACCTGCAAGGGCCGGCGCTGCACTTTGCCGTCGGTTTCACCGGACGGCTGCTGGGTGGCCGCGGCGACAATTACGTGCTCGCTTTCTCCATCTGGGCGATTCTCCAATGGGCCGCGGCGGCGTTCACCGCCTTCTGGTTCGCCCGCCGTTATGGGGGTGATTGGGCGGCTCTCATCGCCGTCGCACTCTTTACCGGAAGCGCTTACTCGGCCGCTCCATTCTTCGTCGGCGTGCCCTCGGGCTGGATCTTCATCCTCGCGCCCTGGGCCATCCACTTCTTCATCTCCGAACGTCCCTGGCTCTCCATTGCCTTCGCCACAGCTCTTGTCTATGTCCACCTCGGCGGAGCACCTGTCGCCGGTTTCGGCATTTTGCTCGCTGCGCTGGCCACCCGCCGGTGGAAATGGTTCCTCATCTGTGGCGCTTCGATCCTTGCCCTGAGTTCTCCGTACATGATCCATTTCCTCCGGCATCTGGATTGGTACAACGGACGCCGCGGTCACGTTGCCGGCGACTACGCTTGGCTGACCTATCTGCTAGCCGTGCCTGCCTACCTCTGGCTGGCCCGGCGGCCGAAAGAGAATCTGTTCCTGCTCATCTGGCCGTGGGCCGCCGCCGCATGGATCGTCCAGGACGGCCTGCGATTCATGCTTCAAACCACTGTCGCGGCAGCGGCAATAGCGGGCATAGCGCTCGTCCGCATCAGCCAGCGCTGGCAGGTACGTCCAGGCTTCGCCGTCTGCGTCGCGTTGCTGGTGATTCTGGCCACGGTCATGCCACTCTCCATCCCCTCTCTCGTCGTGGAGTGGTCATGGGCGTCCGGGCGCGGCTTCCCCAGGGAACTGGATTGGAACGAAGCAAGGACTCTGGCGCGTGTCGTTGAGGAGTCGAATCTCAACGGCCGCATCGTGAACTCCTACTACGATTCACTCAGCGCCGCCATGGCCATTTACACCGATCTGCGCCAGGAGTACGGCCACTGGGGCGAGGTGAAGCCCCCCGTGAATCCAGCCGCCGGCATCCCGGCAGCCGGCAAAGTCCATGTTGTGCCGGTCCCGCCAGACGACCCCGTCGCCCTCGATCTGCAACGGAGAGGCTTGCTCCGGATCCATGGTGGCACAGAGCAAACAAGCATCGTCACGATTGAAGAGGGCCCCTCGCTGGCTCAAGCTGTGGATGTGGCGGTCCCCGTCTTGGTTGACAACATGGACTGGCTCGCCGCCCACGCCGTCAACAACAGGTTCCCGCCCATGGAGGTGATCCTCTCCGCGAAAGCCCGCGCAGATCGCACCGCCCGGATGATGTCGCAGCGCAAGCGCGCCGGACGGATCCAACTGGCCATGCTCATTTACTCCCAGGCCGCTCACTCCTCCCACCCTGAGGTGGCAAGGGGCGCCCGTGGCTCCGCCCGCGGATGGGGTTCGGTGGCGAACTTCATCGGCGACGAGACCGCCCTGGACTACCTCGGCGACGCCCGCTTCGAGCGATTCCGCCAAAACGCGAAGTCGCTCGCCAAAGCAATTCCGGCCGTCAAGCAGTCGCTGGTTCCCACTCCTGAACTGGACCGGCTCTCGGAGAAACTCTTCAAGGAGTTTTTCTAGCCAGGACTGTCTCGGCCAGGACCACCGCCAGGTCGCGGCCGAACTGGAGGCGATCTTCGGTCAGGGCGCGGCGTTTCAGCCTAGGGTGGAACGAGACCCTTTGTTCGGTGAGAAACGTTGGGATCTGGAAGTCGCGGTAAAGGCCCTGAACCACGGTCATCCGGCCCGGTTTGCCCTCGGTGGTTGTCCGCTCGGCCCACATGAGAGGCCTCGACGGCGCAAATGTTGTCTTCTCGCTCAGCAATTTGAACAAGCGTTCGCCGAGATCCTTGAAGCGGCCTTCGCCGGCGGCGGGCGGACCGTCCAGATACTCGGCAGTCTCGGTGTTGTGCATCGAGAGAAAGAGATCGATCGGATTGCCGGCCTTGATCCAGCGGGCGATAGCGGCGTGCTGGGCGGCGATCTCGGGCATCTTTTCGGCGTTGAAAAAGTCCCAGTTGCGGTTCAGGTCGTAGCCGTATTTGTTGAAGCGGACGCCGCCGCGGGCGACGCCGTCGGGGTCGTTCATCGGCAGGATGTGGAAGGCGACCGAGCGGCGGATGCGCGTTGCCTCGGCGTCGTCAGACAAAAGGAACCGGACCAGTCCTTCGCAGACCCACGATGTCGGCGACTCCCAGCTATGCTGGCGGGCCATGAGCCAGACGTGCTTCTGCGGCTTGCCCTCGGCGATGTGCCAGAGCAGCATGGAGCGACCTTCGGGGGTCTTGCCGATGGTCTCCTCCTTGAGCCACCTGCTGCCCGTGACTGACTTGCGCAGCGCTGCCAGATGCTCGTTCGTGTAAGGCGGGACGTGGGCGACCCAGAGGGTGTCGGATGTGGGCGTGATGCGGAGGGTGAGACGGGGCTCGTCGGGGTCGTAGGTGAAGTCCTCCCACGGCAGCCAGGTCTTGTTGTCATAGCTGTAGAAGGGCGGGGTGTCGCCGGTGACGGCGCCCTTGTTGGGCTTGTAGTTGTACTCACCGGGAATGCTCGCAATGTCAATGGTCAAAGCCTGGCCCATCGCGCCGTCGACGCGGAAGTAATACCAGTTAGCCTGGCGGTTGCGCCCGTCCTGATCAACATCGCCGGGCAGGTGGACGCGGAAGTGGGCGGGGCTGGGCCGTTCGATCTTGCGGATGTTGCCGCCCTCGAAGTTCGAAACGATGGCGATAGCGGCGGCGAGTGCTGTGATCATCATGAGTGTCCTAATACCGGGTGGGGCTGGTAGGGCGCTTCGAGCGCGTGGATCTCCTGTTCGGTGAGACCGACGCTGAGCGCGGCGACTGCTTCTTCCAGGTGCTTCATCTTGCTGGCGCCGATGATGGGCGCGGTGACGGTGGGCTTCGACAAAATCCACGCCAGCGCCACCTGGGCGTTCGACAAGCCGCGCAGTCGGGCGATCTCGGTCAGCCTTTCGACCACGGTGAAGTCCGACGGCTGGTAGTACATCTGCTTGGCGTAGTCGTCGGTTTTTGCGCGGATGGTTTCGCCGAAGTCCGACGCCCGGCGGTTGCCGGCCAGGAAGCCGCGCGCGAGCGGGCTCCAGGGGATGACGGCGATGCCCTCTTCGTCGCAGAGAGGGAGCATCTCGCGCTCCTCTTCCCGGTAGACCAGGTTGTAGTGGTTCTGCATCGATACAAACCGCGTCATCCCCATTGCGTCGGCCGTGTAGAGCATTTTGGCGAACTGCCAGGCGTGCATAGACGATGCGCCGACGTAGAGAGCTTTGCCGGCTTTGACGACGTCGTGGAGCGCTTCGATGGTCTCTTCGATGGGCGTTTCGTAGTCGAAGCGGTGGATCTGGTAGAGATCGACGTAATCGACGCCGAGGCGGCGAAGGCTGCTGTCGATGGAGTGCATGATGTGCTTGCGCGACAGTCCGCGCTGGTTCACTCCGTCGCCCATGGCATTGAAGACCTTGGTGGCGATGACGACGTTTTCGCGGCGGGACGCGAAGTCCTTCAGGGCGCGGCCGAGGATCTCTTCGCTGACGCCGAGCGAGTACATGTCGGCGGTGTCGAAGAAGTTGATGCCGAGTTCAAGGGCGCGCTGAATGAATGGCCGGCCCTCGGCCTCTTCGAGCACCCATTCACGCCACGTCTTCGACCCGTAGGTCATCACGCCGAGGCAGAGCCTGGAGACCTTCAAGCCGGTTGAGCCGAGGTTGATGTATTGCATTTTCCTTCGGTCCCCTTTCCTGAATGGCCTAGGCCAGGTTCGCAGAGATGTTCTCCAGCGCCCGGCGGATGTATTCGATGCCGGTCGCACGGTCGGGTTCGCCTTTGGGCGGCGGGATGGCGGCCTTCAGCTTCTCGATCTCGGCGGCGAGCGGCTCGGCTTTCTTGCCCAGCGAGTCGATGGCGTTGAGGGCGCCGAGTTGGACGTAAGGGTTCGTTTGGCCGGGGAGGGCGAGGGCGATCAAGGTATCGAGAACCGGCTTCAAATCGGCTGGCTCGCCCATGAGGCCGAGGGTTTCGGCTGCGGCAGTCCTCACAGCGGGTGCGGGATCGGCCAAGCCTTTTCTGAGCGCGGGCAGGCTCGCCTTCACCGTCTTTTCGCCGCGCATTCTCAACCCGAGGACGGCCCAGCGGCGGACGGCGCTATCGGCATCGCCCAGGGCTCTAATGAGCGCTGGCGTATCGGCGTCGCGTTTCATCGAGGCGATGGAGGCCGTGGCGAGGATCTTCGGCAAATCGTACTTGCCTGGTTGCCGGGCCATGTCGTAGGGCGACGCGCCGGTGGAACGCGAGTGGATTTCGTCCTCGCTCAGGAAACCCACATCTTTCACCTTCAAGATCCATTCACGCTCGGCCTTGCGGAAGCGTTCGAGGGTGGCTTTGTGGGCCGGGTCATCGGCGAGGTTTTTGACCTCGTCCTTGTCGGCTTGGAGATCGTACAACTCCTCGGGCGGCTTCTGCCGCCAGAAGGCGCTTTGGACGTCGTTGAGCTTGCCCTCGTCGTACATCTTGCGCCAGACGCTGGTCGTCGGCGTCTGGAACATGTAGGCGATGTGCTGGCCATAGATCAGATGCGGCATGTACTGGCGCAGGTAGACATAGCGGTCGTCCCGGACCGAACGGACCAGGTCGTAACGCTCGTCCATTCGGCCTCGAAATCCATAAAGATAGGGCTGCGGCGGCGCTTCGTGGCGGCCCATGAAGGCGTGGCCCTGCATGTGGGCCGGCGGCTGGATGCCGGCCAGGCTCAGCAGTGTCGGCGCGAGATCGACGAACGAAACCAGTCTGCGGGTCGAGCCGCCGGGTTTGTATTCTTTCGGGGCGAGGCTGCGCCACTTCTCCGGGAAATGAACGATCAGTGGGACGTGGAGGCCGGAGTTGTAAGGCCAGCGCTTCGAGCGCGGCATGCCGGAGCCGTGGTCGCCATAGAAGAAGACGATGGTGTTATCCGCCAGCCCGTCGGCGGCAAGTTGCGACAGGACATCGGCCGCCTGTTTGTCCATGGTCGTGATGTTGTCGTAGTACTGCGCCCAGTCCTGGCGTGAGTCCTGGACATCGGGGTGGTAAGCGGGGACGCGGACTTTGGCGGGGTCGTGAATCCAGGTGTGCGGGCGCGTGCGGAGCTGGCTCTCGTGGGTGATGGTGAAGTTGAAGATCGAGAAGAACGGTTGAGCGCCCTTTCGATTGCGCCAGTGGGCCTTGTTCGACGATTCGTCCCAGACTTGGCCAGGCTTCTCGAGGTTGTAGTCTTCCTTCGAATTGTTGGTGACGTAGTATCCCGCCTCGCGGAGGTATTGAGGGTACATTTTCATGCCAGCGGGCATGGGCAGCAGGCTGCGCATATTCTCCGAGCCGGTGCAGGTTGGATACATTCCGCTGATGATCGTCGTGCGGGCTGGGGCGCAGACGGGCGCGTTGGACCAGGCGCAGTCGTACCGCAGGCCGCGCGAGGCGAGGCGGTCGAGGTTGGGGGTGCGCGAGTAGGAGTCGCCATAGCAGCCCATCTCTGGACCCATGTCCTCGCAGGTAATCCATAGAATGTTCGGAGGAGCCGGCTCCACGCCCCGCGCCAGCGCGCCGGCTCCGGCCAGAGACGAAAATGCGCGCCTTGTCAACACGTTTCCAGGGTTCGTCACGACACACTCCTTCGCGGACTCATCGGTCTCAATTTACTACCAAACGGATGCCGCACAAGAAAAGGGTGTTACGCTGAAGATGTCTTTGACCGCCTTCGTTTCACATCGAGCGCCATCTGGGGCGCAAGTGCTCTCCGCCGGTCGTGTGCAACCTTCGCCCGACAAAGACGATTCGACTTCAGATTCAGAACAAGGAGCACCACATCGATGAAAATCTTTGTCGGCAACCTCAGCTATCAGACCACGCAGGACGACCTCTACGCCGCTTTCGCGGCGTACGGCACGGTCGATCAGGCTAGCATCGTCACCGACCGCGACACGGGCCAGGCCCGCGGGTTCGCATTCGTCGAAATGCCGAACAAATCGGAAGCGGAGGCGGCCATCGCCAGCCTCAACGGAGCCGAATTGAACGGGCGCGCGCTGAACGTCAACGAGGCCCGTCCGAAACCGGCTGGCGGTGGAGGATTCGGAGGCGGGCGCGGCGGCTACGGCGGTGGTGGCGGCGGCAGGCGTGAAGGCGGCGGCGGTGGCCGTGGCGGGCGTGGCGGCGGCGGAAACCGCTGGTAGCCAATCGAACCGGGGCGGGCCGGTCATTCCAGCCTGCCCTTTTGACATCTAGTCTCCCGCGGACCCGTAGGAGGGTCACGGCGTTGTCGTGAGGCGGCGCAGGCGGAGGAAGGAGGCGTCATGGCAGGACGCGGCGCACAATCATTTCAGAAACGCCAGAAAGAAATGCAGCGCAAAGAGAAGCAGCAGGAAAAACTGGCGAAGAAGCAGCAACGTAAACAGGAGTCGGGGCACCTGCAATCGGTCGAGGAGATGACACCCCTCGATGGTCCCGTAGTCTACTCCGACGAAAGCGACGATTAGCTCAAGCGATTCCGGACTCCGGTCTCGGTTCCCACAAGCAGTCTCCTAAGAAATGGGCACACCTGCCGCGAGGCTGGATGTGCCCTTTCCTTTTGCAGTGGCCGAGCCAGTTCCGCGCCGCCGGATGTCTAAATTCGCTTGACAGTATCATAGCAAAGTGATATCACTATGGTAGCGGATTGATCTCGGACGAGATTCCCGCGGAGGAAACCATGTTGAAGGAGAAGTTGATTACGGCGCCGAACGGCATTCTGGTGCTCCTGTTCGTGATTGCCATGCTGATCATCCCGGTCGCCATGATTGTCATGACGGCCAAGGCCGCCGAGGGCGGGCCGAAACCGGTACTGCCGATCGTGTTCTGGGCATTGGTCTGGGTCGCCGACATTGTCGCGATGGCCGGTTTTTTCACCGTGCAGCCGAACCAGGGTGTCGTGCTGACACTGTTTGGCAAGTATGTAGGGACGGTAACCGACCAGGGCCTCAGGTTCGCCAACCCGTTCTACGCCAAAAAACACGTCTCTTTGAGGGTTCGGAACTTTGAAACCAGCAAGATGAAGGTGAACGACAAGGACGGCAACCCGGTAGAGATCGCCGCGGTAGTCGTCTGGAAAGTGGTCGACACGGCCGAAGCGATCTTCCACGTGGATAGTTACGACAACTACGTTCACGTCCAGAGCGAGGCGGCAGTACGCAATATGGCCACGGCTTATCCCTATGACTCGCACGAGGAGCAGGAAATCTCGCTTCGTGGACACACCGGCGTTGTTGCCCAGCACCTTCAACAGGAGATTCAGGAGCGGTTGGCGGTGGCCGGTGTTGATGTGATCGAGGCGCGGATCAGCTATCTGGCCTACGCGCCAGAGATCGCCGCAGCCATGCTGAGAAGGCAGCAGGCGGCGGCGGTGATCGCGGCCCGGCAGAAGATCGTTGAAGGCGCAGTCGGCATGGTCGAGATGGCTTTGAATGAATTGGCGCAGAAGAAGGTCATCGAGTTCGACGACGAGCGTAAAGCGTCCATGGTCTCGAACCTCCTGGTTGTGCTCTGTTCTGAGAACCAGGTCCACCCGGTGGTCAACACGGGCACGCTTTATCAGTAGGAAGGAGGCAGGGAGACGATGGCCGAGCGCAAGAGCTTTCTTCTCCGGGTGGACGGGAAGGTGCTTGACGCGCTGCGCAGATGGGCCGACGACGACCTGCGTAGCCTCAACGGGCAGATCGAGTTCGTTCTGAGGACAGCGCTCAAGGAGCGGGGCCGTTTGAAGACGGACCAATCCGGCCCTGCTGATCCGCAAACCGAGGAATCGGACGGACAGTAGCGAGCCTGGGGCCGACAAAACATGCGCCTGGAACCTTTGCAGGTGTCCAGGCGCTTTCTCATGATAGGGTCAAAGCGCGTCGCACCCCGGCCGAGGGGCAGGGAACAGCCAGGGCGCGAATGCGATGTGTCGCCTCTAAAGAATAGAAGCAGCGATGCGGTTGCCGTTGGCGTCCCTTAACCGGACGCGCACCTGAGCCTCGTTCGAGAATTGCAGAGTGAGTTTGGCTTTGGAATGGGGATCCGGGGCGTACCGGACCGTGAGCCGGTTCTGCTCGCGGATCGTCAAACCGAGACCGGCGAGTTCGTCGGGTGAGCCGAGGTGGAAACCATAGAACAGACCGTCGTCGCCGCGCATCACGACCTTGAGATCACCAGTGACCAAACTGGCGCCGACGGCGGTTACCACTCCAGACACTTCTCGAATGGCAGCCGGATCGATCTCGTTCTCCCGTGCCTCAGGACCATTGCGCCTGCTCATCCAGAGCGGCATGCCATCATCGGTCCGGAAGCGATAGTCGGGAGTGAGGTCAGGTGTTGAGGTGAAGTCAATCCAAATGGCGTGGTAAGTTGGCTGGTCCGACAGCAGGCTCTCCTGGATCAGAGCGTTGACCTCCTGTCCCAGCCAGCCCGGTAGTGATTTGCTGGAATCGGCTTCGATGGTGAGACCGAGTTCTTCCTTCAAGAACCAGACCGGCGCCAGCCGGACAAGGTAGAGCCGGCCCTCAGTTGTCGTGATTTCGACAACGGGATAGGCGCCGCATTCCTGAACCAGGACGTCAGTAATATTGCCAGCGATCTCATAAACTGGCCCGTCCAGCCCCTTGGCCTTGCCTGGCGGCGCATCCGGTTTGTTGCCATTGGTTTCACTGTTGTTTTGCTGATTCCCGGACGGCGATCCGGTCTGTGTCTGAATCTGGCCTTGGTCAGATCCCTGTGTCTGGCCAGACCCCTGCCCCTGGCCTGAACTCTGTCCCTGGCCGGAACCCGAGCCCGCCAAAGCGAGGGCCCCGGCCAAAATCGTCGCACTTGCGCAAGCCATAAAACATCGACTAATGCGCGGCATGTTTCCTGCTCCTTTTGATTCCTGATCCGCGGGCGGTGCATAGGAATTCGCGCCCACGGTCTCGACAGCCGCAGTTAGGATAGTCTGGCTGTCTACCACAGGTTTCGCCGCCCGCGCGGCAGGACGACGGCGGCGACTCTTCCTCTAGCGCCGCTGGCACTGCTGCGTGCGCTTGGCCTCGGCTGGGATCGCCAGCCCTCGCCAAGTCGCCTCGCTCAACGCCAACAGAACCTACCCGTCACCATCCTAGTCCGAATTCCGGCGGCCGGAACTCCCGTGGCTGACGGCTGATCAATACAGACGGATCTGAGCCTCGTCGCGTTACAGATATTAAGACCTACTTCAGGCTTGTGAGCCGCACGAAAGTTCCGTCAGCCGCTCTAAGGCGCGTGTCCCGCCCAAACTCAGGTAGGATGTTGGACTCACGCCAGCAATTGCTGCGCGCGTTCCATCCTCGCCTTGATGTTCACGCCGTTCGGGCACGCAACCGTGCAGGCCGGGCAGTCCGCGCATGTAGCAGGAGCCAAGGGCAACTCCTGATATCTCTGCCGTGCGAGTGCGAACCTGCCGTAACCATCGGCGTAAGTCAGGCAGCGGAGCGAATCGGCCACCCGCACTCCTTTTTCACATACGCCGCTGCACGCCCCACACATGCGGCAGTACATCGGCGCGATCCGATCCAGGTGAGCGGCCAATACACCTTGATCCTTGCCGGTGAACGGTTCCGACATGGCGCGCAGATTTTCGTCCAGCTCATCGAAGTCGGTCATGCCGATGATGGCGGTGTCGACCGATTTGTTGCGCAGCGTCCATTTGAGCGATGCCAGCATGGCGCCGTCGCGCTTCAACCGTGCGGTGAGTTCGTTCGGATTCTGGCCGTACAGCCGGTCGCCGCGCTGGATTCGCGCGTATCCGCCCGCCATCACCTTCATCGCAACTACGCCCAAGCCGGACTTGCGTGCCCTTTCGATCGCCTGGCCGACATTTGGTTCCATCGTGAAGTTGTAGGACGCCAGCGCCACGTCGGTCGCGCCGCGCTTGACCACGAAATCGAGCATCTCGGGCATGTTGAAGTGGAAGCTGACACCGGCAAAGCGGATCTTGCCCGCTCGCTTGGCCTCCTGCTGGGCCTCCAGCAGTTCGTCCTTCACCTCCGCTGCGGTCGATTTGTTGTGCAGAAACCAGACGTCAAGATAGTCGGTCCCGATCTCGCGCAGGCTGGTGTCGAGGTCGCGCAGCGCCGCCTCCTTGGTTTGGCCCGGCGATTTGCTGGCGATGAGCACCTTCCTGCGCCAATTCTTAAGCGCCGCGCCCACCATGCGCTCGTTCTGGCCGTTTTGATACGACCGTGCGGTGTCGAAGTAGTTGATGCCGATTTCGGCGGCGCGTTCGATCACGGCCGGGTCCGACGCCAGCATACAGCCGAATCCGAGTGAAGTGATCTTTTCGCCGGTGTTGCCCAGGGACCTGAATTCAAGTTTGGGCGCAGGAGTCTTCGTTTGAGCGTGGCCGGCGGCCAGGACCGCGGCTGATCCGAAGAATCCGCGGCGGGAGGTTCTCAGTGACATGGTGCGGCCCTCCTTACAAGACCTTTATACTGCCGGACCGCCTCGCGAGATCGGTCTATCCGGGTTGATGGGAATCCAGGCCAGCGCTCCAATCACGCACAGCACGCCTGCGGTGACAAACGACGTGGTCCAGCCATACTGAGCGGCCAGCAGCGGGGTGAGGGAGGCAGTGATCGCCCCCGCGATCTGGTTGAACATGTTCATCAGGCCGGAGGCAGAACCCGCCGACGGTCCGGCCACATCGGCCGTCACGGTCCAGAAGGCGCTTTGAGACAGATACAACGCGCCTGCGCCGCCGGCCAGGACCACCGACGCCAGCCGCGCGCTCTCCACCTGCGTGGCCAGGGCGATGAAGACGCCGGCCATGGCAAGGCCGAAGATGGCCAGTCCGCAGCGTCCGACGCGTTTTCCGTATTTCCGCGTCAGACGGTCGGCAATGAATCCGCCCACCGAGGAAGCCGTCGCCATGGCGATGAACGGCAGCATCGAGTAAAGCGCGCTGGCCTTCAAATCCAGGCCCCGGACTTTGCTCAGGTAGATGAAGAACCACGTGAAAAAGATGTAGGCGGCATAGCCATAGGTGAAGTAGCTGATCGAGAGGAAGACAATATTGCGGTCGGTGATGATGGCGCTCCAGGGAAGCGCCTTGGGCTTTTCGAAATCGCTTGCGGCGGACGGGAGGCCCTTCTCAATGGTCTCGAGTTCACCCTGCGAGATCCAGGGATGCTTGCGCGGCGTGTCGCGCGCCAGCCACAGCCACACGGCGCCGGCAACCAGTCCGATGATCGCGCAGACATAGAATGACCAGCGCCAGCCGTAATTCAACAGCACGTAAGTGATCAGCGGCGGCGTCACGCCGGCGCCCGCCCCAACCCCAGCGAAGATCAGGCCATTGGCCAGGCCGCGTTCATGGGACGGAATCCATGCTGCGACCAAACGATTCGATGACGGATAAACGACGGCTTCGCCCAGGCCGAGCATGAACCGCATCGCTACGAGAATGCCGATCGACCACGCCAGGCCAGTGGGAACCCAGGCCGTCAGCGTTGTGAACAGCCCCCACCAGATGACACCTCCGACGATGACGGCGCGCGGCCCGAAACGGTCGGCCAGATAGCCCCCCGGCGCCTGAAAAAGGGCATAGCCCAATACGAATGCGCTGAACACATAACCCAATTGGACGTTCGTCAGGCCAAAGTCCTGCTGAATCGCCTGTCCGGCAATGGACACATTGACGCGGTCCAGATAGGCGATGGCGCTGATCAGGAACATCCAGAAGATCAGCAGCCACCGCAAACGGCCGTCAAACAGGTTTTTCACGTTGACAGACTCCTCGCGTGAGTCTCCGCACACCCGCGTGGCGGAATGTGCGGGAAGCCGCATTCTATCGCAGGACCTCCCCGCCGCGTCGCTTTTAGCGAAACTGATTCGGATGCAATTGAAAAGCCCGCCCGGCTTGGGCGCCGGACGGGCTTGCGGAGAGCGGCTTGACGAGGGGTCAAGCGACCAATCGAATTCGAACAACCCCGATGAGTTTTTCGAGGGCTGCCAATTTGTCTGCACGGATCATGCCGGTCCGGATCTTGCCGACAAGCGCCTTGCCGTCGTCCTCGAAGCCGGCCTTCTTCAGTGCTTCGGTTGTCGCCGGTTCAGCATCGGCCAGCCAGACCTCGATCCTGATCTTGTCCGCCGGAGCTGCTTTCGCCACGGCCGCGGCCAGGGCCGGATCGATCTTGCTTACCCGTTTGCGATCCACTTCTTCGTTGCGTTCGTCCTTGATCCTGGGCGCGGGGAACGTCGACTGGCGAGCCACGTCAGCGCGGGATTCGGCAACAGCCTGGACGCCGCCGCGGAAGCCGCCCGCGACCCCGCCCACGACCATGGGGGCGGCCATGTTCTTCGCCGCCATCGGGCCGAAGACGCCTTCGTGGCTGACACCCTCTGGCATCTCGACCGGCACTTCCACCATCACCGGCTTGCCGCCTTCGGTCACCCGGCTTTCATCGACCGCGACAAAGGCCGTGTACTGCGTCATCAGCCGGTAATCGACGCCCAGTTTGGTGATTTCGGCCTTCACGTCCGCCGCCGGCTGGCCGCCTTGGTGCGAAGCCCAATCGCGGCTCATCAGATCATCGACCTTTGACCGCGCCCACAGCGTCGCCAGGGTATCGTGGGCAGGTTCATTGGCCGGGAAGCTCACCCGGATCTCGCGCGAGAACGGCTTGCCGCTCATCCTGCCTGTCAACCGGATGACGCCTGATCCCGCCGTCAGATACCGCCCGTGGATGACAACCGGCTTGGCGGAGAACAGGTCGGGGATGCGCTTGGGATAGATTTCGCTCGCATTCAAGCCGCCGAAATCGACCGACACGTCGGTCAACAGAGGATTGCGCACACGCTCATGGAAGCGCCGGGCGGCGGCCGATCCGTCATCGGTCAATGCGACGTATTCCACTTCGCCCCGGCCCTCTTCGGCCATTTTGTCGAGCAGGAAGCGGTTGACCGACGAGCCGATGCCGAAGCTGAAGATCCGCGCACCAGGATGGCGCCGGATCTCGCCAATGATCTCCATGTCGTTGCCTACATAGCCGTCGGTCATGAAGCAGACGATGCGCACCGCGTCGCGGTCGCCCGATGGCGCCAGCGCCGCCCGGATCGCCTTCATCATTTCAGTGCCCCCGCCGCCCCGGCGGCTGGCCAGGAAGGCCTGGGCCTGCGCCAGATTAGCCGCGGTGGCCGGGACAGGCTGCGGAAACAGGATGTGTGTATCGCCGGAGAACGTGATCAGGTTAAACGTGTCGCGCAGGTAGAGCCCGTCCAGCGCCAGCTTCATCGTCTCCTTCGCCTTCTCGATCGGGAAGCCCGACATGGAGCCGGAAGTATCGATCACGAAGACCAGTTCCTTTGGCGTGACGTCCTCGTGCGTCACCCGCGCCGGCGGTTGCAGGATGAGCGAGAAGAATCCGCCGCGCGCATCGTGGTGCGTCAATACGGCGTCCTTCACAGTTGTCCCGGCGACGTTGTAGCACAGGACGAAATCCTTGTTCGGGATCGTCTTCTCAGCTTTCAAGACGACATTGGCGCGCGAACTGGACAGACGCGTCACGGCGATCTCGTGCGAGGTCGACTTCGGCTCATCGACACTGACCCCGGCGTCGATCTTCATTTCCAGCGACAGGTCATGTCCGGCCCGCACTTCAGGCCGGGCGTACTTCGGGTTCAACTGCACGTTCGCCATATGCGCCGGCATGTAGCGCGGGCCGACGGTCATCGGGAATGACCATTCGTAGACGCCGGTGTCATACTTCACCGTCTCGACGTAGCTGATGGTCACCTTCACTGTCGCGCCAGGCTCGATGTTGGCCACCGACTGCTGGAAGATGTTCGGCCGGTTCTGTTCGAGCAATGCCGCGACATGGCCCCGGTTGCGGGCGTCCTCATAGACCTTGCGCGCCTCGTCACGCGGCTTGATCAGGGCGCGAATCTTGCGGCCATTGGTTTCGATCAGCATGTCGTCGACCGCCGCCATTTGCGGCAGCGGAAAGACGTAGATGGCTTCGATCTTGTTCGTCGAGGGGTTGCGGAATTCCTGGGTGACGGTGACGCGCGCCAGCGGACCTGAAATCTCGCCCCGCACGGCGGTGTGTTTCAGCGGGCATTGCTCGCCGGTGGCTTTCCCGTAAGGATCGGCGATGACGAGCATGCCCTCGCCCGCCGGGGGCGGCTCGGTGGACTGGCTGGAACGGGGTGCGGGGGACGCCGCCAAGAGGGCTGCGGCGGCGGTAAGAAAGAAAACTGTGGATCGCATTGGCATCTCCTTCGCACAGGAAATGCCGCCTCAAACGCTATCCTTTCACTCGACCGTGAAAGAAATTCGCACGCGGCCCAACCTTCCGCCTTCGGCAGCTGAACGCAGGCGCATGACGGCTTGCGATCCGGGCCGGAAGATGAGGTCGACGGAGTTGAGGCCGGATTCAAACGAGGGTAGGTCGAAGTAAGCGGTTTCGTTGGCGGCCAATTGGACGCTGCGGCCGCCTTTGCCGGCCAGAGTCCAGGAGCCCGTTTCGTGAGCAACCACCTTCACCCTGAGCCTCGTGCCGCGCGCGACCCGGCCCCCGGCCGGAACGTCCTGCCAGATGCCCGCGGCATCCTGCGCCTGGAGTCCCGCCGACGAGCGCAACTTCAGGGCTTCGTCGCGTTCCGCGGCGGTGGTCTTGGCTCTGGCCTGAATCACAGTTTCCTCCCGGACGGCTGCGTCCGAAGTCTCACGGGCCTCCAATTGGCGGCTCGGTGTGGCGGCTCGGAACTCGGCAACCTGAGCCGGCGCTGGCCGCGATTCGGCTTCGGCCGGCAGTCCTGCCACCTGGGTAGCGCCCACGACCGCCCCAACGGGCGGCGGCGCCGCGCTAGGAGTTGCAGGAGTTGAGGCGACTTCGTTCGCCCGCATCGGCGCCGCCTGGTCCTTCATATCCAGACTTTTCGACTCATCCCGCCGGGCCACCAGGACCGGTTGGGTCTTCTTCGTGAGCTCTTGCGCGATCTCGCCTTGGCCCCCGGGCGCTGCAGCCGCCTTGGCTGTTTCCGTTGGAACGGCGATCTGTTCTACAACCGGCTCCGGCGCGGATTCGGCTACCGCCTTCGGCGGCTGGGATTGGGCGGCTTCAATTGGTTGCTGGGCTGTTCTCTGCGCTACCGCCTCGTCGCGGGCGGGCTCCCGAAGCAGAATGACTCCAATGACCGTCGACGCCGCCACCGCCGCTGGCACGGCCCATCCCCACCACGGAATCCGCCGTTTTTCGACCTTCGCCGCGGCCGCTTCCCGTTGGCGCGTCTTTTCCGCATTCAGGAATGTGTCGCGGACCACGTCGTCATCCAGCGCCTCGGCCAGAGCCTGTTCGGCGAAGATCTCTTCGAATAGCGCCTGATCTTCGAGCGCGGCATTGTAGAGCGCTTCTCGTTCGGTGGACGTCAATTCGCCCGACGACAGGCGCGCCAGCAGCCGGTCGATCTCCTCGCGCCTCATAACGATTTCTCCCACAGCGGTTTCAGCCGCTCGATCAACTGGCGGCGGCACCGCAGGTCCCACACATAAACAGTATTGAGCGACTCGGCGCCCAAACGAACTCTGATCTGCTCGAAGCCCAGCCCTGCCATCTTCATCTTCAGGATTTCGCGGCAGCGTTCGCCCAACTCTTCCAGGGCCTCAAGAAGCAGCCGCCGCTGTTCCTTTTCAATCACTTCGCGCTCCGGATCGGCTTGCGCGCGCAGATCCGCATCCTCGGCCTGGACGCTGGACGACTCGCCATGCCGCGCCGACTTCCGCCACAGCGCCGCCATCTTGAAACGGACAATCCTCATCGACAGCGGCACAAGTTCGTCGATCGCCTCCACGCCGCCGTACTTCTCGTGCAGCACCATGAGAGTCTCCTGGGCCAGGTCCTCGGCTTCGGGCCTCCCAATACGGGATGCCGCGAAAGCGACAATCCTTTCACGGAGCTTGGCCAAAACTGTCTCGCTTGCCGCCATGGACGCATCCGGGCGCTTGGATCTTCAGGTTATGACGCTCGGTGGCCCGTGGTAAAGTTGGGGGTACGATGAGGGCCGAGGCTGCACGTGAATCGTTGAAAAAAAGAGGCATCCGCCTGACGCGCCAGCGCCAGATCCTGCTCGATTTGCTCGAACGGACCGGCCGCCACCTGGACGCTGAGAATCTCTACAAACTGGCCAACAAGCTTGATCCCAAGCTCAACCGAGTAACCGTCTACCGCACTTTGAAGCTTTTGAAAGAAGGCGGGCTCGTGGATGAGCTGGACTTAATGCACTGGGAAGGCGACCAGCACTACTACGAAACCCGGTCAAAGCAGGAGCACGCCCATGTCATTTGCCTGCGCTGCGGAAAGGTCGAGGAGTTTTTCGGCGACCCGCTCCAAAAGCTGCGCCGGCAGGTGGAAGCGCACTTCGGCTTCCAGATCCTGATTGCCCGCACCGAGGTCGGTGGCTACTGCGCCCACTGCCAGTTGATGCGCGCCCAGGAGATCGAAGCCGCCCGCCAAGGCAAGCTGCCAGACAAAGAGCCCGCCTGAAGCTCCGTTCCGGTGATGTTACACTGGAATCGCGCCCATGAAGCACCTCATCTTCTGGGACTTCCCCCGGACCTCCTGGCAATACGACATCGTCGTGGCGCTAATCCTCGCTTTCATCTTCCTGACCCCTCGCGCGGTATTCAAGGACCAGCCTCGCGCCATGAGCGTCGTCCGCGTCCCGGTCCACTCGACCACCGCAACCTTCTGGATCGAAGCTGATTTACTCACAGCGAAGGACGATGCGGGCCGTCTCGCCCAGGCATCTGACATCATCACAAAAAAGACCGGGAAAGCGGCCACGGTGAAGCGCCTGGAGGTCATCCGTTCCGCTGAAGAGGAAACCCGGGGCTACATGGCCTTCGTCGATGGACAGTAGGGACGACGATTCGATGATCTCCATCACCAAGTTCAGGTTCGCGGCAGCCGCCGCTGCGATCCTCCTGTCCGGCCTGGCATCCTGGGGCGGTGATCTGGACTCCACCTTCGCCCGGATGGACAAAGCCGCTCTGGGGTTTAAGGGCTTGACGGCCGATATTAAGAGCGTCAGTCACACGTTCATCATCAAGGACACGACCGAGGAGAGCGGACGGATGACCTTGCAGCGGCCCAAACCCCGCCAGATGCAAATGCTGGTGGAGTTCACCACGCCGGCGCCGCGCGCCGTCGCTTTCGCCGGCCGCAAGGTCCAGATGTACTACCCGAAGATGAATACGGTTCAGGAGTACGATCTCGGCAAGCAAGCGGCGCTCATCGACCAGTTCCTCCTGTTAGGCTTCGGTTCCACCAGCGCGGATCTTCGCGCCAACTACGACATCAAATATGGGGGTGAGAACTCAGCCGGAGGCCAAGCGTGCGACCGGCTGGAACTCACCCCGAAATCGGCTGAAGCGCGCCAGCACGTCAGCCGGATCTCTCTCTGGGTTTCGCAGGCCAACGGCCAGCCGGCCCAGATCCAGGTGTTCATGCCGTCGAAAGACTACCGCCTGATCACCTATACCCGCGTGGCGTTGAACCCGTCCCTGGGCAAGGACGCGGCCAGCCTGAAGCTGCCCAAGGGCGTCAAACGGGAGACGCCGCAAAAGTAGAGATGAATCAATCTGCAACTCCGTCTGTCAAGGGCAAAACCAATCGTTTGGCCTATCTCGATTGGGCCCGCGGGACGGCAGCCCTGGTGATGCTCCAGGGCCATGTGTTTCATAGTTTTATCCGGCCTGATCTCCGGCAGGATGCGCCCTACGTTCTTTCCCAGTTCGTCGGCGGCATGACGCCGGCGGTGTTTCTCTTCCTCACGGGGGTGACGCTGGCATTTCTCATGGATTCCCGCGGCAAGGTGGGCCTGAGTCCTGCCGCGCGCGTCTGGGAAGCTTTCAAGCGTTCCCGCTACTTGTTCTTGCTGGCAATCGCATTCAGACTCCAGATGTGGCTCTTCGCCGCCGGTGGAAGCCACTGGACCGACATTTTCAAGGTCGACATTCTGAATTCGATGGGCTTGGCCATCGCCCTATTGGCTCCGCTGGCCATGTTCTCCACCCACGACCGGATGCGGCTCGGTTTCGTTGCCGGCCTGGCCATCGCCTGCGCCTCGCCCATCATCTCCGGCTTGAACCTCTCCTGGCTGCATCCCTTCTTCCGCGCCTACTTCGTGCCCGACCCGAACTATTTCTCCTTCTTCCCGTGGGCGGCGTTTGTCGCTTTCGGCGTCAGCGCTGGCTCGGTCATCCGTGTGGTGAAGGAAGACGACATGCTGAAGGTGATGCAGTGGGCCAGTCTGATCGGCATCGCCTTGATTGTCGGCGCGCGGTATTTCGCCAACCTGCCTTATTCTCTCTATCCGAATGCCGACTTCTGGATCAACAGCCCGGCCCTGATCCTGATCAAACTCGGCGTTCTGTATCTGTTGCTGGCCTTCGCCTTCTTATGGACCCGCTACATCAATCCTGGCGGGTGGAGTTTCATTCGCCAGATCGGCACCACGTCGCTTCTGGTCTATTGGGTCCACACGGAGATCGTTTACGGGCGCTGGTTCTGGTTCTGGAAGGAATCGCTTACGCCAATGCCGACTTTGGTCATTGCGGTTGTGGTGATCGTGGCGATGGTGGCGCTCTCGGTCGCCCGCACGGGCTATAAGGGCTCGCGCAGTTTCCCGGAATGGGCCAAGGCCCGTTGGGAGCAGATGCGGGCTGAACCGGTGCCCGCGGCGGCCGGCGATTAAGCCGGGTTGACGCAAGCCGGGACAGGACGCATCCTGAATCAGGAGGGCCGATGCCGGACAACCCGAACTTGGCCCGCGCCTGGAAAGCGATGGCATGGGCCATCCTGATCCACGTGCTCGACGAAGCGTGGAATAACTTCCTTGTCGTCTACAATCCAGTCGCCATGGAGATCGCAGACCGCTATCCCTGGCTTCCTGTCCCGATCTTCCGCTTCGAGTACTGGCTGGGCGGACTGCTCCTGGGCGTTCTCATCCTGATGGCGTTGACGCCGGTGGCACGGCGCGGCTCACACGGCATCATCCTGGCGGCGCGGATTCTGTCTGCGTTCATGATCGTCAACGGCCTGGGCCACATCGCCGCGACCATCGCCGGACGCACGCCATTCGGCGTGGAGTTTGCCCGCCCAATGCCAGGCTTCTGGAGTTCTTTGGTGCTGATCCCTGTAGCGATCTGGCTGTGGCGCGCTGCGAGCGCTACGAGACAGCCGGTTGCCGCGGCATGAAAGTTGCGACCGACGGTCCGCCTCGGCCATCCTGAAATCAAGGGATGCGGACTGAACAGCAGATAGAGGCTCAAGCTGTGGCCCGGCTCATCGCTCAGATCGATTCAATCGATGCGTGGCGCGACCGTGTCGGGCGGCGCATCCTGGCGCTTTTCCTGGTCACGTTCGCATTTGCCATAGGCCTTCTGATTTGGACAGTCAAGCAAGCCCAACTCAACCCGCCGCAGATCCAGAAGCCGCCAGGAGAGCAGGTCCCGGCGGTGCTCAAACGTCTGTTGTAGGGGCCACGCTCCCGGTACCCGCCGTCTGGCCTGTGGTGATGGCCGGGTTTTGCAGTTTCCTTGATCTCTATTCGACCCAGCCCATCCTGCCGTTGCTCGCGCGGGAGCTTGGTGCGCATCAAGCCGCGGCCAGTCTGACCGTGACCGTCGCCACTGCGGGTGTCGCGCTTTCGGCTCCTCTGGCCGGAGCCCTGGCCGGGCGATTTGGGACCAAACGAACCATCGTGGTCTCCGCCTGGCTGCTGACCTTATTCACCGTTATGGCCGTGCTGTCACGCGGGTTGGCCGATCTGCTGGTCTGGCGATTCCTCCAAGGCGTGGTGACGCCGGGCATTTTTGCCGTCACTGTCGCTTACATCCAACGGCAATGGGCCGGGCGCGGACCAGGAGCCGTGACGGCCGCTTATGTGACGGGGACCGTCATCGGCGGGTTTACTGGCCGGGCGGTCAGCGGCTGGGCGGCGGGGCACTTCGGGTGGCGGTCCTCGTTTCTTGCCCTGGCAGTATTGAATGCCATCGGGGCGGCGGCACTGAGCGGGTTCCTGCGCCCGGAAAAGCGCGACCAAACGAACTTCCCGAGCCGGTCAGGAGTTGTTAAGTTATTCAACAACAATGTCCTTATCGCGACATGCGCGGTGGGCTTTTGCGTTTTGTTCTCCATGCACGCCATCTTCACCTACATCCCGTTCCACTTGGCCGAGCCGCCCTATTCGCTCGGTCCGGGGACGCTCGGATCGTTGTTTTCCGTCTACCTGATCGGCGCATTTGTCACGCCCTGGTTCGGACGCCGGATCGACCGCTATGGCCACAGGGCGGTACTGGCCGTGGCAATGACAATCTCGGCGGCGGGCGCGATACTGACCCTGGCTGGGCCGCTCGCCCTCGTGGTCGCCGGGCTGGCTCTGACATGCACCGGCGTCTTCGTCGCGCAAGCTGCGGCCAGCAGCCACATTGGCGTGGCCGTGCATGGCAATCTTTCGATGGCTGTAGGACTTTACGTGACCTTTTACTACATCGGTGGCAGCGCCGGCGCCGCGGTCCCCGGCTGGTTCTGGAACCTGGGCGGCTGGCCGGTTTGCGTCGGGCTTGTCGTCGTTATCCAAGCTGCGACGGTGGCATTGGCATGGCGCGGTTGGGCGGAGCGCGGATCGGACTTCGTCGGCTCCTGAATCAGACCTTCGTTTGGGTGTAGAGTGTGAATACTCCGGTCCGGCACCGGATTTCGACCACCACAACCAAACGAAGTGAGGATCGCCAATGAAGAAGAATCTCGGTTTCTCAGCGTTGACCCTGCTGGGAGTGTGCGGATTGGGTTTCGCGCTCGGCTCGATGTGGAATCACGGGAGCCCGGAAGTGGCCCTGGCCAAGGAACCGGCCGTGCAGGCGCCCGCGCCTCCGGCCAATGACGGCAAACTGCGCATCATCATCTTCGGGGCCCATCCCGACGACGCCGAGTACACCGGCGCCGGGGTGGCGGTGAAATGGGCCAGGGCGGGCCACCACGTGAAGTTTGTTTCGACGACCAACGGCGATATCGGACATTGGGGCCAAGCGGGCGGACCGCTGGCAATGCGCAGGATCAAGGAAGTCCAGCAAGTGGCCAAGAAGATGGGGGTGACCGTCGAGGTGATGGACAATCACGACGGCGAGATCATGCCGACGCTGGAAAACCGCCGGGCGTTCACCCGGCTGATCCGGCAGTGGAACGCCGACATCGTCATCGGCCCCCGGACCAACGACTATCACCCCGACCACCGCTACACCGGCATCCTGCTTCAGGATTCGGCGTTCATGGTGGCCGTGCCGTTCTTCTGCCCCGAAGTTCCGGCGCTGCAAAAGAACCCGGTGTTCCTCTACAAATCGGATCGCTTCCAGAAGCCGAATCCGTTCAAGGCCGACGTGGCCGTGGGCATCGATGAGGTGATCGAACCGACCCTGGATGCGCTGCTTGAAATGGTCTCCCAAATCCACGAGGGCGGCGCCAATGGCGATGCCAGCCTGTACCCGTCCGATCCGGCGGCGCGCAAGAAGCGCGATGCCCAAGTCCGGCAGAGCCTGGCGCGGCGATACGCAGCCGGAGCGACGCAGTACCGCGACGTGCTCGAGAAGTTCTACGGCGCCGAGGCCGCCAAGAAGATCCAGTATGCGCAGGCGTTCGAGATCTGCGAATACGGACGGCGGCCGTCGATGGAAGAGTTGAAGAAGATGTTTCCGTTCTGAGGGGATTCGGTCAACCAGGGGCTGACCTGCGGACAGGGGCCAGCCCCAGTAGGAACGTGAACCCAGTCGGGCACAATGCATCTGGGGCAGTTGAGTGCGGCGAATTCCTGGAGGTGATGCACTGGTGACGGCTTGCCGCAGAAAGGTCATTCGCCTTGTGGCGTGGGCTGTCGTACTGGCTCTCTACTTCCCTGTCATTACGGCGGGTGCGCCTCCTGTCGAGCTACACGGGGTGGTGCGGGATGCGAGTGGCGTGCCTATTCGCGGTGTCGAGATCGGTATCCTCAGCCGCGCGGCTGAAGCAGCCGTCACAGATTCCGAAGGCGCTTTTCGACTGGATTGGGACAGCCGCACAATCCTAGTGGAGCACCGGGATTATGTACCCCAGTTCCTCACGCCGGTTCAACTTAAGGGGGTTCCGCTCGACATACGCCTCCAATCACGTGCGGCTCGGGAGTGGGTTATTCCTGTCTGCCGCGGTGCGAGGTTGTCGAGAACGAATCCCTTTCGAACGATCCGATTCCGGCTGCCGAGGGGGCTCAAGTCAAAGGTGATAGGGGGCAAGTCAAAGGAAGTCGCTTACATCACCGACAAGAGTAAAAACGCCGAGATGAAAGTCTGGTTTCGTGTGGTGTCAAGTGGGGTTCCAGCCAGCAACTTTTTCAAATCGTCTGGAGCGAGAGCGACGACGCGACCCATCGATCTGGACGAGGCCAAGGGATACGATGTCCGGGTTGTTGGGTCGGACACCAGGGTGTCGAGGTGGGTCGGCGTTTTCTACACATTCATGGTTTATGAAAACGCTGAGCCGGAAGTGGCGAAGAAGTTCGACGCGGTTATCGATGGAGTTTGTCACTACTAGCCAGGCGACGGCCAGGGCATGGAGCCGTGATAGGTGCCGGCCAGCCCGCTAGGCGGCCCGGCGAGGCCGAATGCGTAGGTCAACTTCGAGTCCGGCATCGGAGATCATGTTGACCAAAGTGTCGAGCGAGAAGCGGCTGATCTTGCCTCGTGTCAGGTCGGAAACCCTGGGTTGAGACACACGGAGCCGCTCGGCTGCCGACGCCTGAGTCAGGCCTTCTTTCTCTATGAACTTACGCAAGCCAGTCATCAGTTGAGCCCGCAATTCGAGGTTGCGGGTTTCCGCGGGTGAAAAACCCAGGTCCGCGAAGACACTTCTCGCGCTGGGAGTTCGTTTGGTCTTGGTGTTGATCTTCATCGGAAGCCTCCACTACTTGGCACGCCGCTGTGCCAGGATTTCCCTGTACCTCACCCGGCCAAGATCGATGTCCGCTTTTCGCGTGGTTCTCGATTTCTTGCTGAAGCAGTGCAACACGTACACTGATTCCTCAAACTTCGCAACATAGAAGACTCGGTACTCACTGATTTCGTGCAGCCTGATTTCCAGCACACCGGGACCGACGTCCGGCATTGGGCGGTAGTCGTCGGGCATCTGGCCCGCCTGCACGAGTTTCAACTGGTACCCCGCGTCAGCCCGGATTCCCGCAGGAGCGTCCCGGAGCCGCTCCAA
Source organism: Bryobacteraceae bacterium (assembly GCA_029975915.1). The sequence continues at coordinate 218,846 of JARKOC010000058.1, forward strand.
ACTGTCGCCCATCCAACTGATTGGCTTCAACAGCACCCTTCTAATTATACACAAACTTATATGGTGGTCGAGCCTTGTGGTCTTCAAACGACATCCGCGACGGAAGTAATCCTGGATTTCGACCGGAAGACAATTCGTACATCGCCGGCGGGGCACAATAGAAGTCGGAGCCAACGAGTGAAAGAGTCGATACGTGTCGCGGCGATCAATGTCGAGAGTAAGCCGGGCGAGACCGGGCGCAATCTGGAGAGGATTGCGGGATGGGCGGACAAGGCGGCGGCCGAGGGCGTCGACATCGCCCTATTTCCCGAGTTGTCGCTGACCGGGTTTATCCCAAACCACCCAGAGGGCGACCATGCTGTCTGGATGCGGGACGCAGTGGCGAAGGCGCGGCGCGTGGCGGAGCCGATCGACGGGCAGGCGGTGAAGAGGCTCGTTGAGGTCGCCGTGTCGAGGAAGATCCATCTCTCGGCCGGGCTGCTCGAAGACGCCGGCAACCTGCTGCACAACACGCATGTGCTGGCAGCGCCGGACGGCCGGGTGTGGCGCTGGCGCAAGCTGCATGTGCCAATCTTTGAGACGCCCTTCTATAACGGCGGAGACGGGTTGGAAACGGCGGAGACTGGGCTGGGCCGGATTGGGGCCAATGTCTGCTTTGACGCTTTGATACCGGAGTCCACTCGATTGCTGGCGGTTCAAGGCGTTGAGCTCGTCCTGTTCCCGTTCGCGGCCGACCCGGCGCCTGGGACGGCTTCGGCCTGGGCCGATTGGGCGGTGACGGCGTTGCGGGCGCGCTGCCAGGAGAACGGCGTCTTTGGTGTGGCATGCAACTGTGCAGGGGAAGTCGAGTTCTGCGGGGTGAAACAGGCGTTTCCAGGCGGGGCGATGATTCTCGGGCCGTCTGGAGAGATCCTGGCGGAAAGCAGGAATGACGGGGTAGGAATGCTGATCGCCGAACTGAAACGGGTGACGCTGTTGGATGCGCAAGCCGCGCCGGAATACCTGTATCGATTCCGAAGACCGGAACTCTACGGGCCATTGGCGAGGTGAACTGGCAGCGGCACGGGCGTTGATGGACCCCACGAAAGCGGTTTTCTCTGCTTTGGCGCCGGCCGCCACCGCTTCCGATTAAGGCGTTTGCTCTCGAAGGGCAGTGGCGACGAACTCGAAGAGAACCCGCGTGGCGGCATCGCCATCCAGGCCGAGGTCGCGATCCAGTTTTACATGGCCGGTCCCTTCGGCTCCGAAGATGGTCGCCGGTATGCGCGCCTGATCAAGCGCCGCCCACAGCCGGTGGGCCTGCGCCGTCGTGTCGGTGTGATCGGCGACGTGGAGCAGCAGAAACGGTGGGATGCCTTTGAAGGGCGCCACATGGTTCACCGCGGACAACTCGCGCTGCTTTTGGAGGTTACCGAACTTCTCCGGGTGGCCCATCTTCGGCGGAGGCTGCTTCAGGCTGAGGCGGCGCGCGGTCGCGGTGGCCACCTGCAGCGGGACATCATAGGTGTCGCCGTCCACGGGCACGCACCCTTTAATCGCGCTCCTGGGCACTCCCTCGGCCTCGATGTAGCGGCTGTCGACGCACAACAATGCCGCCAACTGCGCTCCTGCCGAGTGCCCCATGAGGAAGATCCGGTCCGGATCGCCGCCGTGCCTTGCGATGTTGGCGTGGACCCACCCAACTGATTTCGCGACATCGCGCACGATTGTCTCCATGGTGACCTGAGGGACAAAACGGTAATTCATAGCAACGAAGACGAATCCTTTCGCGGTAAACGCAGCGGGTTTGTGATCCACTGCATTCTTGCTGCCGGCCATCCATCCGCCTCCATGAACCCACACCACGACGGGCAAGCCCGATCCCGACGCCGGGGCATAGACATCAAGCAACTGCCGTTCATTGCGCGGCTCGGCGTAAGCGATGTCGCGCTGGACGCGAGGGGGTGCTTGTGCCTGAGCCGCAATGGGCAGGAGGACGGCAATGAAGGCCAGAATCAGAATGCGCCGGGTCATGGTTGTGTCCTTTTCGGTTTCGCCCATAATACAGGAAGATTCCATGCGCCTGAAATGGAAACGGCCGGCCCCAGTAGGACTGCTGGAACCGGCTGTTCGATTGAACCTGGAAACTCGAAGCCGCGCTCGTCCTGGTTTGCTTGCGGCGTCCCGCTACTTCTTCGCGGCAACCATGATCTCTTCGGACCTGCGGCACAAGCGGCTCGCGAAATCTCTTTCTGTGCGGGACGGGTACAAGCGGACAGCACAGTGCGCGATGCCCCAAACCTCGGAAACAAAGTTCCTGCCGGCGTAGCGGCTGCGGTTGAGGACAAGCATGGGGTACTTTGCCTCGGATCTGTTGTAGTCCGGCTGCGCCAAGACAAAACTGGATTTGCCTCCGTCAATCGCCTTCAAAGTCAGCGCGGTTGACGCCTGCGTGGTATGGGCATCGGTGTACTCCCCCGCCGGGCAGACAACTGGACACTTGCGCCGGGCTCGAGTTTTACGGCCCCGGCTGCCGTCCAAAAGCCAGCCTAAGTCTGCATCTGGAATTGTTGGGGAGATAGGGTATTTCGCATTTGTTGAAGCAGATTCGTTCCTCTACCCGTCCTCTCGATCCACACCCGTGCGAAATCGGACATCGAACCATTCACGCAAATGAGTGTAAGGCGCCTTGCGGTCCCATCCGGCAAGCCGCTCTTCACTCTCCCGCACATGTCCGCCAGCGCCACCCCGTCACCTTGCTGGCAGCCAGGTTGACCCGCCAGCGGCTGAATGCCATCATGGTGGAAACCGTTCGGGCGCTGAACGCGCCGGACCCATCTGACCGCTGGGCTAAACAACAAAGAGGGAATTGAGGTAACACATGATTCGCACCACCACTGTCGGCTCCTACCCTGTTCCGGACTGGCTTTCCGCCCTTCCGAGCGAGCAGGCGCTGTCTGACGCCACGCGAATGGTGTTCGCCCTTCAGCGCCAACTCGGCATCGATCTTCCCGTTGATGGAGAGTTCTACCGCTTTGACATCAATCATCCAGACACCAATGGAATGATCGACTATTTTGTCCGGCCCATGTCGGGCATGCGCACGGTCCTCGGCCGCAGCGACCATGAAGCCTTCGCCGCTCTCTCCCGTATGAAGTTCCGAAGCAAGCCGGCGGCCGCCGTCGAAGGTCCCGTGGGCGAGGGTGGCCTCAACCTTCTCGCCGATTGCCAGCGCGCGGCCGCTGTCTCAGGCGGCGCTTTCAAATTCACCGTCACAAGTCCCTACATGCTGTCCAGGACCCTTCTCGACAAGCACTACGGTGACTTCTCCGCGCTCACCATGGCCATCGCCGAAGTGCTCTCAGCACAGGTCAAGGGCTTGCCCTGCGACTGTCTTCAGGTGGACGAGGCCAATATCCCGGGCAATCCGGCCGATGGCCCGCTGGCGGCTGAGTCCATCAACCGCGTACTGGACGCCTTCGATGGCGAGAAAGCAGTTCACCTTTGCTTCGGCAACTATGGTGGCCAGACCATCCAGAAAGGCGAATGGAAAGCCCTTACTGGCTTCCTCAACAGTCTTCGCGTCAACCACGTTGTCCTTGAGCTGGCCCACAGGCCAGCCGGCGATCTGGATGCGCTCAATGATGTCGATCCGCGCATCAGCCTTGGGTTGGGCGTCATCGATGTCAAGGTCAACCATGTCGAAACGCCCGAAGAGGTCGCCTTGCGGATTGAACGGATCGAGAAGACGCTGGGTGCTGGAAGGCTTGGTTGGGTTCACCCCGATTGTGGTTTCTGGATGTTGAAGCGATCGGTGGCCGACCGCAAGATGGCCGCGCTGGTGAAAGGCCGGGATCTTTACGAGGGCCGCTAATGCAGCAGCTCACCCATCACCCATCCATTAACCATCCGAGCTACTTCCTCCAAAGCTCGTTCCTGCCGGGCGATGAGAAGCTGTTTTTCACCTCATACCGAACCGGCTCGCCCCAACTGTTCGAACTCACCATCGCCGATCTATCCACCCGCCAGCTCACCACCGGCGATCCGATTCATCCCTTTTCGGCCGCCTATCTCGCGGCGCGCGAAGAAATCGTCTTTACCCGTGGCGGCTCGCTTTGGGCAGTCGCGCTTGCGACGCTCGATCAGCGGCTGGTGGTCGAATTGCCAGTGGCCCAGCTCGGTGAACCCTCACTTTGCCCATCCGGCGAATGGGTCACGGCCGCGTACAAGGCGCCCTCAGGAAACGGACTCGTCGTCGCTCGCATGGACGGTTCCGCCGCGCATACCATCCCCTTCCCCCGGACCATCATCCATCCGCAGTTCCATCCCCTCGAATCCGAGTGGATCGAGTTCGCCGCCGATCCGGCTCCCAGGATGCATCGAGTCCGTCGCGATGGCACGGGGCTTGAATGCCTTTACGAGCACGGCAATGACGAATTCGTCGTTCACGAAACATTCCTCGGACAAACCGGCGATGTCGTCTTCACCGTCTGGCCAGACCGGCTTTGCGTGATGGATTGGACAACGCGGGCGATCCGCACGGCCGCCAACCACAACTGCTGGCACATCGCGCCAAACCGGGCCGGGACCCAAGTGCTGTTTGACACCAATCACCCTGATCGCGGCATCCAAATCATCGACATCGCCACCGGAGCCATCCGTGACGTCTGCCGCCCTGAATCCTCCAACGGCGGTTCCCAGTGGAAGAAATCACGCTATGCTCTGGCCGAAGATTTTGAAGCCGCCCGCAGCGGGGCGGGGAAGAATCTCAGTTGGATGGAAGCGGGCGCCGACACGGTATACGGACCGCAATATACGCATCCGCATCCGAGCTGGTCGCGCGACGAGCGCCGGATTGCCTTCACGAGCGACAAGAGCGGCTATCCTCAGGTCTACATCGCCACCGTTCCGTGAGCGGTTGTGCTCTCCGGCCCGTCCTGGCGGCGGACGATGTGGCTACATCTCCTCGACCACTTCGAAGCCCATCATCCGGCCCATCCGCGTGATGTCCCGGACGTGATCGCCATAAAAGATGACGCGGTGAAGCCCTGCCTGGTAGTTCTGAAGCCACTTTTCGGCATCCTTCACTCGCGTACGGATCTGGCTGCGGCAACCCCTGTCGTCATCGCCAACGCCTGTCACTTCGGCCGTCGAGACCAGGAACCTCCTCGGGTCGGCGAACCGTCCGACGGTGATCGTCTTGCCCGCCGGCATCAGCACTTGCAGCACCGCACCCTCGTTCGTTTCCAGATGCCGCCTCAGAATGTAAGGCGAAGCAGGGCCGTACGGCCCTTCCATCTTTGTCGCCGAAACGCAGTGCGCGTGCGTCACCTCATTGCGGCTCTCGTCGAACACCGGGTCCGAAACGAACCCCGGCACTCCGGCGTATGAGGTCACCAGCATCTGCGTCATGGTCGAATTCAGATCGGCCTCGCAGACGCCATAAAGCCCCACGTCGTTGAACTTGGACCATGCGATGCACGGGTAACCGGGCAGCGTCTTCGCGGCAAGCGTCCCAAAGCAATCGATGGTTAGGGCGTTGGCCTGCTCACGTTTCAGCATCTCCTTGAGCGCCAGGTAGAACTTTACGCCGTCGTGAATCTCCTTCTCGGAGGGCTCTACCACTTTCAGCGCTCCGCGCGTAAACGCCTCAGCTTCTTTCTTCGCTGCCCGCTCATCCACGGCGTCGAATGCATCTTTGAAAGCCTCGCCCGAAACGTACTTGAAGGCCGTGCCGAAGTGAGCCGCGTAGGCGTCCGCGACGCTTTGCCTCGCTTTCGGTGTCGCCACCCCTACCAGCACCTTGCTCGCTTTCAAATGCCGAATCGTCTTGAACGCCTTCATGTACGGGTCGAGGTCGCCGTAGCTGCTGGTGGCGATGACGTCGATCTTCTTGCCCGACTTGCGCAGCGCGGCGATGGACGACCAGGCGTGTGTGGCATACGGCCGCGAGAAGAAAACGGCGGGCGCCGTCAGCGAGTCCGTCATTTCCCTCAGCGGAGGCGTCGGCTGGGTCAAGGGGATGAGCAGCACGCCGTCAATCGCCCCCTGTTTCGCCAGCCAGGGTTTCACCTCCTCGGCCGTCCGCAAAATCTCGCCGCCTGTGAGAGTGACGTTCTGCCGGTGCTTCCCGGCTACGCGTTCGATGTTCTTTTCGATCTCGGCCACCTCGGCCGCCACGTCCAGAGTCGTCTTGGGCCAGTGAGGCTCGTTCGAGGCCAGATATACGCGCGACACCTTGGCCGGCGCATTCCACGGGGCATTGCGCAGCGGATCATCCTGAACGGCGGCGCCAAACGCAATCGGCGCCCCGCAAAGAGTCCAGCCAAACCGCCGGCGCGTCCAGACCAGTTCGTCTCGAATCATCGCTTCCAAACCTCCGCGAGACATCATTCCAGACCTGTTTGTCCGAGTCAAACGGTGCCGACCTGTCTTGGGGTCTAAGCGGAGATTCGCCGTCTGGCCGTGGCCACGCTTCAACGGCCGGCCACGAGAGCGCTCACGTGCCTCCCGCGGGACTATCTCGGTAGAATGCAATCGGGAGGAATCTAGAGTGATGATGGTCAATACCTGCCCGGCAATGAATCGCCGTGGCTTGATCGGCCTGTTTGCCGGTGTGGCGCTCCCCCTTTTGGCCGTTTCGGCCCACGATCCCGGTAAAGGTCAGGGCAAGTCGCCGGCAAGAGGACGAGCCGCGAATTCCAGAAAATCGCCCATGCCTGTCTTCACCACGGCCGACAGGGATACCATCTTCCTTTACGTCCGGGAGAATGAGGGCTTCATTCCGCCTGCCGCCCGCCAACTGCCGCCCGGCCTTGCCAAGAATCTGCGGCGAGGCAAGCCGCTGCCTCCGGGTTGGGTGAAGAAGATTGTCCCGTTTCCTGTCGAGCTTGAGCGCAGGCTTCCTCCGCTGCCTGCTGGTTACCGCCGGGTGGTCGCTGACCGTTGGGCGTTCGTGATCGCTGAGGCGGCCAACACTGTCCTGGATGTGATCGACCTGATCAAGCACCCTTGATCGAACCGCCAGTTGGACGGACCGGTTCAAAGGCCTGCAATCGCTAGCCAGACCGCGGCTTGCGCCGTGGCTCACCCCCCTGTTGCGCTGTTGCCTGATTCATGCGTGATTTTTTCTCCCGTCGTGGGGAACAAATCTGAGCCGTCCGGAGTCTCTAGCATTGCACGCCAAAATATGCTAGTTTTCTAGCATGATGGCAAAAAAACAGCAGGAGGTGCGAATGACCGTTCACAGCAGTTTGAGCCGCAGGGAGCGCCAGATCCTTGACATTCTCTTCCGTCGTGGCCGCGCCACGGCGGCGGAGGTCCACATGGATCTGGCTGACCGGCCGTCGTATTCGGCCGTCCGAGCGCACCTGAGGACCCTGGAAGAAAAGGGCCATGTCCGGCATGAAGCCGAGGAATTGCGGTATGTCTACTCTCCCACAATCCAGCCGGGGAAGGCCCGCAAATCGGCGTTGCGCCACCTCGTGGACACCTTCTTTAACGGTTCTCCCGCGCGGGCTGCCGCCGCCCTGCTCGATTCCAGTTCGTCGCAATTGAGCGATGAGGAGTTGAACCAGCTTTCAGCCCTGATCGAAAAGGCCAGAAAGGACGGACGATAGCCGTGTTAATCGAACTCGCCATCAAGGCGACACTCCTGATTGCCTTTGCCGGACTGACATCCCTGGCGCTTCGCCGCAGCTCGGCCGCTATCCGCCACTTACTCTGGCTCAGTGCCCTGTCGGCCCTGGTCATACTGCCGCTGACCATCATCGCCATACCGGACTGGCATCCCGATGTGCCCCAGGCCGCCACCATTGCCAGCACCGCCCGGACCATTGTCACCGTCGCCGCCGGCTCGCCGGCAAAGACGGTCCCCTGGTCCTCAATCATCCTGGGTGCCTGGGCGGCTGGCACGCTGTTTCTGCTCGTACGGACCACGTTGGCCCAGTTCCGGGCTTTAAGGCTAATCGGAAGGTCGGTTCCCTTCCGCTCCGGCGTGGCCATCTGCCATGAGACCGATGTGCCGCTGGTCGCAGGTTTGCTGCATCCGGTCATCCTGCTGCCGGATGCCGCCATCGAATGGTCCGGGGACCGGCTGGAACTTGTCCTCAGGCACGAATCAGCTCACACTCACCGCAAGGACACGCTTTCTCAACTTGTCGGCGACATCGCCTGCGCGTTCTACTGGCCGCTGCCCTGGGTGTGGCTGGCCGCGCGCAAACTCCGCACGGAAGCCGAACTCGCCTGCGACGACGGCGTCCTGAACTCCGGCCGGCGCGCTTCTGACTACGCCGGCCATTTAATCGATATCGTGCGCGGCCTCTCGGGCCGCGAGCGCATTCCCCAAGGAGGGATTCCCATGGCCCGTTTGAATCAACTTGAATTGCGCCTCCACTCGATGCTGGCGCGCAACGTCAACCGGCGCGCGGCGACTCCGCGCGCGCTGCTGGCCGCCGCCCTCGGCTCCATCCTGTTCCTGATCCCCATTTCAGCCCTCGATATGCCCTCGTTCGCCGCCATCGATGGAATCAGCGGCACGGTGAAGGACGCCTCTGGCGGGACCGTCCCTAAAGCGAAGGTCACGGTCCAGTTCACGTCTTCATCGCGCCGGGAAGTCGGCTACACCAATGAAGTCGGCGAGTTCTCCCTCGCCCCGCTGCCCGACGGCGTCTATGATGTCTCGGTCGCCAAGCCCGGCTTCGCCCTGCTCCTGGTGCGAGGAATCGAAATCGACAAGGGAGCTTCGACACCACTGGTCCTGGTACTTCAAACAGGCAAAGTCACTGAATCGCTCACCGTTTCGGCGCAAGGTCCGGTGGCCCAAGCCGCGCCGGCGCCCGGTGCTGGCGGCATGCCCACCCGCATCAAGGTGGGCGGCAACGTCCAGGCGGTCAAGCTCGTCAAGATGGTCCGCCCGGCTTATCCGCCCGAATGCAAGGCCGCCGGCATCCAGGGCTCGGTGATGATGCGCGCCGTGATCGGCAAGGACGGCACGATTCTGAACCTGGAGAAGGTGAATGAACTGGTGGACCAGCGGCTGGTCGACGCGGCCATGGAAGCCGTCAAGCAGTGGCAGTATCAGCCAACTCTGCTCAACGGCAACCCGGTCGAAGTGATGACCGAAATCGACGTCAACTTCACCCTCAACCCATAACGATCGCCCCCGCCCAAGGAGCGCAACGGCGGTTTCTCCTGCCCCGCCGTTGCGCTTGCCTAGTTCAACGTGAGCGAAACTCGTAGCTTCCCGAGCTAAGCTGGATGACCGCCAGGTTCTTCTCCCTCCGCAGCAGAGACACTCCAGCCGCATCAGAGACCGGCCTCCCGGATTCCTCCACTACGCTTTCCGCCGCGGCGGGCAAATAAAGGGTTGCAGTCGAGTTGGCTGGCACGGTGACCCGGTAGGTGACAACTCCTCCATCGACTTTCCATGCGCTGCGAATCCGTCCATACATCGAATCGTAGTAGCCCTCCGCGGATTTCATTTCGCCAGTTGGATCCGGCTTCGGCTGGAGAATGAAGTTCTGGAAGCCGGGCTCGCCGCGCTGGATTCCCAGCGAATACGCCATCATCCACTGGCCCACCGCGCCGAACGAATAGTGGTTAAACGAGTTCATGCTGTTGTTGCCGCCGAAGCCGTTCTCAACCGTGTAGCCATTGAGCCGCTCCCAAATGGAAGTGGCGCCCTGGTCGATGGGGTAGAGCCACGACGGGTACTGGTTGTTCTGCAACAACCTGTAGGCCAGCTCGTTCAAGCCATGATCGGAGAGTGCCTTGCTGATCCATGCCGTGCCGATGAATCCGGTCATCAGGGAGTACTTCGGCCGTACGACGCCGCCGTCGTCTTTGTTCTCGCGGGACACGGTATCAGCGAGGTTCTTCACCATGTGCGGGGCATTTTCTTCGCTGAACAGGCCCATGCCCAGCCCGACGGCGTATGAAGTCTGCGTGTCCGCGACCTTGAACGACGGCGCGGGCGCGGGCTGCGCGCCAGGGCCACCGCCGCCGAACATGCCGCGGCCGCCGGTGAGACCCAGCGTCTTCTTGTCAGAGTTGACAAAGGTCTTGTTAAAGAATGCCTTGCGCTGTTCGTATTGGGCTTTGTACCTGGCTGAGTCTTCCGGCTTGCCCAGCACCGCGGCCACCTTGGCCATGATGTCCAGGTCGAAGGCATGATAGGCGGTGGCCAGAAATTGGGCGCCAAGCGCGTTGTTCTGGGGACCGAGCCAATCGCCGAGTTGAGCGTCCGAACTCAAGCCGGTCTTCGGGTCGATCGACTTTTCAAGATGGTCCATGTAGGCGGCCATCGCCGCGTAGTTCTGCTCCAGGATCACCGTGTCGCCGTACTGCTGGTAAACCTCCCACGGGATCACGATTCCGGCGCTGCCCCACAGCACGCCGCCGAAGCCGCCGCCGACAGGGGCGACATCGGCAAAGCGCCCTGACGGGGCCTGTGTGTCGCGCATCGCCTGCATATGGCGGGTGAGGAACTGGTCGGCGTTGGATATATAGGTAGCCGTGCGAGAGAAGACGTTAATGTCGCCGGACCAGCCCATCCGCTCGTTGCGCTGCGGGCAATCGGTGGGGATGGTGAGGAAATTGTCCACATTCGACCAGACAAGGTTCGACCAGAGACGGTTCACCTTCTCATTGGAGGTTCTGTAGTCCGCCGTCAGTTCCCGGATGGAACTGATCGCCACACCTTCAACTGCAGCGAGCGGCAGCGGCTTATCGATTCCCGTGATCTCCACGTACTGGTAGCCGTGCGAAGTGAACCTCGGCTGGAAGACCTGCATGCCGGCCTTCATCGTATAGATGTCCTGGCTCAACGCGGCGCGGTAGTTCTCGGTCATGATCATGCCGACGTTCTTGCCCGACTCCTTGAGATCCGGATACAGCATCTCGGCAAAGCGGAGGGTGATCTTCCGCCCGGCTTTGCCGTTGGCGATAGTAATCCGCGGAACGCCAACCATGTTCTGGCCCATGTCATAGACAAAAACGCCGGGGCGGACTTCCTTGACTGACTTTGCACAGAGAGTCTTGAACACTCCTGCGCTCTCGCCGATCTGGCCCACCAGCCTGAGCTTGTCGAAGTTGAAAGGAACGCCGGCGGCGCCGAAGCGCCCCTGTTCGGCGCCGGAGAACGTGGTCCCTGCAAGAGGGACGACGGCGGCGGGTTTCCATTTGCCGTCGTTGTAACGCGGATTGAGCCATCCGGCCACGGCCGCCTCGCGGGCCGCATCATAGACCTCGCCGAAATCAAGGCTGCTATAGACGATTGGTCCGTTGCAGGCGAACTTCCACCGCGGGTCGCCGGTGACCAGAGTGTCGGACGTGCCGTCCTTGTAAGTGACCACGAGTTTGGCGAGCAGCGATTGCCGGTCGCCGAAATGGTTCCAGATGGTCCCGAAACTGAGCAAGCCGCTCCACCAGCCTTCGCTGAGCATGGCGCCGATGGCGTTGTCGCCGGCGTGGATCAGCTTCGTGACGTCGTAGGTCTGATAGAGGTGCGTGATGTTGTACTGAGTCAGCCCGGGGTTGTAATAGTCGTCGCCGACCCTTTTTCCATTCAGGTAAACCTCATAGATGCCACGCGCCGTGACGTACAGGCGGGCGCGGTCTATGGGCTTTGTCGCCGTCTTGAAAGCCGCCCGGAGCATTGGCGCGCCGTTGCGGCTCGGATCGCGGACGACGAAAACGCCCTTGGCGCCGCCTGAAACCACATAGCGGCCGTCGCTGACAGAGAGACCGGAGCCCGGGCCGGCAAAGTCCGCGTAGATCCCCTTGTAGACTGTGGCGGCGAGATCCTCGCTGAACAGGACATTGTTTGGCGCGCGGTTGTTCCGCACGGTCAGGTTACGGAATGAGGCGGTCTGGCCGGGTTCCGCGGCGAATCCTATGTCGCAGAGCAGACCAAAGGGCAGGTAGTTGCCGCCCGAGCCTACCGGGTTCAAATTGACGCTATTTGACGCCTGCCGGCTGAATCCCCCTCCGCCGCCGGGACCTGCGGGAGCCGCCGCAGCGCCCGCGGCCGCCAGCGACGATTTCCCGTCGATGGTGATCGCTATATTGCCGAACGCGCTGCGAATGGCGATGGCGTGCTCGGCATTCTTGTTCGATGCGTCAATGATGTCTCTCGCTATCTCGAAAGTGCGGAACGGCTTGCTAGGCGTGTCCGTGTCTTTGTATCCAGCCCGGTAGACGTGGAGTTTCGCTTTGCCGTCCGGCGTGCCGTCCAGGCCTGAAATGTCGAGTTCCAGCTTGATGTAGCTCTGGTCCTTCCCGCTCTGGACCTGGTAGATGTTCTTGTTCTGGTCCATCAGCCGGGAGTCGTTGGCTCCATAGACGAACGACGCCTTTGTGCTGCCCGGAGCGATAGCGACGGTGTAACTCAGGTCGAAGATAGCCAGATAGGGCGCATAAAGAACAAGGTCGCTGTCTCCTCCGCCGATCCACTTGGCGCCGCTCCAAGCCGGAGCGTCCGGCGAGGAGTCCATCAGTCCGGTTTCGAACCATGAAACGGCTTGCAACTTGGCCCCCTTGTCATCCCACACGCTGACCGTCCACGTGTAGCGCGTTGCCGCCTCCAGGGGCGTGCCGCTGTATCGAATCGCTATCGACTTGGAAGACTCGACCCGCTTCGTGTCCCACACGAGCTTGCCTTGGGCATCCTTCACCTCAATCTGGTACGCCGTCTGGCGGACTCCCCGTTCGGCGGCGGTGGCGGCCATCTGCCAACTGAATCGCGGCTGGACGGCATCGATGCCCAGAGGAGTCTTCCGGTACTCCACTTGTAGGTTCTGAATCACAACAGCAGCGCGGGCCTGCTGGAGACTTCCGAGTATGATGGCCATTAAGGCGAGAACGCGCCTTGCACTCATCGAAGTATCTCCTGTCACTTTCTCAACGCACCTTCCAGACGGTTGCTGTTGCGCGTCACTGAAGGCATATCAGGTGGCGTACCAAACTGCAAGCGCCTGGCACATCCGCCGCAGACTCTGGGAAGCCCTTCGCTGGCCGGGCCTCTCGCCGCGGCCGTGAATCCGGACCGGCAGCGCTCTGGCCCTGTCCGGATCCCGCAGCTAGAACTGCTTGAGCCTCCAGTTCCGGTATTCGACCTTCATCGGCGGGCCGACGTGAACTTGGACCCCGATTTGCCCTCTGTGCGGGCGGTTCGGATCGTCGTCGATCACCACGCTCATCAGTTGCCCGTTGATGCTGTGCATCAGGGTATTGCCGCGGACAATCAGGTGGACCGAGTTCCAGCCGTCCGTAATGAATCTCGTGAGTTCATTGATCTCCCCCAGGCGCGACAGGACAACAGGTTTCCGCGTGCCTGTCACGTGCGTCACATCACCGCGCTGCGCAAGAAACAACCGCCCTTTCTCCTCGTAGTTGTTGCCGGTATACCGGTTCTTGCCGTCGATATCGCACTGATAGCCCTTCATGGCGTACCTGTTGGATGGCGTCACCTTGTCCGGAACCACAACGCTGCGATAGTTGATCCCGCTGTTGCCCGCCCCTGTGATGCGGTAGTCCACCTTCAGTTCGAAATCCTCCAGAACGCCACCCTGCCAGATGATGAAGGTGTTGCTCTTGATGACCGTCTCGGCAGTGATCTCCCCCGTCATCAACCCGCCGGAAACGCGCCAGTATGCCGGATTGCCCTCCCATCCGTCTAGCGTTTTGCCGTCGAAGATGCTCCTGAAACCGTCCTCGTCGCCTTCGATCGGCTCCGGACGGTCGCTTTGTTTGGGCACGTAGGGCTCGGTTGCCTGCTGCTGCGCCACCAGTGAACACGGCAGGCTCACTGCCAGCGAAGCGAGGATGTATCTTCTGCTTGAGTTGACTTTGGTCATGGCGCCGTTCATTGTACGCGAGTTGCGGCGCCGGCGGATGCAAAAAATACCCCAATGCGGCGCAGTTTCAGCCCTCTCTTAAGGCGACCGCCTGTTTGTTCTTTGCAAATGGCTCCAGGCAGCGATTGCGCCTCGCCATGCCGGAATCAGTAAGCGCCATGCCCCAGAAGCACGACTCTGACCGTCTTCAGAAGGATCCTCAAGTCGAGCCACAGGGTTCGTTCGGTCAGGTAGCGGAGGTCCAGGGCGATGCGCGTACGGTAGCTGGTGTCGGTGCGGCCAGAGGACTGCCACAGGCCGGTAAGTCCTGGTTTCACCTGTAGATACAGATTGAACGCAGGCCCGTACTTCGCTACCTCGTCCTCCACGATCGGCCGCGGCCCCACCATGCTCATTTCGCCGCGCAGAACGCTGATCAACTGTGGGAGTTCGTCCAGACTCGACCTCCGTAACAACCGCCCGACACGCGTGATGCGGGGATCGTTCTTGAGCTTGTGGGTCTCCATCCACTCGGTTCGCAGGTCCGGGTGCGTGTCCAGGTAGTGTTCAAGGACTTCATCCGCATCCCTGACCATCGTCCGGAACTTGTGGAGCCGGAATGACCGGTTCCCCTTCCCGATCCTTGTGTGTGTGAACAACACCGGACCCCGGCTGTCCAGAACGATCAACAACGCGATGACAGCCGCGAAAGGAATCGACAGGATGAGCAGGAGTAAGGCCACCGAGACGTCCAGTATCCTCTTCAACGCAAGCGATCCAGGGTTCCTCAGGCTTTCGGCCAACTGCCCCGCCTCAGGCGCTCCCCCTCCCAGGGAGTCCGGATCGGATGATCGGAGATTCATTCTAGGCTCGTCACTCCGCTTTGGCGGTCCTGATTTGTACCGTAGCATAGACGGCCGAGGTGAGATCCGCCATGACCTCGAGCCTGAACCGTTGTTCGTAAAGCTTGCGGGCTGCCTCTCCCATTTGCCGGCGCAATGGAGCGGATTCGGTCAACTTGCCCAGCGCCGCAGCCAGGGCCTGCCGGTCTTCCGGTGGCACGAGCAGGCCGTTCACGCCGTGCGTGACCGCTTCCCCAGTGCCTCCTACATCTGTCGACACGACAGGCAGACCGGCGCACAGAGCCTCCAGAATGCTCCGCGGGAGGGCCTCCGAACGCGACGAAAGCACAAAAATCTGGGCCCGTGCCAGCCAGCCTGATGTATCGGGAACATAACCCCGGAATCTGACCTTGTCGTCCAAACCCAATTTGCGGGCCAGCCGGCGGATGGATGGCTCCTGCGGACCATCACCCAACAGGTCGATCTCCCATCCCGTTTTCGGAAGCAGCGCCAGCGCCTCCAACAATGTCCGGTAATCCTTTGGCGCGTCAAACCGGGCGATGGAACAGATCCGCACCGGAGTCAATCCGGGATCGGCGCGAAACTGCTCAGCGGTGTTGCGTACCCCGTTCAGAACGACAGACAGCTTTTCCTCCTCTGCGATCCCCTTTTCGAGGGCCAGCCGCTTCTCATGCTCGCAGACGCAGATGATGGCGTCGCACCATTTGGCCATCAACCGCTCCACGAACCCGAAGGCCAGCCGCGCCATGCGCGGCATCCGCTTGCCCGCGGGCCAGCCGTGGGGAGTGTAGATGACCGGAATGCCCAACAGCCGGCATGCCGCCCTGCCGATACTGCCGGCCTTGGCGGTATGAGTGGAGACGAGATCGGGTTTCAGCCTCCGGAGCGCCACGCAAAGCTCTACCAGCGCCATCGCGTCAAAAAGCGGATTAATGCTCCTCCGAAGCCAGTGCAAGCTCTGGAATGGTACGCCGGCCGCTTCCAGTTGCTCGGTGACATGGCCGTGTCCGCCGACCAGCACACACGTTTCGTGCCCCCTGGCGTGCATGATCCGCGCCAGATCGCGGACATGAATGCTGGCTCCGCCCACGGCGTCGGCGCGCGTGATGACGTAAACGATTCTCATGCGGCCGCCTTCCCCGAGACGATGACCATGAAGGCCAGCCTGCGGAACACGGCGCGCGCGGCCGTCGCGACCAACGGCAGTCCGGCGATCCATGCCAAGGCCTGCCTGCCCGGCCTGTCCAGCAACCTGAACCTGATGTAGTCGCTCTCGCAGAACCGGTTTGAGAAGTAGCGTCCGAAGGCGCTCAGGATCTCCCGCCGCGGGCGGTAGTGCGTATAAGCGTCAATCCAAGCCAGCTTGTCCAAGGTCCACTGGCGGCAAGTCGGGGCCTCCTCTTTCCAGTAGCCCAATCCGAGACGCCGCAGCGCCCATGTGTAAAGAAACCTCATCCTCGAACCGGGGCGCATCCGGTGGGCGAACGGGATGCCGATGTGGCCCTCCCGCCAGACCTCGCGCGACGGGAACACGCTCAGCACAGTGCCTCCCGGCTTCAGCACGCGGTGGATCTCCTTCAACGCGGCGTCCAAGTCCTCGACATGTTCCATCACTTGGTTATTCACCACCAGGTCGATCGTTCCATCGCCGTAAGCAAGCCGATTCTCATGGATCTCCGTGATTGCCGTTCCCAGCAATCCAGACTCCTCAGCTTCAACCCGCGTCTTTGAACCTCCGTAGTACACATCGGCGCCCGCCATTTCCAATCCCTTCGCCAGTCCAGCCTTCACCAGATGCCCCGCGCCGCAACCGAAATCCAGGATCCGCGCGCCGGGCCTCTGCCGCGCGTACTGCACTGCGAAATCGAGTACGAACCGGTTGGTGACGTCCATCTCACCACTCGCCGTAGAGGGCCTCCCATTTCGTTGTCACGGCCTCCATGCCGAACCGCTCAACTGCCAGCGCCCGCGCCGCCATGCCCATCCGCCGTCTCGCTTCCGGCGCCATTCCGGAGACCTTCGCCATTGCCCTGGCCAACGCCTCGTCGTCCCCGCAGGACGCCAGGAAGCCCGTTTCGGACTCCTTCACCACTTCGCAGGCGCCGCCCACATCAGTAGACGCCAGCGGCACCCCGCTGGAGGCCGCCTCCAGCAGCACCATCGGCAGTCCCTCAACCACGGATGACAACACATAGCCGTCGGCCGCCCGCATCAGATCGGACAAGTCCTCCCGCTCGCCGAGGAAACGTGCATGAACCCCTAACTCGGCAGCCATCCGGCGCAACTCGGCTTCTAGTGGTCCTGAACCGGCGATCCAAAGCTGGCAACCCGGCTGCCTCGCCGCTGCGCGCAGAAGCGTTGGATAGTCTTTCTTCCACATCAGACGGCCAGCCGCCAACCAAACGAATTCCTCCGTGACGCCCATTTCGACTCGTTTGATAGCGCGCTGGGATTCGTCGGGCCGGAATTTGTTCGTGTCGACTCCGTTCGGTATCACGTGCAGCTTTCCAGGAGATACTGCCCGTGCTTTGGCGTGGCGGTCGGCCGCCGCCTGGCATACGGCCACGGTGCAATCTGCCAGCGGGTCCGTCATCCGGTACAGCCGGTCGCGCCAGAGTGTATCGGAGGACTCGCGGCTGCTCTCGGCCAGGCTGTGGATGGTGGAGATCACCCGCGGCAAGGGAAACGCCAGACGGGCGAGTCGCCCCATCAGGTTGGCGTGGAACAGATGGCTGTGGAGCGCCAGCGGGCGCACTTTGCGCAGGATCGATGCTAGCCTCGCCGCCCCCATCAGATCAGCTCGGCCCGGCTGCATTCCGAGTGAGTGCAAAGCCACTCCCCCGTCCGACAGTTCAGCCTGAAACGCGGATGGCTCGATCATCGACACGACGTGGACCGGCCACCCCCGGCGGCTCAGCTCAACAGCGAGCAGCGCCACCTGTGTCTCGGCTCCGCCTCGGGCCATGCTGGTTGTCAAAAGCACAATCGGGCCCTTCACTGGCGCTCTCCTGTCAGGCTCTCGAAGAGTGCGGCGTATTGCGACACCATCGAATCCACGCCGAAGGTCTGCGCCCGGGCAGCCGCCGCGCTCCCCATCGCTTGACGCAAGTCAGGTTCCGAGGCCAGGCGAGCCAGCGAGGAACTGAGGGCCCGCGTGTCGCCGGAAGCCGACAGCAAACCCGTCTCTTCATCCGCCACCAGTTCCGGCACCCCTCCCACGGCCGTTGCTGCTACCGGCAGTCCGGCCGCCATCGCCTCCATCACCGCCAGCGGCGTGCCTTCCCAATCCGACGCCAGCGCGAAGACGTCGGCGGCAGCCAGAATATCGGCGGTCTCGGTCTGCACACCAAGCAGATGGACCCGCCCCGCAACCCCGTGTTCTTTGGCGCGCTGCTGGCAAGCCTCGCGCAGGTTTCCATCACCCACCAGCAGGAGTTGGCCGCGCTTGTCGGCGCCGAATGCAATTGCGAAGGCGTCGATCATTCCAAGAGGGTTCTTCTGCGGATCCAGTCGCCCCACAGAGACCACCAGCAAATCGCTGTCCTTGAATCCGTGTTCCGTCCGCCACCTCTCCCGCACTCCTGCGCGGCGGAACGATGCTGTGTCGATCCCGTTTCGAATCGTCGCGCCGGGTTCCACGCCATACAATTCGCGGTATGACCGGCGAACCTGCTCACCAACGGCCACTGCAACCACCCTGCGGCCGAGCACTACCCGGTGCAGCAAACGGCCAGCGAAGTCGGTCTCTTTCGACGCCAGATTGTGGACCGTGTGTACCATCGCGGCAACCCGCATTCCCACGCACGCGGGTATGCTATAGCGCAGCACATAGGAGTGTGTGTGAATCACTGAAGGCTCAAACTCGCGGATCACCTTGCGCAGGCGCGGGATCATCCTCAGATCCAGACCCTTGTGTTTGCCAAGGTGCCAAACGGCAATCCCCTCGGCCTGAAGTTCCGGTTCCAGTCCGCCGTCGAACGGATCGAACAGCGAAACAACGCCCGTTTCGAACCGTTTCGCGTCCAGACGGCAGGCGAGCGACACGGCCATCCTCTCCGCGCCGGCGCGCTTAAGGGTCGCCAGAATCTCCAGTACGCGGATTCTCACTTCTTTTGCCCGGTCTGCTCCCAAGGCAGCCCCCACTCCGTCATAATCAGCGAGAGAATCAGCCAGCTCGGCTTGTATTGCTCCCAGGTCAGCGTGGAAACCCCGATCGTCCACACCGCCAGCATCACTGCCCACAACGCGCGTTCCGTCGCCGGCAGAGTCCACACGTACACCACGGCGGCGACAAGCAAAAGTCCGTAGAACAGGAACCCGATAGCCCCGCATTCCACAAGCACGGACAGGAACGTGTTGTGCGCGACATAGAAATGCCCCGGCACGCCGGGAACGCCCAGCCACGGCTTCACGGCCTCTGGGTAGGCGCCCGCTCCGATGCCGGCCACAGGGTGCTGGCGCAAGACCTTTAAGCCGGTCTTCCAGATCGTCGTCCGGTTGTGGAGTGTCCCTTTCGTCAATTCCGTCGTGATGGTCGCCAGGCGCTCGCGTGCCGGCGCTGGGGCGAAGCGAAACACGCCGAGCACCATCAGCGCCAGCAGCAACAGGCTGGAGACCCGGTGGCTCAGATCCGACTGCCGCCACGTCCACAGCGGGAAGGCAAAGGCGGTGACCGTAGCCACCATCGCCATCCGGGATGCGGTGAGCAGGATCGCTCCAATCACAGCCACGACGGCCAGCCTGTAGATCCATCTCGCCCATCCGGGGCTCATCGCCAGATACAAAGCCACAGGGATCGACAGCGCCAGGATAAGCCCGAAGTCGTTGGGGTCGAATCCCGCCGCCGCGTACCGCCGCCAGTAGGTTTGCTGGTCGTTGAAGTACCGGACATAGGCGCTGGCCGATGCCGCCACCGCGCCCCAGACGTAGGCCTGCATCAGTTGTCTCTGACGCGTGCGGTCCAGGCAACTATCCCAGATGAGCCATGCCATGGCGAGCAGCTCGGCCAGCGTGGCTGCCCGTCTCATGGTCGAGGTTCTGTCGATGCTCCAGATCCAGGTCAACGCCGCCCACGCTACAAAGATGGCTGCCAGCGCCAGCACAAGGTTTGGCTGGCGCACAGATCCCCGCCTGAAGGCCACGACGGCCGCAGCCACGAACGCCAGGATCCCGAACAGATGTGACAGCGTTGCCGTCCCTGGCACCTGGATGCTCTTTTCCCAAGGAATGGAGAACACAAACGCCCACAGCACGGCCCAGGCTGCGCTCGAAAATCGATCTCTCTGGCGCTCCAGATTCATCCGGCGGTCTCCATTCGCCGGAGGGCGCCTCTCAATATGAACGCCTGCCCGCCGATCTGTGCCGCAGCGGAAACCGCCATCGCCATCGCCGCGCCGCCAAGCCCGAATTGTGGCACCAGGAGCCAGCTGGCGGCTCCGCACGTGGCTGCCGCGAGGCAGAACAGCGGCACTTGCGCGTCGAATGCCCGCGCGGCCGTCACCGCGTAACCAAGCGCCACTGCCACATAGCCCGGAATTGCCGCCGCCATGACCGCAATAAGCAAGCCGCTGTAGCCGGCGTACTCCGGCCGGTATGCAACGGTTAGAACGAACCTGCCGAGAAGCGCCGCGCCGGCGACCGCCGCCACACCAAGCGCCACAGCCGTGGCTCCGAGCTTCCCGGCCAGCCGCAGGAACCCCTTTGGATCGAGACCGCTGGCAAGACGCGCCAGCTTCGGCGTGGCCGCCTGCCCCAGGGCGTTAACGATGGTCGCCCCGGCGGTGACAAAGGAAGCCACCGCCGCAAACGCCCCAAGCTCTCCAATGCCCATCCGCCGCTCAATAACATACCGCGGTACGTTCGTATTCAACGACACCAGCATCAGAACCAAGCCCAGTGGAATGGCTTGGCGCAAGATGCTCCGCGCCCCCTGCCAGCCGGTCCCCACCCCGGTTTCACCGGCCCATCCTCTCCGCTGGTCATAAGACGCCAGAACCAGCAATCGAGCCGCCGCCATCGCTGCAACCGCATAAACAAGACTGCCCGACACCCACAGCACGATCCCCAATGCGGCCGCAGCCAGAATGCCTCTGGCCATCATCGAGCGCGCGATCCGGTCCATCTCATCCCGCCGCTGCATCGCTCCGTAGTAGGCATCGCTGACCGTATCGCTTGTTTGCGCCAGTCCAGTCATCAAGATGACTGCCGCCATCTCCCAGGTCCGCCCGAACGCCAGCCCCAGCACCGCCATCACCGCCAGCGCCAGCCCCGAGACGCCGAATCGCACCGCCAGGTAATCGGCGAATGGGTGCCGCCCGTCCACGTCGGTCGCCAGAACGGATCGCAGGTTCAGATGGGCCAGCATCGCCACGGGAGCAGTCAGCGCCACCGCGAGCGCGTACTCCCCCAGCATCTGCCTCCCGCCCAACTTCGCCACTAAACTGAGCACCACCCACTGCGTGAACGCGTACAAGCCGTTGCCGGCCAGCGTCCAAGCGAAGCCCGACCGCAGGGATAAGCGGGGTTCCCGTGCCGGTTCTTCGCCTTGGTCCACATGCACTTTTTCATTGTACTTTGGCTCCAGGCGGGTTCCTTTAGGCCGCGATTCGTACTAGACAAACGCCGCGGGCCGGACATAGAGTATGCACAAGGGCGAATCGTTGATCGCCTCCCTGGAGGCAAGCGTAGCCGGGCCGGCCAGGTTAACGCCGGCATATATGGAGACTCACAATGACCTTTAGAACAGTCCGCACTTTCCTTCTCGCCGCAGTTGGCGCGGCCCTGATCCTTCCAGTGTGGGCCTGGCAGCCGCCTGCCGGCGCCGCCAAACCGCGTCCTGGCGGGATGCGCGGCCCGCGCGCCGCCGTGCCCGACGACAACGCCGGGTTCGTTCCGATCTTTGACGGCAAGACCCTGGCCAACTGGGAAGGCGAACCCGATTTCTGGAAAGTCGTCGACGGCGTTCTCACTGGCGAAACAACTGCGGAGAAGCCCTTGAAGCAGAATACTTTCATCATCTGGCGCGGAGGCACCACGGCAGATTTTGAGTTCAAGGCGGAATTCCGTCTTACTGAGACCGCCAATAGCGGAGTTCAGTACCGCAGCACCGCGCTTCCCGACGTCGGCAAGTTCGTCCTGAAAGGCTATCAGGCCGATATGGACGGGAAGGTAAACTTCACGGGCATGCTTTACGAGGAGCGCGGGCGCGGCTTCGTGGCGCCGCGCGGCCAGTTCGTCCGCATGGCCGATGGCGGGACTCCTAAGCTCATCGGCAGCCCTGGCGATACCGAATCCCTCAAGTCCGTTATCAAGGTCGCCGACTGGAACCAGCTTCATATCATCGCCCGCGGCCCCGTGATCGTGCACGTCATCAATGGACGCATCATGAGCATGTGCATCGATGAGGACGCCAAGGGCAGATCGATGGAAGGACTGCTCGGGATTCAACTCCACGTTGGCCAGCCGATGAAGGTCGAGTTCCGCAACATCCTGCTCAAGAAGCTTTAGGGCGGACCTCTCCGCGATCACTTGCGAAATTGCCTAATCTCGCGACGCGAGTCTCTTCGCTGTCAAGGCGAGGTTGGCAAGCAACGGGAGTACGGTTCGTCCGCTCCCGAAAGCGGTGAAGTGCGCTTATGCTTCACACCAACGCGCTTTTCACGATGAACATCCCGTGAGTTGCGGCCACGGAAACCGCTGGCTAATCCTGAATTCCGAAGTTGTCAGCGTGCAGGCCCGTGAGGACTTTGCGACAACGGATGGATGGAACATAGCGAGCGGGACAAAGCAGTCCCCAATGAAATCAAGGCGCTACTGTCCGGCGAGCGGCTGATTTTGCGTGAGACG
>JARKOC010000061.1 GCA_029975915.1 Bryobacteraceae bacterium
TCCATCGGCTCGCGCCTTTGCTCCGCGCTTCTTTCAGACCCCGCCTCGCGGCGACGCCCTTGCGCTTCGCTATGACTTCACCTCCATCAGGTTGTCAAAGGGACTTCCACCCTCAAGCTGTCGAACATGCTCGGCACACAACAAAAAGGGTAGCAAACTCGCATTTGCTACCCTAACCGCCGGGTTGGTTCAGTCCCAGGATTCAGCGTCGCAGCCGTCAGTCTCCGAAATAGCCTTGGGCCAGTTCGGGTTTCATTTCCAGCGCCTGCTTCCAGCAGGTCCGCGCCTCCTCGGCCCGTCCCTGCGACTTCAAGGCGTGTCCAAGATTGAGGAGCGCCTCCGGGAAATTGGGCCTCAGGCCGAGTGCTTCCCGGTACAGCGAAACAGCATCGTCGACTTGGCCCTGCTTCTGGAGCAAAAGGCCGGTATTGTAGAACAGCTCTGGCGAGCGCTCGCCAAGGTCGATCAGCTTCCCTTGAAGATTCAGCGCTTTGGCAAAATCCTGCCGCTCGATCGCCAGAGCGGCGAGCCCACGCAACGCTTCAATGCTTTCGGGTTGCAGCGCCTGGCCCGCCTCGAAATGCTCGATAGCCTTTGTTTGGTCGCCGGTCTGCTTGTAGGCCAGGGCGATGTTGATATGGGCCTCGGCCCAATCGGAGCGCTTTGCCAGGCATTTGGTGAAGCACTGAATTGCTCCACCGGCATCGGCGCGTGTGAGTTGCAGATACCCCAGGCGGAACCAGGCCTCTTCCCAATCCGGGTTGCTCTGCAGCAGCCGTCCGTACAACTCTTCGGCCTTTTCGGTTTGGCCCTGCTCTTCCATCAGGCCCGCCAGGTTGAATAGAACTTCGGGTTGGTCAGGGCTGAGCTTGAGGCTGTTTTCGTACGCCTCGCGGGCGCCTCGCTCATTGTTCAACGCCTGGCGTACGACTCCGAGATTCGCAAACGTCTGCGCGTGGTCGTTTTTGAGCTTCGAAGCTTCCAGATAGGCCTTTTCAGCCTGCTCTGGGCGGTTCATCTTCTGATTCGCAACGCCAAGGTTGTACCAGCGCTCGAAATTGTCCGGAGTCTGCTCGACCAGTTTGGCGCAGTACTTCGAAGCCGCATCGTAATTCTCACTGGTGAAGGCGCACCATGCAAGTCCTTCCAGCGCGGCCTGGGAGAATGGACGCAGCGTGAGCAGAAGCTCAGACCACTTCTGCACCGTGGCAACGTCGTTGCGCCGCATGCCGATGTGAATCAGGTTCGACATCGGTTCCTCGGCCTGCGGATTTGTCTCCAGGATGTTCTCATATAGAGCCGCCGCTTCATCCTGGCGGCCCAACAGTTCGAGAGCCACAGCTTTGCCAAAGACCGGCGTCTCCTGGGATCCGCCTTTTTCAAGACAGATCTCAAAACACTCGAGGGCCTTTTCGGCATGCTTCAGGTGGAGCAGACAAATGCCCAACCCAAGACGGGCATCGAGCCTGGCATCATCCGCGGACACGACGCGTTGAAAGTTCGCCGCAGCCTCGGCCCACCGCCCCAGTTTTTCCTGGCAGACGGCAAGATTGAAGTATGCGGAGTTGGACGATGGCTCGAGCTCGAGCAACGATTCGTAGCTCTTCGCCGCCTCGTCATACAACTCCAGTTCGAACTGGATGTGACCCCGGGCCGCGTGGATCTCCTTGGGAGACTCACCCGATTCCACGGCTCGTTCCAGTTCACGTAGCGCTTCCCGGCCTTTGCCCTCCAAATGAAGTGACACGGCCCTGGCCAGTGCGGAACCGGCCTTTACGTCTTCCCTTTCGTATCCCCTCTCCACGGTTCCCTCTCCTGTCTTGCGGCGCAGTTGACTCATCCCTTCCTCCTCGCCTCATGGCTCACGTTGTACGGGGCCAGAAGCGCGCAAAGCCGGCCAATGTAGTCGTACTGGTGCGTGATCGAAACCCAGCGAAGCAGCGAGCGGTCGCCCTTCGGGCTGTAGAAGCCGACGCCACCATCAGCCAGCCTGTCCTCAGTAAAACTGTCGACGACCTGGCCCATGATTCGTGTCGTGATGGTGTCACCGGCGACTGTCACTTCAACCTGCTGCATGGTCCCGTCCTTGAAGGCCACGGGCAGAGGCAGCGTCGTTTGGCGATCCATCTTGCCGTTCAGTACCGCATAGCGAACCAGCGAGGCGGACGGCATCGGGCCGCTCCGCGTCATCACGATTCGCATCGCCACATAGTTGTTTTCGTCACGGGCCCGTACGACCCAATTCAGACTGCGCCGGTCGATTTGACCGAGGAATGCGAAGACATAATCTTTCATCCCGAGCGACGGACGGTACAGAGCCAGTTGCCCCGGCGATACGAAACTCGCGTCCGTGTAGGTCCAGGTCTGGGCCCAGCCGGAGTTCCCCTGCCAGGCGCCGAGGCCTGCCCTGAAGTCGTCCGCCAGTTTCACAGCAGCGCGTTCCATAATCGCCGTCCGGATCGTTTCGAACCTCTGGGAGAGCGCCGATGGCTGCCCGTTCCCAGTTGTCGCAGTCTCCACACTGTTCTTCGACCGGGCGGGCAGAAAGCTGTAGAGCGCCAGCAACAGAATCGCCGGAAGCGCGAGCGTAATCCACTTCAGATCGGCCGGAGCAGCGCGCCAGGAGGCGACAGGGAGCGAAGGAAGATGGATGGAAAGCCAGGGTTTGCTCGGCTCGGCCAGCTTGATCTCGGAGATCCGCGAACCGGAGCCGTCCGCGTGGTCGGGAATCAACCGCAAGGGCCGGATCAGTGGAGCCCGGCCGAGTTGCTCCTGCCAGGAAGGCGCGGCTACTGCCTGGACCGAAGCCGTAGCCTGCGATCTCAACCCGCGGCAGACGTATAACGGGAACTGCCGGTCAAGCATTGCCGGTCCTGAGAACCCATATTCAGGCGGGGCTGATGGGGCGTTCTCGATGGGACCCGCTGGGGGCTGTTCAGCCTCCATGTTTTGCATCGAGGCTATCCTGAGAACACTGACCACCGGCTCCGCAGATGCCGGATTCGCGCTTGCTGTGGCGATGGGGAGCGGATGGCTGTCCGGTTCCTGCACAGAACAAGCCAGTTCCGTGGGCTGCGGTCCGGCGGGCGGCATCAGATCACCCTGAAGTTCGAATCCCAGACTCGGCGGTAGCGCGTCAACTTCAGGCCGGTTCCAATTCACCTCGGAGCAGCGAGACGGCCGCAATCCTGGGGCAGCCGGCCCAAACGAGAGCAGGCAGAGACTTGCCATCTGCAAATCCAGTGCTCCGTCCCTCAAGACAGGCTGGAACCGCAGAGATTCCAGCCCCGGCTGCCTGATGCCCCAGTCCAACGGGCTGACGGATGGCGATTGCGGAAGGATGGACTCCTTTAGAGGCCGTTGGGAAATAAAGGCGGTTGCCGCTCCCAGGCCCAGTTGCAATTGCCTGGCGATTGCAGGAGGAACCCTCGGACCCACGAGCCGCCGCCGCGGCCCCAAAGACCGTGGCTGCGAGACTAACCAAGGTCGAGGAGCTCGGCACATGAACAGCTCAACCGGCGCCAGACCGGCCAACGCGCCCCCTGGAAGCGGATCCACAGCCTCCTCGCGTCTTCCCTGGGAGACTTCACTGTGAGCGGACTCATGCGTTTCACCGCCGCTCGAAGGGATAGTAACGTAGCGGTTGCGGGTAAGCCCGCACGCCTCTGGATTCCACGCCGACCCGGCAGCGTGCGGTTGCGTCCGGGACCTGACGGGGTTGGGCGGCGTGAGGTCAACAGCCGCAACCAATCCGGGCCATCTGGCTTCAACCGCCGGATGCAATCCAACGAGGCGAGGCAACGACGCCAGGGGGATCTTGCCGCACAACCAAGCCGCCAGCCCCACTCGCCAGGACACCTGATCCAGCACCGGCGCCAGGCCGTCTATCATCGCGAGTCCAGCAACAGGCGGAACATCGGTTTCCTCAACTCCGCCGGGCTGTTCCGCCGGTTCGCTCAGCCCGTTCTGCACCAGGGGCGACAAGCGGGCCGGATGGAACTCCATCGGCATGCCGCCCGCGAGGTCCATGCGCCTGGCCTGGACGGTCAGAGTGAGTTGCGGAAGCTCCTGGATGAGTGTCCAACCCATCATCCGCGTATGGGTCAGAATCTTCCGCTTGGTCTTGGGGATGAGACACGGCTCTCGCAAAATGCCTGCCAGAGGAGCCGGAATCTCATCCTTCGCCTTCGGCTGTTTTTGGGACCCTTTGCGAGTGGGTGGCGGTTCGCGCGGAATGATCCTTGCGCCACTTTCTGCCAATCGCGCAAGTGCTGCTTCCCGCTCCAGTTCCAGGAAGTCTGCTCTGTGGCGGTCGCTGCAGAACTCAGTATCGGTGAGCCGTCTCAGCAGCGATATTTTCCTTCCGCAATGCCGGCAAAGCATGGAGCCAATAGTCCTTCAGCCTCATAGTAGGACTATCCCGGAGGCTTTCCCATTCACGTAAAGCCTTAAGTGAACGGCGTTGAAACCGAAGTTCTAAGGTTCTACGTAAGGGATATCTCTGAGGCAGTATGCCAGCAGTGCCGCCAGCGTGGCCGTCTGCTCGGTGCATTGTCTCCTCGTGCAATGAGAAGCGCCTCGCCCCGGACAAAGTTGGATGCCTCACCCGAGCGCAGCAATCCGCGCGGCACAAGGGGGCGGGCAGAGATTATAATGCCCAGGTTCGGGTTCTGTGACAGAAGGAGGAGTTGAAATGCGATTATTTCTGGCATTTGTGGCCGCATTGGGCATGCTCGCCGGCGTTGTTCCAGGAGCGGAGGCTGATTTCGCCAAGGCGGGCATGGACAAAGCCCGGCTGGAGCGCATCAAGCCGTTGATGCAGAAGTTCGCCGACAATCAATACGTCGCCGGGACTGTCACCCTGGTGATGCGCCGCGGAGAACCGGTTCACCTGGAGGCGGCAGGATGGCAGGATATCGAGGCCAAAAAGCCGATGCGCACCGACACAATTTTCCAGATCATGTCGATGACCAAGCCGGTGACCGGCGTGGCCATCATGATGATGGTCGAGGAAGGCAGACTGCGGCTGTCGGACCCGGTCGAGAAGCACCTACCGGAGTTCCGGGGGCAGAAGATGATCGAGTCAAAGGAAGGCGGCCGGGTGACTCTGACCAAGCCGTCCCGGCCAATCACGATCCGCGACCTGATGACTCACACGTCCGGCATGGCTGGCGGTCCAGGGCCAGGCATCGCCGAGTTGCTTCAGAAGATGGACCGTTCGCTGGCCGAAGCCGTCGCCATCTACGCGCAGGCGCCTCTTGAATTCGAGCCGGGAACGAAGTGGCTCTATTCGAACACAGGCATCGCCACACTAGGGCGGCTCGTGGAAGTAGCTTCCGGAATGCCGTTCGAGAAGTTTCTCGAGGAGCGGATTTTCAAGCCGCTGGGCATGGTGGATAGCCACATCTTCCTGCCAAGGGAAAAGCGGGCCCGGTTGGCGCCGGTCTACACAGTCAAGGATGGCAAGCTCATAAAGGCGGGCGGCGAATTACTGGCGGGCGATCCCATGAACTACCGTGAAGGAGCCAAGTACTCGGGCCCTGAGTACGCTTTGCACTCGACTGCCCCTGACCTGGCCAGGTTCTATCAAATGATGCTCAACGGCGGAAAACTGGGCCAAACGCGGATTCTGTCGCCGGTCTCGGTCGAGATTATGACCCGGGTCCACACGGGCCAGATTCGCGCCGGCTGGCTAAAAGGGACCGGGTTTGGGCTCACCTGGGAAGTAGTGAATGAACCGGCCGGAACGCTGACCGGCATGACCGAGGGTTCATTCAGCCATGGCGGAGCCTTCGGCACATTCGGCTGGATCGACCCGAGACGCGAACTGGTGGGCGTGTTCATGGTCCAGCACTCAAGTAGCACGTTCGACGCCCGCGACGCCTTTATCGGCATGGCAAATACCAGCATTATCGAGATGGGGCGTTGATGGACCCCGATCAGGAACTGTTTATTGTTTTGCAGCGCGCAGCCGAGCGGCTGCTGCACGATACCCAGGCTGTGTTGAAGCCTTCCGGCTTGTCGGCGCAGCAGTATAACGTCCTTCGAATCCTGCGTGGCGCGAAGGCTCCGCTAAACTGCACCGAGATCGCCAGCCGCATGATCAATCGCGACCCGGATATGACGCGGCTGCTCGACAGGCTGGAGGCAAAAGGCTGGATAAAAAGAACCAGGGACGGCAAGGACCGCCGGACAGTCCTGGCGTCGATCACGAAGGCTGGATTGGACCTGCTGGCCGAACTCGATGAGCCGGTGCTGGAAAGTCACCGCCGGCAATTGGCCACACTTGACTTTGCGACCAAACGAACTGTTTCCGATGCCCTGAAACTTCTACTCGGCTGACAACATCAATTACCGTGAGTAGGTTAGTTGATGTATCATCTAATTGACATGTAACCGGGCTTACAGGACAAGAAAGAGAGGAATAGCATGGTCAAAGTCAGGCGGGCCGAGGATCGAGGCAGGTCGAAGTGGAGTTGGCTCGATAGCCGCCACACCTTTTCTTTTAACAGGTACTACGATCCGGATCAGATGGGATTCCGGACGTTACGGGTGATCAACGACGACTTCATCGGCCGCGGCGGGAAGTTTGGAATGCATCCGCACGAAAACATGGAGATTCTGACATGGGTTCTCAACGGCAGCATCGTGCATGAGGACTCCACGGGAGCCAAAGGTGAGACGCGCGCCGGTGAGATCCAACGGATGACTGCGGGAACAGGCGTGTTCCACAGCGAGGCCAACGCTTCCGAGGTCGAGGACATGCGCTTGCTGCAGATCTGGATCCTGCCCGAGAGGATGGGGCTCGATCCGGGGTACGAGCAGGTCAGATTTGAGGCCGCCGAATTGGAGAACCGTCTGCGGATCATTGCATCTCGTGACGGGAGGGAGGGATCGGCGACGATCCATCAGGACGCCACGGTTCTGGCTGCCAGGCTGGACGCGGGCCAGAGTGTGGACTACGCCGTAGGTGAGGGGCGCGGCGTGTGGGTCCAGGTGTCGGGCGGAAAGATGGACGTGAACGGCGAGACTTTGACCGACGGAGACGGCGTGGCGCTTGAGGGCGAGAAGTCGCTTCGACTGACGGGAATCGAGCGTGGCGAAGCTCTCGTATTCGATTTAAAGTAACGCGCGGAAAAAGTTGGGGAGGCTGGAGGCCTCCCCTTTTGTAGCGTCCGGCTACAGGCTCGTTCGAGCGAAATCGAATCTACAAATCTACTACACAGTGGACCGTGGCGGGTGGAGTTTTCCGCAGAAGCTAAGCTTGAAGGGTGGAACGGGTCACAATCGCTTTTCACAAACCCTACGGCGTGCTAACGCAGTTCACGGATCCAGACCGCACCGGTCGGCGGACTTTAGCTGATTTCATCCCAGTGGGGGGAGTGTACGCGGCGGGCAGGCTGGATGCCGATAGCGAAGGCTTGCTGATACTCACCGTGGACGGTGATTTGCAGCACCGTCTGACCGACCCGAAGTTCCAGCACGAAAAGACCTACTGGGTCCAGGTGGAAGGCGCTCCCTCCGAGGCGGAACTGGAGCCGCTGCGACATGGCGTCAATCTTCAGGGCTACCGGACGCGGCCAGCCCGTGCGCGTGTCCTGAGTCCTCAACCCATGGTTGAACCGAGGGTGCCACCAGTCCGGTTCCGGGCCGCCATCCCAACAACATGGATCGAGCTCACGCTGACCGAGGGCCGGAACAGACAGGTGAGGCGAATGACGGCATCGGTCGGATTTCCGACGCTCAGACTGATCCGGACCGCGGTTGGCGGGATCGGCTTGGGCACCCTTAAGCCAGGCGCGTGGAGAGTACTCACGGAAGTTGAGATCGAGGCCCTTTCCCGGCCGCCCGATCGCGCTGAAACCCGGCGGCGCGTGCGTCCATCTGATCGATTGTGACGCATTCGGATCTGTCTTTATGACTCACCGCCGTGCTGGGTGACTCGGACCGGCCAGTGGCGGTTCGGTGGGGGTGGGTGTTGGTTGCCACCCCCGCCGGATTCTTCGACAGAAGACTCTACTTGAGCGTGACTGCGGATTCCAGCCTGACCGTCTTTGGCGGCAGGCACTGGGTGTTGTCACAGGCCTGATACCTGGCGGTGACCGCGAGCGTATACCGCCCCGGCTTGGCGCTCCGGTTCACCTCAATGGGCAAAACGAACTCCACCTCTCCGAAGTAGAATTCCACCGACATTCCAAAAGCCTCTTCGTGGGCAGACAAAGGCACTGGCGCATCAATCTGGCCGACCAGTTTGAATTGCTGCGGCGGGGGCACGGTGATGCTTGTCGGAATAGGGCCGCCTTCGAGCGGCCGCAGTGAATAGAGATGCCAGCCTTCCTGAATCGTGGCGGTGAGCGTGGCCTGAAGGCGGGTCCCAGGCGAGGCTGAGGCTGGCGCCGAGAGCGCCCATTTCACCGGGTCCGGCCGCGGGGCTTGGTCCTGGGCGGCTGCCGGCAGGGAGACTGCAATCAAGGCAAATAACAACCGCATCGTCTTACAAGTTACCGATCACGGCCTTGGTAAATTCGGAGGTATGCGCGCTGCCGCCGACGTCGCGCGTGAGTGAGCGGGCCTGGCGGTAGGTCTCGGAGAGGGCCCGCTGGAACCGGTTGGCAGCGTCGGATTCTCCCAGGTGCCGGAGCATGAGGATGGCCGAGGACATCAGCGCCGTTGGATTGGCCAAACCGCCGCCGGCGATATCCGGCGCGGAACCGTGGACCGCTTCGAAGACGGCGCAATTCTCGCCCATGTTCGCGCCGGGCACGACGCCGAGTCCGCCCACCAGTCCGGCCGCAAGATCCGAAACGATATCACCGTACAGATTCGGAAGCAGGAGCACATCGAACGACTCCGGTCGCATGACAAGCTGCATCGATGCGTTGTCGACGATCAACTCGTTGTAAGCGATCTCCGGATAGCCGGCGGCCACTTCGCGACAGCACCGGATGAATAATCCGTCGCTCAGCTTCATGATGTTGGCCTTGTGAACGGCGGTGATCTTTTTGCGGTGGTTGGCGCGGGCGTACTCGAAGGCGTACCGGGCAATACGGATCGACGCATAGCGCGTGATGATCTTCAGGCTCTCCACGACATCCTTGACGACTTCGTGCTCGAGTCCCGAGTAAAGGTCCTCGGTGTTTTCGCGGAAGATGACCATGTCGATGTGGACGTCCTCGAAGCGCGTCTTCAAGCCCGGCAAGGTGAACACCGGCCGGACATTGGCAAACAAGTCAAGTTGTTTGCGGAGCGACACATTCACGCTCTTGAAGCCGCCGCCGATGGGCGTGGTGACCGGTCCTTTCAAGCCCACTCCTGTCCGGTGGAGCGATTCGACGATGTAGCCGGGAAGGCTCGACCCAGTCTGCTCGATGATGGCGGCGGATAATTCCTGCCGGTCCCATTCGATTGGAACCTGGAGCGCGCTCAGCACCTCCACGGTGGCGTCAGCCACTTCGGGGCCAATGCCGTCGCCGGGGATCAATGTGACTTTGTACGCCATGCTTCGATGGTAGCCCAGTGTCCGTGGCAAAATGGAGGTTCATGCCGGCAGTCACACGAGCACTCATCTCAGTCACCGACAAGGGTGGCTTATTGGCCTTTGCGCAGGGGCTGGCGCAGATGGATGTAAAGCTGGTTTCCACCGGCGGCACCGCCAAGATGCTGCGCGGCGCCGGCCTGGATGTGCAGGATGTCAGTGAATTGACCGGATTCCCTGAGATGCTGGACGGGCGGGTGAAGACGATCCACCCGAGGGTGGCTGCCGGCGTTCTTGCGAGGCGCGACGTGCCCGAGCACATGGAGGCGCTGGACCACCACAACATTCCCCTCATCGACATGGTGGTGGTGAACCTGTACGACTTCGCCGCCGCGGCGGCCAAACCGGACGCAACGATCGAAGAACTCATAGAGAACATTGACATCGGCGGCCCGACCATGATCCGGGCGGCGGCCAAGAACTATCAGGACGTAGCCGTAGTGACCAACCCGGCCGATTACGACGCAATTCTCGCCGAGATGCGCTCTTCAGGAGGCGGCCTGGGATTGAAAACGAAATGGAATCTGGCGCGGAAGGCATTCCAATTGACGGCGCGCTACGACGCCGCGATCACTGCCCGGCTCGCCCGGATCGAAGTGGAGAACGGCGTGTTCGCCGACCGGGAGAGCGCGTTGCCAGCGGCGCTGCACATTCTTGCGCCTCGCAAGCAATCGCTTCGCTACGGCGAAAACCCGCATCAACAGGCATCCCTCTATGGTCAGGGCGAGGCCGGAGTAGCAAATGGGAAACAGTTGCAGGGCAAGGAACTCAGCTACAACAACCTGGTGGATCTGGACGCCGCCTGGCAACTGATTTGTGAGTTCGAAGGCCCCGCGGCCGCGATCATCAAGCACACCAACCCTTGCGGCTGCGCACAGCAGCATTCTCTCGCGGAAGCGTACCGCAAAGCCTATGAGGCCGACCCGATTTCGGCGTTCGGAGGCGTGCTGGCATTCAATCGCGAATTGGATGAGGAGACTGCGCTGGAGACCTCGAAGCTTTTCGTCGAGGCAATTGCAGCGCCAGGATTCTCACAAAAGGCCCTGTCTGTGCTGGCGGCCAAGAAGAACTTGCGCCTCGTTGAGGTGCGGGCTGGAGCGCTGGACGAGCCTGTCGTGAAGTCCATCTCGGGAGGATTCCTGGTGCAATCGGCCGACCGCGGAATGGTGAGGCGGGACGGCTGCAAGGTTGTCACCGCCCGGCAGCCGAGCGAATCGGAATGGGCGGCGTTGGAGTTCGGCTGGAAGGTCTCCAAACACGTCAAATCCAATGCAATTGTCTACGCCAGGGCGGGACAGTTGATCGCCGCCGGCGCCGGCCAGATGTCCAGGGTGGATTCGGTGAAGGTGGGGGCGATGAAGGCAGTCCTGCCGCTGGAAGGCTCGGTGGTGGCCTCGGATGCGTTCTTCCCATTCCCGGACGGGCTGGAATTGGCGGCGAGTAACGGCGCCACGGCCTTTATTCAGCCGGGCGGCTCGGTGAAGGACGCCGAGGTGATCGCCGCGGCTGACAGACTGGGCGTGGCGATGGTGTTTACCGGGATGCGGCATTTCAGGCATTGACCGGCGCGGCTGGTAGACTGAGGTGGAAGCCATGACAGCGCAAATCTTCGTGACGATGAAAAAGACGGTGCTTGATCCGCAAGGCCAGACCATCCAGAGGGCGCTTAACTCGATGGGGCATCCGGAAATTGCGTCTGTGCGCCAAGGCAAGTACTTTGAGATCGAATTGAGCGGCATTGGCCGGACCGAGGCCGAAGCGACCATGGCTCGTCTGGCCGAGGATGTGCTTTCGAATCCCGTCATCGAAGAGTTCCGGATTGAGATTCTCGACTGAACTGGTAAGATAAGCTCCTGCGGAGGAGCCTACCGATGTGCGGAATTGTCGGCTATGTCGGCCACCGGAAGCCTTTACCCATTCTTCTCGATGGTTTGAGGCGTCTCGAATACCGGGGATATGACTCCGCCGGACTGGCCTTGGTCGACGTCAACGGGAACCTCCAGATCCGCCGGGCCTCCGGCAAGCTGCATAATCTTGAAGAGACAGTGCGGCTGAATCCGGTAGACGGCTGGTATGGCGTCGGGCATACGCGCTGGGCAACCCACGGGCGGCCAACCGAGGAAAACGCCCATCCCCACCAGGATTCCAAGGGCGAAATCGTGGTAGTTCACAACGGGATCGTCGAGAACTACCTGGCTCTGAAGCAAGAGTTGGAGGACGCCGGCCACGTCTTCTCCACAGAAACCGACACTGAGATTATTCCCCACCTCATTGAGCAGTTCTATGACGGTGATCTTGAAGCCGCCGTGCGGATGACGGTCAAGAAGATGCGTGGGGTATTCGCCTTCGCCGCCATCTCGAGCCGCGCACAAGGCAAGATCGTGGTCTGCCGCAATGGCCCGCCAGCGGTCATTGGGCTGGGAGAGGGCGAGTACTTCGTCGCCAGCGATATCCCGGCCATCCTCGCTCATACGCGCGAAGTTGTATTTCTCGAAGACGGCGACATGGCCGTGCTGACTGCCGACGGAGTTCAGGTGGCCGATTTCGACGGCCAGACCGTGAAACGCCAGATGTCCCACATCCTGTGGGACCCGATCATGGCGGAAAAAGGCGGCTATAAGCACTTCATGCTCAAGGAGATCTTCGAACAGCCCAGGGCGGTGCGCGACACCATCCTGGGACGGGTGGGCCAGGAAAGCGGCAGGGTCTTCCTGGATGAGATGCAGATCACGGCGAGCGAATTCGCGGCGTTCGAACGAGTGCGTATCGTCGCCTGCGGCACCTCGTGGCACGCCGGGCTGGCGGGCAAATTCATGATCGAGAGCCTGGCCAGGATGAGCGCCGGCGTCGATTATGGCAGCGAATTCCGCTACCGGGATCCCATACTCGGCCCCGAAACGCTCACCGTGCTGATCTCGCAATCCGGCGAGACGGCCGACACTCTGGCCGCACAGCGGGAGGCCAAAAGCAAAGGGTCGCGGACACTGGCCATCTGTAACGTGATTGGGGCGATGTTAACCCGCGAGGCGTCGGGCACACTGCCGACTCATGCCGGGCCTGAAATCGGGGTCGCATCGACCAAGACATTCACCGCCCAATTGACAGCGTTACTCCTGCTGGCGGTCTATCTCGGGCAGGCGCGAGGCAAACTCAGCCGCGAACGCTCGGTGGCGCTTTGCCAGGAACTGATGGCGATTCCCGGCAAACTCGAGGAGGTGCTGTCGGAGACGCATTACGAGGAAATCGTCAAGTCGGTGCACAAGGCGAACGACTTTCTATACCTTGGCCGCGGCATTCATTACCCCATCGCGCTGGAAGGCGCGTTGAAGATGAAAGAGATCTCCTACATTCACGCCGAGGGCTATCCCGCGGGAGAGATGAAACATGGACCGAACGCACTGATCGACGAGTCTCTGCCGACTGT
This sequence comes from Bryobacteraceae bacterium, assembly GCA_029975915.1. The sequence goes on from JARKOC010000061.1 coordinate 12,960, forward strand.
GGTGGTCGCCACCGTGGACCGGGATGACGAGGGATCGGTGCTGCGTTACGAGAAAACGCTCTCCAACATCCAGGAAGTGAAGGCGCGCGGCGGAAAGGTGGTTTCGGTGGTAAGCGAAACCGGCGGTGACGCTGAGCGGTTGTCAGATTTCACTATCCGTGTCCCGCAGGCAAACGAACTTCTTCTGCCCATTCTGGAGGTGGTGCCCCTCCAGTTGCTGGCTTATCATGTCGCCGTCAGGCGTGGCTGTGACGTCGATCAGCCGCGCAACCTGGCCAAGAGCGTGACAGTCGAGTGAGCGGGATGGCGCTGCGGCAGGCCACCGGGGCGATCCAAGTCCGGACCAAAGGTAAGGGACTGTACGAGTTCACAGCCGAAGTCGAAGGATGGGTCGCCGGTCAGGGAATGCGGTCGGGTCTGCTGACCCTGTTCTGCCGCCACACCTCGGCCTCGCTTCTTGTCCAAGAAAACGCTGATCCGGATGTCCAGACGGACCTGGCGGCATTCTTTGACCGGACTGTGCCCGAAAGCAGGAACGAGTACGTCCACACGACGGAGGGACCAGACGATATGCCGGCGCACATCCGCAGCTCGTTGACCGGCGTAAACCTGTCCATTCCGCTCATTGATGGCCGCCTGACGCTCGGAGCCTGGCAGGGCATTTATCTGTTCGAGCACCGGCGCTCGCCGCATGTTCGCGGCGTGGCGCTGCACCTGATCGGCGAATGATATGCCAGTTGTAGGCTAGTATGGGTGAAGGAGAGCATGAATGAGTCTTTCGCGGCGTAGTTTCATCGAATCGGCCACGCTTGCCGCGCTGGCCAGGCAAGCCGTCGCCCAGGAACGGGATCCCAAAACCGGGATGCCGATGCGCACCCTCGGCAAGACAGGTGCGAAGGTGTCGCTGCTGGGCTTCGGCGCCGGTTCGCGCTGGTTGGCGTACAAGGACCCGGAAAAAGCCTTGCCGGCATTGGAGCGGGCGCTGAAGGCGGGCGTGAACTACGTTGATTCGGCCGCGCAGTACGGAAACGGGCAGAGCGAGCGGTGGGTGGGCGAGTTCCTGAAGACGCACAAGAAGGACTTCTTCCTGGTCACCAAGATCGACGGCAACAGGACCTACGACGATTCGATGAGAATCATCGAACGCAGCTTGAAGAACCTGGGCGTCAATCAGGTGGATCTGATGCATATTCATGCCCTCGGCAACGAGGATGACTTGGCAAAGATTGAGGCGCCAGACGGTCAAATGAAGGCCATGCTGAAGGCTAAGGAAGAGGGGATGACGCGGTTCATCGGCGTCACCTGCCATCAGAATCCGCAGGTTCTGAAAACCTTGCTTGAACGGCACGACCTCGACTCCACCCAGATGGCGCTCAACATCGCCAGGATCGGCAACACCCCCCCGTCAAACAGGGCCGGCGAAGGGATGACAGGCCCGTCAGGCTTCGAGGCCGTGGCCATGCCAATCGCGCTTAAGAAGGGTATGGGCCTGACGGCGATGAAGGTATTCGCACAGGAAAAACTCCTGGGCAAGGCGCCGCCTGAAATGTTGTTGCGCTATTCGATGACGCTGCCCGTGGCGGTTGCCGTTGCTGGAATGCCCAAGATCGAGCACATCGATTTCAATACGAACGTCGCGCACAACTTCAAGCCGCTCTCGAAGCAGGAGATGAACGAACTTCCGGAGAGTGTGACCGCCCAGATGCGCGCATCCATCGACCGCTTCTTCCAGGATCACGAAGACTGCTGAGGTGCGGGCCGGCGTTATTCCGCGTCGACGATCTCTGCACCGAGCGCGATTAGTTTCTGATTAAGGCTCTCGTAGCCGCGCTCGATCAGCCCGACGTTTGTCAGTGTCGAATCGCCTTCTGCCGCCAGAGCGGCGATCACGTAGCTGAATCCCGCGCGCAGATCCGGGATGTGAATTTCCGCTCCACGGAGAGGAGTTGGGCCCGCGATCACGGCCGAGTGTTTCCAATTGCGCTGGCCGAAGCGGCACCTCAGTCCGCCCAGGCACTCCCGGTAGAGTTGGATCTGAGCGCCCATCCGGTTCAGAGCTTCAACATAGCCGAAACGCTGTTCATACACCGTCTCGTGGACGATGGAGATCCCGCGCGCCTGTGTCAAGGCGATGACGAAGGGCTGCTGATAATCGGTGGTGAAGCCGGGGTAGACATCGGTTTCGAGCGCGATTGAATGCAACTCGCCGTTGGCTCGCCAGAACTCGATGCCTTCGTCGGTCACCTGAAAATCGCCGCCAATCTGGCGGTACTTGTTCAGGAACGTCATCATGTCGCCCTGGCGCGCTCCGCGAACAAGGATCCGCCCGCCGGTCGCGACTGCGGCTGAAGCCCAAGAGGCTGTTTCCAGCCTGTCGGGCAGCGTCGTGTGGTCGAAGCCGCGCAACTCGCGCACGCCCGTAATGGTGATAACGCGGTCCACATCCACCGAGATATAGGCGCCCATCTTCTGCAGGACCATGATCAGGTCCATGATCTCGGGCTCCATCGCCGCATTGGAAAGTTCTGTGACGCCCTCGGCCAGAACCGCTGCCAGAATCACCTGTTCGGTCGCGCCGACACTCGGGAACTCGAGCCGGATCTTGGCTCCCTGCAGGCGATCACAGGTCAGATGCGAGGCGCCTGCCTCTTCGTGCAGCGTCGCACCCATCTGTTGCAGCGCATTCAAGTGGAAATCGACCGGACGCTGGCCGATCCGGCAGCCGCCAAGTGACGGCACTGGCGTGTTGCCAAAACGCGCTAGCAGCGGGCCGCATGTGAGAATCGGGATCCGGCTTCGGCCGGAAAACTCGCGCAACGTGTTGCGCTCCATTGGAGCGACGCCCGCGGCATGAATGACGAGAACTCCTGGTTCGGGCCGTTCCACCCGCCCGCCAAGCGCTTCAAGAAGCTCGGACACGATGGCCACGTCGACAATATCAGCGACGTTGCGAATGGTGCATCTCTCGCCCGTCAGAAGCGACGCCACCATGATCTTGGGCAGCGCATTCTTTGCACCCCGGACCCGGACTGCGCCACGCAGAGGCCGCCCGCCGCGCAATACCAATCGGTCCAGGCGGGCCTCCGCGGGGCTCATTGGAACAGCTTCCTCTCGCGCCTCAGAAACGCCGGGGTATCGATGTCCTCGAAATCGAATACGTCATCGGTCCCTGCCGGTTCGGCTTTGTTGGCGTCCTCGGAGTGTGCCTGTGGTTCTGGTGACGGGCTGGTTTCGGAGACGAAGTCGATATCCAGCACGGATTCCTCCGCGGTCTCCACTTGGGCAGGCCCCCCATCCGGAGTGGCGGATTCCATGCTGATGAAAACCGGTTCCGGCGAGGTCGTCTGCAGTTCAGGTTTATCAAAGAGCGGCTTCGATGTCAGTGCTCGCGCCACCACGGACTCTTCAGCCGTGCTGCGATGGACCGCCTTGCGTCCTGGCAATGTAGGGGCTTCCACCTGCGGCAGGTCCGTGCGCTGGAATCCCGTCGCGATCACCGTGATCTTGACCTCGTCTCCTAATTGCTCGTTCGGCACCAGGCCAAAATTGATCTGAACTTCCGGATTCTCTGCCGCTTCCCGGATCAGGTTGCAGGCATCCTGCATCTCGTGCAGTCCAAGCGCAGAGGATGCCGTCATGTTGAGCAGCACCGCCCGCGCTCCCTTGAGTCCTCCCTCTTCGAGCAGAGGGCAGGCGATGGCCTTCCTCGCGGCTTCCAGCGCCGCGCCCTCGCCCGATGCGCTTGCCGTGCCCATCACGGCGAATCCCATTCCGAGCATGATGGCGCGGACGTCGGCGAAATCCCGGTTGATCAAACCGGGAGTTGTAATGATATCGCTGATGCCCTGAACGCCCTGCCTCAACACGTCGTCCGCCATCCGGAAGGCTTCGAAGAAACTCGTCCCGCGAGGCACCAGGTCAACGAGCCGGTCGTTCGGAATCGAGATTACGGTATCGACAGTAGAGTGCAACTCGGCGAGCCCGTGCTCGGCCTGCCGCATCCGCCTCGGCCCCTCAAACTGGAACGGACGAGTGACTACCGCGACAGTCAGAGCGCCCAACTCCTTGGCCAGCGCCGCGACCACCGGCGTGGCGCCGGTGCCGGTCCCGCCGCCCAGTCCCGCGGCAACGAACACCATGTCGGCCCCTTCAAGGATTTCGATGATGCGATCGGTATCCTCAAGGGCGGCCTGCCGGCCGATCTCAGGATCCGACCCCGCGCCGAGGCCGTGGGTGATGCGCGAGCCCAGCGCGACTTTGTTCGGCACCTTGGAGGCGCGCAAAGCCTGGGCATCCGTATTGAGGACGAAGAACTCGACGCCAGCCACTCCGAGGTCCATCATCCGGTTGACCGCATTCGATCCGCCGCCGCCAACTCCGATCACCTTGATGCGGGTGCCACCAAGGGATTCGTCCGTGATTTCGAACTTGAGGGAATCGAGATCATCCATGTCTTTCATTGTGCAACCTATCATCCGCGAATGGAGAAAATATTCAGAAACCTCGGCCCAACCGACCGGCGGCGGCGTTGCCGCAGCTTGGCTGAGTACATCGCCAGTCCGGCGGCTGTGGTCCATTCGGGAGTCCGCAATTCGTCCGGAATCTGGTCCACGCCCCGGATGAACCCGAGGCGGGCCTGGCATCCCAGCATTCTTTCGGCCACTTCGACGAAGCCTTCCATCAGCGTTGCGCCCCCGCAGAGCACGATTCCTTCGTGCAGGCTGATCTGGCGGGCGAACTCGACGCGGAATCGTTCAACATACTGGAAGATCTGTGTCGCTCGCGCTTCCAGAATCTCGATCAAATCCCGGCGGCTCAATTCGCGGCCCGGCCGCCCTGGCCCAGGCGGCAATTCGATTACGATATTATCCGCGGTCAAACCCAGCAGCGCGCACCCGTGCTTCAGCTTGATGTCCTCGGACTCCTCGATCGAGAGGGCTTTCACTTCGCTTATGTCGCGCGTGAAGTGCCCTCCTGAGAACGGCATACCCATCGCGTAGAGAGCGGAATCGCCGTCATAGAACACCAGACCGGACGAATGCGCGCCCACATCCAGAATCGCGACCCCGCCAGCCCGTTCATCCGCGAGCACAGAGGCATAGGCCGCGGCCATTGCCTCGAAGATCGTCTCCTCGACGTCGACCTTGGCCTGGGTGACTGCGCTGAGTAGCGTCTGGTGCTCCTGGGCCCCCGTGGTGATAAGCAGCGTGTGGGCCTCAAGCCTCAGGCACTCAACGTTCAGCGGATGCAGTGTCGGCGGCTGGCCATCCACCGTGAAATCCTGCGGCAGAACCTGCAACAAGGCCCTGTCGTCGTCAAGTGGCGCCATCGCCGCCAGCCTCACTGCGTAGGCGAGATCTTCACGTGTGATTCTGCGGGAATGGCCGAAATCGTAGACTCCCCTGCCCTGCTGAGACCTCACCGACGGCCCGCCGACTCCGACAACGGCCGAGCCGATCTCGAACCCGGAGGATGCGCGCGCCGCATCGATGGCGGCGCGTATCGAAGCCGCTACCGCGTTTTGGTCAGCGATCTGGCCGCGATGCCAGCCGTTCGATGGAGCCTCGCCGTGACCGGCATAGCGCATCACGCCACCCTCAACCGCAAGGACGAAGACGCGCGTTCGCGAGCTGCCAACATCGAGCCCGGCGGCAATCTCGCCTCGCTTCCTCACTTCTGCATGCTCCCTTCTGGGCTGGGCTGCTTGGGCGGAGATTTCAGAATCACCCGGTTGTCCATTGTCAAATCCAACACCATCCGGTCGTACAGCATGCCCTGGATTCGATCTGAGTTCTTCTCGAGGTAGTCGAGTCTCTGGCGCCAGGAGTCTTCTCCCAGTATCAGTTCGATCGTCGTGCCCATGAGCTCATAGGCAATCGTGACACTGGGCGCCCGGGTAAGGTCAATCTCGGGGATTCGCTGGCGGTAAGCTGCAAGATCGTCCAGCACTCGCGACAACAAGCGCGCCCTGGCTCTCCTCTGCTGCACCGGATCGCGCGGCTGGACGCCCTTCAGCAGCGGCAGCGATGCGGCCGACTGCGGCTTGAGGCCCAGGATCTCGCCGTCGCCGTCGATTAACATAGGCCGGTAGGAGACCGGGTGCTCCATCGACCCGGTAACGCCCGACGGCGACTGGATAAACGCGATCGGCGTGCGCTCCACGATCTCAACGGCGATCCGGTTTGGCCAAATGCGGCGGACTGTTGATGATTTCACCCACGGCAGAGCGTCGATCTGGCGTTTCCGCTCCTCCGTGTCGAGTTTGTAGAGGCTTCGCCCCCGATCGCCATCGAAGACCTCGATAATCGCCTTTCTATTTGCGTTGCGATCACCACTCACCTCGATGGCGGGCGGGATCCCCGGCTCATCCTCGATGCTGACCATGAAGCGGCCGTCCTCAACCAGAAAGCGCTCCGCGCTCCAAATCAGCCACCCCAGCGCGAACACCGCAAACACGACCGACAGCGTAAGTCCAGCGAACTTGAGCAGACGGAACGCGTCGATGCCATTGATTGGACCTGCACCGGCGGCTTGTGCCGCCGCGTCACTATCGGCCGGGACTCGCTTACGCCTGGCCATCACAGCCCTCCGGCGCCTGCTCACGCGCCCTGAGCAGACTTAGCAACTGCGGACCCACCGCCGTGACGCTGCCCGCGCCAAGCGTCGCCACGAGGTCGCCCGGTTTGAGTGAAGGCAATACCTTCCTGGCGGCGGCCTCCACTGGACCGGCATAGCTCACCCGCGCATGCCCGGCGGCCCGGATTTTCGCGGCCAGCGCCGCGCCCGTGATCCCCTCAATTGGCTGTTCGCTCGCCTCATAGATATCAAGAACGAAGACTTCGTCGGCGGCCCCGAACGCAGTTGCGAATTCATCCATCAGGGCGGCCGTCCGGCTGTATCGGTGCGGTTGAAAGATCACCACCAGCCGGCCGGGATTCATGATCCGCAGTGCGTCCAGCGTCGTCCTGACCTCGGCCGGGTGGTGCCCGTAGTCGTCGATGACACCGATTCCGCCGGCCGAACCGCGCCACTCCATCCGCCGGCCCGGGCCCTTGAACGAAGCCAGCGCTCCACACGCCGCCTTTGCCGGGATGCCCATTCTCATCGCCGCCGCCATCGCCGCCGACGCGTTCAGCACGTTGTGGCGTCCTGTTACCGGCAAGCACACTTCCCGGCACTGCCCGTCCTCCAGAGTGACGGTAAACCTGCAGCCGGATGCATTCACCATTTCATCGGAAATTCGGACCTGCGCCGCCGCCGAACGGCCGTACCAAATTACGCGCCGGCGCGATCGTGACAGCGTTTCCACTGTGGCAGGATCGTCGGCGCACGCGATCACCGCGCCATAGAAGCAGACACGGTTGCTGAACCGGAGGAAGGCGGTTTTGACTGCCTCGAAGCTGCCGTAGTGATCCAGGTGCTCCCGGTCAATATTGGTGATGATGGCGATCTCCGGCGAGAGGTCCAGGAAGGATCCGTCGCTTTCGTCCGACTCGGCGACAAACCAGTCGCCCGCGCCCAGCCTCGCATTCGAGCCGCCGAACGCAGGCACCGTCGAACCGATCGCCGCGGTCGGATCCAACCCCGCCTCGACCGCGATTGCCGCCAGCATCGACGAAGTCGTGGTCTTCCCGTGGCTCCCCGCCACCGCCGCCCCCCGCTTCGTCCGCATGAGTTCCGCCAGCATCTCGCCGCGGCGCACAACGGGGATACCCCTTCTCAGGGCCTCCGCGTATTCTGGATTGTCATCGCCAACCGCCGATGTAACGACAAGGGCCGCGGCGCTGACGGACAGGTTCGCGGCCGAGTGCCCGATGGCGATCCTCACGCCCAAAGCTCTCAACCGTTCGGTGGAGGCGGACTCTTTCGCGTCCGATCCCGTCACGGTGCAGCCCATGCGATGCAGAATCTCGGCCAGGCCGCTCATGCCGATCCCGCCCGCTCCCGTGAAATGCAGAGGCTGATTGCCGAGAAACATTCGATTATCCTATTGTTCCGGCGTACCCTGAACCCTGTCAACGATCCCGGCGCACTGTTCAAGCAGGTCGGCCGCCCGCCGGGCTGCGCCGGGGCGCGCCATCGTCCGGGCTATGCGCCCCATCTCCGCCGTCGCTCCGGGGTCCGACGCCAGCCTCGTGATCTCGCCCGCCAAACGGGCGCCGTCGAGTTCGCGGTCCTCGATCATGATCGACGCTCCAGTTCTGGCCATGGCCAGCGCGTTGTGTCTCTGATGGTCGTCCGCCGCAAAAGGGAAGGGGACCAGAATCGAGGGCCGTCCCGCGGCGGCTATTTCGCTCACCGCGCCCGCGCCTGAACGGCTCACCACCAGCGACGCTTTCCGGTACTCGGCCGGCATGTCGTCGATGAAAGCCTGAACTTCGCCCTCCAAACCGCTTTCCCTGAAGGCCGGCTGTAACTCCGCCTCTTCGTCTTTACCGCACTGCAGTGTTAGTGTCACCGGAACCGGGCTCTTCGCCAGGATCGGCCATGACTCGCGCGCAGCCCTGTTTAACGCCCGGGCGCCGCGGCTTCCGCCAGTAATCAGAACATGGAAACGCGAACTGCCGGTCCACTCCGGAATGTCAAAAAACTCCTGCCTCACCGGTAACCCGGCGATCTCAGCCCGGCCCGCCGGGAAGTGCTTCAGTGTCTCTTCAAAACTGACAAGCGCATGCCGCACCCACCGGGCTGTGAGGCGGGAAACCAGCCCGGGCATCGCATTGGGCTCCATCGCGACGACGGGTATGCCGGATCGAATTGCAGCCGCAACCACTGGGCCGGCGACGTATCCGCCCATGCTGAACACTGCCGCCGCGGAAAGCCGTTTGAGAACCTTGCTGGCATCGGAGACGGCAGAGGGCAGTTGCAGTAACGTCGAAAGCCCCTTTCGCCAGCCTACCCGGTTCAGGCCGCCGATTTCGATCCACTCAATCAGGAACCCCCTGGCCGGCGCCAGCCGGGCCTCCATGCCCAGCCGTGTCCCGATAAAAACGCACTTATGACCCCGCCGCGATAGCTCATCGGCAACCGCCAGTGACGGTACGACGTGTCCGCCCGTGCCTCCGCCGGCCATGACGAAAATGCGCGAATCGGGCGTGCCTGCCAGGTGAGCCTCCTACTCTGCCGCCCGCTCGCTTACGCTCATCATGAGTCCGAATGTGATCATCGTGCACACCAGCGCGCTGCCGCCGTAGCTCACCAACGGCAGCGGAATCCCTTTCGTGGGGAAGATGCTGATGACCATGCTCATGTTGAACAGCGCTTGAGCGACAATCAGCGAGACGCATCCGAGCGCCAGATAACGCCCAAACGTGTCCGGCGCGGTCCAATAAAGCCTGAAGCCCCGCCAAAAAATGACGAGATACCCAGCAAGCAGCGCGATTGCCCCGACTAGGCCCGTTTCCTCGGCCACAACCGCGTAGATGAAATCAGTGTGGGCCTCGGGGAGGAACCCGAGTTTCTGGTTGCTTTGTCCGAGTCCAACCCCGGTGATGCCGCCACTGCCCGACGCGATGCGAGCCTGGCGGGGTTGATGGTCGGCGTCGCGCGAGGCGCGGCTTGTGGCCAGGTGCGGCTCCATCCATTTGAGTCCGGGGGTATTGTGGATCGTTTGCTCGGTGATATCGAAAAACGCCGTCACCCTCAACAAGCGGTAGGGTTTCTGCCACAGGAAGTATCCTCCCAGGCAGAAGCCCAGGAGGAGTGTCATGTAGAAATACCTGCGTTCGATGCCTGCGACGAAGAACACCACCGCCGCCGGCACCAGCACGATCGCCGCCGTGCCCAGATCTCCCCACGCGATCAGCGTCGTCAGTCCGCCAACCACCAGCGCGGGGGGCATGAGAGTGTGGCGGTCAATCACCTTGTTCTCGCGCCTGGAGACGAACCACGCCAGATAGAGAATGATTGCTGGCTTGGCAAGTTCAGAAGGTTGAAATTGCATCCCTGACAGGCGGAACCACCGGTGAGCATTCGGATCCGCCCAAATCACCGCCAGCAAAAGAACTCCGACCACGCTCACCGACAGCCAGATCCACAGGGGATGCTGCAGTCGAGTGTAATCCAGCCTCTTCATCAAAAACATGAGCGCCAGGCCGGCTACGGCGAATCCAAGCTGGCGCGCGGCGTAGGTCCAGTTCTGCTTGCCGTGCATCACTTCGGCGACCACACTCGATGCGCTGTAGACCATCACCAGTCCGAATGCCAGGATCAGCATCGTGGCTGTGAACAGCGGCCAGTCCGTCCGGAGTTTGGTTGACATGTCAGCCTCAATCCACCAATGCGCGGACCAGTTCCTTGAATACCCGTCCGCGATGTTCATAGCTGTCGAACTGATCGAAACTGGCGCAGGCTGGGGCCAGCAAGACCGTCTCGCCTGGCGAGGCATGGGTGGCGGCCAGCTCGACAGCGGACCCCAAGTCGCCGCATTGTTCTATTCGAACCGATCCTTCGATCTGGCCGGCGATTTTCTGCGCGGCCGCTCCGATAAGCAATGCCGCCCGGGCGCGCGCCTTCAGAAGCCCGCGTAAGGGCCTGTAATCGCTGTCCTTGTCCTTGCCTCCAAGAATCACCCACAGGCCCGAGTCAAACGATTCGAGCGCCTTGATGGTTGCGTCCACGTTGGTCGCCTTCGAATCATTGAAGTAGTCCACGCCGCGCCTGGTGCGAACATACTCAATCCTGTGTTCAACACCTGGAAAACTCCTCACAGCCCGGCGCATCTCCCCCAGCCCCGCTCCGGCCAGCGCGCACGCGCATCCTGCCGCCAGCACGTTCTCCAGATTGTGGTGTCCGCGCAACCCCACCTCGCTTGACGGCATCCACTCTACCCCGTTCGCAACCAGCGATCCCCCCTCCAGCCAGAAGCCGCGCTCAACTTGCCCATAGCCATTGAACCAGTGCGGCTGTCCCGGTATGCTCTGTGTCCATCCCCTGGTAATTTCGTCGTTTGCATTGAGTACCGCAAAATCGTCCGGCTGCTGGCCGGCGAACATGTTCAGTTTGGCTGCTGCATACTCCTCGATCGTGTGGTGGCGGTCCAGGTGATCGGGCGTCACGTTCAGCGCCACTCCAATGCGCACGCGCGTCTTGCGGAACATCTCCGTCTGGAAACTCGACAACTCAAGCACGTTCCACTGATCGTCCCGCGACGTCTCTATCATCGCCGCCACGGCCTGTGTGCCGATGTTCCCGCCGACCTGTACGGCAATACCGCATTCGCGCAGCAGGTGTCCTGCCAGCGATGTGACCGTGGTCTTGCCGTTTGAACCGGTAATGCCCATGATGGGACCTCGCAGGAACCGGCACGCCAGTTCAACATCACCCAGAAGCTCCACCCCGCGCGTCCGCGCCTGCTCAAACAGCGGCTGATCCGGCCGCACGCCTGGACTCAGGACGGCAATCTCGGCGTCGTCCAGCGCTCCATGTCCTTGTCGCCTGAACTGGACGCCCAATCGGTCCAGTGCCGCGGCTGCTTCCGGAAGCTGGTCCAGCGGCTTGGCATCGCACGCGATCGTCTCGGCGCCCTGCCGGACGAGCAGCTCAATTGCCGCCAAGCCGGACTTCGCCAGCCCGAAGACAACGGTCTTTTTGCCGCGCAATTCCATCACTACCTCAACTTCAGCGTGGTTAAGGCGAACAGCGCCATCACCAGTCCGGCGATCCAGAACCGCGTGATCACTTTGGCCTCGTCCCAGCCCAACTTCTCGAAGTGGTGGTGTAGCGGGGCCATCAGGAACACCCGTTTGCCGGTCAGCTTGAAGCTGCCCACCTGGATAATGACGCTCAATGCCTCCATCACATAGACTCCGCCGATGAAGATCAACAGGATCTCCTGCTTGATCAGCACGGCTAGAACACCCAAACTCCCTCCGAGAGCCAGTGACCCGACGTCGCCCATGAAGACCTCGGCGGGATGGGCGTTATACCAAAGGAACCCCAGGCTGGCGCCCGTGAGCGACGCCGCAAAAATGGTCAGCTCGGCGGCGCCGGGCAGACGCGCGATGTCCAGATAGTCGGCGAAAACGCGATGCCCGCTCACGTAGCACAGCACCGTCATCGCCCCAGCCGCGATAATCATCAACCCGGACGCCAGGCCATCCAACCCGTCGGTCAGATTCACGGCATTGGATGCTCCCACCACCACCAGCCACAGGAATCCGAAAAAGACGACGAATGCCAGCGGATATGTCCACGGGCTCGACAGGAGGGGCTCGATCAGCAACCCCGGACGCCACGTTTTGATGAACGGTACGTTCACCTCGGTCGAATACAGCCCCTTCGAATGGAGTGTCAGCAACCACACGCCCAACAACAGCACCAGCGCGACCTGCAGGCCCATCTTTTCCTTGCCGGTCAACCCAAGATTTCGGCCCTTTTTCACTTTCGCCCAGTCGTCAAGGAATCCGATTGCGCCGTAGCCGGTTAACCCAAACAGGGCCACCCAGACGTACGGATTTGTCAGGTTCGTGAAAAGCAGCGTCGGAACCACAACCGAGATGATGATCAGCAAGCCCCCCATCGTTGGCGTGCCGGCCTTCTTCTGATGAGATTCAGGCCCTTCCTCGCGTATATGCTGGCCAATCTGCAGCTCCCTCAGTTTGCGGATCATCCACGGCCCAAGCAGCAGTGCGACCAGCATCGCCGTGATGCTGGCGGCCAGGGTCCGGAATGTGACATAGCCGAAGATGCGGAGCGGCGTGAAGTGCGGATAAAGCGTCTCGTAGAACAGCCAGTACAACATGTCAGTCCGGCTCCATGAACGTGGCCAGCGCGATCTCCATTTTCGTGCCTCTTGATCCTTTCAGCAGGATGGCGTCGCCCTGCCTGACGAATCTCCTCAGCCAGGCTCCGGCCCGCTGGGCATCCTCAAAAAAGCAGGTCTCTGGCCTCCGGCCGCCGTGCTTTCCGGCCGCGTCTGCTAATGAAACCGCCTGCCCGCCGACGCCGGCCACAACGTCGATGCCCCGGCTGGCCGCGTATTCGCCTACCTGCCGGTGTAAAGGCTCAGACCATCGCCCTAGTTCTAGCATCTCACCCAGCACGGCAATCCGTCTCTGCGCCGGCGTTCCCGCCAGCAGATCGATCATCATCATTGCCGCTTCGGGATTCGAGTTGTAGCAATCGTTCCAGATCACCGCCCCATGCGCATGCAGCCGCTCAAACCGCATCTTGGGCGGGGTGAGCGTCTCCAACCCTTGGCGTGCGTCCGTGAATGGCACGCCCATCACCCGTGCCACTGCCAGCGCGGCCAGGCAGGCCATCACACCGCCCAACGCCGGCAACGGGCTTGCCACGCACTGGCCGTCCACGATGAATCGCGATCCACGTTCTTTGTACTCGATCCGCGTAGCGCGCACCATCGCCTCCGGCGTAGTCCCATACGTCACAACACGCCCTGTATGAGATCCGGCGAACGCCGCCACGCGGGCGTCGTCACTGTTCAGCACGGCGACTCCATCCGGCGGCAGCGCCTCCACGAGTTCACGCTTGGCAGCGGCGATCTCCTCAATCGAATTGAAATTCTGGATGTGCGCCGTCCCCACGTTGGTGACGACGGCCACATCGGGACGAGCGATGGCGGCCAGGTCCCGAATCTCGCCCGAATGGTTCATCCCGATTTCGATCACCGCCACGCCGGCCGAATCCGGCATGTTCAGCACCGAGAGCGGAACCCCAATGTGGTTGTTGAAGTTGCCCTGGGTCTTGCCTACTCGGAACTGCGGCGCAAGCGCGGCCGCGATCGCTTCTTTGGTCGTCGTCTTGCCCGCGCTGCCGGTGATGGCAATCACCGCCTTCCCCCACGCCGCGCGCTTTCGCGCCGCCTCCTGCTGGAGCCAGGCCAGCGTATCCGGCACGATCTCCTGTGCGATGCTTGCCGCTAAGGGCCGGAACAGCACCGCCGCCCGCGCGCCCCTTTCGATCGCCTGTTGGATGAAGTCGTGCCCGTCGTGATTACCCCCCGCAAGAGCCACGAAAGCCTGTCCGGCCTCCAGAGTCCGCGAGTCGGTGCTTGCGCCTTCGCAGGTAATCCCGGCGACTTCAATCTTCATCGCGGACTCCCGCCTGAAGGTAGCCGAGAGAATCCAGTATCTCCGCGGCCTCTTCGCGATCGTCAAAGTGAACCGATCCCGACGGCAGAATCTGATAGTTCTCGTGTCCCTTGCCTGCAAGGATCACAACGTCGCCCGGACGCGCCTGGGCAATGGCTCTGCGGATGGCTTCACGCCGGTCCGGCTGGACTTCAAATGGCGTGTCGCATTTCTGCACGCCCACCAGGATGTCGTTGATGATCAGCAGCGGGTCCTCGCTGCGCGGATTGTCGCTCGTGACGACTACATAATCGCTCAACTCCGCCGCCGCCTTGCCCATCAGCGGACGCTTGGTCCGGTCCCGGTCGCCGCCGCATCCGAACAGCGTGATGACCCGGGATTTCGTCAGCCGCCGCGCCGTCTGGATGACATTGCGCAGCGCATCGTCGGTGTGCGCGTAATCCACCACGGTCAGGAACGGCTGGCCCCTGTCAACCCGCTCGAACCTGCCCGGCGCTCCGGAACAGCGGCCTAACGCCGCCGCAGCCTGCCCAGGCTCAATCCCGAGCGCAATCAGCCCGGCAAATGACGCCAGCAGGTTGTAGACGTTCATCACGCCCGCCAGCCTCGATGACACCGTCAGACTCAGCCCCTGATACTCGATCACGAACCGCAGGCCATCGATACCCGTTGTAACGTCAACCGCCCGGATCGATGCGCCCTTGTCTAGCCCATAGCTGAAGACGATGGTCCCCTCCGCGATTGCGATGCGCTTCCCCGATTCATCGTCGGTGTTGATCGCCGCGAACTTCGGAGGCTCCCCGCCGGCGCCTTGAAACAGCATCTGCTTTGCGGCGAAGTACCTCTCCATGGTCTGGTGAAAATCCAGGTGGTCCCGCGTAAAGTTCGTGAATATCGCTGTGTGGAAGTCGAATCCGTGCACTCGGCCGAGTTCCAGCGCGTGCGAACTCACTTCGAGCGTGCATTCCGTGCCCCCGCCCGCGGCCACTTCTGCGAACATCCGTGCCAGGTCCAGTGATTCAGGTGTCGTGTTCACGGCCGGCCTGACGTTGTCCAGCACGCGAAACTCCACGGTGCCAATCATCCCGGTTTTGCGTCCGAGCGCTCTCAAACACTGGTCGATCAGGTAGGCCGTCGTCGTTTTGCCGTTTGTTCCCGTGATTCCGGTCAGGCGGATTTTCCCGTCTGGACTGTCGAAGAACCGCCGAGCCATCTCGGCCAGAGCCCGCCGGCCATGCGGAACTTGGATCCACGGGGCGCCGAACCCCGCTGGCGCCGGCGATTGGCTCACCACCGCGATGGCGCCTTTCTCAACCGCCTGCGCCGCAAATGCCCGGCCATCCTGCCGGCTGCCCGGGAATGCGAAGAAGACGAAGCCCGGCGCCACACGGCGTGAATCGTATTCGATCCCTGCAACCGGCAGTCTCGCTGCGGCATCCTCCAGCGGCACGGTTCCCAGCAACTCGCCGAGCGTCTTCACTTCTTTGCGAACTCCACTCTGACCCTGCTTCGAGCCGGCAACACGCCACCCGGCGAAGGAGTCTGTCTGTGGGCCTTCCCGGTCCCAATCACTTCCACCTCGATCCCAAGCTCGGCCGACCGCCTCAGCACGGCCACCAGCGGCATTCCCCGGAAGTCCGGCACCTGCGGGCCGGCTAGCCAAGGCGACGCTTGCTCGGCTTGCTCCGCTTCGGCGGTTTGCCCGGCATGCGTTTGCGGCAACGCTTCCACGCTCGATGGCTCACTGGACGCCAGAGCCGAGGGCGGCGCTGGTTCGCTCGTCTCTGGCACATCCATCGGAACCTGAAGGATCCGCAACGCCGCCGATGCCACCTTGGCAAAGATCGGCGCCGCCACCGTTCCGCCTTGCTTCGGCGTTCCGTTCAACGTGACGACAACCACTACTTTCGGGTTCGCCACCGGCGCGAATCCGATGAACGAGGAGTTGTGGCGGTTCACCCAGCCTTGTCCCTTGACAAAGATCTCCGCCGATCCTGTCTTGCCCCCTGTGCTCCACCCGCCCACCTTTGCCCTCCTGCCCGTGCCTTCAAGCACCACCTGCTGCATCACCTTCCGCATCAGAATCGCCGTTTCGCCCTTGATCACCCTGCGCGGCGCGACGATCGCGACAGGCATCTCCTCCACCGCGCCGTCAGGACGCACCCTGTGCTTTCTGGCCACAACGTGTGGATTGACCAGAAACCCCCCATTGGCCACTACGGCAGTCGCGCGCGCCAATTGAATCGCCGTCGCCGTGATCTCGTGGCCAAACGCGATGTACTCGTGCGAACTCGGATCCCAGCACCAGTTGTCTCTAGGTCCGGTACATTTCTGACGCCTCAGCATGCCCATGTCCTCGCCGGGCAGTTCGATCCCGGTCTTGCGGCCCATGCCGAACTTCTGCAAATACTCCCATAACGTTTCTGGCCCGAGCGACCCGGCGATCTTCGCCACGCCGATGTTGGACGACTTCACCAGAATCATCGGCACGGGCATCACCCCATAGCCGTGGTGAAGGTCCGTGATCGGCTTCCGTCCCGGACGGGGATACCGCCCGTTTTCGCAGTTGATTGTGGATTCAGGGGTATAACGGCCAGTATCGAACGCCATCGCCACAGTGATCATCTTCATCACCGAACCGGGCTCGCTCGAAGCTTGCACTGCCGTATTGCGGCGGCGGCTGAGCGCCTTGCGGTGCGCCTCGCCTTCCGCTGGCACGGCTTCCGTCGGATCAAAAGTAGGCGTGTTGGCCATTGCGAGCACGGCGCCGTCCTCAGGACGCATCACCACGATGGAAGCCGTTTCAGCTCCCGCCTCTCCCGCGCCTTGCTCAAGCGCCCGCTCGGCTTCGAATTGGATCGCCCTGTCAAGTGTCAGCGTGAGGTTCACTCCCTCCTCGGCCGGTTTCTCGACCTTGCTCAGGTAGGGAGTCTGCAACGAGTCGGTCAGCACCCGCATCGTGCCCCGCCTGCCCCTCAGCTCCTTATTGAGCCTCAGCTCAATTCCGGCGTTCCCTTCCCCGTCCCTGTCCACGCTGCCGATCACGTGCGCCGCCAGTTCCCGGTTCGGATACTCACGACGGCTGTCCGGCGCGATCTCGATGAATGGAAATGGGAGGCGCTCCAGCCGCGCCACTTCCTCATCGCTCACATGGCGCTTGAGCACAAGGTAGGAACGGCCCGGCGTTCCCATAGGACGGCGCTTCCGCTCTTCCACCACCGCCATGATCTCCTTCTTCGGGATGCCCAGGATCGGCGACACCGCTCCGGCGAAGAACTCGACTTCCACCACCCGCTGCGGATTGATCACCACTGACCGCGTCTGAATGCTCAGAGCCAGTGGATGGCGGCCCGTCCGGTCCAGAATCTCACCGCGTGTGGCCCGCACTGGGATGACATGTTCGTGCTGCCCTCGGGCTAGCTCGACATAATTGTCGTGCCGCACAACCTGTAGCTGAATCAGCCGTAGGACGATCACCGCTGCCCACAAAAAAGCCAGCCGGGCGACCCATAGCGCCCGGCGCTCCAGAGCATTTTTCTCCGCTCGGACTGCCATCTCAGTCTCCGCCTCGCCAGATCGGATCGTTCTCCCGCCTGTCCCGGCGGCCGCCCCGAACCGTTCCTACTTTGTCTGCTGGCCCAACTTGGCCACGGTCACCCCGCCCGGCGCCGCATACAGCACCGCATTCGCCGCCGGCGCGATGAACTCGTTTCCTGCCCACTGCTCCACCTGTGCCGGGCTCTCCAGCCTCGCGCGCTCGGCGCGTTTCTGCCGCAAGGTGTTCAACAGTTCTACCCTCTCCTGCTTCAATTCCTCGATCTTGTGGCCGACCACCATCGAATACGTGCCAGGCAGCAACAGCGCGATCACCATCACACTCGCCGCCAGCACCCCGCCCGCCATCCCCACGCTGGCTAGCGTCTCCTTGCTGTCGGCCACTCTCGCCACGCCGGCGTGGTCGATCTCCTTCACGTAAAGCAGTATGTCCTCGCGGGGCAGCGCCCGTAACCTGAAGTCGGACTTCTCTCGCCGCGCAGGCGCCTTCGATGCGCCCAACCACTCCATTAACCCGCCCAAAGTCGCCATCGCCGTTCCTCCATTCGCCTCTGCTCAACCTGCCTCAATTCCTCTAGTCCGTAATGTCCTTCCCGCCCATCTCCAGCGCTCTCAGCACCGCGCTCCTGCTCGGCGGGTTGCGTCTAATCTCGTCTGCACCTGGCCTGACCACATGCTTGGTCAATATCGTTGCCCTCCCGGCGCGCGCCAGCGCCTGAAAAGCGTGTTTCACCTTCCGGTCGTCCAGCGACTGGAATGCGATCACCACCCACCTTCCGCCCGGTCTGATCCACTCCGGGGCTTGCTCCAACAGTGCTTCCAGTTCCCCTTCCTCGTCGTTCACCACCATCCGCAACGCCTGAAAGACCCGCGTCGCCGGATGTAGCTTTCCGGTTCTGGGCGCGGCCGATGCGATTAGCTCGGCATACTCCGCCGCGTCTCGTATGGGACGCGCCCTCACCGTGGCTCTGGCTAGTCTTCGCGCGTACCTCCTCTCTTCGCCATACCGGAAGAACCAGTCGGCGAGATCTTTTTCCGATGCCCTGTTCACCAGATCGCCCGCAGTCAACTCCTGCCCGCGATCCATCCGCATGTCCAGCGGCCCGGGATGCTGAAAACTGAAACCCCTGCCCTCCGAGGCCAACTGGTACTTCGAAACGCCCAGGTCGGTCAGTATCCCGTCCACCTTGTCCACGCCCAACTCCCCGAGCGTCTCCGAGAGTTGTGAAAACCTGCTCTGCCGGAACGTGATCCGCTCCGCGCAGTCCAACGTGTTCGCCCTTGCCTTCTCCAGCGACTCTGCGTCCCGGTCCAGCGAAATCACCCGCCCCAACTTCAACCGGCGCGCCAGCATCCCCGTGTGCCCGCCAAGCCCGGCCGTCGTGTCTACATACACGCCCCCCTCCGTCAGCCGCAGATACGCGGCCGACTCCTCGGCCATGACCGGAACGTGCTCCATACATCACACCAGCCCCAACTTCTCGGCCGCCGCTCGAAGCGCATCCTGGTTGGCGTCGTTGCGCGCCTCCATCTGCGCCCACTGCTGCTCGGTGTACATCCAGATCTCTTCGCCGTGAAACCGCATCTGTAGCGTTGTTCCGTTCGCCAGGTTCAGCTTCGCCGCGTCACGCACCTTCTGCGGCAACGTCGCCCGCCCCTGGCTGTCCGGCGTCATGTCCTGTCCAAATCGGTCCCCGTCCTCCCACACCGCCTTCTGCACCGCCGCATCGACGGCTAGCTTATTTAGCGCTTGTTCCCAGCTATCGCTGGTGTATCCTCGAATCAGGCCAAAAACCACCGTGACGAAAATTGTCTTGTCTTCCAGACTCTCGAAGTACTCCTTGTACGCTGCCGGGAACTTGAACCTGCCCGTCGAGTCCACTGTGACTGCGTATGAGCCCCGCGGAGGACGTTTCGAACCGGTTTTGGCAACGGCTTGGGACATGATGGCCTAGAACGGACCAATTCGGGCTGCTTCGGCCCTCGAATGCAGGTTACACGACTCCTTCGGCCGCCGCAAGGGTTTTTCTCTCCGAGTTTTTCGTTTCTCCTTTTGTTCGCTAGAGTTGCACACCGACTGTCATGGGGCGGACGTCCGCGGCCGGTACCCTTGGCCGGCAATTCCGCACAGACTCCCCCCGCTCCTAGTGCTGGCTCCACGCCATGTGTGTACACATAGAGCGGATCCATCCGCGGAGCCGCCACAGCCGCTCACCCGGCGTCCCGCGCGTGTGCCTCAGCACCACACCTGCTACTCTGTTCTGAGTGAGCTCTACCAAGCTGTACGATTTGGATCCCGGACCCGACTCCCCCGAACTCGTCCGCATGATCGTCGAAATCCCCAAAGGGTCTGTCAATAAGTATGAGTACGACGGTAAACTCGGCCTTTTCCGCCTTGACCGCTCGCTCTACTCCCCCGTCCACTACCCCGGCGACTATGGCTTCATCCCCGGCACTCTCGCCGAGGACGGCGACCCCCTCGACGTCCTCACCCTCGTCTCCGAGGCCAGTTTCACCGGTTGTCTCATCGAAGTCCGCCCCATCGGTCTCCTGAACATGGTTGATCGCGAGGAGGCGGATCAGAAGATCATCGCCGTCCCCTCTTGTGATCCCCGCTACGACCAGATCCACACCATGGACCAGGTCTTCGCCCACGTTCGCCGCGAACTGGAGCATTTCTTCTCCATATATAAAGAGTTGGAGGGCAAGGTCACCGCCTCCCAGGGCTGGGGCGGCCCCCGCGAAGCCCGCCGCACCATCCTCGAATCCCGCGACCGTTACCTCGCCGCCAAATCAGCCCAGGATTCTCCCGAACCGCAGTAGCCGCGCGCCCCTGCGGCGCATCACGCAAATCCAAGGCAATCGTTCCTCCAACACCGCCGCTGCCCGGATCTTTGCCGCTTTTACAACAATTTCTTGGCCGGGCATTCGCCTGGTAACCCTTCAGCGCGCTATGCAGGAACGCCTTTAGCGCAACCCCAACTGGCTTGCACTATCCGCCAGCAAAGTCCCTCTGCACAGACCCTTGCACCCGGCCATCCCCGGTGATACCTTCAGATCCGGACTTCCACATCCCGAATTCGAGGCTTTTCAGATGAACCGGAACACATGCTTGTTGATTCCTCTCTTTCTGGCCCTTGCCTCACTCCTCGGCTGCTCCAGTAAGCCGCCGGCCGGCGAGGCCAAAAAAACCCAGATCCCGCTGCAAAAGGTCCAGGGAACAGTTCGCGTCGTGCTCGACCCGGGTGACCAAACTCTCAACGCAGGCGGTCAAGCGCTGTACCTCTGGAAGGGCAAGCGCCTGTACCGGTTGTTTACCCGGCGCACCCTTACGCTGACCGACGGCTCCGAATACATCGTCGAGGGCGTCAATGCGCAAAAGGCCATCGACGAGATCGGCGACCCCGCCCAAGGCAAGCAAGGCTATCCGCTGCTGTCAAGCTGCGAACGCGTGGTCAAAATGGCTTGGAGCAACCTCTCGTTCGAGGAAGTCGACCTGAAGGCCGGGATTCTGCGCACCCGAGTGGCGCGATATCCCGCCAGGACGGTGCTCTTGGTTGTAAAGGTTGAGCCTGCTCCTCCCAGGCTGACCAACAAAGCCTCGGAAACGGCGGGAAGCGAGGACGCTATTGACGACGAGAGCGTCCCGATTGTCACAGTCGCCGCCGACAAGCAGCGCGCCTCTCTCATCGAGGGTTCGCCTGTGCAATTGGCTCCCCTGTGGGAGCCGGCCGGTGCGACGGTGTCCTGCAAGGTCATCATCGGCACGAAAGGCAAGATCGCCGAACTCGATACCGGCGCCCAGTTGTGTGAAGCATTTGACTGGGACAAGCTCCGCTATCAGCCTCTTCTCAAGGCAGGCAAGCCTGTCCGGGTAAAGACCGAAGTTGAAGTGCGCTTCGATCCGCGGAAGTAGCACGGCCTCGCCACGCCCGGACGCCGGGCTTACCAGAACTCCTCGCGGCCCTGCGAGACATGCCGGACGGCTCGGGCCAATTGGCTCCTGACGGCCGATGCAGAAATCGCAATACCTGTCACCATCCCTGCCCGCCGGCCGGTCAATGTCGCCGCCTGCAGCCGCCGCCCTACTCCGGAAACCTCATCCGCTTCACCAGCGCCTCGAACCGCGGGTCGCCGCGCAGCGCGTCCAACGTCGGGTCCACCTTCACCGCATAAATCTCCCCCGACCGCTCGGCGTAGGCCGTCTCAAGCCACCTGATTGCTTCATCCTTCCTGCCGAGGGCTGAGCACATCCAGGCCAGGTTGTACCCGTCCACGTAGATGTCGCGCCGCCGCGCGAGCCAGTGCGCGAGAGTTTTCTCGGCCTCCGGTTTCATCCCTGCCGCCAGTTCGTATTCCATCATCCAACTGTCCGCCACCTGCTCGGTGCCCCTTGGAACCGCTTTCCGCGCCCTGGCATAGTGCTCCCCGGCCTCGCTCAACCTGCCCAGCCGCGTCAGACTGAACACATTTTCGACATCTGCGAAGAAGGCATGGGGGTCGATTTCGAGAATGCGCCGGAAGCCGGCAACCGACTCTGCGTACCGGCGGGCTTTCAGGCTAATCCAGGGGGCGTAACTCATGGCGACGGACGACCCCGGCGCAAGGTCCTCCGCCCTTTGCGCTTCCGCAATGGCCTCGTCGAGCCTGCCCACAGCCATCAGGAACCTGCTGTGTCCGGTCCTGGCGAACATGCTGGACGGAGCCAGTTCCACGCTTCGCTTGAGGTCGTTCTCCGCCCCCTCCCAATCCAAGTCAGCCAGCATGCGAATCGTGCCCCGCGCAGCCAAGCCGTGCGCGTCTTCGGGGTTGATCCGCATCGCCTGTTGGATGTGGTCCCTGGCTCTCGGCCACGTGCGATCAGGCCACTCCCCACCCCAACTCGTCAGATACGTCAGGCACTCAGCGCAGGAAACGTGGGCTTCCAGAAACCCGTCGTCCAGTTTCAGCGCCTCCTCGAACAGTGTGGTCGCTCTTCTGATTCCCTCAGTGGTGAACGAATCGCAGAGCCTTCGCCCGCGCGCATACAGACGGTACGCCTCGGGATTCACGGATTTCGCCGCCGCCAGCCTCGTCCGCTCCTCCGGCGCCAGCGCCGCCTGCACCTCATCGGCGATCGCCCTCGCGATCTCGCTTTGCAGGATCAGCACGTCGCGCAGATCCCGGTCATAGCTGCGGCTCCACACGTGCCGGTCCCGTGCCGCGTCGATCAACTGCACCGTCACCCTCACCCGGTCCCCCTGCCGCTGCACAGATCCCTCGACGATCCCCTTCACCCCAAGCTTTCTCGCAATCTCCGGCGCCGGCGTCTTCGTGCCCTTGAATTGCATCACCGACGTCCGAGAAATCACCTTGTCCAGCGACCTCACCTGCGCCAGGCTCGAAATCACCGCCTCGGTCATCCCGTCCGCCAGGTACTCCTCCTCGGCGCTCGGCGACAGGTTTGCCATCGGCAGCACCGCCAGCGACGTGATCTTCACCGGCGCCACGGTCCGCCAGATAAACACTGCCAGGACTGAAGCTGCAAGGACTCCAAGAACGAGCCATGGCCACCGCCGTCTGCTTCGCGTGTCTAGCGGTAGATCTTCAGTGACTGGCGCGATAAGCCGGTAACCACGTTTGGGCACCGTTTGGATGTAACGCGGGTCCTCGATCGAGTCCCCGAAGATATCACGCAGCTTATTTACTGCCTTGTTGAGCCCATGCTCCACATCCCCGGCGATTTGGCCGGGCCACAGCCTGGCCTGCAGTTCCTCCCTGCTGACCACCTCCCCGGGCCTCTCCAGTAGGGCACTCAGGATTTTGAACGGTTGCTCAGGAATATGGACGGGTCTGCCGCCTTGTCGGACCTCTCCGTTCCGGAGATCCACTTCATAAGCGCCGAACTTCACCCTGCGCCGGACAGGATCGCCCCTGATCGGGATGGCTTTGGGGGCCGACATCGTCGTCTGCCAGCTATTGCGGAAATTAACATGGGCGGTTTCCGGAGTAAAGGCTCCAGACCTCTTTCAGTTCTCTCAGAGCCGCCAAGTTCCACTCACTTACCCCCGAATGGGTGAAGGGAATCTCTTGGGGACCTAATGGGGACATCCAGACAATCGACAAGATTCCACCCGATCCCTAAGCTACTCCCGTGGCATGCGCGATGAGCATGGACGGTTCTCGTGGTGCCGCGAGTCAAAAGGAGAATCGAGACATGATTGTATTGAATTTCTCAGGACTGGCCGCCGGCTTGACCTTAGCCGCCGGCCTAATGTGTCAACAGGCGTTCGCCCAGACTCATCTGGTCGCACCCCCCGGCGGAGTGGACGATACGGCAGCCGTGCAGGCTGGTTTGGACCTGTGTAAAGACGCCACTGCGGCTTGCCGTGTGCAACTCGCGGAAGGCGTCTACGTCATCCGGCAAGTGGTTGTCCAGAACTTCCGTGGCCATTTAGCCGGGATGGGCCGCGCAAAAACTACCCTGAGAGCCAAGCCAAGCTTGGACGTCACCCCCACCTTCTACATGGACGTGCCAACCGCAGCGAACGTCTGGCCGAGCCTGGTTTCGTTTGTGGACGGCGACGTGACTGTCTCCGACTTACGGATGGAGGCCCTGGAGGACGCGCCCACCAATGGCTTTCTCATCTACAATTCACTGGCGGTCCTGCTGATGTTCATGGGCGACGTTGAGCACTCAGTAGTTGAACGCGTGGACTTCGAAGGCCGGATCGTCGGCGACCCCGGCAATTTTCCAGGCTACAACGTGTTCAATGGTACTTACCATGAGAATCTGCCCTTCATCCCGCCGATGCAGGGAGAACACCGGATCAGCGACTGCAGCTACAAGAACTTGGCCTCAGGCACCTCCGTTACTGGAATGGAAGGCGCGAAGATGACTGTGGGCGGCAATCCCAATCAGGCGAACCGGTACGAGCACGTAGGGTACGGTGTGGAACTAATTGACATCGGCACTTCGTCCATCGAGATTGTAAACAACCACATCCAATCCCACATCTACGGGGTATACATGCTTCAGGAATTCGCTGATGCTTGGTATCTCGCCGCCGGACCCGCTCAGTTCCTGATTCATCACAATGACATCCGGATCTACGAGGGCGTTGGCGGCGCCGAGGGCATCACGGCGACCGATCTCGCCTACGCCAACGGCTTGCCTCGAATCGTCGAACCGCTGATCTCCAACAACTCGATCGCGCTCGGCGAGCCGGTTTCAGGCGGAATCGACCTCTGGCACATCGAAAATGGCGTCGTGGCCAACAATCGCGTCGGCGGAGTCGGCACCTGGGGCATTGCGGCGATCCACTCCACAGGTTGCGTGTTGCAAGCCAACAACACGCAGAAGTTTGTTCCCGCGGCCACCGGCGCCTCGGTCTATCTTGAGGACTCCATGAATTGCACGGTGGTTGGCGGCGGAAACAACAAAGAAAACGTCGTCGTCGTTGGCGGGGCAGGTAACGTCATCACTGGCGTCACTCCGATGTCTGGCTCAGCAATCGGCCAGGCCTTGAACGCTGCGCGCGCAAAGTTGCAGGCCGCGAAGAAAGCTGCCCAGCTTCCTTACTAGAGTCTGTTCCCGGCTGCCGCGCTCCCTCGCCTCCGGCAGCCGGGCTACTCCGGAAACTTCATCCGCTTCACCAGCGCCTCGAACCTCGGGTCGCCGCGCAGCGCATCGATGGAAGGGTCGGCCCTCAACAGGAACATGCTGCTGGACCGGTTCTCATAGGCCAGTTCAAGCCATTTCATGGCTTCATCTCTCCTACCCAGCACCGAGCACATCGACGCCAGGTCATACTCTTCCACCAGTTCCCGGCCTCGCCGCGCAATCCAGTACTCCATCGTCTTCATCGCCTCGGCACGCATACCCGCAGCCACCTCGTGCTCCATCACCCACAGGTCAATGCCTCGTTCTCTTCTCGGCGGAATCGACTTTCGCAGTTCTAGGTAGACCTCGTGCGCTTCCGGGACCCTGCCAAGCCGGTTGAGGGCGAACACCAGTTCGGACCTCGCGAAGTCGGCGTGCGGATCAACCTCCAACAGGCTCCTCCACCCCGCCGCCGCTTCCTCGAAATGCCGGGCGTGCGCATGAATCCACGGTACGTTGGACATCAAAGGTGAGGATCCTGGCGCAAGTTGTTCCGCCGCCCGCGCCTCACGAAGGGCTTCTTCCGTCCGGCCCATGGCGGCCAGGAAGATGCTCCGCAGGCTTCTCGCCGTTTCGTCGGAGGGACCCTCTTCCACGGAACGCCTGAACTGTCGGTCGGCCGTCTCCCAGTTCCATTCAAACTGGCTCGCCACCATCCCCATAGCCGCCAGCGCTCGCGGATCGTCAGGATCGAGTTCCAGGGCCTTCAGCGCATACTGGCCTGCCCTCGCCGCTGCCGAAGAAGGCGGCGAGACACCAAACTGAGTCAGGTAGATCAGGCAGAGGCACGCCGCGGAATACGGCGGTCCGAACTCGGGGTCGATCACCATCGCTTCTTCAAGCAGTGCGATTCCCTTGTGCATGCCCTCACTCGACCACAAGTCGCACAACCGCCGTCCGCGCGCATAGAGTCTGTACGCCTCCGGATTCACCTTCCTCGCCGCCGCCAGCCTCGTCCGCTCCTCCGGCGCCAGCGCCGCCTGCACCTCATCGGCGATCGCCCGCGCGATCTCGCTTTGCAGAATCAGCACATCC
>JARKOC010000082.1 GCA_029975915.1 Bryobacteraceae bacterium
TACACCGCCGCGGGCGTGTTCTGGGTCCCCGAAGGCCACCGTTGGAGCGACCTACGCAAGGCCGCGAAACAGCCCGACATCGGCTCCCGGATCGACGCGGCGATGGAGGCCATCGAGAAGGAGAACCCGTCCCTGAAGGGCGTGCTCCCGAAAAACTTCAACCGCCGCGAACTCACCCCCACCACGCTCGCGGGCCTGATCGATACCTTCTCCCGCGACGACCTCGCCGCAGCCGAACACGAAGGCGTCGACGTCCTCGGACGCGTCTACGAGTACTTCCTCGCGCAGTTCGCCTCCAACGAGGGAAAGAACGGCGGCGAGTTCTACACCCCGCGCTCGGTAGTCTCACTGCTGGTCGAGATGCTCCAACCCTTCAACGGACGCGTCTACGACCCCTGCTGCGGATCAGGCGGCATGTTCGTGCAAGCCGAACACTTCGTCACCGCCCACGGCGGGGCACGCAACAACATCTCCGTATTCGGCCAAGAACAAAACCCCACCACCTGGCGGCTCGCGAAGATGAACCTCGCCATCCGCGGCATCGAAGCCAACCTCGGCCCAGAATGGGGAGACTCATTCCACGACGACAAACACCCCGACCTACGCGCCGACTTCATCCTCGCCAACCCACCATTCAACATCTCCAACTGGGGCGGGGAACGCCTGACCGACGACAAGCGCTGGAAATACGGAACCCCACCACCCAGCAACGCCAACTACGCCTGGCTCCAGCACATGCTCCATCACCTGTCTCCCACAGGGACGATGGGCGTGGTCCTCGCAAACGGCTCGCTCACCGTAAACTCATCCGGCCAAGGCGACATTCGCCGCAAGATGATCGAGGACGACGTCGTGGAGTGCATCGTCGCCCTGCCATCGCAGCTGTTCTATTCCGTGCAGATACCCGTGTCGCTGTGGTTCTGCACCAAGGACAAGACCGCCCGGAAGGTGAAGTCGGAACGAGCCCAGCGCGACCGCAGAGGCGAGGTGCTGTTCATCGACGCCCGCGAGATGGGCTACATGGAATCCCGCACCCACCGCAACCTGTCCCGCGAGGACACAGCCAGAATCGCTGACACGTACAACGCTTGGCGAGGCGACCCCGACCTTCAGCCCTATCAGGCTGTGCCTGGGTTCTGCGCCGCCGTCGCGACATCGGACGTCGAGGCGACGGGATTCGCGCTCAGCCCTGGGCGCTACGTCGACACTAAGGAAGATGCGGACGACAGTGTTCCGATCGGGAACAAGATCGCGCGACTAAGTGAGGCGATACGAGGAGGCTTTGCACGACGCGCAGCACTCCAAGCACAAATCGAGCGTGTGCTTCATGGGCTGGAGGCGGTGAATGGATCGTGAGTCAGCCAGATTGGACCTCCTCTACGCTTGCCGAGCTTGCGGAGTCGAAAGCACTCGTCTTTAGTGACGGATACCGGACGCGCGCGGACCAGTTCGCGTCGGAAGGTATCCCGATCCTTCGGGCCGCAGACGTTGCAGACGGGATTCTCATTCCCGCGCACTCAGACCACATCCGGACGGACTTCCGGCCAAAGATCGGCAACAAGACCACCCGGGCGAGAGACGTGGTGCTCACCACCAAGGGGACTGTGGGAAGGGCTGCCATGGTGCCAGACGGATTTCCTGAGCACGCCTACAGTCCTCAGCTCTGTTTCTTCCGGGTTAAGGACACCGCCACACTTGATGCGGGGTATCTCTACGGATGGATTCGCTCAACCGAGTGCCGTTCGCAACTCTTTGCGAGCAAAGACCTCACCGACATGGCTCCATATGTCAATCTCCGAGACCTGAGCCAGTTCCGGATCACGCTGCCGCCTCTCTCAGAGCAATGGCGCATCGCGGGTGTACTCAGCGCCTTCGATGACCTCATCGAGAC
>JARKOC010000095.1 GCA_029975915.1 Bryobacteraceae bacterium
GACGTGATCAGCCTGCGGCGCCGGGTGGGGATGGTGTTCCAGCAGTCGAACCCCTTTCCCAAGTCCATCTACGAGAACATCGTGTACGGCCTGCGCATCGCCGGGGTCAAGGACAAGGCGACCCTGGACGAGACCGTGGAGAAGAGCCTGCGCGGCGCCGCCATCTGGGACGAGGTCAAGGACCGGCTCCACGAGTCGGCCCTGGGCCTGTCGGGCGGACAGGCGCAACGCATCTGCATCGCCCGCGCCATTGCCGTGAATCCCGAGATCATCCTCATGGATGAGCCCTGCTCGGCCCTGGACCCCATCGCCACTGCCAAGATCGAGGAACTGATCAACGAATTGAAGGAACAGTACACGGTGGTCATCGTCACCCACAACATGCAGCAGGCGGCGCGCGTTTCCGATTTCACCGCTTTCCTCTACCTGGGCGAGCTGATAGAATTCGACGATACGAAGAAAATATTCACCAACCCGGACAATCGCCATACGGAAGACTACATCACCGGACGGTTCGGGTAAAAACAGTGAAAAGTGAAATGTGATAAGTGAAAAGACTTTGTTTATACGAGGATATTTAATGGAAAGAGACCATATTATCAAGCAGTATGACGCAGAACTGAACGAGATCCGCACCCTTCTCCTGCAAATGGGGGGAAAGGTGGAGGTGATGATTTCCAACTCCATCAAGGCACTGGTGGATAGGGATTCCGACCTGGCGGACCGGACCATTGCATCCGACCATGAGGTGAATCATCTGGAGGTCCTGACGGACGAAAAATGCCTGGAGGTGCTGGCGCGCCGTCAGCCGGCCGGCCGCGACCTCCGCTTCCTCACCCTGGCGCTGAAGATCGTCACCGATCTGGAACGCATCGGCGACCAGTGCGTGAGCATCTCGAACCGTGTCAAGGAGCTGAATGAGGAGCCTCCCCTGAAACCCTACATCGACCTGCCGAGGCTGGCCGAAGCGGCGCGGTCCATGGTGCGGGAGGCCCTGGACGCCTTCGTGCGCGGCGACGAGCAACTCGCCGTAGCGGTATGCGAGAACGACCAGCTGGCCGACGACCTCAATCTCCAGATCCAGCGGGAGCTGCTCACCTTCATGATGGAGGACCCAACCACCATCACCCGCGCCATGAAGCTCAACTACATTTCCAAATGCCTGGAGCGGATTGCCGACCACGCCACCAATCTGGCGGAGATGGTGATCTTCATGGTCAAGGGCAAGGACATCAGACACACCACCCCATCGTAGGCAACCATCTCCTCTCTTGGGAAATACCGCGTTGCGACTGAATTTTATCCCTACCGCAACGCGGGTGTAACGCTGCCATGGGAAAGTGGCAATCATCCCGATGAGAGAGGAGGAAACGCATGCCACCCACCACCATCCCCCCGTTCGTAGAAAGCGTCCTTAATCGCCACCCCGCCGTGATCTCCGCCGCCTCCGCGGCAACCGGCCAGCTCCGCCGCATGACCAACAACCCCTTCCACCCTTCCGGCCAGCGACGGGGACCGCCCGTCAGGGA
>JARKOC010000339.1 GCA_029975915.1 Bryobacteraceae bacterium
TCCAGACAGCTCATATTGCAGGGCGAGGTGATATTGATGCAGGTTCCGTTGCAGGGGAACATGTCATCCGGGCAGACTGGACCAGAGGAAGGAGCGGCCAGGCCGTCGGCAGTTGCACAGGCGACAAGAATCAGAATCAAAGAGAGCATCAGTATAATTGGAGATGAATTAATCATAACCACTCATTGGCGGCCCTGCCGGTGGGTGCGCACAGGGTGACCCGGATCTGCTTGGCCCGGATGATGCGCAGGATGCTGTTCACCAGGGTGGTCTTGCCCACGCCCGGCCCGCCGGTGATGACGACCACCTTGGAGGAAAGGGCCAGTGCCACCGCATCCCGCTGGGAAGCGGACAGGTCCAGGCCGGCCTTCCCCTCCACCCACGGGATCGCCCTTGCGGCGTCGATGTCCCCCCATGGGGGAACGCCCGGCAGGATGCGGGCGAGGCTTGCGGCGGCCCCGTTCTCGGCCTTGAACAGGGGGGTCAGGAACAGGCATTCCTTTCCGCCTATCTCCGCCCGTACCAGGTTCTCGTCGGCTATCTCGCCGTGGATTGCATCGTCGATGATTGCGGCAGGGATCTCCAGCAGGCCGGCGGCGGAATCCGCCAGGGCGTCCCACGGCCAGGCGCAGTGCCCGTCCGCGCATATTTCCTGCAGCACGTGCCGCACCCCGGACCGTGCGCGGATCAGGGAGTCGTGGGCGATGCCGAGCCGCTCCGCGATGGCGTCCGCGGTCTTGAAGCCGATGCCGTGGATGTCCAGGGCCAGCCGGTACGGGTTTTCCGTGACCTTGAGGATGGCCTCGTCGCCGTATGTCTTGTAGATGCGCACCGCGCGGGCGGTTCCCACGCCGTGGGACTGGAGGAATACCATGATCTCGCGGATCACCTTCTGCTCCGCCCACGCCCCGGTGACCTTTTCCATCCGTTTCCTGCCGATGCCGGGAAGGCCCAGCAGGCGGATGGGGTCGTTCTCGATGACCTCGAAGACGTCCGTGCCGAAGGCCTTTACCAGAACCTTGGCGAAGTGGGGGCCGATCCCTTTGACCATGCCGGAACCGAGGTATTTCTCGATCCCCTCGACGGTGCCCGGCAGTACCGCCGAAAGCCGCACAGCCTTGAACTGGAGGCCGTGGGTGCGGTCGTTGTGCCAGGAGCCGAGGCACTCCACGAACTCTCCCGGCGTGATGGAGGCGGCGGAACCGACCACGGTCACCAGCTCCCTCCGCCCTTTCACCTTGACCCGGAGCACGCAGAAGCCGCTCTCTTCGCTGTGAAAGGTGACCCTCTCCACGGAACCGGAGAGTCGCTCCAGGGGTGTGTCGTCACGGGGTCTCATGAAGGTCAGCATACCATCAAGGACGGGCTTCCGGTAGTCTTTCCGTTCGACGGGAAAACATCCCCTTGCATGTGCCTTGCTCCTCATTTACTATTGTTTCATGAATTTTCAGTCCCCATCGAAGTGAGGAGATCATGATTGCCCGCTTCCAGGCCGCCGCCGAGGCGGTCGGCGCCGTTGTCAGGCGTTTTTCCTCCGCGGCCGATGCCGCGGCGTACGTTCTTCAAACATCGGGGCCCGCGATTGCGGCATCCCATCTCCCCGACGATATCCACCGAGCCCTTTCCGGCTTTACTTTCGCTCCACCCGAAGAGCACCGCAATGCCCCGGTCTGCGTGAGCTTCGCCACGGCCGGGGTT
>JARKOC010000105.1 GCA_029975915.1 Bryobacteraceae bacterium
ACTGGACCCGGCCACCGTCGTAAACGACCTTTCCGTCCGGCGTCACAGCCATCAGGAACGTCATCTTCGAGTAGCGTTGCCCGTTTTCGCCCATGACGGTTTCGACGAGGAAGCAGCGGCCCTCCTCGTCCATTTCGACCATGCCTTCGCACACCTTCGGCGCCGCCAGTTGCACCGGCCGGCCTCCCGTGCGCTCGACAATGGCCTTGAGCAGTTCGTTCGGGAACGCATAGAACGGCAACGCTCCCGAAGCCTGATCGTTCTTCGTGCCGCAGACGATCGTGTGAAGCGCCTGCAGCCAACCCATGCGGTTGTCTTCTTTTCGCGACGCCCATGTCCGCACGAACCAGATCAGCGACCGGATCTCCTCCTGCCACTGCTGGTCGTACGAAGCGAGAGCCGCGCGCGCCTGGCAGAGCGTGTGCAGAAGCTTCGAACGGAGTTCCTTGTTCTCCTTGCCGGACTCGAAGGCCGCCTCAGCTTCCTGAACGCCTGCAATCAGAACCTTCTTCTTCTCGATGCCAGCCTGGATCGTCAGCGCCCAAGCCCGGTTCACCCGCCTGCATTCATCGACCATCTCCTGCGAGAACTCATATCCCTGGACGAGGCCACGGAACTGCGAGACGGGCATCCGGTTCGAGAAGAAGTCGGTCAGTTCTTTGCGGACCAGGTTGTACATACCGCCGATTCGATCGGTCGCGGGGCCTTCGACGCGTTCCGGCAGATCCTTGAGGGACCGGAGCCGTTTCGCGCGAAGCCATTGCGCCGCCGGGGTTTGCTTGATCTGCTCCCGGATCGCGCGGATCTTGTCCTGATCTGGCGTAACGCCATGCTTCAGTTGGTCCAGAGCGAGTTGAAGTTGCTCGACCAGTTCGCGATGGCAGTCATCCCGGCCGGCCGCGAGGCACTGGGTCATCAGGTCGGTAATCGTGCCGATCTGGTTTCCCATCGCACCCACCGCCACCTGCGGAAGATTCCACCACGGAGACCGCGCCTTCTTCGCCTTGGTTTTCTCGACCGATCCACTGCCCTTGTACTGGAAGCGATGCTTCACAAACCGCGGGAAGCGATCGCCCTCCACCACGCAGACAAAGTCGAAGTCGTAGTCGCCGCCGTTCTTCGCCGCCGTCCTCGAATGAAGGACGAAGGTGCCTTCGAGTTCGAGCTGCTCCGAAGTGATTCTCGCCGCCAACGCTTCCGCATCCGGACAGCCTTGACGAGCGAGTTCCTTCGCGAGCAGTTGACGCGTTTCCGTCGGCGGGATCTTGGTGTACGGCAGCAGGTCCTCCTTCATGCGAACGGGATACCGAACAACCAGCCCCCGGTTAGTAGCCGAGGCATTGATTGAGCGGTCCTGCGGCATCCAGTCAGAACCTGAGTACACGTGTCCGTTGTGCAGCAGCAGATAGCCGTCGTCCGCGAGTGCGAACGCCGGCATCTCAAACCCACCTGCTGTGCACACCTTGAACGCCCAACGCGCCAGAATGCGCTCCAACTGGTTGTTGACCCAGGGATGCTGGATCAGAAAGCCAGTCGGATCCGCCTTGAGAACGCCTTCCAGAACGGTCCGCTCCACCGATGTCGCTTCATTGTCTTCCGCGGGCATCTCGTCCACCAGCGGGCGCTGGGTTTCCGAGATCCCGAGAAGCTCGAAGAGCCCCGTGTAGTCGCGGTATTCCAGAAGGTCTTTCAACTTGGCGGTCTGGGCGAGGGCGTGCGGCTTGATTTCGAGTTCGAACGAGTCTTCCGGCGCGTGCTGAACGACCGTGTAGCTCGACTCGAAAGCCAATGGCCGCGAGTATTCGCGAATCCCAAGGATCATCTCGCCGGCGAACGTGCGTGCTTCCCCGGTGAGCCAGGCGAGTAGCTTGGACGGACCCTTGTATTCGGGCTTGACGGAAGAGACGGGCAGGATCACATCGGTGTCGAGGGCATCGGCCACCTCGTCCGCCATGATCTTGAACGATCCCTTCGCTTGTGTTTGGGCGAACGCGAGCCGGAACTGGTAGAAACGGTCTTCTGGCAGGCCCAACTTGTCGAAGATCGACTTGCGCAGCCAACCACGGCAATCGTTCGTACCCAGTTCGTGATCCGGCACCACGGTGACACGGCCATTCGGAATCTGCATCCGCACCAGGCAGGGCGAGACCAGAATTCCGAAGTACGTGACCGCGGCTTGGGGCCAGTCGGAGAATCGCGCCGCCAGCGGACGCTCATAACGCGAGTCCACGGCGTAATACTTCCCGTTCTTGGCCGACCCGGATGCGCCGATGAGCCGGTACTCCGTGCCATCGAGGGCGAATCGCGAAAGGGTGCTTTCCACCTTCGCGCGTTCCACCTGGTCGAGCGGTTCGGGAGTCACAGAGACGGACGCCACCTTGATCCCTGGACACAGGGCTTCGAGCAGCGTGTTGTTCAACTGCGCTTGTGGGCTCAGGTTCGGCATCTTGCGTTCGATCTTGCCTTCCTTGGTGACCGTCAGGCTGAGGACCTTCAGGCCGGAATTCGTTGTGACGGGTGCAGGGCTGATCATGAGTTCTCCTTGAAAACGGTCGTGGGATGGGACAACAGACCGTTCGTGAGGGAGTCCTCACGTGCGCAGTACCCGGACTGGGTCCTTCGCTGGCCTGCTGCCGAAACACTCGTGTTTCGGGTCAGGCCTCCGCGAATGGAAGCCGCCCTATTCCGGTGTGTTGCCTGTCGCGATACGGCTGGACAGGTTGCTCCCGAAACCGGTGAAGGTCGCGAAAGCGGATTCCCACATGAGGTGTGGGCGCCTTCTACTCAACTTGCGTTGGCAGTAGAAACCCGTTTGGCCGAGGTGACCGGCTCTTTCTCAAGTCGGACCTCATTGCCCTCAATCCTCTGCGTCACCCGGTACTCATGCACGAAGTACACGCAGCTGTCGTTCTTGAACGCGATCACCAGCCTCTCCGGTTCGCTCGCAACCTCTTGCTCCAGAGTGGGTTTGCCGTCGTCCGCGGCCGGGTGGCCGACGAAATAGCGGACCAGTTGATCACTTGCCTCAGTTCGCCGCCGCCGGTTTCCGCGGCGGACACCTGCTTTCGAGCCAGGGCTCTCTGCTGAAGCCGGCTTCGGCGGTTGGTACATCGACTCCATCTCGTCACGCCCGTCCGGAGACACGCTTCCATTCGTCTTCAAATGGCACCTCCTTCCAGCCGACCTCTGCCGGCACAAGACACCTTCCCTCGCCGTCCAGGCGCAAGTACCTCCGCGTTTCGATGTGCTTGTAGTGATCAAGCCCACCTTGCCGGTACATCCACATGAACTCGGCGCAGGCCGGCGGCCCCAGGTGCCGCTCTAATGGCGCCCAGCTTAGCGGCGAGGGATCGGGCAGTCCGGGTGTCATAGATCCAAAGCATAGGGCTGAGCTGGGCATTGGTAAAGCGAGTTTGGCAGAAGGCTCGTCAACGCCGAATCCGCTCGGGACGCAGAACCCTGACCTACGTGGGAGAGCTGGTCTGAGGTTCGAATCCTGAGGACGGCTCTTCACCGTCAAAACGGTACGGTCAACCTCAGCAAGGGTCGTGGATCCCATTACCGAAGGGCTCGCTGGCGCCGAGAGGCTGGTCGGTGCTGCTCCAAGATCCCGCCGCAGTATTCGATGTACAATCGGGCTGAATTATCTGAATTAGAATGTCGATCTACGATATCCAGGACGGCATACGGGCAGAGCTGAAGGCATCTTCCGAGTACGAGGAGTTCGTCGTCAGAAGGGTCGAGCATGAGGGAGTGATACACAAGGTCTTCCTGAGCCTTGAAGAGGGCGATGGGAGATTGGATGAGTCCCTTGAAGGTTCTTCGGCGTGGTGGCCTGGGCCTCCGAAAGGTGCAGCAGATGTGCTTTCGGTGATCCCGGAAGAGGAGCAACTCAACCTCCGCTTCGCGACGGCAGCGCCTCCAGGGCAAGGTCAGAGGATTCGCGTCTACCCGCCGATGTACTTGGCAAAACTGCTTGAGTTGTGGGAGCGGCCTGAATACGGGGAGCGCTGTTTGGCCTGGTGGAGCGGGCATCATGCCGCAAACGCGCAAGACCAGCAGCTGAAGATCAACTCTCAGCCTTTCCCGTGGCTTCGTAGCGCGCAGCGAAAAGCCCTCGACTTGGTGACCTGGAAATCCAGTTATCTCTGGGGCCCCCCGGGTACCGGGAAAACGACGACGCTTGGTGCCATGTTGGCGGCTCTCATGGTCCAGTGTCCAGGCAAGCGCGTCCTACTGCTGTCGACGACGAATACGGCGGTCGATCAGGCGCTGATCGCAGTCGATGAAAAGCTCGCCGAACTCACAAAGGGCCAGCCTCAGCCTGCTTCGATTCGCAAGAAGTGTATGCGGATTGGTAACCACTTCCAAG
>JARKOC010000137.1 GCA_029975915.1 Bryobacteraceae bacterium
GGTTCTCGCCTTCGATTTTTTCGTTGTTCCGCCACACCTGACCTTCGCGGTGTCTGATACACAATACCTCATCACGTTCGCGGCGCTCTTTGCCGTGGGCGTGATCATCAGTTCCCTTGTCTCCAAGGTCCGCGAGCGGGCGGAGGCGTTGCGGGAACGTGAGGCCCAGACGAACAGCCTCTACTATCTGACGCGCGACCTGGCCTCCGCGGCGAGCATGGAAGCCGTCATGGGAGCGGTGAACAGGAATGTGGGGGAGAGTCTGCATGCCGGTGTCGCGGTTTTCCTTCCGGATGGCGAGCGGCTCAAGGTGGCTGCCGCGGGAACAGGCGCCGCGGCCGGGGAGAAGGAACTGGCCGTTGCCGACTGGGCGTTCCGTAACCGGCGGCCCGCGGGCCGGGGTACCGAGACCCTCGGTTCCGCGGAGTTTCTCCATCTCCCCCTGCAGGCATCAGGGGGCGTTCTCGGGATTCTGGGCGTCAAACTGGAAGATCAGGCCGGATACCTGATACCCCGGATCCGCCGACTCATCGATGCCTTTGCCGGACAGGCCGCCATGGCCATGGAGCGGGTCCTGTTGTCCCGCAAGGCCGAAGAGGCCCAGTTGCTGGAGGCCAGGGAAAACCTGGAGCGGGCGCTCCTCAATTCCATATCCCACGACCTGCGGACCCCTCTCGTATCCATTACCGGCGCACTGGACATGCTCCGGGAGGAAGGACACGAACTGGGAGAAGGCGCCCGCCGACTGATGCTGGATACAGCTTCCGAAGAGGCGGCCCGCCTGAACCGGTTTGTGGGCAACCTGCTGGACATCACCCGTCTGGAAGCGGGAGCGGTCAGGGTAAAGTAAGAGCCGTGCGATATCCAGGACCTCGTCGGCTGCGCACTTGTCGCTCTGGAACGGAGGCTCGGCGCCGGAAAAGTCGTCGTCCATCTGGCGCCGGAAATTCCGTTTGTCCCGCTGGATATGGCGCTGATGACCCAGGTGCTGGTCAACCTGATCGACAATGCCCTGAAATATTCGCCCACTGACAGTGATATCGAAATCTCGGCCGGGACGGCCGGCTCCCTGCTGGAGCTGGAAGTGTCCGATCGCGGCCCCGGCGTTCCGGGAGAGGATCTGACAAGGATTTTCGAGAAATTCTACCGGATCCAGGCGCCGGAGGGGGTCCATGGAACCGGGCTGGGGCTGTCCATCTGCAAGGGCATTGTCGCGGCGCACGGGGGCGGAATCCGGGCCGAGAATCGCACGGGCGGAGGGCTGCGGGTGATTGTCACGCTTCCGATGATATAGGAGGTACTGGGGAATGCCGAAGGAAAACAATCCGCCTCGGATACTGATCGTCGATGATGAGCCGGCGATCCGCCGCGTCCTGCGCACCGTCCTGGAC
>JARKOC010000189.1 GCA_029975915.1 Bryobacteraceae bacterium
TCCGTTCACAGGATGCTGTTTCCATTGTGCCGGGATTGAGAACATATGCGAAATGATTTCATGTAAATAAAAGTATCTTGAAAGGCGGATTACGAGTCGGGGGAGGGCTTATGACACGGCAGAAGACAGTCTTGATCGTTACGGCGCTTGCGATAGTTTTCGCGGTTATTGCCGCCGGGTTGGTGTACAACTTCCTGCGGAAAGAGGAGCAGAACAAGGCGGGCAAGGTGCAGAACATCGTGGTGGCTGCCGCGGAGATCCCCATCGGCGCCACGATCGCCGATCCGATGGTGAAGATTGCTCCCTGGCCCAGCGAGAGCGTGCAGCCGGGCAGCTTCACCGATCCGAAAAACCTGACCGGGGCGGGCCGGGTTGCCCTCAAGACCATCGCGGCGGGCGAGCCCATTACCGAGCAGAAGCTGGTGCCGCCCGCCGGTTCGGCCGGGGCCGGGGTCATGACCTATATCGTGCCGCCCGGACACCGTGCCGTGACCGTGGCGGTAAACGAGGTGGCGGGCGTGGCAGGCTTCCTGACCCCCAACAACAAGGTTGACGTGGTCCTCACCACTCCCATCCCTGGCTCTCCCAATGAAACCATCAGCAAGATCGTGCTGCAGAACGTGCCGATTCTCGCAACAGGACAGATAGCCCAGGAGCAGAAGGACGGCAAGCCGGTGGTTGTGCCGACCGTGACCATGGATCTGACCCCCGATGACGCGGAGAAACTGGTGCTGGCAGCCAGCAAGGGTTCCCTGCAGTTGCTGCTGCGTAATTTCTCCGACGCGTCGCCGGTTGCGGCCCGGGGCGCAACCATCGGCAAGGTGCTGACCGGACTAAGCCGTCCCGAAAAGACGGCCGTCGCGGCGCCCGCTCCCAGGATAATCAGGCTGGCGCCCCCGAAAAAGGCATCGGCGCCTTCCTCCGTGTACTCGGTGGAGGTCATCAGGGGGACGGATCGCTCGACGAAACAGTTCACTCCAGCGGGAAGATAACGCTGTCGATACCATGAAGCGAGGTGAAAATATGAAAATGCGCGCACTTACATATGTTACGACCGTTGCCTTGGCGGCACTTGTCATCTCCGCCGGAACGGTATTCGGCGGCGTGCCGACCCAGGTTGCCATCAACAATAGCATCCTGCTCAACCGGAAGAGCCCGGCGTATCGAGTGTCGGTTGCGAATCCCGAGATCGCCGAGTATCTTTTACTGACGCCGCAGCAGATAATGCTGAACGGCAAGAAGCTGGGCACGACCAATCTCATCGTCTGGGAAAAAGGGGCCGCGAAGCCGGTGTTCTTCGATGTGCGGGTGACCGGTGATACGGCCTCCATCGAGGCAATGATCCGGGAAATGGCCCCCAACGACAACATTACCGTCGACACCGCAATGGACAAGGATGGGAAGATGGCCATCATCCTGTCAGGCAAGGCGGCCAACGAACAGACCATCAAGAAGGCGGTGGAGATTGCGGCGGCCTTCTCCGAGGGCGGGTCCACCACCACTACCGTATCGGAGGTCGGCGGCATAAAGGTCACGAAGTCGGAGACCTCGGCGTCGAAGGTGGTGAACCACATCGTCATCGACCAGCCCAACCAGGTTCTGCTCCAGGTGAAGGTTGCCCAGGTGGATAAGAGCTCCCTGAAGAAGCTCGGCATCAGCGGCATGATTAAGGGACAGACTGCCGAGGGCTTCATGAACATTATCGGCGCACCAACTGGTGGAGCCACAGCAAGCCAGTCTATCATCACTGGCGGAGGAGGCTCGAGTACCCAGGTTGGTAGCGGCACCGGCATATCCGGTAATGTGCTTGGACT
>JARKOC010000191.1 GCA_029975915.1 Bryobacteraceae bacterium
TCCCTCGACGATCCCCTTCACACCAAGCTTCCGTGCAATCTCCGGCGCCGGTGTCTTCGTCCCTTTGAACTGCATCACCGACGTCCGCGAAATCACCTTGTCCAGCGACCTCACCTGCGCCAGGCTCGAAATCACCGCCTCCGTCATCCCGTCCGCCAGGTACTCCTCCTCGGCGCTTGGCGACAGGTTTTCCATCGGCAGCACCGCCAGCGACGTGATCTTCACCGGCGTAGCCGCGCGCCAGACAAAGGCAGCCGCCAGCACAGCCGTAGTAACGCCCACGCCTGCCCAAATGAGCCACCTCCGCTTACCGCCGCCCTTCTTCGGCCCGCCTTCAACCGGCGCGATGAACCGGTACCCCCTCTTCGGCAGCGTCTGCACGAATCTTGGATTCTCGGCCGTGTCCCCCAGCGCATCGCGCAAACGCTTGGCCGCCGTATTCAGTCCGGCCTCGTAGTCGACAAACGTCCCATCCTTCCAGATCCGGGCCGAAATCTCCTCCCGCGTCACCACCTCGCCCGGCCGCTCCAGCAGCGCCGCCAGCATCTCGAACTGGTGCTCTTGGAGCCGGACAAGCACCCCATCCCGCCGCAGTTCGCGCGACTGCAAGTCCACCTCGAACAGGCCAAAACGCCGAACTTCACGGTTGCTTACTGTATAGCCCATTCCAGCCTTCGCTCAGCGGCGGCGCGTTACAGGCCGATCTTAACCGTCGTTTCGGGTGAAGTCAAACCTTTTGCCTTCGTTAGACGTAGCCGCAAGCCACACTATCTAAACGGGTTACTAAGTCAGGGAAAAATGATGTCTTAACCATTCACAAGCATCCGGATGCGCACGATCCTGAGTGGGTCCGTGATGGTTCATAAGAGCGCTGGAGCGCAGGCCGCATTCCGCTTGAGTCTCCTGGCTCCCTGAATCGTACCGGCCAGGTCCTCAGGAGGGACAAATGGTATGAACAATCAACCTTGGCGTTTCGTTACTGCGGCGCTGGCAACGACTGCGCTCGCTTGTACTCTACAATTCGGCGCGGAGGCTTCATCAAATACGTTTTTGACAGAGGCTGTAATCCACCTGTCGCCGACAGGGGGAGACGACACCACGATGATCCAGAGCGTGCTCGACTCCGCGGCGTGCCACCTTCCAAACGAATGCACGGTCAGGCTCGCTCCCGGAGAGTATAGGATCGGCCTGCTTTATACATCAGGGTTCAACGGAAAGTTGGAGGGCGCTGGCAAGGGGAGGACGATCCTCAGCGCCTTGCCCGAACTCGACACCACGAACGCAGACCTGTTCTTGCCCCCAGGAAAGGATAACCACCTGCCGCATCTGATCATCTTCGATAACGGGAACCTCGAAATCCGCGATCTCACGATCCAGGCCACCGAAGAGACTCCGACCAAGGGTTGGGGCATCCCCGCATTTGGCTTCTCGGCTAACTATCTCATTTCGCTCCTGAACATCACCGGTGTGACTACCAATTCGCGATTGGAGCGAGTCGCGATCAAGGGTGTTCTCAAGCCGGATTCGGTGTTCAGCAACGGATACAACGTTCTGAATGGCACATTCCACCAAACAATGCCGATCTTTGGCGTTGATGCCATTTCCCGCCTGGGCGGCCAGCACGTGGTGTCCGACTGCGACTTTGATACTGTGTCGCAGGGCTCGAGCGTGTTCGGTCTCGAAAACAGCACCATTACCTTTGGCGGCCGGCCAGGAAAGGGCAACCGCTATGAGAACGTTCACGCCGCCTATGACATCGCAGGTAATTTTGCAAGTTCTGTCACGATCTCACACAACCAGATCACTAGCGCCTGCATGGGGCTGACGCTGTACGAGTCTGGACTCTGGTCTTCTGCTGCACTGCTGCCTGCGAGCTATGACATTTTGCAGAATCAGATTCGCATTCGGCCCACAGGCCCGGTTTCCGGCGGTTGCGGGGTCGGCCTTTCTCTCAGTGGAGGGCGTGCCGTTGGAGGCTCATCGAAAGTCGGTTCGAATGTCGTGGTCGGTTCAGGAGTCGCTGCCATCGTTGTCGATGGTGATGTCGCTGACATTCTCCTCAGCAACGATCATGTGCAAGGTTTCCTTCCAGACATTGCACATATCTGGCTAGGCCCTCAGACACTCAACATCCGCGTCATTGGTGTCACGCCGAGCGTGATAGTCAAGGATGAAGGGACCGGCAACCTCATTACAAATAAATAGCGTAACTGGTCGGGCCCGCCGTGCAGCATCGAAATGGCGCACTTGCCGCTCCTTAGTAGGTAGGTTCGCGCTCCGGCGGGCCCTCGCCAGACCAATCGAGCAAACGCCTCGCGAATGCAGACGGCCGTCACCCTACTCCGGAAACTTCATCCGCCTCACCAGCGCCTCGAAGCGCGGATGGCCGCGCAGCCCATCCAGGGTGGGATCAACCTTGACCGCATACATCTCGGCGGATCTCTCCTCAAACGCCCGTTCAAGCCATCTCAGTGCATCTTCCTTGCGGCCCAGCACAGAGTTCATCCAAGCGAGGTGATAGGCATCGACATAAACTTCCGCCCTTCTCGAAGCCCACAGTTCGGCTGATTTCGTTGCAACGTGCTTCATGCCCCTCGTTACTTCATACTCCGTGACCCAACCATCCACCACTTGGTCAGTCCCCGGCGGCATCTCCGAACGTAATTCATCATAGAACTTCACCGCTTCGGCGCTTCGACCCAATCTGGTCAAGGCAAAGACGATCTGACTCTTGGCGAAGTACGCGTGGGGATCCATTCCAAGCAGTCCATGCCACCCCTTGACTGCCTCACCGAACCGGCGCGCCTTTGCGCTCGCCCACGGCAAGAAACTGGCCGCCACGGAAGAGCCAGGCGCCAGATCCTCCGCCCTTTTCGCATCTTCAAGCGCCTCAACGTGCCTCCCCATGGCCGTGAGGTAAACGCTTCTCATCATTCTCGCGAATGTGCTGGAAGGAGATAGTTCCACCACCCGGTCTAGGTGGCTTCCGGCGCCTGCCCAATCCCAGTCGCCCTGTAAACGGACCATGCCCAGCACAGCCAGGGCGCCGGGATCGTCCGGCTTGATTTCAATCGCTTTCTCTACGTGCTGCCGGATCCTCGGCCAGATCAGTCCCGGCCGTTCCGCGCCCCATGTCACGAGATAGAGCGAGCATTCCGCGTAAGCACCGTGGGCCTCTGCGAACTCCGGATCGAGCGAAATGGCCGCCTCAAACAGCGAGAAGCTCTTTTGGAACCCATCCACAGTCCACAGATCGCAAAGTCGTCGTCCGCGCGCATAGAGTCTGTACGCCTCCGGATTCACCTTCCTCGCCGCCGCCAGCCTCGTCCGCTCCTCCGGCGCCAGCGCCGCCTGCACCTCATCGGCGATCGCCCGCGCGATCTCGCTTTGCAGAATCAGCACATCC
>JARKOC010000200.1 GCA_029975915.1 Bryobacteraceae bacterium
GTTCTTTGCCCTGTCCACACGGCGCCGCACGGTTCGGCGTGACGGGACAGACGACTGGGACTTCCAGCACATGGCCTCCATGCGGGGAATCGGCAGCCTGTGGCTCCTGGAATTCACCGACATTTCGAAAAGCGGTTTCACAGTGAAGCTGGGTGATGTCACGGCGGACCTGCTGCACGAAAGGGTGGTGGCGGGAATCCTTCCTCCGGAGCGGCCGCCGGTTCCGGACGACAGGTTCGCATCCCCGATGTGCTGTCCGGACTGCGGTTCAAGGCTTCAGCCGCCCGCGAAATTCTGTCCCAATTGCGGCAGGAAGATGATGGAAACGGTTGAGGTTGCGGAGACAGGGGACGTTGTGCCGGAACTTCCGCCACCTGCGCCTCCGAACCCCGCCGGACCCGACATGAGCGGGATCACCTGTCC
The DNA here is from genome assembly GCA_029975915.1 of Bryobacteraceae bacterium. The sequence continues at coordinate 424 of JARKOC010000200.1, forward strand.
CGCATGCAACGCCGTGATTGCTTCCGGCAAAAAGTTCTGCACCAGGTGCGGGACGCCCTTGCGGTAACTTCATCCATGGAGAGGAGGTAACGTATGAGCCGAAGCACGGATTCCTGCCGACAGTGCGGCAGCCCCCTCCAGGAGGGAGATCTCTTCTGCGGCGAGTGCGGCTGCCCGGTGACCGCTGAAGCGGAAGAGCCTCCGCGTGCGGAACCCGTCCCAGCGCCCGTCGCCGGGAGGCGGCGATGGCTCCGGTACGGAATCCCTGCCCTGGTCCTGGTTCTGGTCCTGGGGGGCCTCTACCTCTTCAGGGACAGGATCCTGCCTCCATCACACGTTTCACCCGTATCACCGCCTCCCGCGGCACCGCAGAACGAGGCTTCCAACCGGCCGGAGCCCGTCCTCCCGCCGCCAACGGCATCCCGGATCCCCGTAACGCCCAAGACCCCGGTGGTCCCCCAGCCCCGCCCCAAGAAAGTGAGGGACCGCGCCTATTATGAAAACGCAGCGAATGACGCGTTCAAAAAGCGGAAGTGCGGGGCTCTCAAGAAAGTTCTCGACCAGGGGTTGGGAATCT
>JARKOC010000203.1 GCA_029975915.1 Bryobacteraceae bacterium
GGTCGAAATGCCGAAAATGCCGGGGATGCCGGCCGGCGCCATGAAGCCTCACACGGTAAAGACCTGCCTGACCCAGGAAGACTATGTACCGAAGACCAACCGGGAACAGTCCGACTGCAAGGTTGAGAACCAGAAGATAGACGGGAATACCGTGAGTTGGAGCGTAGCCTGCAAGGAAGCCACCGGCACGGGTACCGTCACGTACTCCGGAGACTCCATGAACGGCCTCATTGAAACATCGACCAAGATCGAAGGGAAGGAAATGAAAACCAAGATGATCATGAGCGGAAAACGCCTTGGTCCCTGCCCGCCCAAATAACCGCGCACTACCGCAAACAAAAAACCCCCGATAGCTCGGGGGTTTTTTGTTTGCATCCTTTTCCTGCCGTAGTTCACATTGATTCACAGCGCCGCGGCGATCGCATCTCCCATTTCCCTGGTCGTCACCAGCCGTTCGCCGCTGCCCTTCTGAAAAATATCCGCTGTCCGGCATCCCTGCTCCAGCACCCTGACCACGGCTGACTCGACGGCTCCGGCGGCGTCCTCCAGCCCGAAGGAGTAACGGAGCATCATGCCGACAGAGAGTATCTGGGCGATGGGGTTGGCGATCCCTTTTCCGGCGATGTCCGGCGCGGAGCCTCCCGACGGTTCGTACATTCCGAACGCCCCCTCGGCAAGCGACGCGGAGGGCAGCATGCCCAGCGAACCGGTCAGCATGGCGGCTTCGTCGGAAAGGATATCACCGAACATGTTCTCGCACAGCAGCACGTCGAACTGCTTCGGCCGGCGGACAAGCTGCATGGCCGCGTTGTCCACGTACATGTGCGTCAGCTCCACCTCCGGGTAGTCCCTGGCGACGGCGGTTACGGTCTCCCGCCACAGGACCGATGAAGAGAGGACATTCGCCTTGTCGATGGAACAGAGTTTGCCGCTCCGCTCGCGCGCCGCACGGAAAGCCACGTGCGCGATGCGCTCGATCTCGGGCACGCTGTAGCGCAGGGTGTCGAAGCCGACCCTACGGTGCCCCTCACCCTCGATCCCTTTGGGCTGGGAGAAGTAGATGCCGCCGGTCAGTTCCCGAACCACCAGGATGTCGAATCCGCCGCTCACAACCTCTTCCTTGAGCGAGGACGCGCCGGTGAGCGAAGGGAAGACTATTGCGGGGCGGAGGTTTGCGTACAGGCCGAAGATACTGCGCAGCGGCAGGAGCGCCGCCCGCTCGGGCTGCTCCTCGGGTGGCAGCGACTCCCACTTGGGTCCGCCCACCGAACCGAACAGGATGGCGTCGGAT
>JARKOC010000225.1 GCA_029975915.1 Bryobacteraceae bacterium
GCCCTCCCTCCCGTGCACAGAGCGGCTCTGGCGAAGCGCAACCCCTTCCCGTTCACCTCGATACTGTCGGGGCCGCAAAAACGACCTTCGCCGAAAAAAACGTCCACACCCAGTTCATCGCGGAAGCGTCGCGCAGAATCGTGGACGCTGATGCCGGCGCGCAGACGCCGCATCCGTTCCATGACCGCGCCAAAATCGACGGTGATCCCTTCGCAGCCCGAGATGCCGAATTCTTGAGTTTTTTTTGCGTCATGCACGGCACGCGAGGAGCGGATCAATCCCTTGGAAGGGACGCATCCCGCATTCAGGCAGTCTCCCCCCATGAGGCGCCGCTCGATCAACGCCACTCGGGCGCCGAGCCCGGCGGCGCCGGCAGCGCATACCAGTCCGGCGGTGCCTGCCCCGATCACCACCAGGTTGTACCGTTCCGCCGGTTCCGGGTTTACCCAGTCCACGGGATGAACGTTGCCGACCAGGGTCTGGTTGTACGCATCGTGGGGCGCAATGCCCTGCAGGATGTCCATGGGGGTTCTCCAGTCGTTCCGTGTCCGGCTTATTTCCGCGGTGAAGCGTTCTTGAGGTCGTTGGCGCTCCAATCGTAGTCCAGGTAGTCGATCTTCGGGGCTGTCCGGTCCAGGAACTCCCCATCCCCCTCGACAACAAACGGCCTGATAAAGGCGATGACTCCTCCGTCGACTGCTGCGAAACGTTTGGCGTCGAATTTGAAAATCCGCGACAGGAAGACGGTGTTCCTCTCCCGATCAATCCGCAACCCCTTGTCCCGGTTTGCCAGGAGCCTTTTGCCCTGCTGTTCCAGTTGCCGGTACAGGGTGGAGGCGCGGTAGGGAACGGTCAGCAGATCGGCGCAACTCACCGAGGCGCAGTTGATGCCGAAATGGATGCGGAGATCCCCGAATCCGTCCAACAGGATGGTGTGCTCGATTTCGTCCAGCGCATAGTTCCGTGTCCCGACCCTGATCACCTTTATGTCCCAGGGGCTGCCACGCCAGTGGATTTTCCTGCTCCTGATGCTGTCCACCGGATAGTGGTCAACAATCGTCTTCATGGCCCCGATGTTGTAAACATTCACCCAGAATGCGATGCGTTTCTCCCTGCTGTTCAGGGCGCCGGGGTCGAAGGCCGCAAGTTCCTTCAACAACCGGCTGTAGTCGGAGGAGGGGAGTCTTGCGTCCTTCCACAGGGCATTGTAATCAACGGCGGCAACCGCGATGCCGTTGATGGCGACGCCGTCCGTGACGCGATGCTTCAGGAGGGAAGCATAGCTCGCATACTCGAAGTCGACTCCCATGACAGATGCCGGGACGAGGATCAGGCTGCACGCGATCACAGTGATGAACCGTTTCATTGCCGACTCCTTTCCGCAGGGCAGACGGTATCCCCGGGACGGCCGGTGCGGGGGCCGTCGAAGTGATGGCCGGGCATCTCTCTACCGGGAAAAGAGTACACGCAAGACTGGCGGTATGCAAGGCGTACCATCCAGTTCGGAGAGAGCTCGGCATGAGG
>JARKOC010000231.1 GCA_029975915.1 Bryobacteraceae bacterium
CTTGTCCGACACGTCGCCGATGGCCATGCAGATCCGGTGGCGGTCCAGCATGAAGAAGTCGTAGAAGTCGCCGCCGATGGCCCGCGCCGGATGGAGTTCCGCGTACAGGTCGAACTCGGGCCTGTCCGGAAACGCGGGGAATGTCCGCGGCACGAGACTCATCTGGATGGAACGGGCGATCTCCAGTTCGCTCTCGATCTTCTGCTTTGCCGCGGTCGTGGCCCGGAGCTCTTCCATGGAGCGCTTCAGTTCCGTCCTCATGTGGGTGAAGGATTTCGACAGGTGAGCGACCTCGTCGTTGCCCGGTATGGCGGGGAGGGGAGCGTCCAGGTCGCCCTTGGCGAGGACTTCGGTTGCGGCATCAAGCTCCCTCAGGGGGCGGGTGATGCTCCGGGCAATGAGCAGGGTTATCAGCAGCAGCAGGGCAAAGCCGGCGATACCCACCAGGGCCACCGACCGGCTCAGGGAAACTACCGGCGCCAGCAGCTCCTTGTCCGTTACGATGATGCTCACCGACCAGCCGGTGGAGGGGACGGGTGCGAACGCCATGTGGCTCGGCTGTTGGGATACCAGGTTCCTGAGTGGTATGTAGCCCGATTCGCCGGTGATCATCCGCCGGGCAACGGCGCGAAGCTCCGGCCGATGGTTGGTCTCCGCCGCGCTGAACAGCGTTTCGCGCACCACGAAATCCTTTCTCGGATGGCAGATGTAGGCCCCGGTCCGGGAGACGAGAAAGGCATAGCCGGTTTCGGCGAATCGTATGGAGCGCAGCAGGTCCGTCAACCAGTCCAGGGAGACATGGCAGGTAACGACGCCTACCAGCTTTCGGTCCGCATCGGGACCGTCGAATACCGGGACCGAGTAGGTCACCATCAGCGCCCCTCCGTCCCCCTCGTCGAAGTACGGCTCCGACCATACCGGCCGTCCCAGATCCCTGGGCAGGGTGTACCAGTCCCAGACATCGTAGCGATAGCGGCCCGCGCCCAGGTCCTTGAACGCCAGGCGTCCTCCGGAGCGGTAGACATAGGGCGCCGCCAGTCGCGTGCCTCCGGAGGTCGTTTCCGGGGCATACGCGAAAGCCGCTCCGAATATTTCGGGGTTTTCGCCTACGGCGTGGGCCAGGATCAGCCGGACCCGTTCCGGAGAGCGCTCTCCGTCTTCAATCCGTGATGCGGATGCGCGTACCACCTTTTCCACGCCGCGCTGGACCGTCTCGATGCGGTTTGCCGTGCCCACGGCAAGTGATATGGCCTTCTCCTGCGTCTC
>JARKOC010000234.1 GCA_029975915.1 Bryobacteraceae bacterium
CATCACCGAGAGAATGCAGCCTCCCCCGGATTTCAACAACAATCACGTCATCCATTGTACCTGTCCTCACTCTTTTCCATACGAATGATTCCTCGCTGCACCGGACACTCCCTGTTTTCTACACCTCTCTCCTCCTTCACGTCAATACGTGCCGCAACGATTTGCATTGGCCTCGCATAATGGGCCCGGACCCATTCGCGATAACCGATTTCAATACCAAGCAATCTCTGCTACACTGTGCGCCGTTCGGGTCCCAGGGCCTCAATACCGGCGCCGCCCATGCGCTGCATGACGGCATGACGCCCGCTTCTTATTTAACGGGAGGACACAGTACGATGTTTCCATTCCTCCGGATACTGACAGCTGCATTGATAATGCTCCTCCTGCTCCCAGCCGTGGCGCCATGGGCCGCCCCGCCACCGGACGCGGCACAGGTGTCGGTATCCCTCCAATGGGTTCCCCAGTCACAGTTTGCGGGGTATTACCTTGCCCTTGACAAGGGATTCTACCGCAAGCGGGGCCTGGACGTGACAATCCTGCATAGCGGTCCGGAGCTGAATTCCATGGACCGTCTTGCCGACGGCACGGCTCATTTCGCCACCACCTTCCTCACCTCCGCCCTCCAGCGCCGCAACAGCGGCCTTCCGGTGGTCAACATAGCACAGATCGTAAACCGCTCCACCGCCATGCTGGTTGCGCGAAAGAAAAGCGGCATCCGCTCTCTCCGGGACCTGAACGGGCGCCGGGTAAGCCTCTGGGCGGGCGACTTCACGGTTCCCTTCGAGGCAGCCCTCTCCTCCCACGGCATCTCTCCGGGTCGACGTTTCGTGCAGAACTACTCGGTGGCCCTCTTCCTCCACAACGGCGTGGACGCCTGCTCCGCCATGTACTACAACGAGTACCACATGCTCTATCAGGCCGGTCTGGACGAGGATGAACTGATTACCTTTCCGCTTGAGAAATACGGGTGCAACGTGCCCGAGGACGGCATCTACTGTTTGGAAAACATGTGGAAGGCGAACCCCCGGCGCTGCCGGGACTTCGCCGAGGCGACAATGGAAGGGTGGCGCTACGCCCGCGCCCACCCCGAGGAAGCGTTGGACAGCGTCATGCGACGCGTCACCTCGGCCCGCATCCCCACGAACCGCGCCCATATGAAATGGATGCTGGAAAAGATCCTGCCCGGCATCCTTGCCGGACCGGCGGATGCCTGGAGGGC
>JARKOC010000236.1 GCA_029975915.1 Bryobacteraceae bacterium
GCTGCTGTACGGGATCAAGTCAGCGCTGGAGGCCTCGTGAGCGCCATCTCCTACAGCCCTGCCGGCCTGAACGTTCGCGGTTTCAAGGTGAGCCTCCAGGAAGTCCTGGAGGCCACCGACCGCCTGGGCTGCAAGTACGTCCTCATCGGCGACAACGTCGGCCTGGCCAACGACGTGGCCCGGCTGCGGCCGCACGTCCAGGTCATCTATCGGTCCTTCTGGCCACGGCCCGACCGGGGCGATGACGACCTGCACCTGTACGCCACGCCGGACGAATGGATCGAGCACATGCACGGCCTGGGTCTCCATCCGGGCATCTGGTGGCACTGTGGCAACGAGCCAACAAAGAGCTGGCCCTACCTCTCGTCCTGGCTCATTGAGGCCATGCGCCTGGCCGACAGCTTCGACCGCATCCTGGTCGTCGGGAACTTCTCAGTGGGCATGCCGCCGGAGGGCGCATGGGAGACCGCGCTCCTGCCTCTCCTGAGGGCCGCTGGTGACTCGAAACACGTCATAGGCATACACGAGTACGTCTACCGCACTCTGAGCGAGTCTGGTGGCCGTCTGGGGCGTTTCCTGGTGGGCCAGGCCGTCGCGGACGCTTCCCGCTGCGGGAAGATCAACTGGCTCTGCACGGAGTGGGGCTGGGACGAGGCTGGCAGCTACCAGAAGCTGGGCATCAGCGGGGAGACCTTCGCGGACGTCCTGAACGAGTGCGTCCAGCGCTACTACGCCCGGTACAAGGTCAGCCTGTGCCTGTTCTCGTTCGGGCCGTGGGCTCAGGAGCCTCGCGGCGAATTCGACATCCGGCCCATCCTGGGCACGCTGGCCAGCAGGGTCAGCCGCATCTATACAGAGAATGAGGGAACCATGCGAAGAGGAGTTCTATCTGTCCAGGCCTATTCCCTGAATATCCGCCAGGGCAGCCCATCAACAACCGCGCCGAAGGGCGCGAACCCGTTCACACCGGGCGTCTATCCCGGCATGATCGGCGATGAACAGCAGGTCAACGGCTACCGCTGGGTCTACTTCGAGGATGACCTGCGCAAGGGCTGGGTGGCGCAGATGTGCAATCTTGTGCAATTCCGTGCAAAAGTGGCCCTTTTTTCGAGGCGACAGGCGGGCGGAGGGCAGGCGCAGCCTGCCCCCGCCCGCCGCGCCAGCTCCGAGGGTCGAACCCGCACAGCGAACTACCCTGGTACCCGCTTTGTACGCTCCCGCAGCGGGAGCAGGCAGGCAGCTACTCTTCGCCGGACTGCTCTTCGAGACTGCGCTCGTAGTTGGCCACGGCCCGCACCTGCTGGATGACCAGCTGCTGGAAGGTCTTGCTGCGGATGCGCCGGAACTGGAGCAGGAGCTGGAGTTCCTCCAGGGTGGCGTCTTCCTGCATCTGGGCATCCTGGACGGGTTCGGGCAGCAAGGCGGTCAGCGGCTGCTGGAGATACCCGGCGATGAGCAGAAGAGTGACGATGTCGGGCAGCATCCGGCCGTTCTCCATGAGGGTCAGGGAGGGGCGGCGCATGTGCACGGCCTCGGCCAGTTGAGCCTGGCTCCAGCCGTGAGCGGTGCGCGCGCGGCGGATGCGGCGGCCGAGTTCGAGGGAGAAGGGGGTGGGCAGCGGGGCCTGGGTGGAGAGGGAATCAAGCATGGCAAACTCCTCAAAAAGGCAGATTGACCCTTGACGGGTTCGATCTGGTTCGGTACAATAGAAGTACAGATGCGATGCTGGGCTACCTCAGATTATACCGCGAATCTCCACGACCTGTGTCCCCAGCATGAACCAGTAAGCCACAGCAGGATCCAATCGAACCGCAGACCAGCAACCGCAGTTAGCCAGGGCAGAAGGCGACTGCGCTTGTTGGATTCCCGATCCAGGAGAAGATACCGATAAGACAACGATGAACCGCAGTGCGAGGTGTAGAAACGGGGCCGAGGTTGTGTGCGACCACAACCCCGGCTGTCGGCCAACATAGTCCCTGCCGAGGGATTGGTCAGCCGGGCTCCATTCTAGCGGGGCGCGGTTGGCCCTGCAAACAGCGTCGATTAGCTCATGAATGGAGGATGTCTCCCCGATGACGATCTTGAACCCTGCGGCGTTCGTGCCGCAAACAGAAACCCCAATCACCGTGCAGTATCTCCCTGAGGCCACCGATCAGCCGGCGAGCAGCATCCCGGCGGTGGACGAGTTGTGCCGGCTGCTGGCGCGGATCGTGACGCGCCTGGAGACCGCGCCCGTGTCCATGACCGAGGGAGGTGCGCAATGAGCGCCCCCTGCAACCGCTGTGATGGCAATTGCCCCGACTGCCCGCTCAAGGCGAAACGGCCCGCGGAGGGGACGCCGGTCGACGACCCGGCCGATATCCCGGTGCAGGTCTGCGAAGACGTGATGGTGAAGCTGCCTCCGCCCCCGACGCCCAGCATGGTCCTGCTGAAGAATCTCGACGAGATGCTGGTGGAGGGAAGCGTGGTGGTCATCTCGCTCGATGTGCTGGACGAGACCGAGGCGGAGGAGCCGGTGAAGCCGCTGCCCCGGCCCGCGCTGCCGCCGCTGGGTGCGGCTCTGCTGGCGGAGTTCGCGGCGGCGATGGATGCTGGAACCCTGGTGGTGGTGGTGCCAGGCCAAGAGGAGGACGCGGAATGAAGAAGCGCGCGGTGGCGTACCTCCGGGTATCGAATGAGGCAGGCAGTGGGCTGGAGCTGGGCCGGCAGCGCGAGCAGATTGAACGGTATGCCCGGCAGCAGGGCTACCGGCTGGTGGAGGTGTACCTGGACACGTGTCCGGGCGTGAGGCAGCAGCGGCCGGGACTGACCCGCCTGATGGCGGATGCCCAGGCCGGGATGTTTGACGTGGTGCTGGTGACGGACCTGACACGGCTGTTCCGGGATTCGAGCATGGCGGAACAGTACGAGCGTTGGCTGGGCCAGGACCGCGTGCGGTTGGAGAGCCTGAGTCCCGCGGCGGGAGTGGAAGCCCAATGAGCCAGTCCAACGGCGTGATTCGCAAAGCAGCGGCTTATGTGCGGGTCTCAAGCGAAGACCAGACCGAGGGCTGGTCGCTGGAGGGCCAGGAGGGGCAAATCCGGGAGTATGCCGGGCGGAACGGGTATGAGATCGTCCAGGTCTATCGGGATGAGGTCTCAGGCAGCAAGGACAAGCGACCGGGGTTCGAGCGGATGCTGATGGATGCCCACGCCGGGCTGTTCCAGGCGATCATCGTGATCCACACCTCGCGCCTTTTTCGCAACGTGGCCCTGGCGCGCAAGTACAAGGACATGCTGCGCAACCGGCTGAACATCGAGGTGGTGTTCGTCCACCAGCCGGTGATCGATCCGAGCGACCCCGGCGCGTTCATGTTGGAGGGCATCAACGAGCTGTTCGACGAGTACTACCTGCACCAGCTGCGCTTCTGGACGAGCCTGGGCAAGCATACGCGGGCACAGAATGGGATGTGGAACGGGACGCTGCCCTTCGGGTACGTGACCGACCCGGAGAGTGGGCTGCCGGTGCCGCATCCCAAGAACGCGGCAGGGCTGAAGATGGCCTTCGAGGCGTACGCCACGGGGCGGTACACCGATGCCGGGATCGCCGACTTGCTCAACCGGGAAGGCTACCGGACGACGGGCAACTATGGTGAGCGGCCGTTCACGAAGGACACGGTGAACCGGATGCTGAGGAACGTGTTCTACCTGGGGCTGGTGAAGTACAAGGGCGAGCTGTATCCGGGCAAGCATCCGGCGCTG
>JARKOC010000239.1 GCA_029975915.1 Bryobacteraceae bacterium
GATTACTGTGGCCAACGGTCAATATGCGCTTCTTGCAGGAACTTTCACCAACAACGGCATCCTGCAGTTAAGCTCCAGCGGCTCCTTGGCTGACCTGCGGATCTCCGGCCCGGTTACCCTGGCGGGCGCCGGAACGCTCACACTGGGAGGATTGAACAGTAATCGCTTGTTCGGGGTGGAAGGCACTCCCACCACCAACGTGCTCATCAACAGTGCGACCCACACCATCCAGGGCGGTGGACAACTGGGCATAAACTTCATGGGGTTGAACAACCAGGGGCTGATTACCGCCAACCAGAACGGAACAACCCTCGTCATCGACCTGCGCGACGACAACCCCACCCGGGCCAACAGCGGAACCCTGCGGGCGGATAACGGCGGTACGCTCAGGATTGTCAGCTCGAACACCATCGCGAACACGGGGGGCGCCATCGAAGCGCTCAACGCCTCCACCGTGGAGATCAATGACACCACCATCACCGGCGGAACCCTGCAGACCTCGGGCAGCGGCGCCATCCAGCTCCAGAACGGCACATTGCTGGACACTGTCACCAACTCCGGACTCATCAACGTGGCAAACGGCCAGAATGCCGTGCTGCAGGGGACGATCACCAACAACGGCACCCTGCAGTTAACTTCCAGCGGCTCCTTGGCAGACCTGCGGATCTCCGGCCCGGTGACCCTGGCCGGCAGCGGCACGCTCACCCTGGGTGGTCTGAACAGCGATCGCGTGTTCGGGGTGGAAGGCACTCCCACCACCAACGTGCTCATCAACAGTGCGACCCACACCATCCAGGGCGGCGGTCAACTGGGCATCAACTTCATGGGGTTGGACAACCAGGGCCTGATCACCGCCAACCAGAACGGGACCACCCTCGTCATCGACCTGCGCGAAGACAACCCGACACGGGCCAACAGCGGAACCCTGCGGGCGGATAACGGCGGAACCCTCAGGATTGTCAGCTCTAACACCATCGCGAACACGGGGGGCGCCATCGAAGCGCTCAACGCCTCCACCGTGGAGATCTATGACACCACCATCTCCGGAGGAACTCTACAGACCGCGGGCGGCGGCATCATCGAACTCCAGGGCGCGACCCTCACCAATCTTGCCAACAACGGGCAGGTGGCGGTGCAGAACGGACAGACCGGCTATCTGGAAGGGACCATCACCAACAACGCTGTCCTGCAACTGAACTCCAGCGGCACCCTGACCGATCTGCGCATCAATGGCGACATCACCCTCACCGGCCCCGGCAGCCTGACAATGGGCAACAGCGATCGTAACCGGATACTGAACGGGTCGTCCGTAGGCACGCTCACCAACGCCGCCGGACACACCATCCAGGGCGCCGGCCAACTGGGCGTCAACCTTATCGGCCTCGACAACCAGGGCCTGATCGTCGCCAACCAGACCACGCCACTGACCATCAACCCGCGGGACGACCTGGGAATCACCAACAGCGGCATCCTCCAGGCCAATGCCGGGAGCACCCTGCAGGTCACGGACAACCTGACAAACTACAGCGGCACGACCCTCACCGGCGGAACGTATGCGGTCTACGGAACAGCGGGAAGCCCGGGGAACCTTCAACTGCCGACCGGCGCCATCGTCACCAACGCGGCCACCATCCTGCTGGACGGCGTCAACTCCAACCTGAAACAGAACAACGGGACCGATGCGTTGACCAGCCTCGCAACGAACACCGCCGACGGCAGCTTCACCATCCGGAACGGCCGCAACTTCACGACAGCCGGGGCGTTCGGCAATGCCGGCATCGTCCAGGTCGGACCGTCGAGTACCTTTACC
>JARKOC010000243.1 GCA_029975915.1 Bryobacteraceae bacterium
TCGGCCAGTGCCCGCACCTCGTCGGCGACCACCGCGAATCCTCGCCCCTGCTCTCCTGCCCGGGCTGCCTCGATGGCGGCATTCAGCGCCAGCAGGTTGGTCTGGTCCGCTATGTCCTCGATGGTGCCGATGATTTCCCCAATCTGCTCGGAGCGGGTTCCCAGCGTTCCAATGGTCATGGCGGTCTGCATTACCCGATCGGCTATTTTCTCCATGCCGGAGATGGTTTCCTGGACAATGCTTGCGCCGAAATCTGCTGAATCGCTGGTCTTTTTTGAATTTTCCGCCGCAAAGGTGCAGTTGCGCGCTATGTCGAGGCTGGTTGCCGACATCTCTTCGCTTGCCGTGGCCACGGTGCTTGTCTGCGACGCAACCTCCTCCGCTGCGGTGGCAATCTGTTCCGAAGTGGCGTGCAACTGGGCGGAAGCCGCGGCAATACCGCTGGAAATGCTTACGGTCTCGGATATGAGCTCGCGAAGGCTTTGCACCATGCTGTTCATTGCGGCCATTACGCTATGCGTGTCACCGTCGGCCACGGCGACATGCACGGCCAGATCTCCCCCGGCGACCTTTGTCGCAATGTCGCTCACCTCGGTGGGATCCCCGCCGAGCTGGCGCAGTATGCCGCGGGTTATCAGCAGAGCGAGTGTCACGGCGGCGAGCGCGCCCAGGATGAGTGCGAGAACGAGCGTCATCCGTGCACGTGAAGCCGCCTTGTCACCCGACATCCTCTCCTGCTGGGCAATCTTGCCATTTATATCGATTATCTTGCCGAGGGTCTCCTCTGCCGCGCGGAAGGAAGCCGTCGCCGTTGTCAGCTCTAACTTCAGGGCCTTCGCATAGTCTTCCTTGGCGCCGCTTTTCCGATAGGCCTCGGACATGGCTGTGAATGCCCGGACATCATTTTTCCAGCGGTCCCATTCGCCGACGAACTTCTTCCACAGTACCGCTTCTTCAGGCGTCTGCTCCAGGGGCTCGTACACCTTCCATGCCGCGTCAGCCCGCTCGAAAGCCTGTGCAATGTACTTCCGCTGGTTCTCGACCCGGTCTGCCGCCAGATCGGGTATGAGGAGCGTGCGGCTGGCCGCCTTGACCGCGGTCTGGGCTTCATAGATTGTCCCCAGGCTGTCGATGCTCGGCAGCCTG
>JARKOC010000249.1 GCA_029975915.1 Bryobacteraceae bacterium
TCATATCGCTGCTCCATCCGGCAAAATCTATATTTATTCCAAGCGGTTTTTCTAGCATGAACGACAGGAAAATACAACCTGCGAGGCATTGCGGGACATGTTTAGTCTCCAGCCCCCAGCCTCCAGCCCCTTTCCGCACACCTCGATCCCCGATCCTCGTTCCTCGCTCCTTGCCGTTCAGATCCTCTCCAGCCCGGCGAAACGGAGCAGCAGCTTCTTCGGTCCTCCGGAGTCGAACCAGACGATGACCTTCTCGTTGTCGCCCCTTCCCTCCAGCTTGCGGATGGTTCCGGGGCCGAACTTGGCGTGCCGCACCCTCATGCCGATGAAGATGCCGTCACCTTCGGGCACCACACGCACCTCGTTGTCGGGAAATGGCGCAACCGGTGATGCCTGGGCAGCGGAACGGGATTGTTCCACGACCTCGTCCCATCTCGCCTGTCTGGAGGCGCCGCTGCTTTCCGTTCCGGCGGTCCGCCCCGGTGATTCACCCCAGCCGAAGCCGGTCTGGTACTCCTCCTCCACCTCCAGCAGTTCGTCCGGAATGTCGCCGAGAAACCGGGACGGCGAGTTGAACTGCTCCTGGCCGTAGAAATGGCGGCGCCTGGCATTGGTCAGGTAGAGCCGTTCCCGTGCACGGGTCATTCCCACGTAGCAGAGCCGCCGCTCCTCCTCCATCTGCTCCGGGTCGTCCAAGGCGCGCACATGGGGAAAGAGGCGCTCCTCCATGCCGGTCATGAACACCAGGGGGAATTCCAGACCCTTGGCGGCATGGAGGGTCATGAGGGTGACGGAGTTGTGGCGCCGTTCCCCCCGTTCCACGTCCGAGATCAGGGCCACCTGCTCCAGGTAGGCTGACAGCCCCTTGTCCTCGCTGTTCCGCTCGAAGTCGTCCAGGGCAGCCAGGAGTTCCTGGAGGTTGGCGAGTCGATCCCTTGCCTCCTCGGTCCGTTCCTCCTTGAGCCGCGCCTCATAGCCGGAATCCCTGATAATGCGGGAGGCCAGTTCGGGAAGCGGCAGCGTTTCGGCAAGGGTCGCGAAACCTTCCATGAGGGAGACAAAATCGGCGACCCTGCCCCTCGGCCCTTTGCCCAGGAGTTCGCCGGTCGCCGCCTCCCGCAGGGCCGCGCCGAATGGGATGCCCCGATCCGCGGCCAGATCCGCCACCTTGTCGAAGGTGGACCCGCCGATGCCGCGGGGCGGGGTGTTGAGGATCCGCTTCAGGGAGACATCGTCGGACGGG
>JARKOC010000294.1 GCA_029975915.1 Bryobacteraceae bacterium
GACAACGGGGTATGCCCAGGAAAAGCGCATATCGATTGCGCTTTCAACGGAGTACTGATTGATGACCGATGCCACGTCCAGAAAGACCGGGGCATCCCCGTAACGGAGTTTCACCATGTTGTACAGCATCTGCTGCTTCCACGAGTCCGAAATGGCCGCGGTGTAGTCGAACCTGTCCCGCGCCACTGTTCCGGGGCCAACCGCCGAGCATCCGCACAACATGAAAAGCGGAATAAAGACCAGAAGCAGCTTGTTCATCCTGGATTCGGCAGTTGGAGGCATCCTTCGTTCGCTCCGATTGCCCTCTTTCTGCTGCTCTACGCTCATTTCGCTACAGCCGACAGATTCATCCTTCGGGTTCGGACAGTATCGGCTGTGGCCGCTCCATTTCGCTAAGAGCAGCAGCGAAATAGGACAGAGTCGCTCTCTACGGATACCTCCAACTGCCGTTTTTAGGTTCATAGGTTTTCCTCGATAAGTGCTTCGATACGGCCGGAATCCACCGCCTTCTTCAATGCCGCATGGTCCTGCTCTGTCTGGTCGGCATAGGCCACGGCAAAATCGGCGATGGCGAGATCGAACTTGTCCTTGCCGCCCAGGTAGCCGGCTATGGTCGCGGTGTCTCCCGACCGGGCGTGGGCCCGGGCCAGGGTCCAGCCGCAGAGACCGGCGTATCTTTCCAGCATCGATGCCGTGACCCCCTCCAGGGGAGGCGAAAACTTCATGTCCCGCAACTGCCGGAAGTAGAAATCCTTTCCAAACTTGCTGCGGGTCCATCCAAGGAAGATGTCGCTCGCCGACTGCATCAGGCGCTGACCTACCACAACCCGCTGCCCCTGGTTCTTGTAGAGACTCTTGCCCGCATACGGTTCCAGCACCGACGGGACCGCCTCCTTGAATTGCAACAGAAGCGTATGCCCCTCGTCGGTCATGAACAGGCCCACCAGGCAACGGGTACCGACGCTGCCGATGCCCACGACCTTCACGGCCACGTCTTCCAGGCGGTAGCGGTTGAACAGCACACGGCGCTCGTCGGGCAGGGATTGCCGGTATTCCTCTATCGCCCTGCTGACCCGCTCGAAGAAGTCCTCCTCGGTGACATGGTAGAGGAGAGGCGCACTGTCCACCAGGCAGCAACGGCCGCCGGTCCGCTCGGTGATCTTGGGTAGCAGGTATTCTCCGATGCGCTTCTTAGCCTTTTCCATGAATTTGCCGCGCCGTGCCCTGGTTTCGGCATCCGGCGCCATCGACATGAGGGTCTTCTCGTCGATACGGTAGTACCAAACCTCGAGGGGGCTCATCCCGGTGAACTCGTTCAGGCGTTCCCGGTAGGTGCGGACGCAGGCGG